>CAVOYH010000006.1:0-182012 GCA_963700635.1 uncultured Bacteroidota bacterium | reverse complement strand
GGTCAGGAGCGGACTCGGAAATCAGGCCCGGAAACGCCATGCCTCTGGCCAACATCCCGCCAGGCACGTTTGTCCATAATATTGAATTACGCCCTGGCAAAGGTGCGCAGATTGCCCGCAGTGCCGGTGCCGCAGTGCAGTTGATGGCGAAGGAGGGGAAGCTTGCGCAGGTAAAAATGCCCTCGGGCGAAGTGCGGAGCATCTCTCTGGAGTGTATGGCGACAATCGGCGGAGTGGGGAATGCCGACCACGAGAACCTCAGCATCGGGAAGGCTGGCCGTTCACGCTGGCTGGGGATCCGTCCGCAGTCGCGTGGTGTTGTGATGAACCCCGTGGATCATCCGCATGGCGGCGGTGAAGGAAAGTCTCCCCAGGGAAATCCGCATCCTGTTTCTCCGTGGGGCTGGCACACCAAGGGGAAGAAGACGCGTAAGACCAAGAAGGCGTCCAGCAAGTTTATCGTAAAACGGAGGAAGTAGGCGCTATGGCCCGTTCGCTGAAAAAAGGACCGTACGTAAGCATCCGGCTGCTAGAGCAGGTTGCGGCATTGAACAAGGCGAGCCAGAAAAAAGTGGTGAAGACCTGGTCGCGTGCCTCTACCATTACACCGGACTTTGTGGGGCATACATTTGCGGTGCACAACGGGAACAAGTTTATCCCCGTGTACGTGCACGAAGGCATGGTGGGGCACAAGCTGGGAGAGTTCTCTCCCACGCGGTTATTCCGGGGTCACCCGGGCGTCAGGAAAGAAGAAACCTCGAAGGCGGGATAAGCATTTATGGAAGCTCGAGCCATCAACAGATATGTCGGTACCTCGCCGCGCAAGATGCGACTGGTGATTGACTTGATCCGCGGGAAGTCCGTAGATGAAGCGCTCCATATTCTTCACTTCTCCCCGAAGCATGCATCGCGGGTGGCGGAGAAAGTGTTACGTTCTGCAGTCTCCAATCTTCAGAACAAGGACGATTCGGGACGGCTGGAGCCGGCAGAGATGATCATCAAGACCGCATTTGTGGACAGCGGCATGTTTATGAAGAGGGTGTTGCCCGCGCCGATGGGTCGTGCATTCCGCGTGCGGAAGCGCTCGAATCATGTCACGATCATCGTGGCGCCGAAGCAGGTGACAGTCAAGCCGCCGGCGGGCAGGACAAAAAGTACGGCAGCAGAGCCGGCGGCAAAAGAGGCCGCTCCGAAAAAATCAGCAGCCAAAACGGTCGCTCCGAAAAAACCGGCAGCAAAAAAAGCAGAGCCGAAAAAAACAGCACCGAAAAAAGGTGCCAAAGCTCAGGATTCGAAGTAACCGACACACGTAAGGAGTTATCGTGGGACAAAAAGCACATCCGATCGGTCTGCGTCTGGGTATTATCCGCTCCTGGGATTCCAACTGGTACGACGAGAAATCGTTCTCAAGCAAACTGGAAGAAGACCGGACGATTCGCAACTATGTTCGGAACCGGCTGAAAAAAGCGGGGATCTCGCGCATCCTGATTGAACGTACACCCAAACGTGCGGTCATCACGATCAACACATCCCGCCCGGGCATCGTGATCGGACGAAGCGGCAAAGAAATTTCGCAACTTGAAGAAGAGCTCAAGAAGATTACGAACAAAGAAGTGAAGATTTTGATCAACGAGATCAAGAGGCCGGAGCTGGATGCCTATCTCGTGGCGGAAAACATCGCACAACAACTTGAAGGCCGGATTGCATTCCGCCGTGCGATGAAAAATGGCATCACCGCGGCGATGCGCATGGGTGCCGAAGGTGTGCGCGTGAAGAGTGCCGGACGTCTGGGTGGCGCTGAAATGGCGCGTACCGAACAGTACAAGGAAGGCCGGATTCCTCTGCATACGTTGCGTGCCGATATTGATTATGCAACCGCAACGGCCCGGACCATCTATGGTGCCATCGGCGTAAAGGTGTGGATCTGCAAAGGTGAAGTCCTGGATGCCCAGCAGAGCATGGAGAAGCCACCGCCCCGCCGCGGACAGTAACCAGATCAAGCAGGAGTAGCAGATCATGTTGATGCCGAAACGAGTAAAATTCAGAAAGGCCCAACGCGGAAGGATGCGCGGGAAGGCAACGCGCGGCGACCGGATTAATTTCGGGGACTTCGGGCTGAAGGCTCTCGCCCCCGGCTGGATCACCCAGCGTCAGATCGAAGCGGCCCGCGTGACCCTGACCAGGATGATGAAACGTGAAGGGAAAATCTGGATCCGCATATTCCCGGACAAGCCGGTGACAAAAAAGCCTGCGGAAACCCGTATGGGAAAAGGCAAGGGCGCCCCGGAATACTGGGTGGCAGTCGTAAAACCCGGACGGGTGATGTTTGAGGTCGGCGGCACAGCGCGGGAGACGGCAATCAAGGCGCTCACGCTGGCGTCCCACAAACTGCCGATCAAGACAAAAATCAGCATCAGGCCCGATCTTGAAGGCGCCTGAGCCTCACACGGAGAGCGTATGAAGGCTGTAGAATTAAAAGATCTGTCGATAGAAGAACTGAAGCGCCGGCTTTCCGATGAAGAGGAAAGCCTGGGCAATCTCCGCTTCCAACTTGCAACCAGCCAGCTGGAAAGTCCGATCCGCGTCCGCACGATCCGCAGGGATATCGCACGGATCCGGACTATTCTGCATCTGAAAGAGCAGGCCGCGGTACCTGAAAGCGGACAGGCCACGAAGACCGAGAACGCCGAGGTGAAGACGTCATGACCCCTGAGGCAACGCCACAGACTGTCGCCCCCCGCAGCACGCGCCGTAAGACCCGTGTGGGCAGGGTGGTGAGCACAAAAATGGAGAAGAGTATCCTCGTGACCATCGAACGACGGGTACCCCATCCGCTGTACAAAAAATACTACCGGCGCACCACAAAACTTATGGTGCACGACGAGAAGAGGGAAGCGGGGATCGGCGACACGGTAAAGATCATGGAGACGCGGCCGCTGAGCAAGCAGAAACGCTGGCGGCTTGTGGAAATTCTTGAAAAAGCCAAGTGAGTTATCGCCCACGGAGTAAACGCACATGATCCAGGAAGAAACAAATCTTATAGTGGCCGACAACTCCGGCGCCAAGAAAGTCCGGTGTATCAGGGTTCTCGGCGGTTCGGACCGGCGGTACGCGGGTCTGGGTGACCTGATTGTCGTTTCGGTGAAATCCGCCATCCCGAATGCCGCAGTAAAAAAAGGCGAAGTGGCCCGCGCGGTGATTGTCCGGACCAAAAAGGAAACCCGGCGCAAGGATGGCTCGTTCATCCGGTTCGACGAAAATGCGGCCGTGCTTATCAACGAAACAGGTGAACCGCGCGGCAGCCGCATCTTCGGTCCCGTGGCCCGTGAACTTCGCGAGCGGCAGTACATGAAAATTGTCTCCCTCGCACCGGAAGTGTTATAAGGAACAGAGCAGATGAAGATCAGGAAAAATGACTCCGTGATGGTCATTGCCGGCAACGCGCGCGGCAAGACCGGCAAAGTACTGAAGGTGTACCCCGAGAAGCAGCGGATTATTGTCGAGGGGGTGAATATCATGAAACGGCATACACGGCCGGGCCAGAAAAATCCGCAGGGTGGCATTGTCCAGCGCGAGGCAACCATTCACGTTTCCAACGTGATGCTTATGGATCCAAAAGAAAACCAGCCCACGCGCGTTGGTACAGCCGTGGTCAAGGACGACACCACGGGCAAGAAGCGCCGTATGCGCGTGGCAAAAGCAACGGGCGAGATGTTCTAGCGCCGTCTGATAACGAAACACACATTATCCTGAATCCGGTATGAGCGACGAAAAAACCAAAAAGGCGAAAAAAGAGGCCCCACGGCCCGCCAAGGAGAAAGAAGCACCCGCAGCGAAGGCCCCGAAGGTGAAGCGGCCGAAAGAGCGCGTGATTGCCCGCCTTTCCACCATGTATCGCCAGGAAGTCATCCCGGCCCTCATGAAACGGTTCCAGTACAAGAACGTCATGCAGGTGCCGCGTCTGGACAAGATCTCGATCAATATGGGCGTCGGGCAGGCCACGCAGGACCAGAAGCTGGTAGAAGTGGCTGCGAAAGACCTGGAAGCCATCGTCGGACAGAAAGTGGTTATTACCCGGGCAAAAAAATCGATCTCCAACTTCCACCTCCGTGAGAAGATGCCGATCGGCTGCCGGGTGACACTGCGCCGCGCGTACATGTACGAATTCCTGGACCGCTTCATCAGCGTAACGGTGCCGCGTATCAGGGATTTCCGCGGGTTGTCCGATACGTCATTTGACGGGCGTGGCAACTATACAATGGGAGTCAAGGAACATACGATCTTCCCGGAGATTGACGTGGACAAGATCGCCCGGATTTTCGGGATGGATATCACGTTTGTTACCACTGCCCGGACTGACGAAGAAGCCTATGAATTGCTCAAGGCGTTCGGCATGCCGTTTGTAAAGAGGCAGGAAGTTCTGGAGACACCAAAAGTTTAATCTGACAGGAGTTGTTCGGTATGGCAAAAACCAGTTCGATAGCCCGGCAGCGCAAGCGTGAACGTCTCGTCGCCAAGTATGCCGCACTGCGCAAAGAACTGAAGGAGAAGGGCGATTATGCCGCTCTCCAGCAGTTGCCGCGGAACAGCAGTCCGACACGACTGCACAGCCGGTGTACTGTATCGGGCCGACCGCGCTCGTACATGCGGAAGTTCGGACTTTCCCGTATCGCCTTCCGCGATCTGGCTCTCGAAGGAAAAATTCCCGGCGTCAGAAAAGCAAGCTGGTAGGAACACGGGATGAATCACATTTATCGCGCGCGTTGTAGGAGAACTGACACATGACCATGACTGATCCCGTAGCCGACTATCTTACAAGGGTGCGGAATGCTTTGCAGGCAGGACACAAAAGGGTTGACGTTCCGGCGTCCAACCTGAAACGTGAAATGACGCGCCTGCTGACAGAGCAAAAGTACATTAACGGATTCACCGAGATCAAGGAGAGCGCGCAGGGCGTGATCCGGATTCAGCTCAAATACCAGGAGACCAGACCCGTTATCGCCGGGTTGAAGAGGGTCAGCCGGCCCGGCCTCCGGAAGTATGTGGATGCAGAAACGATCCCGCGTGTCCTGGGTGGACTCGGTATCGCGATCATCTCCACGTCGAAGGGGTTGATGACGGATCGGCAAGCACGCGAAGCCCGTGTGGGCGGCGAAGTTCTCTGCGAAATCTGGTAACGAAGGAGATACGACAGTGTCACGGATTGGAAAAAAACCCATCCCCATTCAGAAGGGGGTGAAAGTCCAGCTCAACGGCCGTAACGTCGCCGTGGACGGACCCAAAGGCCGGCTCACCGCAACGGTGCATCCCAACCTGAGCGTTTTGATGGTTGATGATCACCTCGAGGTGAAGCGGGCATCGGAAATGAAAACGGATCGCGCGCTTCATGGCTTGTGGCGGGCGCTTCTGCAGAATATGGTTACCGGTGTCTCGACGGGCTATACACGGAAGCTGGAACTGGTGGGTGTCGGGTATCGCGCAGAGATGAAGGGGACAAGACTCCAATTGCTCCTGGGTTTTTCGCACCCGATTCTGTTCGTGCCCCCCGAGGAGATCGTTATCGCAGCTCCGACGTTGACGAGTATCCTGATCAGTGGCATTGACAAGGCGCTGGTCGGGCAGGTTGCGGCCAAGATCCGTTCATTCCGTCCCCCGGAGCCCTACAAGGGCAAAGGGATCAAATACGAAGGCGAGCGTGTCCGCAGAAAGGCCGGGAAGGCCGCTGCTGCGGGTGGTGCCAAGTCATAATTGTGGGTGTTCACCGGGAGTATTACTTGTATGATCAGCAAACGTAAAGTGGAGAATCGCCAGCGGACGAAGCGGCACATTCGTCTGCATCTGTCAGGGTCCGCGCAGCGCCCCCGCCTGTCGGTCTTCCGTAGTCTCCGCCATGTGTATGCCCAGCTCGTTGATGACGACCAGGGCAAGACCCTGCTTGGCGTGTCGGATCTCAGCGCCGAACTTGTGGAGCAGACAAAAGCCCTGAAGGGTCAGGTGGCCGTAGGCAAGGCGGTGGGGCAGTTTATGGCCCGGAAAGCGCTCGAAAAGAACATCGCACAGGTTGTCTTTGACCGTAACGGTTTCCGGTATCATGGCGTTATCAAAGCCGTGGCCGACGGCGCCCGGGAGGGCGGACTGAAGTTTTAATTGCCGCACCGGTCGGGATCCGGGCCATGGAAGCTCATTGTCGGGTCGTCTAATGGCAGGACAGCGGCCTTTGGAGCCGTGAGTAGAGGTTCGACTCCTCTCCCGACAGCAGCAGGATATACACCTAGATCATCATGTGGTATGTTTCGAGGAACAAACGGTGGCACGAATCAAAGCGAGTGAGCTCGAACTCAAGGACAAGCTTGTCCACATCAATCGCGTTGCAAAGGTCGTCAAGGGCGGCCGTCGATTCAGTTTTAACGCGATTGTCGTCGTCGGCGACGGCAAGGGGCACGTGGGTATCGGACTTGGCAAGGCCAACGAAGTGGCGGATGCCATTGCCAAGGGCGTTGATGATGCGAAAAAAGGTGTCACGCGCGTACCGATTGTTCATGGCACGATTCCCCATCCGATCGTCGGACGGTATGGCGCGGCTCGCGTGATGTTGAAGCCTGCCTCGCCGGGAACCGGACTTATTGCGGGCGGAGGTGTCCGCGCCGTGCTCGAGTCTGCAGGCGTCCGCGATGTGTTGACAAAATCAATGGGTTCATCAAACCCGCACAATGTGGTCAAAGCCACCATGGATGCCCTCCTGAGTCTGGTGGATGCCCGCACCGTCGCGCAGCGCCGCGGAATGTCGATGCAGGAATTCTTCGGCACGACAGCAACAGCGCCAACTCCGTAACAGTGGAAGAGACAACGATGGCAGACATGTTGAAGATTACGCAGGTCCGGAGCATCATCGAGCAGCTGGAAGCCGCAAAGCGGACGATCAAGGCTCTCGGACTCGGACGCCCAAACTATACGGTGCTTAAAAGAGATACGCCGCAGATCAGAGGGATGATCCGCAAAGTGCGCCACCTTGTCACCGTGGAAGAAGTAAAGACTAAAGGCTGATTTCCAGGAAAGCGAACAGATCATGGCAACGGATATACTCAGTACGTTGAAACCCGCACCCGGGTCAACAAAGAAGAGGAAGCGTGTCGGACGCGGTCAGGGATCCGGCCGCGGTGGTACCTCGACGCGCGGACACAACGGCGCGCATTCACGCGCCGGTGCGCGGTTCCCGGCATGGTTCGAAGGCGGGCAGATGCCCCTCGTCCGTCGTGTGCCCAAACGCGGATTTCACAGCCCGTTCAAAAAAACGTTTCAGATTGTTAATCTGATAACACTCGAGAAACTTGCGGCGGGTGGCAAACTCCATGACGGCGCAGTGACACCCGAAATCCTGCTGAAACTGGGGGTTGTGAAGACCGCCCGGATTCCGGTAAAGATCCTCGGCACGGGGGAGCTCAAAGCCAGACTTGATGTGGCTGCCCATGCCTTTAGTAAATCCGCCGTCGAGAAGATTCAGACGGCCGGCGGCAAAGCCCAAACGATTAGCGCACTCTCCAAAGACTAATGGCAAAGCTCGGCGAAAGTTTCCGGAATATTTTCAAGATTCAGGAGTTGCGGGCCCGTCTGATTTTTACGGCCGCACTGCTGGTCGTGGTGCGTATCGGCGCCCATATCACACTCCCTGGTGTTGACGCTTCGTTGCTGGCCAAGGCCGAAGCAAACCAGTCGGCGAATACTCTGTTCGGACTCTACGATCTTTTCGTGGGGGGCGCGTTTTCCAATGCCGCGGTATTTGCCCTCGGCATTATGCCGTATATCAGCGCCTCCATCATCATTCAGCTGCTGGGTGCGGTGGTCCCGTACTTTCAGAAGCTGAGTAAGGAAGGTGAAGAGGGCCGGAAGAAGATCACCCAGCTCACCCGTTATGGCACGGTGCTCGTCTCCGCACTGCAGGGATGGGGCGTGAGCGTCCGGCTGACCAGCCTGAACATCGAAGGGATCCCGATCGTACCGCTGGAAGTCCAGGGTCTTGCCTTCACCCTCAGCACCGTGATCTTCCTGACCGCAGGCACCATGTTCATGATGTGGCTGGGCGAACAGATCACCGAACGCGGCCTGGGCAACGGTATCTCACTGATCATCTTCATCGGCATCATTGCACGCTTCCCCCATTCGATCGTGGATCAATTCCTCGTCAGCCAGAATCTGATTATCGGACTGATCATCATTGCCTTTATGGTTCTGATCGTGGCGGGTGTGGTGATGGTGACACAGGGTACCCGGCGCATTCCGGTACAGTACGCGAAGCGCGTTGTCGGACGGAAGGTGTACGGTGGCGTGACACAGTATATACCCCTGCGCGTGAACACCGCCGGCGTTATGCCGATTATCTTCGCGCAGTCGATTATGTTCATCCCGAGCACGATTCTGACGTTCTTTCCTGACAGCGAATTTATCCAGGGTTTGTCAGGGTATCTGCAATACACATCATTCACCTACTCATTCATGTACGGTGTGATGATCGTGTTCTTTACCTACTTCTACACGGCGATCGCGTTTAATCCGAAAGACGTGTCGGAGAACATGCAGAAACAGGGTGGGTTTATCCCGGGTATCCGGCCGGGAAAACACACTTCCGAGTTTATCGACAATATCCTGACAAAGATCACCCTTCCCGGTTCGGTATTCCTGGCGATTATTGCCATTATGCCTGCGTTTGTTTCCCGGTTCGGTGTGACGCCGAGTTTTGCGCAGTTCTTCGGAGGAACGAGTTTACTTATCATGGTGGGTGTGGCACTTGACACCCTGCAGCAAGTCGAGTCTCACCTGCTGATGCGCCATTATGATGGCTTCATGAAATCAGGACGAATGAAGGGGCGTGCCCGCTGACGGGCGGTATGGGGCGGGTAATACTCAAGTCGGCCGGCGAACTCTCCCTGATGAGGGAATGTGGCCGGATAGTTTCGGAAGTGCTTGCGCTGGTCGGATCTTCCGTCCGGCCCGGCATGACCACCAAAGAACTGGATGAGATGGCCGAAGAGTATATTCGCGCGCAGGGAGGGGTTCCGGCGTTCAAGGGATATGGGCCGGACAGGAAGAACCTGTTTCCCGCAACACTGTGCGTCTCGGTTGATGATGTTGTGGTGCACGGCATCCCCGACGGTCGGCCTCTCGAAGAAGGACAGGTAGTCTCGGTGGATGTGGGTGTGAAGAAGGACAGGCATTTTGGCGATGCGGCGAAGACGTTCGTGGTGGGGAAGATTGGAGAGGAGAAGCAGCGTTTGCTCCAGGTGACCGAAGCGGCGTTGCACGAAGGGATCCGGCACGCAAGGGCGGGCAACCACCTGCAGGATATTTCCGCCGCGATACAGAAACATGTGGAACAGGCGGGATTCTCCGTGGTGCGTGATCTGGTGGGACACGGTATCGGCAAGAACCTGCACGAAGAACCCGCAATTCCCAATTACGGAACAGCGGGTACAGGGATCATTCTCAAGGCAAACATGACGCTGGCGATCGAACCAATGGTCAATGCAGGAACACACGTGGTGCGGGTGGATGATGACGGATGGACGGTTCGTACGGCGGACGGGAGACCATCAGCGCATTTTGAGCACACGGTTGTCATCACGAACAACGAAGCCGAGATACTGACCCGTCATGGCTAAACAGGGGCCCATAAAGGTAGACGGCGTAATCACCGATACGCTGCCGAACGCGATGTTCAAGGTGAGTCTGGAAAATGGTCACAGCATTCTGGCCCATATCTCCGGAAAGATGAGGATGAATTTTATCAAGATTCTCGTCGGGGACAAAGTCACGGTGGAGTTGTCGCCGTATGATTTATCAAAAGGCCGGATTACGTACAGGTACAAATAAGGACGGAGCGGTCAGAACATGAAAGTTCGGTCATCCATCAAGAAGATCTGCCGGAACTGTAAAATCGTCCGGCGCAACGGGGTGGTGCGGATCATCTGCACCAATCCCAAGCACAAACAGCGTCAAGGCTAAAGGAGAACAGGCGTGGCTCGTATAGCGGGAATCGACCTGCCCAAAAAGAAGCGTGCGGAAATCGGATTGACGTACATCCACGGTATCGGGCATACCTCGGCGCGCGCAATTCTGGCGAGGGCGGGGGTAGATGTCAACAAGAAGGTCAACGACCTGACCGATGATGAAGTGCAGCGTATCCGCGGCATCATTACGGCTGAGTACAAGGTTGAAGGTGCGCTGCGCAGTGAAGTGCAGATGAACATCAAGCGACTGATGGACATCGGCTGCTACCGGGGCATCCGACACCGACGCGGCCTGCCCGCCCGCGGGCAACGCACACGCACAAATGCGCGCACACGGAAAGGCCGCCGGAAAACGGTGGCAGGGAAGAAGAAAGTCGCAGCCAAGACGTAATATCGAACATTTCAGGTACGGAGGTACGCGTGGCAAAATCCACCCCGCAGGGCGGTTCCAAAGCGGACGTTGTCCGGAAGAAGAAAAAAATCCAGGTCGACGTGAGCGGCAAGGTATTCGTCAAGGCGACATTCAACAATGTTATCGTGACGATCACCGATGTGTACGGCAACACCATCAGCTGGTCATCCGCCGGAAAAAACGGATTCAAGGGGTCGCGTAAGAACACTCCCTTTGCAGCGCAGGTATCAGCCGAAGCCGCCGCCAAGACGGCGCATGACCTCGGATTGCGCAAAGTTGACGTATTTGTCAAGGGTCCGGGATCCGGCCGCGAAGCGGCGATCCGGGCGCTACAGACCGCAGGACTCGAAATCGGCAGCATCCGGGACGTAACACCCATCCCGCACAACGGATGCCGGCCGCCCAAGAGACGCAGAGTATAACACAAGAAGGACGTCCATGGCAAGATATACCGATCCCAGTTGCAGGTTGTGCCGCCGTGAGCGGCAGAAGTTATTCCTGAAAGGGACGAAATGTTTTACCGAGAAGTGCCCCGTTGAACGCCGCGCCTATCCCCCTGGCCAGCACGGGCAGTCACGCCGTCAGAAAGTGTCCGAGTATGGTGTGCAGTTGCGCGAGAAGCAGAAGGTTCGCCGGATGTACGGCCTGCAGGAAACGCAATTCCGCAACACCTTTGCCAAGGCACTCCGGCAGCCCGGTCGCACCGGAGAGACTCTGGTCAAGCTGCTGGAACGCCGGCTGGACAACGTGGTGTACCGGCTCGGACTGGCTCCGTCGCGCAAAGCCGCACGGCAGCTGGTTGTACACGGCCACTTCCTCGTGAACAGCCGACCGGTGGATATCCCATCGTACGTGCTGAAAGCGGGAGATGCGGTGCAGGTGCGGGACAAGAGCAAGAAAATGGAAGCGGTGCATGCCTCCATGAAACGTATGAAAGACACGGCGATGCTTCCCTGGCTCAGCCTGGACAAAGCTGCAATGGTCGGCACGTTCCTGAATATTCCCGAACGCGCAGACATACCACTAAACGCCGACGAACAGTTAATCGTCGAATTGTACTCGAAGTAAGTGACAGTCACAGAGGGTGACAACACCATGACCATCGGAACAATCCAGATGCCGGAAAAGATTCACCTGGACGAGGCGACGCACACGGCATCGTTCGGCCGCTTCATCGTCCAGCCCCTCGAAAAAGGGTTCGGTGTCACCATCGGCAACTCCATCCGGCGCATCCTGCTTTCGGCGCTGCCGGGGTACGCCATTACCGCTTTCCGTGTGGACGGCGTTGCGCATGAATTTTCCACGATTCCCGGAGTTGTGGAAGACGTCCCGGACGTTGTACTGAACTTTAAGCAGGTCCGGATGAAAATGGTCAACAAAAAGACCAACCGCATCGTGGTTCCGGTCCGCGGGCCGCAGGACTTCACCGCAGGCGACATCCAGAAGGCCTCGCCGGATATCGAAATCCTGAATCCTTCGCTCCACATAGCCACGCTGAATGCGGATGCCAGCTTCGAACTGGAGCTGCGCATCGGCCGCGGCATCGGCTATGTCGTGGCGGAAGAAAACAAGGCGCCCGACCAGCCCCTGGGGCTGATCCCGATTGATGCGGTGTTCACGCCGATTACCAACGTGCGGTATTTTGTGGAGACCACGCGCGTGGGTCAGCAAACAGACTACGAAAAGCTGACGATCGAGGTGGAGACAGACGGATCCATCACATCGGAAGATGCGCTTGCCTATGCGGGAAAAATTCTCCGCGACCACATCCAGCTCTTTATCAATTTTGATGTGGAACCGGAAGCCCCCAAAGAGGAATCCGAGCAGGACGCAGAATTCCAGCGCGTTCGTAAGGTGCTCACCACCCCGGTGGACGAGCTCGAGCTGTCCGTCCGGTCGCATAACTGCCTCCGGGCCGCCAACATCAAGACTATCGCCGAGCTGGTTCGGCGGGAAGAAAGTGAATTGCTGAAGTTCAGGAACTTCGGCCGGAAATCCCTTGCGGAGCTTTCGGAGATCGTCGAGGCCGAGAAGCTGACGTTTGGGATGGACGTGGACAAGTATCTCAAAGACACCGAGTAATCGACAGGATTATCAGGCGGACGACCCCTTATGCGACATCGTATTGCAGGCCGAAAACTAAAACGTACGGCGAGCCATCGCCGCGCAACCCTCTCTGCTCTGGCCACGGCTTTGCTGCGGCACAAGCGCATCACCACAACCGTGGCAAAAGCCAAAGAGACGCGCCATGTGGTGGAGAAGCTCATCACGCGGGCGAAGAACGCCAAGCCGGTTGATGCTGCGGCGGCCCCCGGTGCAGGAACTTCCGTGCGGGCAAAGCAGTTTGTGGACGCCGGCGGCCACGCCCGTCGGGAAGTGGGAAAACTCATCAAAGACCGGGAGGTCCTTGCCGAATTGTTCTCGACGATTGCCGAGAAGGTCGCAACCAGACCGGGAGGATACACACGCATTGTAAAACTCGGCCAGCGGTACGGCGACGGAGCGGAGATGGCCGTCATCGAATTGGTCGACTTCAACACGGGTCAGGAACCAGCTCCCAAGAAAGCCGAAAAACCGGCCCGCAAGACGACTCCCAGGCGGAAGACAACGAAAAAGGAGTCTGAGGCTGACTCCGGGCCCACCACGGCTTCAAAAAAACCGGCGGCGAAGAACGCCGCGTCGCAATAAGAACCCCGTCTCCGCTTTTTCGCTCATGAAGATCACTTCGGCAGAATTCGTGTTGGGGGCCGTTGGTCTCCGGACTCTCCCCAAGGAGGGGTCGAAGGAGATCGCTTTCCTCGGACGGTCCAACGTGGGCAAATCCTCGTTTATCAACAAGCTCTGCAATCGGAAGAACCTCGCGCGCGCGAGCGGCGATCCGGGCAAAACGCGCGAGATGAACTACTACCTTATCAACGGCGAATTCTACTTCGTTGACCTCCCGGGATACGGCTACGCCCGCCTTCCGGAACAGATCCGCTCCAGCTGGGGCAAGCTTATCGAGCAATACCTGAAAACACGCACCCAGCTCGCCCTGGTGCTGCAACTTGTGGATGCGCGTCATGAGCCAACGGAACTGGACATGATGATGGTAGGCTGGCTTGATTACTATGAAATTCCGTTCCTTGTTGCCCTCACGAAAGCCGACAAACTTCCAACCAGCAAAATGCCGCGGATTGTGCAGGCGGCAAAGGAAGAGTTCTCCCGCTTCAGCAACTGCCGTGACGTCCTGCCCTTCTCCTCGATCAACGGGCTCGGAAAAAGTGACGTCGTCAAGGTAATAGCCGAGCACCTCCGCTCATAACTCCCCCCAACGGGGCTTCCTGTGGAGAGCCACTCGCTCTCATTCATACTATGAAGCATATCTGGCGAACCGGCGAATTATAGCTGTTTCGGCGGCTTCCGGGAAGACATGCACTCCTTTTATGGGTGTTTGGGAGCCCGGCATGGTAGTTGCTGCTCTCAACCGCGCTTCTCTTCAGTTGTAGAAAAACCACGAAACGGGGCATTTTCTATTTGAAACACTTGACAAACACAACCCCGATATCTATATTCACTTACCACCAACGCCAAGCCATCCTCACAACCAGTAACTCCAATCACACGAAGGAGGTGAAGTATCCGGCATACTTTGTTACACTTTTTCCACAGTCTTACCGTTCTATCCCCGTGCATGTGATCGTCGTATGATCGCAGCGGTTGCAGGTGGATCCCCTGATACTTACACAGAGACAATGTGGCGCGATGGAGCACCGCGAGTCCAAGGCGAACTTGGGATTGCCGAGGTTCACGTGCGTGTCTATCGTACCGTGATTGTCTGGTTCCTTGAACCGAGTACCTGCCGTCCTGCATAATCGGGGTGTCGTGGTTTTGTTGTTGTACATGTTGTAGGTTTTCAAGCCCACACAAGAGGAGGTAACACATGCAACGTAAGCTCTTCGCCGTTTTGTTTGCAGCCGTTCTCCTACCGGCGCTGCTGCTTGCCCAGGATGGCAAGATGCGCGGGCGGGTAACGGACAGAGACTCCGGTGAGCCGCTAGTTGGCGCGAACGTGTTCATTGAGGGAACCAACCTCGGTGCCGCGTGCGACATCAATGGGGAGTACATCATCCTCAGTGTCCCGCCCGGAGTCTTCACGATCCGCGTATCCTATGTAGGATACAATCAGCTTACTGTCTCTAATATACGTGTCAGCTCGAACCTCACGACCACGCAGGACCTGAAGCTAAGCAGTTCGGCAATCCAGGTCCAGGCAGTCGAAATTGTCGCGGAACGTCCACTCGTCCAGCGTAACACCACCAACACGGTGCGCTTGCAGACGCAGGAAGACATCGAGAATCTGCCGATCCGCGGCATTCAGAATATCGTAGCGTTGCAGGCGGGTGTCGTCCAGCAGGGCGGCAATCTCTACGTCCGCGGCGGCCGTGCAGGCGAAGTTGCCTATTTTGTCGACGGCGCCAACGTCACGAACCCGCTCTTCAACAGTGAAAACATCTCTATCATTCAGGAAGCGGTCGAGGAACTGCAGCTCCAGTCGGGTGGCTACACGGCGGAGTTCGGCGGCTCTTCGTCCGGTATCGTGCGGACAAACGTGCGGACCGGCGGAAGCAGCTATAAAGGTTCCATTGACTACCTGACCGACGATTTTGCAAAACCCGGGAAACAATTCCTCGGCACATCGTCTGTTGGATATCGTAACGTGGTTGGGACCGTGAGTGGTCCTGTTCCGGGTGTCCAGAATATGAGCTTCTTTCTGGCCGCACAGCACAACTACAACCGGAACCGCCGGTTCATCTGGCTGACTCCGTTTGAGTTTGACCTCAAGACCGATGTCAACGACTCGCGCGGTGCCGGTAAGGACCTGCCCGGTCCGGTTGGATTCCAGGAAAACTACCTTCCCAACAACTGGATCTTCACGAACAGCGGTCAGGGAACGATTCAGTATGACATGCAGCCCTTGAAGTTCCGTTTTACGGGTAGTTATTCGTATCAGGAAAATCCGACCCGTGGAGACTGGAATAATGCGCTGGTGGACGTCTTTGCACAGGGCCGTAGTTTCAAGGAAGAGCGGACCAACATGTTCGGTAGTCTGCGGATGACCCATGTGATTGATGCCTCCACATTCTATGAAGTGAGTGCATCGTTTACGAGCCGCACCTACAAGACCGTGGATCCGGATTTTGGCTCCAACTGGAGCGCCTACATGGACAGCGCGGCAAACGCGTCCATCGGGTACACCGGGTTTACGAGCCGCTGGAACGGACCCCTGCCCTACAGTGTGATCAACGGTTTTACGATCAACAACGAGTTCAGGCCCAACAACACGTTCCAGATTAATCAGCAGCAATCACTGGGCTTTTCCGGCGACCTGACCCGCCAGATGAATAAAAACTGGGAGATACGGGTCGGTGCGCGGCTGGAAACCTGGACGATGCGGCTCTTTTCGATCGGGAGCCTCACGAATCGGATGAGCTATCTGTACGGCACCAGGGGCGACTCACCCCGGAGTTTTGCAAGTCCGGAAGAACGCCGCGTACAGCTTGGGAAATCCGCCAACGGTACTGTGAACCACTACGGGTACACGGTGGACGGCGAACTGGCCGATGACGGTCTGGACGCTCCGCGCAAACCGATTTTCATCAGCGGCTATGCGCAGAACAAGTTCGAATACCGTGACCTCGTTTTGAGCGTCGGACTCCGCTATGAGTACTTTGATCCCAAACACAAGACGTTTGCCGACGCCCTTAACCCGGAATTCAATTCCACGCTGGATATCATTGACGAAACCCAGCTGGTCGCGGTGGATCCGTATCAATTGCTCCTCCCGCGCGTCAGCCTGTCATTCCCGGTGACGGACAACACGGTGTTTTACGCGCAGTATGGCAATTATGCACAGATGCCGAGCCTTAACAACATCTATGTCGGCAATACTGTGCTCAGCCGTACCGTCAGCCCGATCAGCCGTGGTAATGCCTATCTGACACCCGTCGGGTTCCTCGTGAAACCGGAACGGACCACCCAGTATGAAATGGGTATCCGCCAGGTGTTGAGCGGCAACTTTGCATTCACGTTGAGCGGTTTCTACAAGGACATCAAGGACCAGATTCAGGTCCGTTCCGTCCTGGATGCCAACGGCGTGGAGTTGTACAAGGCTTACCTGAACGATGACTTTGGTACGGTGAAAGGTATCGAATTAACACTCGAACTCCGCCGCACCAACAGGTTCGCTGCGAAATTCAATTATACCCTGTCTGATGCCCGTGGTACCGGCTCGAACAACCAGACGGCGTTCGGTGCCCTCGAGCAGAATATCGGGCGGGCGACGTCGTTTATCAATCCTCTGGACTTCGACCAGACACACCGCGGTTCGTTCCTGCTGGACTACCGTTGGGGTATGGATGAAGGCGGGCCGATTCTCTCCGGATTCGGGGCGAACATCCTTGCCACGTTTAACAGTGGCCATCCGTACACGAAGGTTCAGGAAATGAAACAATTCGGTCAATCGAGCCCCTGGACTGTGGGCGTTGAACCGTTAAACGACGGCCGTTTCAGTTTTCCGCAGGAGCCGGTGAACAGTTCTTCCACGCCGTTCGTTTTCAACATCGACCTGCAGGTCAGCAAGATGTTCAAGTTCGGACCGGTCGGCATGGAAGTGTACGTCAACGTACTGAACCTGCTGAACACCAAACATATCATCAATGTGTATCCAACCACAGGCAGCGCGCAGGATGACGGGATGATGACGAACCCGCTGACCGCGGCGTATCGTACGATTCCGCAGTTTGAGGCATTCTATCGTGCAATCAACCTTGAGAACCGCTGGGCGGCATACGGTGTCACCAACGAAGTGTATGGCACGCCACGGCAGATCCGGGTTGGTCTGAGAGCCGAAATCTGATGATGTTCCATCCGGCGGAACCCCGCGTCGCGGGGCGCTGGACAGAGGTGTACGGTAGTATACGTTTAGGCTAACAACAAGGAGTAGCGAACAATGAGAAAGATGCTGTTCGGAGTACTTCCGAGGGTGGTGGTTCTTCTCACGGTGGCAGTGTTTTCTTTTGCAATTGCAAAGGAAGACCCTGCAAATCCGCCGAAGAGCGACAATTCCCTCGCCAAGATCGCCGGTACCCCGCTCGCACGGCCGCTGAACATCAATAACTTCGTGACCTGGATGAAAGCGACCGGCCAGGGTAACTGGACTACAACAAACAGGGATGGCGGGTACTACCCGCGCAGTACAGCGTGGGTGATCTACCAGGACGGTTTTGTCTATGGTGGCAAGCCCTATCTGGATGCAGCAAAGACCCAGCCCGCCCCGCTGCAGGATATGCGCGTGAACGGGCAGTCGTATAACGTCGGTACGCGTGAAGGACGGATCATCGGAACCGGTGCAGCCGCAACGCGCGCGAACCCTGCCGATGCCGATGTCCGCATCTACCGTATCCGCCGCGACTATGCTGAGATGGGATCAGAAGATCTCCAGCGTGACGCGGCGGAAGTAAACGAAAAACTCTACAATGATGTGACCGCGGCGGAAAAAGCGGCCATCACGGCCCAGTATGCAAAAGACTGGGATGAATGGCCGGTCGCGTACGGTGCGCCATACGTCGAGCGTAATGGCACGCCCGGATACCAGAAACCGCCGGCATTCAACTACAATGAAAGCGCCGGAGCGTTGTTTACCGCTGACAGTCTGATTGCACGGAAACTGGATGAACCGGGTATTGCAGGTGCAGACCCGAATTCACCGGCAGACCAGGTGATGTGGACCGTCTTCAACGATCTGGATCCTGTCGCTTCGGCCGGCACCTGGGGTTCCGACCCACTGGGTCTCGAATTCCAGGTCACCATCTGGGGCTACAAACGTGCCGATGCTCTGGGAAACCTCTACTTCAAGAAGTACCGGATCATCAATAAAGGTGGTGTCACGATTGATGCTGCCCGCACGCAACTGGGAAGCTTCTACATCGACAGTCTGTACTTCTGCCAGTGGTCCGATCCCGATCTGGGCGGAGCCGGTGACGACCTTGCCGGTTGCGATCCAGCGATGAGTCTGGGATTTGTGTACAACGGCGGGCCAATCGATTCGGAGTTCAAGAAGTACGGGCTGCCGCCCCCGGCGGCCGGCTACGACTTCCTCCAGGGGCCCATTGTCGCCTCTCCCGGCGATTCAGCGGTCTTTGATCTGAAGATCCGTCAGGGGTTCATGAATCTTCCGATGACATCATTTGCATATTTCTCGGCAGGAAGCGCGATCAGCGACCCGCCGTTCTCCTATGAAGGGGCGAAACGCTGGTTCCGGATGCTGCAGGGATATGTTCCTGATCCGTCCACGGCCTCACTCCGGCTCTTCCCGCATCCACCTGGCGTGACCGAAACATTCTTCCCGCTGTCGGGTGATCCGGTGACGGGTACAGGTTTTGTGGATGGCCTGGGCGAGACCTATTCTCTGGCCGCCGGTGACCGCCGCATTCTGCTGAACTCGGGCCCCGTGACGATGGCACCGGGTGACACGCAGGAAGTGGTAATCGGTGTGGTGGGTGGTCTCGGTTCTGACCGCCTCTCCAGCGTCGCAGTCATGAAGTTCAACGATGAGTTTGTGCAGAACACATACAACGCGCTGTTCGCGGTGCCAAAATCTCCGCTCCAGCCGGACGTGAAAATTGCCGAACTCAACGAGAAAATTGTTCTGGAATGGTCTTCCAACGAACAACGCGTCAAGGACATCGAAAATGTGGTCAGTCAACCGGGCAACTACGCGTTTGAAGGGTACAATGTGTACCAGTATCCGAGTGCCGGTGCTACGCTGAAGGATGCAAAACGTCTGGCGACATTCGATCTCACATCTGACCCGGCGATTGTGCTGGACCGGCAGTTTGATATCGCCACCGGACTCATCCTGCAGGTTCCGATTCAGTTCGGATCGAACAGCGGCGTAAAACGTTCGTTCGTGCTGGACAGGGACTACATCAAGGACGTGGGTCGCCTCTATAATGGTTCCGAATACTTTATGGCCGTGACTGCATACACGTATTCGACAAGCGGGTTCTCACCTGCAGCGCTCGAGTCCTCACCTGTTGTCTATCGCGTCGTCCCGCAGGGCCCCAAGCCGGGCAGCCGTTACGCTTCGGCATACGGTGACACCATAAAAGGCGTCACTCAGACCGTAGCCACGGGCGGTGCAGCCAGCGAAGGTGCGGTGATTCCGATCGTCATCGATCCGTCAAAAGTGAACGGTCACACGTACAACGTGAAGTTCAAAGATGATGGCGCCGGAAACATCACGTGGGATTTGACCGATGTGACGGCAAACAAGGTAGTCCTCGCCAACCAGGCAAACCAGTCCGGCGATGATAATTATACCATCGTTGACGGTATGCTGGTGAAGGTCACCGGCCCGGCTACGCCGGGGATGAAAGACTATTCCATACCGGCAGGCACACGCCGTTGGACGTGGGCTGGCGGTGCGGATGGGTTCCATATGGAAGGCTTTAACGGTGCTATGGGCTGGGGTTATGGTAACTGGGGTTGGGGTGTTGGACCCGACAAGCTCCGGAACGTCCGCATTAAGCTGGCGGCAACGGATCTGAACGGCAACATTACCAATGCGAGTGATCCCAATGCATCGGCCGGACATCGGTATGGACGCGGTTTCAGTGCCGCACCTGCCAAGCCAGAATTCGCCCCATTCATCATCAACACGACCAGCTACGGGTATCAGGACTATCGTCCGAACAGCGTTCCCCTGGCTGCGTACAACGATGAGACCACACCACCGACACGCCTTATGGTCGGATACGTCGAGAATAATGCCTCGGGTGGAACGGTGGATGGCAAACACTGGCCGCCGAACTACCTGACGACGGACAATACGGCATCTGCCGGTCCGCGGGAATGGCTCTTCATTTTCGACGTTCCCTACAATGCAACCACACCGTCTCCGCTTTGTACGAAAAACGTGCTGAATGAAGACACGCCGGTCATGTGGTGGAGCACAGCGGCGAATCGTGGTGCTGTTTCGTATGCAGCCGGCGATGAGTTCCTGATTCTGGCGAACCACATCAACACTGCATCCAACACATTCACGTTTACCGCGCCGGCGGTCACGACAGGTGATCAGACGCTGGCGCAACAGGATGTTGGCAAAGTGGGAGTGTTCCCGAATCCATATTATGCATTCAATCCGCAGGAAATAAGCCGGAATGCAAAGTTCGTCACGTTCAACAAGCTACCGGCGAAGGCCACCATCCGCATCTTCAACCTTGCGGGTCAGCTGGTACGCGTGCTCGATAAAGACGATGCTTCCCAGTTCGTGCGGTGGGATCTGCGTAACCGTGACAACTTCCCCGTGGCAAGCGGCATGTACATTGTGCATGTTGATATGCCCGGTGTCGGCGCTACTAAAGTGCTGAAGCTTGCGGTGATCCAGGAACAGGAAGTGCCAGACGTATTCTAAACGAACACGACGTACAAAAGGAGAAATGAGCATGAAAAGCAGACTTCTGATCGGAGCTGTATTGCTCTGCGTGTCGCTGGTGATGGCGTTTGGCACCTCCTTCGCCCAGAACCAGAGAACCGGCACCGCAGCCGCGACGGAGCTCCTGATCCCGATCGGTGCACGTGATATGGCTCTCGGTGGAGCAAGCATAGCGAACTCCAAGGGTGTCGAAGCTATTCACTGGAATCCTGCGGGTATCGGCCGCATAGGCTATTCCGCAGAAGCAATGTTCTCAACGATGTCCTATATTGGCGATACCCGCGTGAACTACGGCGCTGTTGCAGCCAAGTTCGGCGAGTTCGGCGTCATGGGCATCAGTTTCAAATCACTGGACTTCGGTGATATCCCCCTGACCACGGTGGATGACCCTGAAGGACTCGGCGGGAAGATGTACAGCCCCACGTATGTGACCATGGGTCTGACCTACGGCCGCTCCCTCACGGATGCCATCTCGGCAGGTGTGACGGCAAAACTTATCTCGGAGCGCATTGACCGCGTTTCCGCGAGCGGATTTGCCTTTGACGTCGGCCTGCAGTACGACGGCCTCGTCGGTGTCGCCGGCCTGCAACTCGGCATTACGGTGAAAAACATCGGTCCCCAGATGAAGTTCGACGGCGGCGGGCTCTATCGCTCTGCCATCACCACGGAAGGTGACCGCCCCGAACAACGGTACAAGATCGAGGCCGCCGGCTTCGAACTGCCGTCCCTTCTGGAGATCGGTGTTGGATACCAGGGGAAAGTCCAGGATAACATGATGTACACCCTGAACGGTGTCTTCATGAACAACAACCTCTACGAAGATGAATACCGCGTCGGCGGCGAATACGGCATCAAACTGGATCCCGTCCAGCTGTTTGCCCGCGCCGGTTACGGATTCGTCCCGCAGATAAAAGAAGCTGAGGATCGCATTTTCCGGGCGAGCCTTGGTTTCGGTATCGTATATGACATCCCTGGTGGTGCCTCGTTGGGAGTCGATTTTGCCTACCGGCAGGTCGAGTTGTTTGACGATAACATCGCCATGGCTCTAAAGCTTGGATTCTGAGGTCGTTGCAGAGCTGTAGAGAATCCAACGTGTGAAGAAAAGCTGCCCTGCGAGGGGCAGCTTTTCTTTTATCCCTTCTCTTGGTACATTAAAGAATGAACTCTATGCCAATCCGCTTCCGTTTTGCTGCACTTCTGCTCGCGGCCGTAATAGCCGGTCCTGCAGCCTTCGCCGACTCCGGCGCACGCTCCCTCATTCCTGACACCGGACGTGTTGCTGTACAAATACGGGCACACGAACTGACAAACCCACTCCGGGTGCTTATGGTATCCCTTCGGCCGGGTGATGAAGACCTCCAGGCACTTGCCCATTTCCGGTTCGGCAGGGGCGCGCAGGTTCTGAGTGCCTTCGTCACCAATGGAGAGTCCGGGGAACACGACGCCGTGGGAATGCTCCCCAGGCAGCTTGCAGCCGTCCGGCGTAATGCAACCACGACGGCGCTCGGACAATTGGAAGTGGATGTGCGCTTTCTGAATTTCCCCGATCCAGGCAGTGTCAGAGATGATGCCGGAGTGGGGGGATTGTTGCCGGCAGACTCCCTGCGGGAGAGCCTTCGTGGAATCGTATCCACGATAAAACCCCATATCGTCCTGCTCTCACGCGACTGGGAAGGCGGCGCAGAAAGCCCGCTCTGGAGACACGTGCTCACGGTGCTCCGTGAAGTCGTCAAGCCGGGGCACCTCCGGAAATCACCGCTCCCGGTTGTAGTAGAAAAAGAACGGGATCCATGGCATGTCTCACGCTTCTGGGTGGATGATGGTAAGCCCAAGGGCGTACTGCTGCAGCAGACAAAAATCGCACCGGAACCGGCCAGATATATTCGCAGTATTACGCCGGAACTCGAAAGTGCCTACTCCTGGCAGTACATCCAGCGACGCGCCCGGGCCTCGTCACAGAAATACAGTGTTGTCCTCTCACCGGGGGAAAAACGTGCCAGAAGCCTCGATGAACAGGTTGATTTGCAGGTGCCGCGCGATCTTAAAGGATTATCCGGCGTGATACAGTCCTATGGGCGGGACATTCAGACAAAACGCCTGCCTCGTGCAGAACTCCTCCGGCGCACGGTGAAGGTAATGGACTCGGTCGATCAGGCTCTGGGAACCACCATCGAAAGGTCCGGCATCCGGATGCGAATGCTTCTGGATTGGAAAGGTACTCTTGAGAACCTCCGGAATGCGCTGCTCGGGATAACGGTGGACTACTCACTCTCAGAAAACGTCCTGACGGAGCGGCAGCTGACCCACATACGGATTCATTCGGTAACAGGGTTGCCGGAGGGGGGCACCACGGATGTCTACTTTCCTTCGGCAGAACGCGGCTGGATCCTCAACGAAGGAATCCGGAACAGGCTCCCTCTCACCGTTCCCGGTGAATACCGCGTGATTTCTCCCGAGAAGGTTCTCTATGATCTTCCATGGGCTGAGCACAATCTTGAACATCCCGTCACCACCCGTCCGGTTATGCTCTTCCTGCTTCACACAGGGAGAATCCGTGAGGAAAACTTCGTCTACCGAATCTCCCTGCCTATCCGGTATGCTCCGCGCCTTGCTGCCGAAGTCCTCACACCACTGGTACGGTGTATCGAGGGTGAATTCCTCGTCACACGCCTCACGAACAACAGCCGGGATGGTCTGCGCGATACGATCCTGGTGGATGACATCATTGTTCAGTCGCCCGCAAAGGTCGTGCGCCTGAATGAAAAGGGCCTTTCACAAACCGACACACTGCATCTGCACTGGCGGGATTCTCTCTCCGCAGGGATGTATCTGGCTCCTCTCACGCTCGGGGGAATAGAAGTCGCCCGCTTTGCTGCGCGTAAGTTTGATCTGGATGTCGACACCACGATGAGGGTCGGACTGTTTACGTCCATCGAGGCAAGTCCCACAGCGGACGCGCTCCGGAGAATGGGGCTTTCCAGCGTGCGGACCTTCAGGACTGCTGCCGGACTTTCCGCTGCCCGGGATGACCTTGATGTACTGCTCATAGACCGCCGGGTGACAACATTATCTCCGGATGCTCCGCGTATCCGTCCCATCGTTGATCAGATAGCAGAACGGGGGGGGCATATTATCATACTCGCCCAGGACGCGTCCGCTTGGAATTCCACACCGCTCTGGGACATGGTTCATCTGGAACACAACCCGACACTCAGTCCGGATGTACCCGCGATCATGGACACGACTCACGAGTTGATGAGCACGCCAAACATCCTGGAGAAGTCAGCGTTTGAAGATTGGGTGTTTGCGTCGGGTTATAACACCGTCAAGATTTCAGGAGGGTCAAAGGTCGACACCCCGGTGTGGTATGACAGCAAACACCCTCTTCTGGTAACCGCGCTGGACGGGAACGGCCGCAAGACATACGCGGATCTCGCGTTCGGCCCGCAATGGATGAGCATCCACCCGGGGGCATTCAGAATACTCGCAAATCTTCTTTCCATGAGGACTACCCGGGATGGGTCACACAGGTAGGTACCTGTACTTCGTGATGCTCCTGTGGCCGGTTCTGTTTGCCGCCGGACAGGCACAGATAAAACCGCTCTCCATGCAGGCTGAAGGATCGCGCCTGGATGTAGACGTTCACGGGAACATCATGGTCCTTGACGCACATCATTGTACGCTGGCCTGGTATGATCAGACCATGAAACGGCAGGGGATGGCCGGAGGACCGGGATGGGAAAACGGCAGATTTGATCAACCCGCAGGCCTCTGGGCAAAAAATGGTCTGGATGTGTATGTCGCAGACTATGGGAATCACCGCATTCAACGGTTTGACCGAACGTTGAGTTTTGTTTCTGCTCTCTCTACTCGTGATGCTGACGATGAGTCGATCCGCTTTGGCTATCCTACGGATGTTACGCTCTCTCGCCTTGGTACATTATTCATCTGCGATTCCGAAAATAACCGGATCGTGAAGGTGGATGTCGCAAACCGCGTGGAGACCACATTCGGTGGATTCGGGGGAGGCGCCGGACGATTGCAGCACCCGGTTCAGGTTGAAATCGGACCCAACGATTGGGTCTATGTCCTGGATCCCCCCCGAGTGGTGGTGTTTGACAGCTTTGGTAATTTCCTCACTACCGTCGGAGGCGGCATCCTGATGGATCCCATTCTTCTCGCCGGTGACGAAAAAGGGGTTGTGGTTGTGGATGGGGTGGAGCTTGTGTGCTTCACGGAATCACACCGGGTGCTCCCGCGTATTCCGATTACCGGGCTGGTTGGCCAGGAGGTACAATCGGTACAATCTCTTTCGCTTGCCGGAGAGCGCCTGTATCTTCTCTCTCCGGGCCACGTGTATGTTGTGCCCGATCCCCGTCCGGGATTGGCTGTGAACGCACTTGAAAAAGAAGGTAAATCTCCCTAGCATACTGTCACTCTCTGGAAAGGACGAGCCATGGCAAAGAGTCTGAACAAGGTCATGTTAATCGGCAATCTCGGCAAAGATCCCGAACTGCGGTATACGGGGGGTGGTGCTCCCGTTGCCACGTTTTCTCTGGCAACAAACGAAAGCTGGAAGGACCAGGACGGGAACTTGCAGGAACGTACCGAGTGGCACAACATCGTTGCCTGGGCAAAACTTGCGGAGATCTGCCAGCAGTATCTGAAAAAAGGTCGCCGGGTGTATGTCGAAGGCCGCATCCAGACCAGAAGTTACGATGACAAGAACACGGGAGCGAAAAAGTATATGACGGAGGTCGTGGCCAACAACATGATTATGCTCGATCCCCGGGAACAGAGTGACTCCGGGAGCTCGTATTCTGCTCCCGAAACTCCCGCAACAGGTGGCGACAGCTCCAAGGATGACCTGCCATTCTGATAGAGTTATCAACATTATTGTCCACATACTTATCCACATACCACTCAAAGATTTGGATCTTGTAGGACCCGCTAATCTGTTCTAATACAATGAATTGGCAGAGTGTCGGTTTGGCATGTCACGAAGTCAGGATCGGGGCGGAGTCCTGATGTGATTAACCAATGTGGATTACTTCAAGGTAGGAATTGAACGCAAAACTGGTATTGGAAAACGGCTCGATTTTTCAGGGAGAGTCATTTGGTGCTCCCGGGGAAGTGTCGGGCGAAGTAGTGTTCAACACAAGTATGTCCGGCTATCAGGAGATCTACACAGATCCGTCATACAGCGGGCAGATCGTAACCCTGACCTATCCGCTGATCGGAAACTATGGTACTACGGAAGAGGATCTTGAGTCTCCGGTACCTCAGGTCGCGGGTGTTATCGTTCGGGAGTACACTGCGCATCACAGCAACTTCCGGGCGAGCGAAGCACTCGGGCAATGGTTGGAGCGGCACGGGATCACGGCGGTGCAGGGAATTGACACCCGGATGCTGACCCGGATGATCCGGACGCAGGGAGCCATGCGGGGGGTTCTCTCCACCACCGATCTGGATGACAAACGTCTCCTGGCGAAGGTGCAGAAGGTGCCGTCCATGAACGGACTCGATCTGGCGACGCGCGTCAGCTGCTCTTCCTCTTACACGTGGGACTTGAAGGATGAAACCCCGTTTGCCCTCATAACACCCGGCCTCACGAGCGGGCAGCGTCGTTTTCGCGTTGTGGCATACGATTACGGAATCAAGAGAAATATTCTCCGCCGGCTTGTTGCGTTCGGATGTAGTGTGACGGTTGTGCCGGCCGGGTATCCCGCTGCCGACGTACTCGCCATGCAACCCGACGGGGTCTTTCTTTCCAATGGGCCGGGGGACCCCGCCCCCGTCCAGGTAGCCATTGAGAATATCCGTGCGCTCCTTGGCCGCGTACCGATATTCGGGATCTGTCTCGGTCACCAGCTTCTCGCTCTGGCGCTGGGGGGAAAAACCTACAAATTGAAATTCGGGCACCGCGGGGGGAACCATCCCGTAAAGAACCTTGCGACCAACGCGGTTGAAATTACGTCACAGAATCATGGCTTCGCGGTGGATCCCGATTCGCTGGATCAGAACGCCATTGCGGTGACGCATGTGAATCTTAACGATGCAACCAACGAAGGGATGCGTCACCGGTCCCTTCCCGCTTTTTCGGTTCAATATCATCCCGAAGCCTCCCCGGGGCCGCACGACAGCGATTATCTTTTCCGCGACTTTGTGACACTGATGGAGTCTTTTTCTCCAGCGCCTGTCGGAACCTAAAAGACCATCTGCTATGCCTGCAGGATACCGCATCCTCCCGGAAATTTATGACCGCTGGCAGGCAACCTACGGGTCCGATTTTACCACACTTATTCTTCCCCGCCTTCTTGCTACGCTCAAGAGATATCCCGCTCCCGAAAGGTCGCTTCTTGACGTGGCGTGCGGCACGGGAACGCTGGTTCTTGAAATGAGCCGGCGTGGCTGGGAGGCCCGGGGGATCGATGCGTCACAGGGCATGATCGACGTTTGCCGGCGCAAACCGGCCAGCGGGATTTCCACGGCGTTGTTTGAATGTCTGGACATGCGCAATTTTGTCCTGCCCGTCCGCACCGGTCTGGTGACAGCATTGTTTGATGCGGTGAATCATCTCCTCACGATCCGTGATCTTCGCGCCTTTCTGGCATCCGCCTTCCGCGTTCTGCTTCCCGGCGGTCTGCTCATCTTCGACGTGAACAATGAGGCGTGTTACAGGACACTCTGGAAGGGAACAACAACGGCAAAGCATCCTGACTTTACCCTCACACTGAACAATCATTACATTCCATCCCGCCGGCGAGCTCGCTCCAGTGTCCATGTGGCGTATCACGGGTCTGAAGACCGGCCGCCGGCATTTGAGAACGTGGACGAACGATGTTTTTCACGTGAGGAGCTTACCCGTGCGTTGTCCGGTGAAGGATTTACGGTTCTCCAGTCGGAGGACTTTGCGTTCAGCTCGGCGCCGGAATTCGGAAAACTGAAGACGTGGTGGGTTACACGCAGGGGTGGATGAGGATCATTCGCATTACGCAAATCCTTCGTACCGCATCGTCTGTCCGGCATCACGCACAAAACCGAGGCGTTCCAGGATGATCCCGGCGTCATCAAGTGCGGGTTTTGTGGAGTTACACTGCTCCACGTGAATCTGACGGAAGGGCCGGCGGGTTCCGGGCCGGCGGGTGAGATCCACAAGCAGGCGCAGGGCGTCCTCGATCGTCCGCTCACTGGCATCGGGGGCGGTGAAGAGCCGTGTGCCGTTGAGCTCACTCAGAAGGATCGGCGCACCGTTTCCGAAGACGATGGTACTCGTTGGGGTGCGCACATTACGTCCGCCGGCGAAGGGCAGATGTACACCGGGCCCAAACGGATTGACAGGATCACACGCATTCAGGAGAACCAGGTCGGCGGACTCGGGAAACGCATGAACCCGCCGCAACGCTTCCACTGCTGACGGCAGAGCATACTGCATTCCCGAAAGCCCCTCCACAAAGTATCCCCGCCTCACCACGCCGAGCATTTCTCGCCGTTGAAGCTCCGGAGAAAGGACTGACCATGGCAGGAGCTCCTCCCGCCTGAGAAATTCCCGCGCCAGTATGCCGTAACGGGACAACGCGATATCCACCTGGCGGGAAACGCGGTCTTCCAGCGTGAGGGGTTCACCCAAAACAGCCGGGTGATGAAGGATGGACCACCGCCCCTTCCAACCCGGGATATCGCGCAAGGCACGGCGTGCACTCTGCACGACAGGGGCAAGACGTCGGCGTGAATGCGGACCAATTACCTGTACAGGCTCCACAGGCAGATCCGGGTCGACATGCGCTGAACGTTTGAGCTGTAAAAGCTCTTCAGGGTTGTCGTTTGTAATGAGGCCGTTCCAGAACAGTTCGGCAAGTGCAGCGTGTAATGCTGGAAGGGAGATAAAGCCACCTGAACGTATATCGTTCAGGAAAGACGCTCCATGCTGTTGAAGATACTCAAACACCCGCCGACCACCTTCTCCGAGCTTCTGAAGTAGAGTCTCCTCCGGCGGGTCAAGAAAGAGCGCGCCCTCGCCCCTCCGGAAGACCCGAATTCGTCCGGGACCGGCTCCGCACCAGACATATCCTGGGACCGCGCCCAGCGTTGCGAAATCAGGTGAGGCATTTCCGGTTAGCCGGGGTGCAAGAATATAGTGCTCCCACACCTCCACAGGGAGGGCCATTCCGGCGAGCTGGTCCAAACACGACGTCCCAACGTGTTGCGGCAGGGGGGAATCGCTCGCGGGTTTCCGGTGCCACGAGAGGGCGAATCGTACAAACTCCGCCAGCGAACACGGCTGGATCTCCTTTCTGAGCAACGAGATTGTCTGGCGGTGCATCCGTTCGATATTCGGCTTGAAGCACCACTGGGACTGCTCCGCACCCGGCATGGACGGAGGCCGGAACCGGCCGCGCGCCATCTGTCGATCCGACGACCAGGGTGAAGTCAGCTCAAGAACGTGAGGTTCGGTCAGTGCATAACGCTCTGCAAGTTCCGCAGTCGTGACGGGACCGTGATGTTCAACATACCGCCTGAGAATCTTCGTTGTCTCCGCGTCGGATCCGAGACGTGCGTAGAGTTGCCGGTCCTCTCCCGCAATCCAGACAGGCCGGCCGGAGTGTTGCAGCATCACCGCGCGGCCATCCCCGCTGAGCTCTGCCAGCATCCCGGAACTTTCTCCCTCGACCCTGAGCCGGACTTCCTCTTCGGAGAGATCTCCGACGCGGACCAGGAGCTCCATAAGCTCTTCCGGCGTGCGGGCGCGGTAACCCGGACGGGTATGTTGAAGGTCTGCCTCGACCGCGGCGATTGCCTCGGGGCGCAGCAGTGACGACACGATATCCAGATCCACCACTTCCGACAACAGATCGCGGTTAACCGCAAGATACTGGCTCTGTTTATCCTCCCGTGGCTGGTCCCACTCGTACATGTACACTGCGATAAAATCAAAAAGCAGACTTGCTGCAAACGGGGATGGTATCTCGGTCTGGATTTGCTCCACGTGAATGGACCCGTCCGCTATCCGTGCAAGGACGGTACGGAATCTCGGGAAATCCAGAACGTCATTGAGAACCTCGCGCATGGTCTCGATGACGATGGGAAAATCCTCAAAATGCCGGACGGCATTAAGCAGGTCCGACGACCGGAGCCGCTGAAGCCAGAGGGGAGTACGTTTGCCGGGTTTGGTGCGCGGCATGAGAAGCGCACGCCCGGCATTCTGACGGAACTGCCCGCCAAAAATCGGTGAGAAGAGTATGTCATCGAGCACCACTGCCTGGGCTGCAGCCACGTCAATCGAGGAGAGGAGATCCAGAGGGAGCGTGTCCGTATCGGGGCAGCGCAACATGATTCCGTCGTCATTGTACAACATCTGCGGTTCCATCCCGGTCCTGGCCGTAAAGCTTTGTGCCAGCCACAGCCCCAGCAATCCGTTCACCCTCCGGCCGAAACAGGAGTGGACGATGATGCGCGGATCCCCGAGTTCGTCCCGGAAAGATTCGAGAATGATGGTGCTGTCGGTGGGGAGCCGTCCCGTAGCTTCCTTCTGCCGTCTTCCATAATCCAGAAGATTCCACGCCCCCCGTGAATCCACGGGATATTCCTGCTGCAGCCATTCCTGGCAACCGGGCGTTTCCAATCGTCCCTCCAAATCGCGTCGGAATTGTCCAACGGCAAGGCCGAGTTCAAAGCTGCGCCCGATTCCTTCTCCTCTCCAGAAGGGCATACGTGCAGGCTGTCCCGGGGCAGGGGTGACGATAATCCGGTTGGCATCAATATCCATCATCCGCCACACGCTGGACCCCAGCAAGAAGGTATCCCCGCTCCGGCTTTCGTAGACGAATTCTTCGTCCACTTCGCCCACTTTGGTCTTCTTATCTTCCAGGTAGACGCCGTAGTACCCTCTATCGGCAATCGTTCCTCCGCCCGTGATGGCGATATGAGTGGTGCCCGGAAGTGCTGCCACAACGCCGTTCACACGGTCCCAGGATATCCGCGGATGGAGATCGCGAAAGGCCTCATGTGCGTACCGTCCCGCCAGCATTTCCAGCACGCGGTCAAAAAGATCACGGGGAAGAGCCCGGTAACACATCGAACGCCTCACTATGGAAAACAGTCGGTCCACCGGCCACGGTTCGATGCCCACCATGGCGGCGATCTGCTGGGCGAGGACATCCAGGCAATTCTCGGGGATCGAAGTTTCCTCGACGGCATGGACCTGCATGGCGCGGGCAACCACAACGGATTCCACCAGGTCCTCGCGATGGCTCACGAACACGCGTCCCTTGCTGGTGGCGCTGACAAGATGTCCGGAACGCCCTACCCGTTGCAGGCCGCGTGCGATGCCCTTCGGAGACTGCAGTTGGATGACCAGGTCAACGGAACCAATATCAATGCCCAGCTCAAGTGCCGAGGTTGCCACCAGAGCCCGGAGCCGTCCCGCCTTCAGGTCTGCTTCCATCTCTTCGCGGGTTTCGCGGGACATACTGCCGTGGTAGGCCTGGACGAGCTGCTCTTTACTGCCGGGTTCCGGATCGATATTTCCCGCAGGGAGATCTTCTGTGAGGGAGACCCGGGGTGCGTCTTCAGGACGCTCCACATCCGACGCGGGGCCGGTCCGGGGAGCGACGGTCCATGGTGTTTTTTTCGGGACGTTGTAAAGGTGAAAGGTTGATTCGGTGGCGCCGGTGATCCGTTCATTCAATGTTGCCGCCACCCGTTCAGCCAGCCGGCGGTTATTGACAAAAATCAGCGTCGTCCTGTGTTTTTGGATTTCCTGGAGGATCTCATCAAAGACCAGGGGCCAGATGCTATCCTGGGGCATCAGGGAGAAATCATCCGCAGCGCACATGACCTTCAGGTCCATGGTTTTCCGCTGGCCCGCATCCACGATAGACACGGGGCGTGGTACGGGGCGAGATCCGTGATCCGTCTTTTCCGTTGTATATCCCCCGAGAAACTCCGCGATCCGCTCCAGAGGCCGTTGTGTCGCCGAAAGACCCACACGCACAAACTCCTGATCCGCCACTTCCTGCAACCGCTCAAGGGAAAGCGACAGGTGAACCCCCCGTTTGTTCCCGCATACGGCGTGGATCTCATCCACCAGCACATACTGTACGGTTGTAAACATCTTTCTGGCCTTCGGGGAGGTCAGCATCAGATACAACGATTCGGGCGTCGTGATGAGAATATCCGGAGGATAGCTTACCATGGTTCTTCGTTTGCTGGCGGACGTATCACCTGTGCGCACCGCTGTACGCAGCGCGGGAAGCGTCAGACCCGCGGCAGAGGCCTCCTGATGAATCCCGGAAAGGGGACCCTCGAGATTACGCGCGATGTCATTATTGAGCGCCTTCAATGGCGACACATAGAGCACCCTGACGCCGGGGGAGAGCTGTTCTCGCAGCTGCTGCTCGATGAGATGGTTTATCGCCCAGAGAAACGCCGCAAGGGTCTTACCCGATCCGGTCGGGGCGAGAATAAGCGTGTTTTGACCTGCGGCAATACATGGGCCAACCGAGCTGCTGGGGTGGACTCGGTGTCCCGTAGGTCCGCTCGAACCAGCGGCGGACCAGCGGGTGAAAATCGGCCAACACGTTCAGGGCATCCATGGATCCGGGGAAGTGGTAGGAGGTCTTTGACATGATATCGAAAATCCTCAAAGAGTTCAATGATGCTGTAACCAAATCTCCCTCCCATCGTACATGTTAGTAGTCTTACACCTCCACTTGTAGACTCTCCCCCGAAAGGCTTTTTTGCATGAAACGAAAACAGGTCGTATGGCTCTCCATAGGAGGGGTCGTCGTTCTTGTCACCGCCTATCTGCTGTTCTTCGGCTCCGATTCATCCGATGAGAATGGACCCGGCCGCGTAAAGGTGACGCGTGAGGACATTGTTGACAAGGCGCTTGCGGTGGGGACAATCGAACCGGAGAACGAAGTATCGGTAAAATCAAAAGTGTCAGGTGTCGTCCGGCGTATCTTCGCTGACGCGGGTTCATTTGTAAAAGCCGGACAACCCCTCCTCGAAGTAAAACCGGATCCAACCCCCCTTGAACTGGCCGACGCAAAAAGACAGGTTCAGCTCCGTGAGGTGGACATGGAAAACCTTACGAAAGAGATGGTGCGGCAGGAATCCATGCTGAAAAAGAGCCTCGTCTCGGTCAAGGAATACGAGGACTTTGAACGGCGGTTCCAGGAAGCACGGCTCCAGCTCACGATCACCCGCGAACGTCTTGCCCTACTGGAGAGCGGCAGGGTGACCATCGGGAATACCGAAATTGAATCTATCATCAAGGCGCCGATCGACGGCTATGTCTTGAGCAAGACCGTAGAGGTCGGTGACCCCGTGACACCGCTGACATCCTACCAGGAGGGGACCGTCCTGATGAAGATGGCGAATATGAATCGGTTGCTCTTCAAGGGGACCGTCGACGAAATTGATGTCGGACGCCTTCGTGAAGGGATGGAGACGGAACTCAAGGTGGGAGCCTTGCCCCAGGAGAAAATCACCGGAGCGCTTACGAAGATATCACTCAAGGCCGAAAAACGTGACAACGCCACGGTGTTTCCCATTGAAATCTCTATCCCGCGAGCGAGGAATTCAACCCTGCGGGCGGGATACTCCGCGAATGCAAACATTTTTATTCAGCGCAAGGACAGCGTCCTGACGATCCCCGAGCGGGTGGTGACGTTTCGCAACGATTCGGCGTTCGTAAAGATTTCGGCCGGTCCGGGGAAAGAGGAAGAACGGCTCATCAAAACGGGGTTAAGCGATGCCATCAAGATTGAGGTTCTTGAGGGATTGTCGGAGGGAGATGAAGTGCTGGAAAAACCAGTAAAAAAGATCGAATGAACGGACTCGTCAACACGCTGGGCGAGTTTTTACGGGACCTCCGGGCACAGAAACTCCGCACGGTCCTTACGATCTTCGGCATCGTGTGGGGAACCGTCGCGATTGTCGTCCTGCTTGCGTTCGGGATGGGCTTCAAACGTCAGCTCACCATCAACATGCACGGCATCGGCGAGAGTGTCGCCATCATGTTCCCCGGCCGTACCACCAAACCGTTCGAAGGGTTCGGCATCGGCCGGCCGATCATCCTTCTTGAAGAAGATGCGGAGTTGATCGCCGGCCAGGTTGCCGATGTTGACCGGATAAGCCCCGAGTATATGCGGTACGATACGCCGGCACGCGTCGGAGAGAATATCCTCACGCCCGCAATATCAGGCGTCTTCCCCGTGTACGGAGAAATCCGCAACATCGTCGCCGAACGGGGCGGACGCTTTGTCAACGATCTGGATATGCGCGAACGCAAACGGGTGGTGCTGCTTGGTGATGAAGTGAAGCGGCTCCTGTTCGGTGATACCGATCCGCATGGCCGGCTTGTCTATCTCGGCCAGGTACCTTTTATCGTCATCGGGGTCATGCAGAAAAAAACCCAGAACTCATCGTACAACCGTCGGGATCAGGATCGTGTGTTTATTCCCGCGACCACGTATGCTTCGGTGTTCGGCGAACACCGGCTGAGCAATATCGTCTTTTCCACCAGGGAACCCTTGCGGTCGGATGAGACCGTTTCCCGGGTTCGCACGGTGCTGGGGAGGAAGTACAAATTTGATCCGACGGACACAGACGCAATCTGGATCTGGAACACTGCAGAATTTGACAAATTTGTCTTTGTGTTTTTTCTGGCGTTTAACGTGTTTATGGGTATTATCGGGAGCTTCACCCTGGCGGTCGGCGGACTCGGAGTTGCCAATATCATGTACATTGTCGTGCAGGAGCGCACAAGAGAGATCGGGATTAAACGGGCGGTGGGTGCGCGCAAACGTGACATTCTCGTACAGTTCTTTCTTGAGACCATGTTTATCATCTTTTTAGGTTCCTCGCTCGGCTTCCTGATTGCGTTCGGAATAACCGAAGCCCTGCAGTACATTCCCATCAAGGAATTTATAGGGACGCCGGTTATCTCGGTCGGGGTGGCGTTGATCACGATGGCAGTGCTGGCGTTGATCGGGCTGGCCGCCGGACTGCTCCCGGCGCGCCGGGCGGCAAATCTGAATGTTGTAGACTGTCTCCGTACCTGATTGTTTCACATTCTCTTACGCAGGTTTACGTTCCCATGTGGCGCGAACTCATAAAAGATTTTCTCAAGGACCTTCATGCCCAGCGTACCCGCGCGTTCCTGACGATTCTGGCCATCACATGGGGTACGATTGCCGTCGTGCTCCTGCTGGCCTTCGGCGATGGATTGGGGACACAGATGACGAATGGCCTCCTGAATGCGGGCAACCGGATCATGGTGCTGTACGGTGGAGAGACAGGAATGCAGTACGAAGGTGTACCCAAGGGACGACGCATCCGCCTGCTCGAGGAAGATGCAGAGTTACTCCGCCGTGCCATCCCCTCTCTCGAGATGGTCACGCCCCAGTATCGTGCGAACACGCGGCTCACCTACGGAACACTCTCCATGAACACCGAGTGTGAGGGCGTCGATCCCAATTTTGAGGAAATGCGCCGGATGTACCCGGCGGCCGGCGGACGTTTTCTGAATGCCGTGGATGTCATGCAACAACGCCGTGTCCTTGTGCTGGGAAGTGTGATTGCCCGTGAGTTGTTCGCCGAGCAGGATCCCATCGGGAAAACGGTTCTCCTGGAGGGGGTGCCGTTCACCGTGATCGGCATCCTGCAGGCCAAACTCCAGACCAGCATGAACAATGGTCCTGACAGCCGCAGGGCTATTATTCCCAACAGTACGTTGCGTACCATGTTCGGCAGAGAATTCGTAAATTCGATCGTTGTTCGCCCCGGCGATCCCTCCCGTCAGGAAGAAGTCAAAAAGGAAATCTTCAGGGTCCTTTCGCGCAAGTACCATTTTCATCCCGATGACGAGCGCACTCTGTTCATCTGGGACTTCATTGAGAACGAGAAGATCAACCGGCGGGTGAGCGTGGGCGTGACCATCTTCTTGTTTGGAGTGGGTTTCCTGACGCTGCTGATCGCGGGTGTCGGCGTTGCCAATGTGATGTATGTGGTCGTAAAAGAACGTACAAGGGAAATCGGGATCCGCATGGCCGTGGGAGCCCGACGGCGGCACATCCTCGCCCAATTTATTTTCGAAGCCCTCCTCATTGCCTTCATCGGGGGGAGCATCGGGATGCTGTTTTCATGGGGTGTGGTGAGTGTGGTCCACCTTCTACCCAGTGAGGACGGACCAATGCAGTTTCTGGGCAAACCCATCCTGTCTCCTGTCACCATGCTGGTCACCGCGGGTATACTCGCGCTGATTGGTTTGATCGCCGGCTATTTTCCCGCCCGCCGCGCGGCATCCGTTGACCCCGTCGAAAGCCTCCGGTACGAATAACGATTGCATCCAGTATACGCTGTTCGTACATTTCTCTGGAATCTGGAACCGTGCGTGCCGCCGTGCCCGGCGATCCCATGATGGATGGAGGTGGTGCAGGCCGGCGGACACAGTGCCATCTGATCTGGACCTTTGAGTGGACGATACGTCTTCGCGGGGACTCGAGACACAAACATCGGAAGGGAAACGCTGCGCGATGAAGTACTTTGCACCTCTGGCAACACTGGGGCTGATGCTGGCGCTCTCTGTGGTCACCGGCGACAGCCTTGCTCAAAGCCCGACGCCGTTTGGCGCGGGATACTCACCTGTGACAACATTTGATCCCCAAAGAGACGCGGCGAAAGACATTGCCGATGCTCTCCGCGAAGCAAAACGCTCTGACCGGAGGGTTCTGCTGGATGTCGGAGGGGAATGGTGCATCTGGTGCCACCGGCTGGATACCTTGTTCATGCGGCATCCGGCACTTGCGGAGTATCTCCACAGCAATTATGTTGTTGTGAAGGTAAACTACAGCAAGGAAAACAAAAACGAGGCCGTCCTTTCACGGTATCCTAAAATTCCGGGATACCCGCATCTTTTTGTCCTCGCAAAGGACGGGGCCCTGCTGCATTCTCAGGACACAGGCGAGCTGGAGTCCGGAAAGGGTCATGATCCTGCGAAAATCAGAACATTTCTTGAGGCGTGGAGCCCATCGGGAACCGGTTCCGGGGGGAAAAAGGAACGGTAGGACCCATTCCGGTGTTTTATCTGTACAATCCTCACAGTATTTAATGTTTCACGCGTGCACAAAACGAGGTATTCATGAAGCCGGTTCAGATTGTCGTAGCAGTTCTTCTTGTCCTGGGCGTTTCCCTCTCAACGGCCTTTGCCGCCGACCCCGCGCCGAATTTTTCCCTGAAGACCGCAGATGGGAAAACGATCGAATTAAAGAAACTCACGGGCAAAGTTGTGGTCGTGAACTTCTGGGCGACCTGGTGTTCGCCATGCCGGCGGGAAATCCCCGGAATGATTAATGTCTATGAGAAGTACAAGTCCAAGGGTCTCGAAATCGTAGGGATTGCACTGGACCGTGGCGGGTGGAACGACGTCACGCCGTATCTCGCAAAAAACAAGATCAGCTACCCGATCGTGATCGGCGATCAGAAGCTCACAGACCAGTACGGCGGCGTGGAGGCGATTCCGACAACCTTTATCGTTGACCGGAAGGGAAACATTGTCTCCAAGCACGTGGGGGCAATACTGGAAGCGGACTTTGAGAAGGCGGTGAAGGCCGTACTGTAATCCGGAGCTGTTGCGGGAGGGGGGGGGTTACATGAGAGCCGCAAAGGCTACAGAGAAGAGTGCCATGTGTCTATTCTCTGTTCGCTTTGCGGCTCTGCTTTGTCCGGTCAGCACTTCGACCAACCGCACTGATAACATACGACGCAGCCGCTCATGTGTTCCACCGTACTGCCGCATTCGGGGCATGTAGAGCCGGAGACGGCCTTTGATCCGTCTGGCTGACGGAGTCCGGATACGTGGGATTTACCCTTCTTTGTTTTGGCAGCGCGCAGGGCAAAGATTTCGTCCCGCTCGTCCAGGTAGCGTTCGAGTACTTTCCCTATTGCATCGGGGGTCGAGAGAATCTGGCCTCCCTGTCCGTCCCAGACAGACGTGGGCCCGGATATTCCCTTGAGTTGTTTGATGACTTCCCGTGGCTCAATACCGGACCGCAGCGCGAGGGATATCAGCCGGGAGATCGCTTCGGATTGGGCGGCTGCATTTCCGCCTGCTTTTCCGATCGTGGTAAAGATCTCGCACATTCCGGAATCGTCTTCATTGATCGTGACGTACAGGTAACCTTCCCCGGTCTTCACCCGTTCGGTGACGCCATGGGTACGCGCGGGGCGTGTGCGCGGCCCTTTCACCGCGCGCGACTCCGGTTTTGCTTTGTCCTGCCCGATCTGTTTGCGCGCAAAATCCTCTGTTTGCAGTATTCCTTCGCGGCTTCCTTCCCGATACACGGTAATGCCCTTCAGGCCGGCCTTGTACGCCGTCAGATAGATATCCCCGACAGTCTCAACACTCACGTCTTCCGCCAGATTCACGGTTGAGGAAATGCTGCTGTCGATATACTTCTGGATGACTCCCTGCATTTTGACCCTGAAGTACGGATCAATGTCATGTGCGGTGACAACATACTCAGGGAGGTTTACATCGTCGCCGAAAAGTTTTTTCACGAGGGGGTGAAAGACTTTGTATTCAGAGAACGTTTCGCCGTCATTGTTCTTCACCCGGCGGCGGTAGCTCGTGCAGAACACGGGCTCGATGCCCGAGCTTGTCTGGGCAACGATGGAGCCGGTGCCGACCGGGGGAACGGTGAGCACAGTGCTGTTGCGGATTCCGTGTTTCCGGATATCCTCCTGAATGTCCCGTGGAAGAGACTGGACAAACTTGCTGCGGGCGTATCCTTCCCACTGGAAGAGCGGGAAAGCGCCTTTTTCACGCGCAAGCGCAATGGATGTCCGGTATGCTTCGTCGCGAATGGTCTGCATGATCCGATCGGTTGCATCCAGCGCTGCCTGCGAATCGTACCGGATCTTCATGAGCATCAATGCGTCGGCCAGACCGGTGATACCGAGTCCGATGCGGCGATCGGAAGCCACGGCCTTCCGGATCTTCTCCAGCGCATGATTTTCCATGTTGTATTCGATGATGTTGTCCATAAAGCGGGTAGCCACACGGGTGACCTCCGCAAGACGCTCATACTCAAACTCTCCGTCCGCCCCGACGAACTTGTTCAGATTGATGTTGCCGAGATTACACGCGGTGTATGATGCGAGGGGCTGTTCGCCGCACGGGTTGGTGCTGGTGAGGGGATTGGCGTACTCGACGTTGTGGTAATCCCGCATTGTATCCCAGAAGATGATGCCCGGTTCGGCGGAGGCGTGAGCGCTTTTGATGATCTTGAACCAGAGTTCGCGTGCGTTGACTGTGCGATAGGTCTTGCCGTTCCATCGCAGATCGAACGGCCGGTCGTTCGTGACGGCGTCCATAAATTCATGGGTGATCAACACGCTGACATTCGCGTGCTGGACGCGGGTGCGGCGGGGATCGTTCTTGATGGTGATAAACCGCTCGATGTCCGGGTGGTCGACCCGCATGGTTAACATCAGGGCACCGCGGCGACCCGCCTGAGAAACCGTGTTGGTGCTTTCGCTGAACAGGTTCATGAACGCGGTGGCACCCGGCGAATGGTCGATCGTTGCATTTACGGGCGCCCCTTCCGGACGGAGAGTTGAAAGATCCGTCCCCACGCCGCCGCCCGTCCGGTAGACCATCGCCGATTCACTCAAACAACGGTAAATCCCTTCAATGCTGTCTTCTTCAATCGGGATGACGTAACAATTGGAGAGCGTGGGGCGTCGTCGTGCATCTTCACGTCCGGCTCCGTGCATCACCCTTCCACCCGGGACGAATGTAAAATCAAAGAGGATTTCAAGAAATCGGTGTTGCCAGTGTTCACGGTCGGAAGTCTCTACTGATGCGACAGCACGCGCGATGCGGTCCCAGAGGTGCATGGGGCCCTGTTCGTTTGGAGCCAGGTATTTGGAACGAAGGACATCTGCCGCAAGCTCATTGTCGCCGTAATAGTCACGGCAGTCCAGCGCCAGGTCCATTACCGTCTCATTCATCGGAAAGGAAGAAGGAGGCGCGGGCGTAACGCGGGTTTTGATAGATGATCCGGACACTGGTTGGTTACGAGCCATGAACAACTCCACGTAGATGGGCAAACCGTCAACAAAACAATGCTCACGCATTCCCAGACTGTATAGTCCCCCCCGGGGGGTCTGTATGCGCAACTGTATTCTTAACACTATCACGAAAATGAATCGCCGGGGCGCGGGAGATCTTTCTGGTGTGGTTTTCGCAGAGAACCATGCGTATTCCCAGAGTTAAGGGGCCCCGGAGTGGGTGGTATGATCTATAGTACAATGAACGGTAATAACTTCCGGCATTCACTTCCTGCGATTGTATAACGCGCCGGGAAGCACGGCGGAAAATATACAATCTAAGGGGGGATAAGTCAAGTAAAAATTTTCATGAGGAGTGATTCTTTTTTACGAACTATGCGCTTGCCGGCTTTCCGGGTCACGTATCTGATTTAACATCTTGCATTTGACCTTCCTGTGCCCTATGTTTGAACCCTAGCCCCTCCACTCTCCAAATAATCAGGAATCCCCCATGGCAGTTGCGGTCGAGTTCCGCACGATCCCTGAAATGTTCCAGCGACTGACCGAGAAATTCGAAAAGGATTCCCGGCCTGCGTTGATGTACAAGTCCGATGGATCGTACAAAGGGATCTCTTACAGCGAAATGCGGTCAAAAGTCGAAACCTTCGCGTTCGGGCTCTCTGCCCTGGGGATCGAACGTGGTGACCGCGTGGCAATCATATCTGAGAACAGACCCGAATGGGTCATCAGCGATCAGGCCATTGTTGCTCTTGGCGCGGTGGGGGTGCCGTTGTATCCTACAATGACTGCCAAACAGATCGAGTATATCTTCAATGATGCCGGCGTGAAAATTGCGATCGTGTCCAACCAGTTCCAGCTGAACAAGGTGATGCGGGTGTATCCTGACATCAAGACGCTGGAAAGGGTGATCCTCATCAGTGACAAGGGGCAGATACCCGAACCGGACACTATTGGCTTGACCTCAGTCCACGAGATGGGGGAAAAACGGCGCAAAGAGGATCCCGAGTTGCTCGCCAGGAGTATCCGGAGCGTTCAGCCGGACGACCTGCTGACCCTTATTTATACATCCGGAACCACGGGAAATCCCAAGGGCGTCATGCTCACGCATAACAACCTTGTCAGCAATGTTATCGCCTCGGCTGAAGTGATCGAATTTGGCACCCAGGATCGGATGTTGTCCTTCCTCCCGCTCTCCCACAGTTTTGAACGTATGGCCGGTTATTACACCGCAATGGCCTGCGGGGCCACGATTGCCTACGCCGAGAGTGTGGAAACCGTGCGGGACAATATGATCGAGGTCCGCCCGACAATCGTTACCACCGTCCCACGGCTCTTCGAACGGATCTACAGCCGTGTGATGAAACAGGTTGATGCCGGCTCCCCCCTGAAGAAGAAAATATTCTTCTGGGCGCTGGACATAGGTCACCGGTATGCCCGGGCGGCACGCAAAGGTTCCATTCCCATCGGGCTCCGGCTCAATCATGCGGTTGCGGACAAGCTTGTGTATGGCAAGTTGCGCGAACGGACAGGCGGGAGAATGCGGTTCTTCGTCTCCGGCGGTGCCGCGCTCGCAAAAGAGTTTGGAGAGTTTTTTGAAGCGGTGGGACTCAAGGTGATTGAGGGATACGGACTCACCGAAAGCTCCCCGGTCATCACGGCAAACCGACTGGAAAATTACAAGTTTGGTGCGGTGGGCCACCCGATTCCGGGAGTTGAAATCAAGATTGCCTCTGATGGCGAGATCCTGGCACGGGGTCCGAACATCATGAAAGGCTATTATAATGATGAAAAGGCCACCCGGGAAGCGATTGATGAAGAAGGATGGCTCCGTACCGGCGACATAGGGAATATCGATGCGGAGGGATTTCTTCATATTACCGACAGGAAGAAACACCTCTTTGTCAGCTCGGGTGGAAAGAACATTGCCCCGCAGCCCATCGAGAATCTTTTCCTTTCCAACAAATATATCGAGCAGTTTATGCTGATCGGAGACCGGCGTATGTTCCTCACCGCCCTGATCGTCCCCGATTTTGACGCATTGGCGGAATTTGCCGATGCCCGGAACATCACCTATGCCTCTGTCGCCGATCTCGTGAAGGAGCCGGAGATAAACGAGCTGATCGACAAAGAAATCAACAAAATTCAGAAAGATCTGGCCAATTACGAACGGGTGCGCCGGTTCACGCTATTGGAGAAGCAGTTTTCCATCGAAGAGGGAGAACTTACCCCGACCCAGAAAGTACGCCGCAAGGTCGTCGAAGAACGGTACGGACGTCTGATCGATACGATGTACGATGGGATCAGCTGATCCCCTCGTTTCGTTGACATTCTGGCGTGTTTTCCGTAGATTACCCCCCTGGAAGCAAACTTTCCTACCTCCACGCTTGTTAGGAACAATGGAACAGTACATCCCGATTTCGTTCATGATCCTCATCGGCGTTCTTGCCGGGGTCGTGTTTACAAACATCAGCCGGTGGTTGGGTCCACGCCGACCGTCCGAGGAAAAACTTTCGACGTACGAAAGCGGGATGGAGCCCATCAGGACCGCGCGGGAGCGTTTCTCCGTGAAGTTTTATCTCGTGGCGATGCTCTTCATCGTTTTTGATATCGAAATCGTCTTTCTCTACCCGTGGGCAGTCGTCTTCCGCACTCTGGATGCCGCGGGCATTATCGGGATGGGGATGTTTCTCTTTATCCTTGTGATCGGCCTGATCTATGAATGGCGTAAAGGGGGGATGGACTGGAAATGACAACCGTGGGACTACCAATGGATGATGGACGCCCGGGTGCGGGCAATGGGAACGAGAGGGAGGGTTGGTGATGGGACCGGACCGGCTGCAGAGTGACGGATTTCTGACAACACGGCTTGACGAAGTGATCGGCTGGGCGAGAAAAAATTCTCTCTGGCCGATGCCGATGGGCATTTCATGCTGCGCGATCGAAATGATGGCGACAGCTTCTCCACGGTTTGATATTGCCCGTTTTGGTTCCGAAGTGATGCGCTTTACACCCCGCCAGTGTGACGTGATCATCGTTGCGGGCACAGTCACGTATAAAATGTCGAAGGTGGTCCGGAAGATCTACGACCAGATGCCGGATCCCAAGTGGGTCATTTCGATGGGCGCATGCGCTTCGTCCGGAGGGATGTTCCGTTCCTACTCCGTCGTGCAGGGGATTGATCAGTTTCTTCCCGTGGATATCTTCGTGGCCGGTTGTCCGCCGCGCCCCGAAGCGCTTCTGCACGCCCTGATCGAACTTCAGAAAAAGATTGCGCGGGAACACGCCGGTGGCGGAGGCTCCCGCAAAGAACAGATCACCATTCCGGAATCGGTCTCATGATGGACGGCCTGGTTGACACACTGAATACCCTCGTGCCCGGGAGTGTCCTTTCATCGTCTGAATTCCGGGGAGAACTCACGCTGCTGGTCGCGCTTCCGGACATTGTACGCGTCTGCGAAGCCTTGAAGACGGATCCGTCCCTGGCGTTTGATATGGTCATCGATGTCACGGCTGTCGACCGGTATCTGCCCGAGGGCCGGTTCGAAGTAGTGTATCACCTGTATTCTCTTCAGTACAAACGGTATCTGCGGCTGAAGGTCCGTGTGGAAGAGCAGGATCCTGTTGTGCCCACGGTCTCGGGTGTGTGGCCGGGTGCAAACTGGCATGAGCGGGAGACGTTTGACATGTTCGGCATCCGGTTCTCGGGACACCCCGACCTGCGCCGCATGTACATGCCGGAGGAGTTTGAGTACCATCCGTTACGCAAGGACTTCCCCCTGATGGGAATCCCAGATTCGCTTCCGCTTCCCCGGCGTTGACGGGGAGGTACAGTACCATTACGATCATCGGAACTGATCCGTGCCATTACGACCGTCAGACGATCCACAGCGAAGCCAGATTCTTGCCGCGTTGGAGGACCAGGATACGACAGTGAGTCTGGACGACCCGCTGGAAAACACCATGATCCTCAACATGGGACCCCAGCATCCGGCGACGCACGGCGTCCTGCGCCTGCTGATCAAACTGGACGGGGAAACCGTTCTGGCGGCAGTGCCCGAACTCGGCTATCTGCACCGGGGGTATGAGAAGATCGCGGAAGCCAGCACCTATCATGAGTTCATTCCACACACCGACCGGCTGGACTACCTCTCTCCGTTATCCAACAATGTCGCCTATGTCCTCGCCGTGGAAAAGCTGGCGGGAATTGAAACCCCCCGCCGGGCGCAATTTATCCGCGTTCTCGTTTGTGAAATGGCACGTGTCGCTTCGCACCTTGTTGCGATCGGCAGCATGGCGATGGACGTCGGGGCGTTAACCGTGCTGCTCTGGACATTCCGGGAGCGGGAAAAACTCCTGGATATCTACGATGTGCTGTGCGGTGCCCGCTTCACCACAAGTTATACGCGTATCGGCGGATTGCAGCAGGATTGGCCTGTGCTCTGTTCCACGATGCTCCGGACATTTCTTGACGGCTTTGAGACGGATTTACGCGAGGCGGAATCGTTGCTGCAGCACAACCGGATTTTTATCGACCGGTGCGAGAATGTGGGCAGGATTTCACGTGAGGATGCGATCGCCTGGGGGCTTACAGGCCCGTTACTGCGGGCGGCGGGTGTGCCCCGGGATCTGCGTCGTGATGCTCCGTATCTCGTCTACCCCGAACTTGATTTTTCTGTCATAACATTTCCCGAAAGCGACGCCCTCGCACGGTTTTATGTGCGCCTCGCGGAGATCCGTGAGAGTGCCGGGATCCTCCGGCAGGCCCTCGATAAACTCCCCGGGGGTCCGTACAACGCCTTTGACACCAAACGCGTCCTACCGATGAAGGAAAAGACGTACACAAAAATGGAAGAGTTGATCCACGATTTTATGTTGATCAACATCGGCATCGATCCGCCGATCGGAGAAATTTACCACGCCATCGAATCCTCAAAGGGGGAGCTGGGCTTCTATATTGTCTCCGACGGCACGGGGCATCCGTGGCGGATGAAAATCCGTTCTCCATCAACGAGTAATCTCTCCGCTCTCCCCATTATGCTCAAAGGGGGGATGATCTCTGATATCGTGGCGGTAATCGGCAGCCTCGATCCCGTCATGGGTGAAGCTGATAAATAGTCCGACACTCCCCGAACGCCCCGGGGTTTGGGGGTACATCGGTTTACAACAAGGTCCTATGAACACTACGCAACAACCGGAACAGTTGTCGGAGGAAAACCTCCGACGGATAGAGGAACTCAAAACACGGTACCCGCACCCGCAGGCCGTCGTGCTCGAAGCGCTCTGGATGTGGCAGGGGGAGCACGGGTGGATTTCCGAAAAAGGAATGCAGTACGTCGCGCAGCTTCTGGGTATTCCTGACCACCACGTGTTCGGGGTTGTATCGTTTTACACGATGTTTAACCGAAAGCCCGTCGGGAAGCACAAAATAGAGGTCTGCACAAACGTCTCCTGCATGCTGAGGAACAGCGAGCGGATCGTCCGCCATATTGAAGACCGCCTGAACATCAAGGTGGGAGAGACAACGCCGGATAAGCGGTTTACCCTCGTAGAAGCCGAGTGCCTCGGTTCCTGTGGCACCGCGCCTGTCATGCAGATCGGCGATCGGTATTACGAAAACCTCGATCCCGAGGGGGTGGACACAGTGCTCAAGGAGCTCAAGTAACATGGAACCCCTCCTGCTCCCTCCGATAAAAGATCTTCATCACATCGACACCTACGAAGCACATGGCGGGTATGCCATGCTGCGCTCGGCCCTGAGCAAGGCCCCGGCAGAAATCACCGATGAAGTTAAGCGGTCCAACTTACGCGGACGCGGTGGTGCCTGTTTTCCGACGGGCCTCAAGTGGACCTTCATGCCGAAGGAGTCCACAAAACCCAAGTACCTCTGTATTAACGGGGATGAGAGCGAACCGGGGACATTTAAGGACCGGCAGATATTTGAGAGTAATCCCCATCTCCTGATCGAAGGCACGATCATCGCCTGCTACGCGATGGGTATCACGACGGCGTACCTGTACGTTCGCGGGGAGTACAAACATTGGATCGACCTGGTGCAAAAAGCCGTGGACGACGCATATGCACGTGGCTATATCGGAAAGAACATTCTTGGTTCCGGATTCGACACAGAGCTCTACATCCACAGGGGTGCCGGCGCGTACATCTGCGGTGAAGAATCATCCCTGATGAACTCTCTTGAAGGTCACCGGGGATATCCCCGCGTGAAGCCGCCGTTTCCCGCACAGAATGGATTGTGGGGATGTCCGACCACGATCAACAACGTCGAGACAATTGCCAACGTGCCGATTATCCTCCGCCTTGGTGCCGAAGCGTATGCGGGGATCGGTGCGTCAAAGCACCCCGGCCCCCTGCTCGTCGGGGTGAGCGGACATGTGAACAAACCGGGCGTCTATGAGATGCCCACGGGTGTTCCGCTTCTGGACATCATCAACATCTACGCCGGCGGCGTACCCGGGAACAAGGCCATCAAAGCGGTCATACCGGGCGGGTCTTCCACAATGGTTCTCCGGGGTGATGCCCTTGAGGGAGTCTGTATGGATGTGGAAAGCCTGAAAGCCGCGGGATCCTCCGTGGGTACAGCAGGCATTATTGTGATGGATGAAGATACCGATCTCGTGCAGGTTCTCACCCGAATCACGCGGTTTTATCATCACGAGTCGTGCGGACAGTGCACACCGTGCCGCGAAGGAACCGGGTGGATGGAGAAGATTTTGAACCGGTTCTGCGCCAACGACGCCACACAGGCCGACCTGGAACTCCTCCTTGATATTGCAGACAATATTGAAGGAAACACGATTTGTGCTCTGGGTGATGCCGCGGCCTGGCCCGTACAGAGCGCGATCAAACGATTCCCGGAAGAGTTTGCAAAACACGTTCAGGAACCGGTGGTTTCGTGAAAATCAGCATAACACGGTTGTCACACTCGATGTCCGATATCCCCCTGCCTTCTTACGCTACTGATGGTTCGGCAGGCATGGATATCTGCGCGGCGGTCGAGAACGATCTTGTGATACTGCCTGCTTCTACGGTCCTCATCCCGACCGGGTTTGCCATTGCTGTGCCGGCCGGCTACGAGGCGCAGGTTCGTCCGCGGAGTGGCCTGGCAATTAAACACCAGGTCGGCATTCTCAACTCGCCCGGTACGGTTGATTCTGATTACCGGGGAGAAGTCCGGATAATCCTGTCGAATTTCGGCACAGAGCCCTTTGTCGTCAGGCGGGGAGACCGGATAGCGCAGATGGTGATCGCCCCGTTTGTGCGGGCCGACTGGGTTGTGCAGGATGAACTTGAAAGCACAACGCGTGGTGCCGGTGGATTCGGGCACACCGGGAGGTGACCATGCCCCGGCGACGCCCACTGCCACCGTCTCCTTCGATACCCGCTGAACCTCCCCCGCAGCTGTCGCCGGCCTCACGGAGTTTTTCGGTTTCCGAGATATTTCTTCCGTTTATCAGTGTCCTCGCGCTGATCGCAGTCGGCATCACCGTTCGATCCATACTTTCCCCTTTTGTCGTGGCCGGACTCGTGATCTTCTTCCTCCTCCCGTACCGTGATCATGTGCTGATCGGGCGATCGATCACGCTGACACTCGTGCTGCTGGGTCTTTGGACATTTGTAACGCTCTTCGGACTTCTGGTGCCGTTCCTGCTCGCGTTTCTGATGGCCTATGTGCTTGACCCGATTGTCACCCGGCTCGCACGACGGGGAGTGCCGCGCTGGGCCGGAAGCCTGGTCCTCGTGATATTTCTCGTGGGGGCAGTTGCCGGGATCGCTGTGTTTGTTCTTCCGATTGTGTTCGTACAGTTCGAAGGAATCCTGCAGGGGATGCGCACTCTCCTGGCCGGGGTCACCGCGTGGCTCGATTCAGGAAGCGTCGCGGAGACACTCGAGTCATTCGGAATACCGGCGGCGAATGTACGACAGATGCTGAGTTCGGAACTCGTCCCGCGGCTCGAAGATGTATTCAGGAGTCTCATCGACGGTGTTATCGACCTGCTCACGGGTATCACATCGGTTGCCCTGCATGTCATCAACGCCGTCATTATTCCGTTTCTCGTGTTCTATGTGCTCAAGGATTTCCCTCAGATCGGGGAGCGGTTTTACCGGTTCTTTGCGATACGGAGCCGGCCGCAGGTGCGGGAGTTTGTGGCGCGGGTTGATGGATTGCTGGGAGGCTATCTCCGCGGGGCGCTCGCAGTCGCACTCATTCAGGGCATGATATCCGCGACCGCTTTATGGATCATCGGGGTCCGGTATGCCCTTGTTCTGGGTGTCATGACCAGTATTCTGAATTTTATTCCGTATGTCGGACTTGTGGTAAGCCTGATCGTTGCGTCGCTTGTTGCCATGTTCAGCGGTGATCCGGTGGTCTCGAAAGTATTCGGGGTCGTCATCCTGTATCTCGGTCAAAAAATCCTCGAGGCGACGGTGCTCGCTCCCAAGATCATCGGGCACCAGGTAGGACTCCATCCTGTGGTGCTCATCCTGAGCCTTATGGTCTTTGGATATTTTCTCGGCTTTGTCGGATTGCTGATTGCCGTCCCGGCAATGGCCCTCTTGTTGATGGCGTGGGGGAGTTGGGAAACGCGGAGAGATCGTGAGGCCTGAATGACGGGCTTGCTGTATCTTGTGGCGACGCCGATCGGAAACGCCGACGACATGACCTTCCGCGGCCTGTCCGTCCTGCGTTCGGTGGATCTCGTTGTCTGTGAAGAACGGCGCGAGGGCGAACGCCTGCTGCGTCATTTCCAGGTGACTAAGCCTCTCGAGACTCTCAACGAGCACAACGAAGCCGCGGCCACACACACCATTCTGGAAGTCCTCCGCAGCGGGAAGAACGTCGCTGTCATATCCGATTGTGGCACGCCCGTATTCTCCGATCCCGGTCAACTTCTTGTACGTAAGGCGATAGAACAGAAGATCCGGGTGGTTCCCATCCCCGGAGCATCATCTCTCCTCCCCGCACTCACGGTCACGGGATTTTCGATTGACAAGTTTCTGTACTACGGCTGGTTGTCGCCAAAAAAAGAGCGGCGCCGGGCCGAGTTGCGGCAATTGCTGCAGGAACAACGCGCCATTGTCCTGATGGAAACCCCCTACCGTCTCTCGTCACTCCTCCGTGATCTCGCCGATACATTCGGGGAAACACGGCGCTGCTGTCTTGCGTTTAATCTTACCATGCCCGACGAGCAGATCTATCACGATACGGCAGCCGGTCTGTACCGGACACTGGGCACCAAGGAGCTCAAGGGCGAATTTGTTGTGGTCATTGACGGAAGGAGAATCGACCGGCGGCGATGACTTTCGAGGTCACACCCTGGATGTATCCTGTCCTGTTTGCGGGGGGGTTGCTCGCCGGATGGATCGATGCCATTGCAGGCGGAGGAGGAATGGTCACCGTGCCACTCCTGCTCAGCCTCGGCCTGCCGCCACAGATGGTGCTGGGTACCAACAAGTTCCAGGCAAGCTTCGGCAGCTTTACCGCCGCCCGGCACTATGTCAGGGCAGGCGTCGTCCCGCTTGCCGATGCGTGGACCGGCATTCTCTATACGCTCGCCGGGAGCGCGATCGGCACCATCGCTGTGCAGCAGATTGACGCCAGTGTTCTGAATGTGGTGATTCCATTTCTGTTGCTCGGCATCGCCGTGTATATGCTCCTCACGCCCGACCTCGGATCCATCCAGGGCCGTCCTAAAATCCCGCGCTTGATGTTCTACACGAGCATGGGCCTTCTGCTCGGCTTCTACGATGGTTTTTTTGGCCCCGGTGTGGGTTCATTCTGGGCTATGGCGTTCGTCCTCGGGCTCGGCTTTCATCTCACACGGGCCACTGGATATACAAAGGTGATGAATTTTACAAGCAATATTGTCTCGTTTGTTGTTTTTGGCCTCGGGGGGCACATCCTCTGGCTGCCCGGCGCGGTGATGGCTCTGGGACAGATTCTCGGAGCTCGCCTCGGCTCCGGAATGGTTGTAAAACGGGGGGCACGGTTTATCCGCCCGGTTTTTATTGTCATGGTGATCCTGACAACCCTCAAGCTCCTCTCAGATAGAATTCTGTAACCTCCTCGTTTCCCGCAGTTTTCGGCGGTTTGCTATTCAGAACCTGAATGGGTATATTTTTTTTAGGACCATGACTATTCAGGAAATATTACCACGTCGCGTGCAGGCGCGAGAATTGCTCGGCGATTTCTGGCTGAACGGAGAACCTGTCTTCCTTGGTGACCTCCGCGGACGGATCGTCCTTCTGGATTTCTTTGACTATTCCTGCACCGCCTCGTTACGTTCGTTACCGTACGTTCTGGACTGGCACGCCAAGTACAGCTCCATGGGGGTTGCGGTCGTGGGTATTCATACGCCCAAGTTCCAGTTCGGAGCGAATGTTGAACACGTCCAGGAAGCGATCAAGCGGCTTGGCATTCCGTACCCGGTGATGATGGACAATGCACAGCTTGTCTGGTCCATGTATGGAAACCGGATCTGGCCGACCAAACAGCTGATAGACAAGGATGGTTTCGTCCGCTGTCAGAATGCGGGTGAAGGAGGGTATGTCTCCTTTGAGCGGGCTCTCCAGAGTCTGTTGTATGAGGCGAGTCCGCTGGAAGAGTTACCCGATCTTACGGTGCCGTTGCGTGAAACCGACCGTCCCGGTGCAGTCTGTTACCGCGCGACACCCGAAATACTCGCAGGTTACCTCCGCGGGAGTATCGGGAATGTTGAGGGTGTTGCACCGGAATCCCTCCTCGAATATGCGGATCCGGGGATCTACATGGATGGGCGGCTCTACTTCCGGGGCGCCTGGTTGAATGAACGCGAATGCTTCCGCTGGCAGGGGCATCCGCAGGACTCCGGCCATGTTGTTGTCCGGTACAGCGGCATTGAAGCGAACCTGGTTTTGAGCCCGTCGAAATCGGGGAAGAGCGAGGTAATCGTCCAGCAAGACGGAGTCCCTCTGACGGCGGTCAACGCGGGAAGGGATGTACAGATAGCACAGGGGTCACAGAGTGTGGTCTTGCTCGACGGCCCACGCCTCTATAATGTTGTCCGCAACGCGGAGTTCGGCGACCACCTTTTGCGCCTCCAACCGACAGCACCCGGGACAGCCGTCTACTCTCTGACAGGCGTCACAGCCGTGATCCCGGAGTTGTTCGGCAGCAACTAGTACACGATCCACGCATGGCAACTGAGACCCTCCCCCCACTTTCCACACGCGTCACGCGGCTGCTCGGGATCCGGTATCCGATCATCCAGGCGGGAATGGTATGGGCGTCGGGTGCGAAGCTCGCACTTGCTGTTTCACAGGCAGGAGGGCTGGGGGTGCTCGGTTCCGGATCGATGAAGCCGGAATTGCTGCGGGAGAAGATTCGGACGGTACGGCAGGGGACCACGGCCCCGTTCGGCGTGAATATTCCGCTCGCCCGGCGTGACGTTGCCGACCTGATCCTGGTCTGCACGGAAGAAGGTGTGCGGATCGTGCTCACATCATCCGGTCACCCGATGACCTACACGCCGGCGCTCAAAGAAGCCGGCTGTATCGTTCTGCATGTTGTGGCCGCAGTAAAACATGCCCGCAAGGCGGTGGACGCAGGCTGTGACGGCGTTGTGGCGGAGGGGTTCGAGGCCGGAGGACACAATGGTATCGACGAGATCACGACCCTCACGCTCGTTCCCCAGGTTGTGGATGCCGTCTCCATCCCGGTCATCGCGGCCGGCGGAATAGCGGACGGACGCGGAATGGCGGCGGTCTTTGCGCTGGGCGCCGAAGCGGTTCAGGTGGGAACACGGTTCGCTGCCACCGTGGAATCATCGGCCCACGATCTCTACAAACAACGGGTTGTTGATGCGCAGGACGGCGATACGGCTTTGACGTTCCGGTCGTTGATGCCCGTGCGAATGCTGAAGACACCATTTACCGCCAGAGCGCAACAGGCCGAGCGCAGGGGTGCGGACCGGGCCGAGCTTGAGGAATTGCTCGGGAAGAAACGTGAGAGAATGGGGATCTTCGAAGGAAATCTGGAAGAAGGCATGTTCGAGGCCGGACAGAGCGCCGGACTCGTCCGCACCATTACGCCGGCCGCCGAGGTTGTGCGCACCATGATGGCAGAGTACTATTCAACAAAACTCAGGATGCCATAGGAGAAGGTATGCGATCATTCCGCGACATGCTCCGCGAAAAGGTGCTTGTGTTTGACGGGGCCACCGGGACGCATCTGCAGGGTCAGGATTTGACTGCCGAAGATTTTGGCGGCGAACATTTGAACGGGTGTAATGAAATCCTCGTCCTCTCAAAACCTTCTGCGGTGCAGCATGTCCACCGGGACTACCTGGATGCCGGCTGTGACATCATCGAGACGAACAGCTTCGGCTCCGCGTCAATCGTCCTCGCAGAGTACGGTCTCGCCGATCGTTCCTACGAGATTTCCTTTGCGAGCGCCCGGCTCGCAAAGGACATGGTCTCGGCATATTCAACCCCGGATCATCCCCGGTTTGTTGCGGGATCCATGGGTCCGACGACCAAACTGCCTTCGCTGGGTCACATTGGATTCCGCGAGATGGCGGATGCGTACGCTGTTCAGGCGCGCGGACTTGTTGAAGGAGGAGCGGACCTTCTCTGCCTTGAAACCTGCCAGGATGTGTTGCAGGCGAAAGCCGCATTGTACGGTATTTTCTCGTACTTCACCGATGCCCGCTGCCGGGTTCCCATTATCGTATCGGTCACCGTTGAAACGATGGGCACACTTCTGCTCGGCACCGAAATCGGCGCGGCGCTGGTCTCCCTGGAGCCGTATGATATAGACGTTATCGGCTTGAACTGCGCCACGGGTCCCATGGAAATGTCTGAACATGTCCGGACCCTCTCCAGCGCCAGCCCCATACCTCTGTTTGTGATGCCGAACGCAGGAATTCCTGAGAACATCGGCGGTCACGCGCACTACAATCTCACGCCCCGGGATTTTACCTCCTATCTTACACGGTTTGTCAAGGATCAGGGTGTGCAGGTTGTGGGTGGATGTTGCGGGACAACGCCCGAGCACATCCGCCAGCTCGTCGCATCGGTCGGGGGGCTTTCACCCAGCCCGCGCACACCGGATTTTACACCGGCAGCATCGAGCCTGTATCAGTTCTCGCCGTTCCATGTTGATCCTCCTCCGGTCCTGATCGGGGAACGCACCAATGCAAACGGAAGCAAATTGTTCAGGGAACTGCTGGCAAAGGAGGATTGGGAAGGTATTGTGGCGATGGGAAAAGAAGCCGTGCGGGAGGGCGCTCACATGGTGGACGTGTGTGCGGCATACGTCGGGCGCAACGAGAGCCAGGACATGCGCGAAATTATCTCGCGCTTCAACACACAGGTATCACTTCCGATTGTGATTGACTCCACCGAAGCGCCGGTGATCGAAGAAGCCCTCCAGCGGCTCGGCGGCAAGGCGATCATCAACTCCATAAACCTTGAAGACGGCGAAGAACGGATCAGCGTGATACTTCCGTTGTGCAAGGCGTATGGTGCTGCCGTGATCGCGCTGACCATCGATGAAGAGGGGATGGCCAAGACGGCAGACAGGAAGCTGGCAATCGCCCGGAGGATCCATGCCATCGCCGTGGAGCGGTACGGGATGAAACCCCATGATCTGATCTTTGATATGCTCACATTCACCCTCGGGTCCGGGGATGAAGAGTTCCGGCGTGCAGGGATCGAGACCCTCGATGCCATCAGAAGGGTGAAAAAGGAACTCCCGGGAGTGCAGACGGTGCTGGGCGTAAGCAACATCTCCTTCGGCCTTTCCCCGGCAGCGCGCCATGTTCTGAACAGCGTTTTCCTGCACTACGCGCTCGAAGCGGGGCTGGATATGGCGATCGTCCACGCAGGAAAGATCATGCCGTTATACAAGATTGATGAACGGGGGCGGGAGATCTGCCGTCAGTTGATTTTCGATGAACGGAGATTTGAGGAGGTGCCGGGATGAGTGACGCTCCGAAGATCCGCAAACAGGTGTACGATCCGCTCACCGAGCTGATGGCCTACTATACCACGCACACGGCACAGAAAAAAACACCCATTGCCGCGAGCAGTTCCGTGGAGGACCGCCTCAAGCAACGGATTATCGATGGTGACAAGGTGGGATTACAGGCCGATCTGGATACAGCCCTGCGCTCGTATGCCGCGCTTGATATCGTCAACACCATCCTCCTGGGAGGAATGAAGGTTGTCGGAGAGCTGTTCGGAAGCGGCCAGATGCAGCTTCCCTTCGTGTTGCAGTCGGCCGAAGTGATGAAAAGTGCGGTGGCATACCTCGAACAGTTTATGGACAAATCGGCCACGCGGGCAAAAGGCACGATGGTGCTGGCGACCGTCAAGGGTGATGTCCATGATATCGGCAAAAACCTCGTGGATATCATCCTGACGAACAACGGTTATCATGTGGTGAATCTCGGGATCAAGTGTCCGATCGAGACGATGCTGAATGCCGTGGCTGAGCATCATGCCAACGCCATCGGGATGAGCGGATTGCTGGTAAAGTCAACCCTGATCATGAAGGAAAATCTCCAGGTTATGAATGAACGGAACATCACACTGCCGGTTATTCTCGGTGGTGCCGCGCTGACGCGGCGGTACGTGGAGCAGGATCTGCGGTCTCACTACCGGGGTTCCGTGCTGTACGCCAACGATGCATTCGACGGGTTACGGTATATGGAACAGATTGTCACGGGACAGCTTGTCCAGGAGACCGGAGTGGCCGACGATGAGGAAGAGGGCCTCACCGGTACGGAGGCGAAAATCGCTCTGGCGCAACGCGAAGATGCCCGGTACAAAGAGTCCGCGGACCCTTCCGTTTCTGCGCCTGGTCATGCACGGTCGGCCGTCCGGACTGATGTGCCTCCTCCCGTACCGCCGTTCTGGGGGACTCGTGTACACGACGGTATCGCGCTGGACGAAGTGTTTGCGTATATCAATGAGATTGCGCTCATCCGCGGGCAATGGCAGGTGAGGAAGGGAAGACAGTCCGAAGAGGCATACCGCGCACTCCTGCAGGAAAAGGTGTATCCGGAGCTGGAACGGCTGAAGGAACAATGTAAAGCGGAACGCCTCCTTGATCCCCGAGCTGTTTACGGGTACTTTCCCTGTCAGTCTGAGGGGAACGATCTGATCATCTATGAGGATGATCAACGGACGGAGCGGTTACGGTTCACGTTTCCCCGCCAGCGGGGCGACCGGCATCTTTGTCTTTCGGACTATTTTGCGGCGCGTTCATCGGGTCGGATGGATGTCGCGGCGTTTCATCTCGTGACCATGGGAAAGACGGCATCCGAACATTCCGCCCGCCTCTTTGCGGCCAACGCGTACACCGAATATCTGTATTTTCACGGTCTGAGCGTTGAATCCGCCGAAGCACTGGCAGAACTGTGGCATAAGCGGATCCGGGCGGAACTCGGGATCGCCGGGAAGGATGCGCCGGAGATCCGGCGCCTTTTCTCGCAGGGATATCAGGGTTCGCGATACAGCTTCGGCTACCCGGCATGCCCCAATCTCGAAGATCAGACAAAGTTGTTCGCTCTGCTGGATGGAACCCGGATCGGTGTCCAGCTTACGGATGAATTCTCTCTGGATCCCGAGCAAAGCACAAATGCGCTGATCGTTCATCATCCGGAAGCCCGCTATTTTACCATTACCTGAGGGGGATCTGACCCTTCCGGTTATTGCAATTACGGGTTGTTTTGGTTACGTTAGGGTTACTCCAGATGGTGTATGGATAGATAAGATCAAAAACGGAGGAAGATTCTCATGGCAACGATGATTACCGAAGAATGCATCAACTGTGGCGCTTGCGAGCCAGAATGCCCCAATACGGCCATTTATGCCGGCGGCGTGCAGTATGAATTCAACGGTCAGATGTTTGAAGCTCTGTCAAACGATTTTTACTACATTGTTCCCGAAAAGTGTACGGAATGTGTTGGTCATTTCGACCAGGAGCAATGTGCGGCAGTATGTCCGGTGGATTGCTGCATCCCCGATCCTGAACGTCCGGAGTCAGAAGAAGTTCTGCTGGAACGGGCGAAACAGATTCACCCGACGAAGGAGTTCGCAGAATTGGGCCCGGCAACGTCTCGTTTCCGCAAGGGCTAGACCTTCGCGGAGTATCCGCTGAAAGGGTAAGGTCGGTTTTCACCCGTCCGGCATACGGAAGGTGGAACCGACCTTTGTTTTTTTTGTAGGGGAAAAGACCAGGGAGACCGGTATGAACATCGGACCGTATGAAGTCAGGAGCATTGAAACGGGAACCTTCGCCCTCGATGGAGGTGCCATGTTCGGTGTTATCCCGAAGCCGTTGTGGGAAAAGGAACATCCCGCCGACGGGCGTAACAGGATCCGCATGGCCGCCCGCGCTCTCCTGGTCCGGGGGGAAGGCCGGACCATCCTGGTGGACACGGGAAATGGAGAGACCGACGATCCGAAGCGGAAGGAAATTTTCAAGTTTGAAAGTACGGCATCAAATCTACTGACCTCTCTCCGGCAACACGGCGTGGCGCCGGAGGACGTGACGGATGTACTTCTCACACATCTTCATTTTGATCATGCCGGCGGCGCCACCCGCCGTGTGGATGGGGTGTTCCAGCCGACGTTTCCGGCCGCGCGGTACCATGTACAGAAGGCACAGTGGGATGCGGCAGCCCGGCCGACCGAACGGGACCGGGCAAGTTTTGTCAGCGAACAGTTTCTCCCCCTGCTGGAACGCGGTCAGCTGGAATTCACCGACGGAGAGGGAGAAGTGTTTTCGGGAATCCGCCTGCTTACCCTGTTTGGTCACACAACGGCTCTGCAATGCCCGCTGATTTCCGACGGTTCCACAACACTTCTGTATTGCGCCGACCTCATTCCGCTACGAAGCCATGTGCAGCTCCCCTGGATTATGGGGTATGATCTGCGTCCCCTGGTCACGCTCGAGGAAAAGAGGACACTTCTCAAACGTGCGGCCGAGGAACGATGGGTGTTGTTTTTTGAACACGATCCGGATATTGAGGCGGCATACATCACGCTCGGGGCAAAAGGGTACCACCTCGCCGAGCGGGTCGCCGTCTGAGCAGATCCATGAAGGAATGCCTTGGTGTGGATTCATCTGCCCGGGAGGGATGATGGCGAGCGTGAATACTCTTACACAGGAGCTGAAAGCGCGATGCTCCACACTCGGGTTTACACGGGTCGGGATCGCGCGCGCAGAACAGCTTGAGCGTGAAGGAGCCCATCTCGAGACATGGCTCCGCAACGGGTATGCAGCGACCATGACCTGGATGGGCAGGCGTGCGCAGGAACGTACTGACCCCGGGCGTGTCCTCCCCGGCGCGCGCTCGGTGATCGTCGTTGCCATGAATTACTACACGCCCGCCCCCCACGCTCCCGGCTCGTCGTACATCTCGCGGTATGCCTGGGGTGATGATTATCATGACGTGCTGGAACCACGATTGGGCGATGTGGCGGGCTGGCTGGCTGGCGAGGTACCAGGGTCCAACTCGCGATGGTATGTGGATACGGGACCCGTCATGGAGAAAGCCTGGGCACAACGGGCGGGAATCGGGTGGATCGGGAAACATGCAAACGTGATCACCCAGACCCATGGCTCCTGGGTGTTCCTGGGCGTGATCCTGACAACAGCGGATCTTGAGCCCGATGCCCCGGCACTTGACCGGTGCGGGAGCTGCACGCGGTGTATCGATGCCTGCCCCACGGCAGCAATTGTGGATCCGTACGTCGTGGATGCACGACGCTGTATTTCCTATCTCACCATCGAACACCGGGGGCCATTACCCGGGGACTTCGCGCACCGGCTCGAAGGATGGATCTTCGGATGTGACATATGTCAGGACGTCTGTCCCTGGAACACAAAACACGGCACAGCGACCGCCGAGACGGGATTTTCGCCGCGCGAAGGTTTGCTCGCACCCGACACACATGCGCTGGCGGGTTTGGATGACGCAGAGTTCAAAGCCCGCTTTCGCGGGAGTCCGATACTGCGGACGGGTGCCGCAGGATTACGTCGAAACATCAGCTCGTGATCGTCCTGGCCGCGAAAGGGTGACCCGCGGAGGGCTGTCCCCGCATCGAACAGACATCAAACCAGATGGAGAATCGTATGTCCCAACATCACACGTTGGTTATTATCGGATCGGGGCCGGCCGGATTGACGGCCGCTCTGTATAGCGCACGGGCCGGCCTGAGTCCCGTTGTGTTCGAGGGTATTCAGCCGGGCGGGCAGCTTACCATCACCACCGAAGTGGAGAATTATCCAGGATTCCCCCAGGGTATCATGGGTCCGGAGTTGATGGAGCATTTCCGTGCTCAGGCGCAGCGGTTCGGTGCAACAACCGTGTTCAAACATATCAGCAAAGTTGATCTCTCCCGGCGGCCGTTTCACCTCTGGAGCGATGAAGAAGCTTACACGGCGGATGCAGTGATTGTTGCGACCGGTGCATCAGCGAAACTCCTCGGGCTTCCGTCGGAAAAAGAGTATATGGGCTATGGAGTTTCCGCGTGCGCTACATGTGACGGCTTTTTTTACAAAGGATTGGAAGTGGTGGTCGTCGGCGGGGGGGACACGGCGATCGAGGAAGCGACGTTTCTTACCAAGTTTGCCTCGATAGTGAGAATCATCCACCGCCGCGACGCCCTGCGTGCGTCAAAAATCATGCAGGAGAAAGCGTCAAAGAACCCAAAGATCACATTTGTGTGGAACTCGGTGGTGGAAGAGATTGTGGGAAAGACGGAGAACGGACGAAAGACCGTGACGGGCGTCCGCCTGAAAAACGTGAAGACGGGTGCGGTGTCAGTTCTTAAGACCGACGGCGTGTTTATGGGTATCGGGCATCAGCCAAACACATCCCTCTTTAAGGAGCAGCTGAAGATGGATCCGGTGGGATATCTGATCACCGCGGACAAATCAACGTATACGAATATTCCGGGAGTGTTTGCCGCGGGGGATGTTTCTGACAGCATTTATCGGCAGGCGATCACCGCGGCCGGCACGGGCTGCCAGGCAGCGCTGGACGCAGAGCGGTGGCTGGAGAGTCAGCACGACTGAAGTGGTAAAGCTGAGAGGTTTCTGAGACCTCTTGGTGTGGCGTCCTGGTATGTCACGGTCGCGCCGCGTGAAAGGCCGGACGGGGAGATGAATATGACTCACCGACCCAGTGGAATCAGAAGGGTGACTGCAGACATTGCGGTCACCCTTTTTCTTTTTGTGCCCGGAGAGAAGTGGCCGGTTTTTCTCATCCCGGCGCAGGATTGATTGCCAGGTCACAGCTCTTTACGGAACGAACTAAAATCATTGCACGCCATAATGACTGATTATGCGCCAATATGTCTTCTTTGATTGTAACCCGGACATTGTTTGTATGCCTATATGGCATATATATTGTCTAATTGGCAGCAATGAATCGACCGATTTCCCGGTTTATCTGCTAAACCATTGATTTATAAGTGATTACAAAATTGGCATGTGAGTTGCGATATCTGAGGACAACTACAGACACCAACTCAGAGAACAAAAAGAGGAGAGACACCAATGTTGATGCGAATTAATCGATTCCCCGTTATCCAGCCGTTGTGGACGAGCAGTGTGGATCTCGAAAAGGAGCTGGATCAGGTGTTCGGTGATTTTACGCTGCCCGCATTTGTTTCCAGTGGCAGCCGGACGCCGAGGGTGAGTCTCACAGAGAGCGAAGCGCAGAGTGAGCTGATCGTTGAGCTGCCCGGAGTGAACAAAGAGGATCTTACCATCTCACTGGAGAACGGACTTCTGACGGTGACGGGCGAGCGTAAGCCTCACGGACTTCCCGATGGCGCACACTGGATCCGCTCGGAGAGTGTGACCGGAAAATTTGTGCGCACTGTTGAACTTCCACACGCCGTGGATCCGCAGGCAATACGCGCCGAGCTGAAGAACGGTCTGCTGCATGTTGTACTGCCGAAGGCAGAAGCAGTTCGTCCACGTGAAATTTCAATCCGTTAAACAGGAGATTTGACCATGACAAAATCAGATGTAGCGGTACAACGAACACAGCCCGCGGAGGATACCGCCGGCGTCCGGTGCAGAGTCCCGGCGGCTGATGTATATGAAACAGCCGATGCGTATGTCCTGATGCTGAACCTGCCCGGTGTTGAGAAGGAAGCGATTACGCTGACCCTCAACAAAGGCGAGCTACGGGTGAGGGCGGCTTCTTTTGCCCGATCGTTTGGGATCGGAGAAGGTATCGACACAACATCCATCGATGCACACCATGACAAAGGCGTGCTCACCGTGAAGCTGTACAAGCATGAAATCCTTAAACCACGTGAGATTTCTATCAACTGACAACAGACGTCGTTCCAAAATCGGAAGAGGTCAAAGCGAAGGAGATTACAGTAACGGTGAAATAGTGTGGGACCCCGGGACAGCTCCCGAAACGCTTTGATGCAAGAAGCCCGCCTCCGGCGGGTTTTTTGCTTTGCAGCCGGTGGTTGACAATTTCACGGGGTTTTATTATTATATTGTATATCAATAACTTACAGCCTTTCGTCGGAACCCGGCTTATGTCGAAGTCTACCAAGTGGTTTCTTGCAATTCTGGGCATTCTCGCGGCCATTGGCATCCTGTTTACCGTGGTTTTGATCTCGTTTGTGAAGAATGCCGGTCAGAGAACTGACACCGTGACAGGCGGGTCAGGTGACAAAATCGCAATCGTGGAACTCAAGGGGGTTATTACCTCGTCCGAGGACGTTGTGCGCCAGTTAAAGAAGTACCACGATCAGTCTTCGATACGGGCTATTCTGCTGCGTGTTGATTCCCCCGGGGGGGGCGTCGTTGCGAGCCAGGAAATATACGAAGAGGTGAGGAAGGTCCGGGAAAGCGGCAAGCCGGTGGTTGTGTCGATGGGATCCCTTGCAGCCAGCGGGGGGTACTATGTGGCCTGCGGGGGCTCACGCCTGGTGGCAAACCGGGGCACGCTCACCGGCAGCATCGGCGTCATTGCGGAATTCCTGCAGCTGCAGGAACTTCTCGGCAAGGTCGGGGTGGATGTCAAAACCATCAAATCAGGAAAACGCAAAGATGCCGGCTCCTCGACGCGCCGTATGACTGAAGCGGACGAGCGGTATTTCCAGACGCTCATGGATGACGTGCACCGTCAATTCAAGCAGGTGGTCCAGAAAGAGCGTGCGCTTGACTCTCTGGAGGTTCTCTCTCTGGCCGATGGCCGAGTGTTCACCGGCGAGCAGGCTGTCACGCTGGGTCTGGTTGACACGATCGGGACATACGAGGATGCCGTACGAATCGCGGCCGGACTGGCCGGGATTGAAGGTGAACCGTCACTCGTGCGCGAGCGCGTGCGCCGGACCTTGTGGGAGACCATGATGAGTGATGTCAGAGAAGAACTTCGTGCCGTGTCTGAAGAACTGCTGGACAGGCCGGTTATGTCATTCCGCTTTACCGGGGCGCGGTAACCACGTGCAGCACAGTGACGAACACCACACACTTCAGGAGGACCGACGGTGACAAAGGCGGATATAGTTGACACGATTGCCACTGCGACCGGTTTGACCAAGGTAGAAACCGAAGCAGTCGTCGACGGGTTTATTTCCACGGTCATCAATGCGCTGAAGGATGGGAAGAACATTGAGATTCGCGGATTCGGAAGTTACAAAGTCAAGAAGCGGAAAGGGCGCGTTGCGCGTAACCCGCGCACCGGTGAACAGGTGATGGTCGATGAACACTGGGTGCCGCTGTTTAAGGTCTCCAAGGAAGTAAAAACTCTGGTGAATGAGAATATGAAGAAGATGGTGCAACCATAAGGGACGGCGGCGATGGCGGAAGTAAAAACAATCTGCGGTGCGTGTGACGCGGCTGTGGCATGGGGTGCGAAACGGTGTCCTTCCTGCGGCGAAGCGTTAACCTGGGAACACCCGGAAGCGAGGGCGTGCGACGTGTGCGGACAGTCTAACCCCGCCGGTGCAGCAACCTGTTCCGGCTGTGGAGCACGGCTCGCAGGTGGGAAACCCGTGGAAAAGAGTCAACCGGCAAGGGTGAAGCAGAAACAGAACGGTCGCGCAAACCGGGGAAATTCGAGCCCTGGCAGGTTCTTTCCGTCGTTGCTGTGAGTGCTCTTGTCGCGGTGCTGTTGTATGTCGAACTCTCCCGGGATCACGTGCCGGCCGTGGCATCTGCGGCTCCTCCGGCGGGCATGCCCCAGCCCCAGCTTCAGCCCCCACCGATGACTGACCTGGTCCCGCTGGAGGCTGCCGTGACGGCTGATCCGAAAAACCGTGCCGCTCTGCTGAGTCTTGCCAACGCGCAGCACGACAACGGATTGTTTATGCGGGCGGTGGAGACGTACAAAACCTATCTGCAGCTGCAACCCAACGATCCTGATGCCCGTGTGGATATGGGGGTCTGTTATTTCGAGCTGGGACTGGCCGACACGGTAAATCCGGGCCGGTTCTTTTCCCTTGCCATTACAGAAATGGAAACGGCAATCCGGAATGCTCCGACCCATCAACCGTCCGCGTTTAACCTCGGTGTTGTGCATCTGCGGAACGGTGATCTGGAAGCCTCAAACAGATGGTTTCGCAAGGCCGTCGCGATGAATTCCGCGTCGGAACTCGGTAAACGGGCTCAACAACTTCTGGAACAGCATTCATTTAATCCTTAGAGAACAGAAAGGAGGAGGTATGCCTTGTGGTAAGAAGCGCAAGCGTCACAAGATGGCGACGCACAAGCGCAAGAAGCGCCTTAGAAAAATGCGTCACAAGAAGAAGATCCGGTAGATGTTCCGGGCGCCAGCCCTACGGGAACGATCGTGGAAGTGTGCAGTATGGAGTGGTTCATTTGGTCCTCCATGCTGCGACTTCCTGCGGAAATGAAGTATCCCGTGACGTACTGGCACGGAGCACGTTGCATTCTTAGGTGGATTGTGGTATATTACATGTCCACCCCCCTGTATACGATTCACGAAGAAGATGAGGCACGCCATGACCAAAAACGAAGGAATGTTAAAAGGCCTGGTGATCGGGCTCCTTGCCGGCGGAGCTGTCGGCGCCATTGTTGCACTATTGTATGCGCCCAAGAGCGGTCGTGAGTTACGGGCCGAGATCAAGGATCGCGCTGATGAGTTTCGTGACGATGCCGAAGAATATCTGTCGACGGTGCGTACCAAGGCCGGTGATCTTGTCAGCGAGGCAAAAAAGCGCTCGGACAGCCTTATCACCGATGCAAAACGGAAGGCCGACACCCTGCTCGTGGACGCCGAAAAAGTCCTGACCGGCGCGCGGCAGAAGTCCGCTTCCCTTGCAGAAGAAGGTGCAAAGGTGAAGAGCGCCGTAAAAGCCGGCATGGATGCGTTCAAAGAAGAGCGTCGTCGCTCGTAAACGATCCCGATCGCGTACAAGGAGGCGTTTGTGGAACTCGTCCTAGTTATCGCTCAAATCGTTGCTCTGCTCTGTCTCTCTGCACTCTGTATCTACATGATCGTCGTCCTGCTTCGCGTCCGGGACATCATGGTCAATGTTGAGAAGGACGTCAAAGATATTGCGACACGCGCTGTGCCCGTCCTTGAGAACATGGAGTATATTACTTCACGTGTAAAAGGCATTACCGACAGCATTGACGACCAGGTGGCCGCAGTCCGGGAGTCCATCGGATCGATCAAGATGATCGCTGACAATGTGGTGGACCTCGAGCGCAGAGTGCAGGAACGGATTGAAGGTCCGATTCTCGAAACCGTCGGGATTGTGTCGGCGGTCTTTAAGGGTGTTCGGGCATTTGTTGATCGTGTTCGTGCCTGACGTTGCAGGTGCGACACGCGGTCCAGCCGGAACATCATGCCTGCGGAGTACCGCACCTTTCGTGCCGGCTCGACAAGGAACCGTCGTGCCTGCCGTCGCCCCGTGGTTCCCCTTATATGTACACTGTTCTATCCTAACAACCGCCGCTGCAACCCTAACAGGGCCCCCACGCCGGCGTACGTACTAATCTGGAGGATTGAGAAATCCCATGAAGGAATTTACCCCCGAACACATCCGCAATGTGAGCCTGATCGGTCATGGCGGTACCGGAAAGACCATGACAGCCGAGGCAATGCTCTTTTCTGCAGGCACAACGACACGCCTGGGCAGGGTTGAAGAAGGTAATACTGTGTCGGACTACCGGGTCGACGAGATCGACCGCCAGATTTCCGTGAGCAGTTCGTTATCAAACTGCGAATGGAAGGGGAACAAGATCAATATCCTGGATACGCCGGGATACACGGACTTTACGGGTGATGTAAAATCGGCGCTCCGCGTGACGGATACTGCAATCCTTCTGCTCAAAGCGGTTGAGGGGGTGGAGGTCGGGACCGAGATTGTGTGGCGGTACGCCGCAGAGTACCAGAATGGCGTCGTGTTCCTGATGAACAAGCTGGATCAGGAAAACGCGGATTTCGACAGAGTCCTGAGTGTGGCCCGTGATCTCCTGAGCCACGACATTGTCCCCCTGCAGTTCCCGTTAAAACAGGGGTTGGGGTTCGACAGCATCGTGGATGTAGTGCGGATGAAACTGCTAAAATTCCAGCCGGGCGGGAACGGCAAGTACGCCGAAGAAGATATCCCTGCGGAAATCGAAGGAAAGGCCCAGGAGCTGCGGCAGCAGGTTCTGGAGCTCATTGCGGAGACGGATGAGTCGCTGCTCAACACGTATCTCGAAAAAGGAACGCTTACGCCTGACGAGATGAAGGCGGGTTTGCGCTCCGGCATCCGCGAGCGCAAACTGTTTCCGCTCTTCTGCGCCTCATCCACCCTCAACATCGGCATTTCCAGTCTGCTCGACGCGATCGTCGAATTTACGCCCACTCCTCAGGAACGGGGACCGGTTGCGGCAAAAGGGGCGCAGGGCTCCCGTGAGATATCTGTTGTGCAGGATCCCGCAGGGCAGCCATCACTTTTTGTTTTTAAGACCGTCTCCGAATCCCATGTTGGCGAACTTTCCTTCTTCCGGGTTTTCAGCGGGAAGGTCGCCCCGGGCCTGGATATGGTGAACAACACAAATTCCAAGCCGGAACGTCTGGCCCAGCTGTTCGTCATGGCGGGGAAAGACCGGAAGGAAATCAGCCACCTGCTGGCGGGCGATCTGGGGGCCGTGGTGAAATTGAAAGACACCCACACGAACGACACGCTCAGCAGCAAAGCCTTTCCGGTTTCCTATCCCCCCATCGTCTTCCCCGAATCAGTGTTTCACATGGCTGTCGTCCCGCGGTCCAAGGGTGACGAGGATAAAATCTCCTCCGGCCTGCACTCCCTGCATCAGGAAGATACCACCTTCCGATTCCGTGTCGACCCCGAACTCCATCAGACGATCGTGAGCGGGCAGGGGGAAGTCCATCTGGACATGATGGTGAAACGGCTGAAGCAGCGGTACAACGTGGAAGTGGATCTTGTTGAGCCGCGTGTTCCGTACCGCGAGACGATCAAAGCCATCGTCAAGGATTCAGAGTACAAGCACAAGAAGCAGACCGGCGGTCACGGCCAGTACGGCCACGTGCACCTGCGCCTCGAGCCGCTCAAACGCGGACAGGGTTTTGAATTCCTTGATGAGATCGTGGGTGGCGTCGTGCCCGGAAAGTTTATCCCTGCCGTCGAAAAAGGCGTGGTGGAGACGATGAAGGATGGTGTCGTCGCGGGATATCCGGTGGTGGATGTGCGTGTTGCGCTGCACTATGGTTCGTATCACGATGTGGATTCTTCGGAAATGGCGTTTAAGATCTCGGGCGCCATGGCGTTCCGCAAAGGATTTATGGATGCCAAGCCGATCCTTCTGGAACCCATTTACAACGTCGAGGTGCGTGTTCCGGAAGATGCGATGGGCGACGTGATGGGCGACATCTCGTCACGCCGGGGAAAAATCGCCGGCATGGACTCTGAAGGGAGATACCAGATCATCCGGGCCGCGGTGCCGGCGGCGGAGTTGCATAAGTACGCCACGGTTCTCCGTTCCATGACCGGCGGGCGCGGAGTCTATTCCGCTACGATGTCGCATTACGAAGAAGTGCCAAGGGAACAGGCGGAGAAGATCATCGCGGCATCAGAGAAGCACAAGAATAAAGAACAGGAAGCGTGAGACGGACACATGAAGCGTTTGTGGTCGCCCTGGCGGTCAAAGTATATCGCTTCGTTCAAGAAAAAACCGGGGCGCCGGACCCGCAGCACCAAAAGCCTCTTTACGACAGCCCTCAAAGCAGGTGCAGATGATCGTCACCTGATCGTCTGGCGGGGTACACTCTGCTTCGTCATCATGAACCGCTATCCCTACAATAGCGGCCACCTTATGGTTGTCCCCAACAGGCAGACCGCAGATATCCAGGATCTGACGGTTGATGAACTTTCCGAAATCATGCTCACCGTCCAGCGTTCAATCCGGGCGCTGGACACGGTACTACGCCCGCAGGGATACAATTTCGGGACAAATATTGGAAGGGTGAGCGGTGCAGGGGTGGACAACCATATCCACTTCCACATTGTCCCACGTTGGAACGGCGACACGAATTTTATGCCCGTTCTGTCCGACACAAAGGTGATTTCCGAGGATATGCGGAAAACACTAAAGACGCTGCAAAAAGCCTTCAAGAGCGACCCCCAGTGATTAAACATCGAGCCCGGTGGAGTGTCTAAGGATATGGAGCCCCGGACGGATCTCGAACTCGTGGATGATGTTCGTTCGGGCAACCGGCGGGCGTATACCGAACTTATGCGGCGGCACCAGGAAAAAATCTACTGGGTGGCCCGCAGGATGGTCCGGACCCATGCCGACGCTGATGACATTGTCCAGGAGACGTTTATCAAGGCGTTTCTCAGTCTGGGCGATTTTCGCGGTGAAGCAGGGTTTTATACCTGGCTGTACCGCATCGCGGTGAATCTTTCTTTGAATGCGCTCCGGAAACGGCATATTGTTGAATACCTCCGGGAGAGCGAACTGGCGCAGAAAGTATTCCCCGCGTCAAAAGAGGACCCGTATCGGGATCTTGTGGCGAAGGAACTGGAATCACAACTGGCCAGGGCTGTGGAAAAGCTCCCGGACAAACAACGCGCGGTCTTTATTATGAGATATTACGACGAGCTGTCGTATGACGAGATCGCCTATGTGCTCAAGACTTCGGTAGGCGGACTCAAAGCCAATTATTTTCACGCGCTCCGCAAAGTGCAACAGGAACTGAAGAATGCGACTGCGGTTTGACAAACGACTGCCGACTGATGAGGAGGAAGAAACTCTTCATCAGTCCCTCCGGGAGCTTGCCGCCGGTGATCCGCCTCAGGATGCGCCGGATCCCGCATACTGGCAGAATCTTCCCATCCGTCTGAACAGGGCACTGGATGAAGCGACGAGCGGCAAGGCGCTCTCGTTGAGCTGGGCGGCACGCGTCGCCATTCCCGGCGTCGTGGCAATTCTCTCATTCCTGATCGGGCTTCACTACTATGCCCCCGATCGTGCAGGATCGGGAAAGTCACTGCAGGAAGTGGCCATGGCCCTGCCCCCCTCGGCGGTAGACTCTCTCTATGTGGCATCGTTGACGTCAAATGACACGACCTTTTCAGGCACCGTCGATGGAGACTTTTTGCAGTTTTCAGGCGATTTTGCAAGTGAATACTACCTGGAACATGCGGGTACGGCTATGCTTGTGGAGGATCTGACCGACCAGGAGCTACGGGAAGTGCTTGTCGTTTTGAGTGCACACATCAACTAGGAGGGGAATGCAGTATGAGACCATTTGTTGTTGTGGCTTTTTTGCTGGGTGCATTTTCCGTTCAGGCTGTGGCGCAATCCGGCAGAGCGTTCGAAATGCGCCCCTTCGAAAGAGTTGACCAATTGCGCAAAGTCAGGATGATTGACGAACTGAACCTCACGGAAGATCAGTCAGTACGTTTTTTTGCACGGTTGAACGAATTTGACAAACAGCGCAGAGATCGTATGCGGGCGAAGCATGAAGCCCTTGACCGGATTGAGCAGATGGTAAAGGCGAAGGCTGACGAAAAGGAGATTGAAAATGCTCTCCCCCCTGTCATCATTCTTGAGGAACAAATGGCTTCGGAGAAGTCCAGGTTTATTGCGAATCTTTCGGACATCCTAACGGTGACACAAAGGGCCAAACTTCTGACCTTTGAGCGGGCCTTTGAAAACGAACTCAGGCAGGCGGTCCGGGAAACCCGGAAACGACGGATGAGAGTGGACGAGCCCTGATCGGGATACGGGGTGCGTTTTGGAAAGCGGATGAAGTGGCTGATCATCCGCTTTTTTTGTGCCTGGAGATTCCTAAATTTGGGTGATGGATTCCCAATTGTGAAAAACCTGTCAATTCGACTGTTGAAAATATCTACATATTCGACAATAACTGCCTATCCAGAGGTCTCCTCAACCCCAATTTTCGTCTAAAGTTGGCATATTTTTGCCGACTTTACATAACGTAGAGTACCATGCCGTGTGGCATGGCAGTTGACGCATATCTGGTGACGTCACATTTGACGTCTTTGCGTGTCTAAATCCACGTTCTTTCCGAATACCCTTCAGAAATTGAACCAGCCGAGAAGACTCTATCCACAAATACCCTTCGGCGCATCGTTGTAAGTTCGGGGCGGCTGGAACCAGATACAGAAGGGCCAAGGGAAGCTTTCGGCACAGCGTGGATGGAGTCTTCTCAAACAATTTTCATCAACACAAATAACAAGAGAGGAAACGCCATGAAGCGTTTGATTCCTGTTTTCGGCGTGTTATTGATCGCCTCGCTGCTGCTCGCGCCGTCGTTTGACGCGTCGGCGCAGAACATCAAGGTGAAAACGATCGGCCGGTCATTAAACAGCATGACCCAGCCGGTCAAGGGTTCGCCTGCCCCGGCCTGGAATATCGCCACAGGTCTGCGTGCAGTCGGTCTCCAGAGCAGAACATATTTTAAAGCTGACACCCTCGGCTCAGGTGCGGTAGGAACACCGGCGTGGGTCTTGACGGCCAAGCCGGCCGGTTCGACCGCCACGCTTGACAGCGCCGATGGAAAGTGGATCAACAGCTTCAAGCCCGATGTTGTCGGCGAATATATCGTGACCGGAACTGTCGGTGCCAAGTCCGCCAGCGATACCGTCTTTGCCAGCACGTATGTCGGCGTCACGACAGCTGCCAATGCCGGTTGTTTCTGCCACGCCTCGGCTACCGCCATCAAGACATCATGGGAAAAATCGATTCACGGCAGCATGTTCCTCCGTGGGATGACGGGAAAACTGGAAATGGAACGCGGCAAAGGTGCGTACGCAGGAGGCTGCATCAAATGCCACACCACCGGTTGGGATCCGACTGCCAGCAACAACAACTTCGGCTATAAGGTAAAACAGTCGGGCTTTGACACCACCTGGTACCAGGGTCTTGAATTATTCGCGGGCGATTACTGGATCACCACGGGTGACAGCTCCAAGTGGAATATGCTCACAGCCGACGAAAAGATGCAGGCGAACATCGGTTGCGAACAGTGCCACGGACCGATGGCTGATCACAAGATGACGGCTGACAAGAAAAAGGCCGGTCTCAGCATTCAACCAGACATGTGCAACCAGTGCCACGACGGTTCACGCCGTCACAGCCTGGGTACCTTCTATGCGAATTCCGGACACTACCAGATGCACTATGGCGTTAGCGCCGGCCGTGCCACATGTATGCCCTGCCACGCCGGCGCGGGCTACATGTACTTCATCAACAACAACCAGGACACGACGGGCAACGGGGCGAACTGGAACACGGCACGCGATGCGGCTACCCCGATCAGCTGCCAGGTCTGCCACGACTCGCACGGAAACAACAATCCGTATGCGCTCCGCACCATGACCGTGAAGGGTGATTCGTTGAAAAACGGCTATATCCTTCCTGCCCAGTACCGTTCCTCTACAGGGAACATCTGTCTTAACTGCCACGGTGGCCGGTACGCTGTGAAGAGCCGCATCACGACCGTTGCGCCATACTACGGATGGGCGGACCGCTTCTATCCGCACTACAACGCCCAGGGCGACATGCTGTTCGGTTCGGGCGCATATCAATATGGTGATGAGAGCTTCACCGGAATGATGAGCCACGGTGGAGTCGAAGGCGGGTGCGTCGGGTGCCACATGCAGAAACGCACGAATCGTCTGGATGGCGGCGCAAACAAGCTTGCCAACCACTCGTTCAGCATGAGCGACACGATGTTTGCCACCGGCGTGTACAAGCCGACCGATGTGTGTGCTCCGTGCCATGGTGAAATCGACGAATTTGACGATGTCCGCGCGTTGTATGATTTTGACCGGAACGGACAGATCGAAGGCGTACAGACAGAAATCCATGGTCTGCTTGACGTCCTGAAAGCCAGACTGCCGCTTGATACTGCCGGCGAACCGGTTACGATGCGCGTAGACAGCCTCGCGGTGAAAAACCGTCCGGATCTTATCCAGGGTATCTGGAACTACTACTTTGTGAAGTATGACCGTTCCTACGGTGTGCACAACACGAAGTACGCGGTCCGGTTGCTCTATAAGACCCTTGGCTGGACTCCGCTGGATGTCGAACAGACACCGGGTATGCCGACTGAATTTGCGTTGAATCAGAACTATCCGAACCCCTTCAACCCGACGACCAGCATCAGCTTCTCGCTGCCGAAAGACGCACACGTCCTGTTGCAGGTGTTTGACGTCACCGGTGCCCTGGTGAAGACTCTTGTTGACCAGTCCGTCCGGACCGGCAACATGCAGGTCAACTGGGATGGCACCAATCTGTTGGGCAACAAGGTTGCCAGCGGCGTTTATCTCTATCGTCTGGCCGCAGGTGACTTCGTAACCGCGAAGAAAATGGTCCTCATGAAGTAATCCGGGGTCCAGATATTCGTAGAACCTCCGGAAGAGGCAGGCGGCGTCAGGCCGTCTGCCTCTTCCTTTTCGTGAAGGATACAGCCGTGTGCCGGTTAGGACTTGCCGTGATGTGTTTCTGGATTGCAGGGAACGGGCTGTTCGCAGGAGACCATCCGGCGATCCAGCGTTGTGGAACCGTGGGACTCTCTGAAAGTTTCCGGCCCGCAACCGGGACCGGCGGGATCTACCTGTCCGCAGAAGGTGTGCTCCGCGTGCTGGTGGTGTTTGCGAGTTTTCCGGACGACGAAATATACCATCCCTACTGGCCCGCCCACCAGCCCCCGCTGTTCATGGAACGGTTTGTCGATCCGGATACATCAACACTCTCATCGGACCCGTTTAACCTCACCCACTACTTCCGCCAGATGTCTCTCGGAAAATTTCTTGTTGTGGGTGAAGCGATCTGGGTTGAGACCCGCCATTCGCAGGAGGAGTACCGGAACAGCGGCTCCCACGGCCATGCCAACATGGATCTGCTCCCGGACCGGGTGGATTCCCTGGTGGATTTTTCATTGTACGACAACTGGTCGCGTCTGGGTAATTACAGTCATGTGAACACGCCTGACGGTGTTGTGGACATGATCATTGTGGTGTGGCGGACCACCATATTCGAGTTTCTCGGTGAAGCCTCTCTGGGGTACAAACCCGCGCTCCTTTTGGACGGAAGGCGCGTGGAAATGGGATACCCCGCGTACCTTCCTTTTCCTGCCGGTTCCGGAGTCACCTGTGTGTATCCGTACGGTGACGATCCACAGCGTGTGATGCGCACCATGGTGCACGAAGTGGGCCACTGGCTGCTGGGGTCCTTCCACCCGTACAACGGGCTCAAACCCGATGGAAAGTTTCAATTCTGGGGGATTCTCTGCCCCAGTCAACGGGCCTCCTCCTGCGCCAACGCCTACGACAGGGAACAACTCGGGTGGATAACGCCGAGACTTCTCGAATCAGGATCTACCGTCACCCTCGGCGACTTTGTAACAACCGGCGATGCAGGGAAGTATCACCCGATCAACGGGGAACCCTTTGAATATTTCTACCTGGAAAACCACCAGCATCTGTCGAACCTGGATGATGTTACTTCCAATCCCCTTGACCGGGGTCTCTGGGTGCTGCATCAGCAAGGCCCGTACAGCGAAATGGACAATGTACGCATCCTGCCAGCCGACGGGAAATGGGAGTGGGGTGTGGAGACGGCGTCAACGTCGTGTTTTGGAACAGCGGTTCCCGTGTTCTCACGGGGATGGCCCTGGATTTCCGCCGGTCGGTCTCATCGTGACCAACTTGTCTCACCAAAAAGCCTGCTGAACTGGATGCTGGCGCTGCGGGGCCCGGAAGGGGAGATCACATGTGGAAAATTCTTTGCGGGGGAGAAATTCTACGGTGCCTTTGATACCAGCAGAGTCCGTGTTTTTTCGCCATACAGCAACCCCGCGAGCTCAACCTGGTCCGCTGTTCCCACACCGTTTGCGTATGAAGTCGTGGAGGAGCTGAACGGTGTTCTCACGCTCACAATTCCGCTGGACCCCCAACTTCTGGCGCCCGCGCGCCGGTTTCTTGGAGTTTCTCCTGCCGGGGGGACCACTCCGGCGGGAACGATTGCGCTTGCCTGGGGAAGTCAGTGGGCTCAGGGCCAGGCTCTCGAAGCAGATGTAACCGGTTCGGAGCTCGAACGGAGTACGGGTGGTACCGGCAACTGGGTGCCGGTGTACAGCGGACCGGCGACCAGCTGGAGTGACTCGGCTCTTCCTTATGATTCAGCAGGGACAGACGTCGTCCGGTTCCGTGTGCGCGTCCGGGACAACCAGGGGAAATATTCCACATGGTCCAATGCGCACAGTGTCCGAGTCTCGACAAGTACGGCCATCCGACACGATGGACCCACTTCAGCCCCGGCGTATGGCACACACGCAACCAACTTCCCCAATCCGTTTAATCCCCACACCACCATACAGTTCTTCATTTCTTCGGAAGGGTGGACATCCGTGGAGGTCTTTGATCTGCTCGGGAAACGTCTTCGCACTCTTCTGAATACGAGTCTTCCGTCCGGCGTGCACTCAATTGTCTGGGATGGCAGGGACGAGCAGCGGCACGACGTGTCCGCTGGGGTGTATGTGTACCGCGTCACCCACATGGCAGGCAGCGTAAGCCGGACCATGGTGCTGCTTCGATAAAGGTGTCACCGGACCAGCCCGCACCCTCCAGGAACTCTCCTGTTGTGTGCGATGTTCGGGATTACACGAGCATTTTGTCTATGGACCGAATCTATCTTGATCATACCGCCACAACGCCGCTTGATCCCCGCGTTCTGGATACGATGTTGCCCTACCTGACCGAGGTGTTTGGCAACGCATCGTCCGCCCACTGGTATGGGAGAAGGGCAAAGGATGCGCTTGAAGAGGCACGTACAGTCATCGCGCAGGCTATCGGGGCAAAACCGGCAGAGCTCTTTTTCACCAGCGGCGGGACAGAAGCGAACAACCTGGCGATCCTGGGGGCACTTAAGGCAGCCCGCAGGAACAACAAGACGCACCTGGTTACGAACGCCGCCGAGCATCATGCTGTTCTGGATCCGTGTCAGCACATGCAGAACGAGGGGATTTCCCTGACCGTTCTGGACGTCGACGCTGACGGACGTCTGGCACCAGGGCAGGTGGAGCATGTGTTGAGACCCGAAACCGCACTCGTCTCGGTGATGCACGCAAACAACGAAACCGGAACGATTCAGCCTATCCAGGATATCACACGTGTAACCCGCGCGCGCGGTGTGGCCGTACACACTGATGCGGTGCAATCCATCGGCAAGATTCCGGTCCAGGTGGATGATCTGGGAGTACAATTCCTGACACTGACAGCACACAAAATCTATGGTCCCAAAGGGATCGGCGCATTGTACATCAGCCGTGACATGGAGTGGGACCCGGTTTTTTATGGCGGCGGTCAGGAACGGGGGAAACGGCCGGGCACGGAAAACGTCGCGCTTGCGGTCGGTTTTGCTGCCACGGTACAGATCGTGCTGGAGGAGAGGGAACAGGAAATGTTGCGTCTGCAGCGCCTGCGTGACGCCCTGCAACTGGAACTGCAGAGAATGTTTCCGGGTGTACTCATCAACGGGCATCCCGGGCACCGGTTGCCGCAGCTTCTGAGTATTTCCTTTGATGCCGCTGTGATGCCCATGGAAGGTGAGATGCTTGTGACAAATCTGGATCTTGAAGGGATCGCCGTCTCCAGCGGCTCCGCGTGTACATCGGGAAGTGTCCAGCCCTCCCACGTCCTGCTGGCCATGGGGAGGGACGAAGGAACTGCCAGGGCCACCATTCGTTTTTCGTTTGGCCGGAGGAATACGGAGGAGAACGTGCCTGTGGTTGTTGATGCAGTGCGCCGCATCGTAGAACGTATGACCGGAACTAGAGTATCGCGGAGAGGGCAATCCATTCATTCTCCGCAACCTCCTCGCGAAGAGTAAACCCTGCCTCACCAAGTGCGGTGACCATCCCCTCCCGGTCAGGCTGGAGCAGTCCGGCCAGGAGAAGCATCCCGTTTGGTTTTAACCGCGACCGCAATGCCGGAAGCAAAGGAATCAGTACGGTTCGTTGAATGTTGGCGACGACAAGGTCGTGGAGAAGGGAAGGGGATGACGTGATGTCGCCGTGGAGAATCGTCAGGCGATCGCTGACACCGTTAAGATGGGCATTTTCCAGCGCGTTGTTATACGACCACTCGTCGATGTCAAGTGCAATGGCATTGGCCGCGCCGAGTCGGAGTGCCGCGATGGCCAGGACCCCGGTGCCGGTCCCGACGTCGAGCACGGTATTGCCTGGACGGACATGCTGTTCCAGCAGCTTCAGTATCAAACGTGTGCTCTCGTGATATCCAGTTCCGAACGACATTTTTGGATCAATCGTCAGCACGATCTCTCCGGCCGCTGCCTGGTAGGCATGCCATGACGGGGTGATGACGATCCGGGAAGTTACATGCAGGGGCTGGATGGTCTTTTCCCACTCTTCGTTCCAGTTTCGGTCGGGGAGGGACTGGATGCGGATATCGGGCAGGGGTTGTGTGCTTGAGCGCACGACCATGGCCACCACGGCGCGGACTTCCTCCTGCAGCTCACGCGACCACCGTTGTTCGGGAATATAACACTTCAGCACGTCGTCATCTTCCCAGAATCCTTCCACGCCAAGCTGACCGAGCAGTGCAACGAGCTGGTTCCGCAGTTCTTCCGTAGCGCGGATCGCTATCTCGATCATGCTACATCCCCTGCCGGTACACGACATGTGTGACCACCGTGCCGACCGCTTCCAGGCTTTCCCCGCTGCAGTGTTCGGGAGTGTCCTGGTGCGTGTGCCAGTAGCGGTGTGTCTGGTCCGGGTAGTTAAAATCGATAATATTGATGGTCTTTATGCCCGCCTCATTCAGCGGTACGTGGTCGTCCAGTATCTCCTCTCCGGGTTCGTCCACAAACTGCCTCAGGCCCAGCTCCCGGGCAGTGGACCAGACGAGGGAGACTATGTCAGGTGCGAACTTCGCGGAATTTCCTTCCTTCGGGATTTCGAGGTACGAATCCCCGACCATATCCAGCAAGATGCCGAACCGTGGTACGTAGTCCGCCGGCTTCGTTCGGGCGAAGTAGCGTGATCCGATAAGATACCGCTGGTAGTCGTGTTCCTTGCCGTAATCTTCTCCGTCGAACAATACAATATCCACGCCCACGGGGGGCGGGTTCTTATGGAGGAGGGACGCAAGTTCAAGAAGGACTGCAACGCCGCTCGCACCGTCATTGGCCCCCAGAATCGGCTCATTACGGCGTGACCTGTTTTCATCATGTTCCGCCCTCGGGCGCGTGTCCCAATGGGCACAGAGCAGCAACCGGGTCTTTATCTCCGGGCGAAAGGAGGCGATGATATTTGTGAGGTGCAGGGTTTCGCCATCGTATCCCTCGGAGGCGAATTCCTGGAGCCGGACATCGTCGGCAACCATCCGGAGTGTTGTAATGAGATAACTCCGGCAGGCAGCATGACCTGCCGAGTTTGGATTACGCGGGCCGTGGGACGTCTGTTTGAGGAGGTACGAAAAAGCCCGTTCTCCACTGAACACCGGGACTGAAGGTATCTGGCTTGTCACAGAAGGCACAGGAGAAGGTGACGGTGAATGGGCCTGTTGATTTTGGTTCTGCTGCGAACAGCCGGCAACCAGGCAGAAGACAAGAATACCGGCCGTAATCCGCATACGTTTCCACATGTTTGTACTCCGTGAATGGCACAACGTAGTGAAAACACCTCCGAAAAGCAAAGAATAGTCCGCAACCTTTGACCTTCCTTTCCGTCTAAGAAAGCATGCTGCCATGTGACGTTCACTATCTCAGGAGACTACCCCATGCAAATGTTTCGAAATAGCGCGCTGCTTCTTGTGTTACTTTCCCTGGCGCTCGGAAATGCCAGGGGCGGTGAAAAGAAGTTCGAAAAGAAGTTCCAGGTCAATCCCGGTGGGACATTGTCGCTGGAGACCGATGCCGGTTCCATTTCCATCACCGGCACAACGGGCAATGAAGTGGTGGTGCTTGCACGGATCGACGGCCGTGATCGTGATGTCGAGGTATTCACCATCAACGCCGAGCACCATGCGGGTGGAGTGACGGTGACAGGGAAGGGTCCTAAGGATTTCTGGCGGTTCCTGAGCGGTTCACGTTTGACCGTGGAATTTACCGTGACCGTTCCCAGAGAATACAACGTCCGCCTCAGCACATCGGGGGGGAATGTACACATTTCCAACCTCAAAGGGATGGTGGACGGGAGCACATCAGGTGGAGATATTACGCTCAGACAGGTGGAGGGGGGGTCAAAAGTCGAGACATCGGGGGGCGACATCGAAGCGGACGGAATCAAAGGGAACGTTCATGCCGAAACGTCCGGCGGTAATGTGAAGGTGAAGAATGTCGTCGGCAATGTCGAGGCGGAGACCTCAGGGGGAAATATTGGTGTGGAGGAAGTGGACGGGAAGGTACGTGCCGAAACTTCCGGCGGCAACGTGTCGGTCAAGGTTCGCGGCGCCAACCGGGGCATTCATGCCGAAACCTCCGGCGGGAACGTGACTGTCGCGATTGGAAGAACGGTCGGTGGTAGAATCGATGCATCCACAAGCGGAGGTGACGTTATCTGTGACCTGCCGGTGACCGTCACCGGGAAGATCAGCGAGTCACGGATCAATGGGACCCTTAATGGGGGAGGGGAACTGATTTACGCACATACCTCGGGCGGGAATGTGCGCATCAAACCTCTGGACTAAGTATCCACGATCTTCGGTGCCCCCTGCGCCCGGCTGAGGAACTGTCCCCTGCCGGGCGCACGTGTGAGAGGAGTCACAACGCTTCATCTTTTCCTCATTTCCTTGACACCGGCCCGGACGTTTGTTAGCTTGTAATGGAGACCACAAACGCGGGAGGCAACCATGTTCTGTCCAAAATGCAAGGCCGAGTATGTTGAGGGCGTCGCCCAGTGTGCTGATTGCAGGGTTCCTCTTGTCGCTGTTCTCCCCCCTGAATCGGATCACACGGGCGAGGGATTTGTTCGCATACTCTCTACGTACAATGCCGGCGATGTCATGATTATCCGTTCCATTCTCGAGGGGACTGATATTCTTTACCATTTCGAAGGCAAAAGCTTCAATGACATCGGTCCGCTCATTCAGCCTGCCCGCTTGTACGTCGCCGCAGGGCAGGTGGATACGGTGAGAGAACTTCTGAAAGACGTGGAGATCCGGTTTCTGGGTGTCTCCACGACCGAAGAGTAAAAGGGCTCCCGGCCCTCTGCTCGGTCCCTGTTCTCGTGCACACAAGGGGGAAGACCATGACCGATCACGACGTCTATCTCTTTAAGCAAGGCCGTCACTTCAGACTTTATCAGGAACTCGGGGCACACGCCGGGCAGCAGGAGGGGAAGGAAGGCACCTGGTTTCGAGTCTGGGCCCCAAACGCTGAAGCCGTCTCCGTTATCGGCGACTTCAACTCCTGGTCGAACACTGCACACCCGATGTCCCCGCGGCTGGATTCTTCCGGTATCTGGGAGCTCTTTGTTGGAGGGGCGGGGCAGGGAACGGTCTACAAATACCACATTCGTTCACGGCACAACGGATTTGTCGTGGACAAAGGGGATCCGTTTGCTACCTCCTGGGAGGTGCCCCCGCGCACGGGGTCCGTGGTCCGGGACCTCGCCTATTCCTGGAATGACTCGACATGGATGAGTGAGCGGCATGAGGCCAATGCGCTGCACGCTCCGATGTCCATCTACGAAGTTCACCTGGGTTCCTGGCGAAGGGTGCCGGAGGAGCACAACAGATCCTTGACCTACCGTGAAACTGCGCCGCTACTGGCGGAGTACGTCCGGGATATGGGCTTTACCCATGTTGAATTCCTCCCCGTGATGGAGCACCCTTTTTATGGATCGTGGGGATATCAGACGGTGGGTTTTTTTGCACCGTCGAGCCGGTTTGGAACACCCCAGGATTTTATGTACCTGGTTGACGTGCTTCACCAACACGGAATCGGTGTCATCCTGGACTGGGTTCCCTCGCATTTCCCTGGAGATGAACACGGTCTGGCGTACTTTGACGGGACCCATCTGTTCGAACACATGGATCCGCGCCAGGGATACCATCCGGACTGGAAAAGCTACATCTTCAACTACAGCCGGCACGAAGTACGCGCGTATCTTGTCAGCAGCGCGTTGTTCTGGCTGGATCGATATCACGTAGACGGGTTGCGGGTTGACGCCGTTGCATCGATGCTGTATCTGAATTATTCCCGCGCGGAAGGAGAGTGGATCGCCAACGAGTGGGGGGGGAAGGAAAACCTGGAGGCGATCGCGTTCCTGAAACAACTGAACGAAGCCGTGTATGAATACTATCCCGATGTCCAGATGACCGCTGAAGAATCCACGGACTGGCCGATGGTCTCACGTCCGGTCTATGTCGGTGGACTCGGATTCGGCATGAAATGGAACATGGGATGGATGCATGACACGCTCCAGTATATCAGCAAGGATCCGTTGTTCCGGAAGTACCACCACGATCAGCTGACCTTCAGCATCTGGTACGCGTTTTACGAAAACTTTGTGCTCTCCATATCCCATGATGAAGTCACGCATGGCAAAGGTTCCCTTGCAGGGAAGATGCCCGGCGATGAATGGCAGAAGAACGCCAACCTGCGCCTGCTGTTAGGGTATATGTTCGGGCATCCCGGAAAAAAACTCCTCTTTATGGGGAATGAACTGGGACAGTGGAGGGAATGGAGCCATGAAGAGAGTGTGGAATGGCACGTGCTGGAGTATCCGTATCAGCAGGGGATTCAGCGGTGGGTGAGAGACCTGAATACCCTGTATCGCGCTTCGCCGCAGCTGCACGATCTGGATTTTTCGAATGAGGGATTTTCCTGGGTGGATTTCCACGACTGGGAGAACAGCGTTATCAGTTTTTTAAGGCGGGACAGGGAGGGGCGTCAGATGCTGGTTGTCTGCAACTTCACGCCAGCGGTCCGGGATCAATACCGTCTCGGGGTCCCGGTGGCGGGATTCTGGAAAGAGGTTCTCAACAGCGACAGCGAGTTGTACGCCGGTTCGAATGCCGGGAACGCAGGTGGCGTCTGGACGGAACCCTGGCCGTCACATGGTCATGAACAATCCATCAGGGTATGCATACCGCCGCTCGCAACGGTGTTTTTTGTCCCGTAAGACTTATTCCGTGCTCCGCATGCCGGCCAGGATCGCTCCGATGTCATCCTGCACTGCCCGGTAGAGGCGGGAACTTCCCGCATAGTTGTGCATCATGATGGAGAATGCGAGCCACTCTCCATCCTTCGTCTGCACATATCCCGATAGCGCCGTCACGCCGCTCAGTGTGCCGGTCTTGGCCCGGAGATTCCCCTGGGCCGGGGTTCCCTGCATGCGCCTCCCGATTGTCCCGTCCACTCCCGCGATCGGCAATGTTCTGTAAAACGTCGGAAAGAGGAGTGTATCCGCGTACATACGTTGGAGCAGGCGGATAATGGTTGCGGTGGAGGTAAGATTGTACCGTGAGAGTCCGGATCCGTCGGCGATGGCGATGGCCATGGTGTCAATCCCTGCCTGTGCGAGGAATTCATACACAAGGCTGATGCCGGCTCTGGCCGAGCCCGGTGTACCATGGCGGCGGGCCGCAAAAGTCTTGAGCAGGGCCTCGGCGGAAAGATTGTCGCTGACCTTGTTGAGAAATGTGAGTACCGTGTCAATCCTGTGCTCGAACGTGAACAGCGGGTCATGATCGCCGGGCAGGGAATCTACGAGCACCCGGTTCGTCAGAATGCCGTATTTCTGCAACCGCTCCGCGAAGACGGTCCCGGCGTAGAGTTCGGGCCGCCAGACGCTGAATTGATCCCTCCGGGTCCTGCCCGTGAGGGGCACCTGCCCGCGGACGGTAATCGTGTTTGAGCGCCCCATCCAGTTCCGGGATACTCGCAGGGGATCGATGACGGAGTCGGCAATCGTCATCGCTGTGTTTTCGACGGGCGTGTACGCTGTTGGTGGATCGAGAAGTACCAGCGGAGGGGTTCCCGGTGTTGATGCCGGCATCACCTCGACCATGATGGTATTGCTATTGAGCATGAGCGGGGAGATGAACATCCCATACGCCTCGGGTTCTTCGTCCCAGGTCCACCCCGCCCCCCAGTACAGGCTGTCAAAAAAACGGACATCAACATGGACATCCCACGTCCGCCCCTGAGGCAGGAGACCCGCGCAGGAACGGGCAATCGAGTCCAGATCAGAGGTCGAGAGAAGAGGGTCGCCATACCCGCTGATGACAATACGGTTCGTTTGACGTGTCTGCCGCCACGACAGTCGGAAACGTGGCGTCTTTGCCAAGCAGGTGAAGGGCGGCCGCCGATGTGAAGAGCTTCTGGTTGGACGCAGGATTCCCGAGCAATCGTTCATTCAGAGAATAGAGTTCCTTCTTGTGTGTGAGGGACACGATTTTCACACTCACATTGGAAGGAGGAAAAAGCGAGTCGGAAAGAAGGGCGTCCACCTGCCGCTTAAGTTCGGGTGATGAGGCAACGCTGAGCATGCGCATCGATGGCGGAGGGGCTAGGGTCAAACGCTCTGTCCCGGCACATCCGGCCAGGAGACTGACGAGAAGAACAGCGCACAGGAAACGAACCATGGGATCCTTTCGGGGGGGTGGTATGGGCACTCTCACAGGCAAATTCAGCAACTTTTGAGGAAAATGCAACTCATTGCTTGCCATGCGGAATGTCGCTATATTTAGGTTTTAGAACCATAATACCGGTGAAGAAGATGCTAGGATTTGCCAGAAAGTTGTTCGGAAGCAAACACGAAAAAGATGTCAAGATGTTTCTTCCCGTGGTGGAAGAAATCAACGCCCATGTAGAGGCGTACGCCGAACTGTCCGATGATCAGTTACGGGGAAAGACCGAAGAGTTCCGCGGTCGTATTCGTGAGGCAATCCATGATGTGGAGGAACAGATAGCGGAGCTGCGCAGGCAGCTTCCCGAAGCCCTGGAGGGAGCCTCCCGGGAACGTATTCTGGATCAGATCGCCGATCTGGAAACAGAACGGGATGACATCACCGCCGACCTTCTTGATACGCTCCTCCCCGAGGCATTCGCGGTTGTCAAGAGTGCCTGCCAGCGCATGAAGGATCAGGGTTGGAAATTTGATATGCTCGGCCACCCCTCGGTCTGGGATATGGTGCCCTTCGATGTCCAGCTTGTAGGCGCCATGGTGCTCCATCGGGGAAGGATTGCCGAGATGGCGACCGGCGAGGGAAAGACCCTTGTCGCGACAATGCCCATCTACCTGAACGCCCTTCCCGGACGCGGTGTCCACCTTGTGACGGTCAACGATTACCTTGCAAAACGTGACAGCATCTGGATGGGACAGGTGTACACCTTCCTCGGCCTCACGGTGGGGTGTATCCAGAATGCGATGGACTCTTCCCAGCGCCGGCGGGAGTATGCGTGCGACATCACCTATGGCACGAACAACGAGTTTGGCTTTGACTACCTGCGCGACAACATGGTCGTGGAAAAGATTGATCTGGTCCAGCGCGAACATTTTTACGCGATCGTTGACGAAGTGGATTCCGTGCTGATCGATGAAGCCAGAACGCCTCTCATCATCAGCGGTCCGACAAAAAGTGAGGACCATAAATTTAACGAGATGAAACCGGCGGTGGACCGGATCGTCAACGCTCAGAAGACCTTCATATCCAAGGCCGTGGCGGAAGCGGAACGTCTGCTCGCGGAGGGGAAAGAAGAAGAGGCGGGAGTACATTTGCTGAGGGCATCGCGCGGGTTGCCCAAGCATCCCCGGCTGATGAAGGTGTTCAGCGAACCCGCCCGTAAAAAACTCATGCAGCGGACGGAGATTGAATATCTCAGGGATCAGTCACGGCGCATGCCTGAGATCGATGATGAGCTCTACTATGCCATTGACGAAAAGAACCATCAAATTGGCCTGACCGAAAAGGGGCGTAATTATCTTACGCCGATCGTGGGGGACAAAGACTTTTTTGTGCTCCCGGACCTCGGCACGGAGTTCAGCATTCTGGAGAACGACCCCGACATCACTCCCGAGCAGAGGCAGGCGAAAAAAGATGAGCTGAATCTGGCGTATGCGGAGCGTAGTGACCGGATTCACACGGTGACCCAGCTTTTGCGCGCCTATTCGCTGTATGAGAAGGACGATGAATACGTTGTCAGCGATGACGGCAAAGTGATGATTGTGGATGAGTTCACGGGCCGCCTGATGGCCGGACGACGGTACTCCGATGGCCTGCACCAGGCCATCGAGGCCAAAGAAGGCGTGAAGGTCGAACGGGACATGCAGACACTCGCCACGATCACCCTCCAGAATTACTTCCGCCTGTACAACAAGCTGGCCGGCATGACCGGCACCGCAGAGACTGAAGCAGGCGAATTTTTTGATATCTACAAGCTGGATGTTGTGGTGGTGCCGACGAATCGGAAGATGGTCCGTTCGGACATGGACGATTATATCTACAAGACCAAGCGGGAAAAGTACAACGCGCTGACGGAAGAAATCGACCGGATGCGCGCCCTGGGCCGGCCGGTGCTGGTTGGTACCACCAGCGTTGAAGTCTCCGAGACCGTCAGCAGGATGCTAAAACGGAAGAACGTGACGCACAATGTGTTGAATGCAAAGCACCACGAACGTGAGGCAGAGATTGTTGCCCACGCCGGACTCCCTGGAGCCATCACGATCGCCACCAACATGGCCGGTCGCGGAACCGACATCAAACTCGGACCCGGTGTGCGCGAGGCGGGCGGACTGCACATCATCGGTACCGAACGGCATGAGGCAAGGCGCATTGACCGCCAGCTACGCGGGCGATCCGGCCGGCAGGGTGATCCGGGATCATCTCAATTCTTCCTCTCGCTTGAAGACGACCTGATGCGCCTGTTCGGGAGCGACCGTATTGCCGGAATTATGGAACGGATGGGGTTAAAGGAAGGTGAAGTCATCCAGCACCGGATGATCACCCGTTCCGTTGAACGCGCCCAGAAAAAAGTGGAAGAAAACAACTTTGGCATCCGCAAGCGCCTGCTGGAATATGACAATGTGATGAACCAGCAGCGCGAGGTGATCTATACGCGGCGGCGGAAGGCCCTTACCGCAGACCGGATCAAAGAGGATATTCTCGACCTGGTCGAGGAATACGCCCAGCGGCTTGTCGAGAAGTACTATGAAGATGGCCAGATCCAGCCCCTGCAGGATGAACTGCGCGCCACGCTCCTTGTGGAGCTGGTCATCACCCCATCACGCTGGCAGGACATCGGCCAGGATGGTGTTACCCAGGAAATCATCAAGGCCGCGGCGGAATTTTATCAGCGGAAGGAAGAAAAACTCGGCGCCGATCTTATGGCGCAGATCGAAAAGATGGTCGTGTTGCAGGTGATCGATGAAAAGTGGAAAGATCATCTGCGCGAAATGGACGATCTTAAGGAGGGAATTCACCTCCGTGCGTACGGACAGAAAGACCCGCTTGTCGAGTACAAAACCGAGGCCTTCCGGATGTTCATGGACCTCCTCGATCAGGTTAATGCCGAGGCGGTGACGACGGTCTTCCGGCTCTTCCCCACGCAGATGCAGCAGTTGCCATTGCGCGGACCACAACGTCCGCAGCAGATGAGGATCTCGCATGACGCAGCTGATGGTATGGGGTACAGGCCGAACCGGGAGCCAGCGCCCGGCGCAACGGGAGGGCAGCCGGGAGGTCCCGATCAAGCAGCACGCGCCGGAAAACCCCAGCCGATCCATGTCGGTGAGAAAATCGGTCGTAACGACCCATGTCCCTGCGGCAGCGGAAAGAAGTACAAGCAGTGTCACGGACGATGAACGAGTACGTTGATCAGCAAAAGGGCCCCATCCGATGAAGAAAATCGAGGCAATCATCCGACCGTTCCGCATCGATGACGTACGCGAGGCGCTGGCGGAAATCGGCGTCAAAGGAATGACACTGACGGAAGTAAAAGGGTATGGCCGCCAGAAGGGTCATACCGAATTGTATCGTGGGTCCGAATATCAGATAGACTTTCTGCCAAAAATAAAACTTGAAGTGGTGGTGCCGGATCAGCTTGAAGAACAGGTTGTGGATGCCATCGTGCGCACGGCGAAGACCGGGCAGGTGGGAGACGGCAAGATCTTTATTACCACTGTGGATGATGCAGTGCGGGTACGAACAGGCGAATCAGGAGAGGCGGCATTGTAACCCGGACCATACAATCCGGGATCGGGATACACAGCATCAGAGAAACTATGCGGGAAGGAGTACAGGGAAATCGAGACCATCGCGGGTGAGGGAGCAGTCGGAGCCGCCGCCGGCCCGTCGTTCCGGGCAGGGTACGTGACGATCATGGGCGATCCGAATGTCGGGAAATCCACATTGCTCAACCGTGTCCTCAAGCAGAAGATTTCCATCGTCAGCAGCAAACCTCAAACCACGCGCCACCGGATTCTTGGAATTCTCTCGGACGAGTCGTACCAGATCGTTTTCCTGGACACCCCCGGCATTATTAAACCCCGCTACCTGCTCCAGGAAGCGATGATGCAGTTCGCCGGCCGTGCCATCGCTGATGCCGATGTGTTGCTCTTTATGATTGATGCTCTTGATCCCCAGATCGGGTCAGACCTTGCCCATGCCGAGGCCTTCCGGAGACTCCAGGAACTCCACAAACCCGTGATTCTGGTCATCAACAAAGTTGATCTTGTCCCGAAGCCCACACTCCTGCCGATTATCGAATTCTATTCCCACGCGTTTCCGTTTCGCGAAGTGTTCCCCATATCGGCCCTCACAGGAGACGGCACCGACGAACTGCGAAAGACGATCGTCCCGCTTCTCCCTCTGCACCCCCCTCTCTATCCGCCGGATATCGTCAGTGAACAAAGTGAGCGGTTCTTTGTGTCGGAGATTGTCCGCGAAAAAGTCTTCCGTGCCTGCCATGAGGAAGTGCCCTATGCCACAACCGTGGAGGTGCTGGAGTTTAAGGAGCGCGCACACGGAAAGTGGTTTATTGCTGCGGACATCTACGTCGAGCGAGACTCTCAGAAGGGCATTTTGATAGGCAAAAAGGGGGCCATGCTGAAAGAAATGGGGGCGCAGGCGCGGAGAGACATCGAACAGTTCCTCGGGCATCCCGTCTTTCTGGAATTACACGTGAAAGTGCGCGAGAAGTGGAGAGAAAACCCGGAGTGGCTGCGGCGCCTGGGTTACGGGGGGGAATAAGGTGCGCCCCCGACCGGAGGCGGTGCAGAGTACATCGATCTGACGCCAGGTGCCGGGGCAGGCTTCTACCAGCCCAGTCTCGCCTGCAGAAAATATGACCTGGCATTGACGTAGCTGTCGTGAGCATACGCCGCATCAAGCTGGAACACGCGAAACAGATTGAGCCCCACGCCAAGGGTCCATTGCCGGTCTGCCATTCCAACTCTTCCCGCAATGCCCAGGATATCCTTCATTGCCTCCAACCGATACTCCGTTCCGAACCGGAACCGGTCGATGTAGTTTTCGTACCGTATGTCCTGTCTTGTAATATCGGTGATATCCAGTGCGACATCCCATTGGGGCGTGATCGGGTGGCGGGCACCGACGTTGACGATGACAGGCAGCTGGAGTTCGAACGGGTTCGTCAGACGGATCGTCTGCTCCAGCGTCATCAGCGCCGTATCTCCTGCGGCATTCACTATAATCCGATCAAGGGGGTCGCGGTCGTACACGACTGTCGTGGTGAGGAATTCCGCATTCATGGATGAGCGGATTGTGCCGAGCGGAAAGACGTTCTGAATCGAGAGGCCAACCTCCGTCCCGAGTGCCGGAAACTGATAGAGGCCTCCAATATCCATCGTCACGCCGGTAATGTTCGCCGAAAAGTCCTTCCGAACTTCGCTCAGGAGTTCATCGAATGTGTCTGCTGCTATTCTTTTCGTAGAGAATCTTCTGTTGACAACTTTCAGCGCCGCGCCGATGCTCAGCGAAGGGGTCAGGGGCACCCCGTACCCCACCGTTCCGACGACATCCAGATACGATACGGCAAATGCCTTGGGTAGGGCATCATCAAGAAGAAATGCTCCGTTGGACGCCGTCACGGTCTGGAGCACCGCTGCAAGTTGCGTAAGGGCGCGGGTGATTGCCACCTGATCGTCAAGCGTGGTCGGCACGTCAATACTCGAGAGCGCTTCGAAGGTCGCGCTTTGAATCACCTGGAAACCGGATTGCAGGTTTGCGTGAATTGAAACCCCCCAGTGGCCGAACTGCCCCGTGATGGACGGGATCACAAGAACCCCGTGCGTTTTGGGTTTTGTGCTCGGACCGATCACCTGATCCAGCAGCCCGCGGGGGAATTGGAGTCCCTGGTGCACGACAAGGAGCGCTCTCAGGCGTTCCGCATCTGTCAGCGCATCGTTAAACTGGCCGATTCCGCGACGGAGATCGGAAAGAAAAAAGGCCTGCTCGAACTCGTTCGTGTTCTCCTGCAGGAAGAGCAGGGCATCGTAGGTTTCTGCCGGGAGGCTGGCCTGCACACTCGGGACTTCCAACGCGAAACGTTTTCGGGCAAGCAGGGCGGGGTTGTAGGTGAGTGCGTTGAATGTTGTCCCCATCGCCACCTGTGCCCGTCCCATACCGATAGCCTTGACGTCTTCGCGGTTGACGGCCACCGGCATCTTGCTGACCGGCGAGAGGATCCCCTGCGCCGGCAGCGTTACGCTCCGGCTGATGTAGTATCCCCCCTGTCCAAAGACCATCGACGGCAACGCCGCACACACGATGAGTGTCACCAACTTCACACGAGCCATAGCTGCCTCCCGGGAGTGTGATAATCATGGCAAATCCGGTGTAAAGGTCAATACGGTCCTGCATTCTTTGCCGGGAATTTATTATATTTTCGGATGCAGAAGTCCGAACGAATCCTGATCTGGATTGCTTTTACGATTATTTCGACTGTGTGGGGAACGACCTGGCTGGCCATCCGCATAGGCCTCGAAACAGTTCCCCCTTTTTTGTCCGCCGGCATCCGTTGTTGTTTCGCTGCCGTTGTGTTGTACGGCATGGTGCGCGTGCGGGGGGTCCCGGTTCCCCTGACAAGGAATGCCTGGAGGGTGTATGTCTCCCTGGGCGTTCTTACCATAGGTATTCCGTTTGGACTCATTTACTGGGGACAGCAGTATATCCCGACCGGACTGAGCAGCATCTTGTTCGGCGCGTTTCCCCTCTGGGTGGCCATCCTGTCACATCTGATGTTACGCGATGAGCGGCTTAACGTGTTCAAGGTTATCGCCGTTGTGCTCGGGTTCATCGGTGTTGTCGTGATCTTCTCTGCGGAATCGTCCATTGGTGACGCACGCGCATTTTTGGGCATGTCCGCGGTTCTCGTGAGCACGATTCTCCAGGCGCTGGCACTCATTGTGATCAAGAAATTCGGCGAACCGGTCAGCCCCATTGCCATGAATTTTATCGGCATGGCCATGGGGGGAGGTTTGCTTCTGATCATGAGTGTGTTGCTGGAAGGAGGACAGGACGTCACGTGGACGGGCGCAGCCGTCGGATCGTTGCTCTATCTTGCGGTGGTCGGCTCCGTGGTCACCTTTATGGCGTACTTCTGGTTGCTAAAACGGATTGAAGCGGTGTATCTCTCACTCTCCAGCTTCATCAATCCCATTGTTGCGGTTGTTCTCGGGTCCGTCGTACTGGGTGAACGGCTACCTCCGACCGTGTTCACCGGGGCGGCGCTCGTTCTGACAGGATTGCTCGTTGCCAACGGAAAGGTGCTGTATGCTCGTCGTGTTCGCTGATACGATTCGGAAATTCTTTTTCCGGGGTTTGGTGTTCGTGCTGGGGATGGGTGCGGCCGTGATTGTCGGTTCTGTCTCTGCGCAGGCTCAGCATGAAGCGGCATTCAGCAAGCAAACGATGGCGGGTGGAACAGTCTCGTTCGCGCAAGCCTCCCCCGCGGAGGAAGCGCTTGATGTACTACACTATGATCTTGCCCTCACGCTCGCCATGATCGATGAATTCCTCGGAGGCAGCATGACGATGCTGGTACGGCTGCCCGGCGCCGCAGGAAGCACGGACCGTATCGTGGTACATGCTGCAAAACTGCAGATTGATTCGGCGTCGGTAAACGGGGTACTGTGCACGGTGGTGGCGGATACGGTGGCTGAAAATATAACCCTCATCCATCCGGGTGGGCATCTCTTTTTTGGCGGGGAGACCCTGGCTGTCCGGATTGATTACCGCCGTCTTCCGGGCGTAAAACGTCCGGGCTCCCGGTGGGGCTATTACTTCTTCAGGGATACGCTGGGGATTCCTGCAAACCTTGGCTATACAATGTCTGAACCGTCGGACGCGCGATACTGGATGCCGTGCCATGACGAGCCGTGGGACAAGGCCACGGCGGACTTGCAGATCACCGTTCCGTCAGGATACGTGGCCGCTTCAAACGGCGCGCTGGTGTCCGTCGTACCGGAACCCGGAGGCAGCGTCACATGGCATTGGCGCGAGGTGCATCCGATCGCCCCTTATCTGATGAGCATCACCGCTTCCCGCTTTACCGTCTCCACGCTCCCCTTTGTACGTGCGGCGGGTGATACCATCCCCCTGCAATACTACGTGTGGGCCCCGGATTCCGTGGAGACGGCCAACTATCTGCCCACGGTCCGGGAAATGGTCGCCGCACTCTCCAATCTGTTTGGTCCCTATCCATTCGACAAATATGGAATGACGGCAATCGTGCCGTTTGGATACGGAGGGATGGAACACCAGACGATCACGACGATGAACAGATTCCTGAAAACCGATGAACGGGTAGTTCTTCACGAACTGGCACATCAGTGGTGGGGAAACCTGGTGACGTGTGGGACCTGGCGGGACATCTGGTTGAACGAAAGTTTTGCCACCTACAGCGAAGCGTTGTGGTCCGAATACAATGGAGGGCGACCTGCCCTCCGCGCCTACATGCAAAACCAGCTGCTCCATTTTAACCGCGGCTCATGGCAGGGTGCGGTTTACGATCCCGTCGGCCAGGGATACAATCTGTTTGACGACGTTGTCTATAGTAAGGGTGCCTGGGTGCTGCACACGCTCAGGGGAGTTGTTGGAGATACCACGTTCTTCCGCATTCTTGAAGCCCATCGCGCACACCACAGCGGCGGGAATTCCACGACCGCGCAGTTTCAGGCCACAGTTGATTCCGTAGCGGGCGTATCAATGGACTGGTTTTTCCAGCAGTGGATATACGGAAGCGGTTGGCCCATCTACGGCGTGGCGCACCGGTGGACCGGGGATTCGGTTGTTGTTACCATCACGCAGGAACAGGCCACATCCTGGCCCCTCTATACAATGCCCCTCACGCTGAAGATCCACGGCCAGACCCGGGATTCGACGTGGACCGTGGAAAACTTCCAGCGGGTGCAATCGTACGCCTTTGCTCTGCCATTCATACCTGACAGCATCACGGTGGATCCTGATGGGTGGATACTCAAACAGGTTGTCAGGAGAGTGACGACGGTCGAAACACGCGATGTGCGGGGGACATATTCCCTCGAACAGAATTATCCAAATCCGTTCAACGCACACACCATCATACGATTCTCGATTCCCGCCGCGCCCGAAGGCTCCGCAGCGGGCGTGCCCGTAGCGCTCACGGTGGTTGATCTCCTCGGTCGCGAAGTGTACCGTTTTGTTTCTGAACGACAGCCTCCGGGAACGTCGTCGGTACATTTTGACGGGAGCGCACTGTCCAGCGGCGTGTATTTTTATCGTCTCCAGATCGGCGGATGGCGGGAAACCCGCCCCATGCTGCTCCTCCGGTAGGCCCGTGATCCAGGACGATGCAGGGACAAACACCTCTGCCACACTATGACCTCATCCAGAAGAACCATTCGTATTGCGGTCGAAGACATTTCCCAGGCGGAAAAACTCGAAACATTGCCCACCGGCCCCGGCGTCTATCAGCACAAGGATAGTCAGGGGAAGGTGTTGTATGTAGGCAAAGCCAAAAATCTTCGCAGCCGGGTCAGGCAATACTTCCAGAAATCCCGCTCCGTGGAACCCCGTATCACACAAATGCTCTCCAGGGCAACGGACCTGGAGATTATTGTCACGGATTCCGAAGTTGAGGCGTTGATTCTTGAAGCCAATCTTATCAAAAAGCTCAAGCCACGGTACAACGTCAGCCTCAAAGATGATAAGAGTTATCCGTACATCGTCGTCACGAATGAGCCGTTTCCCCGCGTGTTTGTGACCCGCCAGATACGGCGTGACGGATCCCGGTATTTTGGTCCGTACACGGATGTCAAGAACGTCCGCGCTGCGCTCAAAACCATCCGGGATTTGTTCATGATCCGGAGCTGTAACTTCATGCTGGATGCGGACACCATTGCACGGCGGAAGGTAAAACTGTGCCTGGATTACCATATCAAGAAATGTGAAGGACCGTGTGAAGGATTGGTCTCCGTGGAGCAGTACAATACCATGATCGAGCAGGTCGTGACGTTGCTCCGGGGAAAAACGGAAGCACTGATCGGACTGCTGCGGCAGGAGATGGAGAGTCTGGCCGCCGGACGGAGATTCGAAGAAGCGGCCCTGGTGCGCGACCGGATCAAGGGCCTGAAGGCGTATGCGGAGAGGCAGAAAGCGGTGGACCTGGATGCCTGCGACCGTGATATTATCGCGTTTGCATCGGAAGGAGACGATGCATGCGGAGTGGTGTTTAGAGTCCGGGACGGCAAACTTATCGGCAGACAGCATTATTACATGAGCAACGTTGAAGACAAGCAAGCCGGGGAGATTCTTGAAACGCTCATCCAGCAGCAATATCTTGAGTCGGATGATGTTCCCCAGGAACTCCTCCTGCCTTCCGATCCCGATGATGCGGGGGCACTGACCCAATGGATGTCGGACCGGCGTGGCAGCGCCGTTTTGCTGCGCGTTCCACATGAAGGAGAAGAGGCCAAGCTTGTTGCGCTCACCCGGCACAATGCCCGCTTCCTGCTTGATGAACTAAAAATCCAACGCCTGAAACGCGCTCAATCTCTGCCTCATGCCGTTACCGCGCTGCAACAGGATTTGCATCTTGCGCACCCACCCCGCCGCATTGAATGTTTTGACATCTCCAACACCCAGGGCACGGATTCCGTGGCGTCGCTCGTCGTGTTTGTGGACGGGAAGCCCAGGAAAAGTGAGTATCGAAAGTACAAGATCCGGGGGGTGGAAGGCCCGGATGATTTCGCCAGCATGCGGGAGGTGGTGGAACGGAGATTTGTCCGAATCCTCCAGGAACACAGTGTTCTGCCGGATCTGCTCATGGTTGATGGAGGCAAAGGGCAGCTTTCGAGTGCGGTGGAGGTGCTAACGCGCCTGGGATTGAAGGCGCAACCCGTGATCGGCCTGGCGAAGCGTCTGGAGGAAGTGTACCTGCCGGGCAGAAGCGATCCTGAACTCATTGCCAAAGCTTCCGGGGGACTTCGGTTGTTGCAGCAGATTCGCGACGAGGCCCACCGGTTTGCTGTCACCTTCCACCGGACCGTGCGGAAGAAACGGACATTGCAAACGGAGCTTGACCTGATCGAAGGAATCGGAAAAAAGAGGGCCAGGGAACTGCTGGAATCTTTTGGATCGGTTCAGGGGGTCAAGTTTGCGTCAAGGGAGCAGCTTGCCGAAGTAGTGGGGCAGAAGACGGCGGAGAAAATCCTGGACCACTTCGCGATGGATCAGATAGATGAAGCAGCTGGCTAATATTGGACTCGTTCCCGGTTCGCCCCAATCCAGAAGTACGCATGACGCGAATTTGGAAGGGTTTTGAGGATGGTACGCTACTTGTGGCCTCTGTGATGGTGGAAAAGGGACCGTTCAGGCGGTTTCCGTGAAATTGAGCGAAAGGGAGAAAGATGACAGAGGACCGACCGCGTACACCGGGGATCTGGATGACGGAGCAGCAGTTTCTGACGCTGGTGGACGACCTGCGGATCCTCCGCGTGACACGGCCTGAAGACGGGGTCATGACGCTGATCCGGACCGGAGAAAATGGGCTGGAGACTCTTACCGTTTCGGAAGTTAAGGCGAAGGCGACGGCGGTGGTGGCGGAACTTGAGGACAGGAGAAAGGAAATAGAGGAGAACCTTTTTGCGTCCCCCCTGGAAGCGGATATCGCCACTCTGAATCAGACCATGTTGCACGTACAGTATGCCAAAAGAGATGATCAGCTCTCGCGCGAGGAGGATGCGGAAAAGCAGCGCCTTCTCCGGGATGTAGTCGGCAAGATTACCCGCCAGCGCCTCATCATCGGCGGGATGAACTATCTCCAGATCCACTACAGAGAACTTCAGCCCAGACTGACGCGGCGCGATGTGCCTCTCGATGGCGTAATGGGGGACAACAACGGAGCGCGTCTGGTGTGGACCAGAGGGATAAAGTCGGCGGCGATCTACTGCATCAGAGAAGGAGCAAAACCTATGAATGCGGGACGCCCGGGTGTGGAAATCTGCAGGGAATTCCTCGGGAAATATGTGCTCCCTGGTGAAGAAGACTACACACCTGAACAATTGTACCGTAACGTTCAACAGATTCTCTTGCTTGAACGTGCCGAATAAATCACACAGGGTACTTCTAACCCAGAGGAGAACACCATGAAACATGTCCGTATCGCACTACTCATCCTGGTCTGTGCACTCGGCGCATTTGTGTTAGGGCGCACGGCGGATGCCCAACAGGATAAACGGTCCAAACCCGTGACCTGGGAATACACTGACGGTGCAAACCTGAATCTGACACAGCTTAACGCTTTTGGAGTCGACGGGTGGGAGCTGGTGGTGGTTACGCCGTACGGCAAAGACTACTACTACGTGTTCAAGCGTCCCCGGTGACGTTGGTGAACAACCTCGCACCAGACCGGTGCTTGCATGAGCCGGCGTAATTGTTTATATTGAGCTAATTCGATGGGCGATTAGCTCAGTTGGTCAGAGCGCACGGTTCACATCCGTGAGGTCATAGGTTCAAGTCCTATATCGCCCACCCCTTTAAATCCTGCCCGAGAGGCAGGGAAGGGACTGTACCATGTACCTGCCGAACGACTGCCGTATCAACCTCCGTGTGCCACGGGCATCCGGAGGTTTTTCATTTTTTCTTCATCTCCCTCATCTTTCACTTCACATCGGGAACCTGGCATGAGACGTCTGAAGGCACAAATCATCGATCACGATGGGTTTGACCGGACGGCAACCCGTCTGGCTCACGAGATCCTGGAAAAAAACAAAGGGGCGGGAAACATCGTGATCGTCGGCATACGCACGCGCGGAGAGTTTATTGCACACCGTATCGCCCGGATTATCGAGGATGTGGAAAAGACGAAACTGGCTATCGGCTCGCTGGATATCACGCTCTACCGGGACGACCTCCTCGGGAAACTCGAGCAGCCCGAGCTCAAAGGGACGGATATCCTGTTCGACATCACCGGCAAGGATGTCATCTTGATCGATGATGTGTTGTTCACAGGGCGGACGATCCGTGCGGCCCTCGACGAGTTGATTGACCTCGGCCGGCCCCGGACAATCCAGCTGGCGGTGCTCATTGACCGAGGGCACCGGCAACTTCCCATCAGGGCTGACTATGTTGGAAAAAACATACCAACTTCCGCCCAGGAATCCATCCGCGTCCATGTCAAGGAAGTGGACGGTGAAGATGTGGTGCTGCTAATGCATCCGGATGAATAAGACACCGACCAATCAGGAATAACGCCAATGCCGTTACAGAGCAGACATCTTCTTGGACTTGATGGAATGCGGCGCGAGGATATAGAACTTATTCTCGAGACTGCCGTCAGTTTCCGCGAGGTCCTGGACCGACCCATCAAAAAGGTTCCCCCCCTCCAGGGGAAGACCGTGGCCAACATGTTTTTCGAAAACTCCACCCGGACCCGCCTGTCGTTCGAGCTTGCCGAACGCCGGCTTTCGGCAGACGTGCTTGGCTTTTCCTCGGTTGGAAGCAGCGTGAGCAAAGGGGAAACCCTGAAGGACACGGCCCGCAACATTGAGGCTATGAAAATTGATATGGTGGTGATGCGTCATTCCGCGGCAGGGGCAGCGCACTATCTATCCCGCGTCATCGACTCAAATGTGATCAATGCGGGCGATGGGTCGCATGAACATCCGACGCAGGCCCTGCTGGACATGTACACGATCCGCGAAAAACTCGACCGCCTGCACGACCTCCATGTCTGCATCGTCGGTGATATTGCCCATAGCCGGGTGGCACGATCAAACATTTTCGGGTTGATCACGATGGGAGCGCGGGTCACTGTGTGCGGACCTGCTACAATGATCCCCCGCGATCTCCAGCGGCTGGGCGTGGAGGTATGCCACCACATCGAGGACGTGCTGCCATCGGTCGATGTGCTCAATGTTCTGCGGATCCAACTGGAGCGCGATGCGGGCCGGCTCCTTCCATCCCTCCGGGAATACCACAATTTCTACGGTATCACGCGAAAACGCCTGGAGAAAGCCGGACGCGCCATTACGATCCTGCACCCCGGTCCGATCAACAGAGATGTGGAGATCTCGGCAGATGTCGCGGATAGCGAACATTCGGTGATCCTCCAGCAGGTACTCAACGGAGTGGCGATCCGGATGGCCGTGCTCTACCTTCTCTCTTCAAAAAACTAACCGACCACCGACAGTACGAGGTTTGGACTATGCAACTTCTTCTTAAGAACGGCCGCCTGGTAGATCCGGTGACGGGTCGGGATGAATCGCTGGATATGGTGATTGTGGATGGTCGTATCGATCGTCTCGGCCGCGCGCTTTCGTCGCCGGGCGCACAGGTGATCGAACTCAAGGGAAAGATCATCAGTCCGGGGTTCATCGATATGCACGTGCACCTGCGTGAACCGGGCTATGAGTACAAAGAGACGATCGCGACGGGGTGCGCTGCCGCAGCCGCGGGTGGTTTTTCAGCGGTGTGCTGTATGCCTAATACAAATCCTCCAATCGACGATGAATCGGTGATCCGGTTTATACAGGCCAAAGCCAGAATTGCAATGGACGGACTTGTGGATGTCCATCCGGTTGCTGCAGTCACGATGGGACGTAAAGGCGAACACCTTGCGCCGCTCGCCGAACTTTCCAGCGCGGGTGCCATTGCTTTCTCCGACGATGGAGATCCGGTGTTTGACGCCGAAATCATGCGCCGGGCCCTGGAATACAGCCTGATGTTCAAGAAGCCCGTCATCCAGCATGCGCAGGATCCCTCCCTCAGCAAAGGAGGAGTGGCCAATGAAGGTTTTATGGCGACGTTGCTCGGACTGCCGGTTATACCCCGCCTCGCCGAAGAGATCATGGTTGCGCGAGATATCCAGCTCGCGGAATATACGGGCGGACTGTATCACGTGGCCCACGTGAGCACGGCGGAAACCGTTGACACTGTGCGCAGGGCAAAAGCAAAGGGAATCAGTGTTACATGCGAAGTGACTCCCCACCATTTTGTGCTCACGGATGAATCCCTCCGCGGGTACGACACCAATTTCAAGATGAACCCGCCCCTCCGCACCCGGGATGATGTGGAGATGATGAAGGCCGGACTGCGGGATGGGACCATCGACGTGATTGCGACAGACCATGCACCTCATTCATTTGACGAAAAGGAGGTGGAATTTCAGGTTGCGCCCTTTGGCATCGTCGGACTTGAAACCGCGGTGGGTCTGGCATGTACGGAACTGCTCGGCAAAAACGTGCTTTCATTGGATCAGATTATTGAAAAGTTTTCCGTGAACCCCAGGCGGATTCTCCACCTGCCCGAGATCCGAATCGCAGAGGGAGAAATGGCAAATCTTACCATCCTCGATCCGGGTGCCGATTGGGTTGTGGATCTTCCCTCGTCGCGGTCACAATCCCGCAATAGTCCGTTCGGGGGATACCGCCTGACCGGCAAACCGTTTGGCGTCCTGAATAACGGGCAGGTGTACTGGTCTTCGGCCTCGTGATGTATGGGAGAGGATCCGAACCCGGGGCGTCCTGAATAGTGGACGGTTGGATGATCCCGGAGACAGTGCGGTGAATAACGCGCCGGATTTGATCTGTTTTTGGCGGATCAACGGCGCGTTTTCATGTGGCATGTGATTTGAAATTGATGCTGTTGAGTCTTGAGAGAATCACCGACACGACAGCACGAGGCAACCATGAACACATCACTGCGTACACTCTCGCTTCTCTTCCTTGTAACGATTCTTCCGGGATGTCACGACTGGTTGTATCACCCTGACCTCGATCCGCCGTCTCCGCCGGTTGGCCTGCGGACTGCAACAGGGGATAATTTTATCGAATTGTTCTGGGACTATAATCGCGAACCGGACATTGCCGGTTATAATGTCTATGTCAGTTCCAGCTACAACGGCCGGTATGAGTATCTTTCCTCAACATCCTCAGCATATTACAATGATGATGGAGCGCGGAACGGCACGTTGTACTACTATGCTGTTTCTGCGTATGACCATGCCGGGAACGAAAGTGCATTGAGTTCGGATTTCGCCTATGATATCCCCCGGCCGGAAGGGTATGATGTTCTGCTCTACAACGCAACCGTCTCTCCGGCGCAGAGCGCTTACGATTTCTCGCGCTTTGCGGTGGTCTCCTCCGGTGACAAGTATGCGGATATGATCTTGGGTGAATCAGGCGGCAGTGTGGTCATGCGCGTGAATTCGGACAGTGATATTCAGGATATGGGTCCGACCTCCTCGATTCTCACGATTGGAACCGCGCCCGTCAGCGGTTGGTCCTCAACGCACGAAGTCCGGTTGATAGTCGGTCACACGTACGTTGTGTGGACCTGGGACGATCATTATGCAAAGTTCCGGGTGTCCGCACTGTCGGCAAGCCGGGTGGTGTTTGATTGGGCCTATCAGCTGGTGCCTTCAAACCGGCTTCTGAAAAGAAATCCAGGCAGAGACCGGGAATAATGAGGCCTTTGTTCCCGTCCGGTTGACTTTCACTCCGGCAAGGTGTACTTTTTTGCGTCTACCATGTAAAGGCCGGATCGTGTACTTCATGTTGATCATCGTCGTATTGTTAAGTGCGGGCAGTTCGGTGTCTGCTTTGTTCAACCAGCCGGAACTATCCGCAGTTGGGCAGAAAGGTCTCTCTCTGCAGCGTCAGAGCCTGATCCCTTCTCCCGGCAGAGATGCCATACCTGCCGCGGCATTGAAGGTTTTTGGTTCCGTTGAAGAGGGTCTTAACGCGGGAACGGTTGAGCCGTTTTCGGTTCACTTCTCCGCGAGGGTTTTTGTGCAATTGCGCGGGGCGGAAGGGGAGTACCACAGTGCCACACAAGCATATTATGTCCTTACGTCATTTCTCAAGACGCGGAAACCGGTATCTGTTATCCTGAGTACGTACGGTGCGACGGATGGGGCCCCATACGCTACCGGTGCAGCGACGTTCGCCGTAAAAGGAACACGTGAAGATCTCCAGCTCTATATCGCCCTCCACCTGTCGGGTGAGCGATGGGTGATTTCCCACCTGAATATCTACTGACCAGTGATGACCTCCCCCCGGTTTTTTGAGGTTCTGCGCCAGCAACGATCCCCCGAGTTCTTCCTGGTGATTGTCTGCGTGGGGCTTCTTGTCATCGCGCAGGGCGTCGAATGGGTCCAGAGACGCCAGCTCGACCGGAACTGGGATTCGATGCGGGACAAGACCGCCCAGGAGCACCTTGCGACCGCGGTCAGAGCATTCGGGGATGAGCAACGGATCGCGCGGCGTCTGGCTGTTGACGTGGGTCAGCAGAATGACGTTCTCAGATACCTCAGCGGCGAAACGACAGACCGCCGTCCTGTTTTTGCGGTGGCAACAAGTGCAGCTCAAGCCTCCCGTGCCGGCATCGAACTCTATGATTTGCAGGGGGAACTTGTGGCGTGGGCGGGACAGGGGGGGAGCAGCGGCCGGCGGGATGTTTTTATTGCCCTCGCCGGTCAGATGACGTCCTTCGTCTCGCGCTCCGCGGTTTCATCGCAGCTCTTCCTTGCGGTCCCCGTCCGGCATGAAGGACGCGTCCTCGGCGCAGTGGTCGTCCGGCAGACCCTCGAAGTGGCCTCCCCTCTCAGGAACAGGTTCCTCGGGCGGGGCGGACTAGCCGACCGGTTGTCGGCGGACCTTGGCGTTCCGGTCCATTTTATCTTTCCCCCCGAAACATTTGCCGAGCCGGATTCGCTCTGGCATGCGGCGCCTCTGTACGGCATCGACAGCGCACGTGTCGGGTCCGCACGCGTGTGGCGCTCCACGTATGCCGAACTCACGGAGCAGCTGACAGAGCGGTACGATGACATCCACAGCACACTCGCGGCATTGCTCCTCGTCAGTCTTGTTGTACTTCTCCTGCGGACGGCGTTTACCCGGCTCACAGGATTCGCCCGGGTACTCGTCCTTACAGCTCTGCTCTGGATACTCCGTTACGGACTGCTCTGGCTGGACATCCCCGGCCGGCTCTTTCCAGAGGGAATATTCGATCCGGTGTTGTATGCTTCGGTATTCGCGGGCGGGCTTGCAAAATCCATCGGCGATCTCACGATTTCGGTTGTAACACTCGCAGCAAACCTTCTTCTTCTCGTACGGGCGGACGATATTCGCTCCATGCAGACCGGTGCAAGCCGTTTGCCCCTGATGGTGCGTGTGGGCGGCTCGGTATTGCTCGCTGTGGCGTCGTTCGTGCTCCTGCGCATGTTCGGTGCAGTGGTGCGCAGTTTGCTCTACGATTCGACGCTGACCGTGGGTGACCCTGCCATTCTCTTTCCTCCTTTTCCGATGGGACTGTTAATTCTGAATGGGGTCATTCTTGCATTCCTGCTGGCCGCACTTGCTCTTGAAGCCGCCGGCAAAATCGTGCAGATGATGGGGTGGTGGTTGACGGTGATTCTGTTCCTGGCCGGTGCAGTGGGGATGGAATTCCTGACAGAACCACTCGTGCCCATCTGGTACAGGATTCTGTTCTCCGCATCTGTTCTTGTACTCTGTTGGCTGACGTCCAGGGGGCCGGGACCTGCCCGGCTGGCGACTCCGGTGGGCAAGTACCTGGGCATAGCTGTCCTTTCAGCAATTATCCTCGTTCCGGTGCTGGATGCGCAGATCCGCGAGCGGGATCGAAGCAAAGTGGAGACGTTTGCGGAAGAGGTGCTTCGTCCTATAGAGGGGTGGCTCAAGTTTATCGTTGAGGAGGGGTTGTTACAATTGATCAATGCCGCAGATGCTGAGGGGGCGTCGCGGAATCCTGAATCCGTTGCGCTGCGTGCCTGGGCACAGAGTGCGGCATGCCGGGAGGGATACTCTTCGGTCTTTGAGCTCCTGGATTCAGAGGGGAAGCAGCTCAGCAGGTTTGCCATCGGAGGACAGACGGGCGTGGCCCATCAGATGAGTTATTCAGTCCCGCTGGATACGCAGGGAGTTTTACGGGTTAAAAGTATCGGAGATGGCGTGAGCGCGGTGCGCATCTATGCCGGTTCCGCCCCCATCCGCTCGGGCACGGGCGACATTCGTGGTCACGTACGGGTAACGGTCGCGGCAGGAGAACGGCAGCTGTTCCGCGGCGACAATCCATCGGTGCTCCGCGGGACATCTCGCGAAACACTGGAGTCCTTCTACCGCCCAATCACCATCACGGAATACCGTGATGGCCTGTATTTACGATCCACCAACAAAACATTCCCGTTCACCCATGTACTGTCTGACGGGCTGGTTGAGTCACTGCCGCTCCTGTCGCCACCGATGATGTGGAAAGAGGAGGAGATAGGCGGTGTGGCGTACGAGACGTTTTATGCCCTGCGGGGTGAAGGCGGGCGGGGCGTTATCGGACTCAGCCTTGAACGACACGATATCCTTCTCCGCTTTGTGGGGCTTGTCAAAGTGGGGGTTGTCTTCGGGCTGCTTCTCGTGCTCTGGGGAGCATGTATGGTGATCCGCGCCCTGATGCAGGGGCGGTCCCTCCGGTTCAGTTTCAGGGACAGACTTCTGGGAACGATGCTGATCGCCGCATTGCTTCCGCTTGGTTTGTTATTGATGTACAGCCAGCTGGATGTACGTGAACGCATGATGGAGAGTATGGCGCGCCGTCTGGAAGATCAGACCGCGGCAGTGGCGCAGGATATCGCCGGCATCGGGGAACATGCGGATGCCTCTTCTGAAATGGAGGTCCGGCCTGATCGGGTGGAGTTGATCGCCGCTAATGCCGGCACCGACTTCAACCTGTACATGGGTACGATGCTCCGCATCAGCAGCAGGCCTGAACTCTACATTGCGGGATTGCTGGATGCGCGGATCAGCGGCAGCGCGTATGCGGAAGTGGTTCTGAGCGGAAAATGGTTTTTTGTCGAAACCGAACACATCGGACTGTTCCGCTATGCCGTGGGATACCGGCCTGTTCTTGATGCCGCAAGGGGTATCATTGGCGTTGTCTCGGTGCCGACGCTCTTCCGCCAGGACGAGCTGGAACGTGAGCTTGTTGAACGTCATGCCGTTCTGTTTGGTGTCTATGCTGCGGTCCTGCTTGTCATGCTCCTTATTACCCCCGTGCTCGCTAACCGTTTTGCAGCCCCGGTACTCCGGCTCACCGAACTTGCGAGGGATGTGGGGAAGGGAGACCTGAACATAAGCTCGCGCCTTCCCCGTGCCGACGGGGAGATCGGGGAACTGGTACAGTCGTTTGATACCATGACACGGGAACTTGAACGGAGCAGAGACTCGCTGGTGCAGGTGGAGCGGGAGCTTGCCTGGAAGGAAATGGCGAGGCAGGTGGCGCATGAGATTAAGAACCCGCTGACGCCCATGAAATTATCAATCCAGCACCTGAGGCGGGCGTATCTTGATCGTGCACAGGATTTCGGGGAGATACTTGAACAGGTCACACACACCGTCATCGGGCAGATCGATGCGCTCAGCCGGATTGCCTTTGAGTTTTCCGCGTTTGCTCGGATGCCCCGCCGCACTCTCGCCCTGTGCCAGCCAGGAGAGGTCGTGGGAGAGGCCGTTCAGCTGTTCCGGCAGGATTCCCGCGTGGAGTGTGTGCTGTCAACAGAACCGGGGTTGCCTGAAATCATGGCGGACCGCGAGGAACTGCGGCGCGCATGCATCAATATCCTCAGAAATGGCGTTCAGGCGATGGGTGGAAAGGGCCGGATGGAAATAACCGTCGTGCGCTCACTCCGGGGCGTGCAGATAGCATTCAAAGATTCCGGCCACGGCATCCCCGATGACATCAAACCCAATCTGTTTAAGCCGAACTTCTCTACACGGACGGATGGTATGGGTCTGGGCCTTGCCATTGTGAAAAAGACGGTGGATGATCTTGGAGGTACGGTGTCGATAGAGAGTCGTGTCGGTGTGGGAACGACCGTGACGCTGGAGATACCCGGCGGGCAGGCGCAGGCATGATACGCCGGCCGGATTTTGCCGAACACTATCCCTTTCTCCTGTGTGCCCTCAGCACACGGCAGGGGGGGGTCAGCGCCCGATCGTTCGGGATGAACCTTTCCTACTCTGTCGGGGATGATCCTGAGGCAGTGACCCGGAACCGGGAACTCTTTTTCGGAACGCTGGGGATAAAACTCGAAGACCTGGCACTTCAGCGGCAGGTTCACGGGGAGAGGATACGACATGTGGATGCACCCGGCCTGTGGGACAGCACGGATGGTCTGTGCACCGCTACTGCGGGGGTCTTCCTGTGCGTCACGATAGCGGATTGTGTCCCGGTTTTTCTGGTTGATCCCAACATCCCCGCCGTCGGAGTGGTGCACGCCGGCTGGCGGGGGAGTGCGGCCAGGATCGCGGCAAAGGGTGTCCGGGTCATGGCAAGGGAGTTGGGAGCAAACGCATCGGACATGATCGCCTACATCGGTCCTTCTGCCGGAGTCTGTTGTTACCTCGTCGGGAGTGATGTCGCGTCACAATTTTCTGAAGCGTGTGTGGTTCGTGAGGGACCGGACTACAAAGTTGACCTGAAGCAGGCAAATGTTGAGCATCTGTTGGAGGCCGGTCTCCGCCGGGAAGCGATCGTGATGGATCCCGCCTGTACGATCTGCCGTGCCGATGTCTATCACTCACACCGGCGGGAAGGGGTGGGTTCGGGTCGGATGATGGGAGTCATCGGACTTCTCCCCCCGGGGTAAATGCCTGTCCCAGCGTCCGTGGGTGTCTTTGACTGCGTCGCGGCCTGTCTTGTAGCCCGGTTGATTTCCTACCCCGATTTCCCTATGTTATCAAGTATTCACTAAACCGTGGGGGTGGTATGTGCGGTATCGTTGGATATATAGGTTCGAAGAACTGTGTCCCGATCATCCTCGAAGGCCTCCGTCGGCTGGAGTACAGGGGTTATGATTCGGCCGGTATTGCCCTGATCCGGGATGGGAAGTTCTATATCCAGAAGAATGCCGGAAAAGTGGCCGATCTGGCGATTGAATTGGGGAAATCCAACGGTACGCTGTTCGGAAACGTTGGCATGGGGCATACCCGGTGGGCCACGCACGGGGAACCCAACGACACCAACGCGCATCCGCATTGGGATCAGAAGAAACAGATCGCTCTTGTTCACAACGGCATCATCGAAAACTATCTTGCCATAAAGACCAAACTCCTCCGGGATGGGCATACATTTCTCGGCGGGACAGACACCGAGGTACTGGCGCATCTTGTGGGGGTCATGTATGACGAATGTGGTGACCTCACGAGGGCAGTCCGGCTCGCCCTCTCGGAAGTAAGGGGTACGTATGGCATCGTCGTTATCTCTCCGCTGGATCCGAAACGGTTGATCGCGGCACGGCGGGGAAGTCCGCTCCTCATCGGGGTTGGTGACGGTGAAAACTATGTTGCCTCCGATGCCTCCGCCATCGTGGCACACACCCGGCAGGTGGTCTATCTGGATGACGGCGAAATTGCCGACGTGACCTGCGATAACGTCCGGACCATGACCATTGAGGATGTAGAGGTAAAGAAGACGGTACAGGAGGTCACGCTCGAGCTTTCGCAGATCGAGCGGGGCGGCTACGATCATTTTATGCTCAAGGAGATTCACGAGCAACCGCAGACGATTCATGATGCCATGAGGGGACGTCTGCTTGTGGAGGAAGGTGACGTAAAGCTGGGAGGCCTGCAGAATACCCTGGGCCGGCTCCTCAGCGCCCGGCGTATTATCATCACGGCCTGTGGCACGTCGTGGCATGCAGCGCTGGTGGGCGAATACATGCTTGAGCAGATTGCGCGGATACCCACGGAGGTGGAATACGCCTCGGAGTTCCGGTACCGTGACCCGGTGGTCAACATTGACGACGTGATCTTCACGATCAGCCAGAGCGGCGAAACCGCGGATACACTCTCGGCGCTCAAGGATGCCAAGACCAAGGGAGCAACAGTCCTGGGGATTGTGAATGTTGTGGGGAGCAGCATAGCCAGGGAGTCTCACGGCGGCGTCTATGTGCATGCCGGTCCGGAAATCGGGGTTGCCTCGACAAAAGCGTTCACCTCGCAACTGACAGCACTGGCGCTGATTACGATCCTTCTTGCGCGTGCCCGCGGGATGGAAAAGGAGCGGGGACAGTTGCTGGCCCGCGAGCTGGCGACCCTTCCGGAGAAGGTGGAGACCATTCTGCGTGATACTTCCACCATCCAGGAGATTGCGAAGAAGTTTAAGGATTCAAAGAATTTTCTCTATCTTGGCCGGGGCGCGAATTTCCCGGTGGCATTGGAAGGGGCGCTCAAACTCAAGGAAATCTCGTATATCCACGCCGAGGGGTATCCCGCCGCGGAGATGAAACACGGACCGATAGCGCTCATCGATGAGAATATGCCGGTGGTGTTTATTGTGCCGCGGGATGGAATCTACGAAAAGGTGATCAGCAACATCCAGGAGGTGCGCGCGCGGAGAGGCCGTATCATTGCTGTGGCGAATGAGGATGACAGCGAGATTGAAAAGATGGCGGAGTTTGTGATCCGTGTGCCCCATACGTACGGTTTTTTCGGACCGATTCTGAATATTATTCCGCTGCAACTGCTGGCCTACTACATCGCCGTCGAGCGCGGCACCAACGTCGATCAGCCCAGAAATCTTGCAAAGAGCGTAACAGTTGAATAGCAGAGGAAAGGACGTCTATGAAATCTGAGCCCCGCTTCAAGTCAAATGAATGGGCACTCATCCTGGGGTCGTCGAGCGGGTTCGGCGGCTCGGCAGCGGTGGAGTTCGCACGGCACGGGATGAATATTTTCGGCGTCCATCTGGATCGCCAGGCCACAATGCCGACCGTGCAGCATATCATGAAGGAAATAAAACATTTCGGGCGTGAAGCGATGTTCTATAATATGAATGCCGCCGACGCCATCAAAAGAAGTGAGACGCTGGACGACATCCAGGAGCGGTTCTCCGGGTCAAATCAGGGCACGATCAAGGTCCTGCTGCACTCGCTCGCCTTCGGCACACTCAAACCATTTGTGGCAAAGAAGATCGATGATGCGGTGTCGCAGGCCCAGATGGAAATGACCCTCGATGTGATGGCACACAGTCTGGTGTACTGGGTGCAGGGGCTCATTACCCGCGGATTGATGAAGAAGGGTGGGCGGGTGTTCGCGTTGACAAGCTCGGGCGGCCACAACGTGCTGCCAAGCTACGGCGCCGTGTCGGGCGCAAAGGCGGCACTGGAATCTCACGTCCGCCAGCTGGCGATGGAACTCGGGCCGCTGGGGATCACAGCGAATGCCCTGATGGCAGGTGTGACAGATACCCCGGCTCTGCGAAAGATTCCGGGAGCAGTACGGATGCTCGAAGTTGCACGGGCAAAAAATCCCGGCGGCCGGCTTACAAATCCGGACGATGTTGCCCAAGCCATGCTGTTGCTCTGTGAAGATGGCGCAAGCTGGGTCTCCGGAAATGTCATCGGTGTGGACGGTGGTGAAGATATCGTCAGTTTTGTCGGTCAGAAAGGTGAATAGTAATGTCCCTCTTTTCGTTTACTGAAGAACAACTCATGCTCCGTGACATGGTCCGCGAATTTGTCAATGGAGAGATCAAACCGCTCGCACATCAGATCGATGAAGAAGAAAAGATTCCGCGGGAGCTGATCGACAAAATGCGCGATCTCGGACTTATGGGAACGGCTTTTCCCCCGGAGTACGGGGGCGGCGGTTTCGGCGAGATGGGCTATTGCCTGATGCAGGAGGAAATCGCCCGCGGCTGTATGTCAACCGCCACGTTTATGGGCGCCCACCAATCAATCGGCGCAAATGCGATCTACCTTGGTGGGACGGAAGAACTGAAGAAAAAATACCTCGTTCCGCTGGCCGAGGGACGGATGATCGGAGCATTCGGGCTTACAGAAGTGCTTGCTGGATCCGACTCGTTTAATCTCCGGACGCGGGCGCACCGTGAAGGGGATGAATGGGTCATCAACGGCGAAAAGATGTGGATTACCAACGGTTCGATTGCGGACGTGGTGTCGCTCTTTGCCAGGACTGACCGCGGTATCACCGGCTTTGTCGTTGAGACAAAAAACCCGGGATACCATGCGGGTCCGGCAGAGAAGAAAATGGGAATCCGGGGAAGCATCACAAACGCCATTACGCTGGAAAATGTTCGCGTGCCCCACACGAATATCATCGGCCACGATGGCCGCGGATTCCTTGTGGCCATGAAGACACTCGATGCGGGTCGCCTGGGTCTGGGTGCCGCCTGCACCGGGGCGGCCAAAGAACTGCTCGAACTGTCGGCTCGTTTTGCAAAAGAGCGGAAGCAGTTCGATGTGCCGATTTCCCAGTTCGAAGCAATTCAATTTATGCTCGCAGATATGTCGGTGATGATCTTCGCGATGGAGTCTATGGTCTACCGGACGGCGATGGCGTACGATGCGGGAAAACCGATCTCCCGCGAATCCGCCACCGTAAAGCTCTACTGTTCCGAATCCCTTGACAGAGTCGCCGATATGGCCGTCCAGATTCATGGCGGGATGGGCTATTCGCGGGAGCTTCCCATCGAACGGTATTACCGGGATTCTCGTATCAACCGCATTTTCGAGGGCACGAACGAGATTCAAAGAATTGTCATTTCCCGGGAAATCCTCAAGAGAAACGGCAGAATCTAAATATACCCCTTGACGTTACCCTTTCACTGTCTGCTGTTCAACGGATGTCCCATCCATACGGTGTCAGACCTGCCGGGCCTCTAGAAACGCCGGAGCCCGGCCGGCAACGTCCTTCCAAGCCGTCGTCCGGATGTCCGATCCGGCAACGGAGATAGATCCAGGATGACACAATCCCAGAACATATCTGCTCCCGGGCCGCGCGGCGGAAATTACCGCTGGACGGTCTGCGCCCTGTTGTTCTTTGCCACCACCATCAACTACATCGACAGGCAGGTGCTTGGAATCCTTGCACCGACTCTTCAACAGGAAATCGGGTGGAGCGAAATCGAGTACGGATACATCGTTACCGCCTTCCAGGCTGCGTATGCGATCGGTCTGCTTCTCGTCGGCCGGCTCATGGACCTTGTCGGAACGAAGATCGGCTATTCCTTATCGATGATCCTGTGGAGTGTTGCGGCGATGGCACACGCCCTTGCCCGCACCGCTTTCGGATTCGGAGTGGCCCGGTTTGCGCTCGGACTGGGAGAGTCCGGCAATTTTCCCGCGGCCATCAAGACCGTGGCTGAATGGTTTCCCAAGAAAGAGAGAGCTCTCGCTACCGGGATCTTTAATGCCGGTGCCAATGTCGGCGCGGTTATCGCTCCCCTCGTGGTTCCCTGGATAACACTCGCCTTCGGGTGGTACGAGGCCTTTCTCGTCACCGGTGCGATCGGGTTCGTCTGGCTGATTTTCTGGATGGTTTTGTACGAGATCCCGGCCAAGAGCAAACGTGTCTCCGCGGATGAACTCGCCCACATCCACAGCGACCCGCCCGAGTCAGTTGAAAAAATCCCGTGGCTTCGTCTTATGACCTACCGCGAGACCTGGGCGTTTATGATTGCCAAGTTCCTCACCGATCCGGTATGGTGGTTCTACCTCTACTGGGTCCCTAAATTCCTCTACAAGGAATATGGACTGACTCTCGAAACACTCGGTCTCCCGCTTATAGTCATCTACCTCCTTGCCGACGTCGGAAGTGTGGGGGGCGGCTGGCTGTCATCGGCTTTTATCAAGCGGGGATGGACCGTGAACAAGGGCCGAAAGTTTGCCATGCTGATCTGTGCTCTCTGCGTCATCCCGATCATGTTTGCTTCACAGGCCGACTCCCTCTGGATGGCCGTCGCACTCCTCGGTCTGGCAACAGCAGCACACCAGGGCTGGTCAGCAAACCTGTTCACGACGACCTCCGATATGTTTCCGCGCCGTGCGATCGGATCGGTTGTTGGTCTGGGTGGTATGGCCGGCTCCATCGGCGGCATGCTGGTATCCACCGCGACAGGCATCATTCTCGAACTCACCGGGAGTTATGTGATTATCTTTCTTATTGCGGGATCGGCATACCTCCTTGCCTTGCTGATGTTTCAGGTGCTCGTTCCCAAACTGGACACGGTCGCGCTGGACTCCTGAGTGACACTCACACGGAGCAATGACACACTCCCTAAAGTCGCTCTGGCACACCCGAATTTCCCCACGGGGCCTTCCTCCGGTTCATTTCCCCGGGATCGGCACCGGTGACCGGGACGGTGTAGCCGTGAACGTCGGGGTTCGGCGTGTGCGGTCCTCCGACCAGAAGACAGGAAAACAACAGTGAAGCAGCAACAGTTCGGAATTGTGGGGTTGGGTGTGATGGGGCAGAATCTTGCCCGAAATGTTGAGCGAAACGGTTTCTCTGTTGCGGGGATGGATCGTGATCCCGTGAAGGTGCAGCAGGCCGAAGAGGTTATTGGTGGTGCAGACATCGTCGTGACGGCGGACCTAGGGGAATTCCTCGCACATCTCTCCTCCCCGCGCAGGATTCTCATGATGGTCCCAGCCGGCAAACCCGTTGATGCCGTAATCCAGGCGCTCCAACCCCACCTTGCTCCGGGAGATCTGCTCGTTGATGGCGGCAATTCGTATTTCGAAGACACTCGCCGGCGTTTGAAGGAATTGTCGGAGACCGGGATACTGTTCGTCGGAACCGGCGTGAGCGGGGGCGAAGAAGGGGCCTTGCACGGTCCGTCTTTGATGCCCGGCGGAAATCCGGCTGCGTGGCCTCTGATTAAGCCGATCTTTCAGAAGATCTCCGCCAAAGCTCCTGATGGTACGCCCTGTTGCGAGTGGATCGGGAATGACGGGGCCGGCCATTTTGTCAAGATGGTGCACAACGGGATCGAGTACGGCGACATGCAGTTGATCTGCGAGGCGTACTTTCTCATGGAGCGTCTCCTCGGCCTGAGTCCGGAAGAAATGTCTGCGGTCTTTACCGAATGGAATACAGGCGAGCTCAACAGCTACCTTATCGAGATCACCGGCAAGATTCTGGCAGCGAAAGACCCCGATACGGGGAAGGCGTTGATTCACGTCATTCTGGACTCAGCGGAACAAAAGGGAACCGGAAAGTGGACCAGCAATGTTTCCCTTGATCTGGGAATTCCGGCCCAGACTATCACGGAAGCGGTATTTGCCCGGATGATGAGCGCCCTGAAGGCGGAACGGGTTGTTGCATCGAGAGTTCTTGTCGGCCCGGGCAAGGCGTTCGCCGGCGACGGAATGCTGTTTGTGGAAAACATCCGGAAGGGACTCTATGCCTCGAAGATTTGTTCCTATGCGCAAGGGTTCCAGCTCATGCGAGCGGCTGATCAGGAATACACCTGGAACCTGAACCTGGGGTCCATCGGTTCGGTCTGGCGGGCTGGCTGCATCATTCGTGCACAGTTCCTGGAGCACATCAGGGAAGCGTACAGCCGGAATCCTGCTCTGGCCAACCTCCTTCTTGATCCCTATTTCTCAGGTGTAATCAGGGATGCTCAGGAAGCGTGGCGCACCGTGGTCTCCAGCGCAGTACAGCTTGGTGTTCCTGTTCCGGCTTTAGGCAGCGCGCTCGCGTACTATGACGGATACCGGACCGCTGTGCTCCCTGCCAACCTGTTGCAGGCTCAGAGAGATTTTTTCGGTGCGCACACGTACCGGCGGATCGACAGGGAGGGTGTGTTCCACACAACGTGGGAATAGCGGAATATGGTGGTCGTCGTCATTGACTCAAAGAACCCGTTGCTCGCCCAGGCACTGGGCGCACGGTGTGACGTACGGGTTCTGCCAACAGCAGAAATCACCCGCTCGTCTCTCATGGATGCCGATGCTGTCGTGGTGCGTTCGGAAACCCGTGTGGACGCCGGGTTGCTGGATGGCACGCGTATCCGGTTTGTGGGTACGGCGACGATCGGAACCGACCATGTGGACACCGCCTATCTGGCGAAAAGCGGCATCAGGTTCGTCAGCGCACCCGGCAGCAACGCCAACTCCGTGGCAGAGTATCTGGCGACTGCGCTGCTTGTGGCGGGTGGCCGGCTCGGGATCACGCTGCGCGGCTTACGTGTCGGCGTGGTGGGGGCCGGGAATGTCGGCAGCCGCGTCGCACGTGTATGTGAGGCCCTGGGTATGCATGTCCTTCTGAATGATCCGCCTCTCGCACGGAAGACCGGCGATCCACTGTATCGTCCGCTTGATGAACTGCTGGATGCAGATATTCTAACTCTGCACGTACCACTCACGCGGGATGGTATTGACAAGACCCATCACCTCCTGGATGCTGACCTGCTCACCCGCATTAAACCCGGTTGTATTCTGGTGAACACGTCCCGCGGAGCAGTGTGTGAGACAGAGGTGGTGCGGCGCGCCCTTGTGACCGGACATCTCCGGGCGGCAGTCCTGGATGTCTGGGAGGATGAGCCCCGCATCGACTCCGGCCTCCTCACGCAGGCGCTCCTTGCGACGCCACATATTGCGGGGTACTCATTTGACGGGAAGGTTAATGCCGCACGAATGATGTTTGAAGCACTGAACACTCTCTGGCATCTGGGGCTCGCATGGCCGGTGCCGGCTGCGTTGCCTCAACCCCTCTGCCGGGAAATCACCATCCGGAACCAGGGAGAAGGCGAGGACACCGTACGCGGGATTCTCACAGGGTGTTACGACATAGAAGCAGATGATGCCCGTTTGCGAACAACAACAGCAATGAACACGGCGGAGAGAGCTGCGGAGTTCCGACGTCTCCGTGCGCAGTATCCGGTGCGCCGCGAATTTGCGGCGACAAGGATACGGTGCGGCGCGTCCCGGCATTCTTTGTGTACCATGCTGGCTGCGCTTGGCTTCGGGTTAGACCCCACGCCTGCGGACCATCATCCTTGATGTGGTAAGGTTCCCCCGACCACCTTACTTTACTTCCAGGTAATCTCTGTCCGGTAGCTTCGGAAATGGGCTGTGTGGTTCCTTCTGGTACCAGAAAGCCACGGAAGCGATATCATCCTGAAGGGGGAGATACCGGCCGCCGGACCGCCACCCCAGCGCCTGCATCGTCACTCTGAGATCTTTCTCAAACCGGATAGGGTCCATCACGTGCCAGCGGTACAGGCCGAAGCGCTGTTGTGACTGGTACACTCCGTCCGGCCGGATAACTTGCGGGAGCCCTGCATAGGGGGTTGTAAATTCCTGGTACTGCTTGGTTTTCTGATTTTCGAAATTATAGGAACCGCAAAAATAATCTTCAGTGCCCGTTCCACAGATTGTCGGATAGTCCGTATCCCCATCCATAAAGAACTTGATTTCACCTTCGCCCCACCACCCAACGCTGTTTACGCCCCACGCCATGTACGTTCCGACGTAGTGCCCCCACCCTTTCACGCCGTCAAGGATGGTGAAGTCGGTCTTGTAGGGAAGTGGATTCGTGCGGCGGAACTGGGCATGGAAATATGCCGCATCTTCGGGGACTTCGGTGAGCGTATAATTCACCTGATAAAAGAGCGTCATATCATCATCCGCGATATTCTCCAGGGTGATCCGTGCGCTCTTTCTGAACGGCATTTCCCAGTAACAATTAAATGCGCTTCCCGGGTTCACGCAGACGGCGAGCGAGGAAATCTGGGCATACTGGCCCCAGCCGCATGCAAAAAAATCGCCAACGGGAGCTTCGACAGAGGGAGTTTTTTCGTCATCCCAGTAGATCCTCAGGATAGCATAACGCCAGTGGCCCGTGGGTGTCATCCAAATCTGCTGGATTGCGCCTTCCCCCTTGATGTCGGCGACCGTGAAGGTCTGTTTTGCCTTGATTCTGACCGCAGGTGAAATCTTCCATCCCTTGCCCAGATCGCGTGCGGCCTGCGCTCCGGTGCCCTCGACGGCCATACCGCCTTTCCCCTTTTCGCCGGTAAAATTCTCGGCGCTGATTGAACGGGACTGTGCCCGGGAAAGCCGGGAGAGGTTCCCCATGTTCATCCCCAGGCCGTTGAAGGGTTGTTGTGCGTTCATACTATCTCCTAGAAGAACAAGCATCACGAGTACAGCGACGAATTGAGACATGGTGATCTCCCTTAGTGTGAAAGCCATTCCCCGCCCTTGTGTATGTTTTCGCGTGTAAAGACGCGGGATGACAGCGTGATCTCCCGCGGGACTTTTTTTCCGGCAAGGATGCTGAGCGCCGTCTGGACCGCTTCCTTTCCTCCGGTTGGGTATTCGAACGATGCCGCAAGCACCCCCTGCTTCACGTACATTTGTCCTTCATGGGGGAGGGCATCAATGCCGACAAAAACAATGTTCTTTTCACGTCCCCCCGCCCTTGCGGCAAGATAGGCACCATGTGCACCCGGGTCATTGTGGGCATACACAAGATCGATCGCCGGGAACCGCGCAAGTGCGGATTCCATCTCTTTGCGTGCATTCGGTTCCAGCCACTTCATGTCGGCCTCGAAGATCACCTCAATGGCGGACCCTTTGATCCCGTCGCGGAATCCCACGTTTCTATCCTGGCCCGGAGTCGATGTCATCAACCCCTTGAGTTCAACAACCTTGCCTTTCCCACCAAGAAGTGTGGTGATCCATTTCCCCGCAGCTTTGCCGATGCGCCGGTTATCGGCTCCGATAAAACAGGTAAAGTTATCGCCAAGGACCTTGCGGTCCAGCACAATCACAGGGATCCCTTTTTTGAACGCAGCGCTGACCGGTTTTGTAAGCGGTGCGGCCTCTTTAGGGGAGATGATAATGAGGTCTACGCCGGCGCGGACAAATTCTTCGACGTGTGAAACCTGCCGGAGGTTATCGTTCTGCGCGTCCTTAAAGATCACACTCAGTTCAGGGTGCGCTTCCGCCGCATTCTTAATGTCGGCGTTCATCTGGACACGCCATGGCTCGCCCAGGTTACACTGGCTCATCCCAACAGTCCAGCGCGGCGTCTGGGCGGTCACTGTACCGCTGGTGACCAACAGGAAGATGGGGAGGAGGAGTCGGGGGACAATGTTGCGAATCGTGATTCTCATGCGCATCTCCATGTGATGATCGGTCCGGATTGTGTGGTGCATCCCTGAATCATCGCCCCTCGCCCCGGCGTGTTAACCTGTTGACTCTCCCTTCTGAAGGAGTACCGCTCCGAGAATGATCACGCCGGTGAGCATCAGCCGTGTTTCTTCGCCGACGGCATTGATGCTCAGAATCTTCTCGAGATTGCCGACGATAAGGACGCCAAGGAGAGTCAGCCAGATAGATCCGCGACCACCCTGCAGTGTGGTCCCGCCTATCACGACCATGGCGATCGCGCTCAGCTCGTAGGTTGATCCGGCTTCGGGGTCACCCTGGAGTTCCTGTGCGGCCTGACAGATCCCGGCAACGGCGCAGAATAAGCCGCACAGTCCATAGGCAAGAATCTTTGTCGCACCCACAGGGATCCCCGAATACCGGGCAGCCTCTTCGTTACCGCCCACGGCAAAAAGCTGGCGTCCCCAGGGAGTGCGGGAGAGGAGAACACCGCAGAATGCCATGGAAAGGAGCATCACGATAGTCACAACGGCGATATTTTCCCCGGCGATGCGCGTCCCTATAAAGTCGTAGATCGGCGGAATATCCACGTACTGGTACGAGCCGTCAGGCAGCTGGAGCGCGGTGGAGATTTTTTGTCCGCCCGAGATCAGCTTTGCCAATCCCCGTGCGAAGACCATCATGGCCAGGGTGGCGATGAAAGGTTGGACGCGGAACCGTGCGATCACAGAACCGGAAAGGACGCCGCACGCAAGCCCGAGCAGAAGTGTTCCGCCGATAGCGAACACGTCCGGCAATCCCAGGTGGATCGAGAAGAGTGAAAAGACCACTGCACAGACGCCCAGGATGCTGCCCACGGAAAGGTCGATGCCACCGGTGATGATGACCATGGTCATTCCGCAGGCAAGGATTCCGATCACGGATACCTGGCGGAGCATGTCTCGGTGGGTATCCCATTGAAAGAATGCCCCGTCAGCATGAAAGACGGCTCCCACCGCCAGCACGAGTGCGAGCGAGAAAAGAGCGCGGATAACCGGATGTTTACTTGCCGACGCCACAGAAGTACACTTTAAGTCCGAGTTCGCGCATGGCAGCCGCTTTGGCGAACATCGCCTTCCGGGCGCCGGCGGCATCCGGGGCGTACACCACCTGAATATGATTCGCCTTGTGTCGCGCCATCATCTGATCACGCGTCACACCCTTGAGCACCGCATGCATAATGGGCCACTGTGATGTCGTCTGGTTCCACCGGTCACGTGTCTCTTCAGGGGGGAGGGTGACAACTTCTCCGAGGCCCAGATCGCATTGAAGACGCCCTTCGGCCACGAACACCCTGCTCCAGACAATATGCCCGGGCTTGCTTACACCTTTGACGGACGCACCGCCCAGCCGGAAATACATAGGCGGTTGGCGTTCCCCGACCGCTCCAGCATATCCGTCCACCAGGTGTGCCGGCGGCACGGCGCCGGAAATCTCCAATACCCAAACAAAGGCATTAAGACCGTTTCCCTTGTAGTGCCGCCCCCAACGCACATCGTGAAGGGTGTTTTCCGGCGCGTACCCGAGTTGCCGCCAGAGGGTGTAGGTGACAAGGCCATCAAGTCCCGCACATTCATCCACTTCGTTAAAATGAGGCAAGGCCTGGCCGGCATACAGCACCTCTCCGGTTGTTTCGCTTCGGACGGGCGGCCGTTCGACGTTGTTCAGGAGACCCTCGACGAGATCAGATGCCGGCGTAAGGTCTTTCAGCCCCTGTTGATACTGAATTCCGATTGCCGCGCAACCGAACTCGTCGGCCAGGCGGAGCGCCGCGATATACATCTTGCACTGTTGCAGGACCTGTGATTCCGTCAGGTCCGTGGTCTCATTCGTGCCAAACTCAAACCGCATTCCTCTGGCCTTGATCCACTCAAACACTTCGCGCGCTTCCCCTTCGGAGACTGTGAGCATTCTGGCGTAGAGCGTGGATTGGCTCAGTCGTTCCTTGAAGATGCCCGTCGTGTGGAGCAGTTCGTCGGGGATAATAGCATTGTACATCCCCATACACCCTTCATCGAAGATGCCCATGATGGCTTTCTGCCGTCGAAATTCCTTTGCGAAAGTTTTGCCCACCTTCTCCGCTTGTTTTGGAACCCGTGCCTCTTTGTAGGGAAGTACATGCGATGTGTCGTGTTTCACCCTGCCTTTTTTCATCCATCGCGCCAGTTCCCTCACAAAAAATGGGTCCTTGAACTCCTCGCTCCAGAGTGTGCTGTACTCGACTCCGGCTTTCGTCAGTGAGCCGTTGAGGTTAAGCATACCGACAAGTCCGGGCCAGGTGCCGCTCCAGTTGGCAAGCGTCAGGATCGGGCCCCGGTGGGTGAACAGTCCGGGCAGGACATGATGGGAGTATTGCCAGACGGCTTCAGCAACAATAAGAGGAGCTTTAGGCGGAATGGAGCGAAAGACTTCCATTCCGTATTTCTGGCTGTCGATGAACCCGTGCCGTTTGGCGGGGTCGTATGAATGGGCACGCCTGACAGTCCCTCCAAGCTGCTCTACTGCGGCGACGATCTGCTTTTCCATGTCGGCCTGGGCGGCTTCGCAATTCTGATTTGCGGACAGGCGGAGGTCGCCGCTCGCAACGAGGTAGATTGTTTTCATGGGTTGTTCTTCTCCCGGTATTCCGATCGTACGTGCCGGCGGGTCAGATCCCGGGAAGTCTCCGGATGTTTTGTGGGTGAACTGCGGAGGATAGGAAATTACGAGAGGAACATAAGGAATTCTGCAAGGAAACTCAACTTGAACTTTGGGAAAGCTCTCTCTACATTATATCCATTCCCCACTGTCGAGAGCCCTATGAATTCCCGTACCCCTCTGCGCGTGATAAACAGTGTTGCCCCCATCAGGATTGTGGATAACGGAGGGTGGACGGACACATGGTTTGCCGGACACGGCAAGATCTTTAATATCGGCGTCTATCCGTACGCGGAGGTGCAGGTGCAGGTTTTTCCGGCCGAAGGGGAGAAGGAACGGGTTATCATTGAGGCCGAAAACTACGGGGACCGTTATGCCGTTGCTCCCGAGCACGGTGTGTGGAACAAACACCCTCTTCTGGAGGCCGCAATCCACTACATGAAGATCCCACCCAATCTTTCCCTGCACGTGACGATCTACTCCGAGGCGCCGGTAGGTGCATCGACCGGGACTTCTGCAGCGGTTTCGGTGGCATTACTGGGGGCTCTTGACCGGCTGACACGGGGTCGGAAAACGCCTCATGAAGTGGCGCTTGCCGCGCATCATGTCGAAATGAATATGCTGCATCTGCAATGCGGCATCCAGGATCAGTTGTGCTCGGCGTTCGGGGGGATCAACTTTATTGAAATGCGGCAGTTCCCGTGGGCAACGGTGTCGCAGATCCAGGTGCCCAACGACACCTGGTGGGAACTGGAGCGCCGGCTCACACTGATCTATCTCGGACGTTCTCACGATTCGACGGAGCTGCACAAAAAAGTGATCCATGATCTCGAGAACGAGGGGCCGGAATCGCCCCGTCTTGAGGCGCTCAGGGGAACGGCAGAAAAGTCCAGGGATGCCCTCTATGAAGGCAGGTTTGGTGATTTCGGGAAAGCCATGATCGAAAATACTGAAGCGCAAGTCCGGCTGCATCCCGATCTTGTCAGTGCCGACGCACTAAAGGTGATACAGATCGCCCGGGAGTACGGCGCACTGGGCTGGAAAGTGAATGGTGCGGGCGGATTGGGAGGATCGGTGACCATTCTGGCCGGAGATCTTTCAGTCGCAAAACGTAGTATGATACGGGAGATCCAGGAGACGGATCCGCTCTTCCAGAACATCCCCATCTACCTGAGCCGATTCGGGCTCCGGACATGGGAATCATCGGCATAACACATGCTCATTTCGCTTCTCGCCGTGTCCGCAATTATCCCTTCGGCTCTCCTGGTCTGGTATTTCCATGCACGTGATGTGTATCCGGAACCGCCGAGGGTCCTCTGGACCACCTTTGCTCTCGGCGTGCTCACCGTAGCGCCGGTACTTCTCGTCGGGTATCCCCTCCAGGAAGCTGTCGGGTATGTCAGGAATCCGCTGCTGGCCAGTTTTCTCTCCGCACTGTTCGTCGCCGCGCTCCCGGAAGAATTCGTCAAACTCTCCGTTCTCGTCGGGTACAATCTGCGGAACAAAGCGTTTGATGAACCGATGGATGGTATTGTGTATGGTGTCGTGGCATCGCTCGGTTTTGCGACTCTGGAGAATGCCCTGTTTGTCTTTGACGGCGGATTAAGCGTTGCTGTGTCTCGCGCCTTCACTGCCGTTCCGCTCCACGCGTTCCTGGGAGCGATTATGGGATATTATGTGGGGCAGGCGCACTTCAACCCTTCCATCAAAACCCGCCTGATTATGAAAGGGTATGGGATTGCGGTGTTACTCCATACGCTCTATGATTTTCCACTTATGGCGCTGGGGGAAATAGAAGAGGCCGGTGTGGCTGCGCTGCTCGCGCTGCTGACCATTCTTGTTCTCATTGTGTGCTGGCGGTGGACGGTGCGATTGGTCCGGCGGCTCCACAAAGACCAGTTGGTCATTGCTGCAGGCGTGGAAGAAGAAGTCCTTGTACGTGAGGGCACCAGCACATCTCCGACGCTGCGCCAGCGTGTGTTTCCTTTTTTGGAAGTGGTCCTGGGCGGAATTTCCGCCTCTGTGGGGGGGATGGTCACCCTGGGTCTTGCCCTCGCGTTTCTGATCGGTGCGGTCCAGGGCGAGCACACTACTGATGTGCTGGTTGGCGGCGTACTCATCGGGCTGATACCGCTTGTAGCGGGCGTGGTGATGTTCCGGCGCGGGGTGCGGGGGTTGAATGCGGGTGCTGCCGGCGCCTAGTACACGCACTTCCCGGCTTCATCGCCGAACGCTTCCAGCAGCGAGATCTCTGCATCAAAAAAGTGGTCTGACGGACAGAGGATGTATCCTCCGCCCTGACCGGCTTCCTCAAAACACTTCCGCACCGCGGCTCTGGTCTGCTCCGGGGTCCCGTGTGCAAAATACTCTTTCTGATCAAACCCTCCGATCATACATACGGCATCGCCAATACGCTTTTTTGCTTCGCTCAACTTGATATCTCCCCCCATGCCGGGAGGGGTAAAGGTTTCCATCGCGTCGGGATGCATCTCCGCGAGCCGCTCAAGAAACGGCATCATCCCGCCGCAGGTATGATAGACAATCTTCTGACCCGCTGCGTGTGCATGATCGATAATAGGTATGTCGTACGGAGCGACAAACGTGTCGAAGATCTTTGGAGAGATGACGGTCGATGAGGCATCTCCACCGCCCAGTTCAAGGATGTCAATCCGCGCGCCCCGGAGCGAGTCCACAAAATGAAGTTTTCGTTTCATCAGAATATCAAGGAATGCGTGAACCCATTCGGGATCATCGTACGTGGCCAAAATGAGTTCTTCTATGCCGATCAGGACTGCGGCGTCCTGCCAGCAGCCGGGCTGGCCGTAGACGTCGAAGCACAGCATGGTCCCCCGGACAAGCCCGCGCTCACCGTAGGTATCGGCGATACGGTTGACGGACGCGACATCGCACACCGGCAGCGTGGCGAATTCGGCGATGATATCAATGTCATTCCGTTCCTTGATCAGCCGGTCGGTCACCCAGGATGTGTACTCGTTGCTCTGGAGCACCATCGAGAGGTTCTTCTTGGGAGTGTGGAATGTATATTGTACGGTTGCGTATTGCGGATCGGGCACAGGTGATGCAACCACACGCCAGGTGTCGGAGGAAATCCGCCTGGGCTCCAGATAGCCAGGTCTGTGATCCGGATCGAGATAGTCACCGGTTTCGGAATCGGGCTGGAACTCGGCAACCCACTGGATGGGATCAAGATGAAACCGGTCAAAAAAGACGTCATTGGAGGCCCCGCCCATGTACTTCTCCAGGAAATACGGCATAACATGGTGGGTCGTAACGGGCAGCCTGTCTGGCACCTGGCGGTTAAGTGCGGCGAGAAATCGTTGTTTTGATGTCATGTGTTGTGCACCGGAATACGTGTGATGTTCGGGTCGGTGAAGATGTCGCTGGCGTCGTCGCTGGTGGAAGAAAACTCCGACACGACGGCACCCTGCGGCCCGCCCTGGAACCAGTGAAGTGTATCGGAGGAGAGGGTATACTGATCGCCGGGGTTGAGCACAATTTCGTGCCAGACTGTAAAGAATTGCCTCCGCTCGGCCGGCACCCGCCCTTTTGGGCGCCTCGTCGGTGGGCCGTCGACATACAGGAAGACCTTCCCCCAGCGGCAGCGGAATGTTTCCCGTTTTCCCGGATTCGCTTCATCAAACGGAGGGTGGCGGTGTTCCGGGCATATCTGGCCCGGGAGGAGCACCAGTTCTTTGGCACAATAGCGGTCGTTGTTTTCATAGACGACGAGTTCCAGGCCTATGTGGTCCGGATCCCCGAGGCCAAAATCCGTTACCTCCATCGATCGCGCTTCAGCCGGAGTGACGGGAAGACGGGCTTTGCGCAGAAATCCGAGAGCTCTTTTTCTGTATTTGCGGACATCCACTTGCTTCATAACGATGATCCTGATTGGTATATACTCTGGGCGTATGTGAACAGGCGTATCACCCGGCGCGGCACCGGGATTATGGAGCCAGGCCGGACATCATCCGGAGCAGCTGATCCTGCGTCGCTCCGGACCGGGGTACTTCTCCCACGATGCGTCCTTCACGCATCACGAGGATACGCGTGGACAGGTGCAGGAGTTCCGGCAATTCCGAGGAGATGAGAACAAGTCCCCGTCCTTCATGCGCCAGGCGCTCCATCAACGAGTGAATGGACGCTTTTGCGCCAACATCCACGCCCCGTGTTGGTTCATCAAGAAACAGAATTCGGGAAGAACAGGCAAGCCACTTTGCGAGAACGATTTTCTGCTGATTCCCGCCGCTGAGATGTGAGACCGGCGTCTCAACGTCCGGAGTCTTGATCGAGAGTTGCTGGATCGAGCGGTGCAGCATTGCTGACTCGCGGCGCCGGTCCACGAACACGAATCGTCGGAGCGTATCCAGGATGGTGAGTGAGTGGTTGATCCGGCACGAGAGGGGGAGTGCGAGCCCCTGCCGTTTCCTGTCTTCCGGCACAAACCCCAGCCCGGCCCGCATCCGTTTGCGGGGAGAGAGGCGGGAAAGGTCCCTGCCCTGCAGGTGTATCCTCCCCGTGGCGTGAGGGTCGAGTCCGAGCACTGCGGTGGCCACCTCGCTGCGTCCGGACCCCACGAGCCCGGCGAGCCCGACAATTTCGCCCTCGCGTACGGAGAACGTAATGTCGGAAAACCGTCCGGGGGAACAAAGCGACTCGACGCGCAGAAGCTCATCCCCGGGCGGATGTTCAAGATGGTCGGGAAAATACTCGTCCACATGCCGCCCGATCATCATCAGGACAACTTTGTCCTCATCCAGGTCCGCCCGTGGAAGGGTTCCGACGAACCGGCCGTCGCGCAGGACGCTTATGGTGTCACACAACTCGAACACTTCGGACATCCGGTGTGAGACATACACCACGGTGACACCTCGATCCCGCAGCCGGGCGATAAGATCAAAAAGCTGCCGGGTTTCTGTGTTTGACAGCGAGCTCGTCGGTTCATCAAAGATCAGGATATCGGCTCCCGTACCTACCGCGCCGGCAATCTGGACAACCTGCTGGAGCGCCACAGAGATATCCCGGACAAGGCGGTCGGGAGGGATAGTCGCGCCGATATTCTCCAGGAGCGAATGTGCGCGGGCCGTCATGGCGCGCCTGTCAAGCATGAAACCCCCTTTCGCGGGATACATCCCGAGGCAGAGGTTTTCGGCTACGGTGAGGTCAGGGCAGAGCGCAAGCTCCTGGTGTACCATGCCAACGCCCGCGCGCCTTGCAGCGCGGGGGGAGTCAAAACGCGCAGGCCGGCCATCGATGGTTATCTCGCCACTGTCCGGTTGATGGATGCCGGCGAGGATCTTCCCGAGGGTTGACTTTCCCGCGCCATTTTCGCCCATGAGCGCATGAACTTTCCCCCTCTCGAGGGTGAATGAGACGTGGTCGAGAGCCGTGGTGCCGCCGAATTTCTTGGACAAACCGGTAAACGAGATCACGTTAAATTCCGGAAAATGGCATTTCCCTGAGCTCAAAAAATGTAGGAAGAACGTTGACCAAGAGCAACGGGGAATCTTGCTTTGGTGATAGCCATTTCGTAGCATGGTAGAACATTCGGTCATTGTCCGGCTCTTCCGGAACACTCCTTCCCGCTGAAGCGAAAGGTCACCATGCACACCCTGGACTGGGTCATCGTCGCCCTGTATTTTGTCGGCAGCGGCATCATTGGAATTCTTTACTCCCGGCGTGCCGGGAAAAATACGCAGGAGTTTTTTCTTTCGGGCCGGAATCTTCCGTGGTGGCTGGCGGGGACGTCGATGGTGGCGACGACCTTTGCCGCCGACACGCCGCTCGCGGTCACGGAGCTCGTGGCCAAAAACGGAATTGCAGGGAACTGGCTCTGGTGGAATTTTCTGTTCGGCGGCATGCTCACCGTCTTCTTCTTCGCCCGGCTCTGGCGCCGGGCGGGCATCCTGACCGATGTGGAGTTTGTTGAACTGCGATACGCCGGCAAACCCGCAGCGTTCCTGCGCGGATTTCGCTCGGTCTATCTGGGCATCTTTATGAACTGTATCATCATGGCCTGGGTGAACCTCGCCATGGCAGCGATCCTGGAAGGGATGTTCGGGATCCCCAGGGAGCAGGTAATGATCTATGTTGGCCTCGCACTGCTCTTCACTGCGGTCTATTCGGCGATGTCAGGACTCTGGGGTGTTGCCGTGACGGACGTGATTCAGTTTGTCCTGGCCATGGTGGGGTGTATCGTGCTTGCAATCGTCGTGCTGAATCTTCCCGAAATCGGCGGGATGGCGGGTCTTCGGGAGAAACTACCATCGTGGACAACGCAGTTTGTTCCGGTGATCGGCGAGCAGAGTACGATGGGGGAAGTGGGGAGCACGCTGGCGCTCAGTGTGATGGCATTCCTGGCGTACGTCGCAGTACAATGGTGGGCCTCCTGGTATCCGGGGGCCGAGCCGGGCGGCGGAGGATATGTCGCCCAACGGATGATGTCCGCCAAAGATGAAAAACACTCACTCTTCGCGACACTCTGGTTCACAATAGCCCATTATTGCGTCCGCCCCTGGCCCTGGATTATCGTCGGACTCGCGTCACTTATCCTGTACCCGGATCTCGGCCCCGATGAGAAGAGGATGGGTTTTGTGTATGCCATGAGGGATTACCTGCCGATGGGCCTGAAAGGGCTTCTTGTTGCTTCATTCTTCGCGGCCTATATGTCCACCATCGCCACCCAGCTCAACTGGGGCACTTCCTACATCATCAACGATCTGTATAAACGGTTTATCCGTCCCGATGCTGATGAACGCCATCTGGTCCGTACCTCGCGGCTGACCACCCTCGCAATCATGGCACTTTCGCTCGTCGTCACGGGGTTTCTGCAGACCATCTCGGGAGCGTGGTCGTTTATCATTGAGGCCGGGGCCGGACTCGGGCTGGTCCTTATTTTGCGGTGGTACTGGTGGCGGGTGAATGCATGGAGTGAAATTGTCGCCATGTTAACTCCGATCGTGGTGCTCGGCATTCTCACGGTCTCTACCTCGATCCAATTCCCGGATACCCTTTTCGTCATCGTGGGAATCACAACAGTGGTGTGGCTCCTGGCTACGTTCGCCACCGCACCGGTGCCCGAAAAGACGTTACATGCTTTTTACCGGCGTGTCCATCCGGGGGGGATCGGATGGCGGAAGGTCGCGGCCCGGCTTCCCGATGTAAAGGGCGATTCAGGATATGCCAGGCTCTTCCTCAACTGGCTTGCTGGTATTGTGCTTGTCTACGGAATGCTCTTTGGCATCGGAAAGCTGATCCTGGGTGTCACGGGAGAAGGGTTTACATTTATCGGCATCGGACTTGCCGCAGGGGCGTTCATCTGGACAAGCCTCTCGCAGAAAGACCTGACTCCAGAGAGCGCGGAGTGATCAGGAGAGCGGTTGTTGGAAAACGTGTTCGAGTATGAATCTACAATGAAGGGAATGAGTATGATCTTCCAACGTGGAACGGGATGCAGAATTGGTGTTGGGATTCTGGTGATCATGGCGTGTTTCACCGCACAGGCACAGATTCTCACGGTAACCATCCCCAACAGCGGTTTTGAAGATGTCAGCCCCGGCGGTATGCCTGCAGGCTGGTCGCACATCCGGGCAGAATCGAAGGGAACCGCGCACGCAGGCGTGGACCCGGCGGTGAGTCATTCCGGCAGGGCAAGCATCCGGCTGGTCCACGAAAGAGCCTCCTCCTCCACCCTGGAATCATCGCCCGTCCGCCTGACCGTAGGGAAACTGTACCGCCTGTCCGCCCGGGTGCGCACCGAAGAGGCCGCAGCAGATCCTACGTCACGATATCCCACTGCCGTGGCGGCGGCTGTTACGATGGGATCGTTTCCCTTCACCAATCATGCGCCCGCCACCGGAGGTACACAGGAATGGCGGAAGACGGAAGTCCTTTTTTTCGCCACACAGCGTGAAGACCGTGTGCGCCTGCACCTTGGTCTGAATGGCACCGCAACAGGAAGCGCGTGGTTCGACGATGTCCAGCTGGAAGAGGTGCAGGATATCGGAGAGTACATTCCTCTGGAAACGGTGAAATGGTTCGGACCCGCATTCCGATATGAGGACAAAGGGTGGATTGTCGTACACATCGAGGGGAAGCCGTATGAGCGCGGGTACCAGTACGGCTCGCTGCTTGCCGATGAAATCGTGTCGTATATGGACAAACTCGCGGTCCGCCAGAACGGTGATAATCCGCGCGCAGGATGGAACGATCTCCGCACACTGGCCGATGTGTTAATGCTCAGGCAGTACGACAGGGAATATCTGGAGGAGATGCAGGGAATCGCCGACGGTGCGGCAAAGGCGGGAGCAACCTTCAACGGCCGTCCGATCGACTTCAGGGATATCGTGACGGTCAACTCCGTTGTGGATATCGGTCAGCTTGGAGGGGCGCTGACCGAAACCCCGCACGCGCTCAGCGGGCGGAGTTTCAGAAAAGAAGAAGAGGAGGCGCAGACCGCTGAACGCCTGCACAAATGCTCGTCGTTTCTCGCAAACGGTCCGGCGACACGCGATGGCAAGATTGTGTTCGGCCAGCTGTTTATGTGGAGCGGCTATACCGGAGTACACTGGGACGTTATCTGTGACGTCGTTCCTGAACAGGGACACCGTCTCGTCTATCAGACATTTCCGGGCGGAATTCACTCGGGGGCCGACTTCTACATCAATAGCTCGGGCTTGATGATAGGGGAAACAACCGTGATGCAGACGCCGTTTAATATCAAGGGGGAGCCTCAATCCTCCCGGATCCGCAAGGCCGCGCAATATGCCTCCAGCATCGACGATGCCGTTCGTATTCTTACGACCGATAACAACGGATTGTACACCAACGACTGGCTGATTGGCGACACCAAGACAAACGAAACCGCAATTCTTCTTCTGGGAACCGCGAAACACAAACTCTGGCGGAGTTCAAAGAACGATTTTCCCGGCGGAACGACCGGCTTCTACTGGAGTGTGAACAACGCCAAAGATCCAGAGGTACGGAAAGAGTATGTTTCCGACCCCTCCAATGCTCCCTTTGATGTGGTGTATGGAAATGTGAATCGGGACCTTGCGTTTTTCCAGTACTACCAGCGGGAAAAGGGCGCCATCGACGGGATCAGCGCGGTGAATGTCATGGCGACCTCTCCCATCAACCGGCCGCACGCATGCGACGGGAAGATTACCACATCCGAAATGGCGTCCCGGATGATGTTCCTCGCACACTACGGGAAAGTCACACTGCGCGAGAAGATGATCGAAAAGTACAGCCGGCTGATGCCGGATCTGCCCGGTGCTATTCCGCACCTGACGCTTGGGTATGCAGTGATCAACCCCGTCTATGTTGCCGAGCAGCTCAAAGGGAAGCGCACCGCGGCCCCCACCCCTGTGAAGCGCGAGCAGCGGATGGCGGGGGTCCAACCCGTCTACACCGTGGAAAAGAAGGACCTCTGGATGAATACCGTGTTTCCGGCATCCGAATCGGACAACTGGTTCGTGAGCGGGACTGCGGCCTACTGGCACATGATGAATGCCCTGCCCCGGGATGTTTCCGCCGCGGCCCTGCATCTGCGCGACCAGCTGGCGGAGATGAACTGTCGATTGTTGTACACCGTCGACAGGGAAGGCCCCATGGCGCCGCAAGACGCGAAAAGGGTATACGACCGGTACGGGCACTATATTGTCCCGCGTATCCGCGGAACGTACGCGTTACATCAGCTGCGGTTGCTTCTGGGGAACGAAATCTTCCTGAAGGTCATGAACGGAGTTCATGACCGGTTCCGGGAGAAACCCATGAAGACAGGAGAGTTTATTGCCGTTGCCGAGCAGATTGCAGGATCTTCAATCCGGGAACACCTTCTGCCCTGGCTCGAGCGTGATGATCTCCCCGCAGTCTCCGTGAGTGCGAGCGCAGTCCCTGCGGGAGATCAATGGCGCCTTACCCTCGCGGTACATCAGGATGGTTTCCCGTATCCGTTCCGTTCAACCATTGCCGTTGAGTCAGAGACCGACATTGAATGGAAGCAGATAGCAGTACAGCGTAATGACGAACAGGTGAGTGTCGATGTCAAGAACAAGCCGGTTCGTGTAATCTTTAACGCCGGAAACGACATCCCTGTACGCCGGCCGGCCTCCGTCACGTTCTCAAATCTTTTTGATGACTACAGCCAGACACTGATTGTGTACGGGTCGTCACGCCAGATCGAGGCAAATCACACGCTGGCGCTGAACTTCCAGACTGTTCTGGCAAATCAGTTTGTGGAATACCTGCTGCCTCTCAGGCAGGACGCGGAGTTGACGCCCCGGGAGATTACTTCGCACGATCTGGTCATCCTCGGTGGCCCGGCTGACAACAGGGTGTTGGAACAGATGATGTCTGCGCTGGGGATTTCGTGCGGCAAGAATATGTTTGTGTGGGATGGAAAAACGTACACCGGAGCGGATGAGGGGTTATTTGTTGCCTTCCCGAACCCGTACAATCCGAAACGATCGGTCTACATTTTTATCGGCAATAGTGCGCTCCAGCTCTACCACATGACAAAACGGTACCAGTCTCTCCCTTCATGGGCCATATTCAAAGGAGACAGTGTCGCGGAGAAGGGGTATCACGCGGTGGATGTGTTGAGGCTGGATGTTGCGCTTAACGGAGAGTGATGGCTTACCCCCGGGCTGAGATCACCCCGGTCGCTTGCGTCATGGCCATCATTGCGTTCACCTCCTGGCTGAGCTGGCGGGCGTTTTTTCCCAGATAGGTCTCAGGGAGGATCTCGGGGAGGATGTGGAGCCGCATCTCGCACTTTCCCCGGAGGAGCATACCCCGCTTGGGGAGCGCCTGCGCCGTTCCGGCTATCAGAATGGGAAGGATGGCTGATTGCGTGCGGATTGCCAGTTCGAAGGCTCCCTCCTTAAACGGTCGCATCCGGCCATCCTCCGACCGGGTGCCTTCCGGAAAGATCATCACCGAATTTCCCTCATGCAGTGCCTTCTCACAATCGCGCATCATTTTCCGGTTGCCGCGGACCGATCCCCGCTCGATCTTGATGTAGCGGTTCAGCGACATGTTCCAGCCGATGAGGGGCACTCTGAAGTTCTCGGCCTTGGAAACCCATTTGTAGTGTGCCCGGAGACGGAAGAGCAGAAGGATGTCTGCAAAGGACTGATGGTTCGCGACCATGACCCGGGGCTTCTCGTGAGACAGATGCTCCGTTCCTTCTATCGACACACTCCAGAAAGGGTTCACCCATGTATACAGGGAACCCCAGAATGAAGTAAAACGGTGCAGCAGCGTCAGCCGGCGGTCGAACGGAGCGCTGGCGATCCTGATGATCAGGGCGACCGGCAGGAGCAACAGAGACGTAATCAGCATGGTGCTCCAGAAATACACCGTGACCACCAGGGAACCCACCGGTCAGTCCTTCCTGCTGAACAATATTTCGAGGATGATTCCGCCTTTGACAGGTGTACTCATGATATGGACTCCCGTGGGGAATGGTATCTATTGAGTCCCGATGACTTCCCGGAGTATGTCCCGCTGCCAACCGGTCCAGTTCCCGGATTCCAGTTCCCGGAGAAAAAGACTGCGGCAGGCCGATTGAGCCATGAACGACCGGGCCACATCCGTTGCGGGACCACGTAACCTTCCGTTTGGGTGGGTCATCGCGTCGCAGAGTGAAAAGACAACATTCGTGTTCAGATGGTTCAACCTGCGGAGAGATTCGAATGTAGATGCCCGGGTCCGGAATTCGAATGCAGGTGTGGCCAGGTACTCAAGTGAATCACGGGAGGAGTTGTTTCCCAGTCCGGCCCGGAGTTCGTGCCAGAGGATGCGAATCTGGTTCCCCACGCCGCGGACCCCGGCTGTCAGCGTGAAGTACCGTTCGGATTCCCCGGGGAATTGCTCAACAAGCTTCCGGAGCGCGCCGGCCACCACCTCATAGGAAGAATCCGTGAGCAACCGTTCAAAGAGACCACGCTCTGCGGGTGGAATCGTTGTGACGGAGTTGAGGAGGGCAAGCCGGACTTCTGCGGCCCGGTCGTGGAGTGCCATCTGCACAAGTGAACGGCTCTCCTGGTGGATATCTTTTGCGAGCTGTGAGACAACCTCTGCGCGCACCGCGTAGAATGGTTCCTGTTGATACAGCCGGGTGAGCATCGTCCGTTTTCTGCCCGGGGCGAGATCCCGCATTGCAACCACCGCATCATACCTGTCTATCATATGCGGGGCCCGGAACGCCTGGGCCTCCAGCTCTGCAAGACTCCTGGGGAACGAAACGGTCTTGAGAATCCAGTTACCGGGGTCAAACAGCACAAACGAAATCTGCCTGTTCCCGGGATTGGGAATGGTAACGGTCTGGGTCTCGCGTTCAATCAACACTCTTGTGCTCTCCATGTCCCCATCGGCGTAATAGACGGCGAACACGATGGGCATCCGGAACAGGCCCACCATTTCATCACGAGGGTGTTCCTGGCGGACGGTGATGTCCGTGAACCGGGCTCCGCCCCGCGAAATATTTTCATAGGACACCACATAGTGCGGTTCACCGCCGCGATAGATCCATTGTTCAAAGAACGACCAGGGGGAAATGCCGAGTACGTCCTGAAAGGCCTGGTACAGGTCATTACTTTCCACGAGTCCGTACGCGTGTTTTTTCAGGTAGTGGGTGAAAACCCTCCGGACGGCTTCTTCTCCATAGGTGAAGCGCATCATATCCAGCACGGCCGAACCCTTTGCATAGACCCGTTCTCTACCGGATTGGGAATGCAGGATAGGGAGACGGTTGCGTCCTGAAGCAGCAAGTGCCTCCTCATGTTCCTTCTTACGCACCCATTCGTAGGCATCCTCCCCGTTGATGTGACGGAAGAAGAGCTTGGGGTAGAATGAAGCAAAACTTTCGTGCAGCCATGAGTTCCTGCCGGCGCGCCCCGTCAGAGAATTGCCGAACCACTGATGGGCCAATTCGTGCACATTGACACTGATGTAGTTGCGGTCCAGAAAAGCCCGCCGGTCAATCAGAAAAAAGTCGCCAAAGACAGTCGCGGTGGTATTCTCCATCCCGCCGTAAAGAAAATCCTGAACCGGAATTTGTGCGTATGATTCCCATGGATAGGCCACTCCGGTTTCCTGTTCCATAAAATCGATTGCCTCCGCGGAATATCGATACGTCGGTTCCACGCGATCAGGATACTCCGGATAGTACCAGAGATGGAGGGGGACACCGCTCTTGCTCCGGCGTTCCTCTACCGCATAGTGTCCGATTCCCAGCATCACCAGATAGACGGAATGCGGGTGGGAGAGACCGTAATGCCAGGTTGTGGTCCCGTCGGGATGTGGCGTTTCGCTCAACAGACTCCCATTGGAAAGAACCCGGAACCGGGAATCGAATGTGATGATGGTCTCCGTTGTGAGCTTGTCGTTCTGGTCATCCTGGCAGGGGATCCAGTGCCTGTTGTCAATGCCCTGTCCCTGAGACCAGATCTGTTTACGGCTTTCGCCGGAAGTGTCATGCCAGCCGACGAAGTAGAGACCGCGCCGCGGGTTGGCTTCGTACTGCAGCGTCACACTGTCCGTATTGTCCCATCGGGCCGGAGGAGAGAGGTGCACGATGATACCCTCCGGTGTCGTCGAAAAACGGGCTGGCTTTCCGTTGTAGGACGCGGCACGGACCCGAATCCGGGGTCCGTTGAGGAAGAGCGAGTCCACCTCTTTCCGGAGTGCTGTAAACCGGTGTGTCACGGTTCCGCGGACAAGTCCCTCATGCGGCTCAAACTGAACTTCCAGACGCATGTGCAGCATATCCACCTGGTGTTCCGGTGGCTCGAACTGCGGCTCATAATACCATCGCGCCGTGGGGTAGGTCTGCGCGGAACCGGGTGTTGATACAAGCACGTACAGACTCCCGAACAGGAGCAGCAAGCACACCGTGTGGGCAAAACGCAGCATTGTGATCTTCCTCATCTCATCGTTCTCAGTCTATGGTGTATCCAGTTCAAGGCCCAGCGTTTTCCCCTTGTGGAGCGCGGGGATACCTTTGCTCATCCAGACCGGGGCCGGGGCGTCTTTCAGGTAGTGATCAAAGAACTGCATCAGGCGGATGGATAGATCCTTGCGGTTCTTTCGCTGGACCAGATTGTGGGCCTCGTTTGTATAGGTCAGCATCCAGACTGGTTTGTTGAGGCGGCGGAGCGCGGTGAACAGCTCGATTCCCTGATACCAGGGGACCGCTCCATCGGCGTCATTGTGCATGATAAGCAACGGTGTGGTTACACGGTCAGCGGCGAACAAAGGAGAATTCTCAATATAGAGATCGCGCTTTTCCCAGAGCGTGCCGCCGATCCGGCTCTGATTTCGTTCGTACTGGAACATCCGGCTCAGACCGCTTTCCCATCGGATCCCGCCGTACGCCGAGGTCATATTCGAAACGGGCGCACCTGCCATCGCGGCGCGGAACATCCCTGTCCGCGTTATGAGAAAGGCTGTTTGATACCCTCCCCAGCTCTGCCCCTGCAACCCGATCCGCGCGGGATCCACAAACCCGGCCGCTATCAGTTTTTTTACCCCCGGGACGATACAGTCCAAGGCGCTCTGCCCGGGATACCCGACCTTGTAGCGTATGTCGGGCATAAAGACCAGATAACCGTTGCTCGCACAATATGTGGGGTTGATGGTGGATGCGCTGGGTTGCGGAGCAAAATACCGATGCAACAAATCTGACATCCGTTCATAATAGTACACAATCATCGGGTATCTCTTCTTCGGATCAAACTCGGCCGGTTTGTACAGCAGTCCGGCAAGTGACGTCCCGTCGGCCGTTTTCCAGTGGACCAGTTCGACCGTTCCCCAGAGATAGTCCTGCTGCTGGGGATTAGCATCGCTCAGCCGTACCGGAGCGCGGAAGTCTGCACCGGCCGCATAGAGGTCAGGTGAATGAGCGTACGAGCCCTTCTGAAAGACAAAAGTGCTGTCGTGTTTTGCCTTTCTGGGTGTGGTCAGATCAAAAGCGCCGCCGAGAAGTTCCACCGGATGCTGAACACCCGCGAGCGCCATACGCGCATATCCCGCGTCCTTTGTGGTACTGTTAAACATCTTCAGGAGCAGAAGGGCGCCGGGTGTGAGGAATCGCTCGTCGGGATCCAAACGCAGATACCGATAACTCGTTGTGGTCGCCCGCCCCCGTCCGGCGGTAAGGCACACTGCCGGATTCTTTCCCGCGGGGTCGGCAGACCAGATATCGAACCGGTCGTAGAGCAGCACCGTGGAATCATTGGCTGTCCAGGAAGCGATACCGTACGACCCGGGATCGTCGGGAACGTCCGAGAGCTCATTAAAGAGGGGGACTTTGATATTCCGAGTGATGACCGCTTTTGTCCGGGATGATGTGGAAATCGTGGACCATTGTTTCCTCTCCATCTCATACCAGATGATGTACCGGGCATCAGGTGAGAGGGCAGGTGTCCCTTTCACCTTCTGGAGCGCCCCGGACTGCGCACCATCACGAAGGTCAATGAGGTACACATCGTAAAACGGCGTGTCTTCCCACGAGACAAGTTTCCGGTAGGGAACATTGGAAAGCCCGAGGGCGAAGTCGGCGTCGCCTTCGTTGCCTGCGGTGACTGACGGAACGTCCGGCGTTCCGAGTTGGATAAATTGCCGGGTGGAGACGTCGAGGACTGCGAGATAGGACCGTTTCTGTTCCTGCTCGAGACTCTTCAGTTGATGCGTTTGAATAAACTCATCCTGCCAATTCCAGACGTCGAGTTTGGCGGTTTCCTCGTCAGTGAGTGTTGTATCCTCGGGCATGGGAACCGGCGCGGTTCCAAAAAAAAGTCGTGTGCCCCTTTTGGAAAAATGTGGAGTTTTGTGTTCGCTGACAAGCCACCGTTCCGGCAGACCCGGCGTTGACGTATCCGCCACAACCGTCGCAGAGTCGCTCCCGGGGCGCCAGTAGTGGAGTGAAAAATAGCGCTGTTTCCCCTTGGCGGTGTCGCGGTCGGCAAGGAAAGCGATTTGTCCGCCGTTATCGTCGAAGGTGAGCTGTGTATACGTGCCTTTCCCAAGAGTGAGGGTATCAACCGTAGACGACGGTGTCGAAAACAGAAAGACTCCCGGTACGGAGACACTGTCTCCTGCCGAGGAGAACACGACTCCATTGCCGGGCTTGCTGAAAGAAAATTCCGTGACAGCGGGGAACCTGTGCTCCCGGCCGTCGGTGAGCCGGCGGACAACCAGGATTGTCTCCTTTTTTGCCGAGTCAGCTTTGGCCCGGTCTTTTTCCAATTGGTAGGCGATCCAGTCAGCTCCCTTTTCGGGGAACGTAAAGGACTTCACGCGGGGAATACGGATCAGGGAATCGGCGCCGAGTTCAAGAAGCGCAAGGGTATCCTTCGGCATCTCGTCGGGTTTTTTCTTGGCCTTTTTTGCCTCCTTGACTTCAGCGAAAGTCGGCTTGATCAAGAATGCGGCGAACCGGGAATCGAATGAGATTCGGGGGCTGGTTCCGCGTTGCACGGTATCGCGTACATGAGTGCGGAGATTGTGGAGCACGAGAGCCGCGTCACCCTCCTGGGGCTCGATGACATACAGCACCCAGTTGCCATTATGGGAGATCGTTTCTCCGGTGATCTTCTTCCAGCCGTCGTACACATCGTGGCTCAGAGGCTTCTTGCCGACGGCAGAGAGAACAGTAGTTGAAGTCAGAATCAGACAGAGCAAAACGGCGAGAGGATGACGGCGCATGAGAGTATTCCAGATGTTGTCGTGTGTACGGAAACGGTTACTCGAACTTGGCCAGGACGTCCGCGTTCGTGGGATACTGTTCCAGCAACTTATGGATCGCCCGCATTGCTTCGCGCGGACGCATTCTGCTGATCGCACGCCGGAGATCCTGGTGGCGGTACACCGCATCGGCGAACAGCAGTTCCTCGCGGCGGGTTCCTGAAAGCCCGATATTGATGGCGGGGAAAATACGTTCGTCTGCCAGTTCGCGGTCAAGAACGAGCTCCATGTTTCCCGTCCCTTTAAACTCCTGGAAGATAAGCTCGTCCATGCGCGATTCCGTCTGGATCAGCGCGGTGGCAATCATGGTAAGCGACCCCCCTCCCTCGATCTTCCTCGCGGCACCGAATATCCGTTTTGGGATCTCCAGCGCTCTGGCGTCGACCCCTCCCGACATTGTCCGGCCGCTGCTACGTTGATGGATATTAAATGCGCGGCCGAGCCGCGTGAGGGAATCCAGCAGCACCACCACATCCTTGCCTGTTTCAACTTTGCGTTTCGCGTACTCAAGGACCAGCTGGGCAAGGCGCACGTGCAGTCCGCGTTCGCTGTCACTGGAGCTGGCAAACACTTCCCCTTTGATGGTGCGCCGCATGTCCGTTACCTCTTCCGGGCGTTCGTCAATGAGGAGGACGGCCAGTTCGATGGCCGGGTAGTTGCGGCTGATGGCATGGGCAAGCTGTTGCATCAGCATGGTCTTGCCGGCTTTTGGCGGGGAGACGATCAACGCACGCTGCCCTTTGCCGATGGGGCAAAAAAGATCGACAATCCGCATGGGTCGTTCGCCGAGGCGACCCGTGACGGTTGTATCCTTGCCTTCCAGCTGGATCCATTCATGGGGAGAGATGACCTCATGTGATCCGAATTCCGGAACGGAGGCCCAGGCCCGCGGTGTCCGGTCGTTGATGGTATGAAGTTCTTCCATCACCGGGTGTGGGTTTCGTCCCTGCCGTGCCTCACCCTCCAACACCACACCGGGTCGAAGACTATTGTCCCGCAACTGGCGGGGAGTTACGTGGACATCTTCGCGGCGCGGTTCGAGTGTCAGAGAACGGCTCCGGACGAATCCGCCGCCCCGGGTGTCCACCTCAAGAATGCCGGAAAATTTTATGGGAGCGGTTTTCTGTTGCCGATGCGGTTGATTGTGCATGGTATACCTTTATGCCGCCGCGGAAGCTTTGCGGCGTTGACGCCACCGGTCAAGGGCGACCGCGACGACGATGATGCCGCCCGTGACCATTTCCTGAACCCAGTTTGGGAGACCCATTTGCGCGCAGCCGGATCGGATAACTGTCATGATGAGTGCGCCGACAATTGTCCCTGCGATGGATCCTTCACCTCCGGAGAGACTTCCGCCTCCTATAACAACTGCCGCAATAACGTCAAGTTCGACGCCCATGGCAACGGTGGGGTCACCGACTGTTAACCGTGAAAACTGCAAGACCCCGGCCACGCCCGCGAAGAGACCACCCAGAGCATAGACAATAACCTTCACACGATCCACAGGGACGCCGCACAAGCGTGCGGTCTGTTCATTGGATCCGATGGCGATAATGTGCCGGCCCAGACGTGTGTAGATCAGTATCCCGGCGACGAGAAAGGCGAGAGCGATGGTCAGCCAGACTCCCCACGGGACAATCTGCCACCCCTCTCCGGGTGGGAGAGCGGCGAGAAGATCCATGAGCCAGGTCAGCGGTGCATCGATTTTCTGTTCGCGTGCGAATCCTTTGGCGGCGCCCCGCACGACAAGGAGCGTGCCGAGAGTCACGATAAACGGGACGACCCTGAACCGCGTGATAAGGAAACCGTTGACATAGCCGCAGAGAACACCAGCGGCCGCTCCGCCCGCCGCCGCAAGAAACGGATCAACACCGGCCTGGAGCAACGCGGCGATCACTACGGTGACGAAAGCAATGATGGATCCCACCGAAAGATCAATGCCGCCGCTGATAATGATCAGCGTCATACCCAGCGCGGCCGTGCCGACAATGGCTGTTTGCCGGGCAATCGTCTCCAGGTTGTTCGCCGAGGAGAAACTCTCCGGACCGATGACAGCAAAAAGGGCGAAGATAAGCAGGAGGCCGGCGAGCGGTCCGAGAGCCTGTGCGAGCGATGAAAAACGTTTCATGATGAGGTATCCTGACCTGTCGCTGCAAGCAGAAGAGTATGTTCACTCCATTCACCGACCGGCCGAGCCGGTCCGAGTCGCCCGCGGTGCATGACGGCTATCCGGTCGCACACGCCGAGCAGTTCGGGGAGATAGCTGCTGACCAGCAGGATGGCTTTGGGAGGCGTTGATGTCGCAACGTCCCCTGTGGCGAGGCGGTCGATCAGTTCGTAAACCTGGGATTTGCTGGCCACGTCAATGCCCCGTGTGGGTTCGTCCAGAAGCAGGACATCCACATCCTGGTGCAGAAGGCGTGCCAGGGCGACTTTCTGCTGGTTTCCTCCGGAGAGCGTCCGGATTTCCTGCGCCGGACTGCGCGCCCGGATGCCAAACATGTCAATCCACCGTTGTGCTGTGGCCTGGATGCGGCCGGGCCGGACTATTCCCAGAGGTCCCGCGTCACGGGAGAGATTCATGGTGATGTTGTCCGCGACACTCAAAGCCACGGCGAGTCCTTCACTCCCCCTGTCTTCGCTCACCATACCCGCACCCTGTTGCCAGCGGGTCGTCGGGTCGGCCCAGCCCCGGTGTACGTGAAGCTGGATTTCTCCCCGGACAACGGGGGAGAGTCCGAAGAGCGTACGCAGAAGCTCTGTTCGCCCTGCTCCTACGAGACCGGCCAGACCGAGGATTTCCCCCCGGCAGAGAGTGAACGTCGCGTCGAGCGGTTTCGGCGAGGCGGCGAGATGATCAGCAGAGAAGACTACCTCCCCCGGTGTGCGGGGCGAACGGGGATAGAGCTGCTCCAACCGTCTGCCGATCATCATTCCGACAAGATCATGCACAGAGCATTCGGCGGCGACGCCGGATCCGACAGTTTTTCCGTCGCGCAGGACGGTGAACCGGTCTGCGACACGTTTGACTTCTTCGAGAAAGTGAGAAATATACACGATCGCGTGCCCCTTGGCGCGCAGTTCTCTGAGGACCGTAAAGAGCCGCTCGATGTCAGCGAGCGTCAGACTGCTTGTTGGCTCGTCAAGGACCAGGATCCGGCAACCGACGGCGAGTGCGCGGGCGATTTCGACAATCTGCCGGGTTGCAATCGGAAGAGCGCTGACCCGGACGCGGGTGTCAAGCGATCCGTACCCGAGCATCTCCAGGGCTTCGTGAGCCCGTGAGCGGATAGCCGCGCGGTCACGCAGGCCGTACACGCGGGGTTCCATGCCCAGCATCACATTGTCTTCGACGGGGAGGTGAGGCGCGAGCGAGAGTTCCTGGTAGATCATCGCGACACCGGCATGCCGCGCTTCGTGTGTAGACTGCGGTGCGAAGGGGATCCCGTCAAGGGTCATGGTCCCCGCATCAGGGCGGAGAGCACCCGAGAGAATCTTCATCAGTGTGCTCTTGCCCGCCCCGTTCTCGCCGACCAGGGCATGAATCTCTCCCGCGCGAACGGCGAAGTCGACTCCATCAAGCGCCTTTGTCGCCCCGAAACTCCTCGTGATCCCCTGCATCCCAAAACGTGGGGGGGAAGGCGCGACACTCATTCCAGCCATTTCGCCAGATCGGGTTGGAGCAATTCTTTGATTTCCGGTTGATCCATGATAGAAGAGGTTACCAGACTCACGCCGGTGTCAATCCGCTTTTCCACCTTTTCGCCGCGGAGATGGGCAACCATGGTTTTGACGCCGAGGTATCCCATGGCAAAGGGATTCTGGAGGACAAGGGCATCCAGCTGTTTATTACGAAGGGCTTCAACCAGTTTGGTCGAGCTGTCGAACCCGACGAAGCGTACACGTCCGGCATGACCGCCATCCTGCAACGCGCGCAGCATGCCGAACGTGGTAGATTCATTGGGCGTGAAAATGCCGTCGATGGTCAGTTCGCCGCGCGCGTTCTTGAGCGGAGCAAGGAGGTTTTCGCTTGCCCGGTAGGCGGTTTCCACGGTCGCCCCACCGTATTGATTGGAGCTGACGATGGTGATGCCCGGCGCTGCCGCCATGGCGTCCAGAAAACCCTGTTCCCGGTGTACGGTGCTTGCCGAGCCCTCAAGGCAGCGCAGCATGATGACACGTCCTTTGCCGTTGAGGAGACGTGCAAGTTCCTGTCCGCCAATTTTCCCCCCGAGGTAATTGTCCGTTGCGGCAAAACTGGTATAGTCGTCGCTTTTCAGGTCGGAATCGATAATCACGACCGGAATACCCGAACGGACGGCGTTGGCGACCGATCCGCGCAAGGCAATGTCGTCAAGCGGGGCAAGGACGATGCCTGACACGCCGCGGCTTAAAAAGTCTTCCATAACGGAGATCTGGGCCTCACGGTCATCTTCGCGGAGCGGGCCCTTCCAGATAATGTCCACCTGAAGTTCACGGGAGGCCTTCACCGCGCCGGCATGGATGGATTTCCAGAATTCGTGCGTGGTTCCTTTGGGGATCACGGCGATCGTGGTAGGTCGTTGCGTGTCTCCCTCCCGTTTGCCGCAACCGGCAATGAAGAGAATACAGACGAGCATGAGCAGCGGAAGCGCGCGAAGTCTCATGAACACACCCTTTCTTGAGGAATGAACCGATAATCGTAGTTCAGCATGCAGAGGGGCTACAGTCCATAGAGCAGGTACGTGACGACACTCGCTACATAGGCGGTGAGGCCGATCACCAGAAGTCCAAGTTCAAGGAAGTATAGCCGGGTCTTGTGGTTGCGGTAGCGGATAATCCGGATCAGCGATTCTTCTCCCGTTCCGCCGAGGAGTTGAGATGTCCAGCGGACACGCAGTCCGCCGATCAGCAGAATAACAACCGCGGAAAGTACAAACACAATGCCGAGTGCCATACTGTACCGTGCGAACAGATTTGTCTGGGCGATCTTCGGTCCGGAAAAACCGGTGATCGTCAGGGCCAGCGTCGCGAGCGTCAGCAGGAGCTGAGATCGCGCCTGAATAACATCAAAATGATGGCGCAGGAAGTCCAGGCTGGCCGCAAGATGTGCATCACCCCCGAAGAGGGTCATCAATTGCCGCGCTTCGTCTTCAGCACCGAGTGGTCGTCGCACGGCTACCAGGTCCTCCGAATCGGGTGTGCTTCCGTGTTGAAGATCACGTTGGAGAAGTCAAGTGTCTCATCGGGCGCAAAGAGCAGATAGAAGTACTTCATTGTCTCCGCGAGAAAATAACTCTCCATCCGGTCCGATTTCTCTTTTGTGATAACACTTTTTAACTCTGCGTAGCCGGCGTCCGTGCGGCAATACGTCTTCAGACTGTCCAGAAAGATCTTTCCCATCTCAAGATACCGCGGGTTCTTGGTCCGCTGGTACAGGTAATATGCCGATTCCACGATCTCGGGATTAAGGAAGAATCTGGGTGAGACGGCCTCCATCTTCACATAGTCGAAGGTCTCCGGTTCGATCCCGTGCCGTTGCCACATTTTAAGACATGACTCCTGGAGCGCCGCGGCGCCCTGTTCATCGCCAGCAAGGACGAGCACAGCCGGCAAAAACGCGTCCAGGGCTCCGAACCAGGTTTTTCCCCGCTGGCCGGTTGTCATGTCAGCGTGGCCGTACCACAACCCGGATGCCACGCTGTCCGCAATATAGTTCTGCAACGCAATATAGGACTCCCGCCACATGATGGCGCAGTCCTCGTCGTCAAACAGGAGCGCGCATTTTACGAGGTATTCGTAGTATGAATCGATACACGCTGTAACATGGCTGTCGGTTTTTGTCCACTCGCCGGTTTCACAGTCGATCTGCTCGCCCACCAGTCCTATTTCTGAACGGCGTTCGTAAACATTCAAGAGTGCGTTCTTCGCATAATTGTAGTAGCGGGAATCACCGGTGAGCATGCTCAGGGTGCCGAACTCGACAAGGAGCGTGCCGATCATGCCGGGGTTTGTCCTGGTGCCCCTGCCGGCCCCGGTTTTCAGGTTCACCTCCACATACGGAAAGCCGGTCGGCGAATTAAACGCCGGCAGCAAGCGGTTGCCAAGGTCGGTTGCCATGTGGAGGAGTCGCTCGTCTCCTGTAAGTTGATAGTTTGACAGGAGTCCGCCCAGAGACCGGATCGTGATCTCGAATGTCGAGACATAAATGTCTTTGTCGAAGGAAAGTGTTCTCAGAATGTACTCTCTGGTGCTGTCAGCTTCTTCGGTAAGCCCCATAAGAATCATGGTGTCCATGGCATCCAGCGGCGTCATCAGCAACGTCTCACTGTACCAGTCATAGTGAGTTTTGCTGAGGGGTCTCAGCCCGTCATGACCCCAGGCGTAGGTCTTGTAGGCATTCCAGCAGTGGAGGAATTCACTCTTTACCTCGGCCGCCAGTCTGGCCTTCTCTTCCGGAGAAAATGACTGCTGGGCGGTCAGGTTGGTCCGTCCAAGTGTGCACAAAAGAAGAACTGTGAGAATAACGGTGGTCAGGCGCATAATCGGGTCCCGGGGTCGTTGTGATGTGTCATGAAGAATATACGCAAAGAAATCCCGTAGAGAAACTGTTATCTTTTCCGGGTACGGGGGTATCACGGTATCGTCGCAACGTCGTGTTGATACATTCCGGGTGAGTCAGCATCCGGTTAGCTGACTGTGACACGAAGGTGTGCCACCGAGAGGGCCGGCAACCGGAGTGAGACCGTGCCCTTCTGCATTCCAGGATGCAGCGGAGCGGGTACGACAGTCTCCGGCCTTTCAAATGTGTTACAGGCGTTGATATCTGCATGCGTGATCAACCACCCTGTGGCCGCGGAGGCAGTGGCTCCCTCGAAGGTAACAATCACCGACGAATCGTCTTCGGGATTCGGATTCGCGAGAGTGAGGAACAGTGTCCGCTCGTCCCTGGAAGCCGAGGCAGAGAGCTCCGTGGCAGGTTTGCAGCCGGATTCAACATGGATGGCCGTCTTGGACTGGTGGTCCTTCATAAGAGCAAAGGCATAAAACGTAGGCGTCCGCACGCAACGGTCACCAGCAGTGAGCAGCGGAGCCTGCAGGACATTCGCAATTTGCGCGATATTGCACATGCTGAGTTTGTCGGCCTGCCGATGAAAGGTGTTCAGACCGAGTGCTGCGGCGACGGCATCTTTGATGCTGTTCTGCTGCCAGAATCGTCCATGTTCGCGCTCATCGGCAAGATCACTCACGTCCCAGGTTCCCCACTCGTCAATGAGGAGATCAATATGACCACGGCCTAATGCTGGAGTGAGGGCATCCAGATACGCACGTTGTTCCTTGATGGCCCTCTCCAGATCGTCAAATGTCGAAAGTTGCTGGCGTACGGTGTCAGGCGTGTAACGGGTTGCTGTGCTCTTCCCCCAGCTGTAGAAGTGCATCGCGAAGCCATGCATGGGGGGGGCATATGCACGGTCACGGGCGAGCGTGGTGAAGAACCGCCTGGTCCAGTCGGTGTCATTGCTGTTCGGACCAACCGCAATGAGATACGGTTTTGTGTCAGCGCACGCGGGAACGTAGGTTGCGTACCGGGCGTAGAGAGCCGCATATTCCTCAGCTGACATGTGCCCCCCGCATCCCCAGCTTTCGTTCCCGACGCCCCAGTAGCGGACGCCAAATGATTCCGGCGCGCCGTTGGCGGCACGTTCATCGGCCAGTGAGCTCCCGGAAGGGAAGTTGCAGTACTCGGTCCAGTCACGCAGCTCGGCCGGTGAGCCGCTCCCCATGTTTCCCGCCAGGTACGGTTGCGCCCCGATGAGAGAACAGAGATGCATGAACTCATGTGTCCCGAACCCGTTATCTTCGATGACGCCACCCCAGGAGTGATTCACCGTGCGCGGGCGATGTGCTGCCGGGCCTATTCCGTTGCGCCAGTGGTAATTGTCCGCGAAACAGCCACCCGGCCATCTGAGCACGGGGACACCAAGTTCTTTCAGTGCGACGATGGCGTCCCGCCGGAGACCATCGATGTGCGGTATCGGAGAGTCCGTTCCGACCCAGAGTCCGCCGTACGTCGCTGTGCCCAGGTGTTCGAGGAAATGGCCGTGCAGTTCCGGCTTGATCGTTCCGATGGCGGCATTGGCGTGGACAACAAGAGTACGTTGCATGGGCGGTCAGTCTAACGGGTCCAGGATTGTTCGATCTCTTCAAGGGTTCGTCCTTTGGTTTCCGGGACGAAGACGGCGACGACGACGATGGAGAGCAGACAGAATACAGCATACAGCCAGAACGGAAACGCGTGATGGAATATGCTTACCAACCATGGATCTTCGTTGATCATGGGAAAGGTCTGGGAAACGAGGTAGTTTGAGGCCCAGAGAAGCAGTGTAGCAATCGCCCATGGCCCGGCCTCGGAGGCGTGTGGGAAATATTTCCGAAAGCACAACCCAGACGACCGGTCCCATGGACATGGCGAAGCATGCGATATACCCGAGGATAAACACCAGCACCCAGGCTGCCGTGGTCCCGCTGTACGCTGCCCATCCAAGGCCGACCAGGGACAGAGCCATTCCTCCTGAGCCGAGAATCAACAGCGGTTTTCTGCCCCATCGATCGACGGTCCGGATTGCCACAATCGTGAACACGACATTACAAGCCCCAATGATCACGGTTTGCAGGAGAGCCACATCAGTTCCGGAGCCGAGAGATTTGAAGATCTCCGGAGCATAATACATGAACACATTGATGCCGGTGATTTGCTGGAGGATTGCAAGGGCCATCCCCACAAGCAGTGCGCGCCGCAAGCCAGGTTTGAGCAGATCCCGGAGGGAAGACCCCTCGTGCCGGATGGCTTCCGTGATGGCTTCAAGGTCGCGCGTGGCCTGTTCGGGCCCTGACAGACGCTGGAGAATGGACTTTGCCCGTGCTGTTTCACCCTGTTTCACAAGCCAGCGCGGACTCTCCGGGATCGCCAGGAGAGCGATCATGAACAGAAGGGCGGGGAGTGTCTCCGAACCGAACATCCAGCGCCACCCGATGGCAGTGTCCCACGCCTCGTCTCCGATTCCTGCGATTGTGTAGTTCACAAAGTAGACCAGGAGGATGCCTGAGACAATCGCGAACTGATTAAAGGCCACCAGCCTTCCCCGGATCTCCGCAGGTGCAATCTCTGCGATATACAAGGGAGAAAGCATCGATGCCATCCCGACGCCGATACCGCCGATGATCCGCGCGATCGCGAATTCTGTGAGGGTTGAAGGAATCGCGGACCAGACGGCGGATACGATGAAGAGCATCGCAGAGAGGATCAGCGCCCGCTTCCTGCCAAACCGATCACTCAATGTTCCGGCTGTCGCGGCGCCCAGGATACAACCGATCAGCGCGCTGGATGCGGCAAATCCTGTTTCTGCCGCGTTCAGGTCAAAATGATTGCGCAGGAAACCAATCGCTCCGGCCACGACGGCTGTGTCATACCCGAAGAGGAGACCGCCGAGCGCTGCGACAATACTCAGAAGTGTTGCATACGAGGTAGGTTTCATACTGGTTCTGTTATCTCCACCCTTCACAACCGGCAAAGGCCATGTGAAGGCCGGGTTGGTAGCGGGGGCGTGGACGATAGGAATTGATCCCCGGGACCGCTTTGCCGCGGAGCAGGAAGGGTGCGGCCATCTCGGGCTTCAGAATTCGTGTCGTGGTTGGCACATACCGGATCGTGAGTCCCATCCGCCACTGATCAGACAGGTTTGCTTCGGACCCGTGGATCAGGTTCGGGTGATGGATCGAGAGATCCCCCGCGGTGAGAGCCACATTAATGGCACTCGACGGGTCCACACGGTCACTGCTCATCGAAGACCCGAGCACGTTCTCCACATCCGTACGTTCCTGCGTGGTCTCAAGCGTGAGGTGATGGGTTCCCGGGATAACGCGCATGCATCCGTTTGCCGGAGTAGAATCCGAGACCGCAAGCCAGAGTGTGACAACGTCCATCGGATCCAGAGGCCAGTAACTTCCGTCCTGATGCCAGAGAACCGCCTGGCCCGTGCGGGGCGGCTTGCATATATAGTGGGTGGCGAACAGTGCGATGTCGGGCCCTACAAACTGTTGCGCGATATCCAGGAGGCGGTCATCGCCGATCAGCCGGATCCAGAACGGGTCATCCAAGGCAAGGTGTGCGTGGAGTTGTTCCGGACGGACATCGGGGTTACGTTCCAGCAGCCAGCGCACATGGTGTTGTGCTTCGGCCACGAGGTTGTGATCAATGGCCTGGCGAACAATGACGTATCCGTCGCGGTCATAGACCGCTTTCAGGTTCTGCTGCACGGGTCTTCCTTCCTCGTTTGTGATCCGGGGAAACACTGGCGGGCGCGCACGGGATTGTGCACAGAGGGGAGATACGGGTTTTATTTTAATAATGCAATGTCGTTTCAGGATGGAAACAGCGTTACGTCGCCATAATCATCCGATGGCGGCTGGTGCCCCCGAACCGAGCATCTGAGCGCAGCGAAAGAGGCAGCGGGGCACATGGAAACATCCTTTCCATTTTCCTCCTTTTATAGGGAGCAACACCTCCCCACGCCGGTTCAGGTAACCAAACCATTCCCCATGTTCCGGATCGGGGAAATGAGCCCATGTGTACTGGTGGACACGCTCGAACCACGTCCAGCACTCTTTGCGGTGTAAGCGCGTGTATCCCATAAGAAGAGCAACAAGAGTTTCAAGGTGAACCCACCAGAGTTTCTGGTCCCATTCAAGCTGCAACGGCGGTTTGCCTCTGGCGTCAAGAAAGGCATAGATGCCCGCGTATTCCTGATCCCAGGAATGCTCGAGGATGCGAAGGATGGTTGTCGTCGCGACGTTGGCGAGGGCCGTGTTGTTCTGCCGCAGGGCAAGTTCCATCAGAAACCACATCCCTTCCAGGCCGTGTCCGGGATTTAACAATCGTCCGGCGAATGTATCGGGATGGGTGCCGTCCGGAGCCACATGTTCGAACACCAGGCCGGTTTCACGGTCGATAAACAACCCGGTGATCTCCTCGATCCATCCGTCCGTCATGGCCTTCAGTTCATCGGCCGGGAGCAGACCCTCCAACTCCCGGGCGACGTTGAGGAGAATCATGGGAAGCGCGAACGATCGCATCGGACGGGTCCAGGGGACGATCTTGCTGTATGTCCCTGCGGGGTTGCTTTGTCTGCGCAGCACGTTGCGGAAGCTGGCGAGGGCAATCTCCTTTGCCTCGTCATCTCCCGATGCAAGTGCATACTGGCTGAATGCCATCGCAGCAAAACAGTCGGAGAAGATGTTGTACGGCTGGACGAGGGGATCGCCATCGCGGTTCAGGGCGAAATACCAGTTTCCATCCCCGTCCCGTCCATGTGCGCGCAGAAATTCGGCACCGTGCCGTGCAACGTCGAGCCATGCCGCGCGTTTCTCAAGGCGATTGTACAGCATGGAAAATGTCCACACCTGGCGCGCCTGCAGCCATACAAATTTGTCGGTGTCATAGACGATTCCTCCACGATCCAGGCAGGTAAAATACCCCCCCTGGGGGTCGATGGAGTGAGACTCCCAGAAGGGGAGGACATCCAGGAGCAACGCATTGGTATACTGCTGCCGGAGCTCCTCTTGGTTGTGAAGCAGATTCTTAGTCATGGTGCACCATCTTGAGTTCCGGCAAATCCACCCATGCCCGTGATCGCCAGGATTCAATCCCTTTCTCTGCAAGCTGGACGCCCTTTGCGCCCTCCAGCAGCGACCATGGAAATGGTTCGTCCTTCACGACATGACGGAGAAAAAGTTCCCACTGTGCCTTAAAGGCATTATCGAATTCCTGCTGGGCGGGAACCTCAATCCATTGATCCAGGAAATCAAACGGATTTTCGATATCGGGATTCCAGGTCGGCCGGGGAGTTGCATGTGCCGGTTGGATCCAGCATTCGCGCAGCCCGGCGACCGCGGAACCGTGTGTACCGTCGACCTGAATGGTCAGGAGGTCATCGCGGCGCACGCGCGTCGTCCAGGATGAATTAAACTGGGCCACGATCCCGTCGCTCAATTGAAATGTGGCGTACGCGGCGTCGTCGGCAGTACAAACGTACGGTTTTCCCGCTTCATCCCATCGGGTGGGGATATGCGTGGCCCCGAGGCAGGATACGGATTGTACGGCCCCAAAGAGATTATCCAGGACGTACCTCCAGTGACACAGCATATCAAAGATGATTCCCCCTCCGTCTTCCGTGCGGTAGTTCCAGGATGGCCGCTGCGCGGGGATGGAGTCACCTTCAAAGACCCAGTATCCGAAATCACCACGAACCGAGAGGATGCGCCCGAAAAAACCGGTTTCCTTGAGGAGGCGGAGCTTCAGGAGTCCCGGAAGCCAGAGTTTGTCCTGCACGACACCATGTTTGATTGATTTTTCTTCGGCGAGCAGATAGAGTTCATATGCCTCATCGGTGGTCAGGGCCGTGGGTTTCTCGCAATAGACATGTTTGCCTGCCTTGATGGCATCCCGGATACTCGATACGCGCAGATTGGTCATTTGCGCATCGAAGTAGATCTGGTTCTGGGAATCGGCGAGAGCTTTCCCCAGATCCGTCGTCCACCGCGTGATGCCGGCGGTATTGGCAAGGCGTTCGAGACGACCCGCATTACGTCCGACAAGAATGGGATCGGGGAGTATAACCTCCCTGTCGTTCACACGTACGCCGCCCTGGCGGATGATGGCCATGATTGACCGCAGAAGATGCTGATTTGATCCCATGCGGCCGGTGACGCCGTTCATGATGATGCCGATATGATGGGTTGTAGTAGCCATACACATACTCTCCGTAAAAGACCCGTATTCAGTGTTCAGGTTGTTCGGTACATTGAGGTTGAGCGCCAGCCGGGAGAGGGGGAGCCTCCGCGCCGGCGCGGGGCAGTGTTCCGCTCAGTTCCTGCCTCCAGTGTGCCACATCTCCTGCCGGGGCATAACAATAAAGCATGTGCATTGACGTGTCACCGACATTGGTAATCTGATGAAAGACCCCCGGGGGTATATAAACAGCCTGACCGCTCTTCAGGACCTGAAGTTCCTGCCCGAGGCACATCTCAGCCGTGCCATCAATAATATAGTATACCTCTTCCTGTTCCTGGTTATGCCACGGGACCTGGCCTCCACGGGGTTCGAGGATCACATGTCCCATGGCAAAATTGCGTGCTTGGATGGGGGATACACCGCCCACCAGGTTTTGCGTTCTGCGCCGGGCAGGGTACAGGCGCCCTTCGATGACACCCAGGTCTGCAATTTCCATTTCACGATTCTCCAGGATACTCTCGCGTTGATCTACGCCACAGGCAAGCAATACTGTTCCAATCGCTTGCGGAGTTGCTGTTGTTGATGAACAATAACGTCACGGATATCCGACACCGGCTGTTTGGTGTAGGGCAGAGTCGGCATGTAGGGCGGCGGTCCGAATTCAGGACAGATTGCCAGGACGGGCGCTCCCGCCCGCGCCCGCCCGGCCGCAATTTGTTCCCACCAGGAGAGATGTCTCTCCACCTCCGCGGCCCACTCCGGGGCCCGGGGGTCGCTCACCTGGGGCCCCTCCATATGGCCGACGCGGGCATGAATGTACTCTGTATGCCGTATCGCACGGTGTACGGCCTCTTCCTGGTCCAGCAAGAGCGATTCATGCACACAACACCAGTGAGAAAAATCCGCAGTGAGCCGGAGTGCGGGAAGTGCGGAGAGGATCGCAGACGTGGACGGAGCGCTGAACATGGCCCGGCCCCGGTGTGTTTCGTGACAGAGCGGGATACCTGCCTCACTGCTCAGTTCCTCTCCCCGTCGGAAGATACGAAGATTCTCTTCCAATGTGAAGATGTCCCGCCCGGTGTGGCAATTTACAAGCAGGGGCTTGTACCGGACTGCGGACCGAAAACGCTGTTCCAGCGTCGTGATGTGCTCCTCCGGAGAGCTTCCCTCGGTGGTGATCATGGCAACAAATCTCAGGGCATGGCTTTCGTGCAGTCCGATTGATTCTTCCGGTGACGCGTGGAGTGACGGGAGATGAATCTCGGTCCCGTCAAAACCCTGTGTGCGGGAATAACGGAGAAATTCTTCGAGCGGGAGATCATCCAGATCCCATTTGGAACGGATGAGCAGGATATTCATACAATGTCCTTCGCGGCGTGTGCGTCACGGTGGTTTTCCGGGCGGCAATCGTGAGGCTCAGCAGTCAGCATGAGCTCAGGTGTGTTTCAGGTGAAGATGATGGTCTGTTGTCGACGGGAGTTTGAACACTGCGGTCCGCCCGTCACCGGATTGACGGAGCAGTTTCAGAGGAACCTTCTCACGTCCATCCAAGACAATCTCGGCATCACACGTCTCGGGCACCTGAACGTGCACGGTGCGGTCGCCCATCTGCCCGGTGGCTTCCATGGATAACGATCCGCGGACCGTGGGGACGACAACCGAGAAGTGATGGAGGTCAGCCGGTTGAGGCCTGAGGCGGCAGCGCGCGAAGCCGGGTGCGGTAGGTTGAATCCCGGCAATTCCCATGGTCAACAGGTAGAGCGGCACAACGGCACAGTGGCTCCACAGATCACCACTATCAGGCGCCGCGTTCCAATTCTCACCGATTGTGTTGTTCAGCACCACGGTGTCCATCGGGGCCCATCGTTCCCGCAACTCGCGGAGGACAACATCCGTCCGGCCACCTCTGGCGAGAGCCCAGTATCGCCAGCACGCGTTCGCCGGATAGGAGATTCCCAGATGAGCGGGAGGGGCGGCCAACGCCTGCAGCGCGGGGGCGGTCATGTCATCCGGGCACTGGTCGTAGAGCACGGCTGTGGCAAGAGATCGATCGCACATGCGTGGCGTGCCCTCCTCCTTGAGCCAGGGAAGGTTGTTGATATACAGGCCATCGGTTTTGCTCCAGAACGTATCAATGGCGGCACGGTGAAGTTCAGAGCCGAAAACAGCGGCGAACTCAGCCCAGCTGCTGTCCCCTGCCGCCCGGGCGAGGGGTGCGAATGCATGACACAACATTGCAGCCGCATAGAGGTTGAAGGCGCATTGTTTGTGTTCCTGCCGCCCGCCCCTGTATGCATCGTGATCGATCCACACTGCCGGCGTTCCCAGACCGGTTACAGGGATGAGGCCATCCCGGCCACGGATGCCGTACAGGTACCTGACAAACCGCTGATAGCGGGTGTACGGCTCCCGGACGGGCTCCAGGTCGCCGGTATAAAGGTAGTGATGATAACAATCGAATCCGAATCCGACACTATGATCCAGCAACGGGCCCCACATGGTCATGTTCACCTGTCGCTCCATGACGCGGGCCAGGCGGTCAAACGCAGGCCAGCAGTCAAAGAAATATCCTTCGAGCATAAGACCCTGGCTGAAGGTGGATAAAAACCGTGCGGGGAGTTGATGTTCACCGAACGTCAGGTAGACTGCATGCAGCTGGTGCGCCCCGTCTCCGCTGTATTGCTGGCGTTCCCGTCCCATGCCGTCCACTGTGGTTTCCTGGGCGGAATTATGGAGCGTGTTGATGGATGCGTCCATCAGCCGTTGCAGAGCTGGTTCACCGACACGTACTACAGGTGTATGCGGCCAGGGGAAGACCCGCCTCAGCATACCGACGGCGCGGATGGTGACGCGGCCTTTGGCGCCGCGGACATGAAGCTGGAGCCACTTTGACGCTTCGTAATCAAACGTCTGGAATGTCTGCCTTCCTCCCGAACAGATGAATCTGGACCATGCATGGAAATGTGTATTCAGCAGGGGCGGCCCGCCGGGAGTATGTCCCTCCTGGACCATCAGCTCAACGATGGTGTCCCGGGGTGCGTCAATGGTAAAAAACGGAAACCCGACACACTCATCGCGGAATTCAAATGTGAGGGCCGCTGCGGATATCCCGTCAAGCTCCGTCGTCCATTCCCCCGGTGAAGTAGAAGGGATCTGGAGGGGCGAGGCAGTGAACGCATTTGGTGTAAGGACATCAAAGTACTCTTCAGCCGGCCTGTGCCAGCGTACGGCGTATGCTTCCACGAGCCGTTCGACAGCGACGGGGTGCTCTGTAAGCATCGGGATACTCCGCGGCATCAGGCATGAAACGGACCGATCAGCCCGCGTATCCAGCATGTAGTCCGGATACGTTGAGCAGCTGGGTGGCACCGTTGCGGGGCACACAAGCAGCTGCGCTGGCAGCCAGTCTGTCGCAGGCGGAAATTCCGGCAGGTCCCATCCATACGGATAGAGGCGCGAATCAAACTCCTCCTGGAACGAGCGGAGATACCAGCGTTTATACTGACCCGGCCGCCAGCTCTTACAGAGGTAGCAGGACCAGGAACCATCACTGCAGACCGTCAGGATAGAGCCGTCCACAAACGTAACGGTCAGGGTAAAGATCACACCCGGTTTGCCGATGGGGTGTGTTCCGTCGCCGTGGCCGTAGAAGAGAGCGGTGATGCCAATGGTATGGTTCCCCTGGTTCAGAAGGTCTGTCAGGTCAAGGGGATCAACTTCCATTCTCCGTGGGTCAGCGGGTGCGGGACCCCACTGGACGCGTGTACCGTCGATGGTGAGGAGGTAGCGGCTGTCTGCGGCGATCCAGCCTGTTGCACTTCGGACTTTGGAAACGATGTGCAGTGAGCGCCGGAAGAGCACCACGGTATTGGGCAGTGTCCGTTCCGATGGATACCAGATCCATCGGGCAGGGGAGAGGTCGAGCCTGTTCTTCTCCGGAGGGAGGTGGATGTGAGTCGTTTCGGGCAAATTGGGACTTTCCGGTGTTTGAGCGACCGACAGCTGAGCCGGAATCAGTCCGAGCAGTGTGCCTGTCCCCGCTGTTTGTCTGAGAAAGTTTCGTCTGGTCGTCATGGTGTGGGTATGGAATCCTTAAAAGGTTGAGTATGGCAGAAAGGGATGACAATGTCAAGATGTGTGGCCTGCTTTTTGCTGGTCAGGATTCAACTTTTTTTGGATTCTCCTTGACAATACAGTGCACTCTTTGTAATATATCTATGATGAAACGCCATTTCACAGGTGAGCCGCTCCTCAGCTAAGAGTTTACCGCACGATCCGATCGTGTATACACCTCCGCGGTTCATTTGTAGCGTTTCCCGGTTTCTGTTTTTTTTCCCTTAGTTCTTATTCCTTCCCCAACATCTACTTCAGTGGGTGATGTTTGCCCCGAAAGGAGGTACGATTTCAAGGACGATACTACCTGCTTACCAGTTACCATTCTGTAATCACTCAAGGAGCAACACCATGAGATATGCTTGGGTTCGAGTTCTCTTTCTCGGATGCCTCCTGATTATTCCGGCCGCGCTGGCATTTGGCGCCAATGGAAAGCTGCGGGGTACAGTACGGGACGATGCAACAAAACAGGCGTTGCCGGGTGCAAACGTTGTAGTTGTAGGGACAACGTTAGGCGCGACGGCAGACGTCAACGGCAATTACACAATCTTGAACGTTCCCCCCGGAGAATACCGCTTGCAGGCATCTTCGGTGGGTTACCGCCGCGTCCTGGTTGAGAATGTTCGCGTGAACCTCGATCAGACCGTGGAATTGAACTTCACTCTCCCCTCCGAAGCCGTCGAAGTGAGCGAGGTGCTCATTTCTGCGGAACGGCGTGTGGTGGACAAGAACCGTACCTCCACCAAGAGCACGGTCACCAGCGAAGAAATCACAAATCTTCCGATGGTGAGCGCGATTGAAGTTCTGAACACTACGCCCGGCGCCTACAAAGGATTCGTCCGTGGCGGCAAGATCAACGAAACAAAGACCATCATTGACGGCGTTGATGTGACAGACCAGTACTATGCCATCGCCGCCGAACAGGCAAATCAGGGTATTCTGGTGGCCGCGAGTTTGACCCGCAACCAGCAGAGCCAGTTGAGCACGAACACCAACGTGAACTTCGGTGCGGTGGAACAGATGGCGTTGAACACCGGCGCCCTCGGTGCTGAGAATCCGGGTGCAACTGCCGGTACCATCACCTACGCATTAAAAGAAGGTCGCGGAGCGCTGAAGGGTGGCTTTAACGCCCGTGTCAGCCAGTTTAATGGTCTGAGCTACAACGGCCCGTCCGTTTACTGGGACGATTACAAATTCTTCTCTGACAGGTACTCCACAAAACGCAGACTCGATTCGCTGTATGCCATTCCGGTTCGGACCGCCGCAGTGCAGACCGGGATCACCAATGACAGCACACGGTACAGCAAATTCAAATATGATACAGGCCGGTACGACAATCAGAACAAACCGTCGATTGATGTTGAAGCTTTCCTCGGCGGAAACATCACCGATGACTGGCGTTTCTACGCTTCGGGCCGGTTCTTTGATACCCACGGCCGCCTTCCCAACCAGCGGAGCCGCCAGGCTGATATTACATTAAAGACCGGCTATAACATTTCCAACGACATCAAACTTGATGCGTTTGGTATTATCAATGACAAGGGACAACTCTTCGGATGGAAGAATACCGACTACAACGATCGGTTCCGCTATTTCCTCGAAGGTGTGCCGAAGAATGACGGATTGAGCTATGTCGGAAGTTTGAAGCTGACTCATATGCTCTCTCCCTCAACGTTCTATGAAGTGCAGCTGAGCCGGACCTACAAACAAGAGACCTATGGCTACACCGACGAAAACGGTGACGGGTATGCTGGTCTGGACGAGGGCGGCGATTTCCTGACGCTGGAGACTCCCGAAGCCATCGCCAAGTATGTCTCCAAGGCCTCCACCGATCTGGGTAAGTTCTTCCGTATTGGTGACGAAGCGGCCGCCAGTTTCCTCGGCCCTCCCGGCTCCATCGGCAACATCCAGACCGGTTTTACACGCCCGCAATTCGTGTATGACCAGCTGAAGAATATCGTCAATACTCTTCGTGCCGACATTACGAGCCAGGCGACTTTTAATCACCAGCTCAAAGCCGGCTTCCAGTTGAAGCTGCACGATGTGTCCCGCGTTGGCCGGAACTCCACACTTGGTGCGGATGCCACGGACCTCCGGGCACGCCTGTTTGTCGAGAAGTGGAATTTCTATCCGAGTGAATTCGGCGTGTATGCGTCGGATCGGATGGAGTTCGGCGGTCTGGTGCTGAACATCGGCGCCCGTCTTGACAGGTGGGATCCGAATGCAGCGGACATTGCAAACTACTACAACTACTTCAAGGCCGATACCATCGATGTTGACGGTGTCGGGCTCCGTTCCAACATCCCGATCCGTGCAACGGAAAAAGAACCTGCAATCTGGTTCTTCTCCCCGCGTATCGGTGTGTCACACCCGGTGGGCGATCAGGCCGCATTGTTCTTCTCGTATTCGCGTCAGGCCACGCCTCCCCCGTTCTCACGGCTCTACTCAAGCTACAGCCTGCTGTTCGGCGCGCCGGGAAGTTTCCCGAATTTTGTGTCCTTACATCAGGACCTGATCAAGTCTTCGAACTATGAAATCGGCGTGCAGTGGGAGTTTATGCCGGCGCAGTTCGGTTTGAACTTCACCGCGTACATGAGAGACGTCGAGAACTACTCGACGCCTTCGTTCACCCTGCAGCTGACCAACGGCTCGAACATCCTCCATCTCCCGATGAACGGGCAGTATGCGGATGCGCGTGGTATCGAGGTAACGTTACAGGCAATCCGCAGACAGTATCTTGATTTCCTGTGGGTGTCTGGCCGCGCAAGCTATGCCTACACCTATGTGAAGGCCTCGGGCTGGACCGGTAATGATGGAACCCAGCGCACGACCTTCTCGACTCTTGACTCGCTGCAGTACAACAACAAGCTGCCGTTCAACGACTTTATCTATTACAACAAAGTCCAGAACAACGTTGTAGGCGGCAACAGCACGCTGACGGGCGGATATGACCGTGAACACCGGATCAGTTACACACTGGTCCTTGGTTTCCCGGAAGACTTCCAGCTCTCGTCAGTGGGTACGTTCCAGAGCGGCTTCTACTATCCGCTCCTCTACACTGTGGACCCGCGCGTTGCGAACCGTCAGCTCGGCCAGTCGCCATGGAACCAGATGGTTGATTTCCGTCTGGAAAAGGGCTTCCGGTTTGACAATATCCGCATCGCGGTCTTTGCCGATGTGAAGAATGCCTTCAACTGGACCAACATCATCGGTTATGACAATACCCTCAGCGGTGCACAGATTTGGGAAACCAGCAATGACGAAGGGAACGCCGATCCGACGGGAAGCTACAAACGTCCGGTCAGCCTTGACAACAGTCTCTTCTACGACATTCCGCGCGAATATTACTTTGGCGTGCGGTTTGAATTTTAAGCACGAATGGAACAACTCCATACATAGGAGAGGATCATGAGTATCACAAATCAACGAATACTGCTGATGACCTTCGTAGTCTGTGCGCTTGTCCTGTTGCCTTTCATGGCAACAAGCCAGACCGCGTCGGTATTCAATTATCCGGGCGGCGGCGTATTGCAGGCCGGCGACGTGTGGGAGTCATTCCTCCCGCAGGGCGAGACACCAAGCTACAGTGATGCAGGCACGGCGGCGACGCTTGGCACTCGCACATTCCTCCGGATGGGTAACTTTGACCGTGGTTGGACGACGCCAGGTACCCACTGGCCGGCAGCTTATTGGATGACACCCTACTGGTTCAAAAATGCCATGGTGTTCGTCTATGACAACAGCCCGACGTTTAACCCTGAAAAAATCGGTGGCGCCACCAACCCGAGTTACTTCGCGGGCTCGCGGAATACCACCAACGCGTACTCCGAATTCGCCCAGCTCACCTACAAGGGTACTGTTGTGGGTGCAACGGACGCAACCCGGAAGTACTATGTGGAACCATACTGGGTTGACGGGACCAGAAGGCAACATTCCGTGTACGAAGCGGCGTGGCCGACGAACGTCGGTCTGGATGTGAAGCTGCGCGCCCACTCGTTCCAGGGTCCGAACTGGAACAACCTGAACGACTATGTCATCGTTGAGGTGGAACTGAAGAATACGGGCGTCCTTGACATGGACATGAATGGCGTTGCAGAAAAAGTGGATAATGCCATCAAAGCTCTTGCGTTCCAGGTGAGTGGCGAAGCATACATGTCCATTGGCAGCTATGCAGGTGGCGGGCGAAACGCGAACGACATCGTGCCAACCATCATCGCGCGGCAGTCATGCTGGATCGACGATGTGGATGAGAATGGCGACCCATGGGCATTTACGTTCTACCGTACCGCCCCGACAACTGCAAATCCGACTGCAGGAAACTGGGATCACGGTTTTAACGGTGGAGCGTCAAAGAACTACACTGATATCTACACCGGATGGGTCATGCTTGATGCGAAGCAGGGCGGCCTTCCGGCCAACCGTGCGTTGTCGACTTCAGGTCTTCCCACAAAGACTACCATCTTTGGCAACCACCCGATCGGTGTGGGTCCACAACGCGGCCACTACGTTTCCGGCCAGTCCACCCGCTGGGGCCATACCACCGGCAACCCGAAGGCGATGTTCTACGCAACAACTGCTGCATACTACATTGATGCCGGAAAATCGCACAGCACATCGGACTTTAATCTCCTTAATTTTGGTCCGAATGCCAACATGTTCAGCGCCGGTACGGCAGGCGACGTGACCACGTTTGTCGCCAAACCAGCTCCCTTCCCGCGTCCGGACGGTTCGATGCAGGCGACCGGATTCTTTGATCAGGTGTCGACTGAAGACGGCCGTGCGAGTGCATCCGTGAACTACCCGACCGGCTACGGTAAGTGGACTGCTGGCGCAAGCCATACAGAGAACTTTGACGGCGATGCGTACAGCGGTATCGGTCCGTTCTCGCTGGCCAAAGACGAAACCATGACGCTGGTGTTTGCGACAGTTGCCGGCTACCGTGTGGAAGGCATTCAGAAAGCCGTCCGTGCGGCACGCTGGGCCTATGCGCAGAACTACGTGATTCCGGTGCTTCCCTCATTGCCGGACATCAAGGTTTCCAATACGTTGACCAAGTCCTCGCGCATCGAGTGGGATGCCAAGGCAGAAACCGATGCTGAATTTGCCGGCTACAAAGTCTGGCGTTCGGCTCAGTTCAAGAAACTCAACTGGCTGGATGAAGGTATGCGGGTGGTCGACCTGTTCCACGAACAGATGACCGTTGGTCCGCGTCCGACGGCTCTCTACAAACCAGTCAATCCCAAGTTCGACGCATTTGCCAAGACGCAGAGCACCACGCTGAAAGGCACCTATCAGCCCGACACGTGGGGAACATGGGATCTTATCAAAGTTATCCCCAAGGCAGAAAAGGGGAACTACACCCCTGCGAACAGTGCGGGCTACACGTACAAGTATGAAGACTCAGACGTCATCCTTGGGTTCACCTACTTCTACTACGTTTCAGCATACAAAGAAGGAACCTATACCGGTCCTGGTGGGGAAACCACAAATAGGATCGAAACACACTACACGAACCGCAACGGTGCATCGGGTCTCTGGAATCTGACCTACCCGTTCGGCTACAACAACACAAACTATCCGAAGGATGCCACCGGACTGAAGAACATCGGTGGAAGGCAGATCGTGTATTCTGCGCTTGCTCCCAAAGGTAATGTGAGTGCTGTTGGTGTCCGGCCGAACCCGTACAAACGGGCTGCCCTGCATGACAACCGGACTCTCGTGTACGACCATAAGCTGCTCTTCTACAACCTCCCGCCGCAGGCGAAGATCACCATTCTGGATGTGTCCGGACAGATTATTGACGTCATCCAGTTTGCTTCCAGCGACCCGAGTTTGGGAAGTATATTCTGGGATATGTTCTCAAAAGACGGCATCGAAGTGGCAAGCGGCCTGTACGTGTATGTCGTCGAATCCCCGAGCGGCAGCAAGGTCGGGTATTTTTCGATCTTACGATAACCCATCAGCTACCACGAGGATAAAATTATGAAATCGAAGTGTCTTGCAGTTGTAATCGTGTTGCTTGTCCTCGGGATGGCTGTGCAAACGGCCGATGCCCAGACACGCAAGAGCGGCGTTAACAGCGCTGCGTTTCTCAAGATCGGCGTAGGTGCCCGTCAGGTTGCATTGGGCTCTGCGGCGACATCACTCACCGGCGACGTGAGCAATATGTTCTGGAACCCCGCCGGCGTTGCCCTGCAAAATGAAACGATGCAGGCGACATTCACACACAACAACTGGATTGCGGGATTGGCGCAGGAAGTGGCCGCGGTCAGCTATAACCTGGAAGATATCGGCACCATCGGCGTCGGCTTTATGACGTTCGGTGTCTCCGGTATCCCGGCCGACCGCGATTACGGATTCACGGACCCGCAACTCGGCGCACTGGAGATCGATCAGGTCGCAGCCGAGACCTATGACTATCAGGATCTCCTTGTGCAGGCGACGCTCTCCCGTTACATCACGGACAACCTTTCCCTTGGTGTTTCCGTGAAGTACCTCAACGAGAAAATCGATGACCAGAATGCGTCAGCGATTGCGTTCGACCTGGGTTCCGTGTACCATGTCGGAGTCATGGGCTGGAGTATCGGTGCACGTCTGAGTAATCTGGGCGCCGATATGAAGTTCTACGACTACGCAGCACCCATTCCGTTGACGTTCAGCATCGGAACCTCCATGACCCCGATCACCTTCGGGGAGAGCTCTTCCATTATGATGGCCGTCGACCTGGTAAAACCGCAGGATGGTCAGCAGTACTACTTTTCCGGTATGGAACTGAATGTTGACAAGACGTTCTTCCTGCGTGCCGGGTGGAAGTTCAACTACAGCTACTTCGGTCTGATCGGGGACGGCATCGACGGCGGTACGACACAACGTGCGCCGATCCAGACCAGCCTTGAAAAAGGTAGCTTCGGTGGCGGTATCCGTGTCCCGTTCGAAGACTACGCCATTGGGTTTGATTATGCGTACACCGTATTTACATCTCTGGATGCGGTGCACCGGTTCACCATTCAACTCTCAATGAAATAGTCTGCATATGTAAGACGGTCGGAAATAGTCAGGGTGCCTACGCACCCTGACTATTTCTTTTTTCCCTTACCATCTCGGAGTCTCCCCCATGACCTCTCTCCCTCTCCTTCCCACAACCGTCATCGGCAGCTATTCGCTTCCACCGTGGCTCGTCCAGGTGCGGTCGCTCGGGAAACAGGGGAGCATCAAGGCCTCCGACGTGGCCGATGCGCACGACTATGCCGTCCGTTCCGCCATCCTCGATCAGGAAGCTGCCGGTGTGGATATCATCGCGGATGGGGAACTCCGCAGGGAATCGATGGTCAATTTCTTTTCCATGCGTATCCAGGGTTTTGACATGGCGGGTAAGATGAAGGCGATCGGTAACCTCGATCCTTCCGTCCAGATGCTTGACCCCGTGGTGCGTGAAAAAGTGCGCCATAAGGGAAGCCTGGGAATGGACGAACACTTCACATTCCTGAAGACCTATGCCCGTCATGCAACAAAGGTGTGTGTCACCGGACCGCACATGCTTGCCAAACGGGCAACCAATGAATTTTATCCTTCCGACAAAGAACTGGTCTTTGACCTGACGGACATTTTGCGTACGGAACTCAAAGCACTGGTTGCGGCAGGGTGTACGTTCATCCAGATCGACGAACCGATATGGGTCGGTTATCCCCAGGACATGCCCTGGCTTGTGGAGTCGTTTAATAGACTGGTTGACGGTGTGAAGGCGAAGATCGCCCTCCATGTGTGTTATGGCAACTATCAGTTAAAAAAGCTCTTTACGGGGCAGTATGGCGAGTTGTTCCCTGCTATCCTGGACACCCATGCACACCAGATCAGCATGGAATTTGCTGTTTCCGACGGTGTCGGCCTCGAACTCTTTCAACAGTATCCTACAAAAAAAGAAGTTGTGGTTGGAGTGATCGACGTGAAAGATGAACGCGTGGAAACAGCCGATGTTGTTGCCGGACGGATCCGGGAGGCCCTGAAGTACATCCCTGCAGAACAGATGTATATCAGCCCCGATTGTGGTATGAAGTTTATGCCCCGGGACCGGGCTTTTGCAAAATTGTGCGCAATGGTCGAAGGCGCAAAAATCGTACGTAAAGAACTCACCCACAACGGGTAAGACCACAGGGGATCACCATAACAGGCGGATCGTGAACCCGCAGTTTCCGGGACATGTTAATCGGACTTAATACATACAGCCATCATCTTGCGTTCGGACGCCATGGCGACCTCCGGCCATCACGCCCGATGGACCTCTTTGCCTTCCTGGATCGCGTTTCGGAATACGGACTGCAGGGATTCCATATCGATCCCGCTCATCTGCGGCAGGCGGATGACGAGCATCTGGATGTACTCCGTGAAGAATCATCGGAACGCGGGCTCTTTGTAGAGTACGGGATCAACGGCGTAGACGCTGTATCAATCAAAAAAGGGGTCCAGATTTGCCGCCGGCTGGGAAGCCCGATTCTGCGAACATCATTTGGTTTTTCCCGCTTTGCCGAAACTACCGATCTCGCCCGGGAGCTGGAACATGCAGAACGTTCCATCCGCTCCTGTGTGCGCATGCTGGAAGATACGGATGTCCGCCTGGCGCTGGAGAATCGCGGGGACGTCCGGAGTGACGAATTGGTTGCCCTTGTGGAAACGCTTGGCAGCACGCATGTAGGCATCTGCCTCGATGTCGGGAACAGCCTCCGCGTGCTGGAAGATGTGCTCGATGCCGCTGAGCGTATGATCCCCTTTGCGGTGGCAGTGCAGTTCAAGGACTATACGGTGACGGACACGGCAACCGGATGCAAATTCACCGGCGTTCCCCTCGGTATGGGTGTTCTTCCGCTTGAGGAGTTGTTCCGCATCGTGGAGGAACAAGGTGTCGCAGATCGCCTGATCCTGGAGATCCCCACTGACCCTGTCCGTGGAGAACGATCCTCCCTCGAACGGGAGGAGAGTGCAATCCGGGAGAGCATAGAATTCTGCCGCAGCGTGCTGGGGATTGGAGCGCCGGAGAAATCCTTGTGACCCTTACCTCCCGACTTGCAGATCAGGCCGCTCGAAAGACCCGGATCATCGCCATTCATCCCCGGGGGGCGGCGGTAGAGCAGACAGCCGCCGAGCTCTGGAAGTCGGAGCTCGGTCTTGAAATCCCGATTGTTGACAGTACATCCCCGGCGGCAGCTGCTCCCGGCACGCTGGTGATCGATGGGGGAACAGAGGGGGATGCCGAACCGATCCTGTCGTTCCGGCTGGACGACGATGGTTCCGGTACGATCCGGACATCCCAGCCACGCTGGCTCTACCTGCTTGTCTCCACACTCCTCGGGCGGCTCCCGCACCTGACCATGGAACAGTGTACACACGGTCTCACCTGGAGCCCGGCATTTCCATGGCTGCGGAACCTCAGCGATCATCTGGTCGGCAGTCTCCGCCTCGCGCGGCACTTCTCGGCCGAAGAGTATATCCGACAGCTCGCCACGCAGGGTTACACGCATGTGACGATTAACGGATTGGGGGGGGCGCGTCCGTATGAATCCGGCCCCCCGGGCGACATGTACTTCTGGTTCTACGACTACAGTCCGGATCTGGATCAGTTTGTGGATTCCGATCTGATCCGTGGATACTATCCTCCCGACTATCTCAGCGCAAACCTCCAGGCCCTGAAACGAAATGCCGCGTCTGCACGCCGGTATGGCCTTGTGCCGGGTCTGCACATCAACTCCCCCCGGTCGATGCCGGAAGAGTTCTGGCACACCAACGGCTACCTCCGGGGTGCCCGGGTGGATCATCCCCGCGAGACATTCCGGCCCCGTTACACGCTTGCGATGGCCCATCCCATCGTGCAGGAACACTATCGGACTCTTGTGCGTGCCATCCTCCGCGAAGTCCCCGATCTGGGGTTCATACACGTCTGGACCAACGACAGCGGTGCCGGATTTGAATTTGTGTCCTCCCTGTATGCCGGCAGAAACGGCGGCCCTTATCTCCTGCGAGAATGGAAGACACACGACGAAATCGCTCGTACAGCCGCCCGGAATGTTCTGTCCTACTATCATCTCCTGCGCGACGAAGCGCGTCGCGTGAACCCATCATTCAGGGTCGTGTGTGACCTGGCACCGTTCTTTGTTGAACGACCGTACATTATTCCCGGACTGGGAAACGGCCTGGATGCCGGGGAATTTGGCTCTTTCGAGAAACACGGAAACCCCGGAGAGATCGAAGCCCTTGCGGCAGCGGGAGCGCAGGTGCACGCGAAAGTTGATGTCAACAGCACCATCATCAACGGGCTGCCGTATCCGGGACTCGTCTATGAACGCCTGACAACGGCCGCGCGCCAGGGGACCCGCGCGGTTCTCTGCGGTGGAACACCACACTCACTCGCGCCCTATGATCCCAACGGCGAAGTCCTCCGTGTCTTGCAGATGGACTCAACAATCCCTCTTGCCGACATCCTTCATGATACTGCGCGGCGATGGGTCGGGGAACAGGATGCAGCCGCACTTGTCGCGGTCTGGATGTTTTCAGACGAGGCCGTGCGTGCGTACCCTGCCGACATCCCGATGAGCACCTTCGCCTTCCCCTGGTTCCGACTCTGGGTTCGCCCTTTTGTCCCGGATATTGACGCACTCCCAACAGCCGACCGTGCGTACTACGAACGTTTTCTCCTGGCAACATTCAACAATCCCGCACGGATCGACCTGAATGCGAACATGCTCTGGCAGTATCTGTCCGTGTCCGAGGCGGCGGACCGGAAAGACCGGATTGACCGTCAGGTACTACCTCCGCTCGACGGAGCACTGCGGGCGACGGTGGAAGTGTTGAGCACCCTGCGTGTCGACCATCCCGCTCTGCCCGTCTTTGATGATCTGCGGGACAGGCTGCTCGCGGCGCGCGCCTATCTGACAACGATGCGCAATACGATGGCCTGGAGCGAGGCCGTGCATGGATATCGCAAAGCGGAAACACAGCAGCAGAAGGATGTCTATCGCGCGTTGAGCAAGGAAATGGTGGACAATGAAGTGCGGAACAGCAGGGAACTCCTGTCACTCTGGAAGCGGACGCAGCGTGATGTTCTCTCCATCTCGGAGCTCTGTGAAACACTCCACATTTACGGCGAGAATTTTGGCGACCTGCTGGAAAGGAAGATCATCCTGATGGAACAACACCGGGATGACGAACCGCGGGTGGATGAGGCGTATATGTGGAGAGTGAGACGGCAGGATCAGCAGGCAAGAGTGGAAGACCCAGGATGAACACGACGGAGGGTGTTATGTACGGAGGACGGTTTGATGTGACGGAGGAGCAGGTGCGGTTCTATGAAGAAAACGGTTTCGTGCAACTGCATAATGTGCTCACCCCGGAGGAGGTCGCCGCGGTACGGAAAGCGCTGGGAGTGGCCATCGCGGACAGGGACCGCCTCAAGGAGAACTGGGGGCCGAGGGCTGACGAAGGGTACACGAAGGTCTTCCTCCAGATGGTCAACGTGTGGGAACGGTACCCGCTGATTGAACGCTATGTCCTGAGCCCGCGCATCGGGAGTATCGCACGGCAGCTCACGCGTTCGCCGGAGGTACGTCTCTGGCACGACCATGCGCTGATCAAGTATCCCAAAGACAGCAAAGCCACAGCATGGCATCAGGACAAGGTCTACTGGCCCATGAAGGAAAACGGTGCCCTTTCCTGCTGGATGGCTCTGGACGATGTCACGGTGGAGAACGGATGTATGTGGTTTATTCCGGGCTCGCACAAACTGGGGCCCCTTAACCCGGTGGATCTCGGGAACGCCGGAGATGACGACCTGCTGCGATTGTTGCCGATGGGTGATCGGGAGTCAACCCGCCCGTTTGTCGCGGAGATGAAGGCGGGAAGCTGCACATTTCACAGCGGATTAACGTTCCATTACGCCGGCCCGAATACGACAGATCTGCCCAGACGGGCGATGGTCACGATCTTTATGCCCGCAGGCACACATTATACACCTCTGGAGCACATTATCGGCGACCGCGGAAATCTGCAGGAGGGGGAAGAGTTTCACGGACCGTTATTCCCGGTTGTCAGCAAAGAGAAGGCTGAATGAAACAGAAAAGAAGAACCGTGATGGAAACGCACATTGATTGCGGTGACCAGCGTATTAATGCGCTTCTCCCCCGCATTCGCGCGTTCATGGATCAGGATGTCTCGGAAATAAATGTGATGGGCTCCAGAGTACGCGGGTACCATTCCCCTGATACGCCGAGTCTCTGGATCCGCGATCATACGGACATGATGCGGGGCGCCCGGTACTGGGAAGAGGACATGACCAGTATGGTGGAGTATTTTGCCGAAACCCAGACGCTCAAGGGGTGGTTGTTCGACTATGTGACCCTCGTGCCCGACAAGCTTCCCTGTGAACGGGAGAACTGGGCCAAACATGTCCGCGTCCCCGTTGAAGCCGATGTGGAGTACCGGTTTATTAACGGCGTGTTTCTTGCCTGGCAGGCCACGGGCAATGATGCCTGGATGAAACGGTTGTTGCCCAACTGCGAAAAAGCGCTGGCGTACATTCTCTCCGATCCATGGAGATGGGACAAAAAGCGCGGTCTGGTAAAACGGGCATACACGATCGACACGTGGGACTTCGACTATACGGCCGGCAAACATGAATGGCTGAACTTCCAGATAACGGAAGACACATTCTGGGGGATCATGCACGGGGACAGTTCCGGCTATTACCAGGCGTTTATTCAGATGGGAGTGATGTACGAGCATCTCCGGCAGCACAAACGCGCTGCCTACTGGCGCCGGTTTGCCGCGGGGTTCCGGAAGCGGGCCAATGCGGTCAGCTTCAACGGACGGTTCTACACCCACCATGTGCCGATTGTCCCCGTGCATATTGAGGGCGTGGATGTCGCCGCGCAGCTGAGCCTGAGCAACCCGATGAACATCAACCGGGGGTTGGCCACACACGCGATGGCTGCGTCCATCCTGGAGGAATACCGGTTGCGGGGAACATCCACCGGGGCCTTCGCCCCATGGTTCAGCATCGATCCTCCATTCCCCGATGGCATCTACGGTGATGAAAAACTTGTGCAGGGCGCGTACTGCAACGGCGGGATCATGCCTCTTGTGGGCGGAGAACTGGCGCGTGCAGCACTGGAACATGGCCAGGAGTCATTCGGGATTGACCAGCTCCTGCGGTATGAAGAGCTCACCAGAAACAACGAAACCTATCTGTGGTATTTCCCCAACGGTCAACACGCAACCAAAGAAACAAGTACCAGTCCGGAAGCCTATCCGACTGACGGATGGGGTGCCTCGGCCATGCTCTACGCCCTGATGGAAGGTCTGGCGGGCGTGGTGGACCAACAGCGGTTGTTCGGGCGCGTCCGACTGGCACCCCGCTGGATTGCCGCCGGCCAAAAGGAAGCCCATGTCCTGTGTGGGTATGGCGCATCAGGTGCTTCAATTTCCTATACGTATGATCACACAGCCGCCACCAGAACAATCACCCTTGAGGTTGAGGGACGCGCATCACTGGACCTCCACGTTCTGCTCCCGGCCGGAATGCGTGCGCACCGCGTGACGTGTAACGGCCGTGCTCGTTCGCGCCACGACGTCGGTGGTTGACCATAGTCCGTATGCGGATGCCGTCTGCCGGGTACATGGCCGGTCGGCAATTATCATTCAGTACAAGTAAGAAAGGATCGGCCATGAAACGGCGTAACTTTCTCAAAACTCCCGCAGTAACGCTCCTGCTGCCGGCGGCTGGCGGCCTTGGCGCATTCGATCAGTTGTACGCTGAACCACGGTCGACCCCCCAGGAAGCGCCGGCACCCGGGAAATTCACCCAACGCCTCCATCAGGATTTTATCACATACCAGAACGGTATCGAGTACTTCTTTCTCGGAAACGGCGACATTCACGCCATCCTCCAGTTCGCACCTGACCGTTCCGGTGCGCTTCCACCATCATTTCTGGGGGTGACCCTGGTTGATGCAGAACGGTTCTCCCGGAAATGGAGCACCTATCTGTTCCATCCCGAGCGGGGATTCGAACACACCGCCCTCGGTGTGTTCAGCGAGGGGAAAAGACATGCTGCGTCCCCGTCGACACTCGAATCCGTCCAGTGGGTGGTCAAAGAAGGAGTTCCCGTTGTCGAGGTCACCTGGAAAGCCGGGGCTATGCGGATTGTGGAGGAGCTCTATGTGCCCGACCGGGGGGGATATCTGATCCGGCAGGTTCATGTGAAGAATGTTGGCGGAGAGGTGGCCGACCTGACCCTTGCCCTGGCCCTCGTCCCGAACTTCGCAATCTTCGATGAGATCGGCCCCGATCCAAAGATCGGCACCGTCTCCGGGCGGGGATATACGGAAGTCACTCTCCGCTGTCTGGACGGCAAAACACAAACATCCGGGCGATATGAACTCCGCGTGGCTGTGCAGCCTCCAGCCCCGGGAAAAGAGACCCTCGTTCGGTTTGTCTATACCATACGGCCGGGGACTGTTCCGCTGAAGTCGCGTGACATGCAAAAGGTATGGCGCGAGACTGTGGCCTACTGGAAAACAAAACCGACACTTGAATCCAGCAACGATACTCTTGCTCATCTGTACCAGGTTGCCCGGTCGGGTCTGAAGGCGCACCTTGCACGCAGCGGGCGGCGGGACAGCGGCTACTGGATGTACAATATGGAATGGGTGCGGGACGATGTGATGATGATGCAGGGTCTGGCGATGGCGGGCTTTCATGAGGAAGCGCGTGTTATCCTTCACAAAATGCTTTCGAAGTCGATCGGCCCGGACGGGTGTACGATCGAATCCAGCCGCTGGTCCGGGTACGACTACACAGAACTTGATCAGAACGGGCAGATCCTTTTTGCCGCATGGGTCTATCTTTGCTGGACGGGTGATACCGCACTGATCAGAAAGTACTGGGACAAGATTGTGCTTGCCGGGGATTTCCCGCTCCTGGATGTCTTTAAAGATCCGAAGAGCACGCTCCTCCGGAACAAGCGGGAGTTCTGGGAACGCGACGACAGGTTCGGCGTGGAAGATGGGTTTGAGCTTGTGTATCAATTCTGGGTGGCTTTTGGCCTTGAGAAGGGCGCAGCTGTGGCCCGATTGCTGGGCGATAACAAGACAGCATCACGGTGGGAGAAAGCGTCGGCAAACCTGAAAGATGTTGCGCTCAACCACCCCACATACCGTTTTGTCGAAGACGGCCACCTTATCAAGCGACGTACGCGGGATGGCCAATGGCAGCGCCACTTTGTGCCTGCCAATCGTGCAGGTATGCCACCCGGATCACCCATTGCAACTATCGAGTACCCCCAGTGTGATCCTGATTCAGGCACGCTCTATCCGATTATCTATGGATTCCTCGACCCCCATAGTGAGACAGCGAAAAAAACGCTTGCCTATATGGAAAATCTCTGGAATCAGCGCTGGGATTTTGGCGGGTACGCACGGTACAATACCGACAGTGAACCCGATCCGCCCGGTCCGTGGCCAATTGCCACTCTGCTGGTCGCGCGTGCGGCTCTCGAGGCCGGCGATCATGACCGCGTCTGGAAAGCGCTCCAATGGGTGGCCGGCATCCATGGCGGCCGAGCCGGGGCATGGTTTGAACGGTATGGCCCCAGTATTACGCCGCCCGCTCCGCCAGTCTCCGATCGTGGGCTGGTCCTGGGCTGAGCTTGTTGTGTTGATGGGGCATCATATGATGGGATTTAAGCCGGATCTGGACGGGATCGTCCTCCGCCCGCAACTTCTTCGTGGACTGGATACGATGAACCTCCGGTTTACCGTGCGCGGATCCCGGGTTGATGTTACCGTTGTCCGGGGCAGTGTTGCAGAGGCCCGGCTGGACGGGAGATTGCTCGGCATGGACGACGGTGCGGTAAAGATCCCGTATCCCGCAAAAGGAAAGACGATAAAAGTCCGGATGACGGTTTCTTCCTGACCGCGAACAGTGTATTACATTCCAAGACCATCGGGAGTACGATCATACGTTTATGAAACGATCACAATTTCTTCACACATGTCTCGCCGGTGTTGCTGGCGGCGCATTCTTGCCGGGACTGGCACATGCTGCCTCCCGCCCACCTCCTTCTGCGGCTTGGCCGCAGGTGGAACCCCGGAATGAAGAGTTCTGGGCTTTCGTGCGCGATCAATTCCCGCTTACGAAGGACCGCGCATACTTTAATACCGGCGGACTGGGTGCGTCTCCGTACGTCGTCCTGGAGGCCGTAAAGGGGAAAATGGATGAGTTGGAGCAGATTTGCGAGGTAGGACGTACCGATGAATTATGGGCCGGCATTAAGGAGGATGCAGCGCGTGTCCTTGGTTGTTCGGCGGGAGAGATTGCATTCGTACGTAATACTACGGAAGGGATCAATATTGTCGCCCACGGACTGCCGTGGAAGGCGGGTGACGAAGTGATACTCTCCACACATGAACATGTCGGGAATGCGCTCACATGGCTGGCTCTCGTAAAGAGCCACGGCATCGTACTCCGGACGTTCGAGCCGTCAACCACCTCCGCCGAAGAAAACCTCGACAGGATAAAGAAGCTGACCGGACGGCGCACCCGGCTTATCAATGTATCCCACGTCGTCACCACGACGGGTCTGCATCTCCCGGTGCGGGAGATTGCAGCATTCGCGAAATCGCGGGGGATATGGTCTTTCCTGGACGGCGCCCAGACTGTCGGGATGCTTCCGTTCAACCTTCATGAGATCGGCTGCGATGCGTACGCTACCAGTGGGCACAAGTGGCTCATGGGACCGAAAGAAACCGGTCTCCTGTACGTGCGCGAAGATATGCTGCAGACGATTACCCCCCGGTTCATCGGGGCGCATTCGGACGGGGGTTTTGATTTCCCCAAAGGCCCGATGGCATTTCATCCGACGGCGCAGCGTTATGAATACGGGACGGTGAGTACGCCGTTGCGTGTCGGGCTTGGCGCAGCGCTGCAGTTTGTCCTGCGGATCGGCATGGAGAATATCTGGGCACGTGACCGCGCACTGGCCGACCGGCTCGCCGCCGGGCTGCGTGAGTTGCCGGATATCCAGGTGCTTTCGCCCGAACAGCCGTCGTTGCGGAGCGCGATGACCACGTTTCTTCACCATCGTATCCCACACCTGACATTGCAGGAGCATCTTTCGACATTTCACCTCCGGACGCGGAGTGTGACGGAAGGGGGGATGGCTGCGCTCCGGATCTCCACGCACATCTACAATTCTTTTGACGAAGTGCAGCGTCTGCTTGACGGGGTGCGTTCTGCCAGACCCTGACCTGAATTCACGAGTTCATATTTCTTACTCTTGAAACCCATCGGCCTATGAAACCTGTCAACATTTACGACTACCTCGTCATCGGGGGGTATTTCGTCTTCATGCTCGCCATCGGCGTGTACTTCATGCGGATTAATAAGGGTGCAAAAGAATACTTCGCCGGCGGAAGCATGATCCCCTGGTGGGTTTCCGGCATGACCCTTTATATGGCCAATTTTAGTGCCTGGTCGTTCACCGGTATTGCGGGGTTTGTGTACGAAACAGGATGGTTCCCGCTTATCTGGTTCGCGACCGGGGGGTTTGCGTACGTGGCAGGCACACTGCTGACGGGCAAACTCTGGCGGCGAACACGTGCCATTTCCCCCGTGGAGTACACCTACACAAGATTTAATGTGCCTACCCAGCAGTTTCTGAGCTGGGTCATCTCCATCAATTTTGTCCTCTCAGCGGGAGTTCAGCTTGCTGCAACATGTAAGCTGCTGGCTCCGATCATCGGCATTGAAATTGTCATCATCACGCTGGTGACCGGGACCGTGATTCTGCTCTACACGTTTCTGGGCGGAATCTGGGCGGTTTCGGTAACCGATGTTGTGCAGGGAGTCATCCTCCTCAGCACCGCAGCCATCATCGTTCCGATGAGTCTGCACGAAGTGGGCGGATTCGAAACGTTGTTCGAGTCGATTCCGCCTCTCTCGTTTGATCATGTCTACAACGGGGTTGTGTACAACGAGCACTGGCTTATCGCCATGTTCTTTATCAGCACCATCGGCTTCGCCGGTGGTGCCGGACAACGGTTCTACTCGGTAAAGGATGAAAAGTCAGCCGTGAAGGTGGGGCTGCTGGCCGGTGGGCTCGCACTTCTCGGGCCGTTTATGCTCGGGATCCCCCCGCTCGTCGCACGCGTTTTGTGGCCGGACCTTTCCGTCGTGGAATTTTTCAAACCGTACATCGGCAGTAATCCGCAGGATCTTGTGTACGTGGGTCTGACAATGCAGTTCCTGCCCAATGGGCTTATCGGGGTTTTTGTGGCGGCAATGCTCGCGGCCACGATGAGCACGCTGAGTTCCGTCTACAATATGGTTTCGGCGATCTTTGCACGGGACATGTATCAGGGGTTGTTCAAGCGCTCCACACGCGATGAAGACCTCCTGCGCATTGGCAGGCTGGCCTCCATCGTAATCGGGGTCATCGTGACGGGGCTGGCTGTCGTGTTTGTCACGAGTCAGTTCGGGATTTTTAATCTTATGCAGGCGTTCTTCACACTCTTTAATATCCCGGTTGCAGTCCCACTGGCTTTTGGGCTGATCTTCCGGCGTGTGCCCAAATGGTCGGCGGTGGCGGGGATCGCCTGGGGTTTGCTTGCGGGTGTGGCCGGACGGTATTTGCTGGGGTGGACGATCGGTCCGCAGGTGTACCTGTCGATGATCATGACGTTCTCGATATTTGGAACGTCCGTATGGGTTGGGGAACTGTATAAGACCAGAAAGGTCCTCGTGGGCGTCCTGAGTGTGGCGGTCATCGGGGTGGTTGGGCTGGTGTTCGAGTCGACCATCGCCGTGCCCATGACCACGGGTATCCGGCTGTTGATCTGGGTTGTTGCGCTGGCGTACGGTGCCAGTCTGCCCATGTTCGCGCGACTTTTTACGCTTGAAACGGATGAAACCCGGCGCGTCGTCGCAGAGTTCTTCAAGAAGCTTGACACACCGATTGATGTCGAGCGGGAGGTGTTCGGGGCAGGGCGTACGCAGGTTTCCGTCTTCCCGCTTGTGGGTGGGACGACCATCATTATGGGAGCCCTGCTCAGCCTGGTATTCCTGACACCGCTCGCTCCGGGTGAGGGTCAGATTCTGGGAATCATTATTGGCATTCTTACGGTGTTCGGGGCGGGGATGTGGTACTTCGGGAAAAAAGCAGAAATCCGCGGATAAATGTTGTGCAGTCAGCCTAAGGAGTGATGATGAAAGCTGTCAACATCTATGATTATATGGTCATCGGTGCATATTTCGTTTTTATGCTGGGAATCGGCCTCTACTTCATGAAGATCAACAAAGGCGGAAAGGAGTACTTTGCCGGTGGGAGTATGATTCCCTGGTGGGTCTCCGGTATGACGCTGTACATGGCGAACTTCAGCGCCTGGACCTTTACCGGTGCCGCCGGTTTTGCCTATGCGACCGGATGGTTTGCCATTCTCTACTTCGGCATCTGGTCGGTGTCCTACTATGTGGGATCCCACATTACTGCCGCCCGCTGGCGCCGTACACGGTCCATTTCACCCGTCGAATACACGTATACCCGATTTAACATCACGACCCAGCAACTTCTGAGTATCGTCATCTCGCTGAATTTTGTTCTCTCCGCCGGAGTCCAGCTGGCGGCGACCTGCAAACTGCTTGCGCCGGTGATGGGACTGGACATCGTCATGGTCACGCTCGTCACCGGATCGGTGATCCTGCTCTACACATTCATGGGTGGAATCTGGGCCGTTTCTATCACCGACGTGGTGCAGGGCGTTATTCTCCTCAGTATCACGTTTGTCGTGATGCCCCTGGCGCTGAATCTGGTGGGGGGTTCGGCCATGCTCATAAAGTCCCTTCCGCCTCTCAGCTTCGACCAGGTCTACAACGGCGTGCACTACACCGAGCACTGGCTCGTGTCCATCTTGATCATTATGTGCCTCGGAACCGCCGCCGGCGCGGCGCAACGATTCTACAGCGTGAAGGACGAGCGTGATGCCAAGCGGGTGGGGAAACTGGCCGGCGTGCTCTTCCTGACCGTCCCTTTTGTTTTCGGCATACCGCCGCTTGTCGCCAAAGTCATCTGGCCGGATCTTTCGCAGGTCGATTTCTTCAAGCCGTACATCAACAGCAACCCGCAGGACCTCGTCTTTATCGCCCTGTGTCTGAAATTCCTGCCCAACGGCCTGATCGGCGTCTTCCTGGCAGCGATGCTGGCGGCGACCATGAGCACGCTCAGTTCTGTGTACAACATGGTGTCGTCCATATTATCACGGGATATCTATCAGGGATGGATCAGGCCGAATACCTCGGATGAGCAGTTGCTGACCGTCGGACGTATCTTCTCGGTGGTGATCGGGCTTATCGTGGTGGTGCTCGCCGTGATCTTTGTCACCAGTCAGTTCGGCATCTTTAATCTGATGCAGGCATTCTTCACCCTCCTGAACATTCCCGTTGTCGTCCCGGTGGCGTTTGGTCTTATCTTCCGGCGTGTGCCAAAATGGTCCGCTGTCGGCGCGATTGCCTGGGGGCTTGTTGTCGGCGTGACGGTGCGTTATGTGCTCATGTGGGATATCGGACCGCAGGTATATCTGGCATTCGTCAGTTCCTTCGGGATTTTCGCAACTTCCTGGTGGACGGGAGGTGTGTTTACGAGGAACAAACCACTTCTGGGTGTGCTGTCCGCGGCTGTCATTGGGGTGTTTGCCACCATCTTCCTTCTCTCACTCCCGGAAGGGGCCTCGGCCTGGCAATTCTGGGTCGCAACGCTCAGCGCGACGGCTCTGGGTGTAAGTCTGTACGCCTTCAGCGCGCTTTTTGCAAACGAGACGCCGGAACAACGTGCGATTGTGCTGGAGTTCTTCAAAAAACTCGACACACCCATCGACGTCGCCCGCGAGGTATTCGGCGCCGGAAAAAAACAGGTTTCAACGTTCCCGCTTGTGGGCGGCACCACCATTATCATGGGATTGCTGATGGGGATCCTCCTGTTCACCGATATCTCCTATCAGGAGAGGATGATCCTCGGCATCATCATCGCCATTATGATCACGTTTGGACTCCTGATGTGGTACTTCGGCAAGAAATCTGAGATCCGGAGCGCCGCACAATACACACAGAGCAGACCAGATTCAGGAACGGAACAATGATTCTCCGATCTCGCCTACGGCAAAACGGGAATTGATGTTGAGGTTCCCGACCGCAACCTGCAGGCAGTCCTGTCGATGCGTGAGTTACCCGCGATTGCCGATCCCGGGCGTGTTGTGACTCACATGCTGGACAATCCGATAGGCGGCTTGCCGCTGGCGCAGCAGGCGCGTGATGCAGGGTCTGCCTGTATCGTTGTGTGTGATATAACGCGGCCGGTTCCCAACACGGTGATCCTCCCCCCGATTCTGACGGCGCTCGAACGGGGCGGAATCCCCCGTGATCGGATCACGATTCTGGTCGCAACCGGCCTTCACCGGCCGAGCACGCCCGATGAGCTGGTGACAATGCTCGGAGAAACAATCGCCGGTGGCGTGCGTGTGGTGAACCATCATGCCCGTGCCGGGGAGGAGCAGCGGGTCCTCGGCACGACAGCCCGTGGAACGCCGGTCTTCATTGACGAGACATATTGTTCCGCCGACCTGAAGATCACGACGGGTTTTATCGAGCCGCACCTCATGGCCGGTTTTTCCGGGGGACGTAAGCTGATCGCGCCCGGTTGCGCCGGAGAAGAAACAATCAAGTCTTTGCACAGTCCGCAGTTTATCGAACACCCGTTGTGCCGGGAGGGCAGCCTTGAGGGTAATCCGCTCCATGAGGAACTCCTTGCCATCGCCCGGATGGCAGGGCATGATTGTATGGTGAATGTGGCGCTGGATGCCGAGCGCCGGATTACGGGCGTGTTTGCGGGTGATCCTGAGGAAGCCCATGCCGTGGGCGTTGCCCACGTGCGCAACGCGGTGACGGCGAGCGTCGAATCTCCGGTGGACATGGTGGTCACCTCCGGCGCCGGGTATCCCCTGGATCTCACGCTGTACCAGGCAGTAAAAGGAATCACGGCTGCATCTCCGATTCTGAAACCGGGCGGGACGTTGATCATTGCTGCAGAGTGTGCGGAAGGACTGGGCAGTCCGGAGTTTGCCGATATGGCCACCGCACCGGTGACGGCAAAGAATTTTCTGGATGGATTAAAGGGAAAAAAGGTCCGGATCGATCAGTGGCAGCTTGAAGAGTGCGCGAAAGTTGCGATACACCATGACATTGTCCTCGTCTCGTCAGGAATTCCTGACGAACAGCGACGCCGGTTGTTTGTGCGCAGTGCGTCAACGCCAACGGAAGCCGTACGGGAGGGGATGCGGCGGCACGGGCCTGATGCGCGTATTGCCGTCATCCCGAAAGGTCCTTACACCCTCGTTGGTCTCCCCGGGTAGTATCCCGATTACGCTTGCGGTTACGTGATCTTCGTCGTATCTTTACTAATAAAACGTCGTTTACTCCATTAAACAGCACTGGCAATGGCAAACGAATATACCGTTCCAGCGGTGCATCGGGCGGTTCAGGTGCTGGAGATTCTCGCAGGGTCGCACACCGGTCATTCACTCGCTGATCTTTCCCGCCAAACAGGCATTCCCAAAAGTTCCTTGTTCCGCATCCTCCTCACGCTGGAGAAAGTATCCATCGTGCAGCTGGATCGCACGCGGAACGTATACAACCTCGGGATGAAATTGATCGACTGGGGTAATCGGGCGCTCGAGAAGATCGATCTCAAGTCGATCACCCATCCGCATGTGGTGCGGATGGCTCACGAGACCAGAGAGAGTTACTACGTGGCCGTTCTTGACGAGAATGAGGTGATCATCATTGATCGCGCTGACACGCCGGAAATCTGGCGTATGGTCGCACGACTCGGACAGCGTTCACCTGTCCACGCGACTGCCTCGGGCCAGGTACTTGTTGCCGAGGTGGGGGAAGAGGCGTTGGACCTGATTGTGGGGCGCTCGGCGTTTAAACGATTCACCCCCCGGACGCTCACGAGCGTGTCCCGTCTGAAGGAGCGGCTCAAAGAAGTGCGGCGTACCGGGTATGTGGTTGCGGACGCCGAATATAAACCCGACCTCTGTGCGATCGCAGTGCCGATTCGTGATCATCACGGGAAAGTGGTTGCGGCCCTTATGACCGCCCTACAATCGGAACGGCTACGCCGGAACCGTACCCTCGCCGGTGAGATCGTGGAACTCCTGAAGAAAGAGGGTGAAGTAATCTCACGTGAACTAGGATACCAGGGACAACACTCATGAAAACATCAACTCCTCTCGCGCTCGGCATTGTCAGCGATGAAATTGTCAATGACTTCGGTGAAGCGCTGCGACACGGCTTGTCGTGGGGAATCCACCGCTATGAAATCCGCTGCCTGACCACCGGCCGGATTCCCCGGGTGGAGGCACAGGAACTCCGCGCCGTCGCGGGGCTTGTCCGCGAGCATGGCGTCAGCATCACGGCGCTTTCACCCGGGATGTTCAAAGCACATCTCTCACGCACGGCGGAACTCGAAGAAGAACTGCGTTCCGTGTTACCCGCAACACTCGATCTTGCAGCAACACTTTCCTGTCCCCTCATCCTCGTGTTTGGTTTTCAACGGGAAGCAGGGGAACCCCCTGACCGGTATCATCGGGCGGTGGATGTGATGCGCCGTGCGGCAGAACTCGCCGCCCGGGCGGGAGTCCGCCTCGCCATCGAAAATGAACCCGGCTTCTGGTGCGACACGGGCGTCAACACCCACGCCTTTATCCAGGATGTCGGTTCACCCGCACTCGGAGCGAACTGGGATCCCTGTAATGCGTATGGTACCGATGAAGTCCCTTATCCGCAGGGGTACGAAGCGCTCAAATCGAGTATCATCAATGTCCATGCAAAAGATACCGCCGTCGGGTCCCTCATCAAATGTGTCCCCATCGGTCAGGGAGCCATTGACTGGACGGGGCAACTGCGCGCATTGATGCAGGATCGTCCGGTCGAACACATTACGATAGAGACCCACAGTAATCCCCTGATTGAACACTCCAGGCTCAATGTTGAAACGCTGCAACGAATGATGCACGCCGCCGCCCACTGACGTGTCACCGTGGAGTGCACGGAAAGCTTCGTACCGGAGATTGCCATGTCCCTGTCACCATCACGCAGATCATTTCTGAGGAACGGTGTTGCTGCCGCCGCAGGTCTCTCGCTTTTCCCGCACGTGACATTTCCGGACGTGCCGGGACGGACAGGAGAGTCGCCGCAGCAGCGCGGATTGCTCTTCGACCAGCCTGATCTCGCGCGTATGAGGGAAACGATCACGCTGCCACGATTTGCACCGTTCTGGAAGAAGCTGAAGGACGAAGACGTGTCTGCGGACACGGTGTTCCTCCGCGACGAACTCAGCCTGAATAACCACGCCTATCACATGCTCCGTGCCCGCTTGATTCTTGAACGGACGTCATTTGTGTACGCGTTGACCGAGGATGCCAGACAGCTCGAACTCGCCCGCCTTGCCATCGACAGGTTATTGCAGTATACGCGGTGGGACTATTTTCTTGAAGGCGGGGAGCACACGATCGGGTTGCAGCGTGCACCCGAGGCAACCATAGCCATGGTATGCGCGCTTGAATTCCTCGGGTCGGCAGTACCTCTGGATCTGCAGAAGGAGATTGAACAACAGATTGCGGACAAGGGTGCCCCGGCGTGTTACCGAACGCTGTACGGGATGAAGTTTCCGGACCGTGTACGGGGCTGGGGCTTTGATCCGGAAGATCAGTATCCCTATCGTTTTGATCTCCGCCGGTGGCCGCTTATCCTGAACTCCACAAACCTGAAGGTGATTCCCATCGCCGGTCTCATGATGGCGGGATGCCGTCTCCACGGACGACACCCTCAGGCCGAACGGTGGATCGATATGGCCCTGCAAAGCGCAAGGGCATTTGCCACGATGTATGGTCCGGATGGCAGCTATGATGAAGGAATCGGGTACTGGGGATATACCAGTCTCCATCTTGCGCTTGCACTGGAAGTACTCTATCGCCGCACGGGGGCGGATCACCGTGCTCTTATCGATTTTCCCGGCACCGTCAGATACGCACTCACCATGGCGATGCCAACAATCGGACGTCCGAATGACTGCGTTAATGTTGGTGATGCGTGGACGATGGGAGATATTTCCGTTGCGGCATGGACGGCCGGCATTCACCGTGATGGCCTTGCGCAATATGTTGCCACCAGCATAGGCGAAGTCCAGAGTCATTTTGCAGTCCTCTGGTACGATCCGCGCGTGAAGAGCACCGCCCCTCCTGCGGCGCTGCACAATGTGCGCCTGTCAAACGACCTGGTCGTGGCGCGGACCGGATGGCACGAGCAGAGCAGTGTCGTGGCCCTGAGGAGCGGAGGTCCGGCCAACCACGAACATGCCGACCGGAACAGCGTAATCTTTTCCGCCTACGGGGAACGATTATTCCATGACCCCTACAAAGCGGCCTACTCCTACACCGAACCTCACTGGCTCCTCCGTCTCACCCCGGCTCACACGGCCGTGTTGATCGATGGGAAAGGGCATCAGTATCATGACGGTCATGAAGGAACAAATGCGTCATGGGCGGAAGCGCACGTTGTTGCCTACGAAGATCGTCATGGGGACCTGCTTGTCACCAGCGATGCCACGGAGGCCTATCGCCTCGTGCTCCCGGGTGTCCGTTTGGTCCGCCGGTCGGTCGTATTCCTGAAACCGGACATCCTGCTGCTTGTGGACCGGATCCGGTTACACGACACGCCCTTTTCTGTACAGCTGAGATTTCAAGCCGACAATTTCGATGGGAAGGCCTCGGTCTCCGCCTCGGGCGCGGGGTTCAGGATCAGCCGCCCCAACGCCCATCTTGAAGCCAGGGTCTATGGTCATGCGGGGATTACAGCGCGGACCGGCACACTCCCGCTCCCGGCCGACAAGGGCGTCCATCCTTTTGTAGAAGTGCAGTCTCCCGAGGTGCTCGAGCACACACTTCTGACTGTGTGCACGGCACAGAAGGCCGGCAAGACTCATGGGACTCTCGCCGTACGTCAGACCGGACCGGTCTTCGAAATTTCCGGACAGCACAATGCGCGGCTTATCCGTGCCCGCATATCCGTTGAACATGATGAACCTGAGATTGTCATATGAAACCATCTGATAGACATTTCGAAGAAGCATTAAAGCTGATTCCCTGGGGAACCCAAACCAACGCAAAACGGCCATATCCCGCATTTGATGGTGTGATGCCAAAGTTCATCGTCCGGGGAAAAGGGTGCCGCGTGTGGGACATGGAAGGGAAAGAGTACATCGATTACCGGCTCGCGCTCGGTCCCGTAACGCTGGGCTACTGTTATGATGAGGTGGACGATGCGGTGCGAGCGCAGCTGGCACATGGTGTCCTGTTCAGCATGGCCAGTCCGATAGAACTCGATCTTGCCCGGCTTATTCACGACATGGTTCCCAACGCCGAGAGAGTGCGCTTCATGAAGACCGGGGAAGACGCCAACCTCTCAAATATCCGCATCGCCCGCGCCTACACCCGGCGTGATATGATTCTCATGAGCGGGTACCATGGATATCCGGACTGGTTTGCGACGGAGGACAGTCCGAACAACGGTGTGCCGGAGTTTATGAAGGACTATGTGAAGATTATTCCCTGGGGAAACTGTGAGGAAGCGGAGCGGTTGATCACGCTGTACGGCGAGCGGATTGCCTGCGTCATTTCGATCCCGTATGACTTCAATGAGGACACCAGCGGCGATTACATCAGGTTCCTCCGCGCGAAAACACGGGAGTATGGCATTCTCCTGGTCCTTGACGAGGTGCTGACGGGATTTCGTCTGGCCAGGGGCGGCGCACAGGAGTTTTTTGGTGTGGATGCGGACCTTGCCGGATACGCCAAGGCCATGGCCAATGGCTTTCCGCTCTCGACATACGTCGGCCGCAGCGAGTATATGGAAACGCTCTACCGGTTCAAGATGACAACAACCTACGCCGGTGAAACGTTGTCCATTGCTGCAGCCATTGCGACCCTGAACATAATGAAGCGTGAGCCGGTGCACGAACATCTTTATGCGATGGGGAAACGTTTGATGTCGGGACTCGAGACGATCGCAAAAGACCTGGGTATCGCGGCACACGCGGCGGGTTTACCCCCTGCTTCCTTCTTGAAGTTTGATCATTCCGATCCGGGTTTCCATGACCGGCTGGAATTCGTCTGGCATCGTGAGTTGTACCGGGAGGGGATCTTTATGAGTCCCCGCTGGTTCATTTCGTACTCGCACAAGGAAGCGGATATCGATGAGACGCTGGAGAAGGCCCGCAGTGCGCTGCAACGCGCACGTGATGCCGAAGTCCGTGAACGGGGAACTATCAAACCATTCTGGTGGTGAACATGAACGACCGTATCTATATTGATGCCAATGCTATGATCGGTAGACGGGGCCCGAAGGACGTAGAAACGCTCTACGAGACCGAGGTGCTCCTTGAAGAAATGGAGTGGTGCGGCATTCAGGGAGCGCTGATTGCGCACTGGCTCGGGAAGGAATACGATCCGACCTTTGGCAACCGGAAGCTGGTGCGCGAGTTAAAAAAGAGCCCGCGGCTCCACGGTGTCTGGGCGGTTATGCCGCACCACACCGGAGAGATGCCACCTCCCCGCGATCTGCTCCAGGAAATGCACGACAACGGCATCCGCGCCGCGAAGATGTACCCGCGGTCACATCACTACTTTTTTACGGAAGACAGTTGCGGGGAACTGCTTGCAGCGCTGGAAGAGGAGGAAATGTTGCTCATCCTTGAGGGGGGCGGCATGTACGCCCCCGATATCCTCGACGCCGCAAACCAGGTTCTTCTGACCGAACTGGATAGTGTCCTGGGTCGGCACCCGAACCTGAATGTTCTGCTTCAGAATTCACGCTGGGACGCGACCCGGTACCTGCACACGCTCATGTCCAAACATCCCCGCCTCTTTCTCGAATTCTCGAATCATCAGTCGAATCGTGGACTGGAGGTATACGCCGGCTGGTTCGGGGCCGACCGTCTGCTTTTTGGCACCGGAGCCCTTGACAAGTCTCCGGGCGCTGCAAAAGCGTTTGTTGACTACTGTACGCTTTCCGATGAAGAAAAAGCCCTTATCGCGGGGGGAAATCTTTCACGCCTGCTGAAACTGGAACGGCAACCGGCGCCATATCGCAAGAAGCGTATTGCCGACCCCATTCTTGCAGCGGCCCGGGAGGGAAAACCGCTGCGCGATACGCTGGTCATCGACGCCCATGCGCACATCTCGCACGAAGATGCCGTCGGTGTCGGCTTTATGTATCAACCATTCTCTGATGCGCCGAGCATGTTCGAACGGGCGAAGTTGATGGGCATGAGCCAGATACATATGAGCGCATGGCTGGCTATCTGGGCCGATTATGAAGATGGTAATGAGATTGTGTACGATGCGATGAAACGGTTCCCCCGGTTTTACCGTGGATATGCTTCTCTGCAACCACAATACGTGAAGGACTGGAAGAGGGAAATTGCAAAGGTGCACGGTCGGTACCGGATGGGAGGTCTCAAACCCTATTATCCCCGAACCGATATCCCCTACAATGATCCGGCCTGGTCGACATGGTTTGAATACGGGAACAGGCACCGCTGCTACACCTTGCTCCATCCCTCCGTCAATTTTGCGGCTGAGCTGACCGATCTTCTTCCCAAATATCCGGATACATCGTTCATCCTGGCTCACCAGGGCGGATCATTCAAGGAGGCACGGCGCGGAATAGAGTTTGCGCTGAAGTTCCCGAACGTGTATCTGGAGATCACACTGACCGCTGCGACCTACCGCGTTATTGAGTTTATGGTGAAGCATGTGGGTGCGGAACGGGTGCTGTTCGGCACCGACCAGCCGATGCGCGATCCGCTGCCGCAGTTCGGATGGATGGCGTATTCACACTGCACGCCTGCGGAAAAACGGTTGATGTTCGGGCTGAACATGCAAAAGATAACAAAGCGGGTGCGGTGGTAGATGGGCAAGAGACTCAGCATAGGGATCGTGCTCCTGTTCTTCTGTTTACCCTGCGGCAGAGGCGAAAGCATGGCGAATGAACCGAACAACCGTATCGAGCTCGGTAATGAGCATGTTCGTCTTGTCCTTTCCCGCGACGATGACCGCTGGACAGAAACATACTTTGCACAGCACGCGGGGGGATGGCAGCTGCTCCTCCAGTCGGGCCACCGGCTCCGACCCGATCCTGCATGGCGACGCGGGGGGCAATCGTACGAGCACGGCTACAGCGTGGCCCGGGTGATACCGGCCGCCGACGGGGTGCAGGAAGTACAACTCACGGCCCGGGATGGGGCCGCTGCCATCACAAAACGGATCGTGATACGCACCGGCGATCCCTTTGTGCACGTGACCCTCACGGCCACAGTTGTGGGGAGCCTGGATCTGTCGTACCTTCTGGCCCCGTACACGGCCTTTCCCGGGGACACGATCACCCATCAGGACCGGCAGCCGGACTTTGTCTATACGCCGCAGCTGCGTCCCGAGGCACAGGATGTTATCGGTGATCATGTTTTCCGCTCTCCCGCTCTGATGATGCAGCGGGATTCACGCTTCGTGGCGATGATGCCCGATCCTGCCCTGATGGATACACCCCGCCGAATGGTGCGGACGGGTGCCGATGTGCAGATGGACGGGGGCGCAACCCCGCTGATGGCGTACGGATTTCTGCCCTGGGAGAAACGAGCACATGTCTACTACCACCACGATGACAGCCTCGCCGTCAGGGTGAACGACACGTCGCTTGCCTGTGGGTACTATCTGTATCTGAATGCCCGCGCCCCGGCGCGCGAAGGGTACAGAGAGATCGTGCGGTTCCTGTGGGATCGGTTTGGTCAGAAGAATTTTTCCTCACCCCGCGGACCTCAGTCGGAACCGTTTTCGGCGTATATCCATAAGGCATGGAACGTCTATGTTCCGATGGTGGCTCTGGAAGCGTCATGGGAGGGGACGCCGGTCACGCTGCTGCGCCAGGGACGGCTGGCCTGGAGTAATACGCTGCACAAGGGTGCGGATGATGACTGCTGGTTCAACGTCTGGTTTAATGCACTCCGGACAGCATATGGAATGGCGTTGTACGGACAATCCTCCGGAAATCAGGAGCTTGTTCGCCAGGCGCAGGGAGTGCTCAATCTTGCACTGCATGCACCGCAGGAGGGGGGGATTGCACCCTCCATCTTTTATATGGACAGTTCCGGCGGGCATTGGGTTGCCGACCACGCATGGGGAGGAATAGGGAAGGGTCGGTACCTTCCGATGTTTCACAATGCGTGGACCGGGACATGGCTGCTTGCCTGGGCTGATCTGTTCCCCGAACGGAAACCCGAGATCCTCAACTATACCGAACGATTCTCGAAGTTTCTTATAAAACATCAAGACGCCACCGGCGTGATTCCATCCTGGTATGAGCCCGTGACTCTTGATCCTGCGCCGGAATTCCGCTCCGAAAATGCCGAAACTGCCGGCGCGGCGCTCTTCCTCGCAGAGTATTCGAGAAGGACGGGTGACACGACTGCGCTCCATGCCGCGGAACGGGCCATGGCGTACATCTTCAGAGAGATCGAACCGGATCATAAGTGGTTCGATTTTGAGACGTTCTTTTCGTGTTCGCGCAAAACACCGGGATTCTACGACACGTACACCGGGCAGCATCCGCAGAATACATTGTCCATGCACCAGGCCGCGGAAGCCTGCCTCTCACTCTATGAACTCACAAACGATACCCTTTATCTGAATCGGGGTGAGGCAATTCTGGACTACCTCGGCCTGTACCAGCAGGTGTGGAGCCCCCGCTGGCTTTCCTGCGAACTTTTTGGCGGGTTCGGAGTGCAGAATACAGATGGAGAGTGGAGTGATTCGCGTCAGGGGTATTTCGCCGTCACATACATGAGGTACTTTCACGCAACCGGCAAACGGGAATACTTCGAGCGGGGAGTGGCCGCGCTCCGCGCCATGTTCTCGTTGTTTGAATCTCCGGAGTCACCCAGAACCGCTGAAAATTATGCGCATGCATCCTACGACAAACTCGCCGGTGTGACCGGCTTACACTGGGGGACCGGAAGCTCTGTCGTCTCGATCCACCTGATCGCCGCGTTGTATGGCGACGCATACGTGGATGCCACCGGAAACTGGGGTGCAGGGATTGATGGATGCCGGATTACACAGGTGCGGACAAAAGCTGATACCATCGATATATCGATCCATGACGTGGTCTCTTCTCCCCGCACCATCCGCCTGGTGTTCGGGAATGTCCGGTCGGACACAATGGCCATCGTCGTCAACGGAACATCGTTGGGTCGGTTTAATGCCACCACGTTGCAGCGAGGTATTCATGTGGATCTGTAGAGTTATTGTGATTCTTGTTCTGGTGGGCACCGGGTACCGGGAGCTAGCCCATACCCAGGAGACACTGTACATGTCCGTGCTCAGTTCGCGACGCCATGCATGGGGGAAAAGCGACAATCCGAGAATCGGGCTGTTTGTCAGCACGGATGCCGGAAAAAGCTGGCAGCATGAAGGATGGAGGGAATACATCCGGATGTTCTATACCGAGGCCGGACCTGACGGGGTACTCTGGTCGGCCTGCGGAAACGGAGTGCTCCGATCGTCAGACCATGGAAAGACCTGGCGGGTCACGACAGGCTGGCAAGAGACTGAGGTGCTAAAACTGAGCGTCGACGCTCAACATCCGGCCCGCGTTGCAGCGGCAACGGCGTACGGTCCGATCCTGACGACGGACGGTGGCAATCATTGGACGTTCCTGACGGCAGGCCTTGCCGGGAAGTACGCAAGTGATATTTGCATAGACCGCACGGACGGGACCCTTCTGGTTGCGACCGGCACGGGCGTGTTCCGGCGCGGCCTGAAAGACTCCCTCTGGGCCCCCACAACACTCCGGGGGAAGGATATCCGTGTTCTGGTCCAGCATCCGTCAAAGCCGTCCGTATTTCTGGCCGGTACCGAGGACGACGGTGTCTGGAAATCCACCGATCGTGGCAGGACCTGGAATATGACCAATGGCGGACTCGGTCACCTGACGGTGTACGCCATCGCGTTTGCTCCCGGCGATCATGGTGCGATCTATCTCGGCACTCACGGCGGCGGAGTTTACCGTTCCGGTGATGGCGGGAACAGCTGGCATCAGAAGAGTGCGGGGCTTTCTGTGCTTGATGTGCATTCGCTGGCGGTTTTGCCTTCAAGACCGACGACCGTTTTCGCCGGTACTCTGAATGGCGGTCTGTTTGAAAGCAGAGACGCCGGTGAACAATGGACATTCAACAGTCAGGAGGACGCGCAGGTGTGGGGGATGACGGTCCGGAAGGCCAATGAAGGACAGTAAAGAACGATGGGAGGCGGTAGACCGGCTGATCCGGAGTTGGTGGGATGCCGACACGCGGTGTGCCAGGGAAGAAGAGATCTGTAATTCTGAACTGGGCGGCGCGTGGTTTCTGGATGAGGAACACCGCGCACAGGAACAGGCCGGTCGCGCAGCGGAAGCGCACACGCTGCTGTATCTTCCCTTTCCCTATATCTCGGCCGGGGGAAGTGAGTCTGCGTTTCCGGAAATGTACTGCTGGGACATTCACTTTATCAATCGTGCCTTACTTCTGCACGGAAGGCGGGACATCGTCCGGCATCATATCCTGAATCACCTTTTTATGATAGAGCGGTACGGAATGGTGCTGAACGGAAACCGGACATACTACGTGACGCGAT
>CAVOYH010000005.1:0-311948 GCA_963700635.1 uncultured Bacteroidota bacterium | reverse complement strand
TGGACGGAAGAGTCGAGGTTGCTCGGCAACGGACTCACGAGCACCCTAACATTCGGCCCTCTCGGCACAAACGACTCCTTGTCCGTGTTGCAAAACACAAAGAACGTATGCCCACGGCCGATGCTGAGCAAGTGCTCGAGCAGATGCCAGACATAAACACCTGGACCCACGCCAAAGTTGGCGCCGGGTTTATCAAACGAAAACGTATCAATGCCTATTCGAAGCATCGATGAATAACCATTTATGGCTCGGTCTATATTCTATGAAGCGTTTTCGTTGAGATGTGTCACTGCCCGCGTACACTTCATATTCCAGAGGTGATGACTGCCAATATGCCCCCCGTACCGCCTTTTCGAAGAGACGGGCGACATTCAATGGAATTCGGAATTACTAATCCATGCCGGTGTGCCGGCCCTGACTCTCGACCATTCTGTCTCGACCCTGGGCTCAGACTGAGATTCTGGCCAGTGATTGTGAACGCTCCCGTATATCCCTTCACATGAACGCACCGAAAACCAGCACGCATAACGCGGACGACAAACTCCAAATCACCTATTGCCTTGAACGAGCTGTCGAAGAGGAAGCCGACCTGATAATGCGGCGTCGAAAGAACATAGTGCAAGACAGCAGATAGAGATGTGAGGAGAGGAAGTACGGCCAACGGGGAGGATAGCCTTTGCGAAATGCAATCAATTCACCGAACTGATTGATCAACAACGCGTCACCAAAAATGATGTCGACAGTTGGATGTTCCATGAAATACGACACAGCGTGCTCTAAAGCTCCTGGCAAATACTGTTCGTCGCAATTGAGATATGCAATGATATCGCCGGCAGCCGGTGAGAAGGCCCTTATTAAGCGCATCGTACATCCCTCGGTCTCGCCCTGATAGGAAATCTACTGTAGCGTATTCTCGCACGGTATGCGCAGTTCCGTCAATTGACCCACCATCGATAACGATGTGCTGCACACCCGGGGACTTCCTGATCACAATCGAAGCAATGCACTTCCGTAAATGTGATTCCATATTCAAACTAGAAGTCAAGATCGACACGCTACATTTCATTGGGCCCATTTCGAATTGATGGAGGCTTCCGACAATATCTAACGCTAAAATGCGCATGCCGTGGGTCTTCAGGGTTGAACGTCACCCTCCCACGTCCTAAAACCCTACTGGCATTCATTGGCACTTCAAGCTGACAACGAGATTCATATCAGCGACCGAGCGAGTTCGTGCACTTGTCGATTTCTCGGAGAGTTATTCCAATGAAAGGCCAAATCCAAAAATGTAGTGAGTACGTCCGTATCTCAGCATTTAGTGAAACAAACAGGCTCAGGAAGAATGCAATACAAGCTAGTATAGATATATTACTTTCGAGGAACACTATTTCCCTCGTGTGACAGTTAAGCCGTAGAACCTGAAGAGTAGTAGAACATAACCCAACAATCCAAGGGCACCTACCTTTGAAAACATCGACAGGTAGTCATTGTGCGGATCGAGATCTAGGTAAGTAGTTCCTGAAAGGTCAATGAATTCAAATCCGGATCCGAATGGTATCCGAGTAAAGCCAGGCGTTCGGCGTATTCATGACATCGTCGAAAACCTGGGTCCACGCCAACACCCTGAACGCAGTGTGCCAGCGGCAGTTATGGATTCGATGCAAAAGTTATGTAATTCCCCTGGCCTTCGAGAATCCCAGCTATAGTTTCAGGGTGTACGGCTTCTCCAATCACAGACCAACTCTCTGAAATGCTCTCTCCAAAGTTCACTGGCAACAGGAAGAAGATTCCACTACCCAAAGCAATAAGGAGGAAAGGATCATTCCCGCTCAACGCAAGAGAGAAAATGATGACCTGGCGCAGGGTGAACAGAAAAAACAACAGATTTTTGGTGAAAAGAAAAACCGAACGGGTCTGACTCAGCATCAGCGTGAAAACAAGAAACTGGCGCCAGCTTATCGCGAGAATATTTTGTTTGCAGGGGTCCAGGCTGCCTCCAGACATATTCAATCAGCACAAGCAAACCGAGCACAATCACAAAGGAAGTTTTTCCCCGCCCACTCTGAACATGCCTCCGGACTCTCCCCGATAATCTTCGACCAGTAACGTCCCGATAACACGTAGACCATGCCAAACCGCCGCTACGAGGACACGCCGGAAGATAATGGACCACGTCCGATCATACACTAGGTAAAACGGAACGAACACGATCGCACTCAGGTACCATCGTGCCTCTCCGATCGCCAATCCTGCAAATTCGGGGATACCGCGTGCCAAGGAAAATCCGACCATTGAGAAAAGGAGCACAAGTGGGAGGCTACCAAGTAATGAGGTTGCCTTCTTGAAGATAGGTCGAAAATGGCCTATGGAAACAAACATCAACACCAGGATGACCATATCAAGAACAAGAATTCGGGCACCAGTTGGTCCGATCCCCAAGACATGAAACTCGTCGTCATTTGGAAAGAAGAAATACGCTGCACATAATGACAACGTAAGCAGTTTAAGTAGGCCCATCCTGCGATCACTCATCCTCGGGTGCCCTGTCTGTCAACTTTGTGTAAAAGTGCAAAGACTGATCGGAGGACTTCATCAGCAGAGATCATCTCGATACATTCGGTTGTCGGGCGGGTGCACGTCCAATCGCATCCAAAACATGGAAGCATATGCGATACACACATAATATTGTTGATCCCAGGGTATGGGAAGAATACTCCGTGATGCCCTCCACCGAGTATGCAGACAACCGGCCGGCCAAGCGACGCGGAGATATGAATCGGCCCTGTTTCGTTTCCAAGGATCAACTGTGCCTGCGAAACGAGTGAGACTAGTTCTGTCAAGGTCGTTTTGCCAGCCCAATCTTATGCCCGCACTCCGTTCGCTTGAAGACCACTGGCGACTTCCGAACACACACTATTCTCATTCACTGTTCCGCTCACAATCCAGCTCCAGTCCATGGACCGACTTACCTCCGTAGCTACAATGACAAACGACGCGACCGCCGATCGACGAACAGAGGATTGGGCCCCAGGGAAGAGTACCCCAAATCCTCCCTGTGGCAACTCGAGATTCCTCGAACCAGCGGATATTCCTTGAGGAACGAGATTTGGTGCCCATCGATACTGAATGCTCCCCAGATAGCGGAGAAGGCTATTGTGCCGATTTCCCTCGAAAGTCCGCATTGGTAGGGCGTAAACGAATTCGCTGTAACATCTCCTCCTCCAGCCGGATTCAAATCGACTCGGTTCAGCAAAGCCAATTCTCCGTCGTGCCCCGGTGTAGCCGATGACCGCGTCCGACTGCGGAAAGCCACTAGAATACATAGTGTTAATTGCAATATCATACCGAACTCGTTGAACTTTCATCCACCATCGAATTCTTTCGACAACAGATCGCTTAAATAATTCATAATCGATCAGCTGGAGGTCATCGAAATGTGAATTCGTTCGGAGCAACTCCTCACTCGTGGAACTTGCCACTACCGTGATCTTTGCAGCCGGGAAAAGGCGTCGGTATTCCTGAAGTGTAGGGGCAAAGATGACCATGTCGCCGATCGAATCGCACCGAAAGAGCATTATATTTCTGAGCTTTCTCGTCGAAACCCAGAAAGGAAGGCGCCGGACTAACCAACCAGCTCGGACTAGTAACAGGTGAAAAATATTTGAGCCCGCGCTTAGCAGGCGATTCAATCCTTTCATTCGACGATCACTCGGAATATTATCTCTTGAAAATGAATTCTCTAAAGGAGCCGAGGTTGTGACACGCCCTGAGAGAGATTCGAAACTGGAGCCGAATCCGACAACACGCTGAAAGACGCTACGGGAAGGTCTCTGAGAGCTGCAATGAGCTTGCGAGCTCCTTGGACGAGTTGGAAAGACCGGGAGGTCTGCCTCAGAGCGTTCTGAAATCTCGTGGGAAACCCCTTCACGGAAAAGTCTACTCCAGAACCAACTCTTTTTCAACCGCTCTGCAATCACGACATGGTCAACCCTTCGCGGGGGCGCAATAGGCCAGCTTCCCTCCCAGTTGCAGGATTCGTTCTTCAATCCACCGTTCATCGTAATAATTTGTAAACGACTCGTTGAAACCCCCGGTTTTTTCGAGGGTGATCCTAGGCAATGAAAAGAATGCGCCCACCAGTCGCTCGCGACCGTTCAAGAAGCGGCTTGAGGGACCTAATTCTAATCGACTTAACCAATCTTTTTGAAGGCTCATCAAGCCATCGGGGAAAGGCGACACCTTCACCTAGTTTGAGAGATACTCTTCCACCTATTGCGATAGGGGTTACCCCATCCCACATTAGTCGATAGTAATTCGCAAGATTTTCGAGGCAATCACGAGCAACAACCGTATCGTCGTCCAAGTACAGGATAACCGACATTTGCGAAGACTTCCATCCGAGATTACGTGCATACGCGAGCCCGATTCTTTTCTCGACCACATACGTTACACTGCTCGTTGCTTGACATTGTTCTCTGGCCGCTACGGAAGGTGTTTCATCGGAAGAGCCGTTGTCAACTAGAACAATCTCAAATAGATGATGCGGATACGTTTGTTCATTTAACGAATCAAACACTTTCTTCAGCAATTGCGATCGATTCCGAGTACAAATCACAACGGAAAAGGAGGTATCTAGGCATTCTTTCACAATCAACTCCAGCGTCTTATACACCACAGTAACATTACAGCGGCTTCTTACACACAGCCAGATAGGCGGTAGGCGCTGACGGCTTTGACGCTACCATCTTTGAAAGACAGTATTCTAAAATCGCACCAATGGAATTAATCAGTGCAATAGCAGGGGAAAGAATTATTTCATATCTCCTCCGCGCTGGCAGGAAGCCTAGCAGGATATCGCTTGCAAAAGACGCCACATTCGATGCTGTGGTGTCTATACCTCTGACGCTGACGACGTGGAAGCCTGCGTCAGTAAGTTCACGATGGAGTCCTATGGCCGTCCAACGCCAAAAGTCCGCTTTTGCATGGATCCGGAAAAAACCGTGAGTCGTCAGGTAAAGTGTACCCCCGGGTTTCATACACCGAAGGACCTCAGCGTAGAACTCCGCTCTCAATTCGACGTGTTCCAAAACCTGCCAACAACAGCATGTTGGCACGCTAGCATCGTCTACCGGAAATCGGCCGTCCACAATCTTCCGAAATCCCTCCCCTGGATATTCGTCCACATCTATGCCAATATACGCAATCCCTCGGCGTTCGAACATCCAGCTATAAGGCATCCAACCACAGCCGATGTCGAGAATCGGTGATTCATATTTCATCGTGCGTGCAATTGTGGATATTTCTCTCTTCAGGGCGCGAAGATGCAGAAAATCACCTTCGAAAATGGACGGATAATTCCAGTGATCCCGCACATCGGGAGCGACATACCTTGGCGGTCGGTGATCTCGAGTATTCATAAGAAGCTGGGAGTTTATTTAGAAGCCTGATTTGCGGCGCTCTTGTTTTCATGTCACATCAGAAGTTCTGGCACTATCCGCGAATAGCAAGAGCTGGTAGACGCGGACACAGCACGTAGGAGAACGTGGCGCTGATGACGGCCACCCCACCGGACGCCAGAATTAAGATCGGCCAAGCCATCACCGGCAATGGAGCCAGCCACAGAATCAAAACAAAAGGAACCACAATCGGAGCAAGTATTCTAATGCCGATAGTAAAACGTTTATCTCCCAAAACCCGTGCATGAAGGATCGGAAACAAAACAACACCGGTTGAAAATGAGATGATTTTTGCCCACACCGCTCCCTGAACACCCATTGCTGGTATTAGCAAAACCATACCTCCGAGCATAACGAGGTTTCCAAAAACACCAAAAAATGTATTCAGCCGAACATGACCCGTTCCAAGAAGCATATTATATGGGACAATTGTCGTGCTCAAAAGCGTGAAGTATAGGGCGAACAAAGTTAAGGTAAGTCCAGATGTCACGGCGAAATCTGACCCCATCCACAGACTTAAGAATGGGAATGCCATCAATCCTATTGGAATGCCAAGGAAGGTTCCGAACGATATCGCAAACCTCTGAGCGTTGAAGTAGAGCCCCCGTAAACGACCTCCTCGATCGAGCTCCTGAATAGAGGCGGACAACGGAAACAGAAAAGCCAAAGCACTCGAAGGCAACGAGTGTATTTGCTGTGACACCTGCCCGCAGATTGCGTATATTGAAAGATCCCGTGAACCAAGAAGGCCTGACACGAGAAACTTGTCTGCTTGTGCCGCCAACATCCCCGCGACTCCGTGTATCCATCCCCAGAACCCAAACCTGAATACCCGCCAGAAATTTTCTGACCTCCGGAACTTGCCCCAGAGATTGCTGGAGCCTGCGATGCGTTTTGCCACAACAATCTTCCCTACTGCTCCCAAGGCAACGAAAAACACAACACTAACTACGCACCAGACAACACCGAGATCTAGATAGGCGATGCCAAGGTTTACCAGCGTCACAGATACATTTGTCGCCAGATTGAGCTTCGACGAAACATCGTACCGATGATATCCCTGGATAATTGATAATCCGATACTATCAATAAATCTTGCCGCGACGCCAAAAGAAGCAATCTGAAAACAGACTATCGCAGTTGGTACCATATCGGTGTTTGTGCGCATTGAGAGTGACGCAAGCACAGGCGACGCGGCGAAGACCATCAGTGCCAACACTAATCCGAGCCCCGTGAAGACCCAGGACCCAATCGAGATCACCTCCGACACCGCACTCTTCTGATCCTTGGCAAGGAACGTTGACACGTATTTTGTGATCGAAACAGTGAGGCCAAGGTCGAATGCGCCTGCAAATCCCAGGGCAGAATTGACAAGGACAAGAATCCCGTACCCTTCATGGCCAAGCCACAGCAGCATTAATGGTGTCGTCGTGAACAACAGGAACATATATGTTACATGTGACGACAAACCCCAAATTGCGTTTCCTGGGGCCCCGCTTGCCGCGGACTCCTTGACCACCCACCAGTCCCGAACACGATTGACTTTTCTCCTTAAGCCACTTCCATCGGGATCGTGACTTCGCAATCGTTTACCTGCCTTCCCGAGGTTGTTCCCAGATTCGTTGTCAAGAGAGGTCGTCCGCGGAGATGAAGTAGCGTGAGGTATTACGGCTTCCTCGTGAGCCACGCGCACCATCTACTCATCGACCCAAATCTACGCCAAGCGTGCAATGCAACTATCAGGACGGTGAAAACCAATCATAGTGATACATCCCCATGCGAGGCGGGAATTCGAAGGACTCGCGTCTCGAAAAAATCCAAACGTCCCAGGTTGAGATACCACCGTTTCTCCAGCCTGAATTCGTTCTTGCCACCAAAACTCTGTAATGTTGGGGGCCTAGCTTAAAGGGGAATCTTCTCGTTTAAGATATCTCTCCAAACACAAACTCTAATGACCCCTATCGCATTCAAAACGTTTACCCAATGCCTGTAACACGAGCCCCCTTAGAAAACGTGGTATCGCAATCCCATATCGACTGATCAATCTTCTAGGTTCTTGAAGCAACCTGTACAACCACTCCAACCCCGCCCTTTGCACCCACCGGGGAGCCCTGCGCAACCTATCGGTGTTATAATCGAACGCCGCTCCGACGCCGAATGCAACATGCGCATGCAACCGCCTGTGGAGATCCGACATCAGGCGTTCTTGCTTGGGGGTGCTTAGCCCAACCCAGAGAATATGGGCACCAGAAGCGTTGATCATATTTACGATTGATTCTTGCTCCTCCTCCGTTAGCGAACGAAATGGCGGGCAATGTGTACCAGCCACCCTCAGCCCCGGAAACCTTTGTTCAAACCGTCCGGCCAACTCTGCTGCTACCCCGTCCTTCCCTCCATAAAAGAAATGCGCGATTTTGTGCTCTACCGATGCTTCACACACCCGCACCATAAAATCCGGACCGTAGACTCTACCCATTTCACGAAACCCCGCAAACCACCCCAGCCACGTCAACGGAGTGCCGTCCGGAACGTTCAGGTCCGCATTATTTAGAATTGACCGGAATCGTTCGTCAGATTGCGCCTCAACCACACCATGCACATCTCTCACACACACATACCGGCAACCGCGATCCGTACTTCGAGCCCAGGTGATGACAGTCTCCACCGCCAAGTCCATGTTCGTCGGATCTACACGTACCCCAAGGACATTAACGCTGTTTCCTGCCCTGAATCGGTCACGTATGGTCCGTAGCACGGGCGCCTATCTGTTCTGTTTTCCTGTGAGTCGTACCTGTGATGCGATCCACCGATAGGTTAATCGCATGCCAGCGACAAGTTTCTTTGATGGCTCCCATCCAAACCTCTCCCGAATCAACTTGTTGTTGGAATTCCGCCCACGGAAACCCAACGGTCCAGGAATATGCTTGATCGAGACCTTCTTCCCGGCAATATCCATAACCATCTCTGTTCGGCCATTCAGGGTCACAATCCATTCGGATCCGATATTGATGGGTCCCGAAAAGTCGGAGTCCATAAAATGTCTCATGGCTTCGAGACATTCATCAATGTACAGACGACCTCGGTCTGTTTCCCACCACCCCACATTTCGTCCCCTCCTCCGCCAGCCGCTTCGGCCATTTTGCTGGACATCGCCGCCGGAACCTTTTCACATCCTCTGGACCATACTCCTCCGGCCCACAAATATCATGAAATCAGGCAACCCTTACGGTCATTCCGTGGTTTCTCTGTGATTCGAAGAAAACATCCTCCCGCTAAAGAGTTTCTCCCAACCATACCCTTTGTTCCCGAAGATCGCCAATGACAAAGTCGTCTGCGACCGTGGGGCTGAAGTCAGGGTGTTTGAGATCCACTCCCCGCACCCAGTAACCCTCAAGCTTCAACTTCTTCACCGTGGCGCCAATGAATCCCCCTGCTCCACAAACGAGGGCAGTCTGCTGTTGAGCCAGTACATCTCCTCCGGCGAACCTAATCTTGTTTCTTGCCCCTTCACCACCCACGACGACCCGGGGTCCCTTCTCTCAAACTACCAGTCCAGTATCGGCGATCGGGAACGGATGGGCACCCCCGGCTCCAGCACCGGCGATACCTGATGTCAGAGAAAGAGCACCTCACCTCGCTATTTCACCCCGCTCTTCTCATACCACTCAATGGTTCTCTTCAACCCCTCCTCAAACCCCGTCTTCGCTACAAACCCGAACCGCTCGCGGGCCCGCGATACGTCCAGCATCCGGCGCGGCTGCCCGTTTGGCTTCGTGGTATCCCAGACTATCTTCCCCTTAAATCCGGTCAACCGGACAATCAATTGCACCAGATCTCCAATCGAAATCTCAAACCCGGCCCCGATGTTCACCGGCTCGGGATCGTTATAACTTTCCGTCGCGAGCACAATCCCCTCTGCCGCGTCGTCAACATAAATGAATTCGCGCGTGGCACTCCCATCTCCCCAGACCACAATCTCCCTGGCCCCGCTCTTCTTCGCATCCACGCATTTTTTGATCAGCGCCGGAATCACATGCGATGACTCTGGATCAAAATTGTCCGCCGGACCGTACAGGTTCACGGGCAACAAAAAGATGCCATTCAATCCATACTGCTCCCGGTAGGCCTGCAACTGAACCAGCAAGATTTTCTTGGCTACGCCATACGGCGCGTTGGTCTCCTCAGGATACCCGTTCCAGAGGTCGTCCTCCCGGAACGGCACCGGTGCAAATTTCGGATATGCACAGATTGTTCCGATCACGACCATCTTCTTCAAACCCACCTGGCGGCCGATCTCGATGAGCTGAATGCCCATAATGGCATTCTCATAGAAGAACCGACCCGGATTCTTACTGTTCGCCCCGATCCCTCCCACCACCGCCGCGAGATGGATCACGACGTCCGGACACATCTCATCATACATTCTGAGGATGTCCGCTTCCCGCCGCAGGTCAATCTCTTCAATCTGGGGGATCAGGAGATTGGAATAACCATGGGCCTTCAGGGTGCGCTGTACTACCTGGCCCAGGAACCCGGCCCCTCCGGTGATAACAATTCTGCTGCCCGTCTCAAGTTTCATGCGACAACGTGGTCACTTTCTGATCAGTACCCCTTCTTGCGTACCCTCTCCAAATCGGCTTTCGCCATCAGAGCCACCAATTCAGCAAAACGCGTCTTAGGCGTCCACCCCAACTTCGTTTTCGCTTTGGTTGCATCACCAAGCAGAAGTTCCACCTCGGTCGGCCGGTAGTACCGGGGATCCACCGCCACCACGACATCCCCCTTCCCTCTGATACGTCCAACTTCGTGCTCCCCTTCGCCACTCCATTCCAGCGGGATATCCAGCTCAGCAAAAGCCCGCTCGGTGAATTCCCGCACGGTGTGCATCTCGCCCGTCGCGAGCACATAATCCTCGGCGACCGGCTGTTGTAGCATTCTCCACATCCCCTCGACATATTCCGGCGCGTATCCCCAGTCACGCTGAGAGCTCAGATTCCCGAGCAGCAGATCCTTCTGCAATCCTAACTTGATCCGCGCCGCAGCCAGGGTAATCTTCCGTGTAACAAAGGTCTCTCCGCGTCTCGGCGATTCATGATTAAACAAGATGCCGTTGCATGCAAAGAGCCCGTACGCTTCACGGTAGTTTACGATGATCCAGTAGCCGTACAGTTTGGCAACTCCGTACGGACTTCGTGGGTAAAACGGTGTCGTCTCGGTCTGAGGGACCTCCCGGGCCTTCCCGTACAATTCACTCGTGGAGGCCTGATAAAACCGCGTAGTAAGTCCGGTTTCCCGTATGGCATCCAGGAACCGCACCGTTCCCATCGCGTCCACTTCGGCGGTATATTCCGGAAGCTCGAACGAAACCTTCACGTGACTCTGCGCTGCGAGATTATAGATTTCCTGCGGCCGGATCTTTTCCAGCAATCGATTCAGGTTGCTGGTGTCCGTGACATCGCCATAATGCAGGAAAAACCTCTTCCCTGACACTTCGGGATTGTTGTAGATATGATCGATGCGGGCGGTGTTGAAGGAACTACTGCGTCGGATGATGCCGTGGACTTCGTACCCCTTTTCAAGCAATAATTCAGCGAGGTAAGAACCATCCTGACCGGTAATCCCGGTGATTAGTGCACGGGCCATAAGATTGAGAGAATGTTTGAGGTTGAGGTTTATTTCAGGTCATGTAAAACAAAATATAGCATGTAATTCGCGATAATCAAGCGTGCATTCGGGGCTACGCGTTCTGTTTCCCCAGCGCCTCAAGGTCCGCCGCCACCATCTCTTTCACGATGTCTTCAAATACCCGCTTCGGCGCCCACCCGAGCACCTTCCGGGCCTTGGAACTGTCACCCCTCAACACATCAACTTCTGCCGGACGGAAAAACTGCTTGTCCACGACCACGTACTGTTCGTAGTCGAGTCCGAGGTGACTGAACGCCGCCTTGCAGAATTCACGTACCGTGTGCGAAGTACCCGACGAAATGACAAAATCGTCCGGCTTGTCCTGCTGCAACATCATCCACATGGCAGGTACATACTCTTCCGAATGCCCCCAATCCCGCTTGGCTTCCAGGTTCCCCAGGCGCAGCTCCGTGGCAAGCCCGAGTTTGATCTTCGCTGCATTAAACGTGATCTTCCGCGTTACAAACTCATATCCCCGCCGGGGAGATTCATGGTTAAACAGGATCCCGCTTGCGGCGAACATCCCGTAACTTTCGCGATAGTTACGCGTGAGATCAAATCCGGCGACTTTCGAGATGCCATACGATGACCGGGGGTGGAACGGAGTGTGCTCTGTCTGGGGGACCTCTTTGACTTTCCCGAACATTTCACTGGAGCCTGCAAAATAGAACCGGCATTCCGGTCTGACATCCCGGATGGCCGTGAGGATGAAGTGCGTTCCGTTGATGTTGGTATTCAGCGTGGAGAACTCATCCTCGAACGAATAGCTGACAAAACTCTGAGCGGCAAGGTGGTAACATTCGTCGGGCTTCACCTCGACGATGGTTTTGTAGATGCTTGGAAAACTCTCCAGCGATCCCGCATGAAAATGAATGTCCTTGAGGAGATGCTTGATCCTCCACATCCGGTGCGAAGGATCTTCCAGGGCAACACGCCGTACGATGCCGTGGACCTCATACCCTTTCGAAAGGAGCAATTCGACAAGGTAAGAACCGTCCTGACCCGTGATACCGGTAATGAGGGCACTTTTCATGGAGTTGAGCCTAAGGATATGGTGATCAAAGGTTGCGTGATATGCATCGAAATATAAGAACTATCTGAAGAGTTTCAAATGGCCCGTATATGTCCTGCATCTACGGTGTCGTCTCGGCCCTACTCCCCCTCGCCAGCGATGCCAGAACTCCTCCAGCACACAGGACAGCCGAGATCCCGAACGCAATCCGGACGCTCTGCAGCAACTCCGGAAAGTACTCCGGCGTGATCTGCACCCGGCCGATCACGACTCCGAAGACCAGCATGGCAACGCCGATGCTCAGCGTTTGTCCCGTCATCCGCATCGTCGCCAGCGTCCCGGCCGCAACGCCATACACCTTCTTGTCTACAGATCCCATCACGGCATTGCTGTTCGGGGAGGAAAAGAGTGCGAAACCCAGCCCGAGTACGGCAAGGGCCACAATGATCAACGGAAAAGGAGTTGTTGAAGTCAGGAAAGAGAAGTAGATCAGTCCCACAACAATGAGTCCCATCCCAGCTGACGCGACAATGCGCGGCTCGACGCGGTCGGACAGCCGCCCTGCGAACGGTGAACCGACCGCCATCACTACGGGCTGCACCAGCAACACCAATCCCGCCTCCTGCGGATTCAGCCCGCGAAGGAACATAAGGTAAATCCCCAGCAGAAAGCTCACTGAAAACGTGGCGCTGTAGTTGATGAACGCCGCAAGGTTGGAGAAGGCAAAGATACGGTTGTGCCGGAAGAGACTTATGTCGAGCACAGGGCTTGGCGCCCGCACTTCCCACATGACAAACACGACCAGCAGGAGGAGTCCGCTTCCGAAAAGCAGGATTCCGTCGGTTTCGGTCAGGCGTGAAAAGCCGTACATAAGCGCCACCAGCCCGACGCAATACAGAATGGATCCCGTAACATCGAACCGCGCCCCGCGTGACTCCGTCCACTCCCCTCTCATCTTGATCATCACCACCACGGCCATCAGTATCCCGAGGGGAACGTTTCAGCAGGAAGACACTCCTCCATCCGAGCTGCTGGGTCAGAACACCGCCGATGAAGGGTCCGAGTGAAAGGCCCACATACACGGCTGCCGTGTTTATTCCCAGCACCCTCCCACGCTCATGCGCAGGAAAGACAGTGATAAGGATTGCCATGCTCGTGCCGGACATCATGGCGGCACTGATCCCCTGCAGCACGCGGGCGGAAAGGAGAAGTCCGGATGAGGGCGCTATGCCGCACAACAATGACGCGATCGTGTGGAGGATAATACCCCCCAGGAAGATCCGCCTCCTGCCGCTGATGTCGGCGAAGCGGCCGAATGGAATAAGCAACACGGCAGACGGAGAGAAGGTACGAGGTCGGGACCCAGCCCAGGAGGATGGCACTCATGCCGAATTCTCTTCCGAGCGAGGGAAGCGCAACATTGATTGAAGACCCAAGAAATGGAGTCAGAAATGACGCGAGGCTTGCAACGAGGAGGGCGGCCTGCTTACTGACCGGTTCCGGTTGCAACAGATCTGTCGAGGTGGACATGAGGAGGGTCTGTGGACGGTATCTCTGAGTTATAACTCACCATATGACCGATGGAAAAATCGTCTTCGGCGCAATTGGAATAACGGATCGTGTGGACCGTGTCACAAACTCTATGGGACCTGTGATAGGGCGCCATTATTAACCCGCCAAAAGAGATTCCTGTCCGTGGCATTCACATTCGCGTCGAGGTTAAAATCACCGCGTGCGTACACGTTAAGAGTGCCGTTCTGAACGCGCCACACAGTATTACGGTCAATCGCATTGATGAAACCGTCTCCATTGCCATCTCCCGAAAACATGGCAAACTTTGTCCCCACCGCTTTCAAACCGTCCGCACCGGTGCTAAACGCGCTCGATTGGGATAAGCTGAAATCGTACGGAGATGGGGAAGTATCAATGTCGCACACCACACGTGCCGAGCTCATCACCGGCAGATGATTTCTATGACGCACAACAATGAAATAGTTTCCGGAATCGAGCGAGGAAAACGCTACGGCGCTCGTCCCGTCCAGATCCACCACCGCGCCGTCACTTTTGACAAATGCTGCACTCGAAGCGAGGGTCGTTGTCGATGCTGTGTCACTGCGCAGCTCGATCAGCACCCAGTCCACAACCCCGGCGGGAATCGCATTCACTGAGTCCGTGCCTGCATAGTTCCACGGGGCGGCTGCGTAGGGCTGCATCAACGGGATAACACCCGCGTTGAGCAGATTGGTACTCATCACGGTATCCACCATCGGGCCCTGCAGGTAGACCTTTACTGCAACCAGAACCGGAAGCGGGGGCGGACCCACGGTCACGCGCAACAGTCCAAACCTGCTGGTGTCGTTGCCTGCAATGTTGCTCACAATGCATCTGAACAACGCCCCGCTGTCAGCATGCACCGTTGCCGCTATCGTGTACATGGAATCCGTCGCTCCGGAGATCGACACCGTATCCCGCTGCCACTGGTAACTCAGCGGTTTTGTGCCGGTTGCGACAACCAGGAATTGAGCCGGAGAACCTTCATTCACCGTTACACTGTCTGGATGCACGGTGATCTTGGCGCTGTCGAGACGGAGCACGTGCAGGCGCGCCGCAATGCTGGTGTCACTCCCTATCGTATTGCTCACAATGCATCTGAACAACGCCCCGCTGTCAGCACGCACCGTTGCCGCTATCGTGTACATGGAATCCATCGCTCCGGAGATCGACACCGTATCCCGCTGCCACTGGTAACTCAGCGGTTTTGTGCCCGTTGCGACAACCAGGAATTGAGCCGGAGAACCTTCATTCACCGTAAGCGAATCCGGGTGAAGCGTGACCGGGCTTTGACGTTGGGGCTTGCGATAGGGATCGCATTCTTCACGCGTTCGAAAAGTATTGCGTGACCTGCATTGTTAAAATGAGTATTGTCTGCATTGTACGCGGGCAGAATGAACCCGCTGCGTATCAGCCAGGCCCGACCAGAAATCTATTGCCCGCTGGCCATAACGGCTATTTGTTTCAGCAAACAACTGGATCAGCAGGGCCCGAGTTGCCGGATCGCTGTTCCTGGGTTGTGATGTGCTCAGGTAGACTTCTATGCCACGGGCTGCGGCGAGCGCTATAACAGTATCGTAATTGGATATTTGTTGAGCAATGGGTATATACTCGTTGCAGTCGTTTGTGGGAAGGTTGATGATGATAAGATCCGGGTTTAGTTCCAGAGCCCGGGTAATGTTATTTCCCACCGCCGGCTGAAGGTCGGGACGGTTCCATGGGGCCGGGGGAACGAATCCCGTCGGCATCACATTAAACGTTGTAAACCCCCCTATCGCGAGATTGAAGAGTGTGGAAGCCGGGTACATCGTCTGGATGTAGCGCGCGTATTTCCGTGCCCATGAGCTGTCCAGCGGGTTTGCAGACGCGCCCTCAGCCGTTGAGGAACCGAGCACGACGATACGATTTGGTGTGATAGCCGGCAGGGGCGTACGGTTCACTCTCAACATTGCTCCAATGCTCGTGTCGCTCCCGACGACGTTGGCCACGATTACACGGTAGACGCTGCCGCTGTCGGAAAGGACAACCGCCGGCGTTGTATAGGACGTGGCTGTGGCACCGGAAATATTGACGTTGTTCTTCTGCCACTGATAAGAAATCGGAGCAGTGCCGGTTGCAAGCGCCGTAAACGTTGCAGTTTCACCGACCAGAATTGTTTGATCCGATGGCTCCTGTGTAACAGAAGCCGCTACAAATCCGCCCTGATCATCTTCCGGAACAATCGGAGATGATGTGTTGAAAAAATAGTCCACCAGGGCCGTGAACTCCGGCGCAACGGTTCCGGCATTCCCTGCCCACGGCCCAATCTTTGTCACTTCCATGGCATGGGTAAATGTGGCTCCAACCGTCCATGTTGCCCCATCGCCGGAATATGAGGCCGTCCATGTGTCGCCGGTTCTGTTAAGCCTGACATACAACGGAGGGATCAACGGAATTGTCACATCCGCCCGCACATCCACCACGCCGTTGACGATAACGGCAGAATAAAATTGAAGCGATGTTTGCTCGTGAACGAAGTCGGCCCGCACGATGTGGTTGGCATCTTGTTGCACCAGAATACCCTCCACCTGATATGCCGACGTCATCGGCCCGTCAAATTTTACCTCGACTTCAAAATCGATATTGGGGATATTCTGCACGAGGTGCGGGGCCAGCACACCTCCCGTGTAGGCATCATGTGAGATGCCGCCGGGAACATGGAGAGATACACGGGCATCCTGGGTGCCCGTTCCCACCATAGAGACCGTCGCATCGCCCTGCGGTCAACGAAATGTCCAGATAGAGCTGTCAAGAGTAAGGGAGCTAAAATCGTCCGAGACGATTGCAGGGGGCGGGGGGTTCACGGAGAGAGTTGCAACACTGCTGGTATCCCGACCCGTTGCGTTGGTAACGATGCATCGAAATGTGGCACCACTGTCAGCGATCGTCGTGGGAGGCGTGACATAGATCTGAATCCACCGCCCCGGGGATGTCCGTACCATTTTTTTGCCACTGGCAGGTCAATGGCTTTGTTCCCGCACAGGACACAGTGAAGAGCGCAGTTCCACCTGCAGTCACCGTCACGTCCACAGGACCGGTGAGAATCGTCGGAGGCTGGGGTGGCTGCAGGAAGAGTGTTGCACTGTTGCTCGTATCACTCCCCACGGCGTTACTCACAACACAACGGAATGTGGCGCCTTCATCACTCTCTTCCACCGGAGGCGTTGCGTACGAAGCCGACGTTGCACCGCCGATGATGATTCCATCCTTCAGCCACTGGTACACCAACCCTCCGGGACTGCCTGCAGCAACCGTGAACGTTGCGCTTTCCCCGACCGATACCGTTTGATCCGCAGGATGAAGTGTGATCGTCGGCGGTAATTCCAGCGCAACCGTTGCGCCGGTCGCCGAATCGGGAAGCAGGTGATACAGGTAGAGATGTCCGTACGTCGTGTACCAGACATCGTTCCGGTTACTTATGGTAGAAAGATGGCCACTCAAGTACGGCTCGTCCCATTGCCCGTTCTCCGTCATGGCATTGGGATGGTTAAGCAGATGGTAGATCTTCCCTGCGGTGAGCTTGGTAATAAACGCCGAGTCGAGCTCTGGTTGACTCGTAGTGCCCCAGGGAGGTCCCATTTCGATGAGCGTGCCGTCGGATTCGTACCGGTTGGATGCAGGATTCCACGCCTTGAAATCGCCCGTGGTGTGACCCACAAGCCTGTCATTAAGATACTGTGCGCTTGTTATGGCGTCTTCGAGTATGCTGTCGGTCTCACCATAAGGTACGATGAGGGAGTATACGTACTCACTGGAACCCTTCCGGTACTGTGGCGGGTATATCAGGTTGTCAAGCAGATCTGTCTTCGATCCCGAAATTTCCGAGGTTATGTCGGCGTAGTCCGGCCATCGCGGATGTGTACGTGTATGGGAGGCAGGTTCAATATCTCCCACATCGATCTGGCTCTGTATCTCCTGCCATGTATCGCTGTCTTCCACCCCACCGGTGATGATGCCGATCGTCATGGGAAGATTATAGGACCGGAAGAGAGAAATGGCAGTCTGAAAATCCTGCAATGTTGAGGTCTTCCAGTCATCCAGGCTGATCACCACTGCCGCGGCCCGGTCATCATAATACCGGCAGATCCCCTCGAAGGAGACCAGGATGGGCTGGCTCGATTCATCGAGAATCCGGACCATGAGGAGGTCGCTCTCGGAATCAAACGTTGCCGAAACGTAAGCAATCCCGCGGCGTAGTCGAATCTGACAGCTTCGATGCCGTTAAAAAAGTCGCCCGGGGTCTTCTCCGGCAGGGCCTCCCAAGCCGCAGTTGGGCTGTGCCGGGTGAAGGCCTGGAGGTTATTCTGGCCCGGAGTGATCCCTATCCTGTAGGTTACGGGATAGGAAAGTCCAAAGTCTGCGTGGAACGTTGAATCGACGACCAACCAGATTTCCCGCTGGCCGGAAACGCCGACCGAGAGCTTGGCGGCAATACTTACGCTCTCACTGGTGACCAGCAAGAGTACCAAAGAAAGTATATACCGGAGTCGCAGAGTCAAAGTATCCCCTCGAAATCCGACATAAACACAAAAGCCTCTCCGCTTTATCAGGACAGAAGAGGCTTCAGGTGTGCTTCCCCATCTCGGTCCCCCCACTTCACGCGTTTCTGTAGAGCTAAAATACCAATGCGGGTAGTAAGAGTCAAGAAAAGTCGGTTCTGCAGTGTGCTCCCGGACACACTGTGTGATCCTGCTCACGGCCGGCGACCCCATACCCCTGTGCATCCTGGGTCATTTTATGAAAAGCATCCGTTTCACCGACACAAAGTCGCCCGCATGTAATCGGCAGAGGTACGTTCCGCTCGCCAGCCCGTGTCCATCAAAACTGATCTTATGAGTGCCACCTTCAACCCGCTCATTCACCAGCACTGAAATTTCGCGGCCAAGAAGATCAAAGACACTCAACCTCACCATCGAGGCTCCCGGCAACTGGTACATTATAGTTGTGCCCGGATTAAATGGATTCGGGTGGTTCTGCGAAAGCCCAAACTCCACCGGCATACCGGAACTTTGAGCTAGGCCTGTGACTTTTACTGAAAATCGGCGCACTTCTCCGAACCGCCCCCAACCGGCGGCGTTACACGCTCTGACTTTCCACCAGAATGTTTGGAGTGCCGGGAGGGAGTGCGCAACGGTCGTTGTGTCAACAAGAGTACTATCCACCATGGAGGTACTGAACAATGAATCACTTGCGCGCTCGAACCAATAGCGGGAAGTTCCGGGAAGGGCCTGTCTCCAAACAAAGCGGACAGTGTCAGCTGCAATCACCTGACCATTCGCAGGGGCGATCAGCACGGGGGATTCCGGCAAGGGGCTCTGTCTGGCCACGGTAAAGAGCGGCGTATCTCCCCATCGGCCACCATCAGTGCAGACAGGTGAGCCGCCGCATCAGTGATCACCGATGCAACGTGATAAAAGTCCGCCGATTCCCGGTAGTCGTCACCGGTGTCGCGAACAATGTAGTCATACAAGAAATATTGCGTGGACCCTGCCGAAAGTGTCTGCACTCCACCCGTTGTGTCAAATGCAAATGGAGGGGACTGGACTCTGTCTATAACAAGCCGGCCTCTGACGTTCCGGGTGGCGCCGCCGGGTCCATTCGGTTCGTCACCCCTAGTGAGATCACCAAGTGCGTTCCGAAAGCCACAGAATCTCCACGCACGTTGATGCCTGTATCCTTGACCTGGACGAGAATATCCGATGCGAAGGGAAGATTCCGAATGAATGTAGACCGGGTGGTCTCCGCATCCGTTATGACAACGGGGGTGGAGCGGCCCCAAAATTCTTCGCCAAATACCCTGCCGCTATCGGACGGAACTGCAAAGACGTCGTAGACATAACCGGTGTCGGTCTCCAGGTTGCGAAAGGTCGCCACGCCGCCGGCATCTGTCGAACCCGTGTCTACCAGCTGACCATATCTATCATAGAGTTTCACGACGCCTTCCGTACCGATGGAATCCCAACCGGGAATGTTCTTCACCAGAACCTCCAGGGACCCTGGCAACGGGGAGGACGGAGGTCACCAGGATGGACCAACTTGTTGAGTCCCGCAGACGGCCCGATGGATCGTTTCTCACCATTGTCGTGGTATCCCACACGACGACCTTGACCGTATGTGGTCCGATTCCCAGGTTTCGCGGCGAAGCAACGAACTGCGGACTCGTGGCCGTGGTGCGATGAACCCCGTCGACATACCACTGAATACGCATATCGTGCGACGCCGGGTCGAGCACCAGAACGCTCAGCGTAGTGGTTTGTGAATCCCTCAGTGAGAATGAAACTGTGGAAGGCAGGAACGACTCGATTGGCCTGAGCAGACCATAGACCGATTTTACCAGCTCTTCCTTGCATACCTCGCAAAAAGGCATGCTCAGAGAACGCATCATACAATTGAGTTTCGGCCTGTACCAGCCAGTAGTCCTGTAATATGCGCCCTCAAACAGCCCCACAACATCATTGTAGGTTGAAATTTCCGGGGTGGGAACGGGAGTGCTCTCCAGAATCCACGTACGCCACTTGATCTGGGTGCGGATGGTTTCCTGTGTGACATTCGGGCCCCCACCGGACGGCGGGGAGGGAATAGAGGATTCGTATTCGTCGGCAAGACGGCCAAAAGAATGACCCAGTTCGTGCAAGGTAATCTCGGCCGAAGAGGGGTGAACCGACGCAATCGCAATGGATCCCCCGGAGCCGCCATATTCCGGATCATTCACCAGCATGACGATCAGGTCATACTCGGGCATCAGGTTCTGGAGCAACTGGTACATGCGGGTGCTCCCCGTCCCATCTATGGTGATGAGTCGTGCGATTCCCTGACTGTCGTACGTACTGTTAAAATACGTATCCCGATACACGCTCCTCGAGGGATGATCGGAGCCGGACTCATTTGACGCTACCGAAACTGCAAATGCATTAAAATACCCGCCGTACGAATTAAACGGCGCAGTATTCATGAGGGTATTCAGACAGCCTGTTGCATCGGTCAGATACTGTGAGACCTGACCGGCCGTATATCCCTCGGAGAAAAATACAACATTGATCCGCTTTGAGGTGGGCCCGTTAATCAGCAGCGAATGGAGGACGGGCTGTGAAAGAGCACCCTGGTGAAGCGCGGGGGCGAGGATCAGGCAGGTCAGAACGAAGAAGACGCCCCGCTTCCTCATTCTTCTCCCCTCCCTATGCTGTCCAGCTGGATTCTGCCGATGCTTCGTCTGGCGCCGGCGACCTTTGTCACTTCCCCGGGCATATCGTCAATGCGATAGAATTCAATGTGATCCACTCCGTCCATGAGGGGAACACGGAGCACGAACTCGGATTTCTCAGTCCTGACTTCTCTGATGGCAAGTTGTCCCGGCCGGTCCGGATCTTCGTACTCGTACCGGTGCACTGAAGGATCGTCCATTGAGCCATGCAGAAGAAGGCTCCCTGCTGACGATCGTAGTTCATAGTGAAACGATCGCACGTAATCGGAGGATGGCATATGCTTTGCCACGCCAGGTCGCACCGTTGAATTCAGCAGTGTGACCGTATCGCCATCGTAAGTGGATGTGGAGAAACAGGATACGGGGTTGTGCATGAAGCGAAGGGAGGGAGGCGACCACGATGGCCAGCAGGAGTATCACCGACCGTATGTTACCCGGGACACCTCTGGCAAGGAGTCGCATAACTTTATACCCCCATGTGGTCCGAATTGGGCATGGCGGCCCGTTGTCCCCTTTTCAATAATACCTCTCCGCACGAATATTGTCAAGGTTATTCCACCTTCTTCACAAATGACGGCTGAAGATTTCAGGCAGCGTCAAACCGTGCCTTATTTTCAGCCATCCACTTCCCCATGTCCTCCTTCGTACGATGGGGGTCTTTCATTACTTCGGCATGGGCCTCCATGTAATGAGGTTGAAGGGCTTTCATCCAATCTTCAAATGTTTCACCTTTCGCCGTTACATCGCAGAGATCACATTTGAGCGTTTTCATGTTTTCCGTTCCTTTTTGTGTGCTGTACGCCGGGTTTTCTCACAAGATGGTTTTGGCTCATGCTCTTTGTTTGTCGCCCATTAGCGGACAAGGTGGAGCGTTCTCGTCTGGACGAAGCTACCAGCTGAAATTCGGTAGAAGTAGACACCGCTGGGAACCTGTCCGGCATCCCACGTGACACGATGATTGCCCGCCGCTCGTGGTCCGTTCACGATGGTGGCGATATCCTGTCCCAATGAATTGAAGACTTTCAACGACACAAACTCCGCTTTGGGGATGACAAACGGAATGGTCGTGGAGGGATTAAATGGATTGGGGTAATTCTGATCGAGCCAATACTCTCCAATGATAACATATCGATTGACTACTGAAACCGTTCCGGAAGATATGCCTGTGAACGCAAAAGCAGAGTAGATCTGATCGGTCGTCAGGAACGCAATGTTTCCATTGATTGTACTGCCGAGTCTGACCCAGCTTGATCCATTCCAACCCCTCAAGTCCGTCGGGCGCCAGTGACGATGTGCGGAATCAGCCATCACACTGTCCCAGTGGAACTGACAGGATACATTCTTCAAAAACTGCATCATGTTACGGCTTCCGTGTGCACTGTCGCCGTTCATCATGTCAAAATGCGCACTATCTCTTCCCGCTTGCACACGGTACCATCCAATAAACGTGGAATCGTGTGGATAATCGAGGCTGTCCATGTTCATTCGATCGATCCGACAATAGATCGAATCGGGCATCATCATCATGGTCATAGAGTTCGGAGGGAACCCAATGGCAGTAAGTGAATCATTCCAGCACTGGACGATAGTGGTGTCGGTCGCCGACCTATAGACCCAATTACTTCTATGGTGCTGGGCAAGAGCGGTGGTTCCAGCCAGCAGCACAAAGGCGCTGACGAGGGGGATCAATTTGTTCATACATACTCCGTTTGATATGAGATGACAACAATAAGGCCGGCCCGCAGTGTATTGTTGGGTGGCCAGGTACAATACAGCAGGACCGCAATTGTGATCGACGCGCGCCGTTACCGGGGAACCCTCAGGAGCCGCGCGTTGATGGCAACAACAATCGTACTGACGGACATGAGCACGGCACCCATTGCAGGGTTCAGCAGGATGCCGAAGCTGTAGAGCACCCCGGCAGCAAGCGGCATCGCTACGGCATTATACCCGGTTGCCCAGGCAAGGTTTTGCACCATCTTCCTGTATGTCGCTTTCGCGAGCTTAATCAACGCGACAACATCCTCCGGATTACTCCTGACAAGAATGATGTCAGCAGTTTCAACAGCTACATCCGTTCCCGCGCCGATCGCAATACCAACATCCGCCTGTGCCAATGCGGGTGCGTCATTGATGCCATCGCCGGTCATCGCGACAACGAGTCCTCTCGACTGGACTTCCTTGATCTTTGCTGCTTTCGCATGCGGGAGAACTTCCGCGAAATACTCGTCCAGTCCAAGTTCCTCAGAAACCCACTTCGCCACCTTCCTGTTGTCGCCCGTCAGCATCATCGATCGGACCCCCATTTCTCTGAGCATGGTTATGGCGTTCTTCGATTCAGGTCGAATAATGTCGGCAAGCGCAACCGCACCGGAGACTTTGCCATCGATCAGAACAAAGACCACAGTCTTACCTTGTTCACTGAGCTTTTCAATCTTTTCCGTATCCGCTGTGATGTTGTGTTCACGAAGGTAGCCCGGACTCACGACCTTCACCGCTTTTCCGTTCACAATTCCTTCGGCTCCTTTACCGGGAATCGCTTTGAAACTCTCAACACTCACAAGCTCCCCCGCTGATCGCACAATCCCCCGAGCGATCGGATGCTCGGAATGTGTTTCGACTGAACCGGCTAACCGAACAATTTCCTTTTCGCCGTACTCAGTCCCGAACTTCAGGATATCAGTAACTCCGAATTGTCCTTCGGTCAGGGTGCCCGTCTTGTCGAAGATGACGGCTTGAATGTTTCTCGCGATTTCGAAAGAGGCACGGTTGCGGATCAACAATCCATGCTTCGCTGAGAGGGCGGTTGATACGGCAACAACAAGTGGAATCGCAAGACCGAGCGCATGAGGACATGCAATCACCATGACCGTCACAGTCCTTTCCAGCGCAAAAGCGACGCTCTGGTTCACTACGGTGAGCCAGACGAATAAGGTGATCGCACCACCTGCAAGTGCGGTGATCGTGAGCCAGAGCGCTGCGCGGTTTGCGAGATCTTGCGTTCTGGATTTGCTCTGCTGCGCTTCTTTGACCAGATCGATCACCTGCGAAAGGAACGATTCCTTGCCGGTTCTTTTCACTTCCACGGTGAGGGACCCTTCACCGTTGATCGCTCCGCCGATCACCTTCTCGCCCGTTTTCTTGTGCACCGGGTTCGATTCACCCGTCAGCATCGACTCATTGACGGATGATGCGCCGCCGACGACATCACCGTCCGCAGGGACCTTTTCTCCTGGCTTTATGAGTACACGGTCGCCTGCCACAAGTTCCCCCAACGGGATGTCTTGAGTCTTCCCATCTGGCATAATCTTGTGAGCATCAGAAGGCATGAGCTTTGCAAGTTCCTCCAACGCCCTTGAGGCTCCCAGCACTGATTTCATTTCAATCCAGTGGCCCAGTAGCATGATATCGATAAGGGTAGCAGTTTCCCAGAAGAAGATTTCCCCTTCAAGACCAAACACAACAACGGCGCTATAGATGTAGGCTGTGGAAATAGCAACGGCGATCAGTGTCATCATGCCGGGTCTTCGGTGCTTCATCTCATCAACAAACCCTCTCAAAAAGGGATACCCGCCATAGAAAAATATCAGAGAGGACAAAACAAAGAGCAGGTACACATCTCCGCGGAAGCGGAGGACAACGCCGAGGCCTGCCCAATGTTGCAGCATGGGAGAGAGCACAAGGATGGGAACAGTGATGATGAGTGATCGCCAGAACCGCTTTTTGAAACCCTCCACGGAATGCCCTTCGTGGGAACCGTGGCGCTCGTCGTGCTGCTTCCCGCTGCGCGCCGTGCCCTCCATGGTCCCGCGGCCCGTGCGCAGGCCGAACAACCGGGAGCTCCTGCTTGTGCTGGTGATTGCGAGGATGGTGCTGCCCATGCTCCTCTTCTTCCGGGATACCTTCCGTTCGTGTTTTCATCGCCAGTCCTTATCCTGCTGTCAAAGAATATTTACTTTTTGTCTTCGTGATGTTCCCCGTGAGACATTTTCTTTTGTGTCTTCTTTTGTGCCTCCTTGGTCATATCCGACGACTTACCATGCATCATCTTGTCTGTGCGCGCCTTCTTTCCACCGTCCATCATCTTCATCATGCACGTATGCATGTCCTTGTCGCCCATCATGGTGTTGCACATCTCCATCATGGAAGAGGTATCGGACTTGGCATGCGACATCATCTTATGCATCATTCTCGCACGCATGTGCTCGTCTGAGGCCATGTGCTCCATCATCATATCCATCATGGAGGAGTCCTTCATCATCTCCATCATCTGCAAATGGCTGTGTTGATCCATCCCCTTCTTCTGCTCGTCCTGCGGTGATGCAGCGATGAAAAGAAGGGCCAGTCCTACGGCAAGTGTTCCTACTATGAGTTGTTTCATGTTTCTTTGCTCCTTTGTGTTTGATAATGGCAATAAGTGTATTTCCGTTCCAATTCTGCGTGATCAGTCGTACACGCTAAACTGCACCTTGATGAATCGGGTCTTTCAGGTGTTGTAATCCTTGCATCATTCCCTCTGCTTTCCGTCCTCAAATGCAGCCCAGAGCCGACGATTGTTTTGCAGCGCTTTTGCAATGAGACTATCGAGGTGACGCTGAGCATTTGCATGTCCCGGTGCCGGACGATGCAATGCCATGTTGAGAACCACGAAAAGGGAGAAAGAGAATGCTCAGATCAGGAATGTAGAGTTGAGGACATACGTCTCCACCGTAGGCGGAGCGATGTTAAACGAAGTAATCCATGAATGGGGAATCCTCATGGGAGCCAGGGTCAATGACAGGGAACCTGCGGTGAGAGTTTTGACGAGCTCCGGTTTGACCACACGCGTGGCTGACTCTTCCTCGACAACCATATCGTCGATTTTCAGGCCACCAGCAATAAGAACGGAATCACAACAATCTCCAGCGTAGACCGATGGTGTGTCGCTGGATTGTGACGGATCCGTCATGGCGCAGGCACATGACCCATGATCTGACGTGGGGCAACACGCCTGCTCCTGCTCTGTACAGTGGTGGAGAACCACTGTAAATCCACTTGCGGCCAGGAAGAATACTAGAATGAAAAGGCGTCCCATGGACAGGATATGTTGATCAAGGAATCTCACACTTCTCTTAACGAAAGCTCCGCCACAATGGTTCCGGCCCGCTCCGAATCGACACCTCTTTCCGGTTTCTTGTTGCCCCCCATTTCTGTATATTTAGCGTTCTAATGCAGGCTCAGTCCCGTGAGAATTCTCCCAGCGAATGTAACATATCCCGCATGATGGCATTCCTTCGAAGAACGAGAATTACCACTCTGCTACTCCTTGTGGTCGTCCTCCCCGCGCTCGCCCAGACGCAGGACGTTTCTTTCCACCATCTGACAATCAACGAGGGCCTTTCCCAGAATGCCGTGTTTGCCATTCTCCAGGACCAGAAGGGATTCATGTGGTTCGGGACGAAAGATGGGCTCAACCGGTACGATGGTTACTCCTTTACCGTGTACCAGCACAATTCATTCGACTCGACTTCCCTTTCTTCCAGTTATGTAACAGCGTTGTTTGAAGACAGCAGGGGGTTTATCTGGGCCGGAACATTGGATGCCGGGCTGAACCTCTTCCATAGGGACCATGACCGGTTTCAACGGGTGCCGCTCTTCGCCGATTCGGCGCAGAGCCAGGAACCCGGAAAGATCCAGTCGATAGCCGAAGATGCGACCGGCGCACTCTGGATCGCAACGGACGGCGACGGTGTCTTTAGAATCCAGAGCCCGCATGGGACGGCCGGGGCAATGCGTATACGGCAGTATGTCCATAATCCGCGTACGCCGGGCAGTCTCAGTCACACCACCGCGAGAGCACTGCTTGTCGACTCGAAGGGGGCAGTCTGGCTCGGGACGGGGCGTGGACTGGATCGTTTTCGTCCCGGCGACGATAGCTTCGACCACTTTCACATCGTGACCAAAGATCCCCGCGCTCCAGCCTTTGACGGTGACAATGCGATCACGGCGGTTCACGAAAGCAGCGACGGTCTTCTCTGGCTTGGCACCCCCAGTGGTCTCGTCAGATTTGAACAGACGGACGGGACGTACACACTCTTCCCGCATCACAACGCGATCTCCCGCTTCGGGTGGGGAACCATAACGCGGATTCTCGAAGACCGCACGGGCCGGCTTTGGCTCTGCACACCCGGCGAACTTATGAGGTTCGATGTCCCCACATTGACCTACGACTATTTCCGCAATGACCCGTCGGATAACCGGAGCATCGGCTACAACACGATCCTGAGCGCGTGGCAGGATCGCACGGGCATGCTCTGGTTCGGTACCGGTGGAGCGGGCATTGATACGTACGATCCCAACGCAACGCGTTTTGCCATGCTCGTACGACAACGCGACGCGACATCGCGCGTTGCGGGGTTCAGTGTCCGGTCTGTTCTGGAAGACCTGGCGGGCGATGTATGGATGAGCACTGACGTCCTGTACAAATGGACCCGCAAAACCGGGAAGTGGAAAAGTTTCGAGACGACCTCCGACCGGCCCGACGACTTCGGGAACACCGGGAGCTGGTCAATGATCCAGTCCCCGACGGGCGAGATGTGGTTTGCCACTTCACAGGGACTGTTCCGGTATTCTCCCCGAACAGGGAGTACCCGTCAATACGTTTCTGATCCCGCAGATTCTTCAAGTCTCCGCGAAAAAGAAGTCAGGACGGTTTTTGAAGATCGTAGCGGCACAATCTGGGTCATGACGGCCAATTACCTCAGCAAACTCGTCAATGCCGAGGAAGGCCGATTCAAACATGTACGGTATCGTCGCACGCCTCCCAAGGAGCAGCCCCGGCCGGTGCTCTGGCAAGATCGCCAGGGGCAGATCTGGATCGGGACAGAAGACGGATTACTCCGGTTCAGCCCGGGCACCGGGACGTTTGTAGAATTTCGGACCATCCCGCACGATAAAGCAAGCATCAGCAACAACTGGGTAAAGTCTATCTGCCCCGATCCCCGGAAGCCTGACAGCGTGCTCTGGATCGGGACCGCGGGTGGAGGGCTGAATCGTCTCGACAGGGCGACGGGCCATTTCACCCATTTTACCGACGCGGATGGATTGCCGAACAACGTCGTGTACGGTATACTCCCTGACAACAGGGGCCGTTTGTGGTTGAGCACAAACAAGGGGCTGTCCCGTTTCGACGCCGAGCTTGGGACCTTCAGGAACTTCGATGTACGGGACGGGTTGCAGAGCAATGAATTCAATACGGGAGCATACTTCCGGAGCTCCAGCGGCGAGATGTTCTTCGGTGGCATCAACGGTCTCAACTATTTCCATCCGGATTCCGTCAAAGACAACATACACATTCCGCAGATTGTCCTGACCGGGCTGAAGCTCGATAACCGTGAGATATCCACCAGGGACACAAACCCCGTCCTTACAAAGCACATCACAGAAACTACGTCCGTCACCCTTGGTCCGGGCGTGAATAGTATCACGTTCGAATTCGCTGCGCTTGCATTCTCGTCGCCCGAAAAAAACCAGTATTCATACATACTGGAACCATTCAACCCGGACTGGGTTTACGCGGGAAAGAACCGCTCGGTAACCTACACCAATCTTCCTCCGGGGGAATATGTCTTTCGTGTGAAAGGCTCAAACAACGATGGTGTCTGGAATGAGGTGGGGACCTCCCTCGCAGTGACGATGCGGCCATCCGCATGGAGAACCTGGTGGGCGTACGGACTCTACGCGTTTTTGGTGGTCGCGCTTCTCTATTCGCTACGCCGGTATGAGATGAACCGTCTCCGACTGAAGAACCAACTGCAGATCGAGCAATTAGACGCAAAAAACCTGAAGAAGCTGGACCAGGTAAAGTCCAGGTTTTTCGCAAACATTTCGCACGAGTTCCGCACACCGCTGACACTCATCCTGGGGCAGATTGACAGTGTGATGTCCTCCGGGATTGACCCGAAAGAAAAAGGGAAACTCCAGGTCGCGCTCAGGAATGCAGGACGGCTCTTGAATCTCATCAACCAGCTGCTGGACCTATCCAAGATCGAAGCGGGCGGGATGGAACTCCGGGCAGAGTCGCAGAATGTGGTGTCATTCCTTAAAAATATCGCATCCGCCTTCGAATCGCTTGCACAACAACGTGCTATAGCGCTGACGTTCGAGTCTGAAGCGGACAGGATACTCGTCGTATTCGAACAGGACAAGATGGAGAAGATCTTCTACAATCTGCTCTCCAACGCTTTAAAATTCACCCCTCGTGGCGGGAAGATCACAATACGCGTGGAGGTGACGCCGCCGGGCGGAGATTTCGTCCAGATAGTCGTGCGCGACTCCGGCATCGGCATTTCTCAACGTGAGATCCCTCATATCTTTGACCGGTTCTATCAGGCCGGGAATGCCGGAACCACGGTCCACGAAGGGACCGGAATCGGTCTTGCACTGGCAAAAGAACTTGTGGAATTACATGGTGGATCGATTACCGTCACGAGCGAGGAGGGGGTTGGGACAACATTTGTTGTTCGTCTTCCGAAACTTCAGGCAACACATGCTGGTGAAGCGCCTGCGGTCTCATCGGGGGCCGTAGCGGTGCCGGGAGTTCCTCCTGATGAGCAGGAAGGCGCCGCACACCTCCCCGGCGATGCCAGCAGCGGTGAAGTGATCCTGATTGTGGAGGACAATGCAGATGTCTGCGCGTACATCCGGGAACAGCTCGAAGACCTCTACACGATCGTCGAAGCGGTGAACGGTTCAGACGGCGTGGCGAAAGCACAGGAGGGAATTCCAGACCTTATCGTCACAGACCTGATGATGCCGGGTGTTGATGGTTACGAGTTCACCAGACTGATCCGCGGTGACACAAAGACGAGCCACATCCCGGTTGTCATGCTAACTGCGCGGGCCGGACTGGACGACAGGATTGAAGGCCTCGAACGGGGCGTTGACCTCTACCTGACAAAGCCGTTCAGCGCGAAAGAGTTGCGGGCCCAGGTCAGGAACCTCATCGCACGGCGCGAGGAGTTGCGAAAACGGTACAGCACGGCAACGATCATCAAACCCTCCGAGATCGCCGCCACATCAATCGACAAGGCGTTTCTCGAAAGGGTCATCAAGTGCATCGAGGCCCATTTTGAAGATGAGAAGTTCGGAGTGGAAGAGCTGGCGCGGGATGCGAGCATGAGTATTTCTCAACTGAACCGGAAGCTGAACGCTCTGGTTGGGCAACCCTCTGGCGAGCTCATCCGTTCCCTGCGCCTGCAGCGTGCAGCGGACCTTCTCAAGCAGAACGCCGGCTCGGTGGCCGAGATATCGTACAGACTCGGCTTCTCCGACCAGGCCCATTTTTCCCGGGCGTTCAAAAAGCAGTTCGGCCAGACCCCCTCAGCGTACCGGAAGCCATAGGCTTTAGAGCCAAATCCACGTACTTCTCACCCTTGACCTGCCCCCCAGCCTTAACCTTGCTTCGTAGATTCCTCGAATCTGACCCAAATATCCTGACAAATGCGTGATAACTACAAGAATATTCTCATATTTTTTGCGAGCTTGGCTAAGAGTTCACGCGTAAGATCCTGGACCCACACCTCGAGAGCACACCAAACTGATGGAATCACGCATGCGAGTAATCCCGCGATTGCGTTGATGAACATGGAGGTGGCAAAAGTGCAAAAGCTCCATTCAGTCAGCGGCCTTGACCTTGACCCCAAAGGGTATCCGACAGGTTCTGACGGCAGCGTCTGGGCGACATTTGATCCCCGTCAGGCGGACATCATCCGCAATGCGTTGCTGCACCAGAAAATAACGTGTGAAGTAAGAGAGACGGTGGTCCAGAACAAACCGTTACACGTACTTCGCGTTAGCGATGCACACGAGTCGGCCGAGGCGATTGATTTTATCTGGAGAGACCACAGCGGATTGCGCCTACGACCCGACTGGACTTATCGCGAGGGCGAAATCAACACAAGCTTCGAGCAGTGGCTGAGCGGGCACTAGTGGCCCGGCCGGGCGCGCTCGGGTTTCGGCACGTGAAAACAATTAGGCACAATAGCAACATAACAATCACTCATTACAAAGAGGCACATATGAAGAACCTTTCAATCCCCCTGGCGCTCGCAAGCGCAGCACTCATGCTCCTGGCCAGCCCGGCCCCTGCGCAAGAACAGGCACCCGCGCCCACGAACATTTACGTCTCGTCAACACAACACATGCGGATGCCTGACGGTGGGAGAATGGCAGAGCGTGATTCGCTGTTGCTGCTCTATCACGAGCAGGTCACAATGAAGAATCCTCTCATTCTGAGCCAAAGAGTCATGCGGCATTACTACGGCGCCAACAGTCTGGATATGGTTTTTATAAACGAGTACAAAGACTGGGCAAGCATCGAGGCAGCCGGCAAGAAGGATGACGAGCTCTTTGAGAAGTATTGGGCAGATCAGGCCGCACGCAGGCAATACAATCAGATGATCGGCAAGTACTTTTCAAATCATGCCGATGAAATCTACTCTGACCATCCAAAACTGCGGAAGTAACGGAATCTCCGTCACGATGCACCTACCCTGGTGATGAACCTGGGCGATTCGTAGGTGTTGAGGGGCGATCACGGTGGGAGAATCTCAAATGGTAATCCCCGGTCCGTGTTGCGCCAATACCAACGTTTTGGGCATACCATAGATCCAAGAGGGAGAGAGGCCGGCACTGGGCGTGCGGTCCCTCTCCCCCTTTTTTGATCCCCCCGGGTGGTGCTCCCTTGAAGGGTGTTCGATACCACCCTTCCCTGTGGCATTCCCCTGGTCCCGCGCCCTGGCTTGTGTTCAATCTGTTTTATATTTTTCAATTGGTCCCCTGAAACCCGTGGCGCCTACAATGGTGTTCTCCAAACGGTATGGAGGCAGGGGATACGGCAGGAGGAACTATGCAACTCAACGATGGGCTAACGCGGGTTATCAACGCCGAAGGGTTCCGGTTCCTGTACAGGCGTTTTGATGCACCTGGTTCGCAGCGTCCTGCCGTGTTCATACTCAACGGCTTCCTCCAGACGATGGACTCCTGGGTCAAGTATGTTCACCACTTTGCCCGGGAAGCTCCGGTTATTATTGCAGATCTCCCCGGGGCGGGTGACGCCGATCCCATACCAGCCGGCAGGTTTGACCTGAAGCAACTCGCCCGGTGTGCCGCAGCGATCCTCGAGCGGGAAGGGGTTGCGAAGATTGATGTTATCTCCGCCTCTTACGGCGCGGCAATTGGTTACGCATTTGCCCGGGAATATCCGCGTCACGTGCGCCATCTGATGCTCGCCGGTGTGACGCGCTCACTTTCCCCCGAGAGCCGGGCAACCATCCGGTGCGGCATGGACCACCTGCGCAACCGAAACATGCAGGCTTTTGCCGAAACCGTGTGCGGTCTCCTTCAAAACGGCAACAAGAGAGAGCGTATACCACGTTTCCCTATCGTGCGCCGCCTTCTGTATAATCAACTTGTCCGGCTGCCTGAAGACCACCATTTTCACTACCTCGTCAATGCGCAACACCTGCTGGATCATCCGGAGATGGAAATTGGTCTCGATCCCTCCATCAGGATCCTCATCGTTGCGGGGGAATTCGATACCTTCACCCCCCCGGCATCCGGAAGGGCCGTCGCAGCCCTTCATCCACACTCATTGTTCACCACCATCCGGAATGCCGACCACCTCTTCCATCTCGAACAGACCGGGGTGACGATCCGTTTGATCGCCGGCTTTTTCCGCGACGATTCATTCGATACGATCGCCGGCATCACTGACGTCGTGCGCATGAACAGCGCATGAGATCTACTTCACGAATGCCATCTTCCGTGTCGCGCTGAACGTGGGCGTCGCCATGCGATAGAAGTACACACCGGTGGAGAGCCCCGTGCCGTCGAACACCACTGAATGCATACCCGCTTCAAAACGCCCGTCGGTGAGCACCGCTACGATTTCTCCTGACAGGGCATGGACCGTAATACGCACCCGGTCGTTATCCGGAGTCAGGAACCTGATGTTCGTGGATGGATTAAATGGATTCGGGTAATTATCGTACAGGGCATAACCGGATGGCAAACCCATCGTTGGGTCCTGTGCGGAGGTTGTAGAGACCTTTGTGAGTTTTGTGATCCCCGTTGCGCTTCCCGCCGGCGAGAAGAATACGGTGTAGTCGAGGGAGATCGAATCAGCAGTACTCATTCCCGCCCCGGTCTGAGAGGAAAATCCCGGGGAAGTCATATTGGTGAAAGACCACATGACACTGTCGTTGCTTTTCCATCGGAGCGACAGGGTGCCTTCCGTAGCAACGGAATCCAGGCGCATGCCGGTGTTGTCGTACTTCCCCGTTGCGAACCATGCCGGCGGGTCCAACATTCCTCCGACAAACCCGTCGAGGTCGAGCATCAGCAGCATTGTCGAATCGGCCGGATTCACTGTTACGACGAGCTTCGCCGGTCCGTTGCTGTTAAACGTCTGGTTGATCCAGCTTCCCATCCAGGTGCCTGCAAAACGAGATGGCGTGAACGTTTGAGCCTGGCTTCCCACTGCCCATAGTAGCAGCACGATCAATGCCGCGTTATATCGAGTATTCATGAGGACATGCTCCGATGTGTTTTGATGGGTAGAGTTATACTCCGTATAACGCCAGCTGTTCAGGCTCTGTTCCCCTTGAGATTCCATGCCGCTGTCACCCTGCCGTAATTCCGGCCAATCGGGGTCATGGCCGGAAATTCGGCAACAATCGTACAGAGCCAATCAGATTATCGGAATAAAACGTGGGGCGAGTGGTACTTCAGGAGAATGGAAGCTGGGGGGGGGGATGTTCTGCGCTGACTCAAAATACGCGGATGGGATGGTGGAGGATACAATCCGGGACTTCCTCCAGGCACGGCTCACTTCTTCTTCACTCGTCATGGTCCGGTCTTCGAAGCGCTGGTCAGCGGCAAAGCGTAGGCCTTTTCTTTCAGCTCACCAGCTTCTGATGTACAGCTCGGCCTGGCCGTCGACCGGCCGGCTGTCAAAGCCCATCAATCGGTTGTCAACGCCAAACGAATACTCCCGATTGCCATCCAGGGTGAGACAGAGAGAAGAAGCACCCATGGATCCGTCTGTAACAACCTCATAGTATGTCGTCTTGACCAGCAGGTTGTTTCGATACACCGCGACCGTATAGCACAAACTCCACGGTGTGATGACTACCTGCGGCTTCCTCTATGAGCGGTGATCCTTAGTCCGTGGCCTCAACATTAGTGCTGACCAATACGTCTTTCTGGATTGGAAACCGATCGTGCGTGGAAGTGCTATAGATGTGCCGGATCTCTCCAACCTTCCCGATTGTTCGCGAGTAGAATTCCAGAATGTCGTATTCCTTCCCAGGAATCTCCTCTATTGGTTCCATGTGATTGTATACGATACACGCAAATGTCCCGAGCGGCGTTTCAAAAAGAGCGTTCGTGTCGATACATGCATATGATAGAGAGTCTGGGATCGAGAACTTCTGATCTAGAATATGGAATATCAGATGCGGCCGAGTCCATGCGTCTCCCTTTCGCACCGGATATTTCAACAATTGGAGCTTTGTGTAAACCGAATCCGTAGGAGCGCGACCACCCATAATGTAAAGCCCGTCCGAATAATTGCGATAGAACCACTCAACATAGCCCGTTTGACCAGTTTGTGGATCGTAGGGGACCCAGTGCAGAACTGTATCGCCGTATTGCGGCGATGCACTGACCGACCGACCTGAGATCTTGAATCCGATCGAACCGATCTTGCCGGCGGTCGTTCCACTATCGGTGAGTGCATATCGATCATATTGCCAGTAGTAACCCACTTTCAATGGTAGGATGCCTCTGGAGATAAATTCGGGCGGGACATCGGGTGGCGGTTCTGTGGGATTGTGACAGCTTGGGAGTTGCGTTAAAAACAACGCAGAGAGAAGCAAAGCGGAGATGGGGCGAAAGCTGAAGCGTCGAGTTCCCTGCGGGGAGAGCACAAAGGGATTGATCGAGGCGTCACAGCTCATAATTCGTCCCTGAGCTACTGTGCTGGATGATGTCGAATAGGAGATTTCCGGCCTAGATGAATTGAGACTATGACATCGACGTTTGAAGACCTACTGTGTGATTAAGTCGCTATTCTCACCTCTCTTCATGCACGTGTTTTTAATCCCGAAAGGACAAAACTGTCGAAAACACACTGAATGCGGAGAGGCAGGGATTCGAACCCTGGATACCGCAAGCGGTATACCGGTTTTCGAGACCGGCGCCTTCAACCACTCGGCCACCTCTCCAGGGAACGTCAATATAGCCAAATCCGGGCTATCCTGCAACGCAACCCACATGCCCGTCTTGCCTTATCCCCTCACCTATCCCCCCAGCTCCCGGTCATACGCAAACACCGCAGGCGCTCCCCCGGTGTGCCAGAAGAGAGTGGTTCCCCACCGACCACCCTTCATGTTCTTCGCCACCGCCCCGAACGCTCTCCCCGTATACACCGGGTCCAGTATGATCCCCTCATGACGGGCCATCAGCAGAATCGCCTCACGTTCAAGATCACCCACTATGCCATATCCCCCGCCGAGATATCCGTAATCCACCAGAAAATCCTCCGCCTTCAGGCGCAGGTCAACCTCCATGGCACCGGCAGTGGCATTTGCGATTGCCGCAAGTTCATCTTCGTATCGCTCCGGACCACGTTCACCCTTGTCAATGCTGATACCGAGAATCGCGCCGGCATAACCATGCAGTTTCGCCCCCAGAACCAGACCCGCCTGCGTGCCACCCGAACTGGACGCAACAATGATCGTCTCCGGCTGGATCTTCATTGCCTTGATCTGCGACATCACCTCCTGCATAGCCAGCACGTATCCCTGCGCGCCAATTCCATTTGACCCACCGTACGGTATGACATACGGTTTTTTTCCCTTCTTCCGGTAGGCAGCGGCAACCTCGTCCATCCGCTCCACCCGCCGGTCCCGATCAGTCCAGTGGATTTCTGCTCCCAGAAGCTGATCCAGGAGCAGATTTCCATTCGAAGATACCGGCGGGGGTCCGCCAAGTATCAGAGCACACGGAAGCCCGGCCCGCACTGCTGCCGCGGCAGTCTGACGGCAATGGTTTGACTGCGCCGCACCCGCTGTCAGGATCACATCCGCTTTCTGAGCCAGCGCATCCGCGATCAGGAACTCCAGCTTCCGCGTTTTGTTGCCGCCGAGCGCAAGCCCTGTCTGATCGTCACGCTTGATAAACAGTGACGGACCGCCCAGATGCGCACTCAACCGGGGCAAAGGCTCAAGCGGAGTTGGCAGTTGGGCCAGTTGAAATCGGGTATTCATACGCAAAGGTACACCACCTTCTACTTGATAAACCTGATGCACAACGGATATCGGTACGCTACGCCTTCATTGGCCTTGACCATTGCAATGATCGTTACGATAAGGCTGAACAGGGCAAGTCCGACAAGCAGCACAAGGCCAATCAAGATGAGGATCAGGATGGCCGATACAATGTAATATAACGTCATGCTGATCTGGAAATTTAAGGCCTCTTTCCCCTGGTCTGCTACCAGAGGGTACTCATCTTTTTTGATCAACCAGATCACCAGGGGACCCAGGATGTTCCCCAACGGGATGATAAACCCTGCGAGTGCGCTCAAATGGCAGAGCATCGCCCACGTATTCTGGTCACGGTTGACCGGTGGAGGGGCGGGATCTGCGGGTGGAGTCATTGGAACCTTTGCCATGCTTTCTCCTTCTGATGGTTAGGTGAATATAGGGGAAATGATTACACAGTGCAACGAAACTTCAGGCAAACTTTACAATCCGCATGTAGAATCCACACCCCGGCATACGCTCTGAATTTCTGATTTTCGTTGGATTCTCCCGCTTTTTGACGTTTTCCCCGCTGTCACCGATGTGGCACATGCCGTGAATGAATGTCATCGATGAAAACGGAGGAACTCACATGAGGCGCGCGACACCGTGCGCACTCGCTCTGGTCGGACTGGTGTTTGGTCCCTGCACTGTATCATATGCTGCCACCGATTACAGTGATGTGGCGGTGATCGTGAATACAAACAGCCAGGCATCCCGGACGATCGGTGATTATTTCAAGGCAAAACGCGACATACCGGCCGCGAATCTGGTCTATGTCAATGTATCGCAAAACGAAGAAATCGATGATGCCGAATTCCAATCCCTGCGCGGTCAGATCGAATCGTACCTCCAGGCAAATAACCTTGTGAACACGATCAACTACCTTGTCACCACCAAGGGCGTACCGCTGAAAGTCAACCGGGGCGACACCTTTTCTCTAAATTCACCTTCGTCGTCCGTGGAAAGTGAACTCATGCTGATTCTGAGTTCCAATGCCCACCTTATCGGCGGAAGCGGGAGACCGTACTCATCATACTACGCCAGGACAGCACAGTTTACACGCGCGGCCTATAACATGTACCTTGTGACACGTCTTGACGGATATTCCACGCAGGAGGTGCTCGACCTCATCGATCGGAGTGGACCGGAAACCCGCGTGAACTCGTTGTCACGGTTTGTATTCGATCAGGATCCCTCATGGAACACAACGGCTCCCTATCTTAATGATTACCTCTCCCAGGCCTGTGCAGGACTCATCGCCCGGGGAAAAACCGTTGAGCTGAACACCGATTCTGTATACGTCACGATGCGCCATGAAGTTGTGGGGTATGTGAGCTGGGGGAGCAATGACCGCTGTGCGGATCAGTTCTCTCAATATGCGATGCCCGGCAATTCGTGGGCCAGGGGTGCGCTCGCCGAAACGTACGTCTCCACTTCAGGCCGCTCCTTCGAAGACCCGCCGTCCTATGGCCAGTCTCTTGTCGCCGACCTGGTCCGTGAAGGGGTGAGCGGGGTTAAAGGTTACGTGTACGAACCCTATGCAAGCTCCATGGCAAACTCCGCCGTGTTGTTCGACCGTTATGTGTCGGGCTACAATCTGGCGGAAAGTTATTTTATGGCATCCCGTTATGTCTCCTGGATGGATGTCGTGATCGGCGACCCCAAGACCACGATCACATTGGTCGACGGGCTGCTCCCGGTCCAACTGGCTTCATTTGAAGGGTCATACAACACGAGGAGTTCACAGATCCAGCTTTCGTGGACAACTCTCAGCGAGTTGAACAACTACGGGTTCTTTGTCCAGATGAAGAACGCCGATAACGGTATCTTCGAAGACATCCCCGGGGGGTTCATTGCGGGGCATGGGACGACACTCGAACAGCACGCGTATGTTTTTGGCTGGGTGTGCAGTGACAGGATTTCGGGATGCATCTACATACGGCTGCGCCAGGTGGATCTGGACGGGAGCGAACATTTCTCCGATGCAGTCCTGGTGGAACTTCCTTCAAATGTCACGACTGTTACCGAGGGTTCATTTCCCCATCAGTTTAGCCTTGAACAAAACTATCCCAATCCGTTTAACCCCTCCACGACAATCCGCTATTCGCTGCCAACGGCGGGCATGGTGCGGTTGACGGTGTACAATGAAATCGGCCAGGAAATAGGCATTCTCATCGACGCGTATCAGGAAGCCGGCACACATCTGGCTCTTTTCACGACGGAACAAACAGGCGTGACAGCAAGCGGCGTCTACTATTATCGCCTTCAGGCGGGACAGTCGAGCGGAACCGGAAAAATGGTGTACGTGAAATAACGGAGGGTACAGGAGAGCGAATGGAAGAACATAACGAAAAACGTGCGGACGAACATGCGGGGAGAGCTGCATATCCTCCGGAAGACTCACCCCTGGGCGGGTCGCTGCATCCGCGGTTGGCCTGGATGCTGTGCTACGAGGAAACAAAAAACGTGCAGGCGGTGTGCCGGAAGTTCGGCATAAGCCGTAAGACTTTTTATAAGTGGTTTAAACGGTATCAGCAGGACAAGGGGAACACCAAGGCGCTTGTTGATCGGTCGCGGCGTCCCCATCGATTCCCGCGCGCAACGCCGGAAAGCTCCATCCGGATTCTCAGAGAAGCGCGTGAACAGACCGGCTACGGACAGCGCCGTCTGCGCGCCTATCTCGAGAAACGTTATAACATCTCAATGTCAGAACGGACGATCTGGAAACTCCTGAAAAAGGAAGAGATGGAGTCGGGGTTCGGGAAGGATGCAGCGTAACACGCTTGACACATGCGGCGGGGTGTAGCTCCATTCGACAGAGAGAAGAATCCACGGATTCTTCTCTCTTCGTTTTCTCTGCGTAATCCTGTTTCACCTCACTTTGGCCAGCTTCTCCACAGCAGTCTCCACCTTACCCTCTCCCTTTACCTGGATCTGATACAGATAGTATCCATTCGCTATCTCGTCACCGTCACTGTCACGCCCGTCCCAGTGAATTCGGTTAAATCCCACTTTGAGGTCAGTGTGCGGGACACGTAACTCCTGAATACGACGGCCGGCTATCGTGAAGATCCTGATCGTCAAGTCCTCCGGCGCACGCGCTCCGGTGAGGACGAAGGTAAACTCTGTGGATGTAGAGAAGGGGTTGGGATAGTTGTACACACGCAGGATCCGCGTGTCACTCACGACAGTAACAACCAGCCGGTGCTCGACAGAGTCTATCCCGGACGTCCCGTTCCAGCGATACAGACGCACGGCAAGCTCATGCGGTCCATCGCTGAGCTGGGGCGAAAATACAAAACCGTCTGCCGCGGCTCCCGTCTGCGAGGTCGTGCCATTGACCGTCCCGCCTTCTGAACTTACAAGCCGGTTATCGGCATAAAGCTGTACCCTCTCCTGCCCCTGCCTGATGCCTGTCAGCTCTGCGAGCTGGATCAAGAACTGCGGCCGGCTGGACACGTAATCCCCATCCATCAACGGTACGCCGTCCGCGTACACACGGACTGTGGCCGCAAGAGGTTCATCCACCGATGTGACATTGACCACCACGCTGGCCAGATTGTTCTCCGCAAGGAGGTCCCGGATGCCGGCCGGAGGTGACACGATGACGTTGAGGATGTTGAAGCCCGAGAGTCCATCTGTCGGAACGGACAACATTATGGTTCGGTTGCTGTCGACCGGGATACTTCCGGCGGTGGCATGGGAGAGCGGTTGCCCGGTTCCGTCAGGTTTTTTAAGATCTATGCGAATCCGCACGCTGTCGCAAGTTCGATATCCGATGTTGTGTATCGTGAGCGGAATCTGAATCCCGGTACCTTTTGCCAGGATCAGGGCCCTTTCCCCAACCGTCCGCCCGCTAACCGCGAGATCTGCCGGAGGAATGAAGCCCATCGACCACTCCCTCAGAACCGGCGTGGTAAGCGCGTCAGTCGTCGTGAGTGTTGCCGAAATCCCGACATGAGTGTATGCCGAATCAGCAAACAACGGGGTGAGTCCGGCGAGATCCTGTTCAGGTTCATTAGATTCAACACGGGCAAGCGTGTCAGCTGAACCGTCGGACCTCACCCCCAGCACGGCAGCACGCATGGTATGAACCCCTGCGGTGAGCTGAGGCGTCCATCGTAGTTTTTCGAAAAGAGAAGGAAATGGATTTCGGACCGAAACGTACGTTCCGGTTCCCACCGCGTAATTGTTCGGAATCGTCGTACTGTCCTCTGCGACTCCGGCCGGACTCCACTGTTCAAGGGCAAAATACGGGGGTGCGGCCTGCTTTCTGGCAATGAGCATCCAGGAATGGCCCGGGCGCACAGAATCAATCCGCGTGCTTCCGAGTGATCGTAAACTCGTACGCAGAGCTTCCGAGACATTCGAGTATCCGTCAAAAATTACGGTGATGAGGAGATAGTCCCCATTGTTCGTAGCATCCAGAAAATTCTTCATCGAATCGGCGAGAGCCGCATTGCCGGCAACATTAAAAGCCTTAAAATTGAATGCGCCCGAGAACGCGTTCAATCGTACCACCATAAAGCTGCTCCCGTGTTCCCACCAGAATCCCGTCACGGTCTGCTCGTTCACCCAGATGGTACTGTAGAAATCCTTGTTTGCATCTGCACGGTACCCGAGAGATCGGGCACCCACAGTCAACGAGGGAGACGCACGAAGTGTTACACCCGAATCCGTAGCGCCGGTTCCGGCGGGGAGTCCGGCTGAAAACTGTGTTCCGGTTTTTTCACGCCACAAAACCATCGGCCCGGGCGGAGCCCCTGCATCGATCAAAAACCGCCCCACCACCCATTTTCCGACCAGCGTATCCACCCTCGTGCGTGCCCGCCAGAAATAGACTCCCGGCGTGGATAACACCGGCGTAGTCCATCGCCCCCCGACGGGACCAGGCTGCAACAGGCCCGACGTGATGGCAGATCCGGCGATGAATCCCATCGACGTATCAAGCTCAAACTCGTACGCTGTGACGCCGGTATCCCCCGACACGGGCGTACTGACCACCAGTTCCACCGCACCGGGGGCGATGGCCTGATTAATGAGCGGACGCACAGCCAGAATCGTGTGCGCGGAAACATACGCCGCCAGCGTGGCGCTGTTGTTTGTCTTTGATACTTCATCAATCGTCAGCGCCGGATCCAGAGTGACATGCAGCAGATGCGAACCTCGTACCGATGTTCCGCGCCATGGTATCAGAACAGTGTCGCGGTGAAGAGTCGGCCGTATACGCAGGGACCTGCACCACGGAATCAACTCCACTCGCGGAAGCATCGGTCATGGAAAGGGCGACGCTGTCAGACGGGACGAGTCCGTAGTTGTGCGCAACCATACGCACATGGACCGCCGTATCCATCGGCGTGGGTGTCTGCAGAGTTAATGCCAGGTCCTGCGGGGTGATCGCCAGATCGGGCTTTCGCGGGATGGCAAGCGCTGTGAGCGGATCACCCAGCAGAGGGTTCAAATTGACTGACGCTAAAGTAACATAGTCCGACCCGCGCGTTTGCCAGAGTTTGATCAGCGCCCCTGTGGTGATCTTGCCAAGCACTCTGGCAGTGTCATTACGGACATTCTCGAGGAAGTTGCGCACCAGACTTGCCCCGATGTTCGCATACCCCACCGATGATGATGCCCACATCCCCACAGCACCCCGATGATCGGCCAGAACAAAATCTTCCGAGAGCACGTTACTGGATGGTTCCGCGAAAGCCGCGACGTTACAGCTCACGGATGTTACAAACGGAAGCATCCCGGTGGTGTTCTCCAGATCGGCGGGCGTGCCGATGTCCACTCCCCAGATTCGTCCTCCCGAATGACCGAGGAAATTCATAAACACAAGTCCGTCTTTGACCAGACTGCGCAGGAGCTGCTTGTTCTCCCCGTCAATCGTGTTGGCTGTGGTTTTGTACACCCGGAATGGTGTTCCGCCTATCGGCGCAGGCAGAACGATATCCTGAATCAATGCATTACTCTGACCGTCGAACGTGATCTTTTCGGTCGGCGTGGTCCCGCCCGAGATAAACAGAAAGTTCTTGTTCCAGTCGGCAAGTGTGTACGAATCATATCCTATCACCTTATCCGCGACAGCAGCAGCCTGCGCGGGGTTTTGTACCGGGAGCCGGCCAATCTGTATGGAGGGCAGGAAGGGACGCGTGGAATCAAAACACACATACCAGTTGTCCCCGGCCGGGACTCCGTAGGCCGGGACATAGTTCGTCATAACACTCGAGGCCATATTCCGTCGAAAGTCCCAGCAGGCATCCCCGAACATGAGCACATACGCCGGAGCGGGCGCAGGCCAGGTTGTATACGTATGGCGGAGGAAGTCCTTGATACATTCGCTGCTCAGATGGCCGTAATTAAATTCATCATAGATATCCTGGACATCCACGACCACAGCACGCACCCCGTTGCGTGCCTGGCGGTGCGCTGCGAGCGTGTTGGCCGCCTGCCGGAAAAGCCCATGCGTGATGATGATGTAATCAGCCCCGGTGCCATGCTGGCGTAATCCGGCGAACGTCTTCCGGCTTGCATTCGTGACCTGCATGGCTGATGTGTCAGCGACGACAAGATACCGCCGTGCGACCGTCAGGGTATCATCAAAAACCGCACGATATGTTCCTCCGCCATCGGCCGTTACCGTCACGGTTTGAATCGCCCGCCCTGTCGTCAGGTCCAGAACACGAATTGCTGGCGAGGGAAAACCCCGGACCGAGATCCTGGCCTCAGGCTCACCCGCGCGCGGAGAAAGAGAACAGACAGCGTGACCATTCACGGCAACGTGTGAGCGCACGTACTCTATTTCAAACCAATCGAGGTAGAATTGATTGGGAGAGCTTGCCGTGGGTATGGACTGAATCCTGAGACTGTTGGCACCTTCTTTCAGCCACCGCGAAGGGAAACTGACGAGAAACAGCCCCTGGGTGCGCCCCTGAAAACTCTTTTCTCCAAGAAGCGAATCGTTGATCCAGAACCGGGCAATATGATCCGGAGTGTTATAATACCGGGTGGTACTGAACAGCCGCACACGAATGGTAGCAGTCGAATCTCCGGCAGTCCAGACATTGTCCAGAGTACAATCAAAATTTGCAGTGGTGTTCGGATAAAAATACTCCCAGGCCCACCCCTCGCCGGGCGCCAGACCGTTGAGCGTCACCTCGGCGTCACCGGTTCCTTCATAATAATCCTTGTTCTCTTCACAATGGACAAGATGGCGGGAAGCGAACTGGGTATCAACCGGCGCGAGGGTCAGATTCGGAACTTGTTGATAACGGATGCCCGCCCCGGGATTCTGCCATGCGAGCCAGTAGGCGCTTGTGTCGGTGTAATAGTCGAGATATGTGGAATCTCCATGTTTGCGCATCCCGTAGAAGTGCAGGGACCTGTCCGGGTCGATCTGCAAGGGGACCTGCTGCCCCTTGAAGAAGAGCTTCACCGTGGAAGTATCCAGGGCCGGAGGCGCGACCCCGAGAGCGGAAAGGTCGCTCAGGGTGATACGATACCACCCGTCATGTGCGATCGGGAGGCGTATGTACGATGCGCCGGGTGTGAACCAGTTCCCGGATGAGTCTGTCTTCGCAGTGGATGCGTCCCTGTAGCGCCACTCCATGGCATCCGTGTAATTGACCATCATGGATCGGTACTGTGCTTCGAAGTGCGGATCACGGGTTACCTGCAGACCGGGAGCCGCCTTGAGCAAGGGTACCGTCCTGAGGCGTACCACCAGCGTGGCCCGGGACAGGCGTCTGAGCACCCTGGTCGTGGGATTGTATTGAATGGGCGAGAGACGAATTGTGGTCAGCCGCGCATGCCGGACTGTGTACGGTTCTTCAATTCCCAGAACCGCAGAGGGAAAGAACCGATCCTGTGCATACACATCCGCAATCTTCGTGTACGAAGGGAGGGCCTCCCCCTCCTCGGTCCGTGTGTATGTCGGTGAAGGGGCAACGAGCACACCCTGTTCGTCGGCATAGGATACATCCGTCAGTTCTGCCGTTACCGTTCCCTCAAACGGCACGCCGAGCGTAAGGACTTCTATGGGAAGAAGGGGTTGGCCTGCGTTCTCAGCTGTTTCGTTCCCTCCGTACAAATGGTGCGGCAACCCATCGATGATGATGGTCTGAGGTAACAGGGGCGAAGGTGTGTAGTCATACGTCCAGGAAGTTGGAGTTTGCGAGACGAGCCGGAAAGGTTCCGCGTTGGCTGGAAGCGCTTCCGCACAGTATCCTCCCGCAAAAAGCAGCAGTGCTACGACAGAGATGTTCCGCACGATCCGCCTCATCATTGTGTTCTGCTCCATCGTTGCCGTATCACCCGTAACAGAAACAGGGGGTTACCCAGCAGGTAACGTTTCCACAGACGTCCCGGCTCCTGAAAAAGCCTGTAGACCCACTCCAGACCATGGTTGCTCATCCATGCAGGAGCAAGTGTCCGCCGGCCGCTGGCATACTCAATCATGGAGCCGCACGGAAGAATTGCGGAGGCGGTGAGCCGTTCGCGGTTTGCTGAGATCCACTTTTCCTGGAGGGGCATTCCAAATCCGACAAACAGAATGTCCGGTTTCGCCGAGTGGATAGTCCGGACAACGGCGTCAGATTCGGGGCCGGTTTTCGGGAAGAAGCCGTGGTGTGATCCGGCAATGCGCAGCCCCGGATGGCGTGCAAGGATTCGACTCCGGGCATCCTGCAGTTGTTCCTCTTGTGAGCCGAGAAGAAACATACTGTATCCCAATCGCTCGGCCTCCCTGCAGATATCCCAGAAGAAATAGGTCAGGGCGATCCGGCGCGGAAGACGGAAGCCGAGTAACCGGGCGGCGAGCCGGACCCCTTCCCCATCGCAGTAGACCGTGTGGGCTGAATTCAGAAATGCCCGGAATTCCGGCATCGACCAGGCAAGATTCAGCGCATGGGTATTCGCATACGCATACACGTCGCTGCGCCGGTCCTTGATGCTGCTGGTGATTGCATTAAGAAGCCCATCACTCTCGCAGGGATCTATACGCACTCCCAGCACGCCGTCATTTTGCATGTGTGGCCATCCGGTGTGCTTGAGGTGTTTGGAGGAGCTGGTCAATGGCTGCGAGGACTGCCTCCGGGGTAAGGCGCTGCATGCAGTGATCTTCAGGTTGAACGCACGTCGTTTGAGCGCACGGAGAGCACGGGACTGCGTCGTACAAGAATGCACCGTGAGGCACAACGGGGGCTGTAAGGGCCGGAGTGGATGGGCCAAACAACCCGACCACCGGCGTGCCCAGAAGTGCGGCAAGATGTAATGGCCCGGAATCACTCCCTACAAACAGAGTCGCCTTCTCAAGCAACACGGCTGACAGGAGGAGATCATCGGAGGGAAATACCGAGACACGCTTGTTCTCCTGCAGGCGGCTGGCAATGGATCTGAGCGCAGACGCCTCTGAGTGTTCACCCAGGAAGACCACCGGAAGTCCATACCTTTCCAGCACCATATTCCCCAGGGCAACATAATTCTCAACGGACCATTCGCGGTAGCGCCACGCTGCAAACGGATGGATCACGACGAACGGTATGTCCAGACCGGGCAAATGTTTGCGGAGTCTATCGAGGGCCTGTTGCCGGGGACCCGCTGACAGGGAGATTTTCCGGTCCAGGTGCCTCCGGGTAACCGGTGAGTGCACCCACAACATGCAATGCGCGATTTTCCAGATGTTCCGATTCGTATGCTGATGAATGTGGGAGTGCGAACCCCTGCGCCTCAACATCGGACCGGAACAGATGTTGCGCCGCTTGCTTGAGCGGCCTGAAGTATCCGGCCACAGCCGGTGCACCTGATGCCAGAGTAATGGCCGCGTTCCGTTTGGCCGGACTGAGACTGAGTGCGAGATCGGGCTTGTACCGGCGGGCCGTTCTGATGGCAGAGGATAACCCGGCGATGGTATCGGTTGCAGAGACTCCCAGCACTTCGACGTCTATATTGCACGCCTTCAGCAGCGAAACAAAACGTCTGTCTGTCACACAGACGATGCGGGCATCGGGAAACGCTGAGCGGAGATGGCGGAGTGCAGGAATTGTTGTCAGGACATCACCCAGCCGCGTCACTTCGCTGGTCAGGATGCACCTGACCGCGCCGGGGTCCAGCGGGGTCTGGTCGCGGGGTCCATTGACCAGTGCGCGGCCAGCTATCAGGAGCCGTGTGAGCATCATGCCTGACTCTATTTCGAGGATCTTTCATCTATCGTACGGATTTCTCGTTTGAACTTCAACGTGTCAAAGAGCTCACGGTAACGATTCACTGCCACCGCCAATGAATACTCATCGGTAACCCTGCGAATTCCCGCCTCTTTGTAAGTCTGTCGCAGCCTTTCATCGCCGGCGAGTCTCTGCAGAATCGTCCGGAGTACTTCGCTATCTTCTTCTCTGAAAATACATCCAGCCCCGCCAATAACTTCCGGGATGTCTCCGCTGTCGGATCCAATCACAACCACACCGCTTGCCATTGCCTCGATAAGGACTCTTCCGAATTGTTCCTTCCATCCGGAACGTCCCCGGGATGGAAGAACGAGCACGTCGAATCTTTGCATCACATCCGGAATAGCGTCCTGCGGCACAGGGAGAAGGAAGGTACAGTGTTCCGATAGCCCGGAGGCATGGACTAATCTTTCAAGCCTCCCCTTTTCTGGTCCGTCGCCTACGATGGTGAGAGAGAACGCGAATCCGGCGTCTTGCAGCGCCTTCACCAGAAGATCAACCCCCTTCTCACGAACCAGTCGTCCGACGAAGCCGACGCGCAATTTAGCAGGGGTAGCGTATCCTCCGGTATGGACACCCTGTTTCCCAGAATCTCCGCTGAATCGTTCCACATCCACCCAGGGAGGAATATACGACATCCGGTTAAATCTTCGCGATTGGAATATCCCGGTTGCAGACGGTGAATGGGCAATACCATGAGCGGCGCGGGGGAGAACGTAGTTCTCGATCAACCGGCTGAGCCACGGCCATTTCACCGGGAAGGGCACACCGGGATCGCCATAGCGCATATTGCGCCAGGTGGTAAACAGAACCTCGGTTTCCAATCGAAAGATTCCACAGAGAAATATCGCCTGGCAGGCCAGAAACCCTTCCGGCTCCGAATTCACAAGAAGGATGTCGGGACGAAACGTGCGCAATTCGCGCGCGAGACGACAATAGAAGTTCCGATGAGGCTTTCCCCCGAAGAGCAGTGACGAAGGGATTACGCTTAGGGTGCCATGGGCGGAAGTCAGAGTCCTCGCGTTGTTGCCTGTGAGAGTCTCTGCATTCCCGGGCAGATGGGCAAAGGCGTCAAAGTAGTTTGTGAGGCCGTATTCCCTCCACACACGCGGGGCAATCACGCGCAGCGTGTACCCTTCCGTCTTCGCGAGTTCTTGATAGAGGCCCCGTCCCTGGAGGTGGATCGCATGATGATCAACGATGAGAATCTTGCTGTTTGTCATGTGCTACGGGCACGAGTTGTTTCGGAAATGGCGACCACGGCGGCGTAAACTTCGTCAACACTAATGGACTTCAAACACTCTAATGTTCCCACAGGACAAGAGCTGCTTCCATACACAGTACAGGGTCGGCACGGCAATCCGAAGCGTTCGAGTATCCGGCTACCCGGCGCGAGAGGTGCAAAACCGAACGAAGGAAGAGTCGGCCCGAAGAGTGCAACTGTAGGGGTCCCCATCGCCGATCCCATATGCACAGGAGCCGAGTCGTTTGCGACCACAACAACGCTCTGCCGGACGAGCTCCATTGACTCGAGAGGCGTGAGCTCCCCCGCCACAGCCAGTACGCCCGGAGATCCCGCTATCCGGGCTATCTGTTCGGAAAGCTCCCTATCAGTTACGCCACCAAGTATGTACACGGAGTACCCATCGGCTGCCAGGTTACGGGCAAGCAATCCAAAGTGATCCACTGGCCAACGTCGGGTGGGCTGCGTCGCTCCGGGTGCTAACACCACACCTCCCTTCCTTGAGGATGGATACCTCGACGCGATGTTGGTCCGGGTGGATTCCGGAATTTGCAGCCAGGGTGCGGGGATCGATTCGGAAACTGAGGAATCTGAACGACGTACGAGGCCAACCCAGCGTGCGGATGCATGATCACCTGGATGAAACTCAAGCGTGTCCGTAAAGAGTGGAGGCAGGAGTTTCCGGAGGGGGCGACTCACCCGGTAGAGCAATTCGAAACAGAGAATCGGCCGGACAAAAGGGAGAGTGTGCATCGCCCCGGAAAAACGCACCCGCTTCATCTGCCCGCTGAGCGCCGTGCCAGGATCCCATCCGATCCGCCTCGGGACTCCTGAGACCAGACAGAGCAGTGCTGTTCGTATAGAGCCGGGCAGAACGATGGCCATATTATACTTCTCGCCACGGATCTCACGGACGAGCCGGAGGAGTCCACGAATTCCGCGGTGCTCACCTGTCCTATCCAGCGAAAGGACCCGCCGTACAGCCGGATGAAGGGATATCAGATCGGACAAATCTTTCTGAACAAGCAGGTCGATGGCTGCAGATGGGTACCGTGCACGGAGGGCCGTCAGAAGCGGGAGCGTAAGGAGGAGGTCACCCAGGTAGATGGTCTGGGCGACCAGTATGTTCCTTGGTTCTGATTGGAAACACGTCATTGTTCTTCTGGTCTCTGGGCATTGACGAGTATCGTCCATAAAGGTTTTGCGCACACTGTAGAGAATCTCATTGTTTGCAGCAGTGCAACGGTCTCTGCAGCCTCCGGATTGCTCCCGGTTACCGAAATTGATACAAATCGACGGCACCAATCGACATTGTCGAGTACCGACTCATGATATTTCTGACGAGTGGCCCCGCTGAAGGGGGGGTGTAGCCACCGCGAATCCGATCTAACACGAAGGAGAGATGTTCCATGAATTATTGCGATTCCATCCGTTTCGAGCAGAGAATAGTAGTGCGCACCGAATAAAGGATTCACAGAAGCTGAGATAGCATCGAACGCTCCTGATCCCGCAGGCCAATCATACCTAATCGTTAAGTGAAGATTGGAAGATGTTGTATTTCGACGAATGTCACCGACAAATTCTGACATTAAGGTATCCACCCTCTGGACATGGTGAAACGTGTATGCAGTCAGCACTAGCGTTACAAGGAGCAACGGAACCGCACGCCAGCGACTCGGTTCCGCCCGAGGACCGGATATTATCATCAAGAAGATAGCCGGGAGAACGCAGTATCCGCCCGGCGACGAAATGCCAAAGGCATCATTAGGGAGGATCACTGCGGCCAGCAAGCACAACACAATCGTCGGAAAAAGAGGCTGCCGAACGCCATTTCGTGAGAGCAGCCAACGACCCACCGGCACCATGCTTATGCAAAGCAGAAGAAGCCACAGACCGTTCAATAGCGAGAGCGGCACCATGGAAGGCAATTCATAACTCTTCACGAAAAGCATAAGTGGTTTCAAGAGATTTCGGGCAAGGGCGACAAAACCCCACGTGCTTTGGACAGTGGTTGACACGCCGACACTCAGATGGTGCCAGAGGGCCAGCACAACTGCAGGGGAAAGCGCAACCCCAATCATTTTCAACTTATCTCGAAGATGGCCAGGTGAAGAAAACAGGAGTATGGATGCAACCAGACACCATAGTGCCAAAATCGCACCATGCAGGAAAAAGAAGACAACGGAGAGGCCGGCCAGCGCGATAAGAAGACGGACGTTTGAATCGTTACGGCGGAGGTAGAGCCATCCAACCGCAACGACAAACACTATCAACGCGAGCAGGTATGATGTGCGACCCCAGAAAAAGAGATTTAGCGTCAGGGGAAATCCTAAGTATTCCAATCCACGGTACTCGCCAACAACACGACGGACGACCCAGAGCCATGACCACGGAAATCCGATGATACACAGACTCAGGAGAATCTTGCCTGAAGTTTCTAATGAGAACAACAACGAGAGAAGTGAAGCGCCTCCCACAAAAGCCATATTGGGAACAGGGCCCGTGGCACACTCAAACACTCTCGTATAGGCTTCATTCCCTTCAACCAATCGATGTAAACATTTCACTTCATAGAGCCATATGGGGTAATCATACATCGGGAGATACCGATGAAACCAGACCATCGTGATTTGGGCAAGCCCGAGCGCTGTCCCGAAAATCGCGTAGAGACGATGTGGGGTGGTCTTCAAAGCGCTTCGCAGGGGATGTTCACAAGACCTTCTTCTGTTGTAGACAAATGCAGGAATATACCTCAGCTGTTTCTTCCGCAATACGATCCCAAGAAAACCGCTGCGCGGCATGACGCGCAGCGGCTCCCATCAACCGACCGAGAGATTCACTCCCGATGATCTGCTGGATGGCGCGAGCAAGTGACCCGGGCTCCTGTTGAACAGAGAACCCGGTTGTTCCATCGACGAGAACTTCGCCGGTTCCGCTTACGGGTGTCAGCACAAGCGGGAGTCCAGCGGCGGCGGCTTCAAGCATTGCAACGGAGAACGCCTCATAACTCGACGGCAAAAGAAACTGGTCCGCTGCGAGATAGAGAGGCTCAACACGCGCAACTTTGCCGAGGAATTTCACCCGATCAGCAACACCCAATACTCCTGCACGCTCGACATACGGAGCAGCATCGTCTCCTCCCGCTACGAATACATACACGTCCCGACGGTTGACGAGTTTCAGAGCGTGAATCAGCACCGAGAGTCCTTTTCTGTGGAACTCGTTTCCAACAAAAAGAAGGATAATTGCGTTATGCGGCAACCCGTGAGCCTCACGGACCGCCTTCCGGTGATACTCCCTTTCCTCCTGAGGAAAGCGCAAAAGATCGATCCCATTGGGGACAACCGTAATGTCTGAACGCGGAACTCCATACACCTCCATCAGCTCTTGCCGGACGCCATGCGAGACGGCAAGGACTGCTTTGTAGCGTCGCCCTACAAAATTGGCGCGCTCAATGTAGAGTCGTATCTGATCTGCTATCCCAAAGTTCTTTGTCCTTTCGCGGACGCCCATGCTATTGTGTTGAATACGTTTGAGCCCTGCTTCGTGACAACTGTGTGCCGTGACAACATCTGCACCGATCATCGTACCATGAGAGTGAGTGATCGCATATCCGCCTCTGCTCAACATTCGCGGTGCACAAAGGGCGAATGAGGCAAGCTGCGCCGCATGAGTGGGTCCCGGTGCCCAGACCCGGTGTATGGCCACATTGCACGGAGGTTGAGCGGTCGAACGAACGCAATAGTAGTGCACTTCGTGACCTCTTACTGCCATGGCACCGGCGAGATCACGGGACGCTCTCTCAATCCCCCCCGTCATACCATGCTCAAGATATGCGTAGCCGATCTTCATCCTGGTGATCTCATCCTCATTCTCTCAGGCTCCGTGCAAGACGTCCAACTACACTCTGTAATCTCGGTGAAATTGACGAGACGGTATTGGCATCATGAAACTCCAGTGGTCTGAAAACCATGGCCAAACCGGAAACAAGGCCCAGATATACAAACCCCCTGATAAGTATTCCCGCGGGCTGCGCACCGGGCACAGGCAGGGAATGGGCCACAAGACCGGCTGCACCCGTGATCCCCAATACAATCCCCCACGTGCGCCACTGGATTGTCGCACTCCCATACTGTCTGACCCGAAGAATACCCAAGGCATTTGCAGACAATGTTCCGACGCCCGCGGCCCAAGCCGCTCCAACAACATCAAAACGGGGGATGAGGATCAGGTGCATTACCACCGTGACCCCCGCCCCGATCACACCAATCCAGACGACATCCCCCACCTTGTTCAGTGCAAGGAGATAGTCAGCGTTTTCGCCCCCCGCAAACAAACGTGACGTGATACGAAACAGAAGCATCACCTGAAGCACCACGGACGCACCTGCGTACGCATCCGTATAAAGTAGCTGTATGATATCAGAAGCCACTACAAAAAGAAAGCCCATCACAGGGATCATGAGAAGAGAAGTAATACGTACAAGACTCCCATAGAATCGATCCATCGAATCCCGCGCCCCGAGCGCCAGCCGGGCAAACGCTGCCAGCGTTACTCCGGAAAAACCCATAGTCATGACCATCGCGCCGGCCTGCAGAATGGAATACGAAATGTCGTATAGTGCCGCCGAGGAGGTAGACGGACTAAGGAGAGTAAGGAAGAGGATATCACCCTGACGTCCAAGGAAATAGTCCACCATTGTGTTAGCCCAGAATATTGTCCCAAAAATCCAGATCGGGCGCATCGGGACAGCCGTTTCCTGCCCGATCCAGTATTTCTTCGCCGCCATCAGATACCCCAGGAGCTGGATGGCAAATGTGCCAGTGAGAACAAGAATGACCGACTCCAAAGACATGCCCATGTTATAGAGCACGACAAGAATCATGAGTTCCAGAAGACGAGTCGTACCGCTGATAACCGCTGCACGGTCAGTGTGCCACTGTGCGATGAGCACCATCGCTGCAAGGGGGGCGAGTCCGCGAAGCAGGCCGTAAAAGAAGAGGGTCACAAGGATTGACGGTGAGAATCCCAGCGGATCCCCCCACATCCATCGGGACGCGAGAATAACGACAGCAGAAACCCCCAGATAGAGGAGAATCCGGGCGAGTGCTGCCTTGCGGATAATCTTCCTGGCCCGAGACGCGATATCGTCGCCGGCAAGTTGGGGTAGGAACTTGTTGATAGCGACCTCCAGCCCAACAGAACTAACGGCGAGCAACAGGTGGATTCCGCTCACCATCCCTGCCAGAACGCCGTTCAGTTCAACACCCAATCCCCGGGCAATCAGGACGGAAGAGCAATACCAGGCGATGTAGTCCGTCAGTTTGCCGGCATGATTCCAGAGGGCATTGCGTGCGACAGTAAGGTTATGTGAGGGCATCGGGATGGGCAGGTGCGTTTGTGCGTTCCATGAATATACCACGCCGCGGGACAATTTCAAATTGCAATTCCACTGCCATCTTCTTATATTTTAACGATTTGCTGACCCTGGAGAGGTGCAGGAGCGGTTGAACTGGCCACCCTGGAAAGGTGGTATACTGGCAACGGTATCGTGGGTTCGAATCCCACCCTCTCCGCCAGCTAAGGAACAAAGCCATTGGCTCGCCCCATCACGGGCGGGCCAGTTCTGTTAAGGCGAACCTGCCCCCCTTTTCTCCTTGCTACTCTTGCATCACCCCCGTACCTTTGTTTTTACGAATGTTTTTTGGTCTCCTGGATTCCACTCCGGTCGATCATCCCCGTAGAAATCAAACGATAATGTACCGATAATCAGGCAGGACATGCATCCACTTGTCAGATCAGCCCTTTCTTCCGTCCGAACCGTCTTGAACATAATTATCGATTTCGTCTACTCCCCGCTGACATTACTATCCGCGATCCTCCTTCGGTCCGCGCGGGAGAGAAACTTCAGGCACTTCCGCCTCAGCAAATCTATCCTCTTGCGCGTCGGAGTCTTCCCGATCGTCGATCATTATTATGAGCCATTGTTTCATCCCCGGCATCTCTCGGGTCCATCCCGCGTTGTCAGAAATCTTCCTGGAATCAACTTGAATGATCGGGAACAGCTTGAGGTGCTTGGGAGTTTTACATTTAATGCAGAGCTGGAGAAATTTCCTGTCAGCAAGCCAGACAACCCGCACACCTTCTATTATAACAACGACGCTTTCTGCTCCGGGGACGCGGAGTACCTGTACAATGTTATCCGGCGGTTTGAACCCAGGAAGGTTATAGAAATTGGGAGCGGATACTCCACGCTCATGGCAGCAGCGGCCATCAAAGCCAACGCAACGGGATGCCAGCACACCTGTATTGAACCGTTCGAGCACCCGTGGCTGGATCAGATCGGCGTGGAAGTCATCCGAGAGAGAGTCGAACGGATCGACCTGTCCCTCTTTAAGAGTCTGCAGGCCAACGACATTCTCTTTATAGACTCATCGCACATGATCCGGCCCCAGGGGGATGTCCTTTTTGAATACCTCGAGATTCTGCCGGTACTGCAGAAAGGCGTGCTGGTACATATTCACGATATCTCCACACCATATGACTATCCGCGTGAAATGCTGGGCCGTTACTTCTGGAATGAACAGTACCTGCTGGAGGCATTCTTATCTCTGAATTCCGACTACCGGATAATCGCTGCACTGAACTACCTCTCGCACCGGTACACTGACGAGTTTTCCTCAAAGTGTCCTGTTTTCAAAACACAAATCGGAAGAGAACCGGGTTCATTCTGGATGGTGCGGCAGTAAGTTGGGTTTGCCGTTGTCCGCCCGATGCGCCGTGTGATCTCACCTCATCAATCCAAGCGATATCAGGAAGTCGTCGGCTTTCTTGAACGCAAGGGCCTGGACCTTCACATCGGGTTGCGGCCACCCATCGTCGCGCGTGCCTGCGGGGGTAAAAAGATGCCCTACCCCCGGATAGACCTGCATATCGCATCTGTTCCCTGCATCCCGCATCCTGTCGGCAAAAAGCCGGGCCCCTTCCAGCGGAGTCACGGTGTCATCACTTCCCTGTAGAATAAGAGTTGGAGGAAGTCCTTTCCTCACATGCGACGCGGGTGAGATGGAGGAGGCCTCGGCCCGCGTGCCGAGAAGGCGCTGGACCCAGCCGTCCTTTTCAAGATGCAGTGCAGGAGAGACCAGCACCAGCGCATCGGGAGAAGAACTGACTCCTCCCTGCACTGCAGTCTCGCTGAAAATCGCTGCGGAGACGGCAAGGTGTCCCCCCGCAGACCACCCGTAGGCCGCTATACGCTTCGGATTGATGCCCAGAGCAGCGGCGCTTGTGCGCATCCAGTGAATGACGGCACGGGCATCCGCCATGGCCTCCACCGGTGTAATGGATTTCTGATCCGAAAGGCGATATTGAGCCGCAACAGCGGTCATACCTCGTGCGGCAAAATGTCGGGCACGCCCGAAAGCCCATTCCGGTTCTCCTATGCTCCACCCTCCACCGTGAAAGATAACAATGGCTGCGCGTCCGGCAGCACCGTTCGCCGGCTGAAAGACGTATGCCTTCAGAGCCCTGTCATCCACCGTTCGATAGGTGTATTCAACAGGTCCGTTTACCTGCACCGTATCCTGCCCATGGGTCTTCGCCGAGATGAACCAGAGCACACAAAGGACACCCACGGACCACCTGATCAGACCATTCATATTTCGTATTCTCCAGTGTCCATTTTCAATCCGGAACGGCTTGTTTTTTCCACCACCGACGAATTCGCGTTCGGGCGCATAGCGCATCTTTTGGTGTCTCATTCCTGCGGCTTGCCGCGGCCGGTGATGCGCGCGAAGCGTATGACAGGTATGTGCATCCCGATTTTCTTCACCATAATCCATATTTTCAGGGTGACAGAGAATCTCTCCTGATCGGCATGGAACAGAGTGCCATTGAGTATCCCAAAAAAGTCTTCGAGATCCTGCGGGCACTCGAAGATGGGGATTTGGTAGCTGTGCATGGAAGGGTACGGCTGACGCCGGAGATGCCGGACATTACGCTGATGCACTTTTTCCGGTTTGAAGGCGATCGTATCATTGAAGAGTGGGAGGCCGCGCAGGAGGTACCGGAAGATTCTCCGAACCGGAATGGGGTGTTTTGATTCCGGTGGAGTTCAAGCCTGTTAGGCCCCGGTCTTAAACTCGTATCCTGCCCGCGCAACCGCCCGTTGAGTGGCTTCCATTACGCCCGGTCGTTCGTTGTGCGGCAACACAGGCACATCGGGAGCGCCCTTCAATTGTCTGAGAAGCTTCTCCGTCTCCGGCCCGGCCAACCGTTCAAAAAGTTGGTACAAGCCGCCATCTTGTTCTTCAAGAGCATTGTGCACTTCAAGGATTGAGCGGATTGTGAGGACGATGGATGAAGTGGGCGGAGGTACCAGAAGAGCAACAATCGCGCCGTGGTCAAGCCGGAGCCTCGCGGCGATCTCTGCCGGCTTGCCTCCCTGTAATCGTGTTATTGCCGGCAGTACGATCTTTTCTTCCACTGCAATATGCCTTAGCAGGCCTTTACGGAAGTCGGCATAAGACTCCATGTTCATATCGCCGGGTTTCTCCGCAGCCCGGAGCAGGAGAGCGTCGAGTCTGTCGTGATCATCAGATAGGTATTGATACAGTACTCCCGCCACGGGCCCTCCTGTTGTTTGAAACAATGCACGGACATCGGAGACCATTGATCAGGATGACGCATCCATTACGCAAAACGATTTCTGTGGCACGCTCTCCGACAACAGTTTAGGCACTCTTCGCCAGAGAAAAGATCGATTTCAGCGCGACAATGATTGCTGCAGGCGATACGAACGTCAGAAGTGCTGTGTACACCCTCCCGAGGATATCGCCCACCTGCGGCAGGGACGTAATGCGGTCAGACCCGAGCCCGGCCACAATGACGAGACTGACAGCAGCCAGGAGAAAACTTTGAACCTCCTTGGACGTGACGTTCAGGAGCCCGACTATCAGTCCGAGCAGAGTCAGGATCGCAAAGATCCAATCCGATGAGAGAAACCCCGCAAGAATGCTGATAACGACCCCAATGAGAAATGCATAGCGGCCGACTTTTTCCATTGATGTCCTCCTTTGATACTGTTGATTATGAGCATTGCGGTTGGGGATATAGTAGTCTCCGGGTTCGAGAATGTCAAGGAAAATCCGGCTACATTGAGTCTCAGGCCCTGCATGTAATGAGCATCCTCCCGGTCACGAGTTTTGCACGGGTGTCATTGTTCAGCTCTGAGTCTACCTCATGTGCGCGCGACGGATTGCTAACGCGGCTGAGTTGGTCCGTTCGCATTTCCTTGACTATTAGCACGCGGAGAGGTACTTTGAATACATAAACTCGGAAATACCGGGTCCGGAGTTTGCCCACCCTCTCCGCTCGAACCGATTGGCAATTTTAAGAGATTCTTGGCTATAGCCGATTGCAGCGGTGGTCATACACTATGAAAACAGCCTATTCCCTGCTCCTTTCGCTATTTATCGCCACAACGCTCTCCCACGCCCAGCCCATCCACGTCATTTCGCTGGACGCTACGATAAATCCCGCAACGGCGGATTATGTTCACCAGAGCATTGAAAAGGCGGTCAACGAGAAGGCCGAGTGTCTCATCATAGCCCTGAATACGCCGGGCGGCCTGCTCAAATCTACCAGGGTCATTGTCAGCGACCTCCTGACCGCTAAAATCCCGATCGTCGTGTACGTTTCTCCCGCCGGTTCCCAGGCGGCGTCTGCCGGAGCCTTTATCACGCTTGCGGCCCATGTGGCAGCCATGACTCCGGGAACGAATATCGGGGCTGCACATCCGGTCGGGATGCAGGGCGGCGAACAGGATTCCATTTCGAGTCAGAAAGCCACCAATGACGCGGCAGCATTTATCCGGGCAATCAGCGAAAAGCGCAAGCGTAACATCAAATGGGCTGAAGAAGCCGTACGGCAAAGTACATCTCTAAGCGATACGGAAGCTCTGCGCGACTCCGTGATCGACCTGATTGCACGCGATCTGGATGATCTCGTCCGGAAACTTGACGGCAGAATCGTCCAGCTCGATTCAGGACCTGATACGATCCGGACCGCGGGGGCGCAGGTTGTCCGGAAGACAATGGACTGGAAGTCCACCATTCTCGACCTGCTCAGCGATCCGAACATTGCATACATCTTTTTCCTTCTGGGGATGTACGGCCTGATATTTGAACTGTACAATCCCGGGTCGGTCCTCCCCGGCGTCGTGGGCGTGATTTCACTGATCCTCGCCTTCTATTCACTCCACACACTCCCGGTGAACTATGCCGGCCTGGCCCTTCTTGTTGTGGGCGTTATCCTCTTCCTTCTCGAGATTAAAATAACCAGTTATGGCCTCCTGTCCATCGGCGGCGCATTGTGCCTTCTTCTTGGATCCGTTATGCTCATCGACGTAGAATCACCACTGGAAGTACTCCGTGTCTCCTGGCTTGTTATTATCCCATCGGTCGTCGTAACAGTTCTCTTTTTCCTCTTCGCCATCGGAATGGGTGTACGGGCTCAACGCCGCAAACCCACCACCGGCGAGGAAGGAATCATCGGAGAAACCGGAGTTGCCCTGCAGGAGTTGAATCCCGACGGCCAGGTGCGTGTTCATGGCGAAATCTGGTCGGCGACGGCCACGTCACCGCCTGTTCATGCCGGCGACCCGATAGTCGTCACCGGTATGCACGGTCTTCACCTCACTGTTTCCCCCACCCAACGCAGCACCTAACAGAGGAGCCAGGCCATGCAAGCCTTCGGCGCTATCATCGTCATCGTTGTTCTCTTTCTTGCCATCATCATCGCGAACGCCATTCGTATCCTGCGTGAGTATGAACGGGGTGTCATATTCCGCCTGGGCCGCCTTATTGCTGTGAAAGGACCGGGGCTGATTCTGCTCATCCCCATGGTTGACAAGCTCGTAAAAGTGAGTCTGCGTACCGTGGTCTTCGATGTCCCACCCCAGGATGTGATCACCAAAGACAATGTCTCCATAAAAGTAAACGCGGTTGTCTATTTCCGTGTTGTGCACCCTGACAAGGCGATTGTAGAAGTGGAAAACTTCCTCTTTGCCACCTCCCAGCTCTCCCAGACCACACTCCGGAGCATCCTCGGCCAGTCTGAACTTGATGAGCTCCTCTCGGCCCGGGACAAGATTAACGCGGAGTTGCAGAAAATTATCGACCACCAGACGGAGCCGTGGGGAATCAAGGTATCAAACGTTGAAGTCAAGCACATCGACCTGCCCGTTGAAATGCAGCGTGCGATGGCGCGTCAGGCGGAAGCCGAGCGGGAGAGGCGCGCAAAGGTCATACATGCCGAGGGAGAATTCCAGGCGGCCAAGCGTCTTAAGGATGCGGCCATAACTATTGAGGACCATCCGATGGCTCTCCAGCTCCGGTATCTCCAGACCCTTACGGAGGTTGCATCGGAAAAGAACTCCACGACCATATTCCCGATCCCCATCGATCTCGTCGCCCCGTTCCTGAAGGCGTTTAAGGAACAAGAGGCGGCCGCTACGAAGAAAACGCGGAGAAAGAAGTAAGTAACCGTTCGAGCCGATGAGCACTGTTCTCTCCGGCCATACCCCCGAGCCGCATATCGTCGCAGTGGATCATGTCGACGACGCTCTCGTACGTCTGACGCTTCGCAGCGGCGGACGTACGACCACGCGCGACGAGCCCTTTTTTCCGTTTTTCTATCTCGCCGATCCATCCCTCCTCGAAGGTTTCCAGCACAAACACTGGATCAAGAAAACGGCCGGCGAACACCGGTTTGCGTACCTGTGCGTCTTCGACAGCTGGAATTCCATGTGGGAAGCCACCCGGCACCTCATCGAACTCTTCAACCGGCGGGTGCCCATCGGGATCGATTCCTACACGCAGCTTGATGTTCTGCACATGATCCCGGACCCCGTCACACAGTACCTCCTCCAATCCGGCCGCACCCTGTTTCAAGAGATGGTCTTTGAGGACCTCAACCGGCTTCAGCTGGACATTGAAACCTACACGGCAGGAACGCATGGATTCAGTTCCGCATCCCGGCCGGGTGACAGGATCATCCTGATTGCGCTGTCGGACAACAGCGGGTGGGAGCACATGATCGACGGCAGACACCACGACGAGCCGGCCATGCTGAAGGAACTGATCCGGACAATCCGGCACCGTGACCCGGATGTGATCGAGGGACACAACATCCTCGGCTTCGATCTGCCGTATATCCTCAAGCGGTGCGCCATGCATGACATTGCACCTTTACTGGGCAGAGATGACAAACCGATGCGCATCGCGGAGGGACGCTCGTTCCAGGGCGAGTATGCACCCGACTACTCGGCAGGAGACATTAGCGGACGGCATGTCGTTGATACCTATCAGCTGGTCCAGTCATACGACCAGAACAAACGGAACATGGAGAGCCATGGCCTGAAGTATGCTGCACGGTACTTCGGGTTGACTTCCCCTGACCGTGTGATTGTGGAAGGTGAGAGGATATCCTGGACATGGGACAACGAACCGGAAACGCTTGTCCGGTATGCGCTGGACGACGTGCGGGAAACCCGGGGGCTGAGTACTCTGCTCTCCCCTTCTTCCTTCCATCTTGCCCGGATGCTGCCGTGCAGTTATGGTACCGTCACACGGATTGGCGCGGCGACGAAAATTGAACTGCTCCTGGTCCGTGAGTACCTCCGGCAGAAACATTCCCTGCCTCAGGCGACGACGGGCGCCCAGACGACGGGCGGGTACACGGATTTGTTCTTCGTCGGCGTTCTCGGTCCGATCGTCCATGCCGACGTCGAGTCGTTGTATCCATCGATTATGATCACCAGGAACATCTCGCCCGCCAGTGACACGCTGGGTGTTTTTAGCGAGTTGCTGGGTATCCTCACCAGGCAACGCCTTACTCTGAAGCAGCGTATGCACAAGGCAGAAAACGAGACGGATCGTACACACCTGGATGCGCAACAGTCTTCGCTGAAGATCCTCATTAATTCCTTCTATGGATACCTCGGGTATTCCAGGGCGCTCTTTAACGACTATCACCAGGCCGATGAGGTGACCAAAGCCGGGCAGGAGATCCTCAGGCAGACCATTGGCGGACTCCGTGAAATGGGGGCGAAGGTTGTGGAGGTGGATACCGACGGTGTCTATTTTGTCCCCCCCCAGGACGTGAACAGCGAAGAGGAAGAGCTGTCTACGGTCGCTTCGGTGGCAAAGAAACTGCCGAAGGGAATTTCGCTTGTCCTGGATGGCCGATACCGCCGGATGCTGAGTTACCGGATGAAAAACTATGCGTTGCTCGGATACGATGACCGGCTGATCATCAAAGGCTCGTCGCTGGTCTCCCGGAGTATGGAAAGGTTCGGTCGGTCGTATATCAGGCACTGTATTGAACGGATTCTGAACAATGACATAGACGGGCTCCACCGGCTGTATCTTGAGGTGGCCTCCACCATTCAATCCCATACAATGGATGTTCGGGATTTCGCGCGGGTGGAAACACTGCGGGAACCGATTGAGCAGTACAGACGGGAAGTTGAGAAGGAGCAGAGGAACCGGAGTGCGGCGTACGAGGTGGCAATCCGGCTGGGACGCCGTTTTCGGGTCGGAGACCGGGTAGCCTATTATGTTACCGGGAGTGACCCCAATGTGCGGATAACAGACGCCAGTAAGCCGGCTGAGGAGTGGGATCCACACTTCCCCGATGAAAACTCCGCGTACTATCTGAGGAGGTTGAATGAACTCTCAGAGAAGTTTACTGAATTCTTCCGGCCGACCGATTTTGCCCGTATTTTTGCGATTGAAGATCTGTTTCCCTTCTCCTCCGAGGGGATGATACTCCAGACACGTACGGTGGACGGGGGAGACGAAAAACCTGATGATCCGGCCCCCAATCCCGGAATCTGGCTTGATGAGTGATGTCCGCGCGAAACACGGGCAGATTGGGGGGGGCACTTGCGTTTATCAATCCGGTTTGTTACGTTCGCATTGGTAACACATCCAGGAAGGTTCCAGCACCATGGAAAAGGGTACCGTGAAGTGGTTCAATAACGCGAAGGGGTATGGCTTTATTACGCGTGAGAACGGAGAAGACCTCTTTGTCCATTTCAAGTCCATTATCGGGGACGGGTACAAGACCTTGAAGCAGGGGGAGGGTGTGCAGTTTGAGGTAGAGCAGGGGCAGAAGGGGCTTCAAGCGGTCAATGTCACCAGAATTGCCCCGTAGGAAGTAAAAGGCACGGAGCGTGCTGCAGGGAAGGCGATTCCTTTCTCACACGGTGCTGTAAGCGCCAGGCTGAGTTCTGAGCAAGGCCTGTGCGAGGAATTCTCCTGTGCCGGCCATCATGGGTTTGAGCCAGCAGCTTTCGCCTCCACCCAGGCGCGGACGTAGTCAACGATGGCCTGGGTTGGTGCGCCGGGGGTGAACAATTCTCCAACGCCCATCTTCTTGAGCGCCTCGATATCCCTTTCGGGGATTATCCCACCACCGAACAAGAGAACATCGCCGATTCCCCGTTCCCGGGCGAGAGTCAGAATGCGCGGAAAGACTGTCATGTGCGCACCACTCAGGACGCTGATCCCGATGGCGTTTACGTCTTCCTGAAGGGCAGCTTCGACAATCGTTTCGGGAGTCTTGCGCAAACCAGTATAGATCACTTCCATTCCGGCATCACGGAGCGCGGCGGCAACAACTTTGGCGCCGCGGTCGTGGCCATCCAAACCTGCTTTTGCAATGAGTACACGGATGGGTGTGTTCATGGGTCTCCTTCGTCGTGAATCACGGTCTCATGCAGTCAGCTGCCCTATCTCATTAAACACCCTCGCCAGCGGCAGTCCCACCACATTGTAGTAGCATCCTTCAATGCGCGTCACAAACACCGCTCCATAGTCATCCTGGATGCCATAGGCGCCCGCTTTGTCCAGGGGTGATCCGCCCTGAACGTACTCAACAATTTCCGATCTCGGAATCTTCCGGAACGTGACGTGGGTTTCTTCCACACCGCTGCGGACCTTTCCGGATGGTTTGTCGATAAGCGCAAAACCGGTATACACGGTATGTGTTTGTCCGCTTAACATCGTGAGCATGCGCACAGCATCATCGGCATCCGCGGGTTTTGCGAGGATCTGCCCGTTGATCACCACGATGGTATCGGCACCGAGCACGATCCCCTCTTTGATATTCCCGGCGACACATTCAGCCTTCTGGCGCGCAAGCTGTTCCGCGTTTTGTGCGGGTGAAAGTGAAGCATCAAAGTCTTCGGGAATGTCACAGGATACCACGCGGGGAGAAAGACCGATCTGCGTGAGGAGGGATAGACGACGCGGGGAGCGTGAGGCAAGGACCAGGGATCGGGGAAGCATCATACAGGTTTTCGAAGGGAGAAAGGCCCTCGCCTGTTCACCCTCTTACCTACCGGAACATCGCTTTGATACTGCCCCAGGTGCGTCTGACGTCGCTCACCCGGTGGTTCACGGTGACATAGTAGGTAGCGTTGTTCCCGATGGCGGTAATGCGGTACTGGTAGAGATTGTCGGTCACCCGGTATGCGGCGTTGTCGACAAACTCATAGGTAGCACCGTCGCCTTTGGCGGGGATATATGGCGTGGTGAGGAGGACAAAAGGACCATCGGTGCCGGCCCGGCGTTCCACCTGGTACCCGCGCACATCAATCTCACTCTCGCTCATCCAGCGCACGATGATGTTTGTTCCGTTACTCTGGGCCGACAGTGTTCCGTCTTTGATCCCCCCGGCAAGAACCATGGAGATCGTAGAGAGAACAAGCAGTGCAATGAGGACGCTCTTTCTCTTCATGTTTTCGACTCTCCTCTTTGCAAATCATCTGACCGACAATCCGGCTGGCCGGTCAGTACGAGCATAACATTCATGTGCGGAAGGCGGGACTTGAACCCGCATGCCTTGTGGGCGCCACCCCCTCAAGATGGTGCGTCTGCCAATTTCGCCACTTCCGCATCAAATTTCAGCGTGACGCGACATTGGCAAAATTACATAGAAGGAACGTAAAAAGCAACCAATTTCAGACTATTCCACCAATTCCTTCACAGGAGTGTGCATAGTGGCACATGCAGAGGGTGGTAGTTCCCGGCCTTCATGGTCAGCAGGCTGCTTGTGGGCCTTGTGTACTATTACAGAAGGTTAGGCGAAACGCGGCTGTAGCTCCCCTGATCTCCCCGCCCCCATCCCCTACCTCTCTCTACCCCGTTTTCCTGTGACCGCGGGTGGGCTCGAACCACCGACCCTCTGCTTAAAAGGCAGATGCTCTACCCCTGAGCTACGCGGTCGCGCTCATTTTGTGCAAAGTGAGGGGCTGGTGTACGAGTCGTTAGTCAATTTGCTACTTCCCGGCTTTCCACAACTTCCCTCTCAAAGCGCTCACTTCTTACTACGATTTCATCCATAATGTACGACACCACACCGCAAACCGCAAGAAAAAAACCTAATCTTGTATCGCCGTCCTGATCTGATGCAGGAAGGTCGCAAAATCAACGGGCTTTTCTATGTACCCCCACGCCCCATACCGAAGCGCGACCTTCGCCGATTCTTCCGAACCGTGCCCCGTGACGACAATGATCCTGGCATCCGGATCATGACGCTTCAACTTACGCAGCACCTCCAGCCCGTTCATGCTCGGCAACGCCAGATCCAGTATCACGACGTCGGGCTGCCGCTCTTTATAAATCTGTATCCCCTGCGGCCCATCGGCCGTGGAATAAATGCTGTACCCTTCCTCCTCCAGCACATTGTGCATCAAGGCGAGGGTAATCTCATCATCGTCTATAACCAGGACTTTCGGCATACAACGGGCTCCTCAAATCAATGCCACAATATACGAATCTGGAGCCCGTAAACCAACAAAAGCAATGGTGATTCATTAGTGAACCGGACAGAATGTACCGTGTACTTTGTATATACAAGAACTTTTCTTAGATTCCTATGAACAGATCACACACAACATGCGGATTGCCGTCATATCCGACATCCATTCCAACCTGCAGGCCCTGGAGCGGACGTTCGAAGTTATCGATCAACTCGCCATCGATCAGGTGTTCTGTTTGGGAGATATTGTCGGGTACGGCTCCTCCCCAAACGAATGCATCGAGCTGGTGCGGGAACGGTGTACCGCGACCGTGCGGGGGAACCACGACAGCGGCGCTATTGACGAGCTTTCGCTGGATCACTTTAACCACTACGGCGAAAGTGCTTTACGCTGGACCCGAAAACAGCTGACGGAGGAAAACCTCGCGTTCCTTCGCTCACTCCCCTTCATCCATGTCCAGGATAGTGTCACACTCGCCCATGCCGCCCCCCTCAACCCGCAGGGGTGGCGCTATATCTTCGCCTGGCCCGACGCCGAGCGGTGCTTCGCCGCATTTAGCACCCCCTATTGCTTTATCGGCCATACACACGTCCCGGTGATCGTCGGAGAAAACGGCTCCGTGAACCAGTTCGAACCGGGGATCCGCTATCTTATCAATGTGGGAAGTGTAGGGCAGGCAAGAGATGGCAACCCGCGGGCATCATTCGGCTTGCTGGATACGGGGCAAAAGACTTTTGATATCAAGCGGCTGGATTATGATATCGAAGCCGCCGCACAGGCAATCCTGAACTCCCACCTTCCCGACTATCTCGCGCACCGGCTGTTTATGGGGATCTAACGATTCAGAATCCGCGCCAGCTCCCGCTGCACCAGCACCGGATCTTCATCCAGCATGTGCCTGGAAAACCGGCGCGCCCTGCGTACTTCATTTTCATCCAGCCTGGCCGTCACAAGATCCTGCTCAAACAATTTTGCCGAGACAGTGGTATCCCCCGAGGGCGTGACGACTGCTGATCCGCCCCAGAAATTCACGCCATCCTCAAAACCAACGCGGTTACAGAACACCAGATAGACGGACAACAACCGCGCATACGCTCTGTGATTCTCTTCATTCACCTTCTGGGCCCGTAACGTCTCCCCGTCGCCGCCGAGCCGCGTGGGACTCGCGGTGAGCGAGATGATGGCCGCGGCCCCATCCATGGCCAGAAGATACGGCATCGAGAGGTGCCAGAGATCCTCACAGACCAGCACACCGATCCGGCCGATCTTCGTATCCACCGCCCGCACACTCTGCCCCCTGCTGAAATACCTCATCTCCTCAAACATCCCGTAGGTCGGCGGATAGGTCTTCCGGTGTACGACACGCACAAGCCCGTCTTCAAACAGAAATGCCGAATTGTATATCCCGAACCGCTCTCCCTCCTCCACACCACCGGCAAGGACGGGGATCTTCCGGCTCATCTCCAGCAATGGTTTGTAGGCCGCAGGCGGCTCGGACGGACGGATAGCAAGTTCCCAGTTCAGATCCTTGATGGTGTAGCCCGTCAGGCTCAGCTCCGGAAAGATGACCATTTCTGCGCCGGCCTGCAGGGCGCGTTCGGCGTAGGTACAATGGAGGGCGACGTTCTTTTCCGGATCACCCAGTACCGGGTCAATCTGGGCGAGGGCAATGGTGGCGTTCATGCCGGCGGGTTTTCTTCGGATAAATCGAGCATCCGGATGTCCCGGATGTACGGGATGGTCTTGTCTGTTTTGAGATGCCGTAACCGGGACATCTTCTTTTCTATCCGGATCAGATTGTCCCGGATAATGACAAGATACGCGCGGAGGTTATCCGCCTCGTGATCGCCGAGGAGGGCCTCGATGTTCTCCCGCATGCCTTCAATGGGCGACTGCATCTCTCCCGTCACCTGATGAACGATCTCCTGTATGGTCTCCAGCCGCTTCTGCGTGATCTCCAGCGCCGTAAGCTGATCTTTGAGCTTTGTCCGTTCTATCACATTCAGGATGGTTTTCGGAAGGACGGGCGTCGATATCTCTTCTTTGACAAGATAATCCTCGACACCCAGCTTGAGCACTTCCACGGCCAGATCAAAATCTTTGTTCACCGTAAGAAAGACCACAGGAACGGTAAACCCTTTCTCCCTGATTTCCTGCGTGACTTCCAGCCCGTTCTTTCCCGGCAGGAAATAATCCATCAGGATAAGATTGATGGCAGGGTTGGTCTGGAGCTCCTTGATCGCACTCGCCCCATCCCCACGCCAGATAACCTCAAATGTTCCGGCATGATGTTTCTTGAGGAAGAGATCCACCAGGTTTGCAAAGTCGTGGTTGTCTTCGACAAGCAGTATGTGTGCGGAAACCGAATCAGCCATGGTCAGGAATAGTGAATGTGAATGTAGAGCCTTCCCCCGGTATCGACTCCAGCCTGATGTCCCCCCCGTATGACTCGACAATCTTTTTGACGATGGTCAGCCCGGCACCCGTTCCCCCCGCACCGTCCGCCGGATCAAGGCGCTGGAAGATCATAAAAATCTTCTCAGCATCCCTCGCCTCAATGCCCATACCGTTATCAGCAACTGAAAACTCCCACGTCTGTCCCACCCTCCGCGCGCTGATCTGCACGAACCGGGTTTCGTTCTGATTGTACTTGACGCCGTTGACGATCAGATTTCTGAACACCATGCTCAAATGCGTCGGGTCATAACGAACCGACGGGAGCTCGGACGGGTATTCCACTTTTGCATTCCGGTCGTGCAGCGTGTACTGCAGATCATGCACGAGTTCCGCGAGGTTCCGTCCCACGGAAACAATCGCCGGTTGTCCCCGTTGCCGGCCGACACGGGAGAGGGTGAGCAGATCATCAATCAGCTGCTTCATCCGGACACTCGCCCTCATCACCGAATCCAGATGCTGCCGGACTTCCTCGCCCATCCGCGCTCCACCCCCATCCAGCGCAAGCCGGGTGTATCCGTTAATCGTAATTAACGGTTCTTTCAGGTCATGAGAGACTACGTACGCAAACCGGTCCAGTTCTTCGTTGCGGAAAGCGATTTCCCGGGCGTTGGCGACGGTTTCTTCGTGAGACGCCACGCGTTCGAGCGCTATGGCGACTAAGTTAGCGATACTCGCAACGATCCGCAAGTGCATCTCGTCGAAGGGTTCCTGGCCTTCACGAATGAGCTGCAAGATCCCGAGAATATGATCTTTGGAGACAACGGGGACCAGAATCGAAGGTTTACCATCGTCCCCTTCCCCCTGCCAGGGTTCCCGTGTCGTGACGACACCCGAGAGGTTCGGGGAGTCTGCCAGTGGAAGAGGTTCACGGGACATCCGGGAGAGTGTCTCGCCGTCCGGACCGGCATCAAATACCGGCAACAAGACCTTCGCAACCGGATCATATTCGTGATAGCTGAGCAGATCATACGATAACGGTTCGAGCATCTGTGCGTGAAGCACTTCAAAGACCGATTGTGTATCCAGGGCACCCGTCAGACCCTGACTGATTCCATTGAGCAGGGCCAGCTGCCGATTGGACTGCCGGATCTGCTCCCCCTGCCGCTGTCGCTCGTTGATGTCGCGCGCGAGATTCAGAATAGCGATCGGCTCGCCCGTTTCACTCCGGAGTAACGTCGTGCTGAGACTGATGGCGATGTCCGCGCCATCACGCCGCACCCAGCGCATATCAAAGTCGGAGACTTTCTTTGTTTCCCGGAGGGTATTCAGCCACTGAACGAACGTCGCCATCTGCTCTTCATGGAGCCAGGGATACGGCAAGACCTGGCCGAGCGCTTCGGATCGGTTGTAGCCGGTCAGAATGGAAAAGGCATTGTTGACGTCGAGGATTTTCCCCTCAAGGTCGGTCATCATCAACGCATCCCCCATGGCGTCCACGATCCCGCGCAAGACCTGCTCGGCCCGCCGGAGTTCCAGCATTTCCGTCCTGGCGGCCGTGACATCGGTGATGAGTCCATGAATTGCTTCAACAACGCCATTACTGTCGCGCCGGTACCGAACCGAGTCGCGAACCCAGCGGTACGCCGCTTTCCCTTTGGGAAGGATCCGGTATTCAAGCACGAACTCCTGTTCCTGCCCGGATTGTCGCGAGATACGCTGTGAGAGAAGCGACCGGTCATCGGGATGCACCATCGCGCGCCAGGCGTCAGCGGTTGCCGTGACTTCCTGCACTTTGTATCCCGTGAGACTTTCGATCACGGGACTGCAGTACCGGTAGATGCCGTTCGGAGTGATTTCGTAGACAACATCACTCACTGACTCGAGCGCCCTCTGAAAAGCCTTCGCGTTGTGCGCTGTGCTCTGGTGCTGTACGGCCTTGTCCAGCGCAAAACCCAGATGCCGGGCAACGGTGGGGAGAAACTCCGCATGTGTGTCTTCGTGCTCCACCACCCTGTGCGAAAACAGCAGGACAATCCCCACAACTCCCCCGGCACCGCCGAGCGGCAAACACACAATCCTCTGCACACCCTCCGACTCAAACAGCGCCCTGTACGGGAGGTAGGGTGGATACTCATCGATCCGGAATCTGATGGGCTCCATGGTTTTCACAAGGAATCCGGTGAGCCCTTCGGTCATATTCTGTTCGCGCAGAGCATCCTGCAGCCGCTCACTTAGATTCTCGTGATGCTCCAGCACAAATTCCGTGCGCGGTGCGTTGACGGTCAGCACGCAGCCTGATTCATAACTGAACCAGCGAAGCGCAGCGTGCAGGCTTCCCGAGACCAGCTCCCCGCGATCCACCGTTTTGTGCAGTGTCTCCAGGATATGCTCGAGTATCTCGTTTTCCTTCCGCCTGCGGATCACGTCCTGCTGCGCACTCCGGAGATGGCTGATGTCCACGTGATACCAGAGGAGTGTGGGATCCCCCTCCAGCTCGATCAGCTCCTCGAGTACCTGCACAGAGATACGTGTTCCGTCCTTCCGCACCCCGGTGTATTCAAAACGCTCCGGCGGCCTCTCATCCGTAAGCGGCCGTTGCAGGAGGTCGGCAATGTTCTTTTTCTCCCGCCCGGCAACAACAGAGGTAACATCTTTCCCGACAAGATCTTCCCGGAGCAGGTAGCCGAAGAGTTCAAGAAATCCCCTGTTGACATGGACAAACTGGCCCCGGCGGATCAGCGCAATGGCGGCCGCGCGGGTCTCCACGAGGACCCGTGCGCGGGACTCAGACTCCTCCAGCGCACGGATGGTCGTTACGTACGCATGCACATCCTGAAGGACGAGCGTCACGTTTCGCTCGTTGTCGCTCATGGTCACGCCGGCTGAGACACGAAAGGTATGGTCGCCCTTCGGGGTGGAGATCCGCACTTCCCGTTCCAGCGTCGTGTCGGGTTTCAGCTGCTTGATTTCCCGCGTGAATCCCACATTCGTATCGCCGAGAAATGTGTTGACGGTGAGCGAAGGAGGTTTCCCGGTGGGATCGGGAAAAAAACGTTCAGCAAATGCGGGAGTGTATCCGAGGAGTTTTCGTGTAGAGAAGAGCGCCGCCGGAACTGAGTCGAGAGAGGGAAAGGTCATGATCGTATTGAAGTGTCAGAATGAGTGCAGAGACTCAAGAAACAGATGTCGCAGCTCCTACCAGCTCCCGCTGGAGCCGCCGCCGCCGAACGAACCACCACCGCCGCTGAACCCGCCGCCGCCGGAGCCCCCGAATCCGCCCCCGCCAAATCCGCCTCCTCCACCCCAACCGCCGCCGAATGGGGGGACGGGCGGAAATCCGCCTCGACCGATCCCTGATGAACGGAACTTCATCCGCGAAACGATGAAGAGGATGATCAATACCACGACAAGCGTTGAGAATCGGAAACCCTTCTTTCCGTCCTCCCTGGGGTCAGCGGTGTATTCGTTCCGGGTGGCGAGTTTGATTGCGCTCACACCCGCAACGATTCCGCCGGCATAGTCACCGTTCCGAAAACGCGGGACGATTTCACGGCGGATGATCTGCGCAGAGAGGGCATCGGTCAGGACCCCTTCGAGTCCGTATCCCACCTCGATCCGCAGCAGCTTGTCGTCCCGCACGACGAGCAGCAGCACGCCGTTATCTTTCCCTTTACCTCCGACGTTGTTGGTCTCCACGATCTTGAGACTGACCTCTTCTATCGCTTCGATGCCGATGGTAGGGAGGATCACAACAACAATCTGGGTGGACGTTTGCCTGTCGAATGCCGCAAGAGAATCGCTCAGCTCCTGGCGTATTTCAGGCGCAAGCGTGCCCGTCTGATCCGTAACATATTCTGTGAGACGGGGTATCACAACACTCTGCGAGAGTGCCGGCGTCGCCGCAAGCAGCAACGCGGCGAGGAGAGTTGTAACCGTAACCCGCCCCGGGAGCCGGCCTAGTGCCGGCTCCGGTCTGGTATGGAGAATGATCTGCACGATTGTTCGTTAGAACTGCACCTTGGGTGCGTCTTCCGCTCCGGCCTTCGCCGCGAAATATGCCTTCTCTTTGAAACCGGTAAAGCCGGCGACAATTGATCCGGGGAAACGGCGGATGGTGGTGTTGTACACCTGCACCGTCTCGTTAAACCGTGTCCGGGCAACCGTGATCCGGTTTTCGGTTCCCTCCAGTTGTTTCTGGAGATCCATGAAGTTCTCATTGGACTTTATCTGCGGATACTGTTCTGACACAACAAGCAATCGGGAGAGCGCCGATGAAAGTTGGTCCTGTGCCTGCTGGAACCGGGCAAACGCCTGAGGATCTTCCAGAACCTCTTTGGTGACCGTCAATTGTCCGACCTTTGCGCGCGCTTCCGCAACGCCCTGGAACACTGCGAGTTCCTGTTTCGCAAAGCCCTGCACCGTGCTCACGAGATTGGGAATCAGGTCCATTCGCCGCTGATATTGCGTCTCCACCTGACTCCATGCGGAGCGGACGCCTTCATCCTGTGTCACCAGGTTATTATAGATGTTGAGGCCCCAGGAAAAAATCCCGAACACCACAACTGCAATCACGATAAGAACCGCGGCGGTTATGAGGCAACCACGTGACTTCATTGGAGCTCCTTATTGTGTGAAGAAAGATAATGGAAACACTTGAGAAAGGGAGCGTATCTTCGTAAGGACACGCTCTCCGTCTTCCCCTTCAAGAACCCGTACCCGCCATTGGCGGACACCGATGGGGATAAACCTGTACGAGGGTTGCTGGTCGCGCAGCACAATCTCAAAAATCCCTGTGTCATAGGTATGACGGCTGTTGCCGCCAAAAACAAAATTTCCAAGCGAGTAGACAATCACCCCGTGACGATATCGTTCGATCCCCTGAAGCACGTGCGGATGATGGCCGATCACGGCATCCACGCCTGCATCAACAAGCGCCCGGGCAAAGGCGCGCTGTCCCTGATCCGGGACCTCTGCTTTTTCGGTGCCCCAGTGCAACACGACAATGATGTACGTCGTTGAATCCGCGTCCACCAACGCACGGACATCCTCGGTGATCGTCCGCAGGTCCCGGCGTGCGACGCCGGGCCGCCGGAGTGTGGCCCCGGGGGCTTCGCCTCCGCCATAATATCCAAGTACCGCGACAGAGTGCGCCTTTTTCTGAAGCGTGTACGGACGGCGGGCTTCGGCCATATTCCGTCCGGCTCCGACGTAGCGGATCCCGGCCGAATCAAGATACAAAAATGTATCAAAAAGTCCTTCATTGCCATAATCAAACACGTGATTATTGGCGATAGTCACCACGCCGATCCCTGCACCGGTCAGAGCGGCCACAAAGCGGGGGTGCATGCGGAAATTATATGGTTTGGGAACCTTCCTGCCGCGGGTTGTAACGGGGTTCTCCAGATTCACAAGCGCGATATCGGCGGTGTGAAAAAGGTCGAATCCCTCGAATGCCAGACCTACATTTTCCCGGGCCGCCGTTTCATAGTGCCCGCCAAGCAGGCAGTCTCCCGCAAACCTCATCACCAGGATAGCAGAGTCCGGGTTGGACTGCGGGATGCTGTCCGCCCGGGCGATGGTGGCAGACTCCGGGCTGCGGGGGGCCAGTCCGGACGCTGAGAGGCCTCTCGGAAGGACTTCCGGAAAAAACCAGACTCCGGCCAGCAGGGCCAGCAGGCTTATCAGTATTGTACGCATAGTCTTCATAGGAGCTAAAAAAAAAGGAAGCCCGGGGGCTTCCTTTCTGTACAACTCAGCTACTCTTAGAACAGGAACTTGTAAGCGGCACGCACACCGATGTTCGAGGATCCACCCGATGAGAGGATTCCCCAGAAACGTGCGGAAACGTCAATTGCGCCTTTGGGTCCTGCCGGGATCTCAACACCAACGGCCGGAGCAATCGTGAACTCGCTGGAAGAACCGGAATACTCCTGCGTACCGAAGTTAGGGATAGTGACCTTCGTGCTAAAGGAGAAGAGGAAGAGGCCGAGTTCGAACTGTCCGTAGAAACGGGTCTTGCCTTCGGGCTGGAAGTAGTACTTTCCGCCAACCAGGATGGGTATGCCGCTCCAGGATGCAGAGACATCGCTACCGCCAAGCGTCGCGTCTCCGGTTTTTGCACCCCAGGTGATATACCCGGCCTTGCCTGTGAGAGCAATGTTCGGGTTCAGCATATACTCGAACTGGGCCGTTCCGCCGATTCCGAGCTTCGCCGCATCGCTGAAGCTGCCCATGGGGATGAGGATTTCTGCGCCAACGCTGCCAGCCATCTTACCCTGGGCCTGGGCATTAAAAGAAACGAGTAAAGCAAGAGCCACCACAGTAGCAACAAGCGCCAACTTCTTCATAGTAAAACTCCGCAAGTGTTGGAGATTAGTGTAAATTCCGTACCCCCAAAAGGGATTCGTACGACGGATCAATATATGAAACCTTCCCCTCCCAGTCAAGCTCACCTTTTCCCACGCTACTTCCACCCCAACCGGCCGGGAAAACGCATATAGCAGGCGGATTTGTGGCTAAAAGCTATATCCCGACTCCAATGGTAATCGGAATATGGGCTGTGCTCTTGTCCTTCGTGAAGATGATCACATACTTGAATTCGATGTAGGCCTTGACGTTTCCGAATGAAAACTCCGTACCTGCGCCGAAATTCACGCCAAATTTCGTTTCTGATTCGCCTTTTGAGAGCCCAACCTGAGCAGTCACATCCTGCCCCTGGTAGGAGACTTTGGGATCACTAACGCTGATCATATGAATACCGAGTCCGACCAGGCCATACGGAGTGACCACCGACTTCATCGGGATCTTCCCGATGCCGTTAATCGTGAATCCCAGAACATTGGCCCGCAACCCCGTTACACCAATTTCAGAGGCAGCTACGGCGTTTGCCTGGGCAAGTTGCTCTTCCAACTTCTTGTTGTCAAAACCGAACGTATGATAATCGATATTCAGTCGGACCGTGAGAAAACGAAGGACATTTGCATCGGCGTGAGCGCCTCCCCCAAATCCCATTCCGTAATAGTCCTTTAACCCTTCAGGAAACGAGGAGATGGATAAGCCCAGGTGCCCGCCGCCACCAAAACTGAACTGCGCGGCAGAGAACTGAGCAACAAGCAGCACCAAACCAATAACCAGTAGAACGCGTTTCATCGTGGAAGTCTCCAGAAGTGAACAGTATCCCCGCGCCCGCGGGTGTTTGGAAAAAACCTTACGGCAATTCGTAACGGAACCCGCCACGGATCATAATGTAGAAGATGGTTACACCCGTGGCAAACACGGGTCCCAATTGAAGATCCGGCCCGATCCACATTCCTTTGGAGACCAGAAAGCCGGCGCCTCCCCCGAACCGGATGCCGAAATACGGCCCGCCGGTGACAAACAGCAGCCCCAGGCCACCGTCAACATATGGCTTGATCTTCGTGCTGCCGGAAGCAATATAGTACTTGAAATAATTGGACCATTCGATAGGCGTACCGGTCGTGGTATTGATATTAAACTCCGTTCCTATGGCCAGCTGGCGGTTGAATATCACTTCGGCCATGGGGCCGAAGGAAAACCCCGCACTTGTTGACCCCAGACCTGAACCGATGGTGAGCCCCATGTTGCCGCCGATGACCCATTTAGGGGCCTGTGCCTGCGAGACGTCCGACATTAAGACTGCGAGCAGGGCGATGAGACCCAACGACAAACATGTACGTTTCATCATTCATCCTCCGGAATAGTAGTACTGATGATGGGACAGTATGGATTTAAGAATCTCTGAGCAACGAACGGGCAATGACGATACGCTGAATCTCTGATGTCCCTTCATAAATCTCCGTCACCTTGGCGTCCCGCAGATACCGTTCAACCAGATACTCCTGAACGTAGCCGTACCCGCCGTGGATCTGGATGGCTTCGAGTGCGGCCTGTACCGCCACTTTTGATGCATACAGTTTTGCCATGGCGGCGGCTGAGCCATAGGATTGGTTCTGGTCTTTTAACCAGGCGGCTTTGAGCACGAGTGCACGCGCTGCCTCAACCTGCGTGGCCATGTCGGCAATCTTAAATTGAATCGCCTGCAATTGGGCAATCGGCTGTCCGAAAGCCTTCCGTTCCTTCGCATATGCGATGGAAGCATCCAGCGACGCCTGTGCAATGCCCAGCGCCTGAGCCGCAATACCAATACGACCACCCTCCAGCGTCTTCATCGCAAACCGGAATCCATCCCCTTCTTCCCCGATCCGGTTCGCGGCAGGCACGGTGCAGTCGGTAAACGAAATTGATACCGTATCGGAACTGCGGATCCCCAGTTTCTTCTCTTTCTTTGCAATCTCAAAGCCCGGGGATCCCTTCTCGACGACAAAGGTGCTGATCCCCTTCGACCCTTTGCTCGAATCCGTCGCTGCCATTACCAGCACCAGGTCGGCAGTGGAGCCGTTTGTGGTCCAGTTTTTTGTGCCGTTCAGCAGGTACCTGTCGCCATCCTTCCTGGCGGTCGTGCGCAGGTTCGACGCATCGCTGCCGGCTTCCGGTTCCGAAAGCGCGAAAGCCCCCAGTTTGCGCCCCGAGGCCAGTTCTTTCAGGAACGCAGTTTTTTGAAATTCAGTTCCATATTCGTTGATACCGTAGCAGACCAGGGAGTTGTTCACGGACATAATCACGCCGCAGGATGCATCCACCCGTGAGATCTCCTCTTCTGCAAGGACATAACTCACGGTATCCAGCCCGCTCCCCTGCCACTCTTCCGGCACCATCATGCCCATAAAGCCGAGGGCCCCCAGCTCGCGGATTTCCTCGGTCGGGAATTTCGCATGTTCATCCCGCTCTATCGACCCCGGAGCCAGACGATCCCGGGCAAATTTCCGGGCGGTTTCGCGTATCATCAACTGCGTTTCACTAAACGTAAAGGTCATGACGTTTTCTTTCCACCGTAGGGATAAAACCCCTGTCCGGTTTTTCTTCCGAGCTGCCCCGCCGCAACCATTTTCTTCAGGAGCGGCGAAGGCCTGTAACGCGGGTCTCCCAACCCTTCGTGCATCACTTCCAGAATCGCGAGACAGACGTCAAGCCCTATAAAATCGGCCAGCGTGAGCGGCCCCATGGGATGGCCCATGCCGAGTTTCATTACCGCATCGATTGCTTCGGGCGTGGCCACACCCTCCATCACGCAGGCGATGGCCTCATTGATCATCGGCATCAGGATCCGGTTGGCCACAAAGCCCGGATAGTCGTTCACTTCAACCGGACTTTTCTCAAGCCGCTGGCACAGGGCAACCACCTGCTGCGTGGTGTCATCAGATGTGGCATGCCCGCGGATAACCTCGACGAGCTTCATGACCGGGACGGGATTCATGAAGTGCATCCCGATCACCCGGTCGGGACGGGATGTGGCGGAACCGAGCACGGTGATGGAAATGGAAGAGGTGTTACTGGCGAGAATTACGCCCGGACGGGCGGCGCGATCGAGTTCTTTAAAGAGGGACTTCTTTGTCTCAAGATGCTCTGTTGCGGCCTCGATAACAAGATCGGCCTTGCCTGCCGCGGTCTTCAGATCGGTGGTGGGTGAAATGCGGGCCAGCGTCTTCCGGCTCTCTTCCTCGGTCAGGACGGCCTTTTTGACCTGACGGTCCAGATTGCCGGCAATCGTCCCCATCCCCCTCTCAAGGAACTGCTGCTGCACATCGAGGAGCAAGACGTTGTGTCCGTACTGCGCGAACACATGGGCGATTCCGTTGCCCATGGTCCCCGCGCCTATAACAAGAACAGTGTTGATTTCCATAATCTCCCGGTCTCGTTGGTTCATCGTTTTGTGACAGTCACTTCATACGTGATGTGTGAGGAGCGCCCGGACCGGCCAGGACTCACATCAGGAGAGACGTTCTACGATGATACCGCTGGCTTCTCCCCCACCGATACAGAGTGAAGCAAGTCCGCGCCGTTTGTTGTGACGTTCGAGGGCGTGAAGAAGTGTCACGAGAATCCGCGCACCGCTGGCGCCCAATGGATGGCCAATCGCGACCGCGCCTCCATGAACATTCACCTTCGCGGGATCCAGGCCCGCGAGTTTGTTCACGGCCAGTGAAACAACCGCAAACGCTTCATTCACCTCGAACAGATCGATATCCGCTACCGCAAGACCGCTCTTTTTCAGAACCCTGGCAATCACATCGGCGGGCGCCGTCGTAAACCACTCCGGAGCCTTGGCAAACGACGCCTGACGCACGACGCGGGCCTGGGGCTTGACGCCGAGCTGGGCCGCCTTTTTCGCTGACATCACCACGACCGCAGCCGCACCGTCGCTGATCTTCGATGCATTGGCGGCCGTGACTGTTCCGTCTTTTGTAAACGCGGGACGGAGCGAAGGGATCTTTTCGAAGTTGGTCTTGGTGACGTCCTCGTCGTCGGTAACACGGGTAATTTCGTCTTTGCGTCCCTTTATTTCGACGGGAACAATTTCCTTCGTAAAGGCGCCACTCCGCTGCGCTTCCTGCGCGCGTGTGTAGCTGGTTATCGCGTACGCATCCTGGCCTTCCCTGCTGATGCCACACTCCTTTGCACAGAGCTCGGCGGCGTTGCCCATGAGGTAGTTGTGGTACACATCCACCAGTCCGTCGCGGTACAGCGCGTCGGCTATCTCGCCGTTCCCCAGGCGATACCCCGCGCGCGCCTTTTCAAGAAGATACGGGGCGTTTGACATACTTTCCATACCGCCCGCAACAATAATTTCCGCATCTCCCACCTGGATGGCCTGCACTGCCAGCATGACAGCCTTCAGTCCGGACCCGCACACTTTGTTGATCGTCATGGTCTCAACACTATCCGGCAGCCCGGCAAACAGGGTTGCCTGGCGCGCCGGAGCCTGTCCGACGCCGGCCTGTATGACGTTCCCCATGATCACTTCGTCAACCTGGTCGGGTTTAATGCCCGCCCGTTGCAAGGCTTCACGAATGACAATCGCACCCAGGCGGGGAGCGGGGAGTGAACTTAAGGTTCCCTGGAAGCTCCCGATCGGGGTCCGGCACGAGCCAGCAAGGACAACGTCTTCCATTACAAATCTCCTGTGATTCTTAGCTGCTCATCGAACGGAGGAATTCCTTGTTGGATTTTGTGCCGCGCATCTTCTCCATCAGGAAGTCCATCCCCTCGACCGTATTCATTTCGGCAAAGAGTTTCCGGAGGATCCAGATCCGGTTCAAATCGTCGGCGTCGATCAACAACTCTTCTTTACGCGTTCCGGAACGGTTGACGTCCATGGCCGGGAACACGCGGCGGTCGCTGAGTTTCCGGTCGAGCACGATTTCCATGTTTCCTGTGCCCTTAAATTCCTCGAAGATCACTTCGTCCATGCGGCTTCCCGTCTCGATGAGGGCCGTGGCAACGATCGTCAGGCTGCCCCCTTCCTCGATGTTACGCGCGGCGCCGAAGAAACGTTTTGGCTTGTGCAGGGCGTTTGCGTCCACACCGCCGGACAGGATCTTGCCGGAATGCGGGACTACCGTGTTGTGCGCCCGGGCAAGGCGTGTAATACTGTCCAGCAGGATGACAACATCCCGCCGCGCTTCAACAAGCCGCTTGGCCTTCTCCAGAACCATATCCGATACCTGTACGTGACGTTCAGGTGGTTCATCAAAGGTGGAACTCACCACCTCGGCGTTCACCGAGCGCTCCATGTCCGTCACTTCTTCCGGGCGTTCATCGATCAGCAACACGATGAGCTTCACTTCCGGATGGTTCCGGCTGATACTGTTGGCGATCTTCTGGAGAAGGATTGTCTTTCCTGCCTTGGGCGGGGAGACGATCATACCGCGCTGGCCCTTCCCGACCGGGGTGAGCATATCCATGATGCGCATCGAATATTCACCCGGCGCGGTTTCAAGCTTGATCGCGGAGTTTGGATACAGAGGCGTGAGGTTATCGAACAGCACACGCTCGCGAATACTCTCCGGATTCTCGTCGTTGACGGCTTCAACCCGCAGGAGCGCGAAGAAACGCTCTCCTTCCTTGGGCGGGCGTACCTGACCGCTGACGCTGTCACCCGTGCGCAGATTGAACTTTTTGATCTGCGACGGTGAGACGTAAATGTCGTCGGGCGAGGGAAGATAGTTGTAGTCGACCGACCGGAGAAACCCGTAACCGTCGGGCAGCACTTCGAGCACACCGCGGCTGAAACTGAGTCCGCCCTGCTCGGTTTGCGCTTCAAGAATTTTGAAGATCAGTTCCTGCTTCCGCAGGTCACTGTAGCCATTGATGTTCAGCTCTTTGGCAATCTGATTGAGCTCTACAATTTTCTTGGATTTGAGCTCTGAGATGTCCATAGACATGGAAGGAGAACCTCACGAGTAAGAGAATGAAGGAGCAGCAACCTCACCCTGACAACAGCCTGTCAAGGGCAAAGCGCCCGGGAATTCAGGAACGGAATTTCGGATGGACGTGTGATTGAGATAAGTCGATGTGGAAAAAGGGAATGAAGCGACTTGCTACAGCACCGGAAATATATGTCATTTCAAGAAAGATGTCAAGAGTTTTTCTCAAGAGCTGACAGGGCTTCACCTGCCAGAAAATGAGATCCTATGATGAGTATACGGGGAGGGCGCTCTCCTGTTACAGTATGAACAAGGGATTGAGCCGTTTTGATCCCCCGGACAACATCTCCACCCCTCCGGACATCCAGCCCGAGCTGCCTACCCTTCCGCATAAGCGATACGACCGTGGCCGCCCGCGGGGTCCGGGGCCGGACAATCACGATGGTTTCTGCACATGCAGCCAGCGCTTCCAGCATGGCGCTCGTATCCTTGTCCCTCATGGCCCCGAATACCGCGCAGCCAAACCGCATTTTTCGCTTCAGAAACGACTCGGCAACCGTTTGTATCCCCTCCGGATTGTGCCCGACATCCACATAGACGTCAGCCCATGCCGTCCGGATCAATTCCATCCTCGCCCGTAATCCGGTGTTCCGGTTGACCCTTGCGAGACCCCTTCGTATGGCATCCGGTCCGGCCTTGCCGAACAACCCCCGGGATTTTACGAGTGAAAGCGAAGCCACCGCCAGCGCCGCATTCTTGACCTGATGGTCCCCGGGAACACCCAATCGGGCTCGACTGACCGTCCGGGAATCTGAGCGAAGAGAGATGATCGATGCTCCGGCACGTGTACCGGCCACGCTGATCTGGACAACGTCTTCCGCCAGAAACAGAGGGGTTCGCCTGCGGCGGGCGGTTTGCCTGATCACGTCAAGCGCTTCCCCCTCCGCCATCGTAACCACGGGGCTGCCACTCTTGATGATACCCGCTTTCTCGCGTGCGATACTGCGGACGGAATTCCCGAGTATCTCCTGATGGTCAAGTCCGATATTCGTGATGATACTGACAAGAGGCATCACGACGTTCGTCGCGTCAAGGCGTCCCCCGAGTCCAGTTTCGACGACGGCAACATCCACCTTCTGGTCGGCAAAATACTGGAAGGCAATACATGTTGTCACTTCGAAGAATGTTGCACCGGTTTTCTCGATCACCGGGCGGAGTGTGTCCGTGTACTGCACGAGCGCCGCTTCGGGGATCGGAACCCCGTCGATCCGGATCCGTTCGGTAAAATTCACAAGGTGGGGGGATGTGTAGAGCCCCGTTCGGTATCCCGCCTCAGTCAGAATCGAGGCAAGAAAGGAGGCGGTTGAACCCTTGCCGTTTGTACCCGCGAGGTGGAAACAGGGAAATGTCCGTTCGGGATGATCGGTAAAAGCGGTGAGAGCGCGGATATTGCGCAGCCCGACTTTGATCCCGCGGTATTGCAGACCGTACAGATATCGCAGCGTGGCGGCATATCCGGATCGTGGGCGGGGGCGTGCTGAACGGGGCGGGTTCACAGCCAGCTATCGAGTACCGAGACGCCGGTTTTGGCTTCCAGTCCGCCAACGAGCGAACCCATGTCGGCAATCCCCTGTTGCACGCAGAACGATTTCATCTCGTCAGCCACCCTGACTCCCGCAGCAGGATCAAGGAAGTTTGCGGTGCCCACCTGCACGGCCACGGCACCGGCGAGGAGAAACTCAATCGCGTCAATCCCGTTTACAATTCCGCCGATACCGATGACGGGAATCCTGACAGCGCGGGCGGTTTCATAGACCTTGGCCAGTGCGACGGGCTTGACGGCCGGTCCCGAGAGCCCGCCGGTCACGGTGGACAGGACGGGTTTCCGTGTACGAACGTCGATGGCCATACCGATCAGCGTGTTCATCACAGACACCGCGTCAGCGCCGGCATCTTCAGCCGCCCGTGCCAGCTCCGCGATGTGTGTGACGTTGGGGGTAAGTTTGATGATCAGGGGACGTTTCGTGCGGCTTCGCAGCCGTTGTGTGATCTGGGATGTCATCGGGCAGCTTGTCCCGAAATTCAGGCCTCCCTCTTTGACGTTCGGACAGGAGACGTTGATTTCGTATCCATCGATCCCATCCTCACCTTCCAGCAATTCCAGCACGGCACAATATTCCTCGACGGTGCTGGCGGCGATATTCACGATCACGGTTGTATCCACCGTCCGAAGGAAGGGCAACTTTTCACCGATAAAACGGTGTACGCCTATGTTCGCCAGTCCGATCGAATTCAGCATCCCGCTTGCGGTCTCCACAATCCGCGGAGGAGGATTTCCTTCCCGCGGCTTGAGAGAGAGGGATTTTGTGATAAGTGCTCCCAGGCGATTCACGTCAACGGCAGAAACACACTCATCCCCGTATCCAAACGTTCCCGATGCGACCATCACACGGTTCTTGAACTCTACCGTGCCGATCCGGAAAGAGCTTCGTATCGTATTACCATTGAATCGTGCGTGCATCAAATGTGGGCCCGTCTTTGCACATCAGAGCGTATTTTTTGGCCGGACTCTTGAGTTCCACCGGGCATCCCTGACAGATTCCAATACCGCAGCCCATTGGTCCTTCCAGAGAAACTTCACAGGGAATATCAAGCCGTGCTGCGAGCATCGCCACTGCTTTCAGCATCGGGTGAGGACCGCAGGCGAACACTTTCGGCCTGGCGGGACTTCCGGATGCCAGCGCCTTTTCCATGAGCTGCACCACATTCCCGTGGCTGCCCGCCGAACCGTCGTCCGTGGCGATATCAACATTCACAAGATGTGCGGGCACAAGTGAACCCTTGTTTCGCGCACCCAGAAATGTCCGGACCGCCTTACCTTTCTGGAGAAGATGGCGCGTGGTAATCGGCATGGGTGCAACACCGAGCCCCCCGGCCACGAGGATGGCGGTCGAGAATTGTTCATCGTCAACCGTAAAGGGTACCCCGAGCGGACCGAGGACATCCAGCCTGTCGCCCTTACGTTTTCCGGCGAGAATCTGGGTGCCTTTTCCGACCACATTGAACAACAGCTCCACATGATCTTCATCTGTCCGGTACACGCTAAACGGGCGGCGCAGCAGCGGGTCGTTTGTCTCTTCCACGCGCACGTTCAGGAACTGGCCCGGGCGCACGAGCGGAGCAATTTCCGGCGCATGCAGAACAAGGAGGAATACGTTCTCTGCGACAGTTTCGAGAGAGAGCACAGGGCAGAACGTCTGGAGCATCAGTCGATTGGTTTTTCTTCCGGAGTTTCGCGCGGCCGTACCGGCCTCGGTACCGGTGGTTCGGCCGGATTGTTCGGGATCTTCCGGCGTTCTTCCAGGAGCCGGTCCTTCTCTTCCAAGGTGTCCCCCGCCGTCTTGAGCGTATCGGGGCTCCCGGCCGGCTTTGTTTTTGCAAGCGAATCAGCGTGTGCCTTTTCGGTGGCCATGCGGCGCACGGCCAGTACTTCCTGAACACGCGGTTGTACTTTCCGCGCAAGGGGACTGTCCGGATATCGGGTCAGGAGTCGTTCATACACTGCCGTAGCACTGTCCCGCAACGGTGTATGATGCTCATACGTCCATCCTGCGGCGTATAACGCTCTTGACGCAGCCGGTGATTCCGGATACAACCGCGCAAGCACTTTGAATGTATCAATCGCTGCGCGGGGCTTTCCCTTTTGCAGCAATGTTGCACCTCTGCCGTAACTGCCTTCGGCCAGATCAGTCGTCTTCTGGACTGAGGGAAGTCCGAGCAGCCGTCGCGCTTCGTCCGCAAACGCCGAGGAAGGATGCCGGGCAATGAGCACCTGGTACAGTGAATCGGGAACCGTCGGAGAAGATGACGAGTCTTCCCCTTCGATCCGCGCAAGCACGTACAGAGCCCGGGGCGCAGCATGACTCTCAGGAAATTCGGAGATAATCCGGCGATAACAGAGTCGCGCGGAGTCGGGGAGTCCCATGCTGATATACAGGACCCCTGCAAGATTGTCGATGGCGGACGCGAGGTGCTTCCGGACAGAATCGGGATGCTGTGGTGGTGCGGCCTGCGGAGGAGGAGGCAGATTGTCCGGCCGGCGCTGGGGTGTGGTTTCTGTGACTCGCGGGGTCGTCAGGATATCCGGGACCGGTTCTGTGCGGACTCCCGGGAGCATTTCCGGAGCGGGTTCACCAGGTGCTGCACCGGGGGAGAGTGTATCCGGCCCGGAGAGTTGAGAGTGCAACACACCGGCACCCACTGAATCCGGAACAGCTCCGAGGGAATCCCCGGCGGCGAGAGTGCTTGAGTCAGGTGGAGTGAGGAGTGCGTGCAGGGTGCTGTCCAGACGTCTGACGTCTTTGCTGTACTGCAGATATTTTCCGAGATAGTCAGCTCTCCGGATAAGCTCCGGCATCACGAGTGCCAGGGGCGGACCGCTGCGGCCTCTGTCATAGGCCACCTTGGCTGAATCATAAAGATGAACGGTGTTCTCGTACAGTATGCCCAGCGCATAATTGGCATTTGACGCGTTTTCCGTGCGGGCATAGGCGGTGTCAACGTAGCGGTATTGATCGATTGCCCCTTCCAGGTCACCTTTGTCCCGGAACACGTGCCCGATTTGTACGTCCACCTCGCCGTGATATTCCCTGTAGTTGGAATTGTCGCGCAGGTCGATCAGGGCATCGAGGGCTTCATCATACCGCTCCTGACGGGCCAGCGCGCGTGCTGCGCCGAACATCCCCCGATACTCACCCGAGTATCCGTTGCTGAGTGCGCGTGCGCGGCGATACGCTTCTTCCGCAGCCTTGTAGTCGCCTGTTTCAAAGTCCATCTCGGCAACTTTGATGAACGCCTGCGCACGTTTGTCCGCGAGATCGCCCATTTGACCCGTTAGTGCGAAATACCCTCTCGCCCGCTTGTATTCTTTGGCATCCAGGGCAATCTGTGCGAGCACAAGTGCGGCGTCGGCAGTTGTTGCGTTGTCTTCGCGCGCCGTGGCTTCTTCGATAAGCTGCAACGCCAGCGCCTCAGCCTGTTCGGTTTCCGGTATCCTGAACAGCGTGTACGCCAGGAACACCTGTGTCCGGGGCACCAGATCGCTCTCCGGATAGCCGTCCAGTAATTCTTTGAATTTCCGCTGTGCCTGCTGATACTCCCCCTGGAAATAGTATGAACGTCCGATCATGAGGAGGGCATCGTCCACGAGATCCGATTCAGGGTGGTATTGGAGAAGTTTCGAACATTTCTCAATCACCGAGGTAAATTTCGCACGCGCAGTTTGACCGGAAGCGGGGACGGAGAGCAAATTCCTCCCTGTTTCGCGCGTTTCCGGAATCATCCATACCTCTTCGACCGCCTCATCGAAGAGCCGTTTGGCATTGTAATAGGTATTAAAATAGGCGGAGAAGAAATCCATTACGCCGCACGATGAAAACAGCAGGAGACCGGGGAGGAGGAAGGACTTGAGCACGAAAGCAGTTATCCGCACAGGAGATACTCCGATTCAAACATCAACAAAACATAGCGATTTGCCCATGCAAAGTCAACGCCGCGTATCGCGCGCGCGAAACGCGGAACCGGCGTCTGAAGCACCGTCGGAATTCATCTGTGGAGGATTTACCATGGCCGGACCATTAAACCCTGGCAATGGGTTTCTTGTCCAACATCCAGAACACATAACAACCCCCATTCAATAAGAGGAGCATAGACCATGTTGAAACACCTGATGTTGACCACCCTGCTGGCCGCGGGCCTTGTGGGCCCCGCCTTCGCACAATCCGGAATGGACAATGATTCCGACGCCCGTCCACGCCGCGGCGCGAGGCAAGATCGGATGGCTATGGCGGAGAAGCTGAATCTCAGCGAGAAACAACAGTCGCAGATGGATAAACTGCGTATCGACAAGCAGAAGAAACAGGTCGCGCTGCAGGGTAAGATTCGCCTTCTGCGCGTGGAAATTCAGGAATTGTACCTTCCCGAGAATCCTGACAGAAATGCGATCGAGAAAAAAATGAAGGAGGTGTCGGACCTCCAGCACCAGGCAAAGGTGGCCGCGCTGGATCACATGTTTGCAGTGAGAACCATCCTGACACCCGAGCAGCAGAAGCTCTGGAAGCAGCATGTGCGGAAGACAGGTCCCGGCAAGCATCAAGGAATGATGATGGGTGGTGAAGGCCGCATGATGCAGCGTCAGGGCGGTATCATGAATCGTGGAGGGCGCACGATAGAGCGCGAGGTGCGCATTATGAAAGACGTTGATCCCCAATGATCCGGTGACGCCGGACCAATGCGAACGGAGCACCGGGAGGGAAATGTAGCGCGTTACCGGCTCATTCATGAAAAAAGGCAGCAGGATTACCCTGCTGCCTTTTTTCACTTCCGGGACCTCGTATTCCATGAACAGGGGGTCAACCCCGTACAGTCAGTTGCCTCCCCCGGCCGACCCATTCCTGTGAATGACAAGCTCCTGACCGGCCCGGATGTTATTCTGTTTGAGCGCATTCCAGTCGCGTAATTCTTCCGGGCTCACCTCATGGGTGCGCGCAATGTCCCACAACGTATCCCCCTTCTTTACGACATAGATGGTGACCTTACCGTCTTTACGCTGGGCATTGCCGGGAACCTTCGGAGCATCCACGATTCTCACGTTTTCAGCGCTTGTGTGGATGATAAGGCGTTGCCCGACGAGAATCCTGGAGGAGCTGAGGTTGTTCCATCGTTTGATCTGTTCAATCGTGACTCCGTGATCGCGGGAGATCTTATCCAGGGTTTCTCCTTCGAGCACAACATAATTGCCGGTGCCTTCATTCCCCTGTTCAGCAATGGCAGCAGCGTGGGGCCGGAATTGTTTTGTTTTTTCAGTGAATGACATCCGGTCGATCGACCGGTAACGGCTTACGAGATGATCGGCCACATAGACATCCAGCTCTTGTCCCGCCCGTATCGGACGCCCGTAAGGATGGTCATTCCAGTTCCTGATATCCGCAGCCCTGCAGGAGAACCATTCGGCAATGTGCCCTATCGTGTCCCCCCGTTTTACCGTATACGTCAGCCGGGTCTTTCCCGCAGGACTTTCCGTGGTGCGCCGGGAGGCCTGAGAGAGCGCTTTTTCGAGCCGCGACCGGTCACGTGTTGTGCGGGTCCGTTTTACGCTCCCGCCTTCGTCTGCTTCTGCAGAGGCGGCAACCAGGGCAGCATGCCGGGTTGAGCCTTTCGGAACCGGAATCACCAGCGTAGAGCCGATGGAGAGCCGTCTGGCCGACTTCCCGCTATTTGCCTCTCCGATGATTCCCGCGGAAATGCCGTAGCGTGCAGCGATGCTGCCAAGGCTCTCTCCCTTGCGCACCGAATGGACGATCCAGTCGCGTTTTGTCGAATCCGCCAGCTGCGCGTAACTCTCCTGAAAACGGGCAATGCTCCCCTCCGGAACTCTCAGTCGGTATCCCTTCACGCCGGGTGGAGTACACCGTTGAAGTAATTCCGGATTTAATTCACGCAGAGTCTTCACATCCGTTGCGGCACAGTCAGCCAATGCATCCAGATCCACACAGTCGTTGACTGTGACAACATCCCATGTGATGGGGGGATGGAATTCTACATCGCCAAAACCGTATTCAGCCGGGTTCATCGCAATCAACGCCGCTGCAATATACTGGGGGACGTAGTTGCGTGTTTCACGCGGCAACCGCCTGCGCATCTCCCAGAAGTCCGTGGTCCCGGTGCGGCGGATGCCGGAGTACACTCTTCCCGCACCCGAATTGTACCCGGCCATCGCAAGGTACCAGTCTCCAAAGTCCTCGTGAAGATCCCGCAGGTGCCGTGCGGCAGCCCGTGTGGCTTTTTCGAAATCGCGGCGTTCGTCGTACCAGTAGGTTGTACGCAGCCCATAAATCCGGCCGGTGCCCTTCATAAATTGCCACATTCCGACAGCCCGGGCCCAGGACCGCGCCAGGGGATTTACTCCGCTCTCCACCATGGAGAGAAATGCGATCTCCTCGGGCACGCCCTCTTCATTCAGGATGGTCTTTATCAGGGGGAAGTACCTCCCCGAATTTCTGAGCCAGCGTTCCATATGCTCGCGGCCCCGCCCCTGGAAGAACTGGATATGCCGGTCAACCAGGTCGTTCATCACCAGGGGAATTGTTGTGCCCTGAATAATCGGCCGCGCCGGTCCGGGTGATATCGAATCGGGCAGTTCGACCACCTGGTTGAGCTTCTCCCGGAGGGCGAAGATGGAACTTTCTGCAGAGAGACTGTCGATGCTGATGATATAGCGCTCGTAGTCCTCGACGACGGCCTTGCTCAGGTCGCTAAAATCTCGATTTGATTCGATATCGGGGATGTAACTTAGTTCATCAAGGATGGCGATGGCTTCTTCGAACTGAATCACGGAGCGTGTGGTATCGCCTCCCTCGGCCGCAGTTGCAGCGGAGATGTAATGCTGTCGGGCGGATTCGAGCATTGTCGCTATCAGTGTGTCGTCTGGAACCCCGTAGTGCTCCGCAACCACGTCCGAAGAATCCGGACCGTCTGCGGCCAGGCTGTTTGCAGGCAAGGAATCCACCAGCGTGATGCTGGGTGGCGGAGTGTTTTGTTCTTCAGTAAGAGGTTGAGAGGCACATCCCACCAGGAGCAACGCTGCAATTGCCACGGCACACGCTCTTCGCATCAGACTTCCCTTCTCATTTTCACCATTGCAGTTCAAAGTGCGCCAATTACAGGCGCACGCGTCTTTTCATTATACGCCTTCAGGGGGAAAGTGTCAAGAAACACTTGAGATTGCTCGTGAAAACGCCACATTCCATAGAGAGTTATGGGATGTTAGAGCGGAATGTTCCCGTGTTTCTTGCGGGGATTCTGATCGACTTTTGTATCGAGTAGTTTGAGGGCCCGAATGAGTCGCGGGCGAGTTTCGGAGGGTTCGATGATGGCGTCAATGTACCCGCGGCTCGCAGCGAGATAGGGATGAGCGAACTTCTCCCTGTATTCACGCTCTTTTTCAGCAAGCGCCTTCTCCCGGTCGGGTGCGGCGTCAATTTCCCGTTTGAAGATAATCTCCGCGGCGCCTTTCGGGCCCATCACAGCAATCTCCGCCGCAGGCCATGCGAAATTCATGTCGCCCCGTATGTGTTTGGAATTCATAACATCATACGCTCCCCCGTAGGCCTTTCGCGTGATCACCGTGATACGCGGGACGGTCGCTTCACAGAAGGCATAGAGCAGCTTGGCGCCGTTTGCGATAATCCCCCGCCATTCCTGGTCTGTTCCCGGAAGAAACCCCGGGACGTCTTCAAACACAACAAGAGGAATGCCGAACGCGTCACAGAACCGCACAAAGCGGGCACCCTTCCTGGAGGAGTCGATATCCAGCACGCCGGCCAGCACAGAAGGCTGGTTCGCAACGATCCCGATCGGCCTGCCATCCAGACGGGCAAACCCGACAAGAATGTTGGGTGCGAAGTGTTGGTGGACTTCAAGAAATTCGCCGTCGTCCACAACATGATGGATCACGCCGGTCATATCATACGGCTTGTTGGGTTGATCGGGGATAAGGGAGTCCAGTTCGCTGTCTCTCCGGTCGGCGCTGTCGGCAGTCTTCCTGACCGGCGGTTCTTCCGCATTGTTCTGCGGCAGGAACGACAGGAGGTTCCGTATCGTCTCCAGACAGATCGCTTCATTGTCGCAGGCAAAGTGTGCCACGCCGCTGCGGCTGGCATGGGTCATGGCACCGCCCAGTTCCTCGGCTGTGACCTCTTCATGCGTTACCGTGCGCACCACATTGGGTCCGGTGACAAACATGTAGGAGGTGTTTTTTACCATGACGACAAAATCGGTGATTGCAGGCGAGTAAACGGCGCCGCCTGCGCAGGGTCCCAGCACTGCAGAGATCTGGGGCACGACGCCCGAGGCAAGCGTATTACGAAGGAAGATGTCCGCGTAGCCGCCCAGACTGACGACCCCTTCCTGTATCCGCGCCCCGCCGGAGTCGTTGAGGCCGATGACCGGGGTCCCGATCTTCATCGCAAGGTCCATCACTTTTACGATTTTTTCAGCGTGGGCTTCAGAGAGCGAGCCCCCGAAGACGGTAAAATCCTGGCTGAAGACGCACACCGTCCGGCCGTTTATCGTTCCCGTCCCGGTCACGACCCCGTCCCCCGGATACCGCTGCTGGTCCAGCCCGAAATCCGAAGAGCGGTGTTCCACGAACATATCCAGCTCCTCGAAGCTTCCTTCGTCGAGCAGCAGGGCGAGTCGTTCCCGTGCAGTCAGTTTTCCTTTACGGTGCTGATCGTCAATGCGCCTTTCTCCGCCTCCCTGAAGTGCGCGCTCGCGGAGTTCATGGAGGTAGGTAATCGTCGTCTTCGCCATGGTCAGGATCCGGCCCGGAGGTGGGCGAATTTGAGGAGGAGTTGTTTGCGTCCGGCGGTGGCAAAATCCACAACCGCCCGCTGGTCGTCTCCGCGTCCGTCAAGCGCTACGATGCGGCCCGGTCCGAAGGTCTCATGCGTGACCGCAAGCCCCACGCGCAGCGATGGTCCGTCCTGCGATTCATGTTCATAATCCGGCATGGGATCCGAAGGCGCCGGATCAGCAGAGGAACTCCGGGTTGCTGTGGACAGACTTTTCGCTCGGGAAACGGATGGTGATTTCTGTCGAAGGGTTGTCCCGGTATGGCGCGGCGTGATCCCGTTCTGTCCGCGGAACGAAAGATGAAGGGCATCAATCTCATCGATAAACCGGGAACGGACCGAATAGAGCATTTCTCCCTGATGGTAGCGCATCCGTGCATGTGAGAGGTAGAGATGCTCCCTCGCCCGGGTCATCCCTACGTACAGCAGCCGCCGCTCTTCTTCGGTTTCTTCCCTGCTGTCCAGCGCAAGGGAGATAGGCAGCAGTCCTTCTTCCAGGCCTGAGACGAACACCACGGGAAACTCCAGCCCCTTCGCCGCGTGCAGGGTCATCAGGGTCACGGTGTTCCGTCCGAACTCGGCGGTATCGATGTCCGCAATAAGTGAGACTTCCTGGAGGAAGTCTTCCAGCAACGCGGCTTCGTGAAGTTCGGCAAATTCCGTGATCGCGGAGATGAGTTCCTGGATGTTTTCCCGCCGGGCAAGAGACTCGGGCGTGTTTTCTTCTTTCAGAAGGCGCAGAATGCCGAGTTCGTCCACCAGGGCACGCGCCAGCTCGCTGACGGACATCTCGGTCTTGAGCCGGATGTACTTGGTCAGCATGGCATGGAACTGCCGTACGGCGCGCAGAGCCCGATCCGTCAGCAATCCCTCCAGATTGGGAGAGGCGAGGGCCTCAAACAGGGAAAGCCGTTCGCCTGCAGCAATGCTCTTGATCCGCCGTATGGACACATCCCCGATGGCTCGTGCCGGTACATTAATAATGCGCAGGAGGCTTTCGCTGTCCAGAGGATTTGCGAGGACCTTCAGGTAGGCCACCAGGTCCTTGATTTCTTTCCGTTTGTAGAACGCCACCCCGCCGATAATAATGTAGGGGATGCTGTTGCGGCGGAGCGCATCCTCGATTACCCGGGACTGGGCGTTTGTCCGGTACAGAATCGCACAATCATTGAGCGAACGTTTGTGCCGCCGGATTTCCTCTTCGATATGCAGAACAATCCGCCGGCCTTCTTCCCGGTCATCCGCACAGACATCCACAATCACCTGATCACCGTCCGCGTTGCTGGTCCACAGGCTTTTGGTGATCTGGTCAACATTATGCCGGATCAGGGAATCGGCGGCGCCGAGAATGGTCTTCGTGGAGCGGTAATTCTGCTCCAGCCGGAACACTTTGCAGCCGGGGTAATCCTTTTCAAAATCCAGAATATTCCGGATATCCGCTCCCCGGAACGCATAGATACTCTGCGCATCGTCGCCCACGACACAGATATTCTTGTGCGCGGCCGCAAGTTCGTGCAGGAGCAGATACTGCACGCGGTTTGTGTCCTGGTACTCATCGACGAGGATATACCGGAACCGCTGCTGGTATCGGCGGAGCACGTCGTGATGTTTCCGGAACAGTTCGAGGGGTTTCAGCAGGAGGTCGTCGAAATCCATCGCGTTAGCGCGGTGGAGCCGGCGTTCATATTCATCAAAAACTTCCGCCGTACGTTGCGACATAAGATCATGCGAGACACGGAGCAGGTCGGCGGGACTGACGAGGGAATTTTTGGCGTTGCTGATCCGGCTGCGGATCCCCGACGGCGTAAACTGTTGCGGCGAGATCAGCTTTTCTGTCATGATACTTTTGATCAGACCATGTGAATCATCAGTATCATAGATCGAGAAGTTCCGACGGTATCCGAGGCGTTCGCATTCGAACCGGAGGAGCCGGGCAAGAATTGAATGGAACGTGCCCATCCACAGGGCGCGGCTTGCGGGTCCGACCAGCTCCGCGATCCGGCCTTTCATTTCGCCGGCCGCCTTGTTGGTGAAGGTGAGAGCCAGAACGGAATCGGGGCGGACGCCACGCTGCAGAAGGTGCGCGGTGCGATACGTGAGCACACGTGTCTTGCCGCTGCCGGCACCCGCCACGATCATGACGGGTCCGTCAACAGCTTCAACGGCCTGCCGCTGGACGGAGTTCAGTTGTTCAAGAAATGACATGGAAGATAATAACGAAAATGTATTCCGAAGGCAACAAAGGGAGGAAGGTAAATCGCGGAACAGCTTAAATCATCAATGCCCCTTCCAGCTTCAACAAAAATTCTTTCGTCTTGACGCCGCTGGCATATCCGACAAGCGCACCGTCGGCTCCGAGCACGCGGTGGCACGGCACAATAAGCGGCACGGGGTTCGCGGCATTGGCGCGTCCGACTGCCTGGAATCCCCGGCTGGTGCCCAGCCGTTTAGCAAGCTGTTTGTAGGAGATTGTCGTGCCGTACGGTATCTTCGAAAGTTCCTTCCACACGCGAATCTGGAACGGCGTGCCGCGCATATCCACCGACACGGCGAACTTTGCGAGCTTCCCGTTGAAGTATCGGTTGAGCTGATCGATCACTTCTTTGTTGCGGGATTTATTATCCACGACTTCGCTGTCGTCGAAGTTGTCACGGAGCCATCGGAAGAAGTCCCGCTTGGTCTGGCGCGGTACGCTGACCTTGCAGACGCCTTTCTCCGTGGACGCGACGTAGATCAGGCCGATCTTGGATTCGAATGATGTGCAGTAGACCATGGGATGAGGCGAAGCCCCGAGCGATGTGCAGCAGAGTAGTGCTATTCCCGTTCGGTGTGCGAGTCAATGTTTGAGAGTATACAGAATAGGATTTACAAACGCAAGTACACTTTTCTAAGAATCCGGTCAGAAAAAGGCCCGGATTTCCGCACGGGCATTATGCACCGGATCCCGTCCCCCCTCACTCCGGCCTTCGTAATTCATGCTTGCCTGCAGGAACTGGGTGATACGATATTCAAAGGTGGAACGCCAGACCCAGGTCTTTCCTGCCACCCGTCCGCCGGTGAGTTCATACGGATACGACTCCGCGCCGCGTGCGAGTAACACCTCTTCGCGCCCGAATTCCCCCCTCGCCTGGCCGGACCCCTGAAATGCATACACCAGCCTGACACTTTGCGCATTCAGATCTGCGCGCAACTCGGGTACCGATAACCGGTCCGTGGCACGGGAGACGTCAAATTTTATCCCGAGCTCAAGAGACTGCTGCGGGCGGTAGGAGATATCAAAGATGAGCGCGTTGGAGAGGATATCCCGCAACCGGGGGGAAGAGCGGATACCCGTGACACGGTCCACACGGTTCACAAGATCCAGCTGGTTCGCGATTTCCGGAACAAGCTGCCACCGCAGGCGCACGGATCGTTCACGGACGTATGCATGCTCGATCCCGCCGCTGAAATTAGTGAGCCCCCTCCGTTCCGAAAATCGGAACCGGGACGAAAACCCCGGCCGCCCTTCAAACAGGTGGATATCCTCGGTCAACAACACCGAACCTGCAAGCGTCGTGGCCTCTTCCCGGAAACGGCTGAAATGCAAAAGATAGATCTGCTGAAGATCACGCTCATTACTTTTCTCTTCGACACGTACATACGTTTCGGATGTCAGGGCGCGTGCGATGTCGGCTGCCCATCCGCCGGCCTCCACGAACCGCTGTGGAATGATCCGGAGCCGGGCGCTGGTTTTCAGATCGATGATCGGAGTGAGTTCATCCGTGGGGAGCGTGAGCGCGACGTACTCGCCGTCGAATCGTGTCAGCACAAACTCTTCGTCGTCTGCGAGCCCGTTGCCGTTGATGTCCCCCAGGTAGCGGTAGTTTCCGGAACCGGCGGTCACGCGCACGTACACCCGCTCCAGCCGGGAAGCCTGCTCGGTTGATACTTCATAGAACAGATCGGTCTCGATACCGCGGTTCAGCGGAGTAAATCGGGTGTGATTCCGGACAAGCACCGTCTGCACGTCCTGCCGCCCTTCCTGCTTGAAAACGGAAGAGTATTTCTTCCGGCGCAGGGTGATATCCAGCGTTGAGGTAAGGGATGCCCACTCCCGGAGGCGTGCAGTGTAGTTCTGCGTGAAGGCATCGGATTCCCGCGTGACCGCGCCCTGCAGGAAGATGTCGTCCGCGCGCCAGGAGAAGTCGGCTTGCGCGGACAGTGGACCCAGTTCGGCCAGACGCACAAACGCGCCATAGGCGGTGAATTTGAAACTCCCGGCACCTGCAACACCGGACCCGGGAACACCCGTGCGCCGGTTTTCACCTTCAAACCGGAAACCGGGTGTGAGGCTCAATACGGTGTACTCCAGTGCCCCATTGTGCCGGAACCATCGGGTCTCCGCATTCGCGATCCGGTCTGTGGATCGGACATCTTCAAACGTATACGCCATCACCGGCAGGGTTTCGGTCCGGACTGACAGCGTTCCATCAACCCGGCGCGAGTTCTGTTCATCACCGCGGCGGATTGTGCCGTACGAACTCCCCACAGAGATCCCCTGCGCGGGCAGGAACGTCACCGCAGCCTCCCGGATACGCTCATCACCGCCTGCAAGAGAATCCACTCCCCACCGTCTGTTAAATTCAATTTCGTTCGAGCGATCAAGCGGCACGAAGCGACTTCCCACAAAACGTTCGCGATACCGGAGGTTCATTCCGCCCAGGTCAAGACTCCCGATGCGGATGTTGCGCGGTTCATAGGTGGCGGAAAGGTTCAGCGCGCGGTCATTGTTTTCGGCGTCGCCAACCCCGGAGAGACGGTTTGCATCAAATGTGCTGTAGCCAAACTCCCCGGCGACTTTCAGGTTTTCAATCGGATTCACCTCCATCACGACATCCACAAGTTGATGGGACTGCGGGAGCGGGAGGTAGCGCAGGGGGAGATACTCGCCGCCTCCGGGTCCCTTCCAGATGAACACACCCGCCCTCTGTCGTGAGTATTCACCACGGCCCGGCCCGACATTGGAAAACGATGCGATATAGAACGCCTGAGGGTCGCCCGGTGCATACCGGTAGAACACAGCAGGAGTGCCGCCGCTCAGGAGAGTATCCACCCTCACATAGACGCCGTTGGAATCAACGCGGGTAATTCCGCTGAGGACCGCCTTTGAGCGGTCCGTCCCGGCGGCGGCGATCACTGCGCGCGCCGAATCGGAAAAGACGAAGTCAATCGGGGCATCCGGGTCGTCCGCCTCACGGGCATAGCTTACGGTCAGCCGTGCGCGGTCGTCAAACATCGCCGCCGTGCTCTGTGTGGCAAAGAGGGAGCGGGAGAATTGTCTGTCGGTGTATTCATAGTCCACAACAATACGCGAAGCCGATGTGACAAGTCGGCGTGTTGTAAACGTTACTTCCCCTGTGGAGTAATCGATGATGTAATCATTCGTTTCACCGCGTGTCTGCGTTTCTCCGTCGATATAGACCCGTTCCGTGCCTGCGATGACGATGATGTCACGTTCGTTATTTGCGCCGGAAAGGATGTACGGTCCCTGAACCCCCTCGATGCCGATAAACTGTTTCGTCGTAAACTTCCCGCGTGTGATGGCGCCGGAAAGCGTGGTGGCGCCGTTGACGCCGGCAACATTGTACTGTGCGTATCCCTTCGCCCCCTGAAGTTTTCTGTTCAGGCGTGCGAATTCGGTGCCGGTGAATTCCAGATTAAAATCTCCCAGGGTGGCTGTGGCGTCTGTCGCCTTGATCTCGATAAACACCTTGTCAAATTCCTGCAGGGTCTGGGTGGTACCTTCAGGCTGAAGGGGCGTATTTTCGTCAGTGAGCGCAGCGGTAACTTCGATATCGGAGAGGATTTTTCCTGACATTTGCAGGCGGAGTCCGGAGTTCAGTGAAAGGTCGCGGTTTGACCCGACGGTGAACCCCCTCACGATACTGCCGCTTTTTTGAAGATTTGATCCGAAGATGTCGTCCATGGAGAATGTGCTCACCGGACGGAGTACGCGCACCGAGTCGGCGCGTGTCAGGGAGTCTGCCGGGATCACGAGCGTGCGCAGACGGTACACGTCCTGCACCTGCAGGGGTACAAAGCGGTAGGTGATGATCAGGGTGAGTGAATCCTGAGCGGTCGCCTCTTTAATACGGGCCAGCGTGAGGCTGTCGAGATGTACCCGGCCGGTCCCGTGGCTCAACCGGTATTCACGGTTCCGTTTGAGAATCCCGTAGGAGAGCACGAGCACGGTATCGGTGCCCGGTGAGACAAAACGATCCGGGAGACGGAAAACGGTGTCAACCGGCGAGCCGGCAAACGTAACGCGCATGGAGTTCAGGGGGAGCGAAGGAACATCTTGAGCCGGCGATGACGTGCACGCGCATGCGCACATCAGGAGGAATGTGATCAGGGCACCAGGGCTTTGACTCATTCCCTTGCAGATATGCCGCTCTTTCAATATATTAGGTCCACGCAGATAGGTGCTTTTCTAAATTGCATCCGGACATCTGTCCACCCGACGCCCATCCAGAAGGTGAGACAGAAGGTGCGAATGTAGAGCCAAAGTGGCGGAATTGGTAGACGCGCTGGACTCAAAATCCAGTCCGGCTCACACCGGGTGAGGGTTCGAGTCCCTCCTTTGGTACAAAAAAGCTTCAATAAAGGCAATCCAGCATTCAGTCCGCTCGAGAAAGATCCTGACTGCTCCTCGTGCACTGCGGTGTTCCTTCAGTCTGTCGCCTTGTAAGCCCCAACAAGAAGTACAACAAAGATACCCATGAAGATGCTAAAACATTTGGCGAAGCGAGTGATCGGAGAGGGCAACCTGGGGCGAATAGATCATTACCGGCTTCAGCATGTGCAACATAGTTGGGGAGGTCCGTTCAACGGCCAGAAATTCAGGCAACGGATCTTCTTTGATCTCCTGTACAGTTTTCCCATCAGCGCTATTGTGGAGACAGGAACATATCGTGGAACGACAACCGCGTTGTTCGCCGCAACGTGTCTGCATGTTTATGGTGTTGAAATCCATCCTCGCTACTACGCCTATGCACGGTGGCGATTCTACGCAAACCGGGGGAGCATTCATTTGCACAGGAGCGATTCTCCGACCTTTCTCAGAAAACTCAGCAACGATAGCTCGGTGGCCAAGGACGATGTATTCTTCTACCTGGATGCCCACTGGCAGGAGGATCTGCCATTGCGCGAGGAACTGGAGATCATTTTCACACATTGGAAGAGACCGATTGTGATGATCGATGATTTCCAGGTGCCCGACTCCGAGTATGCGTACGATGATTACGGACCGGGGAAGTCACTCGATTTGCACTATATAGAACCAATACTGTCGGCTCACAAACTCTCAGCCTTTTTTCCGTCCGCGAACTCGTCAGCTGAAACAGGAATGAGGCGGGGCTGTGTAGTGCTGTGTCAGGAGATGGCGGCCCGGGAGATACGCGCAAACGTCAAAACTCTCGTACAGCACGTGGTCAAGCGCAAGGTATAACACACTTCCGAGTGCGCTTTCGGCGCCCCGAGTCCGGGCACAAGTTCCCCTGCCACCCAGGATCCACCCTCTTCAACGCCTGATCGACCGGGTTCACATAGATATTCGCCAGTAGCGGAATGACCACCCCGCACTCTGGTGTGCCGTGCCTCGTCCGCCGATGCTAGTCATCTTCGTTTGATCCTACGCTCCCCTCCGGACGAGATGCCGGGGATATGCCCGGTTGATTTGATACTAAAAAGCAAATGCCCCGGAATACCGGGGCATTTGTGTACACTCCATTGTCCTGATTCTCATCGAAGCAGCAGGAGCTTCTTACTGTGTGAGTGGGCTCCTCCCTGTAGCCTGTAATAGTAGACCCCGCTCGGCAGCCCGTGGGCGTCAAATTGCACTTCATGATAGCCTGCATCCATTTCCCCGTTCTGCAGGACCGCCACCTGCTGTCCGATGGAGTTGAAGACCGTCAGTGTCACGTGCGCCTGCGCGGGCAATCCGTAACGGATTGTCGTCGACGGGTTAAACGGATTCGGATGGTTCTGCATCAACTCCAGCCCTGCGGGCACCCCGATTCCCTCCGCGATGCCCGTGACTGCTTCCACTGTGACTGGCTCCGAATAATACACGGTACCGTCCAGATCGATCTGCTTCAGCCGGTACTGAGCGCGGCCCGCAACAGGACACCTGTCTGCGAACTCATACTCCTGCGGCACGAGAACCGTTCCGTGACCGGGCACAAAACCGGCGGGTAGCATGGTGAAAGTACTCTCTCCCTCCACCTTCCTCTCGATCTCAAACCCGTAGTTCGCGGTCTCGGACAGGGTCTTCCAGGAGACCAGGACTTCGTTCTGAGAGGCTCTGAATGTTGCGCTGAGCGAGGCCAATTGCACCGGGAGCACCTGGTTGAGTCCCATCTGCGACTCAAAAATAAACGCATAGGTGGGGTGACCATAGGTAAGCCGAACCGTTAGCGTGCCAATCATGTTGGCCGACGTTGGAGTATACCTCATGTAGCACCAGGACTGATACGACATCGTCGTGGCCAGTTGCAACATCAGACTGGACTGGAAGGATCCGCTGGGACTCCAGCTGACTTGATACCCGGTGGATGGAATGATGTAGAGACGGTAATTGGTGCCGTAGGTCATACCGCTGGCATACACCATGAACGACGTGTCCCAGAAAGTCCCCACAGGTGTCGACGGGAATACCATCGTCACCGGGCTGGTTGATGTTGATTGGGCAAATACCACGTTCACAGCGAAGAGCATCCACATAATGGGGCCGAATAGCAAAGATTTCATGTACAGTACCTCACAGGGTGATGGAGATTGGGTCGGTATGAACGGGAGGAGACAAGCCGCGGAGGATGTGCGGGGAAGGCGCCCTGCTCCACCGGAAAGATACCTCGCGAACGCCATCTGTGCGGTGACGGGCATCACTCGGGTCAACGCTGTATTTTGACAACTACAGCATACACCCGATTGTTAACGTGCTCCGTTGTCCGTATCCATCATACCAGGTAACAGGTTCATTCCAGACAATCCGCTGTACACGGAAGAACGAACCACTCACACATTGCTTCAGACGGCCAGTATCCCGCCGGTCGACCTCATTCCGAGGCGCCCGCACGGGAACACCGCCAAGACAGAACGAAGCTACACAGACTACTCAGAGCTAGACAATGCCATCTATTTCGCCCCCGGAACAGGACACCAGCATTGTGCGCGAAATGCAACACATTGCAAGCTATGGGAAGACGGAGCGTATATGCGTCGAGCAACACCCGGAATTCTCCTGGCACTGTTTTTCGCCTTTAACAGCATGCTTTTCGGACGAACATTTGTTGTAGCCACCGGGGGAAATGACAGTAATCCGGGAACCCTCACTGCACCCTGGCGAACCCTTGCCAAAGCAAATACGACCCTGCGGGCCGGTGATACCGTCCTCGTGCGCGGAGGAACCTACCATGAACGTATTGCCCCCGCACAATCCGGCGCCTCCGGTTCCCCGCTTGTCTACCGGGCCTCGCCGGGGGAGCAGGTCATCATTGACGGGGCGAACGATAACAACCTGAACCTCGTCGCACTCTACGGCAGCTGGGTGATCATCGAAGGTTTTACGTTTCACAATCAGGATTACTTCAGTCTCCCGAACAACAATGAATACTGGGTCATCCTCGAAGGATCACACAACACGTTCCGGTACAACCGCCTGGTGGCATACGGGGATGTGCTGGGGAACATCTATACGCGCAAGGCAAGTTCGCGCGGCATCGCCGAAGCCGGACGGTACAATACAATCGAACACTGCTATATACGGGGATTGTCTTTCGGGATCGTCATTGCCGGATCCTCGCCACGGTATACTGTTGTGAGATACGATACCATCCATGCGATCGGGCAGAACTGCATTGATGTCGGCGCCACGGCGGACGGCAGCACGGCCTATCATGGCACGCTCATCGAATTTTGTGTCCTGGATACATCTTTCGTAGAGGACAATATCCAGTTCGAGCCCGATTATGGCAATCCGACCAGCACACTGTATAACCGGGGAACCATCATCCGGAACAACGTGATGGGGAATGCCGCGGAGAATGCCATCGACCTCAAAGGGGCCGGGCATACTCTCATCGAGAACAATCTCATGTACTCGTCCAGCGGTGATGATGACGGTCCCCTGAACGGGCATGACGCCGGCAGCGGAGGAGGGGTGTCCGCAAACGCGAATACGCCAACACGCAACACGATCGTGCGCGGAAATGTTATCTGGGACCACACGATCGGCCTGGAAATGGCCGAGGGCGATCACTACTACAACAATACCGTGCTGAACAACAGGCGCACGTGGCTTGGACCGAACCAGACGGGAGAATCACATGCAGGTCTGCTGGCATTCAACTATCCGAACCAGCAACGGGCATTTCTGAACAACATCGTGGCGGGACAACCCAGCCGGGGGATCTACAACTGGATGATGGACTGGGGAGACAAGTTTTATCTCGACAACAACCTGTACTATGACCAGGGGACTTCTGTCCGGTTTTACCACCGTAAGGACGGCACCATGATCACCACGGTCGGGCTGGCCAGCTGGAAAAACGAGCTCGCCACCTACGGTGGTTATGCGTACATGAAGGGAAAGGACGCGTCCGCCAGAGAAGCAGACCCGGCCTTTGTCAACGTCCCGGCATATCCGGCCGGCTACGATCGCGCCTGGAACTTTGGACTCCGGGCAGGCTCGCCGGCCATCGATGCCGGTGTTCCTGTCGCGCTGACAACCTCTTCCGGTGTCAACACGACAACCCTTACTGTCAACGATGCGTATTTTTTCTGTGACGGCTTCGGGATCATCGAAGGCGATAACATCAGGATCGGAGGAGGGACCGCCGTCCGTATCAGCTCCATCGACTACACCCGTAATATCGTGACCCTTCGTGAACCGCGGACATGGGCGGCGGGAGCCGGCGTGCATCCGGCGTACAACGGCAACGCACCGGATATCGGCGCATTCGAGTCCGGAGGAACAGCTCCTCAGATTCCTGCATCCCCGGCAGCCGTCCAGCTGGCTCTGCCCGCCGATGGCGCGAGCGGCATTCTCCTGCAATCCGCACTGACGTGGACGGCGGCAAGCACAGCGCTCTCGTATCAGGTGCAGGTTTCCGTGGGATCCGCTTTTAACAGCACGGTAATCGATGCGAGCAACGTTGTCAGCACATCGTATTCGATCTCGTCACTCGCGGACAGTACACGGTACTACTGGAGAGTGCGGGGCGTCAATCAGGGAGGCGCCGGCCTCTGGTCCACCGTGCGGGTATTCACTACGGCGCCGAAGCCCGGAGGGAGTGTCCCGGAAGCAGCGCCGGTTCTGCGGAACAGTGATTTTGAGAGCGGGACGCAGGAATGGACGTTCCACACCGGCGGCACTGGCAGTTTCGTGACAGCAACACCCGGTTTCACAGGCGCGTCCGCAGCCCGTATAACCATTTCAACAACCGCTGACAACATCCAGCTTTATCAGCAGGGTGTTTCCCTGAAAGCGAATACCATCTACCGCCTGACATTCTCCGGGTACTCGACGTCCGGTCAGGCTCTTGCCGTCGGGCTTATCCGACACTCGTCTCCGTTCACAGATTATGGACTCCAGGCACGGATGGTGCCCCTGTCCACACAATGGCGGACGTATACAGTCTACCTTCAGACAAAAAACTTCTCCGGCACCGTAACTGATGCCCGACTGCAATTCTTATTCTCGGGGTTCGCCAGGGCCGGGGATCGGTACTGGCTTGACGCAGTGGATCTGCAGGAAAGCAGCGCGCCGCCGATTCCGACAGCCCCGGTGCTCACGCTTCCCGCAGGGGGAGCTACGAATCAACCCACCGTGACCACGATCCGCTGGACCGGATTTGAGGGCGCCGACGGGTACCGGGTACAGCTTGCGAGGAATGCCTCGTTCGCTTCCCTTGTGCACGATTCAGTTGCCGCCGACACCGTGGCGCGGGTAGGGCCGCTGGAAGCCGCAACCAGGTACTACTATCGTGTTAATGCGATGAATATCTCCGGCGCCGGACCCTTTTCGGCTTCTTCGTTCTTCACCACGGCCTCCGAAGAATCCCCTGCCAAGGAGGAGGATGTGCTGCCGGCGGAGATCCATTTGGACCAGAACTATCCGAATCCGTTTAATCCGAACACCATCATTCATTACCGCCTACCCGCTCAAACTCATGTTTCATTAAAAGTCTACAACATGATCGGCGAGGAGGTGGCGGTACTCGCTGACGCCGAACAGCAGGAGGGTGACCATTACGTCACTTTTGACGGTGCGGCGTTGCCGAGTGGAGCCTACTTCTTCAGACTCCGGGCGAATGGCGTGATGGAAACACGCAAGATGATCCTGGCGCGGTAAATGGCTGCGCCGGAGGGTCGGCACTCAACGCACCATCATCATCTTCTTTGTTGCCACCTGCCGCGCTGTTTCGAGTCTGTAAAAATACACGCCGCTCGCCATCCCGGCGGCACGATACCGTGCCGTATGGCTGCCGGGATCAAGATGCGCATCCACGATTCTGGCAACCTCCCGTCCCAGAAGGTCATACACCACAAGCCGGACATGCTGTCGCGCTTCTATGGTAAAGGATATGGATGTTTCAGGGTTAAACGGGTTGGGCGTGTTCTGCTCTAACGCAAAGATGAGCGGACTTTGAGTGCTCTCCCCTGCTGTCTCCGTTGTGGGGCCGGCTATCACTTCTTCCAGCATCACATCGTCGAAGTAATACTCATCTCCGTCTGACGCATAGGGGGTCATCCAGAACATGAGCCGCGCATCCGCCACAACACCCATCCCGTCGGTTGCGACAAATGACATCGTATGGTCTCTCCAATCAGTGGAGAGGTCGATGAGCGTCAGATCCGGCGCGTAGGGCGTGTACGGAGGAGTGTGTTTAACCAGACTTACGGCCACATCGTGGCCGGTCGAAGATCGGGCACGAAAGCTCAGAAGATACCGTGCCCCACCGATCAACTCAATACCCCCCGCCAGGAGCTGCAGATTCGGGTGGCTCTTCTGAATAGACACATGTGCGATCGACGACGGGCCCTCGACAGCAAGCGATGCCGGGGCATTGGCGGCCATCTCCCACCCCTGCGTCCCCTCATCAAAGCGATGATTACGGACGAGTGAAACCGGTTCGTTGTGGACATGTACTACGGCAGAGCGTGTCTGGAGCACACCCGCAGGCCCGGTGACCCTGCAGGAGAATTCCGTCCCGCTGTCAGCTGCTGTGAGCGCGGGAGTAGCGTATCGATTCCAATCAGCTCCGGGGATATCTTCGCCGTTCTTCTGCCACTGGAACCGTGTCGCCTGGGGAGCAACAACCCGGAAAAGAACCGGCTTGCCGGCACCGCCTGATACATCCGACGGATGACGCACCGTGGAAGCCGCATCGGGCGACGTGATCCGTTCCAGCGCAATGTTATCGAACAGGTACTCGTCACCGCTCTCAGCCAGACCGGCGAAGCGGAACATAATTCTCCCGTCGTTCACCAGACCGGTGAACCCTTCGGTGAAGAAGTCGATGCTGAAGGACGTCCATTCACGGCCCAGATCACACACCCTCTCAGCCAGGCCGTATGAATTGTACGGCGGCGTATGTCTGATCAGGGAGACCGACACATCATGGCCGGTGTTACACCGGGCTGAGTATGTGAGCCGGTAGTGGGCGAACGGTTCGAGCGGTATGCCGGATTGATAGAGCGTGATGTTCGAGTCCTGCCGTTGAATTACAAGGGAAGCTGCCAGAGGGCTCTTTTCCCCGGCCGGGATCACCGCAAGCATCGCCGCACCGTTCGTATTGCAGACCCACGAGGTCAGTTCCGATTCAAAGCCCGGATTGGCAACCAGGGAACCCGGTGCCGCAAGCGGGACGTATCCGATGAGAGTAAAAAAGGTTCCTGTCTCACGGGGGGGACCATCCTGCACAGGAATCGTGCTGTAGCCGCTGACAATCACCGTATTGTCCCGCCCCATACCGATTCCAACCGCATAATCGTGGGCGCCCGGCGAAGCATTAAACTTCTCGACCCAGGCCAGACTCCCGGATGGACCGTAACTGTATGTGAATATATCCGGCGTCATTCCGGAATAGGTAGAATAGACACTGCCGACGGCACACACCCTGTCCTGAGCATCCATGACAGTTGCTTCCGGAGTGTAGTCTCCGGGGATGTCGGCACGGCTGAGCTTGTTCCCCTGTGCATCATACCGGAGGAGGAAATTGAATAACCCGTAGTCACGGATGGTCCCGCGGCCGGAAAGGAGCACATCGCCATTCTTCCCGAAGAGCACAGCCGTCCTGTAAAAGGTCGTGAGATCGGTCAGATCACTTCCCCACCAGCGCAGTTCTCCCGCCGGGGAGTAACAGAGCGTGAGAATGTTCTTTGTGCTGTCCGATGCTTTCCAGTTCTGAAGAGCAACAACACAACGGCCGGCCGGATCTACCGCCAGTCCCTGGAATTTCTGAGCGCCCGGTCCCTGCAGAGGCACGAGACTCCCGGCTGACGTGTGCGCCCAGAGAGGCTGCCCGTCAGGAGAATATTTCAGGAGTTGGCCCACCGCTGCGTCATCCGTTCCGTGGGTAATCCCGAGATACACGTTACCGGCGGAATCCATGTCTGCGCCAAAATAATTCGAATACTCAGCGCCGCTGTGGCTCCGGGTCCACAGTTGATTTCCGGTGGAACTGAATGCCACGATCACGACTTCTTTGAAGAAGTAGCGTCCGACAAGAATCGTTTTCCCCCCCGCATCCGACTTCATTTGCACATCGTAAGAATACAGTGGCTGTGACGATGAAGCAGCCCATTCCAGGACGCCGAGATCCGAAAAACAAAGCAACACAGGAGTCCCGGCCTGATCGAACCCGGCTACCCGAATTTTGCCCAGCCCGTCCACCGTCATTCCAACAGGCCGCACATTGTTCGCGGCCATAGCCGGCACCTGACGTGTAAACAGGGTGTCTCCCGACGGACTAAACTTGACAATCACATGAGGACGATCGCCCGGAGGGTACGATTGTGTTCCTACAACGTAGGTGTTGCCGTCCCGGTCAACACAGGACGCCACACTGATATTGTATGACGAAGCGGGAGCGGCATAGTGCAAAGTTCTGACGGGTGTGCCGAGCGTGTCGCAGATGTGCCCGACAAAATCCGCCCCCCCGCCGGTGCGTAATCTTGTCCCGACGGCCGTAATTTTTCCCGTGCCGTCAGATATCATCGTTATCAGCTCGTCGCCGGTTTCAGGAGCGGGGGTTGATTGTGTCGACCATTTTTTCGTGCCCGCGATATTAAACGCGGCCGTGGTCACCCGGCCTGCCGCCGAACTCCCGGCAAAGAACAATCCCCCCGCAATAGTAAACGCCGTTGCGCCTTCTCTGGGCTGAGTCCACCGGACGACTCCTGAACCATCAATCCGCGAGATATCCGACGTGGTCACGAGATAAAGATCACCGGATGGATCAGAGAGGAGCGCCTTCGGGATGCCGGTGTATCTGGTCACCCACTGCACAGCCCCGGTCACATTGTACCGGACCAGGTCGAACTCCTGTTTGCCGTTTTCGTACGCCGTCACAAACGTGCCGCCGGAGGGGTCGACCCCCATGAGAGGGCTTGCAGGGGAGACTTCGTCGGAGGGAGAATGGAGTTGCATCCACTGCATCGACCCGGTTTTGTCGAACATCATCGTGGCAATGCCGGATGTCCATGGATGCCTGAGAGCCAGCCCCGTCACGTAGATATTTCCGTGCCCATCCAGTTGCAGGGCGCTGATGTTATCTGCGCCCCCCCATGGTCCGTCATAGGTCCGGCGCCAGCGAATATCCCCCAGGGGTGAAACGCCCACGATAACATAATCGGCGGTTCCAAAGCGGTTGGGAACTGTTGATTCACTCCATATCAGGCCGAGAAATACGTTCCCGGCCTTATCCAGAGCACTTGCCTTGTGCATACCGGGGTGCGGCGTGACCCACTTTCGCTCACCGGATGGGCCGTACTTCACAACAACCGTCCAGGGCGCTCCATCCGATTTCGCATACGCCCTCAAGACGACGTACGCATTGCCGAGTGAATCTGCGTACACAGCAGCAGGCACAACTGTACGTTCATCCGGATCGAGATACACATCCGCCCAGACCACCCCGCCATCCGGACCAAACCGCACGGTCAGGGGCTGGCCCCCGAATTGTCCTGAGACAATAACACCCCCATCCTGCTGCGCAGTCGCGCACTGCACCCGGGCGTCAGAAGGAACCATACGGTTTCCAAAATGCCTGATCCATGCCGTCCGCATTTCAGCCGTGCGCTCCGGCAGGGGCAGCACTGAGGGAACAAGGCCGGAGGCGGACATCCTGTCCGTTTCTGGCATTGCAGGCTCGTGGGCATCCAGCCGGAGCGAAAGACCGCATAATACAACGACAACATGGACCGCACGCATCGTCTTACCCTTTCTTTAACTCCGACCAGGGCACGCGCACCAGAACGAGCGCAATCACCGCGATCGCAGCAAGACTGAGGAGATACGTTGGATTATCAAACACATGTGGAAGTTTGATGTCGCCAAAGGCAAGTCCGGCAAACAGTAACCCCAGCAGCGCTTCGCCGGCGATCATTCCTGAAGCAAGCAGCACGCCGATATTATCAATTTTTTCCTTTGCCGCACCCTCAACCTTACGTTTCGCCAGGATCTTGTCCAGCATACCTTTCATCACTCCACCCACGAATATTGCAAAGGTCGTGTCGATGGGAAGGTACATCCCCACGCTGATGAGCATCGGGCTTTTTACCTGCATCAGGATGAGTGCGAGGCCGAAAAAGACGCCGACGAGGATAAGGATCAGCTCGGCCTGAGCCTCCACGATCCCGCGTGTCACCACTGCCATCAGACTTGCCTGCGGGGCAGGAAGTCTCTCGCCGCCGAATCCGGCCTGCGTGCCAAGAACGTCATTCTGTTCTTCCGGTGAAAGCTGGCGCACCTGGTCCAGAGTATATGTTGTTCCCTGGAGGTCCACAACTTTCCCCTTGTAGGTGACGGAGGTAGTTCCGCTCTGTTCCAACCGGTCAAACTCATCCCCCACCGCGCGTTTTAAGTCTCCGATATGAAGCAGCGAAAGAATCAGAAACATCACCACAGCCGACGCCACGACACCCAGCATATCGCCCAGCTGCATTTTCCAGGGTGTACAGCCAAGAATATGACCGGCTTTAAGATCCTGCATCATCTCTCCCGCAACCGAAACGCTTGTGCACGTGAACGCCGCCACTCCCAGCACGGCCGCCACCGCCGGTTCTCCGCTCATCCCCAGGGCCAGCATCAGAAATGCAACAATAATGAGCACCGAAACGGTGAGGCCGCTCGTCGGATTGTTGCTGACACCGATGATTCCGACAAGGTAACCCGAGACCGCCGCGAAAACGAATCCCAGGACGAGCATGACGCCCGAAGCGACACCCGCAGGCAGGGCGTCACCCGCGAAATACTGGAAGATGAAGAACATGATGACCAGGATCACACCAAAAGCCGGCAGCGACCATCGTAATGTGATATCCTTGTCCGTCCGCAGAACGTCAGCGCCTCCTGCTGCGGATTTGCTCAGATATGAAACGGACCGGGTGATGCCGTTGATCAGACTGCCGCGCATCTTATAAAGCGTATAGAATGCGCCCGTCAACATTCCGCCGATGGCGATGTACCGGACCGAACCCTTCCACACCGTGGTCAGCTCTGCTGCCCAATCGGTCACTGCCGCTGGATTTTCGCGGTGCATAAAGTAGGCAATCACGGGTGTCAGCAGTCCCCAGGCCAGAACCCCGCCGCTGAAGTTAATAGCCCCGAGCCGCGGGCCGATGATATATCCCACTCCGAAGTACGCCGGGTTCATACCAGGCGCGCGGAAAAGAAGCGTCCCTTTCGTGAGACGTAATATGTACTGCCATCCCGCCGCAAGTATTTTGAATTCCACCATTGCGCTGAACAGCGCGCCAATACCCATACCCGTGAAGAGATGGCGTGAATTCTGAATCCCCGCCTGTCCGGATTTGTGAATTTCCGCAGCCGCAATGGATTCCGGAAACGGCAGCTCACGGTCTTCAACAAGCACACGGCGGAGAATCGTGACGAACATGATCCCGAGAATTCCGGCCACCACGAGGATGATGGTCGAAATCATGTAGTTTTCAGCCGAGAAGAAAGGAGTCCAGACCGAGGCGATAAAAAACGCGGGGAGTGTGAAAATCGCACCCGTGGCGACATTCCCCCCGATGGAACCGACCGTTCGCGTGGTATTTTCTTCCAGCAGTGTCCCTTTGAGGACCTTCAACACCGCCATCCCCACCACAGCAGTTGTATATGTGGCGGCAATGGTCATGCCCGCCTTTAGTCCGAGGTACGCATTCGCCGCTCCCATCAGCATCGCCAGGAATACGCCGAGGGCGACCGAGCGAAAGCTGAATTCCTTCATCGTGGAAGAGGCAGGAACTATGGGTGTGTGCACGGGCTGTTGGCTCATAGATCGTGTTCCTTCTTTATAGAGGCAGCCGGAGCGGCCGCCGGGGGGGGGATTATTCCATGTCTAACGCTTTCTGCTTCTTATATCCTTCGGGAATCTTAAAAAGCTCACCCGCCAACATCTTCCGCTCTATCTTTGTCACTTCCTGGGATTCCAGGATGCGCCCCTCGTAGCGGGTGATGGACAGTAACGGGAAGAGTCCCATTCGTGCGATCATATCACCTTCAACCGAGCTCCCTTCAGCCGGTTCCAGCGATTCGTTGAGCACGCGGGTCAGATCGTCCAGCCCTTTCGTTCCCCAGATTTCCGTTTCCGTGTCACCCCTACGGATCATCACCTGCTCGCAGAGATATCCGAGAATCTTGCGGGTCTTTTTTGTCCGGTCAATTTTCGGTTTCTCCATCCCGCTCGGATCCGGACGAACATCTTCCCGCGGATCGTGGCGCAGCGGAACAGAGACTTCAAAAAACGTGCGATCCTGGTCATTCAACATCCAGGAAACATTGCTGTCAGTCCGGTAGATCACTGTTGACCCGGGCGTCACGCCGATCTGCGGGATGGAAACCCGCACGAATGCCTTCTTCACCCAGATTGTCATCGAGTATTCCTGGGTGACTCCGTCATCGTCCATACTCAGATTCCGGCTCTGGATGATCCCCTCAAATTGCGCAGACCCGGAACAATGCAGGAGGGTTATACCACACACCAGCAGAAATGTCTTCATGCTTATCGGATGAGTACCATTTGTTGTGAGATTCGGATGGGTGCTGCTCCGTCGGCCGGTCGCACTTCCAGAACGCACACGTAGACTCCGCTCGCGCGGTCCCGCGCGTCAAATACCACCGTATAGGCGCCTGCGGCATGGGTACCCTGCGCCAGAAGGGCGACCTCACGACCCAGAAGATCATACACCATTACCCGTACCGCGTGCAGCCCTGTTCCCTGTATCCTGTACCCTATTATGGAACTTCCGTTAAAAGGGTTCGGATAGTTGTGATCCAGCGCAACGGAAAGAGGAATCGTCGGGGCGGATATTTCGCCGGCCGACGTCACCACGCCGGCGCTGTATCTCAGGATTTCACCATTGGATGTCACGACCCACCCTGATGCAGTATCGGCGAATGAGAGATGGTTCAGCGATCCCAAGACGGGAAAAAGTGTTTCCGATGTCCATCCCGCACCATCGTTCCGGGTGCGGAAGGAAGAGTATGCTGTGGTTATCCAGGCCGACGAAGTGGCCGGTGCGACTGTTACCGACGAGACCATCTCCGATGTCGGCGAGGTCAGACCGCTCCAGGATTGTCCGCCGTTGGTAGTGCGGGCAACGTATCCGTTATCATGCACGGCGTATCCTGTCGAGGCATCCCGGAATGCGACGCCGTAACTGTTGGTGCCGCCAGTCGCGGCGGATGCCCACGTCCCTCCTCCATCGGTTGTTCGCCAGACTTTGTTGTGATTCGTCCCGAACCAGCCGTTCATCTGATCGGTCCACCAGAAAGAGTTGTTCCATCCGGCTTCCCCGCTTGTGCCCTGAGGTTCGTTGGCCAGGTGGCTCCAGGTAGAACCGAAGTTCGTCGTTTTCAGGACTACAAATTTTGCATCGCCGGGAGGATCACCCTGGGCATATCCTGTGCCATCGGAGAACATACGGATGCCGTTGATGAAGGGGCTCTGCCGGTCGGGGTATGCCTGAACATTCCAGGTGGTTCCACCATCCGTTGTCGCGATGATCCTTCCATCACCTGTTCCCACCCAGGCCCTGTTTGCATCCAGGGCGTTCACACAATAGAATTCGCCGCTGGTGAGGGATCCGGTTTGATCGGTCCAGGTCTCCCCGGCATCGGTCGTACGAACAACTATAGGTTGAGCACCGGCAGGGTTGCCCCCGGCGGCCCAGACAACCGACCGGTTGACTGCAAAGACACTGAACAGACCGGCCTCCGCTCCATCAAGCTGCATGACCCATTGAGGAAGCACCGGGAAGACCCAGACGTTGAGCGCCGTTCCATCGGCATCAGTGCCGTTCACCGTCCACCGTAACCGCACCACCGAAGAGGAAGTGGATGGCACATTCCCGACACGGAACCGGAATGGGGGAAGCTGGAGGGTTTGCCCCGCGGCCAGCAGGCCAACATTGGCCGGGACTTCGACCAACTGGACCATTGAGGGAGCGGATGATGCCGCGTTGAATGAAACATTCGCAGCATCCAGGAAGAGCGAATTTTTGAGCGTCAGGGTGACGAGGATGGTATCACCCGGCAGAAAGAGGCGCCGCCCGGTAGACGTGCGCACATCGGAAGCGATAACATCAAGGCCGACGTGCGCTTCGGTGAGGGCCCGTGCAAAATTCACACGTCCCTTGCCAAGAAGCCCTGCAAAGACCGGATTATTAAAGTCAATCGGATCGGCGGTCATGCGGATTTGCGCTGCGATCTGAGCCGGCGTCCAGCCCGGGTAGGCAACCCGGAGAATGCCGGCGAGTCCGGCGACAAGCGGACTCGAATAGGATGTGCCGCTTCCTCCGCTGCCATATCCGCCCCCCACAAACGCGCTGAGGATATTCACACCCGGGGCATAGACCGGCACGGTCACGCCGTAGTTGCTGAACGAGGCCTTGGTATCCGAAGTGGACTCCGTCGCCCCGACTGCGAGGACTCCTCGGTAGTTGGACGGGTAGTGCGGAACCGCGTCGCTATTACTATTATTGTTTCCCGCAGCGGCAATGACCAGCGCGCCTGCATCAGTCGCTGCCGTAATCACGTCCTGTTCAAACTGCGAGAATCCGCCGATCCGCCCCCAGCTGCAGTTGATCACCTTTGCGCCCCGTGCCGCCGCGTAGGCGATGCCCTCATATCCAAAGGCGATCCCATTATCGGTTGTGGAGGACGCGACACACACAGGCAGAAGCGCGTTATTCCAGCCTGACCCCGCGATGCCGATGCCATTGTTCGTAACGGCGCCGAAATGGCTGGCTGTGGCAGTCCCGTGCGCATAACTAAGGGGCGTCGCAGCCAGGCCGCTCGGGTCGGGACTTTTGTTTGTGAAATTCCACCCGACAACATCATCCACAAATCCGTTCCCGTCTTCATCAACCCCGTTCAAATCTGAGGCGTCGAAAACACCATCCCGGTTCAGATCTTCGAGCGTATTAATTCGGACGTTTGGAAGGAGATCCGGATGCCGCCAGTCCGTCCCGCCATCGACGTTGGCGATGAGCAGCGACCGATCACCTTTTCCAAGGGACCATCCCGCTACCGCGTTCAGTGGTGTAAACGCGAACTGACTGCCAAAGAGAGGGTCATCCGGCGCGTCGTACAGCGTGTGCATATATTTTGGTTCTGCATACTCAACGGAGGGATCACGTGAAAGGAGTTCAGCAATTCTCACCGGATCGGCGTCAAGCGGAACGGAACACTCCAGTATGCGGCCGACACGTGCCTGGGCTTCAGAGGGCCCCGCGGATTTTGCGTACGGTGCAGAAGAAATTCCGGAGGTAGCGGGAGGGAACAGTCGGCGGGTTTTCGTAACGCTGCGAGCCCGCAGGGCGCGCCCGAGAGGCGTGCCTTCGCCCGGAAGCGAAAGGTCCGACAGCGCCGCGCCGTCCCGCACCGCTACGATAACAACGCCCGGAATCACCTCTCCTGCGGGCTCAGTCGGTCGTACCGGCCGGTCCTTGCGCGACCCCGCATGCCCTTCCGCGATCATCAGGAGCATCGCGGATGCAACAACTCGCACAACCACCCCATCCACTCGCATAGGAGAAGTCCCCGGCAGTACAGTCTGAAAAAACTCTAATAAGTTGTAAGAAACGAATGTTCAATTCCGAAAGCAAGTGTCCGGGTGTTTATGCACGGCTTGACTTTCTACACCCTTTTTGTTAGTATATGTGCACTCTGATCACACACCACGCACAAAAAAGGAACACCCGCACACGGCGTTGGTACTCAAAGAGGCAGTCGTTTACCAGACACAATACACCAGCGCTCTATGACGCACGTGCGAATCCTTTTGCTCCTCCTCACGCTTGTAGCCCTTCCCGGCTGCGAAGACAACCCTTCAGCGATTATTGATCCCGGCGGGTCCGCCCCTGTCCTGCGTGCGACGGCCGTTGCCCCGTCCTTCTTCAATCTTGACAATCAGCAGCCCGTTGCGGGTATGTACCGTCTCTCGACCACACTGAGTGCGACGGTCTCCGATCCCCAGGGGGTAGAGGATGTACGGCAGGTGCGGTGGACGGTCTATGCACCCTCCGGAACCGCTCCCATCGCACAGGGAACACTCACGCCATCAGCAATCGTACCCGGATCGGGAACGCGGGAATTCACATCCGTGGCAACCATAGAAGTTGCCCGTACCGCTCTGGGTTCCTACAAGCTGGAGATGTTTGCCGTGGACGGATCAGAGCTCAGGAGCAGTATTGCGTACACGACGGTCACCGTTCGTCTCACGGATGCCCCGCCGATCCTGAGTCTTGCAGGAGCACGCCAGGTTGCGACCTCCGGAGCAGACTCTTCCCTGTTCTTGCTGAGCGTCTCTGCGACCGACGCCAGCGGCCTGAACGATATCACCCAGGTTACCGTCCGTGTGCTCTCCAGCAGAGACTCGACCGCCCGGACGATGTACGACGACGGCAAGCGGAGTAACGGCGACGCCGTGGCAGGAGACGGAATCTTTTCAGTGTATGCGTGGGTTTTCCCGACGACCACGCTTCCGGAGGTAGTGTTCGAATATCGCGGCAAGGACAACGCGGGATCGGAAAGTAATATTCTGCGCCGCTCGGCAAACAACCAGCCCCCGCGGTTTGTCTCGCTGAATCTCCCCTCGGTGATTCAGCGCCCGGCCAGCGGCACAATCCCGGTTTCGTTCTTCGTTACCGTGGACGACCCAAACGGCCGTTCAGACATTGATTCAGTATATTTTGTCAATCTGAACGCTGCCACACCGACCCGGTTTCTGATGTATGATGATGGGGACCGGATTGTCCATGGAGATTCCGTGGCAGTCGGACGGGACGTATTCGTTGCTTCTTACCATCTCCTCATCGAATACACCCGGCGTACAGAACTTCCGTTTTTCCGCGGTGGACCGCGCCGGCGCCCGCGCCGATACCACCCGTCAAATCACGATTAATTGATGTCCGCATGAACCGTCGTGTTATCATATCCGTTTTTGTTCTGGCCGGCGTTGTTCTGGCGGGCCTCACGGGACCCATGGTCTTCGCCCAGGCAAAGTTTCTGCATACCTATACACTCGAAGGTCTGACGGGCCAGATTCTCTCCACCATTCCCAGCAACAGCGTCTCCCACATCACGGCCCAGGGCTCCGTCCTCTGGATCGGAACAAGCAAAGGACTTGCCCGAAGCACGGATGCAGGCCGCACCTGGGAAAGTTATGGTGCGGTACCACAATTCGCCACACAGGGTATCTTCGCCATCGATCTCCGCGGCGATTCGGTGTGGACATCCACCGGGTACACAAAAGATGTGGACGGTCAGTCGGTACAGACAGGCAGCGGATACACGTATTCCACGGACGCAGGCGGCACGTGGAACAGCCGCCAACAGACGCTGGACGCCCGTGATGATAGCATCGCACAGTACGGAAGTAATACGGTCAAGTTTCTGCCCATCGTCGTCAATGAACAAAACGTCACGTTTGATGTTTCATTGGGAGACCGGACGGTGTGGATCGCGAGCTGGTCGAGCGGGATTCGAAAATCCACAGACCTGGGCGCAACCTGGCAACGGATCGTGCTTCCTTCAAAGCTGCTTTCCTCCATCGCGCCGACTGACACGCTTGTCAACTATACGATCGATCCGCGGCAGGACAACAACTACCTTGGCTTTGCGGTGTACCCCCAGGATAAGGATACCATATGGGCCGGGACGGCCGGAGGTATCAACAAATCAGTGGATGGCGGCAGCAGCTGGGTCAAGTTTACGCGTGGCAATCAGGTGGAACACATTCTGAGCGACTGGGTGATCGCCATTGCCGGTCAGCGCCTTGGGACACGGACCCGTGTCTGGACCACAAACTGGCCCGCAGAGGGGGCTGGCCAGGAATACGGTGTTTCCATGACGGACGACGGCGGCCGGACCTGGAAGAACTTTTTGAATGGCATCAAGGCGTACGACTTTGCCTTCAACGGCCCGGCCGTGTACGTCGCGACCGAGTCAGGGATGTTTCGCACCGCAGACGCCGGCGCCAGCTGGCAACGTTCCGGAGACATTATTGATGGCGCGACACGCGAACGTATCACTTCCAACCGGTTCTTTTCCGTCGCTGTAATGGGTGATACCGTCTATTGCGGCAGTTCGGAGGGGCTTGTCAAGACTGTTGACTCCCCTTCCCAGCCGTTCGGCTCTGCGTGGGAAATCCTCCGCGCCTTTGAACCCCTCCCGTCACGTTCCTCTACGTACGCCTATCCAAATCCGTTCTCACCACGGTTCGAGACAATCCGGATTCACTACGCAACCGAGCGTACCCAGACGTCGGTCACTCTCGAAGTGTTTGATTTCGGGATGAACCGGATGCGTACCGTCGTGCGGGACGCAAAACGGTCAGGAACCGGCGAGCATGATGAACGGTGGGACGGCAGAACGGACGCAGGCTCAGTGGTAAAAAACGGTGTCTACTTCTATCGTATTACCCTTGACGACGGCGAACCGATGTGGGGAAAGATTATGGTGCTGCAATGAAGCAGATAGTCCTCTGGCTCTCTCTGGGCATCCTTCTCGCTCCTGCGACGTCACGGGCGCAGGTCGGCGGCGAACCCGGGGCATTCAGCCGGCTGGGGTTTGGCGCGCGTGGCATAAGTATGGGTAATGCAATGTCGGCAGTGACACATGGTGATGTCGTGGCATATTATAACCCTGCCCTCCTCCCATCAGCAGAGTACCGCGTTGCTTCCGCCTCCTTTGGCATCCTGAGTCTGGACCGGCGCCTGAATTTCCTTTCATATACGCAAGCGCTTCCTCCCAAAGCGGGCCTGTCCATCGGACTCATTAACGCCGGCGTGACCGAGATTGACGGGCGGGACGGAGACGGCCAGCAAACCGGTCCTCTCCGCACCTCCGAGAATCAGGTGTTTTTCGGTTTTGCTGTCCGGCCCACCCATGAGTTACAGATTGGCGTCACACTGAAGCTCTACCACTATCAGCTTTATACCGATGTATCCTCGACCACAGTGGGGGTTGACATTGGTGCGCTGTATCGAATCGGAAGCGGGTTTACTGCCGCAGTCACGGTCAGAGATATCAATTCCCGTTACAAGTGGGACACGTCACCGCTGTTCGGCCAGAACGGCCAGACCTCCGAAGATCGATTCCCGATTCTCACTACGGCGTCACTCGCCTGCATGCTTCCTGACAGCATTGCCCTTGTTGCTGCAGAGGTCGAGGTGTCCAACCGGTCTTCGATCGTGATGCGGGCGGGCGTTGAAGTGCCGCTCATCCCGGAGTTCGCCGTGCGGGCAGGGATAGACCGGGTGGACTTGAAGGAAGACGGAAATGGTGTCCGGCCGTCGGTTGGCTTCACGGTCCGCACGACCCTCCAGGGATGGACACCGACTTTGCACTATGCGTTTGTACTTGAACCTTTTGCGCCCACCGCACTCCACATGATCACGCTGTCGGTGGCATTCTGAACAGGAGATATGTGTGAAGAGAGAACGTACGCTGTGCCGGACCTGCTGTGTCACCATGATGGGTGCCATGCTGGCCTTCTCCACGACCTATCATGCCAGGGCGGAAGGTGGGGCGTCGGGAATGGCCTTTCTGAAACTCGGTATCTCGGCGCGCGGCGTGGCCATGGGTGACGCAATGGCGGCCTCCGCCTCGGGTGCCGCCGCAACATATTACAATCCCGCCGGGATTGTGCCGGACCGGGAGTCGACCCGGACCTCGGATGTGCTGATCATGCACAAAGAGTGGATCCAGGACACCCGTACACAATTCCTCGGAGCCACCTTTGGTCTCGGCGAGGATCACGGTATCGGATTCTCCCTGAATACCACTTCGGTATCGGATATCGAAATACGCACGCGTCCCGGCGAGGCGGAAGGGACCTTTTCATCCCGCAACCTTGCGCTGGGGGCCTCCTATGCACGCCGCATAGGGGATGACATACAGGTGGGAATAACGGCCCGTTTCTTGTACGAACAGATTCTTGTTGACGAGGCATCCGGGGTCGGGGGGGACATCGGACTGCTGTACACCACCCCGATCGAGGGTCTGAAAGCCGGCATCACTCTTGCAAACATCGGCGCGATGAGTGCCTTACGCTCGGAATCAACACGGCTTCCCCTGCTCTCACGGGTCGGCGTGGCGTACCCGATCACAGTCCCCTCTTTGAACGCTGATCTCACCCTGGCAGCGGATGTCCTGCATTTGTTTCGCGAGGCGAAAACACTCGCAGCCGTCGGTGCCGAAGTTTCCTTTGCGCAGACTGTTGCCGCCCGCGCAGGGTACCAGACCGGTTCTGAGGGGCGTGGCTTGAGCCTTGGTGGGGGTGTGCGGTACGGACTCTTCCATTTCGACTATGCGTTCAGCCGCCTGGCGGGCGAACTGGGCAGTGGCCACACGATAGCCCTGGGCATACGTTTCTGACGGATGCGGGAAACGCCGGCCTTCACCATATGCTCTGCGTTTTACTGTTCCGCGGCATCTTGACATTCAACGAAGTTCCCCGTAGGTTTTCTTACCTTCTACCCTCGACCCCACAACTCAGGAAAGACACCCCATGTTTGATAATGCGAGTGCCGAACTCCTCTGGTTTCTTGTCGGCCTGATTCTCCTGCTGTCTGAACTTGCGCTGCCGGGATTGGTTATCATCTTCTTCGGCGTTGGCGCGTGGGTGACGGCCATTCTGGTGGGTCTCGGCATCCTGCCGGAATTTAACGGCCAGCTTATGGTTTTTCTGGTGAGCTCGATACTCGCCCTTGTCCTCTTCCGCAAGAAGGGGAAAAACTATTTCGAGGGGAGAGTCTCCCGTGAATGGAATCCCACTGCTTCGATGGAAGATGTGCGCGGTCAGCGCGCAGTAGCCATAAACGCCATCGTCCCGAACGCGCAAAACGGCAAGGTGGAGTTTCACGGCACATCCTGGAACGCCGACTCCGACGTTCCCATCACCCAGGGACAGGTCGTCGAAATTATTGAGCAGAACAATCTTCGCTTGAAGGTTAAACCCCTTTCATAACAGGAGCTACCATGGAGCGCCCCATGCTTTTCGAGACCCTGATTATCATAGGCCTCATTTTTCTTGCCTTTATCATCCTGCTCAAGACGGCACGTGTGGTGCCCCAGAAGACCGTCTTTATCATCGAACGCCTCGGGAAATACAGCCGGACCCTGGAAGCCGGGTTCCACATTCTCGTGCCGTTTATCGATCGTATCGCCTATAAACACTCGCTGAAGGAAGTGGCGATGGATGTCCCTTCCCAGGCATGTATCACAAAAGATAATATTCAGGTGGAAGTGGACGGCATTCTGTATTTTCAGATCGTCGATCCCGTCAAATCCTCGTACGGTATCAACGACTACGCCTTTGGATCCATCCAGCTTGCGCAAACTACCATGCGCAGTGAAATCGGGAAGATTGAATTGGACAAGACATTCGAGGAGCGGGAAAAGGTCAACGGCGAGATTGTGGCGGCGGTTGACAAAGCCTCCGAGCCATGGGGGATGAAGGTCACCCGCTATGAGATCAAGAACATTGTCCCTCCCCCGAGCATCAAAGACGCGATGGAAAAACAGATGCGCGCGGAGCGCGAGAAACGGGCGCTGATTGCGGAATCGGAGGGAGACAAACAGGCCAAGATCAACCGCGCTGAAGGCGACAAACAGGAAGCGATAGCGAAATCCGAAGGCGAGAAGATGAAACGTATCAATGAGGCCGAAGGACGTGCCGCCGAAATCGAACGTGTCGCACTCGCCACCGCCAAAGGAATCCGGGAAATCGCAACAGCCATCAATGAACGGGGCGGGATGGATGCCGTGAACCTGCGGATCGCCGAACAATACCTCGGGGAATTCGGAAAACTGGCGAAGACCAACAACACTATGATTCTTCCCTCAAACCTCGCCGATGTCGCCGGTATGGTGGCGGCGGTGTCCAAAGTGTTTAGCGAGACATCAAAGGGGAAAGAAAAGGCCTGAGGACCACACGACCGGCGGGCAGACCTGCTGCCTGCCGGTTCAGTTCCATTGGATGAGGGAGTATTTTGGCTTTTTCCCTTCTGTGAATTTTACCCCGGGCATCGGAACATGAAACAGGTCCACCGTCTGTTCCAGCAACCGGAGCTCCGGTTGTTCTGCCCGGAAGACCGTAAGATTCAGATCAAAGCCAATCAGGGCTTTCCGCCTGGTCTGACGGTCATCCACCCCGTATCCGATCGCCAGCTGGATGAACTCCGGCCAGTATCCGCGGAGTGGTTCGGGGAGAAGTTGATGCACGTTACACGCCAGCCAGTACGTGTGGGCATCATAATGGTCCGTGAACTTCGGCGGCCAGCGGTAACCATCCTGCGGCACATAACTCCATTTTAGTTTGAAGTTCTGTAGAAACGGTACTGCGGTTTGCAGCATCCCGTATCCCAGACCGGCCATATTAAAGGCCAGATCCCATCCGGAGAACCCGAAGTCCGTAAACCCGTCTCCGATCTCAATTGAGACCGCGAAAAACACTGCCGCACCAGCTGACCACCAGAGTGAACTCTTCTCATCGTATCCCCCCCACATCAAAATATTCCGGAACGTGTTGAAGTAGAAATACGACGTGTACGCGTGCCCGATCTTGTCAACGCCAAGCGAGTAGTTGTTGAACAGTCCGTCGTCCTTAAAACGAAACGGGTCGCGCGCGTCTTTCCACCAGTCGAAGTACGCCCCGACCATCGAACCCGCAAGGATCCCCCCCACCGCGGCGGTGGCAATCGTCCGGCGCGTCTGCGAGACGGCGGAGACCTGTGGAGCCGGAGTGAGGCGCAGGGTGTCCTGGGCCTGAAGCAATCCGGCAAAAAGGAACAGGGCTGCAATGACACACATGGAGCCCGCGCGGACCCGCGGGTGGGAGAAGCCCGGCGTATTGTCTGGCATACCGTTGCCGCGGAAGAGTCGCGGGAGGTGGAACTCAACCGCACTGTTCTGCATGCCGGTGCCGCGGAAGAGTCGCGGGAGGTAGGACTCAGCCGCACTGTTCTGCATACCGTTGCCGCGGAAGAGTCGCGGGAGGTGGAACTCAACCGCACTGTTCTGCATGCCGGCACCGCGGCGGGATGCCGGAATGTGCTGCATGGAACGGACGTCCCTCATGCAGGTGCCTGCACCGTGCGCCGCTCTTCTCCAAACGCACGGACGCGCCGAACGATCCCGTCAAGGTCGATCATCTGAATACACTCGAGATCGTACGGACAGACCCTCTTCCAGCAGGGGGCGCAGTAGAGACCCTCCGGAATCAGCTTCGTGCCCCGGTCAAAAAGGTCGATCTCCGTCCAGCAACTCAGACCGAACCATACAATAATCTCCTTCCCGAGGCCGATGGCGGCGTGCATGCCGAACGAGTCGCCTGTGATCACAAGGTCACAGCACTGGATGTAGCAGAGCCCGCGGCGTACCCCCTCGGTTGTGGGAGTGCTGAGCACTTTGGATCCCACACGGCGTACAATCTCGGCATTGCGGACGGTGTCTTCAGGACCCCCCACCAGCACAAGCCGCATGCCGGGCAAGGTGTGGAGCGACTCGATAAGCGCGACGTGCTGCTCCACCGTCATCTTCTTGTTCGGGAACAGTTCGGAGCACCCGGTATTAAAACCGACAACAAGGTCGCCGGTGTCCAGGCCATGTTCCTGCCGGTATTCCCTGCAATAGTGTTGTTCCTCATCGGACAGGATGAGCGTGTAGGGATCCCTCCGGTAGTTCAACACAAATTGTTCGCACTGCAACTGCGGCACAGTCTTCTGATTCACCTTGAACTTACGATGATCGTCCAGTCCGAGCCGGTAATTTTCTTCGGCCTCCGGATTGAGGGGGATGATGACGCCGTTGTCATTCAACCCGAATCCCATTTTTTGATTGGCGCGCAGACTCATTGTGAAGGCGCATGACCGCCGGGATTTATCAACATTAAGCACCACGTCAAATGTCATCTGCTGCAGGATGAGCCACTGCTCGGGCTCCCACAGATACACCCGGTCAAGGTATGGGTTATGCTGGAGCAGCGGTGCCGCATTCTTCATGGTAATCCAGAAGATGGAGCTTTGCGGGAACTTACGTTTGAGCGCAGGCAGGATGCTCGTGGTGACAAGCACGTTTCCCATGGCATCGAGGTTCACAATCAACACCTTTGTGCCGATCGGTTCGTGCTCCGCACACTTGTCCAGACAGTTGATCCCGGGAAAACAGGGCTTGTAGCCGTTGAAGTGCTTACATTCAGGTATAGCGGGCAAAGGCGTCATCCTGCGGTAACCGTTTGTGGTGATACATGAACAAGCTGGCGGAAGGCATCAAACACCATGTCGACAGTGAGTTCCGTCATACAGATGTTTCCAATCGTACACTGTGTAAGGTTACACCCCAGGCAATCCAGTCCCTCACGGCGGATCGTCCGGTTGCCGGCGCCGTATGGTCCCTGCAATTCGGGGCGCGTTGGTCCGTAAATCCCGAGGACTCGTGAACCGGACGCTGCGGCAATGTGCATCGGCCCGGAATCATTGCTGACGACATACATACACCGCTCGAAGAGCGCCGCAAGCTGCAGCAACGTGGTCGCCGGCGGCACAAGAGCCGGTTCGTGCATGACGCGACGGAGCTCCTGAACGTCGCCCAGCTGACCCGGACCCCAGGGAAGCACGATAGACCAGCCATACTGCCTGGCAATCCGATCAGCCAATGCAGCAAAATTCTCAACCGACCAGCGTTTTGTGTACCATCCCCCCCCGATGTTAACACCCACGAGGGTCTTCCCCTGCAGGCCGGATGCCTGCAGGAACTGATCAACCACCTGCCGGTCAGCTTTGGACGGATGCAGGCGGATGGACCGGTCCGTGACCGGAATCCCGACTGCCTCAAGCGCGTCGAGGTTAAATTGTGTGTTGTGTACCGTCCCTCCCCGCGGGTTGACGACAACCGTATAGGCGTATGACCGTCCGCGGAAACGATAGCCGACCCTGTCGCGGGCACCGCTGAGCCGGGTCAGCAGCGCCGTCCGCGGGTTGCCGAACAGATCGAACACGACATCATAACGGCGTTTCCGGACCAGGCGGATAAGATCCAGGCCTGACATCGTGCTCCGGTCATACACGAGGGTCGAGGAAACCGCCGGATGGGCCCGTACGATATCGGCGCTGGCACTTTCCGTGAGCACATCGAGCTGCGCCTCCGGGAATGCCTGACGGAGATTCTGAAGCACGATGGTCGAAAGCACAACGTCACCCACCGCCCGCAGCTTGACGATCAGAATGCGCCCGATGCTGGCGGAACGAAGGGAATGTCGGGTGGTCAGATCCACTTGTTCTTCCGGAAGAAGATCAGCATACCGCCGGCCACCACAAGCATGCCAATGGAGGTAACGAGCACACCATGCTCCCAGGAGGCGATGGGGAGATACGCAAAATTCATCCCGAAGAATCCCGTGATCACGCTCAAGGGGAGAAAGATCGTGGAGATGATGGTCAGGACTTTCATCACCTGGTTCAGCCGGTTGGATGTGACGGAAAGATACGCATCAAGGAGCGACGAAACCATATCCCGATAGGAATCCGTCAGGTCGGTCATCCGGACCAGGTGGTCATACACGTTACGATAGTAGAACATTTCGTCCGTGGTGATCAATGCGAATTCGCCGCGTGAGAGGCGGTTGAGCATTTCGCGCTGGTACACCGCAACCCGTCGGATGGTCATGATGTTCCGCTTGAGCTGCAGAATCCGCATCATCGTCGTCTGGGTCGGTTCGTGGAAAACTTCTTCCTCCATCTGATCCACCGCATCATCGAGGTTGTCCATAATGGGCGTGTAATTATCGACGATATCATCGATGATCATATGAAAAAGAAAATCGGGTCCGCGGCCGAGGATCTGAGGATTTTTTGCGCACAGCTGCGCGGCATGGTTGATGGACCGGAGCGGTTTGTAGTGGTGGGTCAGGACCATCCGGTTTGTAAGGAATGCGCTCAGCTGGGAGGTGCGGATCTCCAGCCGGGACATCGCCTCTGTGCCGTCGTCGGCCTGTACTCCCTCCACCGGGTTAAAGATGACAAAGATGTAATCCCCGTAATCCTCGACCTTGGGGAGATGCCCTTCGTCTTCATCACTCCCCCGCTGGCAGTCTTCAATGGCGAGCGGGTGAAAATCGCACATCGACACCAGAAGGGTCTCCTCCTCCGCCTCCATCGGGTCTTCCATATCCACCCAGAGGATGCCGTCTTTGTCCTGCATGGCCTGCCGTAACTCTTTGATCGTAAGTTTTCGGATTTCGCCACTCAGGAACTGATAGATTGTCACCATGTAACCTCCGGTGTAGATATCGGGGTGATGCTTCCGCTTAGCGCGGCATTGCCTGGTCCGTCTGCACATCCTGATCCTGCCCGCCATCGCCGGAAGGAACAGGGCGTATCCAATCTCCAAAGTTGATGAGTTCTTCCATCCGGCAGGACCAGACCAGTTTTCCGTCGTAGACCGTGATATCCGGACAGCCATCACACATGCTCAACGTTCCGTTGGGCATAAAATCAGCCGGTTGAATGATCATGACCGATTGCATGTGCAGCCGCTTGAAGAAAAGCGAAGGTGATCTGAATGCGGCACGCAGATATGCCGACATGGTGCGGGACAGTCCCGCATCCAGAGGCGACAGGAGGAGCATCGAGCGGGCGCGCCTGAGCACCTTGATTTTCGTATATGCAAGATACGTCCCGCGCAGCAAGTGGTGCAAGCTCTGCCCCAATTCCATAAATTTTGGTCCGGTGTAGCCGAAGATCCTCTCCTTTGTGCCAATCCGCATGGTCAGAAGCCACTTAAAATGATCGGGTCGCTCCGTTCCGTTCAGATACGCCGACGGCGTGAAGTCCGGATACTCCTTCCGGATCTCCGCAACGATGTCCGTGGACATGATGCTCGTTTTGACGTCTTCCTGAACGGCGTATGCGATCGGCGTCATGTCAACCTTCTGCCCTCCGACAAAGTAGTCATACCCCTTGTAAATGGGCGCGGCCCTGTAGGCGATAAACACGAGAATGTGCACGATATCGATGTGCTTCTGCCCCCATGCAACAATCTCCGGAACATCTTTTAACGTGTGTTCATACACCGTGGCGTTAAACGCGCAGGAGATATCTCCAACATCCGCCAACAAACGGGCATAGTGGAGGCGGAGTTCGTTGAGTTCCCGTTCTGACTTTCCCTTCATATGCGGACGGTTCTGCCCGCTGTCGATGTGAAACGTGAAGCCGGTTACCCCTGCGGCCTTCAGGGCCTTCAGTTTTGCCGGTGTGAGCGCCAGTCCATTTGTATTAATGATCGGTTTCTGACCCATCTCCGCGATCATCGCGACAATCTTCTCAATATCCGGGTGGGTCAGTGGATCCCCGCCCGCAATGGACACGCCGTCTGTTTTCCGCAGGCGATTAAATGTTTCGAGCTCCTTGCGGATCTCGGCAAGGGATTTGTGCCCCTGGGGATCGTTTTTCCTGTAACAACCTTCGCAGTAAAGATTACACGAGCTTGTCGGCTCCAGCCAGCTGATCGCATTGTCAGGCAGTGTCCAGGGCAGCCTGTACAGATTCGCATGATCAAGGATTGGTTGCATGACGTCTCCTCGAAGGTGAATGGGCTTCGGAAAGCTCTGAAACATACGAAACACACAGGACTTGGTCAAGGAGACGATGGGAAGGTCTCCTGCGGTATTTGTGATAGCGAATAGTTATATTGCGCATCACATCGTTCACGCATCCCTCACCAGACTGACAGCGTATGGCTCTCACATCCGATCGTCCTCTCCATTCAGCCGCATTCCGGCGCCGGCGGGCATTTAACTGGCTTCCGCTCGGCCTTACCTACGCGTTCCTCTATATGGCACGGTACAACCTCACCGTATCCAAGAACGCGCTGGGGGATCTTATGTCCAAGGAGGCGTTTGGCATCATCTTCGCCGCAGGCACCATCACCTACGCTTTTTCCTTTCTGATCAACGGCCCGCTCACCGACAAGATCGGCGGAAAACGCGCGATGCTGATCGGCGCAAGCGGCTCCGCGATTATGAATGTCCTCCTCGGCATCGTTTTGTACGGGATCCTCGTCGAACGATGGACGGTTAATCTTACCGTTGCGTTCTCGGTGATCTATGCGATGAACATGTACTTCCAGAGTTTTGGGGCCGTGGCAATCGTGAAGGTGAACGCCTCCTGGTTCCACGTGCGGGAACGGGGAATCTTCGGAGGAATATTCGGCATCCTTATTTCCCTCGGGTTGTACTTCGCGTTCGACTGGAGCCAGGCGATCGTGAACCTGACGGAACAAATGAGTCCGGCCAGCCCCCAGTACTGGCTGGTGTTCTTTATCCCCGCCGGGATCCTGTTGTTCTGGGTGTTGATCGACATCGCTGCCCTCCGCGACACACCCGGCCAGGCGGGTTTCACGGATTTTGACACCGGGGACGCCTCTTCCGGCGAAGCCGATACCCCGTTTGATCTCAAAGCCCTTCTGCTGCGGATTTTCACCAACCGGGTTATCATCATCGTCGGGTTGATAGAATTCTGCACCGGCGTGCTCCGTAACGGCGTGATGCACTGGTTTCCGATTTTCGCTAAAGAACAGATCGTTTCCGACCCGGCTTCGGCGGGCGGCTGGGAGTTCTGGCTGAATAACTGGGGCCTCATGCTGATGATTGCGGGTGCCGGGGGGGGGATGCTCGCTGGATGGATGTCAGATCACATCTTCGGCTCACGCCGCGCACCCGTGGCCGGCATCCTGTACTCGGCACTCCTGCTTGCCGTCATTGCAATGACCTTCTCTCTCTACGGCAACCCGACACTGCTCGGTCTGTTGGTCAGCGTCGTTTCGGTGGCTGTCATCGGCACACATGGAATGCTGAGCGGCACGGCCACGATGGATTTTGGCGGAAAGAAGGGTGCGGCGACGGCCGTGGGACTTATTGACGGGCTGGTGTATCTGGGAACCGGCGTACAGTCTCTCTCCCTCGGCTTCATCACGTCATGGAACTGGCAGTACTGGCCGGTGTTCCTTATTCCGTTTGCCGTGATGGGGATCGGGTTGACGCGGATGATCTGGCACGCAATCCCCCAGGGGAAAAAACACTAGCCCTGAGGGCAGAATCCAGGGGCACACTCCGGCAGGAGCGCGTGTTTTCGGTTATGGCGCTGGCCTCCTTCCGTAAGGGAAGGTATTACGGCAGGTGCTTTGTCACCCGCTCCAGTTCATTGCCGATAGCCACCGGATCAAGGGTCTTCTCGGGCTCATTTTCGAACACCGCGTAGGGGATTTTTATACCCTTCACTTCAATGTACTTCGGATCACGTGCCTCGAGTTTTTCCCAGTCGTTGATCTTGTAGTAGAAATCCATCTTCGCGTCCGGCAAGGAGTGGTAGAGAATAGAATCCTCCATCCCCTTCCGCGCCCGCCGGTGGTTCTTCCGCACGGATTCCTCATACGACACCCGGATGTAGATCAGCCGCGCGCGTTTGAGGACCTCTTCATGCAAATAGCTAAGTGCTTCCTCGATTCCGTTTTCCCCCCCGCGTGCAAATTCAATCAGTGTCGTCATCCGGTCATGATACCCGGCATCCCTCGCCAGCTTCTTCCGGTATTCCAGATTGATCCGCTCGATGTACAGGTTCCAGATAAAATGATCCTTGAACCAGTACTTTTCATCCGTCCAGATGCGTGGTTTCCCATGCTGGGTGAGCATATCGTCTATTTCGAACGTTTCCCACACATAGATAAAATCATCAAGCTCTTCAAATTCACCAATGCGGAATCGGTTCTTTCGCTCGACCGGGTCGCATTTTTTCAGGTAATCGATCAGTTCGGATTTGCCGGATGCCGGTCTGCCGGTGATGATCAGGACGGGGAAGTGTTGTGCCGATGATTTCATGGATGTATCTCCGCTCGGTATTATCGGGATCTGGTGAGTGCGAGAATGATGTGGGGGACAATTTCTTTGTCCTTCCGGACTGCCGCCTCCACCGTGGCGAACAGGGTGCGCTGTAAATAGATGACCTGGGGAAGTTCCACGCCAAGATACCGTTTGGCTTCGCCGATCAGGTAATCGTTGGCCGTACAGGTGTACATCCGCCCGTCTTCCAGCGGATTGCCGCCGACACGGAGATCCTGAAAGGTGATCCTGCCGCCGGATTCCGACTGCCATTGCCCCGTTATCCCCGTTGCCAGGATTGCTGAGCGGGTCTTGATGGCGTGGGCGAACACGCTCCGGAGTTGTGCGCCGCTAAGTTGAAACGTCGCGAGGACATTCCGGAAAGGCAGCGCCTCAAAGAGCGCGCGTTTGGTGATCGGACCGGCGGGGATATCACGCCGGATGCCGTGGGTGTTCATAAAACAAATGTCCGCCTGGACGGCCTCCCGTTGTGCTTCGGTGACGTAGCTGCCGATGGAATTTGCGTTATCACGGCGCAGCCAGTCCCCTTTCAGCGTTCCGATCACTTCGCTATATTCCCGGTCGATCTCCACCTGCATGGAATCGATGAGGCTGCCAAGGGGCGTGCCCGGGCGCTCCGTGTTTGCCCACAGGGGATGCAGCCGGGCGTTGAGCCGTGTGATGCGGTCGTCTTCCACGTCCATATCCACCAGACCAAGATACTCCGTATTCGAGCCCGCCTGGACGATGTACACGCCATTCACCACCCTGGGTGAGGTGAGCCGCGTGTGTGAGTGCCCTCCCACAATAAGGTCCAACCCGCGAACATTGGCAGCCAGCATAGAATCATCCGAGACACCCTGATGGGTCAGTGCGATCAGCAGATCTGTCTGAGGGTCCAGTTCATCAATGTAGCGTTGCAGGGTCTCGACCGGTGACAGCACGCGTATTCCGGTCAGGTTGGTTTGAATCACCAGACCATACAGATCCTGAGAGATAAGGCCGATGATCCCGATGCGCAGCCCTCCCCGCTCGATGATGACATAGGGCCGGTTCCCCACCGGAAATGCCGACCGGTCGTCCACCAGGTTGGCGGAGGTCGTGGGAAAGTCCGCGATGGCAACAAGTCCCTTAAGATTTGCCTGTGAAATATCCAGATCATGGTTCCCGATGCACCAGGCGTCATAGCCGATCCTGTTCATCATTTCGAACAGTGCCCCGCCCTGTGCGCCGCGGTATTCCCGCTCCGTTATGGGATTTCCGGTCATGACATCCCCCGCATCCAGCACCAGAACATTTTTGCGGATCGTACGGAGTGAATCCACTGCAAATTCAAGCTGTTTGAACCCCCCGATCATTGGCCGCGGTGTTTCTTTCACCCAGACCGCCTCCCGCGGGAGAAACGAAGCGTGCATATCGTTCGTGTGGAGAATGGTGAGCGAGCGGGGCTGCGCGCAGGCAGCGATCCCCAGAGCGCTTACGGCGACCAGAGAGGCAGCGGATTGACGAAAAGTGGGCATGAAGAAATCCTGTGCGTGAATGGGACGAACTTGTACACTAATATAGGAAGATTGCTGGAAATTTGGTACTATGAGCCTGATCACGTGTCACCATTCCGGAGGAACCATTCTCATGACCACCACGCTCCCGCACTGTCGCCCGCGGAACGGTCTCGCTCACCTGGTTCGGCCATTCCGCCTTCCTGTTCCGCAGTCCCAACGGAAAAACGATATTGATCGACCCCTGGCTTGAAAATCCCAACGCACCGCCGGAGGCGCGCACGATTTCTTCTGCCGATATGATCTGTGTGACGCACGGCCATGCTGATCATCTCGGGAACACGGTGGAGCTGGCACGGCGCACCGGGGCGAAAATATTCGCCATCTATGAGATCGCGGTCTATCTGCAGAGCCAGGGGCTGACCAACGTGCACGCAATGAACAAGTCCGGCAGCATGACGACCGATGGGATCACCCTGACCATGACCCATGCCGAACACAGCAGCGGTCTCGAACCCGGTGGAGCGATGCTCGCCGGCGGGGATCCGGCAGGCTTTGTGATCCGCATGGAAAACGGCCTCTCCCTTTATCATGCAGGAGACACCGGAGTCTTCGGCGACATGCTGATCATCGGACGACTGTACAAGCCGGACATCGCCCTGCTTCCCATCGGGGGATGTTACACCATGGGTCCGCGCGAAGCCGCCTATGCGTGCACGCTCCTCAAGCCGAAACACATCATCGGCATGCACTACGGAACATTCCCGGTCCTTTCGGGAACGCCGGCACAGCTTAAGACTTTTCTCCCTGTGCCGATGCGGAAAAAAGTGCTTGAACTCACTCCCGGAGTCCCGGTGAAGTTCTGAACGTAACCGACATTTTCTTCTCACACCCAATCATTGGCCATGCTCGACGAAATCTATTTTGATAATACCCTCCGCACCTGGATTGTCGCTGCCGCCGTGGTCCTCCTCGGGACCGTCCTCCTCGTACTGATCAAGAGTCTGGTTGTCCGGAGGCTAAGAACACTGGCGCAGAAGACTACAAATGAGATCGACGATTTGATTGTAGATCTTCTGGGGCGGACGCGATTTTATTTTTTTATGGCGGTTTCGATATATGCCGCGTCGCATATTCTGAACAAAACAGCTGAAGTACAGGACATCCTGCGAATCTTCATTGTCCTGACCATGCTTCTCCAGGGCGGGGTCTGGGGAAATGGTCTGCTGTCATTCGCCATTTCACGCGCAACACAACAAGCATACGGGCACCGATACGACGGGCGCCATGACGTTGTCCGCGCTGAGTTTCGTGGGCAAAGTTGTGCTCTGGGCACTTGTTCTGCTGCTGGCGCTGGATAATCTGGGCGTCGACGTCACCGCGCTGGTGGCCGGCCTGGGTATCGGCGGCATCGCCGTCGCCCTCGCACTGCAGAACGTCCTCGGTGATTTATTCGCATCGCTTTCCATTGCACTCGACAAACCGTTTGTCATCGGGGATTTTATTGTGGTGGACACGCTGAGCGGGAACATCGAGCATGTGGGACTCAAGACCACACGCATCAGGAGCCTGTCGGGTGAGCAGATCGTCATCTCCAACACCGATCTGTTGCACACCCGGATCAGGAATTTTAAGCGTATGCAGGAACGCAGGATACTGTTTTCGATCGGTGTTGAGTACCAGACACCGGCCGAAAAGCTGGAAAAGATTCCGGGGTGGTTGCAGGACATTGTCTCATCGGTGCCGCTGGCCCGCTTCGATCGGGCCCATTTCAAGTCGTTCGGGGACTTTGCACTTCTCTTTGAGATCGTCTATTACGTCGGAGAATCCTGACTATGCGCAGTACATGAACACGCAGGAGACGATCAACCTGGCGATCGCACGGCGGTTCGGAGCGGAAGGGATTCAGTTTGCCTTTCCCACGCAGACTATCCATCTCAAGCAGTAGGAGAGTCCGCGCGGGATGTGTCTTCGGTAGGGGGATCGGAAGCCGGAGGGGGATTGTTGTGCCGAAGCCGCCCGGCATGGCGGGCGGCTTCACTAAGCAGAAACTCTATTTGCGCGTTGACACTCCGCAACTCATCAGCCGCCCATTTTTCCATTACCTCGTACAGCTCACCGTTCACGCGGAGGAGAAAGCGCTTCTTGTCACTCATTAATAAAGTGATCCTGCGTTGATCACCGGCTGTACTTCATGTTCGGACACCAGCGCGACCAGCAGGTTGTTGATCATTGCGGCCTTCCGCTCTGTGTCCAGTTCGATGACTTTCTGCTCACTCAACATCTTGAGTGCACTTTCGACCATCCCCACGGCACCCTCCACGATTTTCTGGCGGGCCGCAACAATCGCTTCCGCCTGCTGACGCCTCAGCATGGCCTGGGCGATCTCCTGCGCATAGGCGAGATGACTGATCCGCGCTTCCTGGATTTCAACGCCGGCGACATCCAGTCGGGCCTGCACCTGCACGCGAAGGGTTTCCGAGACCTCATCCGGATTTCCGCGCAGGGAGGGCTGCCCCTCAACATGTGCATCATACGGATACCGTGACGCCATCGCCCGGATTGCGGTCTCGCTCTGAATCGCAACAAAACCTTCGTAATTCTCCACGTCAAAAAGTGCTTTCGCCGAATCCACAACACGCCAGACGACCACCGCGGCGATCTCAATCGGGTTACCCTGCAGGTCATTCACCTTAAGCCGGTCGCTGTTGAAATTGCGGATCCGGAGTGAGACATGACGCTTGACGGCAAAGGGATTTGAGTACCAGAATCCGGCTTCACGTACCGAACCGATATACCGTCCGAAGAATACGAGAACCCGGGCTTCGTTCGGCTGGACTACATAAAACCCGCTGAGAAGCAGCCCGGCAAGGACAAAAAGCGGAACATCGATCCAGAGCAGAACCGGTTGTCGTATCAGGATCAGGTCTACCAGCAACCAGACCGCAATGGCCCATAACAGAATCACAAATACCAGCGCCACAAATCCACTTACTCGATTGGCGGGAATCTCACGGATGGCATCCATTTACAGACCTCCTTTGTGATATTGTAATGATATCATTTACATATCACAAAGTCAAGAAGAAAGTGATAGGCCCTACTTTTTCCCCTTTTTCATCAACTTCTCAATCTCTTTGACCGTCCGGGGAATACCGTCGCTCAACACAACTGCCCCCGACTGGGTCACAAGAACGTCGTCCTCAATCCGTACGCCAATCCCCCTGAAGTGTGCAGCCACGGTAGTGTCGTTTTCGGGGATATAAACACCCGGCTCAACCGTCAACACCATCCCCGCGCGCAAGGTGTCCATTTTCCCGACATCGTGAACATCAATCCCCAGAAAATGGGATACCGAATGACGCCAGAAGCTCCCAAAACCTTCTGCGGCAAGAACCGCTTTGGCTACCCGATCCAGCTCCGCCCATGGCAAACCACTCCGGATACGCGAGACAACCGAATCCCGCGCGCGCAGCACGGCGTTGTAGACTGTACGCTGTTCAGCTGTGAAAGTACCCGAGACCGGAATCGTGCGCGTAACGTCCGCCGCATAACCGTCAATCTCCGCCCCCACATCCATCACCACAAGTTCACCGGCGGCGAGAGTCCGCCTGTTGTGCTCGTAGTGCAGGATCAAGGCGTTTGGTCCGGACCCGATGATGGACTGAAACGCAGGGGCTGAAGCGCCGCGGCGCATCATTTCGTACTCCACCACAGCCTGCAGCTCGTACTCCCGCATTCCCGGCCTGCACAATTCCATAACACGCCGCAACCCCTCTCCCGTCGCGGCGATCGATGTACGGATCCGGTCAACCTCCCACGGACTCTTGATCACCCTTGCCTGCCCGACAAGCGTCCCGGCACTTCTTCACCTTTACCTGCGGGAATTTTTTTTCGAATGCCTTCCTGCTCTCCCGTTCCAGAAACAGGGGAGTGTTGTTGAGCCAGTCGTTCACGAAGCCGGGTGATAACGATGATGCGTAGAGAGTCTTCAGATGGGGAGCAAGTGCCAGGAGCACTTCTGTGAACTGCCGGTAGTCAGCCGTGATGCCATCCGGAAGCGGACGGAGTGGAGGCGCGCCGTCGGCACTTCCCTTCTGCACAAACAGAACCACCTGTACCAGCGTATCGCCCACCTGAATTCCCCGGGGGGCGAGCAGAAGCGTAAGACCCGGCCTGTTCTCACCCGTCAGATACAGGAGATGACTCTCCTGACGGAACCGGTGATTCGCATCGCCGGACCGCATCTGCATTTCCGCCGATCGTAGCACAAGTCCGGCCGACGAATCCAGCAGCCCCAGTACAACCGCCCGGCGCGCCGCATGTTCATCAGGCTCTGCAAAGGCAAAACCCTGCAACCCGAGCAGCACCGCAAGCAGGAGCACCAGAAGACGTCCCATCCGCGCGCCGCTCATTTAGTGATCGCTTCCGCCGACCTGAGGGAGCGGCTGACCTTTGTTGAGGATGTAATGGGGATGGTCATGTTCTGCTGGCCGGTCATTGCCAGGGTGACGTCGGTATCCAGAAGACCTTCCTCGGCGACCGTAAGACCTGCCTGCGGATCAAAATGCCAGGTTCCGCTGAGTGTCCCCTTCCCCTCTGAAAAGACCTCCATCCCCATCATCGAGCCCTTCCCTTCGATGGTCATCGTTCCGGTGTAGGTGATCTTGACGCAACGCCTCCCACCTTTTTCTTCATTTCCGGCGAAGGTGTACGTGATTGTATACGCGGTCACCATGTGTCCGTTCATCGCATCTGTTGAATCCAGCGTCGAGACCGTCCACTGCGAACCCGGAATCACGGGTTGCTCGGGAAGTGTGTGGAAGCGGACCACCTCGCGGACTGCAGAACCGCGCATCATCTGCCGTGACCCCTTCACCGAATCGATGACGGCGCGCTCCACGACCTTGCCGAGGGGTGAAAGAACCACCCGGGAGCGTTTCCCCATCATCTCGGTCATCAGTCTCGTGGTGTCCTGCATGGGTGATTTAACCGACGAGAGGAGAGAATCCACGACGGTGATCAGGGAAAATGAGCCATCCTGACGAATCCCCTCCACGGAAATCCGGCTCACAACAAGCGAATGTGTATTAATCTTCATTTCCTGTCCGCCCATCTCCTGGGTCACGTCCGCGCGAACAGCATCGGCATACACATAACTTTTTCCCTTCTCCAGTTTCATGCGGAGTGTCGTGGGATCATCTGCGTACGCGTCCTGGAGTCCGGCGGCAACCAGCAGTACCGCCGTTAGAACAGCAACGTGGTGTCTCATATGTCTCCCTGATGAAAGTGATTAACTACTGTAGCGGGGCTTCTGCCAGCCGCCGGGCGGTGCGAAACACCAGTCCGGCTACCCGCGCGATTTTCTCAGCATTAACACGATGTGCTTCGTCGGCCACACGATGATACTCGGCGTGCAGGCCGGAGTGGAAAAAGAGGACGGGTATAGTGTGCTTGCTAAAACTCAAATGATCGCTCCCCCCTGCTTCCACGTACGATCGGGTGAGGATAAATGAAGGAGGTGTGTTCTCCTCCCGGGCTATACGCATGAGGGATGAATCGCGGTCATCAACGATGAGCAAAAGTGAATCCGGATCGTTTCGCCCGACCATATCCATATTGAGCATGGCCACGGTCTCTGCAAGAGGAAAGAGCGGATGTTGTGCGTAGTACTGCGAGCCGAACAGTCCCTTTTCTTCACCGGTGAACGCCACGAGGAGAATTGGCCGGGCAGGCCGGGATCCGGACGCACCAAGCGCCGCAGCCACCTCGAGCAGGGCCGCGGTCCCGGAGGCGTTGTCATCAGCACCATTATAGATGGAGTCTGTGCCGGCGGGACTGTTCTTTTTGTATCCAACGTGGTCGTAATGGGCGCCGACGATTACCACGGACAACTCGGACCGGGGATCGGTGCCCGGCATCAATCCCACCACATTGCGTGTCGCGTGGACCCGGATTGAGGTTGAAGTCCGCATCGTTCCCGAAATCCCCGTCAACGGGTAGGAGCGCGGAGACACCGAGGCATCAATACCCGCCTGTATCGCGCGCAGCGAATCTACGCTCCCGAACAACCGTGTAATCACCCGTTCGCCGATATGGAGGACGGGTATCTTTGCCGATTCCTCCACCACAAGGGTCATCGGAAGGGCGTCCTGCGGGATAGTCCGGGAGAGAGACGGCCAGGCAAACCCCCTGGGTGTAAGGGATCGATGATTCAGCGGATCCGTCATCACCAGCAGGCCCGCCGCACCACGTTCCATCGCGATACGCACCTTGGTTAAAACGTTGGAATAGTCCGTGCTCTTCCGCCCGTTGAACACCGATGCGGTGTCCTCCTCGCCCGGTTCATGGCGGAGCACGGCCACGATCTTCCCCTTTACATCCAGCTCCGCATAATCATCGTATCCATACTCCGGTGCAACAATACCGTAGCCGGCGAAAACAATATCCCCGGAGACGCTGTTGTTCGCAGTCATGTCGAACGGGACAAAATCATCTTTCAGGACAAAGTGTTCGATGTGCCCCGCCATGGTGAGCGCAAGCGTATTCGTGTCGCCAAGAGCCACGGTATTCAGCACCACCTCCTGAAAATACGACCCATGGACGGGCTGGAGACCGGCTTCCGCGAACGTCCGTGCGATGTACACGGCCGCGCTGTCCAGCCCGGGACTCGGCGTATTACGCCCGAGCAGGGCATCGGATGCCAGGTATCTGACGTGAGATGCTGCCCGCTCTGCGGACACAACCTGTGAGTCACGCAGAATTGACGGTGCAGGGGCTCCACATGAAACACATGCAGTCACGCATACGATCGGCAGGGCCAGTTTGAAGGAGATCACACAATCTCCGACAGGAGTTCCCGGCGGGGGGCGGGAATAACCACCTTGTTGACCAGCAGTCCCTTTGACGCGACAACGGCTGCGCCGGCATCCACGGCAGCCTGGGCGGCCGCGACATCGCCGGTAAGCGTCACGAAGGCCTTCCCTCCGAGCGCCATGGCAAGCCGGAGTTCGATAAGCTGGACTTTCGCAGCTTTTGCCGCCGCATCCGCGGCTTCGATCATCGAGGCCACCGAGAACGATTCAATAATCCCGAGCGCCTCCAGCGAAGTCACTTTTGCCGTTCCGCCCAGCGCCGGAAACAACGAAGCATGGACATTGGGGATCACGAAGGTGTCAATAACCGTACCTTCGCCGATTGCGATGCCGGCTTCAACGCTGGCTGTCACCCCGGCAACATCTCCGCCCACAAGAACCATATATTTCCCGGAGCAGATGGTGCGTGAGAGGAGAATCTCCACCTCGGCAGCTTTGAGCATGGCGTCGGCGACAAGAAATCCGGCGGCGATACTGGAGAGTTCAACTAAACCGATGGAATTTTTTTGCATATGTTATCCTTGTTCAATGACAATGGCTGTATCAACGCTGCGGACGATGCCGCCAATGCTGGCGTGAATCCGGGCGCCGAGTTTTTCGCCGGGAATGTCGGCAATACATGCTCCCTCTTCCACGCGCTCGCCGGGTTTCACGATGGCTGAAGCGGGCGTACCGATATGCTGCGCGAGCGGGATGGACACCCGCCGCGGGGCCGGGGTGGCATTCTGGAATATCGACGGATGGTCATACGCGGTGACGCCCAGCTTCTTCATCAACCCCTTGAGTGGTGTGCGGCGCCCCTCATACATCGCATGGGGTTTGACCTCCCGGTTCCCTTCCCACTTCTCCCCGTGTTCTTTCATATCCGCTTTCCCCTTGTCACACGCCTCCTTCGGGAACAGGTTTTCAGGGCAGGCATAGAGGGTGCACAGGCCGCAGGCGCAACAGAGTGAAGCATATTGATTCCAGAACGCCTCACCCGTCTTGGTGAAGCCAAGACTGCGCATGACTTTGTGCGGCTGGACGTCATATCCCAGGAGATAACGCGGGCAGAGCTCCGTGCAGAACGTGCACTGATCGCACGCCGATTTCCCGATTTTGTGCATCACCTTCTCAGGCTGTCGTTTCCGCACGATCAATTGATGATCCACGGGCAGGACCACCAGGCCGGCGGTGGTTTTTGTGATGACACGACTCATATCAAATTCGAGAGCTCCCATCATGATCCCACCCACGAACACCCCGAATTCCGATGTCGTGGCGCCTCCGGCTGCCGCCAGCGCCTCCTGAAATGACATGCCGATGGGAGCGCGGAATGTTACCGGTTTGCGCACCGCACCTGCCACGGTAATCCACTTCTGCGTGACCGGCATTCCATCGGCAGCGCGCGCGATATTGTAAAGTGTTTCAACGTTGTTCACAACCACCCCGACATCCAGGGGTATTCCCTGCGGCGGAATCAGGCGCCCGGTGGCTTCGTAGACGAGGATGTACTCATCACCGGACGGATAAAAATCTCCGAGGAGATGGATCGACACGTCTTTTCCATCGATGGCTTTTGAGATCGCCTCCACCGCAGCCGCATTTTTTTCCTTCATCCCGATGATCCCTCTGGGTGCACCGGTGGCATGCATGAGCGCGCGCACCCCTCTGACGATCTCCGGCGCTTGGTGGACCATCACTTCGTAGTCCTTGTGGATAAGAGGTTCACACTCTGCACCGTTCGCGATGATGGTATCGACCTTCGCAGCGGCCTTCACATGCGTGGGGAATCCAGCCCCACCGGCACCTACCACACCGGCCTGCCGGATGGATTCCTGAGCGTTTGATGTTGTCTTCATAGACTCCTGTGTTCTTTGCGCAAAATACGATTACGATGAATATGAAACCGGTTGAGTTTTTGTGGACCTGAGCATTTCAGCAGTACGGACAATCCGTTCCCGTGTTGCGGGAAGAGAGAATTCCGGTTCAACCGTATGGTCCGTGATCGCTGAGAGTGCGTCCTTGATGGCGAGCCAGACAGAGAGTGCCAGCATAAACGGCGGTTCACCCACGGCCTTACTCCTGCGGATGGTGCCCGGTTGAGGGACACCGGTGAGCAACTCAACACGGAAATCCGGAGGCATATCACCCGCCGTGGGGATCTTGTACGTATCGGGTGAATGGGTGAGAAGCCGGCCGTGCTGGTCCCAGAGAACCTCCTCCGTCGTACACCACCCCACCCCCTGAAGAAATCCCCCTTCCACCTGTCCGATATCGATGCCGGGATTCAGCGAATCCCCGACATCATGAGCAATATCCGTGCGCACGACCGTATGGTCACCGGTAAGCACGTCAACCAGCACCTCGCTGACGGCCATGCCGAACGCATAATAAAGAAACGGACGTCCCCGGCCTTTCTGCCGGTCCCAGCCGATCTCCGGCGTGGTGTAGAACCCGGCAGCGCTCAAGCTGACCCGCTGGAGGTAGAGAAGTTGAACACCTTCTCTGAACGTCACCATCCGGTCCGGATGTTTTGAATCGACGATGCGGTCATCCGAAAACCGGAGATCCCCGGGCATCGTGGGATCACCCAGATGTAACACCGAGAAATGCCGGGCGAGTCCCTCGACCATACGCCCCTTGAGAATGTCCACCGCATTCTTGACCGCCATGCCATTCATGTCAGCGCCCGAGGATGCGGCCGTTGCCGACGTGTTTGGAATGGTACCGGTGTTTGTCGCGTTCACCCGCACAAACGAAGGATTGATGCCGAATTCGGCGGCAGCCACACCCTGGATTTTGGTGTGGAGCCCCTGCCCCATTTCCACCCCGCCGTGGTTCACCAGCACCGTTCCGTCGGTATAGATACTGACGAGTGCCCCCGCCTGATTCAGGAACGTGGTGGTGAACGAGATCCCAAATTTTACGGGCGTCAGCGCGATGCCGCGCTTCTGAAATTCATGTCCGGCGTTAAACGCCTCGATGTCGAGACGCCGCCGGACGTAGTCCGACGAGCCGAGGAGCCGGTCATAGATGAAGTCCAGCCGGTTGTTCTCCACCACCTGTCCGTAGTGCGTGGTATCCGTGGGGGAAGCACGGTAAAAATTCTTCCGCCGGATCTCTGCCGGATCCTGCTGTACTGTCCGTGCGATCCGGTCCATGATCGTTTCAATCGCCGCCATCCCCTGTGGACCCCCGAATCCGCGGAAGGCCGTGTTGGACGGGAGGTTTGTCTTCCATACGCAGCCGGTCACGGAGCACGCGGGAAGGAAATAACTGTTATCGACGTGCAACATCGCACGCTCAAGGATGGCAAAAGAAAGATCCGTCGCCGCCCCACCGTCACTGTTCAATTCCAGCACCACACCCAGCAGCATACCTTCACGATCAAAGCCGGCCTCGTACCGGATCAGAAACCGGTGGCGTTTGCCGGTCATAATCATATCATCATCCCGGAAGAGCCGGATTTTCACCGGACGCCCGGTGGCAAACGCAAGCAGGGCCGCCCAGCACGCCACATGGTTTGCCTGCGTTTCCTTTCCGCCAAATCCGCCGCCGACCCGCCTCACCTCAACCGTCACCGCGTTGCGGGGCCATCCCAGGACCTGAGCCACAAGGGCATGCGTTTCGGATGGGTGCTGGGTCGAGCTGAACACCTGCATCTGGTCTGATTCAAGAGGCACGCAGAGACAAACCTGCGTCTCAAGATACCAGTGCTCCTGCGCCCCCGTCTCCAGCTCTCCCGAGATTCGTCAGCGGTGCATCCCGGATCACGCCCGGTGCATCACCACGCTCGATCTTCCGGGGCGGTCCGAGCACCGATCCCTTTGCCATTGCCTCGGTGAGCGTGAGAACGGACTCAAGGGGTTCATACTCAACCTTGATCTGCCGTTCGGCTTCGCGGCATTGCTCCTCCGTCTCTCCGGCGATAAGAAATACAGCCTGCCCGATACAGAACACTTCATCGGCAGCAAGGACGGGCTCATCTTTGATTACCGGGCCCATCTGATTCTGGCCGGGAATATCGGAAGCCGAAAGGACGGCATGGATGCCCGGAACGGATCTGGCCGCTTTCAGATCAAACGACCGGACGCGTGCGCGGGCATGGGGGCTGTACACGACACGCCCGGTAAGCAGCCTTTCCGGTTCCGGAAGATCATCCACAAACAGGGCTTCCCCCGTAACGTGTCCCCGTGCGCTTTCATGTGGGAGGAGAGGGTTCATACGCGGGCAGTTTCGTCCCAGAATTTCAGGAGGAGATTACGTGCTACCGTCAGGCGATACTCCGCGCTCCCCCGTACATCGGTCAGAGGGGTGAAGTCTTTCCCGATCAGCTTCATCCCTCCTTCCACCGATTCTCTCGTCCAGGGTTTTTTAAGAAGCCAGGCTTCGGTTTGTCTTGCCCGTGCCGGCGTCGCAGCCATCCCCCCGTAGGCAAGGACGAGTTCCTCAACTCTCCCCTCACCGCCCACACGCAGCCGGAACCCTGCGCACACTGAAGAAATATCCATATCGTGACGGCGTGAGGCTTTGTATGAACGTACCAGCGTACCGGAGGGAATGGTCGGAATCCTCACGCCTGTGATGAGTTCCCCGGGGTGGCGATCAATCGAACGGTATCCTGTAATAAACTTTTCGATCTGGACGGACCTGGCGGCGCGGATATCCCGGAGCTGAACCTCCGCACCAAGGGCGATGAAGACCGGAAGTGCATCGCCGATGGGCGACGCGGTCCCGAGATTCCCACCGATGGTGGCAACGTTGCGGATCTGCCTCGATCCAAAAACCCGGAGCATCTGTTCCAGGGCAGACAATTGGTGCGATGATTCGGCCAGAAGTTCCTGGATGGTTGTGCCCGCGCCTATTTCCAATCCACCGGGTGTGCGGTTGCAAGAGCGTAACTCGGTAACCCCCGAAAGATCCAGAATTGACGGCAGGAGTTCGTGGCGTTTGGTGACCCGGAGAGCAACGTCCGTTGCCCCGTTGATGACGAGCGCTTCAGGATGGGTGTTCTGGTAGGTCAGCGCGGACGACAGCGAAACCGGGCGGAAGTACCGTTGTGTCCCTGTTTCGATCAGGACATCCTCACGCGGAATAGCCCGGATCCGGGCCAGAGTGTGCTGTTCCTCTTCGGAGAATTTGTCACTCCGCGGATGTGCGCATGCTGCCATGGCGGCATCAACAATAGGCCTGTACCCCGTGCAGCGGCAGAGATTCCCGGAAAGCGCGTCAAGTACATGCGGACGCGTGGCCGTGACGCCACTTTTAAAAAGGGCGAACAGGGACATGACGATCCCCGGGGTGCAGAATCCACACTGGCTGCCGTACTGCTCGATCATGGCAGACTGCACCGGATGGAGGGCGCCGTCCGCGCCTTTTAGATTCTCAATGGTGATAAGCTGCTTGCGGTCAAGCGAAGGGAGAAAGACCAGGCAGGAATCCACCGCGTTGTACGAGAGACTGCCGTCAGGCCGCTCCTCGGCCAGGACAACTGTGCAGGCCCCGCAATCCCCCTCTGCACACCCTTCCTTCACGCCCCGGTGTTCCGGAAGGCTGCGAAGATATTGCAGAACGGTTGTCGTGGGACGCCAGCCTGACCCGGCGCTGAAATCGAGACTGACGGTCCGGCCATCAAGCAGAAATTGTGCTGAATTTCGCATGGTATTGATAGGAAATGTACAATAATCCGCATGGACAAGCAATGAGAGAGTGAAGGGAGGGAGCAGGGATTCGGATGGTGTATACGTCGTTGATTCTCTGAGGGGACTTCCCTACACTGGATATACAGAGAACCAGACGATCTATCCAAAAGTGAGATACTCGCATGAACCGTTATGTAATTCTTCTCCTGGCATTTGTTACTGTCTCTTTCCAACCATCGGTCGCAGGTGAGCCTTCTACGAAGGAAGCCCTTCTGGGCTCCGCCTATGCTTCTCATGAAGGGTACCGCGTTCTGCAGAGAATCTGTGATGAGGCGGGGGGTCGTCTGGCTGGATCCGCGACTAACATCCTTGCGCTTCAGATCCTGGAACAGGAACTCCGTCACTCCGGAATCACCTCCAGGCTGGAACCGTTTGACATGCCCGGGTGGGTCAGAGGCGACGATGGTGTGGAAGTCCTGCCACCCGTACCCCGGAAGCTCAGGGCCGCCGCCCTTGGTTATGTGAATCAACACGCACCGTTTGAGTCCCGCCTGGTCTGGGCAGGATACGGTCTTGACAGGGAAATGGCAGGCGCTGCGGGCGCCATTGCCCTTGTGACCTCTGAGCCACCACGTAATGGAGAATCTCCTCTGCGCCTCGAAGTCATTGACAATGCGGCGCGGGCCGGGGCGAAGGGAGTTCTGTTTATCAATGATAAGCCCGGAGGACTTGTGCTCGCGGGGGTTAGTAATTTCCAGGGGACGCCCAGTTCCGTCCCCGCATACAGTATCACCATGGAAGAGGGATCGTGGCTACGGCGGTCGCTCTCTGCCGGTCGGGAAATCCGCGTCCGGTTGAACACGCAATCACGGTGTTTTCCGGTACAATCGGCAAATCTCGTGGCGACATTCCCGGGCAAACGAAAAGCCAGGATCGTGGTCGGGGCCCATATCGATTCATGGGACATAAGTCAGGGAGCGGTGGATAACGGGGTTGGTTCGGCGGTTCTTTTTGAAGTTGCCCGGCTGCTCGCCCTGCATGCACCGTTCAATCTCTATACCATCGAATGTGTATGGTTCAACGGTGAAGAACTCGGGATATGGGGGGCCAAAGCATATCTTGCCAGTCACGCCCGGGATAGTATTGCGGCGATGATCAATCTGGACATGCCCGGGAAACCGACCGGCGTGAACGTCATGGGATTTGATGAACTGATTCCGCTCGTTCAGAATCTCCTGGACTCTTTGAAGGGATTTGATTGGTCCGGAGGGATTGTGAGTGTCCCGTGGACGAACAGCGACCATCAGCCGTTCCTGCTGCAGGGGATTCCGTCATTCACCATGGTGGGACATCTGGAAAAAGAATCTGTCTTCCACTATCACGATTTTGGTGACAGCTTTGACAAGGCTGACCGCCGTGCGCTCATTGATGCCGCTGCCATAGTGTCTGTTCTGAGTTATACCCTCGCAAACAACACATCCATCGATTACCGGGTACGGAGCGTGGAGGAAAGAAAGGCCATGTTTCAGGGGACAGGAATGGAGAAACGGCTGAGGAGGCAGAAGGAGTGGCCGTTCTAAATTTTCGGCCACTCCTGACTGCCGGAGGGTGTTACCCACCCGCGTCCGTTCTCTCTTCCAGTTCATCTGCGAGCGGTCCTGCATCGTACAGTTTCCGCAGGGATTCAATCATAAAGGCAGAATGGACAGAAACCGAACGGCTGGCTTCGTCTGAATACAGGAATCGGCCGGGGAGACTCTCGATATTTCCATCAAAGATCAACCCGACGTACTCACCGGCTTTGTTGATCACGGGTGAACCCGAATTCCCGCCGATGATGTCACAGGTGCTGACGAAGTTGACGGGCGTGGAGAGATCCAGCGATGGGAGTCGATCGATGAACCGCTCCGGGATCACGTATTCGCCTTTCCGATCGAAACTATAGGCCCTGTCGTACAGACCGTAGAGCGTGGTCTTTGACGGAGCGACGGTGCCGTTCATGGGGTATCCCTTGACCGTGCCGTAGGAAAGACGCAGCGTAAACGTCGCATCGGGGTACGCGGACTTTCCATAGACAGCAAACCGGGCCTCTCCGATTGCCCCGCTTGCCCTGGTGATTGTACCCGTGACGTTTTTTTCTTCCCACAAGCGGGTTTCCCGGTTCATCGGCTCAAGTTTCCGGGCAAGCACGATCATCGGATCGGTAGAAGTGGCAATGGCCTTCTCGCCCCCCTGGAAAAGCGCCTTGCGTACGGCGGGATCAGCGAGTTTTGTTCCCTGTACGAGCTCACGGGCGACTTCTGCGGGTGTCTTGCCTCCGAGCACCGTCGCCACCCACGGATCCCGCGGCCCGAGTTCTGCAAGTGCCTCCGTTAGTGCTTCAGCCATCTGCATTTCATCAAGTTCTGCATAGACGGGGGCGGGTGAGAACAGACGAAACTTCGTGGATTCCAGGTTTGCATCCTGGTACAGCGAGAGACGTTCGCCATTCGGCTTCTTGATTTCCCCGGCATACAGCACAAGCGACGCCGCAAACCCGAATGTCCGGCCGGTGATCTGCCGGTACGTTTTTGTCTTGAGTGACGCGACGGTCCGTTCGGTGGCCGCGGCAACGGAATCCCATGCCCACGCATACTGTCGGGTCCAGTCAGGACTTGCGGCAATCCGATCGCGGAACTCTTTTTCCTCCGCTGCTTTTCTCGCCATCAACTCCTTACTCTGTAACCCGCGGTATTCTCCGCCCAGTACCTTCAGCGAATTTTCGATTCCAAACAACTGACCGCTTGCCTGCCGTGCCTGTTCAGGCCCGCGTGCAGCGTACGCCCGTAGCATGGCAAGGCGCCGCTTGAGCCCCTTCAGCCGCAACGGGTATACAAAGTCCCGCTGGTATTCGGTCTGCGCATATGTCTGCAGACGATTCGTTGATCCCGGGTGGCCCGACACAAACACGAGTTCTCCGTCCGCCGCACCGGAGGTCTTCCAGCGAAGATAGTGTTCCGTCCTGAGTGGCATGTTGTTTTCATAAACACGGAAAAACGCCATGTCGAGGTCATGCCGGGGGAAGGTGAAGTTGTCCGCGTCACCGCCGAAGAAGGCGATCCCCTCTTCCGGTGCCATCACAAGACGTACATCCGTGTATTTTTTGTAGGTGTACAACCAGTACTCACCACCCTGATAAAGGCTGACCACGTCCGAGCGGAGTCCGGTTTTCTCTTTGCTCTCCTTTGAGATACGGGCTGTGGCGGCTTTCCGCGCATCCAGAGCCTCTTTTGCCGACATCTCCGGTTTCACCATTGACAGGACCCGGGGTGTGACATCCTCCATGCCCACCAGAACATTCAATTCCAGATCGGGAGCCTTGATCTCGTCGGCCATGGTTTTTGCATAGAAACCATGAGCAACATAATTCTTCTGCGGCGAGGAGAGTTTCTGGAGTTGGCCGCGTGCGACATGATGGTTCGTCAGGACGAGTCCGTTCGCGCTCACAAATGCGCCGGAACCTCCATCATTAAAGCGTACACTGGATAACCGCACGTGATCCAGCCATTCCTGGGTTGGTTCGAAATTATAGAGTTCATTGAGTTGCTTTCGTGGAGGGTTGTCAAAGGTCCACATCCCTTCGTCCGCCGGAGCGGACCACGTAAACAGAAGTCCCATTGCAACCAGCTGGCACAACTGCCGGCCATAGTGCTTTCGCATAACAACCTCCCTGCTTAGAGAATATGGCGCACCCGTGGTGGGTGCAAAACTACACAATGGATAATATACCGAAATGAAGAATCGGCTTCAAGAACGGTGAGCGTCTGCCTGCGGAGAATACAATTCCAGGAATCGTGTGAGGTGCTGGAGGATCGGCTCTGCTTCGGTGAACTGCATCAGTTCATTGCGGATTTTTGCCACGTGGGGCATCCCCCTCAGAAATCCGGAGTAGTGTTTTCTGAGTTCAATCACTCCCGTGCGCTCGCCCTTGTGCTCGATCGCCAGATGGAGGTGTTGCCGGAACAGGTCCACACGTTCCTCCAGCGTGGGTTCGGGGAGAAGTTGTCCGGTGGACAAATAGTGTTTTGTCTGACGGAAAATCCACGGATTCTGAATCGCTCCCCGTCCGATCATGACCGCGTCACAACCGGTTGACGCAAACGTCTCCTGGACGTCCTGCGGCGTCACGATGTCTCCGTTCACGATCACGGGAATGGAGACAGCTTCCTTGATACGCGGAATCCAGGAAAAATCCACTTCCCCTTTGTGTCCCTGATCACGGGTCCGGCAGTGGACGGTGAGAGCCTGAATTCCCACCTGCTCACACATCTTCGCCACGTCCACGATGCGGATATTCTTCGCATCCCAACCCAGACGGGTCTTGAGGGTCACCGGCGTGCGCACGGCGCGCACCACCGCGCTTGCGAGGCGCTCCATACGGGGGAGATCGCGCAAGAGTCCGGCACCCGCACCACGCATGGCGACATCGCGCACCCAGCACCCGCAATTGATGTCGATGAGGTCCGGACCAAAACTCTCCGCTTCTCTGGCAGCTCCCCCCATTACCTCCACATCACCGCCGTAAATCTGTATCCCGACCGGACGCTCCTCTTCCAGGAACTCCATCTTCCTTCTGGTCTTGCTGTTGCCGCGGATCAGTCCGTCCGAGTTCACGAATTCCGTATACACAATATCCGCACCCATCTGTTTGCAGATGATACGGAACGGAAGATCCGTAACATCCTCCATCGGTGCAAGCAGAATACCCTGATCAATTGTCAGTGTACCGATCTTCATCACAACACCACTCCTTCTCGGCCTCTTTCCGGCAGACGTCGCCGGTCTGTATACTCCAAACGTATATCATTACAAGAAACGCTTGTTACCGATTAAATGCAACGCTGGCTATTCGGCCCCCGATTCTCCATATTGTTCTCTATGCGTATCAAGGCTCCAGAGTTGTCTCTCGACGAATACACCCTTCCGAACGGCCTTCACGTCATTCTCCACCACGATCCATCGGTCCCCGTGGTTGCGGTTGAGGTGATGTATCACGTTGGTTCGAAGAATGAACTTCCGGGGCATACCGGACTGGCGCATCTTTTTGAACATATGATGTTCAAGGGGTCGCTGAACGTGCCTGACGGCGAACACTTCCGCCGCCTGCAGGAGGTGGGAGGATATGTCAACGGGTCTACCAGCGAAGACCGCACCAACTACTATCAACTGGTCCCGGCGGAACATCTGGATCTTGCCCTCTTTCTGGAAGCGGACAGAATGGGGTTCCTGCTGCCCGCTCTCACGCAGGAAAAACTGGACAACCAGCGGGACGTGGTGCGGAACGAACGGCGCCAGAGTTACGAGAATCAACCGTACGGACTTGCGCACGAGACTCTTCTTGCGGCCATGTACCCTCCCCGTTACCCTTATCATTGGCCCGTCATCGGGTCCATGACCGATCTGGGTAACGCATCGCTTGAGGATGTGAGGGGTTTTTTCCGGACCTACTATACACCCTCCAACGCCTGCCTGGTGGTCGCGGGTGGTTTTGACGGCGCCGCTGTACGGGACTCGATTGAACGGTTTTTCGGCCCGATCGCGGGAGCAGCACCGGTACCAAAACCCGTACTCCCGCCTGTGAGGCCCGAAGCTCCGCGGACCGTGACACTCCGGGATACAGTTCAGCTCCCCCGCCTGTACTGCGCGTGGCACAGTGCACCATGGAACACCCGGGACGATGCGCTGCTGGACGTGTGTACGGACGTCCTGAATGCAGGGAAGAATTCACGCCTGCATCGCGCGCTCGTCATTGAACAACGTATTGCCCAGTCGGTTCTGGTCTATCAAAACGGTCTGGAGCAAACGGGACGTACGATTGTCCAGATTACGCCTCTCCCCGCGCACTCCCTCGAGGAAGTGCACACGGCGGCACTGGCGGTGATCGAAGAGCTTCTTCTCGAGGGCCCGACGGAACATGAGGTCGAAAAATCCCTGAACATGAAAACATCACATCATATTCATGGACTTACAAGCATGCTCCAGCGGGCTGATGGATTGGCACTGTGCCACACGCTTGGCGGATCTGCACGCCTTCTCCTATCCTATCTGGACCGGTTCGCGGGCATTACGCCCGCCGAAGTGCAGGAATGCGCCGTGCGGGTATATCGCCAGCCGGGTGTTACGCTCTCCGTTCTTCCCGGCAGGAAGGAAACCGCATGATACCGGAGATCCAGAAGAGCCGGCTTTCCAACGGTCTGACACTCTGGCTTGTGGAGCACCACTCGCTCCCTCTTATCGTGTCGAGTTTCCTCATGAAGGCCGGATCCGATTCTGATCCGGAGGGAAAAGCCGGACTTGCGGCATTGACCGCAGAAGTACTTGACACCGGCACAACATCTCTGTCCCTCGCCGCCATAGCGGAACGGTTTGAATTTGTGGGCGCATCCTTCAGACCTCAGACGGTCCATGACGGCACCCTGTTCACACTCTCCACGCTCGCCGCACGTTTCCCGGAGACGTTTGCGGTCGTGGCAGATCTTCTCCACAATGCCGTGTACCCTCCGGAAGAAGTAGAACGGCTCCGCCGGCAGCGGCTTACGAGCCTGCTCCAGGAAAAGGACCGCCCGGGCACAATTGCCAGTGTGGTGTTTCACCGCCGGCTCTTCGGAGACCAGCATCCATACGGAACCGACGCCGGCGGAAATGAGGCCGGCCTCCGGCAGATTCACCATCAGGATTTCCGTCCGTTTCACGATCAACACTATACCCCCGAACAGACGATTCTGATAACGGTGGGCGACATCACGATGCCGGCTCTCCAGGAGTGTGTGTCTTCATCACTGGGAACATGGGGCACAAGGTCCGGGGCCGGTGCGGGAAAAGCCAAACCAACAGCCGCGGGTAAGGCTGACCTGATTGTGATTGATCGTCCCGGCTCGGTTCAATCGGAGATCAGGATGGGCGGGACTGGCATAGCCCGGAACAGTGACGATTACCATGCTGTGATGGTGATGAACCGGATCCTCGGCGGTCAATTTTCCAGCCGTCTCAACCGCAACCTGAGGGAGAAACGCGGATTAACGTACGGGGCATGGTCCACTTTCCAGGCCTTACAATCGCCGGGACCGTTTGTGGCCGGGGGGGCGTTTCACACGGACAAGACCGATGAGGCAGTGCGGGAGCTTCAGCAGGAATTGGAGCACATGAGGAATGACGGGATTACCGTCGAGGAGCTCCGGTTTGCGCAGGGAAGTCTGGCAGGCTCATTCGCGCTGGCATTTGAAACACCACGACAGATCGCGCAGGCCCTGCTCGCAATCCCTCTGTACGGACTTCGGGAAGACTTCTACACCGGGTATCTCGCATTGCTGCGGCAGGTAACGCTGGATGATGTGCTGCGGGTTGCACGACGATATCTTGACACTTCAACCATGACCACGGTCGTTGTTGGGGATGCGGCCAGAATTGTTCCCACCCTCGGCGGGATACGGCCCGGATCGATCGTGTACGCTACACCGGAAGGGGATATCCTGGACACGCCGGGCCCGTGAGTCCCCTTCGCCCGGCGCCGATGAACATTGTCAGCCAGCCAGCCGCGCAATAATTGCGTCGGTCATCTGCGTGGTACCGACCGGGGACGCCGGATTCAGATCACGCGTTACGAACTTCCCTTCCTTGACCACTTCACGTACGGCCCGCTCGATGCGATCCGCGGCATTCCCTTCGTTCAGATGATGCAACATCAGGACGCCGGCCAGAATCACGGCTGCGGGATTTGCCAGGTTTTTGCCGGCGATATCCGGCGCACTCCCGTGCACCGCCTCGAAGAGTGACACATTGTAGCCGATGTTTGCTCCCGGCGCCAGCCCGAGCCCGCCCACAAGTCCCGACGCCAGATCTGAAAGAATGTCCCCGAACAGGTTGGTCGTCACAATCACATCAAACTGATGCGGATTCATCACCATCTGCATTGCCATGTTGTCGATGATCCGGTCGTTTGATTCCAGATCGGGATACTCCGCGGCGATTTCACGCGAGACATCCAGAAAAATCCCACCGGTGTATTTGAGAATGTTGGCCTTATGAACGGTGGTGACTTTCTTCCGGTTGTGTCTCCGGGCATACTCGTACGCGTACTTCAAAATGCGGGCAGAACCGGACCGGGTAACAATCCCGATGGTTTCCGCTGCACTGCGCTGGGGATCGATATAATGCTCGATGCCGGCATAAAATTCTTCGGTGTTTTCCCGTACGATGACGATGTCAAGGTCAATATGCTGGGAGGTAACGCCCTCAAACGTCCGGGCCGGACGCACATTCGCGTAGAGGTCGAACTCTTTGCGCAGGGCGACGTTGACACTTCTGAATCCGGAGCCTATCGGGGTTGTCAGCGGGCCCTTAAGCGCCACCTTTGTTCTCCCGATGGAATCCAGAACATCCTTCGGGAGGGGGTCCTTGAATTTGTCGAGCGCAGCAACACCGGCCTCCACAACTTCCCAGGCAATCTTCACGCCTGCTGCCTCAATAATACGCCTGGCGGAATCGGTGATACTCGGCCCGATGCCGTCACCGGGTATCAGAGTTACTTCGTGCATATGAGGTCCGTAAGAAAGTGGAAAGCAAATCCTGTAGTATAAAAAGGTACGTATTATGAGAGTCAGATTCCAGAAACCGGGGGGAGCGGGTGGTTTACGCTCGAGGAGTTTCGCCCGAGAGCATCGTCAGAGCATTCACAATGTGAATCATCCCCAGTGTGTCCAGCGCGCAGTACTCCTCCAACTGTGTTCTGATTCTCTCTCTCTCTGCGGCAGGTACGCTTCCAAAGGTCACCCGTACGTATTCCCTGCTCGCGGCTCCTCCATCAGCGATCGCCATCCCTTCGTAACTCTTCCCGGTCAGGACCGGAAGGACCATCTTCATCGATGCGCTTCCTTGCTGGTCAGGATGATAATAGTGGAACGAGCGAAAGGGCTCCAGGAGATCCACAAACCGGGGTTCAGTTTCCTGCCACCACGGCATGTGTTGCGGGTATGTTTCGCAGGATTCCCTGATACGTCCACGCTCAAACGGTGCGTTATAGCAGACGATGGATCCCTCCGAGTCCAGGAGTTTCTTCAGGCGGGATACGATCTCGATGCGGGGATCCGCCGTGCCGTCCGCCAGATACGAGTGATGTTCGGGAGTTGCCCCTTCAGATCTGAGAATATGCAGTGAAAACTGGAAGGGTACCTGCTGGTATGGCCGAACACCGTCAAATTGAGGTATTGCGGTCCCGAATGTCTCGAAGTCAAGAAAATACAGAGGGTATTTCAGAGTCTTCAGGAAGGAGGCGATTGCCGGCCTGTTGATGCCGGGTTGTCCGCGCCTGACAGCTTCTTGCTGGATTTGCTGTGCGTTGCTCAGCGAGTAGTCCACGGGAATCTCTGCAATCTTTTCTACGCCCTGACCGAGCAAATCGAATGCCCGTGCGCCCAACCGGTGGAGGGTGAACACATTGTGATCAGGCAGGAACTTCCAGCACATCGCTTGAAGCGGACATTCATAGGGAGAGCTGCACTGGGGCCCGATGTGGATATCGGGATGCTGTGCGAGGCGTATAACGCCGGCCATACGCTCCAGGTTGGCCTCAACCCCGGGTGTGAGTTCTGCCACCCGCTCTGTAACATCCTCTTGAATAAAGAGCTCCCGGGGTTCGACAGCACCCCGCCTTACGTAGGCATTGTTGATGTACATCAACACGCAGTGACGCACCTTGAGACCGGCTCCCTCATAGGTGTACCGCTGAAGCGCAAGGTCATGAAGGTTGACGTCTTTTACTTCCGTCGAACTTTTGACCTCTATGATATCCCACTCGTCCATACCAACCGGATTCAGGATGTCAACCCGCGCAAACGCACTCTTGTAGGAGAACCCGGCCTCGAAGAGAGGTTTGCGGAGCTTGACCGCATCGAGGGATTGTGACAGCACGCGGGCGAAGTCGAGAGTACCTTTTGCCACCTCTATGCCGCCGGGGAATAACGATGTTGCGAGTTCCCCGACCTGGTGACCTTGATCAAAAACGGCCTGGGTGGCCGCATCCGGTGCGGGGATTGTTTTCTTCGCATTGTAGTGATACCAGAGGAGTTTGGAGCACTGCAGACCGGCAAGGTATTTGGACTTGGAGAGAAAAGTCATCGGTAGTTATCCAGCGCCCCTCTGGCCAGCTCTTTGACCATCTCCCTGAGCCGGGGAGGTTCGAGCACCGTGACTCCCTCGCCTCTGCTTACCACCCACCCGGCGACCTCCTCCAGCGAGTTCACCGTGGTAACAAAATCCACGGACCCATCGTCATTTTCGGTGATGACTTCAGTTTCCATCATTCGGCGCGGTTTCAGACGGTCAGCCCACACTTTCGCGAGCCGGATTCTCACCTGAAAGAGATCCGTGCCGATCCAGCTTTTGAATGAATGTTCAAACATCCCGTCAATCTGTTCCTGCGGGACTTTTTTGAAATGTCTGGTCGTGGGTCGGACATTTATGATCTTGTTCAGGATGTACTGTTTGATTTTTCCCTCGTTGACAGCCAGGATTCGCCAGTACCGTTCGCTGCTGAATATCAGAAGCGGCTGAATTTCCCGCCCGTGTTCGATTTGCACGTCGTCCTTCTGATAATCGATCACCGCAATCGTGGAGCTGTCGATACACCGCTGCAGCGTCACCAGATGGCTCAGCGCTTTTTCCTTGAGCTGTTTCACCAGAAGGGCCGTGGCCTTGTCAACTCCGCCGGCGGAGTTACAGATACCCAGGTACTGCAGGATCATCTCCCTGAGGATTTTTGGATCAAGCCGGCCCGAGAGGCAGATCCCCCGGGCGCGTTCTGAATGCACATCGATCCCCAGGCTCCGCAGTTCCTGCATGTCACGTTTGATTGTCGGGACATCCCGCTCAAACATGACGGCGAAGTCCGTGTCCTTGAGACCGGCGGAATTGTTGATGGCGAGTCCCAGTATTTCGATCTGCCGCTTCACTTTGGTCTGAACTTCAAGCATGGATGCCCCCTGATGGTTTGCGTTAATTACGTAAATCCCGCAACCAAGGGCAATTCCCAGCAAGGCCCAAAAGGATCATCCAATGAGCCTCTCCGGCAAACTCTCCTGCGTATCTTGATCATAACCAAAGGAGGGGTCATGCAAACGCACATCACCGGTTTTACGGTACAGGGTAATCTTGGCATCATCCAGCTGGCCACATCGGGGCAGGACTCATTTGCTTACATCGGGTGCGGGAGGGCTCTTTCGGAGAACCTTATCGAGGCGAAAGAACTGAGCGAATCGGGCAACGTCAATTCCATCTTCGTCCTGAACCATTCACCCCACTTCGTGTTTCTGATGGACGGCGACATCCTCGCGGGGGCGAAACAGAACAGGGTCATCAACACATCGATGCTGCTCGCGCCGGAGTCCAAGTCACAGGTCCCCGTGAGCTGCGTGGAACACGGCCGCTGGCATCATGCATCAAAGGGTTTTACGGGAACCGACTATTCGGCGCCTTCAAAAATGCGTTCGGACAAGGCCGGCCAGATCCTGATGAGTCTGCAGCAGAAACGGGGTTTTTCGGCTGATCAGACAAAGATCTGGAACCATGTAAGCGAGTATCAGGATCTTCATAAGGTCGCCTCTCCGACATCCAACCTGTCGGATGTCTTCAAAGAGAAGGCGGACGAATTCACCACGTTTATAAGTCATTTTACGCTGAGCGAAAATGCCAACGGGCTGGCGGTATTCTTCGGCAAGACGCTTGTCGGGGTTGACGTGTTTAACCGCCGTGACGTGTATGCGGAATACTTCCCGAAGCTCCTCCGCGGGGCCGCATTCGAGGCAGGTGCTAAACGGCCTACCAAGGCAAAACTTTCCGAAGCCGAGGCGCGCTACCGGACTCTGGAATTCCTCGATCTCCTCGAAGAACAGCAGTACCACGAAGCCCCCGGGGCCGGCGTGGGAACGGACCGGCGTTTTGATTCGGAAGGTGTGACCGGGTTTGAACTGGTCTATAATACCCATCAGATACACCTTGCGGCGTTCCGGAAAAAGGAAGGAGCAAAGGGAGCAAAACAACGGTGAATCTGAGGCATGGTCAGACGTTCGCAGAAGCGGCTCCCGAAGAAGTCGTGGACTTTCTCAGGGACCGCCGGCTGCAAGAGTTCCAGGTGGATCCGCAGAACCTGCATGTCGTGAATGACGGCACCATGTTGCTTCTCCGAATGTCCAGGGGTGGCGTGTCGGAATACCCGGTGAGGGAGGTTTTTTTGCACAAGCTCCTGAAATGGTACGGGTTTCCGGCACGCCATTTGGGTCGGCTGAACATTGACACCGTGAGTTCAATCCTGAACGATTTTCTCCTCAACATCAGGAGCGGAGACGTGACGTTGAAGGTGGAAAATGGAGAGGCACTTTCGATCACCAGCGGCAGATACAACAACATTTCTGATCTTGAAGTACTTGAGCTGGCCCGGTCACTCGGGGTTGCCAGCATATCGCGAAACGACTTCTTCATGAGAGTGTATACAACTATCCGTGCGCGCGTGTTCCCGGTTCCGGGCGATGAGTGCGGCATGGGGCACAATGTGTTCAACTCGGAAACGGGATTCCGTGCTCTCTCAGTCCACCATTTTGTCCTCCGGTACGTCTGTTCCAACGGCGCGGTTATTGAGATTGACTCCGGAAAGCGACAATGTGTCCATTACGGCCATCCGGAATGGATGCTCAGGGACTTTCTGGAGCGCGAAATCGACGAATCCCGAGACATTCAAGAACGTGTGATGCGCTCAATTCAGGAAAGCACCCGGCAGAGTTGCCAGGGGAACATTGAACGCACAAGGAAACGGTTGCGCCCTCTTGTGGGAAACGCAGTAACCGCCAGGGCGCTCGCCTCACTGGATGCACATGCTTCCCGGTACGACCTTGCAAACATTGTTACGAGCCTGGCGCGCGAGGTTGAGATTGGCAGGCGTCTGCAGCTGGAAAGACTGGGAGGAGAGCTGCTCGCCGGGCGGTCGGCAGCGGGCGATCCTGGAGTGGAGAATTTCCATTCCGGCGCACCTTTGACCACCAGGACTCTATAGTCAGGTCACCTTGAAGTGAGTACGAATACCATCAAAGAACCTGGTACGCTGAAAGGCTCTGAGAGAGTGTTGATCAATGTGCTCTTCGCATTCCTCACAGTGAGTAAAGTCATCTGTTGCCGGAGGTGTCGCCATTACAATGCTAAGAGCACATGATCTCGTGTTTATAGGGAATCTGCTTCACTATCAAGGAACCTGACAGGCAGCCGTTTCCATACTACTTCAAGAGTATCAACCTCTTCGTTTCCGAGAATGACCCCGCTTGCAGGCGGTAGAAGTAGATACCGCTTGGCAATTGTGCTGCGTTCCATTCCGTTGTGAACGATCCAGCGCCCAGGCGTTCGTTTACAAGTGTAGCGACTTCTTCCCCGAGCAGGTTGTACACTTTTAATGTGGCGTGACCTTCCGCCGCAAGCTGATAGCTGATTGTTGTTGATGGATTGAACGGATTCGGATAGTTTTGGGAAAGCTTATAGGTTGTTATGTTCAATGCGTCGTCCGTAATTCCGGTAGGTGAACCATTCGATCCACCGCGTGTAATCGTACCCAATGTTTGCCACACGCCTCCATCCGGCATTCTTCCATAGGACTGGGAGACGGTAAGTGCCGGGAAGGTCACCGAGTCGATGACTTCGCCTGCAGTGTTCTCCAACCACACTTTCTCGCCAGAACTTGAAAGCCCGAAACCACTTGCGGATGTGTCGTCTGTAACGACAACGAACACACCGTGAGAAGGAACTACGGACCCGGCAGGAAGTTCTTTCTTGGGTTTCGTGCCGCCTTCACCACCGCTGTCATAGATTTTGTAACCACTGATATCGATTGGTGACGACGATGCGTTATACATCTCTATCCAGTCAGGATCTGCCGTGGTGCCTCTTGAATATATTTCATTCATCACGATATCACTGCTACTTGTTGTATTAACAGTGATCGAATAGAATTCATGTTCAGCCCTAACCGGCGAGAACATTCCAACATTATTATTTTCTGCATAGATGTAGTATTGCAGTGGCGAACTGCTTGCAATAATTGACACACCATACACATTGTCCCCCGCGGCACCATCACCATGAGCGCCGTCATCATACATGAGGATCTTTGTGAATCTATGTTCTTTATTCCCTCTATACCCCAGGTAGACAGCATTTGTGTTTGTATTAATTACATTTGCAGTAATAACTATCGTGCTATTTACATTGGGATTTGTGTCACTGGATGCGACGCTGGTGATCGTTGGTTTCGTATTCGTAAAATCAGAAAGCCCAGAGAGGTAGGTGTTTCTGCCATTCATCAACGCTGTAATGCCGGGAACGGCATTCGGGCCGAACCCTACTTCTGTTGTAAGATTGCTTTGGTATTGCGGATACGTAAAAAACCTATTTGGATCAGCCTGCACCGCAGCATCAATTATTGGTTGTATTGACTGCGCCAACGTATAATAACTATTGTTTGAAAAGTTTTCTGTGAGGATTGTATGCAAGTGTGCCAGGTACATCTTCTTATACGTAGGAACGGAAAGCAGCTTTTGTACTAACGGCCAGCTCGCGTCACCGGCATGCAACAAATGCGTCATCTGAATTTTGTCAGGCGTATTCGGGAGATTAATTGTTCCCGTCTGGCTGAATACTCCGAACGACTCATTAAAATCCCAGAGCACACAACTAAAACGTCCGGTATTGTCTTTATACAAATAGTAGTTCTGTGCAAATACGCCTATATAACTATCAAGATTCACCAGAATGTTATTAAAGGCGAGCATCCACAAGGCTCTATCCACATCCAGAACATTTTCTATAGCGCCTACATTGCTCTGAAGTGTGCTCATAAGCGTGAGTAAATCCATCCATCCATAATCAGATTTTATTTCGTATGCTTCAGAGTAGCTCGCACTGTCGGGGCCCAGATACACCAGATTGGGTATAGCGGTTGTTCCGGGAGTGGCACCATCAACCGGACTGCACTTGAAGAATGCATTATCTTTGGAATAGAAATTTTTGCTGACAAATGTTTTGCCGATGGACTCGGAGCTCACATACAGTCCGAGTAAGGCTCCGTTGACGGTAACATTGGCATAGTTTGATAATGGAGCAATCATATACTGCCGCAGAATGGAATATGAGAGCACTTCGCGCAAATACGATGGATCCTTGTAGACATTACTAAGCTTGATGTCTTTGTAACTTTGATAATCCTGTTCTTTGTATGTATCTAATTCAATATGGAATGGATTCTTAATGTAGCTGGGATTGTAACTGCTGTTCCCTTTGTATTTTACGCCCACACTATCAAACAGAGTTCCATTTATGCTGACTGATTGTGCCATGATATAGCCATCGCTTCCGGCTTTGGCAGTATCCAGCATATAGTCCCAATTACTTTGCGAAAACGTTATTGAAATAGTCTGAATGGTGTTAATGTCGTAGAATTCTTGCGCAAAAGAGTTTGTTGTGAACCCGCCAATGCTCACAAGAATCATCAGCAGAGACATATATATCCTTTTCATTGGATCCTCTTTAGTTGGTTGAAGGCACATGGATTCTGTGTAGTCGAATACAACGTGTCGCCGCATTCGCCCCGATACATTGTCAGAATCACAATTGAGCGAGTGCGGAATTGTGAGTCCGTTGGCATCACAATCACTTTCCCCCCGGCGGGCGTTGGTCAGCGTGTTCACTTATGTAAGACGATGATATGGCAAATACCTTGCGCAGATATTCTCATGCAATTCAGATAATGAGTTTCTTACCATCCGGCCAGGTGTCAAACGCTTGCTTTTCAAATTGCATAGTACCATCAGCATCTTTGTAGATGTTGATCCACGCTTCCCAATTGGTATTGTCTACATCGGGATAATCGAGTCGGTAATGACTACAGCGGCTCTCTTTTCGCATAAGTGAAGCTTTAAGTTTCATTTCTGCGGTTGTAATCATGTTCCTGGTTTCATGGGCTAATCGTAGCTCATGCATATCGGAGGCTCTCAGTAAAGGCATGTGGTGATCCCTCAACTCTTCAACGTACGATAACGCTGCTTTGAGCATGTTCTCTTTTTTGATGTAGAGGACAAAGTTAGGAATCATTACGCTCTGTAATGTTTGAGTTACCCAGGCGGGACTGTACCCAGCTTCCCTTTTCAATGGAGCGAGAATCTCTTCTTCTATTCTATTGATTTGGGAAGTTGAAATAGTCGCTGCTTCAGTGTTTTTACAATATTCAGCCGCAGCCTCTGCCGCTATAGCACCCTGGACGGCAGAGCCCGCCAATGAAGATCCTACCTGGGTATAAATAGCTCCTGCCATATAGGATCCCAGCGAATCACCAGCAGCATATAAACCTGGAATAGTCGATTCGCATTTGTCATTAATCGGTACAATTCCTTCCGATTTGTGAATAGACATTCCGGCAGAAGATCCACCCACAGGAACTCCACGCATTCCAGGAGGCGCACCACCGTCTCTGGGTCTTTCTCCTCCATCGCCGTTATTTCTTCCCCCTGGGGGAGGTCCGCTTCGTCTAAATTCAGCCGGAACATACGGGCCGCCTTGCACCTGATTTTCATCGCCCTGCCCCGGACGCCCCATTTCAACCGGGTTTCCGGCAATATATGCCTTGTAATTCAGATCAACGCCCAAATCGTGATGGACCTCAACTCCGGTTGTTCCTGGTGTTCGCTCAAACATGCCATGCCAACCGCCGAAACAATCCGCGGCATTCGTTGCCTGACCCGGATGGCCGTCGTTCCATTCTTTGCCTGTGACTTTTGCTCCGATGTTGTACGCCATAATCGTGCCGTCATGTGTCAGATCACAGATGGGAAAGCCATTAGGTTTAAAACCACCTGCACCCGTACAGAGAATAACACTCTTCGCATTGAAGATGTGAACCCTCGATTCATCGAGGCTAAAACCTGCAGCACCTGCAATCCTGCCTTCTTCTTTGATGAGATGTGTAATTACAATCCTCTCCATCACAGGGATTTTTCGGTCAGTAATGGGCTTGCTAAAGGAATTATTGTAAAGAGGTGAATCAAAAAATCCCCATTCCCGTAGCTCATGTACCCGCGCCAGCGAATGTTCGGCCATTTGCCTGGTATAAACCGCATTGTTGGTCCCTAAGGCCGAGCGGGATACAGTATCAACAAATTCATTAAGGCTAAGTTTTTCAGTCACGGGATCGTACGTGAATATTCCTTTGGCAAACGGAGTCATCCCCGACGAGCCCAGGCGACCTTTGGAAACGAGCATCACTGTGGATCCCGCATCGTGAGCCTTTACTGCCGCAAACAATCCTGCCATTCCTCCGCCGATAACGAGTACATCTGTTCTATGTTCTTTTGTGTTCATCGCGTCCACGTCAACATCCGGTTCATTTTCCGCCCACCCTGCCGGTACACCCATTGCAACAAGGGTCGCAAAACCTGCCGCACCACCAGAAAGCGCTATGAACTGACGCCTGGATAAACCGTGCGTGTCTTTACTCTTATTCAAGGCCATGTCCACTCCCTACCTTCGATGGTTTGACGATATAGGTCTTCACCAGCAGCAGTATTCCGCTCACAGCCAGGACAATCATGTACATGGACAGAGCCAGATTTGTGTGACGGCCAAGGTCAATTGCATGATACGTGGCAACTGATATAAAGAGCATAGACACAATGCCGTGAAAGACTCTCCAATGGTTGTACTTCAGTGGAAGCTTATTGCGGAGGAGAGATGTTAATCCCAACACAAGCAACAGGAACCATGCACTGAGTCCGAACACTATACCAAGGCTTTCATATGTTGTAATCATGGTCGTGAATGCCTCCATGGGGGTAATTCCAGATTCAAAATACCTGGGAAACACGATAAGAAAGGGATGCATCAAGAATACACCAACAATGGTATACGCAATGACCTTATGATATCTGAGAACCGTACTCATTTTGAATCTCATGACAATATTTCTGTTACCCCGGCCAAGAAAAAACTGTCCAAGCATCAGAGAAAACGACAGAATGAAGAGGAGTGAAAGAGATTCCTTGAGAACGGTTCGACGGGGAAAGTCTCCTAATGCCCAAAACAGCACGGGCAGACCGATAAGGATTCCTGTTGCTGGAATCAGATATTCCATTTTTGAATCTTTATTCATTATCTTATCCCCATGACACTATGACCGGAATGGATTTCTCCGGTGAAATAGTGATGGCATCAACCGGGCAATACATACGGCACAAGTGGCATATCTGACAATCTTCCGGATACTGTATCATTGCTTTTTTCGAATTTGGATCGAAACGAATAACATCTGTAGGACATGTTTGTATACATGTCCCACATCCAATGCATCCATCAATACTCTTAATTGACATCACAATCTCCGTTCTTCATCTCGTATTACTTTTGACGATCAATTGAGAGAAACCTTGCGGCCTTATCGGGTTCCCGGTGAACGCGATGAGTCAACAATTACCTGCCGGCGGATGCTATTACTTAAGACGCTATTCCGGGTAAAATCCAGCGCTCCCGGAAGCCAATTTCTTCTCAGAGTGACTTTTTAATGCCTTTTTTCATGGTTTTGGCCCTAAATGCGTAGTGAGGTGGCAACATATCCGTCGAAAACACTATCATTGTGCAATCATAGATCCGTCAGCGCAAGATTTTGACTCCGATAACGTCACATCATCAGGGACCGCCACAGGCCTCAGCTGAAGACAGCAATCTCGTTGAGATTGTTAAATCCGGCACGTCCCTTAGGGAGAAAGACGCAGTGTTCCGAAGCTGGATGGGACACAATCAAGACCGTGTCTTCAATACGTGTCTGGGATTTCTTCACAACAAAGAAGATGCGGAAGATGTGACCCAGGAAGTGTTTCTCGAAGTACATCATTCGCTTGCGTCGTTTCGCGGCGACTCACAGTTGTCAACGTGGGTCTATCGCATTGCAGTAACGAAGTCGCTTGACCATTTGCGCTGGAAGAAGCGGAAAAAGCGGTTCGGCTTTTTGCAGTCGCTTGTAGGCGCAGAGGGGGAAGACATTGATGTTGCCGACGAGTTTTCCCATCCGGGTGTGCAAATGGAAGACAAGGAGCGTGCGCAAGTCTTGTTCCGGCACATTGACAAGCTTCCCGACAACCAACGTATTGCATTGACGATGCACTTGGTGGAAGGATTAAGTCACAAAGAGATCGGGGACATGATGTCGGTGAGCGTGTCGTCCGTCGAGTCGCTCATTTTCCGGGCCCGGTCGACGCTGAAAAAGAGGCTTTTCGATTTTTACAAAAACAATTTGTGAGGCGGATATGAACCCTCTCGACAAATATGATGAAGAAGCAGAACGCACACTCAACCTGTTTACGAAGATCAACCGGGTTCAATCGAACCCGTATCTCGCCGATAAAGTGATGCGGCGCATTGCGGAACAGCGGGACGAACGTCCGGCGTTCACGCCGCGGGCGTATCGCTTGGCGCTTGCCGGGCTGCTCCTGTTGATTATTGGCAATGTCTTTTCCTTGGTTGAAATTCGTTCGCATGCTTCCATGCAGGAGAATGCAGATCCGGTCCAGAGCATTGTCGCTGAATATCACTTGACCGCAAACGGATACAGCTATTAAAGAAGAGAACTCTCTATGGACTACTTCGGAAAGAATAAGGTATTGCTCGGCATCATCGCCGTGCTCATCGTAATCGATCTTGTGACCCTGGGAACGCTCTGGTGGATGGTAGATCGGCAGACTGATGTGCCTCCTAAGCCCGATGTAAGTCCGAAGGAATTTATCGCGAAAGAATTACAATTCTCACCTGAACAGCAGAAGCAGTTTGATCAACTCGTCTTGTCACATCAGCGCACAAGCCGGGAGATCCTGGAACAATTGAGGAATGCCAAGAGGGATTTCTTCGCGCTCGTGCAAAGACCGAGCGTATCAGACAGTCTCGTCACGGCAAAGGCGAGAGAAATCGGGCGGCACGAGTCAGAGCTCGGTCTGGTAACGCTGAGACATTTTCAGGAGATTAAGGGAATATGCGCTGAGCAGCAGTCCGCGAAGTTTGATCGGATCATGCAGCAGGTGCTGCAGGAGTTATCGCTCCCACACCCCCTCCAAGATGGGCGGGGCGTCCCACCGCCGGGCATGGGCGGGCCGCCGCCGGACAAACGCCCGTGAATCCAGTCCCTCATCAAGTCAGATGAGGGTTTGTCCTCTCACTGACCAAAGAACAACCGCAACGGCGAAGCGTACACACTCGCTGGCAAAACAGCCTCGTTGCACAATCAGCTGTTCAACTCGCACGTTTCGCTGGACTTGACAATTCGTGAAAGACTCACGGAAGCTCTGGTAGAGCGCCGCTGCGTCAGCGTCTGTCCAACATGTTTCGTTGTCACCGCTGGGATCTCTTTTGCTCAGGTGTCAGAGCAAACTTGCCACAACCTCCATCTCAAAATCGAGAATGCTTCACTCACATCTAACAGGTGACATTGCTGAGGCGATTTCAGCGTTAATGTAGCGTACAAACGACAATGATTGTAACTTGCAGGCCAAATCAAGCGGATTATTCACTGCACGAGGAGTGACAAGTGTATAATAGAGCTCACCTGTAGGATTTCCAGTATATAGAAAGCGTAATCCATTCGCGACAAACAAACTGTCGATTGTGCTAGATGGTGTCCCATCGACGAACTGAAAGACAATTGTCCCGTATGGAATATGGTACCCTGAATCAAAGGTCCCAAAGCAGTGCTCGACCAATGAATCCGCACCAAAGTTGTCCCACGGTTGCTTTCCCCACGGGGTGAAATGGTACTCCGCCCTTCTGCCATCGGTCACACAAAAGACTCCGGCGAATTGGCCGTCGAGCATGAAAAGATACCGTAGAAGCCGAAGGTTGTGCTTCGCAGCCAGCGCCACGATCCGTGAAGTATCACTTACCCAGGGGTGGAAACGCGCGAAGATGGCCTTGGGATAGATCGTGAGCGTGTCTCGCGAGAGTGGAAAGAGGTAGACTCTTGTTGTGTCAATGGGGTATCGATCACTCAGGCACTCGGGGGAATTGTGACCATTCTTCTCATCGGGAGGGAGACCAACATCCTTACATGACAATTGCATGGCGAGCAGAACCCCCAACAAGACCGCACACCGCCTGCCAAACGAACTCAGCGTGTGTGCCCCCAACAGGAGCTTGATTTCGGCGTTCGTGTCTTGCATAGGAGGCTGCACGCATCATCTCCTAATGACCTGCCCCCGGTTCGTGTACCAATGTTGAGTTCGTTTTTTCCCTGTCTCAGGCATTGGCGACCTGGTGTAGGGAGTGTGCTTCCGGTGCCGGTGCTCGATAGCCCAGTGAGCTGTGTGGCCTGATTGTGTTGTAGAGCCGCCTCCAGTCCTCCGCTACTACTCTCGCTTCCAGGATCGTGTCAAAGATCTCCCCGTTGAGCAGCTCGTCTCTGAGTTTACCGTTGAATGACTCGATGTACCCGTTTTCCCACGGGACTCCCCGGTTCGATGAACAGTGTCTTGACACCGAGCCGCCCGAGCCATTCCCGAATCAGATCTGCCGTAAACTCTGATCCGTTGTCTGACCTAAGGTAGTCCGGCGCTCCACGTTCGATGAAGAGTTCAGATAATTCATAGATTACATCTGTCGCCTTGACCTGCCGTCCAATGTGGATTCTGAGGCATTCCCGCGTGTATTCATCCATGATGTTCAACATCCGCAGTGGTCTTCCGTCAGTGGTCCGCTCAGCCACAAAATCATAGCTCCAGACGTGGTTTGGATACTCGGGTCGCAGCCGGATACAGGAACCATCATTCAACCACAACCTTCTCCGTTTGGGCTGCCGCTTGGGCACTTTCAGCCCTTCCTGACGCCATATCCGCTCAACCCGCTTATGATTTACCCTCCACCCACCGTTCCGCAACAGTGCCGTTACCCTACGATACCCATACCGCCCGTAGGCACATGCCGTCTTGACAATTTCCTTTCGCAGAGCCTCCTCATCGGACTTGACCACCGGGTTTCGTCTCTGCGTTGATCTGGGGTGGTCCATGGCACGACAGACACGTCGTTCTGACACCTGGAGTACTGACTGAACCTGAACTGCTGCCCGGCGCCGTTTGGCCGGGCTCAATATTTTCCCCGGCTGACTTCCTTCAGGATCATGTTATCCAACGTCAGATCGGCCACTGCCTTCTTCAGGCGGCTGTTCTCGTGCTCGAGCTCCTTGAGCCGCTTCGCCTGGTCGACCCGTAACCCTCCGTACTCTTTCCGCCACTTGTAGTACGTCGCGTCACTGATCCCGATCTGCCGCAGGACCTCCTCCAGCAACATCCCTTTGCCCTGGAGGACCTCCGCCTCTCGCAACTTTGCAATAATCTGCTCTGCCGTGTGCCGTTGCTTACCCATATGCCCTCCTTCTGGTCCAAGATAACATTTTTGTCTACAAAATCTTGGACCGAGTTTCGGGGGTCAGGTCAATAGGATCCTCCGTCTAGTTTGATTCTATTTATTGATGATGAATCTTCCCCACTGTATTCTATCCCGTCCCCATACTCTGGCGAAATATACTCCGCTGCCCAACATTGAAGGGTCGAGAACAACAGTATTGACACCAGTGTGAGAATCCCTGTAGGTGTGGAAGACTCTTTGTCCAACGAGGGAATATATCTCGATAACTGTCTGGTCGGATCCCCTTGATTGAAATTGAATCGTCACCTGACCGTTTGTGGGATTGGGGAAAATACTGAGAGACCCATCTTGAGGTGCGCCAATCGCCTCGATGACACCGGTACTTGGATTCGAGTACTTCCAGATATGACCCACCCCCCCCACCAGCCAGCCATGACGCCCATCAGAGAATGAAATGGCCAGCGTGCCACTTGGTTCGGACGGATTGATTTCCTGCCACAAGGCCCCCTCATTCATCGTACGATGGACAGAATTAACACGGACAAGCCACACAACATCGTTCCCAGTCACTTCAATATCCAGGATACCTTCATTGGTTACGATTGGCCCCGGTTGGAATGACACCACTAGCCACGTTGTTCCACCGTCTGTTGTGTGGAGCGCAACTGTGCCGCCAGGATTGGAGAATCCTCCTGCCCATCCATTCAATGAATCAGAGAATTCTACGCGATACAGCGGGCCATCAGTTGGCGTGTGTTGCTCCTGCCATGAGTTCCCTCCGTTTGTCGTGTGAAGAACAATGTCAGGATCAAAGTTGTCAAAGAGTCGCTTCCCACCGACAACCCAACCCCTGAGTGAGTCCAGAAAAAAGACTCCTTGAAAACCCCCGGCATCATTGGCGATTGTTTCCGTCCACGTCGAACCACCATCCGTGGTTCTAAAGATGACTCCAAAAACGCCATCAAAGGTTTCAGTACCACCAACAATCCATCCGTGAAGAGAGTCCGCGAAATGAACATCCCAATATGGAGGGTTCGGGCTCATCGCCTTTTGTCGCCACGTATTTCCGCCATCCTTTGTGTAGATAACAACACCTCTGCTGCCAACTGCCCAGCCGGAGAGGGAGTCGACAAAGAACACCTTTCGGAGGACCGAGTTCACCCCTGAGAGTTGCTGTGTCCATTGTTGTCCGGCGGTGCATGTGTGAAGAACCATGCCGCTGTCACCAACCGCCCAGCCGCGGAGGGAATCAATAAACTGTACGGAAAACAACGCCGTGCTTACACCGCCGATTTGCCCAACCCATTGTTGGGCTGAAGCTGAACAGGTGAAGATCAGGATCCCAAAGAAGAACATCTGAGTCCATTTTCTCATCCGCTGCTCCATAGCCTTATCCAGTTCTCTATGCCTCTTCTCATCCCCTGAGACGATAAGACAAACATTGAGTACGGAATCAAGAAGATGGCGGCATCATCTTCCATGGTGTCAGATGTCGCAGAGCACGGAGACTCCACTCTCACGAAACGGAGAAAGGGAATGCTCCGAACAAAACGAAAGAAGCCCCACCATCCATTCGGACCAGTGAGGCTTCGGATCTAGTTCGCATTTGCTCTCCCCCCGGAAAGTTGGCAGCAATATACGGGCTGAGTTCGAGTTTATCAAGAAGAAAACACATACATGCAGAGACCGCGCGCAGAGACAGGGCGCGCAGAGACACACTTGAGCGTGTTCGGTTCTCTCGCACGAGGTAGGCGAAACACGTCCACACATCGGGGGCAGTTGCCGCACAGTGGCCGAACAGGGAATCAACAGGCGTTATCAGTCAAGGGGCTGCGACCTCTTCACAGCAAAGTCCGATCCAGCGACCGGTACTGTATCGCCTCGGCAACGTGTTCTGGCTTGATCCCCTCCGACTGAGCCAGATCGGCAATCGTACGCGACACTTTGAGAATTCGATCGTATGCCCGCGCGGAAAGCCCTAGTTTTGTAATGGCCATTTTCAACAACTCTTCTCCGGTGCCATTGATCCCGCAGAATTCCCGTATCTGGCTGGATTGCATATCGGCATTGGCATAGAGACCCTTCCGGGCTCTGAACCTGGCGGTCTGTCGGGCGCGGGCAGCGGTCACGCGCGCCCTGATTTCAGCCGAGCATTCCCCATGCTCTTTGCTGGCAAGCTCACGATATTTCACGGCGGGAACTTCGATGTGCAAATCAATCCGGTCGAGCAAAGGGCCTGAGATACGAGTCATGTACCTCTGCACCTCCGCGGGCTGACAGGTGCACTCCTTCTGAGGATCGGTGAAATGGCCGCACGGACAGGGGTTCATCGCACAAACCAGCATAAAGTTTGCGGGGTAGGTCACGGTCAGCTTGGACCTGCTGATGGTTACACACCCGTCTTCGAGAGGCTGCCGGAGCACCTCAAGCACGTTCCGGGCGAACTCCGGGAGCTCGTCAAGAAACAGAACACCATTGTGGCACAGGGAGATCTCACCGGGGCGTGGCACGGAGCCACCACCCACAAGCGCCGCGTCCGAAATCGTATGGTGGGGTGAGCGGAAAGGACGGATTGACACGACAGCCGTGTCGGGTGGGAGCAGGCCCGCCACAGAATGAACTTTGGTCGTCTCCAGAGCTTCATCAAAAGAAAGAGGAGGCAATATGCCGGGAAGCCGTTTGGCAAGCATCGTTTTACCTGAGCCAGGAGGCCCTATCATGATGATATTATGGGCTCCTGCAGCCCCCACCTCAAGCGCACGCTTGACATTTTCCTGCCCCTTGACATCCGCAAAGTCCGCCAGATACCGGTGATCCTGACGGAAGAGTTCTTCCCTGTCAAGAACTACGGGTAGAAGCCTCTCGTGATCCGAATCCAGGAATTCAACGGCCTCCTTGAGCGAAGAAACAGGGAAAACCGACAGTCCAGACACCATTGATGCTTCCTTGCCATTCTCTTTGGGCAGGAGCATACCCTTTATGCTCCGGGTTCTTGCTTCAAGGGCCATCGGGAGCACGCCGTGCACCGGTCTTAATGCTCCGTCCAGCGCCAGCTCCCCCACGAGGAGATAGTCCGGGAGTACCTCATTGTTGACCTGCCCTGTGGCCGCCAGGATGCCCACAGCCATGGGGAGGTCAAAGGAGGAACCCTCCTTTTTGATGTCGGCCGGAGCGAGGTTCATGGTTATTTTTCGCAGGGGGAATTCGAATCCGCAGTTCCGGATGGCGGCGGCAATCCGTTCGCGGCTTTCCCGGATGGCATTGTCCGGAAGACCGACGATGGAGAAGCCGGGGAGGCCTTTTTCAAGATGGGTCTCAACCTCTACGAGAAAGGCCGTGACGCCATAGGTGGCGCTGCTGAGGACCTTTGAGGGCAAGTGTGTATGCGTACAGTTCCGGGTGTTCGAGAGCCAGTGGCTCGATACCAGAACTACACATGAGGGGATGGAATTCCGAGGGGCAGGTCACGCCACCGTAGTCTACCGGGTGTATTCTGCTCAGTACTCGACTCTCTCCAGCACAAGTCCTTTCGCAGGCGCAGCGGTGCCCGCCTTGCTCCTTTCCTGCGCCCTGAAAATCCCCTGCATCACGTCAGGCGCAAAGTGTCCCCGCGCAATGTCAACCATCGTCCCCACAAGCGATCGAACCATCCCGTGCACAAACCGATCAGCAACAACGTGGTACACAACACCGCCGGGTATTTCCTGCCACACCGACTGCGAGACGGTACAAATCCTGTTTTCTACTTCGGATTCATGCTTGCAAAAGGAGCTGAAGTCATGTTTCCCGAGGATCTGTGGAGCAACCGCATGAAGAAGGGACGGCGTGAGCGGATACTTTGTGTACCAGGAGTACCTCCGTGGAAGAACTGCAGGGTGAAACAGAATGGTATAGCTGTATTCCCGTCCGGTCGCATCAAAACGGGCATGAAATGAGTCAGGAACCTCTTCGACAGCATGCGTGCAGATGTCTTCGGGCAGGACCCCGTTTAACGCGGAAAGAAGTTTGGCAGATGTGATGGGAGACGAAGTTTTAAGACTTGCAACCTGGCCCCTGGCATGCACCCCGGAATCCGTCCGCCCGGCACCTGCGATCCGGATTTCTTCGCTGAGAATCTGTCGGAGTGCTTTCTCAATTTCATCCTGCACTGCGCGGCCGTTTACCTGGCTCTGCCATCCGACAAAGTCAGTACCATCGTATTCCAGGGTGAGCTTGAGTGTTCGCACGGCGTCTTTTGCTTCTGATACGCTTAGAACGACCGGGCAACCGTAACCAGAACCCCGTGCGGTTGTTCCATCCCGCCCAGGATACGGGTGGAGAGATGCAGATCTCCGAGCGCCTCTGCCTGTGCATTGTTGTATGCTATCGCTGACCGGGCCGCATTGATGGCGCTGACAAGATGATTGATCAGAATCGCCGCGCCCACAAACTTGCGGTTGTTGTACATGTTCTCGCTGCTGATCCTTTGTTCACGGTAGATCAGACGCGCTGCATCGTTCTCCCACCGCCAGCTGTATCCGGCCAGAGGATCGTACAACTTTTCGGGTTCCCGATCACGCAGACGTTTGTCGTTATAGTCCGCCACTGACGTAAAGTTGCCGACGTTGACGAAGAAGTCGTCATTTTTCCCTGCAGCATCCACTCCCGCATGTGCAGCGGCGTACGCCCGCGCACCATCCCGCAGATCGTTTCCGTGAATCTCCACCGCGGCATAGCCGAGCCATAACACGCCTTCGGCAATCAGGAAGTATTTCCCGGAAGAAAATCCCTCGGCATACCACTCTCCCATTCCGGGAATGAGAAGTGAGTACAGAGCAGCGAGGCCGACAGATTTTTTCGCCGGAATGCTTTCCCCTTGCAGCAAAGACGGCGGGGCGGAGACAGGCATGGCTGTCAGCAGGTCGAGACCTGCCTCATACCGCGTGAGGTGTTGTGGTTCTTGCGCGTGAAGGGGTGTAGCAACACTCAGCAGGACTGCACACGCCCACCAGAATCGTGACATCTTCAGGCTCCTTTGATTATGAAACGCGTACCAAAGCCCGGAGGCGTGTACTCCTTTTGTGACGGGTAAGAGATCGCACAACCGCCCCCCATCGTCCGCTAAACACGGCAACAGGGGTGCGGAGAGATTCTTCCAGCTGCGGGATGGTCATGTCATCCAGAAACATTCCATCCGCATTCAGGATGTCGGGAGGAAGTAACACCAGATCTCCCGGAGTCTTCTTCCGCATGGCTGAATATACGCATTTCCCCGAGAGAAGTCCAGATACCGTGACACTTCGCCCGAAGAGCGTGTTGGGTGCGGCGACCAGCTGCACATGAAGATTGCGTATCGCCGCCAGCCGGGGCAACACTTCACTGCGCATAAATCCTTCAGCCAGTTTTCCCGTGACAATCGTAAGCGTGCGGCGCCGGGGAATGGACGCTGGAAATCGCCTGGCCTGGCTGCGGAACCGGGTCAGGAAGGTCTGCACCATCCCGACGCCGTTTTCAATCTGGGGATACCCGTCATAGTCCGCAGGCCGTGGGATCGGACGGCCGGCCACCAGATAAAATTCGTCCGAGGCATACACAAATCCCCTTCCGCATTCCCGGCGGAATCGCTCCTGCCATTTCTCCACCCTGTCAAGCAATTCCTGCGCATACGGACGGTCCACCCGCTTCATCTGCGCGAGTGTGAACCGGTGATCGGTGAGTCCGACCGGCACGACGGCCAATGAAACTACCTGCCGGTTGTACGCATAGAGATCGTGCACCGTGCGGTCCAGCACTGCGCCATCGTTCATTCCCGGACACAACACAATCTGCGTGTGCATGTCGATATCGTTGTCGTGCAGGAGCTTGATCTTTTCAAGAATCCGGTCATCCTTTTTCAGCCCCATGAGCTTGATGCGTGTGGGGAGGTCGGTTGCATGGACGGAGATGTACTGCGGGGAGAGACGTTGCTCAATAATCCGCCTCAGAATCGCCGGACCGGCGTTGGTCATGGTTGTGTAGTTGCCATACATAAACGACAGGCGATAGTCACCGTCGCGGAAATAAAGCTGGTTCCGCAGCCCTTTTGGATTCTGATCCACAAAGCAGAAAATACAATCATTCCCGCACGAGAGGACCTTCATCTCTTCCATTTCCAGCCCGAGAGCTTCGCCATCGTCTTTGTCGATGTCAAATAGCAGAACCTCCCCCGCGCGGGCAATTTTCAGAGAGACCCGGGCGTCACCCTCGTGAAAGCGCACATCCAGATTGTCCTGTACCCGCTGACCGTTTAGTTCGAGCAGTTCGTCCCCGGGCAGCAGACCGGCCTGATGTGCAATACTCCCCTCTCCCACTCCAACAATCTTCATCGTCCCTCCTCATGCACCATCGAGTCGTCCTGGTTCTGCCCCATCCTCGTGCTCCCTGCTGGACCGCCACCGGGCGGGGATGTGCTCTCCACTTCGCAGCCGGGTACGTCACCCACACAATAGTCGTCTGCAACGCCGGTTATCGTCACCTTCACCATGGTATTCTCTTGCACAGCATGAGCGGGCACTCCGACCCGGACAAACGAACCGGTAAACCCGAACCGTCTGCCGTCGGCCACCGTGCTTTCGGTCAGCACGGTCACCGTTTGCCCGATGTGCTGTTCGGCAAACAGGGTTCTTTTCCTCTGGCCGAGTATCCGGAGTTGTTCCGTGCGCCGCGCGCGTACGCCCGGGGGAACAGGACTTCCATCCGCCGCCGCCGGAGTGTTGGGACGTTCGGAATACGTGAACACATGAAGATACGAAACCGGAAGATCCGCAAGAAGGCGGTGGGTCTCTTCGAACTCTGACTCCGATTCTCCCGGAAATCCGGTAATCACATCCGCGCCGATGCCGGCCAGCGGGAACATCTGTCTGACCTTCCTGACGAGATCACCGTACATCCCGGATGTATACCGCCGCCGCATCCGCCGGAGAACGGCATCGCTGCCGCTTTGCAACGGAATGTGGAAATGACGGCAGATGGTTTCGTGGCCGGCAACAAAGGCAAGAAGTTCCCCTGTAAGGAGGTTCGGCTCGATGGAGCTTATCCGGATGCGCTGGAGTCCATCGATGACAACAAGTTTCTGCAGAAGGGAGAGCAGGTCCGAGTCAATCTTCCTTCCGTAGTCACCCACATTTACTCCGGTGAGCACCACTTCTTTGTAGCCTTGAGACACGAGCCCCTCTGCCTGCTGGACGCAGAGATCCACGGACTGGCTGCGGCTCACCCCGCGGGCAAGCGGGATGGTACAGAAGGTACACTGATAGTCGCACCCATCCTGGATTTTCAGGAAAGCCCGGGTGCGATCCGTGGCGGGACCGGACATGGCCGGCCCGAAGCTCACAGCGTCCCCCACATCCGAGACACACACCTGCGGAGTGGTTTGTTTATCCAGTCCGCCGAGATACTCAAAGAGGGAGGATTTTTCTTTCGTTCCGAGAACGAAGTCAACCCCTTCGATGGATGCAATTTCCTCGGGGGCAAGCTGGGCGTAACACCCCGTCACAACGACCAGGGCGCCGGGCGAACGGCGTAAGGCCCGGCGGACAAGTTGCCGGCATTCACGATCTGCCCGTTCGGTAACGCTGCAGGTATTGAGGAGATAGATCTCCGCCGGTTCGCTGAACGGGACCACCTCATAGCCGCGGTCGAGGAACTGACCGCCGAGCGTGGACGTTTCGGCGAAGTTGAGCTTGCAGCCGAGCGTATGGAGTGCGACACGTGGCATAGCAGAATAATATCAAAGGGGTTGACAGCCGTACTCTGCCGTCAACCCCTTGTAGAATGATACAACGGGAATCAGTTTTCCTTCGGAATCGACGTATCACCCGAGGGTGTCTGTCCCGTGATGGTTGCCAGATCGGCAACCGTGTGTGTCGGCAGCTTGTGCGCGTCCATATAATCCTGCACAACCTTGCCTTCCTTACCCTTCAGGAATTCGGCGGCTGAAAGGACGATCTTCTTGGAGTCCTTGTCAAATTCCACCACCTTCAGGGGGAGCGGGTCGCCGATCTTGAATTTGTCGGAGATATTCTTGACCTGTCCCATCCCGAGCTGCGAAATCGGCACAAAGCCGTCGACGCCGAGGGGCAACTCCACGATAACGCCCTTCTCGATAATACGGACGACCTTCCCTTCGACCTCGGTACCAACCTTGTAGTTGTCTCCGAATCGATCCCAGGGATTATCTTCGATCTGTTTGTGGCCGAGCGAGATACGCCGCTGGTCCACATCCACACCGAGGATGACGACTTCGATCTCGTCGCCTTTCTTCACAATTTCTCCGGGGTGACGGACTTTCTTCGTCCATGACAGGTCGGAGATGTGTACCAGACCGTCCACACCCTGTTCCAGCTCCACGAAGACGCCGAAATTCGTGAGGTTGCGCACGATACCCGTGTGGCGTGAGCCGACCGGGTATTTCTGCATGAGGGTCAGCCATGGATCCGGTTCAAGCTGCTTGATGCCGAGTGAAAGCTTTTTGGCATCCTTGTCCAGACTCAGGATTACCGCATCCACCATCTGCCCCATCGACACGACCTGTGAGGGGTGTTTGATGTGCTGGGTCCAGCTCATTTCGGAAATATGGATAAGGCCTTCGATGCCTTTTTCGATTTCCACAAATGCACCGTAGTCTGCGAGCGAGACCACCTTGCCGGTGACTTTGGTACCGACCGGATATTTGTTCTCGATATTTTCCCAGGGGTGGGGTTGCAGCTGTTTGTAGCCAAGCGATATTCGCTTTTTCTCCTGATCGAAGTCGAGCACGACAACGTTGATGGTCTGGTCGAGTTTAACGATCTCGGAAGGATGATTAATACGGCCCCATGAGAGGTCGGTAATATGGACGAGGCCGTCCACGCCGCCGAGGTCCACAAACACGCCAAAATCTGTAATGGCTTTGACAGATCCTTCGAGGATCTGGCCTTTTTCGAGGCTCTCGATGATCGCCTTGCGCTGGCCGGCCATTTCTTCTTCGACCAGCACCTTGTGGCTGACGACCACATTTTCGGAGGGATGGTTGATCTTTACCACCCGGAAGTCCATTGTCTTGCCGATGTGGACATCGAAGTCGCGCACGGGGCGGACGTCAATTTGCGAGCCCGGCAGGAATGCATCGATGCTCATCAGGTCGACAACGATGCCGCCCTTAATGCGCCTGACGCAACGACCCTGCAGAACCTCACCCGTCTCAAAGGCCTTGGTGACCCGTTCCCAGACGCGCATAAAGTCAGCACGTTTGCGGGAGAGTACAAGTTGCCCCTCTTTGTTCTCGACGCTCTCGAGGAATACTTCAATCTCCTCCCCGACCTTGAGCTCTTCGGGGCGTGTAAATTCTGCGAGCGGAACGACGCCCTCGGATTTAAATCCGATATCCACCGAAACTTCATTATCCCCGATGTTGACGACGCGTCCCTTGATGATCTCTCCCTCGTTAATCTTGCCGAGGGTACCCTCGTACAACTTCAGCATTTCGTTGTACTGGGTCTCGCTGTAATCGTGGTCATCCAAAGATGGCTTCGTGCTGGTGGTCTTCTCAGCCATTCATCCTCCTGTTGTGCGACATACCATCCCGCGCACTGCGGGATTTTCCTGCCGGGGTTCCCGGACCGCCGTCATCGTACGGCCCTGCAGAGACACATCGGCAGGAAGAGTATTTATTGTATGGTGGTGTGTGATTTAGTGATGACGTTAGAGTGTTCAATATCCTGTTGTACGCGTTCCATCAGCCACTGGGGTGTTGAGGTGGCGCCACTGATGCCGACCGTGCGTGCACCCGAAAACCAATCCGCCTGCAACTCACCCGGCTCTTCAATAAGATACGACCGGGGGTTCGCTTCGCGGCAGATGTCAAAAAGGACCTTCCCGTTGGACGAGTTGCGGCCGGCAACAAAGATCATCACATCGTTGGCGGCGGCATACTCCCGCAGTTTCTTATCGCGACCCGAGACCTGCCCGCAGATTGTGTCCTTCGCATGAAAGTCAATTGCGGACTCTTCAAAAGTCCCGACCTCAAATTCTTCGATTCTCTGGCGCAGCTCGCCGGCGATTTCGTAAAATGTCGGCTTGTCCATGGTGGTCTGGGAAAACAGCACCGTCTTTCTTCCCTGTTTCACCTTGTCCAGTTCGTCAACCGACTTGACCACCACCGCTTCGCCGTTCGTATGCCCGACAAGTCCGATCACTTCGGCATGATCCTTCTTGCCGAAGATCACGATCTGATAACCGCTGTCATAGAACTTGCGGATCCGTTCCTGCACCTTTGTCACAACCGGGCAGGTCGCATCGATCAACGTGATGCCCAGCCGTCGTGCCTTCTCGTATGTCGAGGGTGGCTCGCCGTGCGCGCGAATCAGAACCCTTTTACCCTGCACGGTAGCAAGATCGTCGAGCGAAACCGTTTCGAGACCCTGTGTCCTCAGCCGCTCGATCTCCATGGGATTATGAATGATCGGTCCCAGAGAGAAGAGCTCCTGGCCGGACGCCAGCTCTTCCTGCGCAACGTCGATCGTCCGCACTACACCCCAGCAAAAACCGGCGTTACGGTCGATGGTGACTTTCATCCGCCCTCTCTCTTCATGATCATCTTCTTCGCTGTTTCCACCACCAGCTCCACCTGTTCGTCGATACTCAGATCGGATGTGTCAATCTCGATCGCGTCATCGGCCCTGCGGAGCGGTGACTCCGCACGGGAGGCGTCATGTGCATCCCGTTCGGCGATTTCACGTTCCAGGAAATCGGGCGGGATGTTTTCGCCGCGATCGGCCAGTTCCTTGTGCCGGCGCAAAGCGCGCGACCGGATTCCGGCCACCATAAAGAACTTGAGATCTGCGTCCGGGAACACCACGGTACCGATGTCCCGCCCTTCCAGCACAATACCTCCGTCTTTGCCCATCGCCCGCTGTTCGCGGACCATTGCATCGCGAACCTTACGCTGACTGCTTACGGCGCTGACTGCGCGCGTGACAACAGGCGTGCGGATCGCTTCCGTCACATCCTCTCCGTCCAGCATCACACGGAGCCCGCCCGCAGTGCGTGTCAGTCCGACATGTGTCGTGGCCAGCAAGCTGGCAACCCCCTCGCTGTTTCCGGGCGAAAGGCCTGCGCGCAGGACTTTCAACGTAACAGCTCGGTACATCGCGCCGGTATCGATGTGCACATATCCCAGTCGCTCGGATGCGAGCCTCGCCGTCGTAGTTTTTCCCGATGCGGCGGGGCCATCAATCGCGATTACCAGACGGCGTTTTGTCACAGAGACGTCATTACGTAAGAATTAAATATACGCAAATGGACAATAATCAGCAACTTCTTTGCTTCCTTCACTGAAATCCCGTATCTTCCCACTCACAACCATGATCTCCAGAATCCAAAAACTCAGCCACCAGGAACTCGTTGACCGCCGGCTCTCCGGGGACGAGGTCCACAGTGCTCCCAGAAACCCGGTATACGCCCTTTTGGACAACATCCGGAGCATGTACAATGTCGGGTCGATTTTCAGGACCTCTGACGGAGCACGGATTGAAGGGCTACTACTGACAGGCTTTACTCCTCACCCACCGCGGAACGAGATCAAAAAAACCGCTCTGGGAGCCACGGAAACAGTCCCCTGGACCTACCATCGTGATCCCGCTGACGCCATCAAGGTTCTGAGGGAGAAAGGAATCCGGTTGTGCGTCGTGGAGCACACGAACAAGAGCGTGGCATACACAGATATCACGTTAGATCAATTTCCCTTATGTCTCATTATTGGCAATGAGTTAACAGGAGTGTCTCCAGTGTTTCTTGAGGCAGCGGACCTGGCCATTGAAATACCCATGTTCGGGGCCAAACAGTCCCTCAATGTTGCCGTCGCCTATGGAATTGTTGTTTTCGAGATGATCCGCATTGCCCGGTCCGGAGCATCTACTTGAGCACGTCGTAGGCCAGGGTGAAGAAGTCGGTCTTTTCCAGCGTGTGAATACGCACCACGCCTGCCCGCACCAGTGACACGAGGATCCGGGATGCACGGTGCTCCGAGATGTTCACAAGATTGCTGAACTCCTTTGCGGTAATCCGCTCGTGAACATCCAGATGCCGGAAGAGGCGTTTCTCATTCTCCCCTATTTCAATACGCATCGGCGGTGAATCAGGCCGCTCATCCCTGAGAATCTTGACTACTTCCTTGCTGGCCATTACGGTTTTGTCGTTGACGCGGATATAGACCCTCGTCCCCGCCCCATTGGGATACCCGTTCGATTCTCCCGTAAAATAGTGTGGCTTGTCGTCACTTTCCTGCACCGTGGCAACGACCACGTCCTTGCCGTTGAATGGAACAATATCAATGTCCGGGCGGATCTCCGGGACACAGAAGTCCATCCCGGCTTCATGGATCAGGTCCACTTCGCTTTTTTCGCTTTCGACTCCCACGATCGATCCATCGTCACCCACTCCGAAAAGAACATGTCCGCCTTTCGTGTTCGCAAATGCGATCAATGCCCGCGCGATCTTTTCCTGTGTTGAAAACTTCCGTTTGAACTCGATCGTAAAACCTTCGCCCTCTTCGATGAGACGGTTCACGTCTTTGTAATCCATGTCAGCTTCCCTGGTCTGTGGTACTGGTATCCGGAGGCTCGGGTGGCGCTTCTGGTGGAGCGGCAACGGGGCCTTCACCCTCGGGAGACTGTTCGAGTGATCTTGATTGATTCTCCTCTTCTGTGGATTTGAAAAAGTACCGGCGTGCGGACATCCTGTTGAGCACGATATTCTTGCGCCGCAGCACATATCTCGAGTTGTCATCGGGCCGGTGGCGCAGAGGGCTCGGAATCACCGCCGCAAGCCTGGTCGCTTCGTCCAGCGTCAACGCCGAAGCAGATTTGCCAAAGAACGTGCGGGCTGCAGCTTCGATGCCAAATATTCCGCGTCCCCATTCAATCAGGTTTACATACAACTCGAGAATCCTCTGTTTGCTCAGACTGCCTTCCATCAGCACGGTAATCAACACTTCTTTCAGTTTCCGCACCGGGTCTTTGGATGTGGAAAGAAACAGGTTTTTCGCGAGCTGCTGCGTAATCGTGCTGGCACCCCGGGCGGCGCGTCCTTCTTCAATATTCCGTTCGAACGATTCCTGCACCTCAAACCAGTCAATGCCTCCATGTTCGTAGAACGTACCATCCTCCGCCACGACGATGGCATCGAGCACATATTTGGGCAACCGTGAGATCGGAATCCATGTGTGCACGATTCGCAGCGATTTCCCTTCACGCCCTGCCTCACGCACCCGCTGCCGCATTAATGCGGTCTCCCCCGGAGTGTTCGCCTGGAGTCCCACGATGCTGAAAAACGGAATGGTCAGGATCTCATAGAGCAGAAACGCGCCGACCAGAAACAGCATGGTTTTGAATTTGTGCGTGCGCACCCATCGCAGGGCGCCCCGGAACGGACCGACCGGAGGCGCGGCTTCGGGTGTGAGTGACGGGATGGGCACGGGTTTTTATGAGGATCGTGACGGAACCGGTTGTGCATCAAGATACTGCTGGAGGAGAAGGCGCGCAGCCATAAGATCGACTGCACCGCGTGCACGTCTCTGTTTGCGTCGTTTCCCTCCGGCGATCAGGACGCGTTTGGCTTCAATACTCGTATAACTTTCATCCCACTCGACGACCGGTACGGGATGTAAACGTTTGAGCTGCGCAATAAACCCGTCAACCTCCCTGGCTTTTGCCCCCTTGCCACCGTCGGGCGCATAGGGCATCCCGACAACCACCAGTGTAACATTCTCACCGGCCATCAGAGTTGCGAGCCGCTCAAGCAGCGTCCCGTCGTTATTCCATGTCCCGACCGGTCCGGCGATCACGCGCAAAGGGTCGCTCAAGGCAAGACCGACCCGCTTGCTACCGTAATCGATTCCCAGAACCCGCCCCGGCGTGTCAGGCACCATCCCTACTCCTCGAATCGCTCGGCGCTGCGGATCCCCTGCACCCTTTTGATCTTCTCAAGAACACCCTTCAAATGCTCCGTGTTCTCAACATTCAGGATAAACGTCCCCTCAAAATGTCCGTCTTCCGATGCGATGTTGACGCTCCGGATGTTGGTGTTGTTATGCGTTGAAATGGCATGGGTAAGATCGTTGAGCATGGAGGGCCGGTCGTCGCCGGCCACACGCACGCCGCTCACAAACAACACGCCGTTGTCCGACGGCCATTGCACATCCACAATACGTTTGCTGTCATTCTTCATCATGGCCTGGATGTTATGGCATGTGCGCCGGTGGATCTTGACTCCCTCTCCCGTTGTCACGAACCCGACCACCTCATCGCCCGGGATTGGCTGGCAGCATTTGGCATAATTGTGCATGAAGTTATCATGGGTGCCGTCGAGCACAATCCCACCGGAGGCGCTCCGTGCCGTCGAGATAAACCTGTTGAAGAGTCCGTCAATGCGGGAGTCGTCCGCAACGACCGGTTGCGGATGTTTTTGTTCCTCCTGGTACAACGCAATAACTTCATCGGCGTCAATCTTGCCCTCCCGCACGCCGAGATAGAACAGGGAAATGTTCTCCATTTTCTTGTCCCGCACAAACCGGGTCATGTCATCGTCACTGATACTCACCTTGGCGCGCTTGAGCCGCCGTTCCCATAACTCTTTCCCTTCATCGATGGCCTTACGTTGTTCGTCCTTGATCCATCGGCGGATATGGGATTTGGCTTTGTGCGTGCCGACAAACTTCTCCCAGTCCGGATTCGGGGTCTGGTTTTTTGAGGTCAGAATTTCCACCTGGTCCCCGCTTCTCAATTGTGTATCCAGGGGGACGATCCGGCCGTTCACTTTGGCCGCGATGCAGTGGTCGCCCACTTTTGAGTGGATCTCATAGGCGAAGTCGATGGGCGTTGAGGCACTGGGCAGAATCTTTAGCTCGCCTTTCGGAGTGAAGACATAAATTTCATCCTGGTAGAGATTCAGCTTGAAGCTTTCCAGGAGTTGCTGGGTCGGGACCTGACCTTCTGCCGAACTCTCAAAAATTTCCCGTACCCAGCTCACCCAGTTGGTGAGTTCGGGATCCACGGACGCGGCGCTATCCTTGTATGCCCAGTGCGCCGCCACACCCTTTTCAGCCACCTCGTGCATGTTCATGGTCCGGATCTGCACCTCCACCATTTTCCCGTCCGGTCCGACGACAGTCGTATGGATGGACTGATACCCGTTTTTCTTGGGGACGGAGATGTAGTTCTTGAACCGTTCCGGATTCGGCATATAGATATCGGAGACCGTGCCGTACACCGCAAAGCAGTCGTTGGGATCCTTCGTGTCCAGGATAATCCGGACGGCAAAGAGGTCGTACACTTCTTCAAGCGGCTTGTTCCGCTTGATCATCTTGTTATAGATGCTGTAGATGTGTTTGGGGCGGCCGCTGATTTCAAATTTAAACCCCTCGTCGCGCAGCCGTTTTTCGATGGGCGAGGAAAACTTGCGGATATAATGTTCACGTTCCCTTCGCCGGGACTTCAGATCGCGGGCGATCTGGTCGTACGCTTCCCGGTGCAGATGCTTGAACGAGAGGTCTTCCAGTTCCCACTTGACGTTTGCCAGTCCGAACCGGTGGGCAAACGGAGCATAAATGTCCAGTGTTTCCTTGGACAGGCGCCGCTGTTTTTCCAGTGGCAGGTATTCCAGCGTGCGCATATTATGCAGGCGGTCTCCGAACTTGACCAGCATCACGCGGATATCATTCACCATCGAGAGCAGCATCTTGCGGTAACTCTCGGCCTGGGTGACGTCATGACTCTTGAAGATATCGGAGATCTTTGTCACGCCGTCAACAATTTCAGCGATGGTGTTGCCGAACTCCTCGCGGATGTCTTTGATCTGGTATTCCGTGTCTTCGGCGACGTCATGGAGCAGTGCGGACGCAACCGACACGTCGTCCAGGGCGATTTCCTTGGCTACAATCTTGGCAACGGCGTAGGGGTGGTCAAAATAGGGTTCACCGGAGGCGCGGATATCATGGCGGTGGGCATTAAAACCAAAGTCGAAAGCGCGCCGTATGAGCGCTTCATCTACCCGCGGCAGGCTCTTCTGGCACAGCACCAGCAGGTCGTCAAGCTTCTTCTTGTACTTGGGGTTTGTCATCGGTGCCCGTACCTTCTGCATCGCGCAGAAGTGTGGTGCTCTTTATAGTAAGAACAGCCCGTCCGATTGGGAAGTTCAGATAACGGAATCACCAGAAAATATAGGTCGTACGAGCCCGATAATCAAGTAGCACTTGAGGCAGGCACACTCCTATTCCGTGCCGAACATCCGATCCCCGGCGTCACCGAGACCGGGAAGGATGTATCCGGATTTGTTCAGTGCGCGGTCCAGAACAGCTGAAAAGACGGGTACATCAGGGTGGGCTGTGGTAACCCGTTTTACCCCTTCCGGAGCGGCGACTAGCGCCACGAACCGGATATGCCGGGCGCCCCTCCGTTTTAGAAATGAAATCGCAGCCGTTGCGCTCCCCCCCGTGGCAAGCATCGGATCAAGGAGCAGAACACGGCTTTTCCCCAGCCCCTGGGGAAATTTCGAATAGTAATCAACCGGCTCGAGCGTTTTCTCATTCCGGTAAAGCCCGACGTGTCCGACGCGCGCCTCCGGTAGGACATCCATAAACCCATCGATGAGCCCCAACCCCGCGCGCAAAACCGGAACGATCACAATGTCGTCCGCGAGGATGTATCCGGTCGTCCGTTCCAGCGGAGTGCGTACCCTGGTTTTCCGCACACGGAGATCGTGCGTGACGGTGAATGCCATAATCGATGAAATCCGCCGGAGGGTGGTGCGGAACAGATGGTTACTGGTCGTGGTGTCGCGCAGAATCGCAACGTCACGTTTGATGAGGGGATGGTCGATGATGGTCAGGTTTTTCATGATCGGTCCGATGGATGAAGCTCTCGCGCGAGAGCGTTGGCTGCGACAAGCAGGGGGTCCCAGAGTGGACTGAATGTGGGGGCATACGCGAAATCGGTCGACCTGAGGTCGTCCACGGTACATCGCTGCTGCAAAGCCACGGCGAGAGCGTTGCCGCGTAAGACCGCACCCTCTTCGCCGAACAGTGTACCACCCAACAACTGTCCCGAGGCCCGGTCCGCGATGAGGGTGACGGAGAGTGCTCTGCTGCCGGGCATCATCCCGACGCGGGACCGTGCCGTGATAGTCTGGCACACGGGCGTAAATCCTGATTCCCGCGCTTCCGTTTCGCTCAGGCCAAGCCTGACGATTTCGAGCTCAAACACTTTGACGGCAACCGAACGAAGCGCGCCTTCAAACCGCGCCCGTCCACCCGCAGCGTTCGTTCCTGCCACCCATCCGGCTCTGCTCGCGATGGTCGCAAGGGGCGCATACATCGAGGTGCCTGTTATCCGGTTGCGCACCTCGCAACAATCTCCTGCGGCAAAAATGTTGTGCACGGACGTGTGTTGTCGCTGGTCGGGGAGGATACCGCCCGAACGGCCTACCCGGATGCCCGCTCCCACTGCCAGAGCGGTATTGGGCACAACACCGATGGCTACCACGACCAGGTCCGCCGGATACGTCCCATGCGGTGTCAGCACGTGTGTTGCCGTCCCATCGGGCCGTGTAGCGATCGTGACGGGTGTTTCGCCACCTCTGAAGGTAACACCGTGGCGGAGTAGTGTCTGGTGGATGGCTTCGCGGGCAATGTCCGCCATTCCGGTCAAAGGCAGTTCGTGTGACTGGAGCATGGTGACATCCATGCCGCGCGAGCGGAGCGCTTCCGCCATTTCCACCCCGATGTAGCCGGCGCCGACGATGACGGCACGGCGGGGATGTTCCTGTTCGATGAAGTGGTGGAGGTGGACTGCCCCGTCAAGGGTCCGGATGTGGAAGACATTCCGTGCATCTTCTCCCGGTACACCCAGCCGGCGGGGGCTGGCCCCGGTCGCAAGAATAAGCCGGTCAAAAGGCATGTCGGACACGCGTCCCGATTGAATATCCCGGACGCGTAGACGGCGGGCTCCCGGGTGAATTTCTTCAACCCGGTGCAGAAGGCGAACGTCCACGCCCTTCTCACGTTTCAGGCTTTCGGCCGTATGGACAACAAGATCTTTCTGCGGGACCTGCCCGGCGATAAAATACGGCAGTTCACAGATACCGTAGGAAATCGTGTCGGATTGTTCGATCAGGATTACCCGCGCATTCGGGTCCGTGCGGGCTGCTTTGCTGGCCGCACTCGGGCCTGCCGCCACTCCTCCGACAACAATAATTGTCCGTGGTGGTCCGTTCATTTTTTCTTCAGTGTGATCACCAGAGGAACACCTGTGAACCCGAAGTGGTCACGCAACCGGTTTTCCAGAAAGCGGATGTAGGTGTCCTCGACCAGGCGGGGGTCATTACAGAAGAAGGCGAAGACCGGCGGAGAGGCCTTCACCTGCGTGATGAACTTGATCTTGATCTCTTTACCCGATCTGCTCCGTGGCGGATGGGACGAAATCTCCGGAAGGATCAGGTCATTAAGCCGGCTGGTGGTGATCCGCTTCTGCGCCTCCTGATGTATCTGCTTCACGATCTCGATGAGTTTATAAATACGCTGGCGTGTGATGGCAGAAAGGAAGAGTACAGGGAGAAAATCATAGATGCGCAGGCGTTCGCGTATTGCGCGCTCATAGGCCGGAGCGGTGCGGTCGTCCTTTTCAACCAGATCCCATTTGTTCACGGCGATGATTGCCGGGGTCTTTTTCTCCATCGCGGTTTCTATGATCCGCAGATCCTGATGCTCGACACCTTCTATCGCATCGATCATGATCACCGCAACATCACATCGTTCAATACTCTTGATCGTTCGGAGCGCGCTGTACAGTTCCACGGACTCCTTGACTTTGCTCTTCCGGCGTAGTCCGGCGGTATCGATGAGAAGAAACTCCTCGCCGTAATATTTGAGCACGGCATCAATCGGGTCGCGGGTCGTCCCTGGTATTTCGGTGACAATGTGGCGGTCTTCCTGGAGCAGCGCGTTCACCAGTGACGATTTGCCGACATTGGGTTTTCCGATGATGGAAATCTTCACGCGGGGATCCTGATCAAGCGCCGGGGCCGCGGGAATGTCGCGGGTGATCAGGTCCAGCAGATCACCAATTTTCCGTCCTCCGAGCGCCGACACGGGGACCGGATCTCCCAGCCCGAGTTGATAGAATTCCGTCGATCCGCTTTCTTTCTTTTCTCCGTCACTCTTATTCGCCACAAGGACCACACGTTTGCCGGCCTTCCGGAGAATTTCGGCGATTTCACGGTCGGTTGACACAATTCCCGCATCGGCATCCACCACAAACAGGATCACGTTCGCTTCCTCGATGGCGATCTGAGCCTGTTCGCGGATCGCGGTTTCCATGGTATCATCGGAATCAGGGACAAATCCACCGGTATCCACAAGGGTGAAGTTTTTCCCGGCCCAGTCGGCCTCACCATAGTGCCGGTCGCGCGTGACCCCCGGCATATCGTCCACGATTGCATGGCGCCGGCCGATGATGCGGTTGAACAACGTGGATTTCCCCACGTTCGGGCGTCCCACAATTGTCACCAGCCATGTTGATCCGGTTGCCATTCTGCTCGATTCTTCTTACGTTTTTAAATTCCTGAAATCTCTGAGCCGATGATTCTCTCCATCCATACCGCTCACCCTGAACCCCGGGCCATCCACCGGGCTGCGGACGTTCTCGCTGCCGGCGGCATCGTGATTTACCCGACCGACACCGTATACGGACTGGGCTGCAGCGTCGAAAGCAAGACGGCTATTGAGCGGATATATCTTATCAAGCGGCAGCGTGCAGACAAGCCATTCAGTTTTGTCTGTTCCGACCTCACACACATCAGCAGGTATGCCCACGTCAGCAATCCTGCATTCAAAATCATGAAGCGATTGATCCCCGGCCCGTACACATTTATCCTGCCGGCAGCGAAGATGAAAAGTGTGCCCAGGATACTTGTCTCGAAGCGTAAGACGGTCGGCGTGCGGGTGCCTGCCAGTGAACCGACGCTCGCGATCGTCAAACAGCTTGGACATCCCATCCTGAGCACAAGCGCCACCGACGAGAAGGGCGTCTTTCTGACCGATCCATCGGAAATCATCGATATGTACCGCAACACCGTGGAGTTAATACTCGACGCGGGTCCGCTCATGTCCGAGCAGTCGACCGTTCTGGACCTGACTGGAGAGGAGCCGGTTATCATCCGGCAGGGAGCGGGCGATACGTCCTTTTTACGATAGTCGCTGTCCGCCCCCTCCCTGCCGTTGAGATTTACTCGGGCAATCTGACAACATCTCCCGTTTTCATCCCCTGCCCTGACACCACCTTTGCCTTGCAGGCCTTCCCGTTCAGCATGTCGGATACCACCTTGAGACGGCCGACTTTTGTCTCCTCGTTGCCCATGGAAAGCCCCGTATCCGGATCCTTGATTTCCTCGCCGAGCTGGTAGACTTCCACCTCCATCCCCGACGTGATGTTCCCTTCAGAACCGGGTTTCATGAGGACGGTTCCGTCGGCATTCACTTTGATGACCCGGCCGGACCAGGGAATCGCGTCCATATTGTCCACGATCAATTCGACACAGTTGTTGATCGCCTCGCGTGCGGCCTTCCCGAGGTCGGTGTCATCCCATGCACTCATGTCGCTGAAATTGATGTCGTCGTACCGAACTCCGAGGCCGAGAGTTGATTCCGTGCCTTCTTCAGTCTCCGCAGCGATGATCTCGCCGGTTGTTGTATTAACCAGGCGGATATCCACGGCCGCGCGTGCGGTCTTCGAGGAAACCCCGGCATCAAAAATCCCGATGCCGCCGCCAACGTCGCGTTTTTTTGTCCCCAATTCGGAAACGCTGCCCACGACGATCATATCAACGCCCAGCACGCGGCCCATGGCCGGAGCGGTCTCTGCCGTAACGATGCCGCTTGCGCCAAGTTTTTGTTCGGTCAGCACCTTGTCCAGATCTTTTCGTTCGGTAACCAGAAACTTTCCGGATTTCACAAGCGCTGTTGCGAGCATATCGGATACCCCTGCGCCGCACCCATGGTATGCGGCACCATCGTCAAAGCGGGCGACGGCAATACGTTTTTTCGGTTGCGCATCGGCGAGCGCGAAACAAAGGGTAACCAGGAGTGCGGTATGGAAAAGCGGACGGAGCACGTTCATGGGGATTCCTTTCATTCTGATTGGCGGCGGAGAGTACAGAACATGTCAAAATGTACCAAACGGCAGGCGGTAAAGCAAACGGGCGAGGAGGAATGATACGGCGTGGAGCCGGGACGCCCGGGAAGCAGCGGCCGGGGAAAAAGGCTGCTGGTCTCTTATCGTGAGGATGGGGTAAGGGTTGGGGCGACGAACGCTAAGACCACCGCCGCCCCAAGGCATGCCGTAGCATGGGCTGAGTGACCGCTAATTGAGTCTGGATGATGGGCGGGATGGCAACGGTGGGTGTCCGTGCTGGGATTCCTTGCCGGCTTCGGGGATTTCACCGGGGTTTGCGAGTGAGCGTACCCGCTCTATATCAACGGCAATTGCCTCAATTTCCTTTTGAATCGCCACGCGGCGTTGTTCAATACTCAGATTGTTCTGTTTCCTCATGAGGCACTCTCCTCGAAGATGAGGGATCGAGGCACACCTGGATACGTGGTGCCCGCCGGAGATCCTTGTGACATTTGGGGGCAGGTGTGTTTCCTGCCGGGGTATGAATCAGGATGATGTAGAGCCGGAACTGCTGCCGGGATTTTGTGCGGGTCTCAAAGAAACGCCGGGGTGACGGAGACCGAGGCACTTGAAAAGCATGTCAAGATTAAGGATGCTTAATCAAGAAGTCAAGTTAAATTTTGGAGGGCACCACAAATATGGTCAAAAACGCCCAGAAATCAATAATTTGTCATCAGAATCCCAGCCAGTGAAACGGGCGGGGTGGCTGAAGGGAGATCATGCGCACACTCAGAACCTGTAACCGACCGGTCCGTGGCCGGGCACGCTGACGTATCCACTATGGCCATCCGAGTCGTAGTTACCAGCACTGAACCTTACCTGATCGGATCAGGTTCTCACCTCATGGCAAGTGTACAATTACCTGTTCTGGCTTTTTGCCGGTTTGAGCAGCAAATCCTGAAAATCGAAGCTGAAGTCGGTTTCCGCTGACACGGGCCTCATGTTCACCCGATCGATGCTTCCGTCCGGAGTCAGAGCGAACGTGACAAATGCATCCGCGCGCAGCTCGGGATCATACCATCTCGCAACGAACGTATCATACTGCCAGTGCACAAGTTTTCCCTGAAGCGCCGGAGTCGGCGCCATCCGGATCACTAACTGACCGTCCTTCAGCGCGATCTCTACATCTCCGTACCAGGGGTCAGTGTAGGTTCCCGTGTACCGTTCCAGCGGGAGGTGCGGCCGGGTGGAGGTGTCCACCCGTGAAGAGGTTCGTTGGTCGGCCGCCGCCCGCAGGGAGTCGCGGCGCGTTTCCAGTCTCTTAAATCCGGCGATCCAGTCGGTCCCGGGCGCATTGAGGAATTTGTCGAGAATATGGTACGTCACTGATTCAAATGCTGCGCCCGATTCCTGGTTTGTCAACACAGCAATGCCGAGTTTGAGTTCAGGGACCAGGGTGACACGCGACAGATATCCGGGGAGTCCGCCGGTGTGGGTGACGATCTTCACCCCCCGGTAGTCCATCACATGAAATCCCAGGCCATACCCGTTGAAGTTCTGCCGTAGGCCGGAAAGTTCGGGGATCGGTTCACGGATCCCCATCGGCGTCACGAGGGACCAGAGCTGGCGTGTCGTCCGTGCTGAGAATAGACGCGATCCGTCTGCGACCCGGCCGGAGTCGAGTTGGACGATGAGCCATTTTGCCATCTCGTCGGCATTCGAGTTAATCCCACCTGCCGGATTCGTATTGTCGCTGTCGAACGGTTTTACAACTCTCACTTTCCCCTGTACGGGGGCGTGGGGAGTCGCAACATTTCCATTCGGGCCGGCATTTCCATGCCGCACGGTGCTCTCCATCATGCCAATTTTCCGGAGGATGCGCCCGGTGACGAAGTCTTCCCAGCTCTGGCCGCTCACCGCCTCGACCACCTCCCCGGCCACGATATACAGAACGTTGTCATAGGCATATGCGCTGCGGAAGCTTGTTGCAAGAGGGATAAACCGGAGGCGGCGGGCGATTTCGTTCCGGTTGTAGGTCGTGGGGGGCCACCAGAGCAGGTCCCCGGCCCCGAGCCCCAGACCGCTCCGGTGGACGAGGAGATCTCGGATGGTTAGTTCACGTGTGACGTATGGATCAGAGAGTTGGAACCAGGGAAGGTACCGGATCACCGGCGCATCCCACTCCAGTTTCCCCTCCTCGACGAGCAGTGCAAGACCGGTTGCGGTGAAGGCCTTTGTATTTGAGGCGATCCCGAAGAGTGTCCGCGCGTCGACCTTCTCTGCTTGTCCGAGCGTCTTCACCCCGTAGCCCTTCGTGATCACGACCCGACCATCTTTGACCACGGCGAGGGAGATTCCCGGGACTTCAAATTCTAACCTGACGTTCTCAACAAATGCGTCGATGTCGCCAGGGGTGGGTGATTGTGCCCGGGTGCCTGTCACAACAAGGCAGAGCACACTGAGGACTATCGCGGCAAGGACGGTGCTTTTCATCTTGATATCTTCCTGGTAAGACATGGGTACGAATCTGGAAAGCTGTAATGATCCCTTCAGGGGTCGGTTGTAGAATCACTCCAGCCAGCTGCGTTGTCAACCGTGCTGGTAGGCCATTGCTTTGAGAAGTGTGATCCTCCGCTCAACAGGCGGATGTGTTCCCAGAAGATTTGCCATGACCCCCTCCCGCTCGTTGGCTTTGCGTCCCAGGGGATCCGCAATGCAGAGATGGGCGGTCCCCTTTTTGATTGCCTGCGTCGGTTCGTCCGCGTCTGTGATCTTCTGCAGGGCTGAGGCAAGCGCCAGTGGATTGCGGGTCAACTCCGCGCCGGAGGCATCAGCGAGGTACTCCCGCTGCCGGGAGACGGCCATAGCGAGAATCTGTGAGATGAACGGTGCCAGGATGAGTGCTACGATCCACACCACCATCAGGATCCCCAGCCCGCCGCTGTTCTTAGAACTCTTCTTCCGACCCCCCGCCGCCGCCGAACCGCATCATCCGAGTCCCGAACTCGGAGATCAGCAGGACAGTTCCGATGAGCGCAGCCACGACGGTCATCAGCCGGATGTCGTAGTTGCGGATGTGACCCATCTCGTGCGCGACCACCGCCTGGAGTTCCTCGCGGTTCAACCGCTCTACGAGTCCTTCGGTGACTGCGATGGAAGCCCGCTCCGGAGCCATTCCCGTTGCAAACGCATTGGGATCGGGGTCGGGGATGATGTATACCTTTGGCCGGGGAAGTCCCGACGCGATCGCCATCTCATCCACGATGTTCAAGAGTTGACGGTATTTCGGGTCATCCTCGCCTACCGGCTTTGCGGTGGCAGAAGCGAGTACCGCGGCGTCTCCGCCTGAAGCGCTGCGGGCCGCACCGATCCCGCCGAGCGACATGGCCGCAATCGTAGCGATCGGCAGCGGGAACAATCCGCCACCATCACTTCCGGGCCCGTAGCCGAACAGGAACACGTCCAGCCCGAACCCCAGAAAACCAACGAAGAGAATGAATCCGGCGAGCACGATGACTGTGAGTCGCTTGTTCTGCGCCTGCTGTTCGTAGATGTTCTTTGGCATCGGAGCCATGGGATGGCCCTACTTCTTCAGGGACAGATCGACGTTTGGCACAGCACGCTCCGTCGCATCGGTCACTTCGAAGAGCTCCGACGGCTTAAATCCAAACATACCAGCGATGATGTTTGACGGGAAGACCTGTTGCGCAATGTTGAATTTTGTCGCGATGTCGTTGAAGAACTGGCGGGCGAATCCAATCTTGTTTTCCGTGCTTGAGAGCTCTTCCTGGAGTTGCATGACGTTTTCATTTGCCTTCAGCGTCGGGTAGTTCTCCGCGAGGGCGAAGAGACGGCCGAGGGCGCCGGTAAGTGCATTTTCCTTGACCGCCGAGTCGGCGACCCCGGAAGCCGTGGTGGCAGAATTTCTTGCCTGGATCACCTGCTGCAGCGTTTCCTGCTCGTATTGCATGTACCCCTTCACCGTATTGACCAGATTAGGAATCAGGTCGTGCCGGCGTTTCAGCTGAACGTCGATTTGTTTCCAGCCGTTCTCGACCTGGTTTCGCAGTGTGATGAGCTTGTTGTATTGCGCGATTCCCCAGAAAAGGAACAGGAGGAGTATACCGAACACCACAAAAAAGAAGAACATGGATGGCTCCGCAGTGATGGATAATCGTACCGGATAATCGTACGCAGAATCGTCTGCTCCGGCAACAGATGGATCAATATTCTAAGGTACGAAGAATCCGGACAGTTTGTTGCCTGGAATGATGAGCAGGCGGTGCGGGTCATTCCACCAAATCACAAAACCTCAGTCAGGACGAAGGACGCTCAATCGTGAAGCGGCGCTCGTCAGCGTTTCCCATCAGGTACTGTGTGTATGAGGAGTGGTCGTCGTCCGTGAAATCAATGCCATGACGCTGTAAACCATGGATATTGGTCTCCGGAACGAGCAGATGAGAAGGAAGCCGTATTGCCTGAACTGTGATGGTGCTCTGTGAGACGGTGAAAAGTCCCACGTCGTGGGGATACGATGCCGTCCCGGCGAACACAATTTGCGGAACCCGCCCATGCAGTGACATGCCGGTCAGGTGGAGATGACCGGAGACGATGGCAATCACCGAGGGGTGTGCATCGAGGATCTCCGCGATCTCGGGTTCCCGTGTCTGCCAGGAATGGAATCCGAATGACCGTGCGAGGACGTCTTGTTGCCGGACCGGAAAGACCGGGATATGGCAGACAACGATCGTCGGAGACCCGGCATGTTTTTCCAGCATGGCTTCCAGACGATCGGCACGATGACGGTATATCGCCGCTTCCAGACCCTCGCCCGTGCCCGCATTGTTGAAGACGACGAATGCTAAGCCCCGGTGGACAAAGCTGTAGAACTGCCGCCCCTCACCGTAGGTGGCGGTATACGGTTCCTCCCACAGAGTGTCTCCCTCACGCTGGCTGACCTCATGATTGCCGACTGCGGGATAATACGGAACGGGTATTCGAGGTAGAAGCGTGCGAAGGGTCGCGAAGGCCTTCTGGTTGCTTTCGAGAGAGCCCTGGTGGATCATGTCCCCGTTGAGCAAAACGAAGTCAAGCGGAGGAAAGAATTTCGGGTTATTGAGGTTTTCGAAGAGCCAGATTGCGCGGCGGTTTGCGTCGCGGTACGTGGGGTGCGTCCATCCTTCCTCCTGCTGCACATGCACATCGTTGACCTGCAGGAATCGGAAGACCGGCTGATCCTCGGCTGCCGGGAGGATGGCGGGCTTTGCGTCACCCGACATATGCCCCATCCCTGTGACCAGGGCTCCGCCACCGATTGTGATCGTCGCGAGGAATTTACGCCGGCTGATCCCTGACGCAGTTTTCGGCGTCCATTCTGCCCGGTCGCATGGTGAGCCCAGGTGGTATGCGCTATGTCGTACGCGTGTCATGTGGCAAATATACGACATGCCGTTATGTCGCGCAACGGATGATTCTCAATCAGATCCAATCGCGTCGGTACCCACGCACAGATGGCGCACATCATATGCATTTGTCGGGGCGCGTGCTGGCACTCGTGCTTTTCCAGCGATATTGACCAGCAAGGTAGTATAGGAGGTAGTAAATGCTGAGACGTTTGAAACGGGAAAGCCGCTCCGGAATTGCCGCCATTTTCTTGCTTCTCTCTCTAATTCCGTTCGCAGCGGTGGGGCATGGGACACGCTGAAACAGTGTCACCCATGTATACATCTTGTCGGGGCGCCGGGATTTGAACCCGGGACCTCTTGGTCCCGAACCAAGCGCGCTAGCCGGGCTGCGCTACGCCCCGATTTTACACATGCCAAGATACAAAAACTCCCCTCGGAATGCAATATCATGTTGCATCCAAGTCCCCTGCAACGTACATTTTACTAACAACCTGGTCGAAGATGCCGGCGCAGTTCTCCCTCACCTCGAAACCCCTCCTTTTCCGTGCCTCGGTGTTTGCCGTGGCGTTCTTTGCGAGCGTCCTCGCCGTGGGTACTTCGCCCCTGCCCGAATCATATCATTCGGCCTTCTGCCCGACCATCGGCTTCCTCATCGCTGCTCTCCTGATCGCCCCGCGCAGCGAATGGGCCGCCTTTTTTATCGCGACCGTTCCCGGTATCGCCGCTGCGATGTACTTCCACAACGAACCTCTTCCCCACGCGGCTTTTTTCTGGGGCGTCCACCATATCCAGGCACTCGTGGGTGTGCTCCTCATCCAGGCCCTGGGCACAACCCGGCCCCGGCTGGAATCGTTGCAGGAAGTGTTTGAGTTTACCGCCATCGGCGGCGTGCTCGCCACCGTCGTCGGCGCAACACTCAGCAGCGTCGTCGGGGTCTACTTCTTCCCACACGAATCCATGAACGCCCTGTGGAAATCCTGGGCAAGCGCGCACCTGCTCGGCACCCTCACAGCAGCACCACTCCTGCTTACGTGGGATACTGAACGTGTGTTCAATCTCTTCCGGCTGGAGCCCCGCCGACTTGTCGAGGCCGCCCTTCTTACCCTCGCCGCAGGCGTCTGGAGCGCACTCATTTTTACGAATATCCTGTCATGGTCGCGGGTGGACGATTATCTCATCCTTCCGCTGATCATGTGGGCACCCATTCGCTTCGGCTTACGCGGCGCAGCATGGGTGAACTTCCTGATTGCCGCGCTCGCAAATGTTGTTGCAGCACAGGGGCACGGCGAATTTGCATTCATTTATGGATTTGATTACCGGACCGTGCTTGGGCTGCAAATGCTGCTCGCGGTCAGCGCGCTGTCCACCCTCGCCCTTGCGTCTGTGCTCCGCGAACGTGAACAAGCAAAGGAGTGGCTGGAAACGGCTCTTGCGGACAAGGAACTCCTGCACCGTGAAATTCATCACCGGGTGAAAAACAACCTGAATCTGGTCGCCAGCCTCCTGAATCTCCAGACCGAGTACGTAAGGGACCCCGAGGACGCCCGGCTGCTGGTAGAAGCACGACGGCGCGTGATGGCCATGGCACGTATCCATGAACGGCTCACACACCGCGGAGATCTGTCTTCCATTGACTTCGGCGACTACCTGAACGCGCTCGCGCAGGAATTCCGGGAGTCCAACTACCGGACTGATGTGCAGATTCTCCTGAAGACCGAGAATGTCCCCCTCGACCTCGACAGGGCAATCTCCTGCGGGCTCATCGTCAATGAGCTCGCCACCAATGCCCTCACCCACGCCTTTCCGGACGGGAGAAGCGGAGAGATAGTTATTTCCATGAACACCCTCTCCGGAGGCGGGATCCGCCTCATGGTGTCCGACAATGGGATCGGACTCCCGGGCGGGAAAGACCCCCGCACCTCGTCATCGATGGGAATGATGGTGGTGGACAGCCTTGTTCATCAACTGAATGCCACTATGGATGTGCAGATGGGGAAGGGCACAACGTTTATTATTGACCTGCCGTCAAATTCCCAGAAGAAACGCCCGGTGGGATAGCCGCCGCAATGGACTGCGCAAGGCGCGCCGCATCGGCGTCGTCCGTCACGGGCATCCACCGGATTCTTGTATCCCGCCGGAACCACGTAAGCTGCCGTTTTGCATACCGCCGCGTATTCTGCTTGAACAACCGCACCATATCTTCGTATCCGATCGTACCGCCGCGATACGCAAACACTTCAGCGTATCCCACAGTCTTGAGCGCATTCAGGGACGCTGTGTAACCCCGACCGCTCAGCCCTCCCACCTCATCCAGGAGCCCCTGGCGCAGCATCATCTCGCATCGGCTGTTGATCCGGCGGTACAGTTCCGCCCGTTCCACGTCGAGTCCGAAGAAAACAGGCGTGAAGGGGATCCCGATCTTGCGTTCACGCTGGAGTTGACTGAGCGGTATGCCCGTTGTGGCGTAGACTTCGAGCGCGCGGACGATCCGGCGCGGTTTGGTGGGATCGATAGAAGCTGCGGAGACAGGATCAACCCGCCCCAATTCCCCGAGGAGAGGCTCGATGCCTTCAACGCGGAGACGGACCATAACGCGTGCGCGGTATTCTGGATCCGCCGGAGGACCGGCAAAGAACCCGTCAACAAGCGACTGTATGTATAGCCCCGAGCCGCCTACCACAAGAGGGGTGTGTCCCCTCTTGAGAATCTGCTCAATTGTTTCCCGGCCTTCACTCCCGAAAGTCCCGGCGCTGTATTCTTCATCGGGATTACGAATATCAATGAAGTGATGCGGGATGCGCGCTCTTTCGGAGACTCCCGGTTTGGCGGTTCCGATGTTCATGAACCGATAGATCTGGCGTGAATCAGCGGAGAGAATCTCTGCATGAAGAAGTTCAGCGAGCGGTAGCGACACCGACGTTTTGCCCGATGCCGTCGGCCCGACCAGCACCACGACGAGGGGACTGCTCTTCACCTGTCTACTCCCCTTTCCACCCCATCTTCCCGATCAGCGGAACAAATTTGAATCCGTATTCTTCCTGCCGCTCGATGGTTTCCCCGCGGCGCGTGCAGACGACCACCGATTGAACCTCCAGGTCGCCGACAGGGATGACAAGCTTCCCGCCGTCGGCCAGCTGCTGAAGAAGTGGTTGTGGAACATCAGGCGCAGCGGCAGTGACCAGAATGCCCGCATACGGGGCATGATCAGTCCACCCGACGGTACCATCACCGCCCCGGGAGGCGATACGGAGGTTCTTCCGGTCAAATAACTTCCGGGCACCGGCCAGAAGCGTAAGGTTACGCTCAATGGTAAACACCCTCAGGCCCATCGCGGCCAGCACCGCCGCCTGGTATCCCGAACCGGTGCCCACTTCCAGAACCTTGTCACCCTCACTGAGCCCGAGCGCCTGGGTCATAAACGCAACCGTGTACGGTTGCGAAATCGTCTGCCCATGTCCGATCGGAAGTGCGGTATCTTCATAGGCGCGATTGATGAAGTGTTCGGGGAGGAAATGATGCCGCTCTACGGACCGCATGGCCGAAAGGACTCGTTCATCAGTGATGCCGCGGGAGCGGATCACCTGGATCATTTCTTCACACTCTGAAACAAAACGGCGTACGACCATCAGGACCACCCGCCCGTGCGCAGTGTCCGCCACGCAGACGCAAGTGATCGTTCGCCTTCAACACTCAGGCGTGATTTGAGTTCCTTCTTGAGATTTGCCGGTGCCAGCGCACGGTACAATGTCCCGTTCTCGGCAATGGAAATTGTCCCGCTTTCTTCGGAAACGATGACCACAATAACGTCCGCCTGCTCTGAGATCCCGAGTCCCGCCCGGTGGCGCGTGCCCAGCAGGACACCCTGCCAGGTGGTCATGTTGGACAACGGCAGCGTACACCGTGCAGCTTCAATGAGCCGGTCTTTGATTACCACCGCACCGTCGTGCAAAGGTGACCGCGGGTGAAAAATTGACAGCAACAGCGCTCGCCCGACAAGGGCCTCGAGCTTGGTACCGGTTTCGGTGTGTAGCCGTATTCCCGTGGCGCGGACAAACACGATCAGGGCACCGTATTTTTTCCTCGAGAGTTCGGTCACCGCTCCGACAACTTCGTCAATGGATTCGTCCACGTCCATTTTCAGAAACAGACGCACCACGGGACTTCGTCCGACCAGCACAAACAAACGGCGAAGTTCAGGCTGGAAGAGGATGATAAAAGCGACGACCCAGATATCGGTGATCGTACGAAGTATGGAACTCAGTGCCTTAAGATTCGCCGCCTGGGCGAGAAACGACACTGCGAGGACGAGGATGAGACCGGCGAAGATCTGGATGGCAATGGTACCCTGCATCGCCAGATACAACCGGTAGAAGATAAACGAGACGAGCGCGATGTCCAGAATATCGAACAGCGTGAAAGAGAGGAAGCCGATACGAAAGAGCTCCATGGCTACCCTTCGGCAGTGAGTATGGCGTCTGCGACGCGCAGGGCGCGGTGAACTGCAAGTACATCGTGGACACGTATAAATCGTGCACCGCGGGCGGCAGCAAGCACCGATGAGGAAATGGTGCCCTCCAGGCGGTCCTGGACCGGCGTGCCGAGCACGGCACCCAGAAAAGCCTTCCGGGAAGGTCCGACGAGAATCGGATAACCCAACTCCGCAAATTCGTGTAATCCGTTCAGCAGCCGGAGATTGCCCGCAGTGTCCTTGCCGAATCCGATGCCGGGATCCACAATAATGCGGGATATGCCCGCGGCTTCACCCGTTGTGATACTCTCCTTGAGTGCTGACCGGATCTCGCCAAACAGATCGTCATATTCAGTGTCCTGCTGCATGGTCTCCGGTGTGCCACGCATATGCATAACAACCGCCGCCGCATTGGCCCGGGCTATGACACCCGGCAGAGCCGGATCCATCCGGAATCCGCTGATGTCGTTGACGATGGCTGCGCCCGCTGCCAGCGCCTCGCCTGCAACAGAAGCCTTGGAGGTATCCACGGAAAGTGGCACATCGGTCAGCCTGGAAAGTGCAGAAATTACAGGGAGGATACGGCGTAATTCCTCTTCAGCCGGAACCGGCGCGGATCCGCTTCCATAGGCAGTCCCCTTCGGCCGGCTGGATTCGCCGCCGATATCCAGAATGTCTGCTCCTTCCTCCACAAGCCGGAGGGCATGCGCAATCGCCTTTTCGGGATCAAAATACAAACCCCCATCAGAAAAAGAATCGGGGGTTACGTTCACGATACCCATGACATACGTCCGGGTAAAGGGAAACTGTCGACGACCGAGCGTGTACGAGGTTGGAGAGGGCATAAATACCGAAGGTGACCGGTCCGGTCACCCTTGGGTACGTTACACGGTTTTCTTATTCGCCAGCTGGGTTCTTCTTTTTGCCTTCGCCCGGTCAGTCGCCTTGCGGTGTTTCTTGCGGGCGTTCCGTCTTTTTTTGTTCATCGGTATCTCCTTGTGCGTAAATTAAAGGTATCCATCACTTCGTATGATACGTTCTACCTCTTCAAGCTTTTTGAGCCGGGGCAGTACTCCGGTCAGGTACTCGTTCAGCAAGCCCAACCGTTCGTCTTCGGTTTCGCGCTCCAGCAAATGCTGGCGTTGATCCAGATCCATCCCGGCCTTCTGCGCCATCACAAACGAAAGATCGGGCAACGGAACGACCGGATCCAGCATCTTTACTTTTCCCCCGTACACCAGTCCGACAAGCTGGTTGTACTTCTGGACCGTGTCGGTGAAGCTGTCCGGGTCGGGCAACTCTCTGCGCTCGTCCAGATACTCCACATTTCCGATCAGGTACAGGGCCTGGCTGTCGTCAACCTTCAGCGTACGAAATCGTCTGCGGCCTTCCACAAGCACATCCATCCGCCCGTCTTCATACATTTGCAGAACCGACGTCACTGCTGCCGAGCACCCTATTTCCGCCAGCTGGTCTCCCTTCAACATCACAATGCCGAATTCCACGGACTCCTTGATACACATCCGCAGCAGCGCTCGGTACCGCTCCTCAAAAATGTGGAGTGGGAGTGCGGCGTGGGGAAAGAGGACAACCTGCAGTGGAAAGAGGGGGAGGTGTTCCACATTCATGCCTGGCCCCTTCGATGCAAAAGTATAGCCAAAAATGGGGAGAACTTCAAGCTGAAACCGTACTCTGCGGTAGGGTCATGATGCGAAAGCATGCGGAAATTGCTGAACTGACGGACGGTGTCCTGCGCATTATGCCACGCGGTCCGGACTGCCGGGAGGTGATGCAGGGAGAATGAATGGAAATCGTACCAAAAACCGCTCAGCGCGAATGCCATCTTTCTGAGCCCGGCGGGACAAAGGCGCAGCGTTCCGTTTCCGGACACGCTGCGCACACCCCGTCCGCTGGCTCAACAGCATCATATGAGGCATGCTGTGGAGCATCCACAACTATTTTGCGTATTTCTTGAAGCGCTCGTTGATACGGCCCCAGTGCAGATTGGCAATAAAATTGTCGATGTAGAGCGCACGTTTCGGTCCATCCTTGTGATAGTACGCATGCTCGAATACATCCACGGGAATCAAGGGAATCCCGCCCCAGATGGCGCCATAGTGGTGCTCATCAACCAGGACGTTAAGCACACGGCGCGAATAGAGCATATCAAACGTCAACACTCCCCAGCCGCTCAGCTTTGCGGACACCGCTGTTGCCTTAAAATCCGCTTTCCACGCATCAAAGGATCCAAACTCCTTCTCGATCGCCGCTTTCACCTCAGGCCCCTTGTTCGGATCTCCATCTCCGCCCAGCACCTCCCAGTACACATCATGAAGGAGCGCCCCGGCATGGTTCCACGTGGTTCTTCTTTTCAGCTCACCGATCTGGCTGTAATTTCCATTGGCAGTACCCCGGTCGGCTGTCTCGAGCGCCTTCTCGATGGTATTCAGCGCCGTGACATAACCTTTGTGATGGGTGTTGTAGTGCCAATCAGATGTCTCGGCATCAATGACGGGAGCGAGCAGTTTCTTTGCTTCCTCGTCGCTATACGGTCTGGTCTTAAACTTCCATTCAAATGCCATCTGTGTATTCTCCTTATTATGTATGATTGTTTCTTCTGTAGAATGTGCTCTCAGTACCTGAGGGATAAGGGTAAGCGCGCCAGAGGCGGCGATGGTCTGTACAAAAACCCGGCGATTTATCGGCTTCATGGTATCCATTACACGCCAAATGAGCTGCCACACCCGCAGGTCCGCTCTGCCTTTGGGTTGTTGAAGACAAATCCCTTGCCGTTGAGCCCATCACTAAAATCCAGGACTGTCCCGGAGATGTAGAAAAGGCTCTTCGGATCAACAAATACCTTTAGCCCCTGGATCGCCATCACCGCATCGGCTTCTTTGGGATGTTCATCAAAGCCAAGCACATACGAGAGGCCCGAACACCCTCCGCCTTTAACGCTGAGCCGGAGTCCGTGCGTTTCGGGTATGCTGCCGGACGACATCAGCCGGCGGACCTCAGCCACCGCTTTGGCAGTGAGTGTGATTTCATCATTGACAATGGGCTTGGGATCGAGTGTTGTTGTGTCCATGGTGTTCTACCTGTATGAGTGTTTAAAAACCCAGTTCGAGCTTTGCAGCTTCGCTCATCATGCTGGGATTCCACGGTGGATCCCAGACAACTTTTACGTTCACCCCGGACACACGGGGGATGATCTTGATACGTTGCTCCACATCCCGGGGGAGGGACTGTGCAGCCGGACAGTGAGGTGATGTCAGGGTCATCGTGACACCAACTTCGCCCCGCTCGTTCACCGCCACGTCATAGATCAGGCCCAGGTCATAGATATTCACCGGGATCTCGGGATCATAACAGCCCCTGATCGCCTCTGTGGCCTGTCCTTCAATCAATTTTTGTTCAATAGTGCTGATGATTGTGTCACTCATGATACGACCGTGCTTTCGCGATATTATTCGGTGCTGATACTCTCTTCGGTGGAATTGAGTGCCGTGTGGAGTGTATGCCAGGCAAGACTCGCACATTTTACCCGTGCGGGAAATTCGCTCACGCCGGCAAACGCCGCCAGCTTCCCAAGCCGCTCGACGTCCTCTTCCCCATGCAGCTCACCTTTGACTAACCGATGAAACTCCTCAAAAAGTTCCTCAGCCTGGGCAACGGTGCGCGATTTTACCATTGCGCTCATCACCGACGCCGAGGCCTTCGAAATTGCGCATCCGGCTCCCTCAAAGCTCACGTCCACAATCGTGTCCCCTTCCACTTTCACATACACCGTATAGTGATCACCGCACAGGGGGTTGTATCCTTCCACACGCCGGGTAGCGCCCTCCATCCTGCGGAAATTGCGAGGCGCCTTGTTGTGGTCCAGGATGATCTCCTGGTACAGTTCTCTCAGGGCGGGCATCAGGAAAGCACCTCCCTCACTTTGTGCAGGGCCTTGATGAAGGCATCAACTTCTTCCTTGGTGTTGTAGAACGCGAAGGAGGCGCGCGCGGTTGCCGGAATGCCGAACCGCTGCATGACCGGCTGCGCACAATGATGCCCCGTCCGGATCGCAACTCCTTCAACATCCAGAATGGTGCCAATATCGTGCGGATGAATCTCTTCCATCACGAATGAGAGGACCCCCGCTTTTTCCCGCGCCGTGCCGATAAGACGCACCCCCGGGACGGTGAGAATCCGCTCCGTCGCATACGCGAGCAGTTCGTCTTCAAACCGCCTGATGGCATCCATGTTCAACTCGCGCAGATAGTCCAGGGCCGCGCCCAAACCTATACTCCCCCCGATGTTGGGCGTACCGGCTTCAAATTTGTAGGGCAGATCATTGTAGATGGTCTTTTCGAACGTCACCGACTTTATCATATCGCCTCCTCCCTGATACGGAGGCATGGTATCCAGCCAGCGCCGCTTGCCGTACAGGACGCCAACGCCGGTTGGTCCGAACATCTTATGAGCCGAAAACGTATAGAAGTCGCAGTCCAGATCCTGCACGTCCACGTGCATATGTGGAACCGCCTGGGCGCCATCCACGAGTACCGGAATCCCTTTTGCATGTGCCTGGCGGACAAGCTCCTTGACGGGGTTCACCGTGCCCAGGGCGTTTGACACGTGCGTTACGGCCATCAAACGGGTCTTTTCGGTAAGCATGGCCGGAAATGCATCGAGATCCAGTTCACCGGTATCGGTAAGAGGGATGACGCGCAGGATCGCCTTACGTTCTTCACAGAGAATCTGCCACGGAACGATGTTTGAATGATGTTCCATGCCGGAAATGAGGATTTCATCCCCCTCCTGCACAAAGGCGCGTCCAAAACTGTGCGCCACGAGGTTGATGCCTTCGGTGGTGCCACGCACGAAAATGATCTCGCGATGATCTCCGGCATTCATGAAGGCAGCAACCTTGTGCCGGACCTTTTCGTACGCCTGCGTGGCCCGCTCGCTGAGCGAATGCACCCCGCGGTGAATATTCGAATTTTCTTCCTGGTAGTACCGCATCATCGCATCGATCACGGCCTGGGGCTTCTGGCTCGTTGCCGCATTATCAAAATAGACCAGCGGCTTCCCGTTCACATACTGGCGGAGGAGGGGGAAATGGTGCCGGCACCCGGCGATGCTGATAATCTTGTTAAACTGCTCGGCAAGAGTCGCTGTTTCGGATTGTGTCATGATTCCACCGTGTGAATGCGGCCCTGCTGGAGCCGTTTGTGGAGGATTTCTTCCAGCCGCCCCCGCAGTGAAACGATGTGAATACGGTCCACAACGTCACCGGCAAAGGCGAATGTGAGGATGTCGCGGGCAGCGGCCTCATCGATACCCCTTGTGCGCAGGTAAAACACCTGGTCTTCTTCCAGCTGGCCGATGGTGGCACCATGGGTACATTTTACATCATCGGCAAAAATCTCCAGCTGCGGCTTCGTATCCATCGTCGTTTCATCGGAGAGCAACAATGTCTTGTTCGTCTGCCGGGCATCAGTCTTCTGGGCATCCTTCCGGACGAAAATTTTTCCGTTAAACACACCCCGGGACTGGCCGTCAAGGATCGCTTTGTATAACTCGTGGCTGGCACAGTGCGGATGAGCATGGTCAATCGTGGTGCGGTTGTCGATATGCTGGCTGCCGGTGGTAAGGGTTAGACCGTTTAATGTACATTCTGCGTGCGGTGCCGCGAATGTCGAGATCACGGCATTCCTCACCAGTGCGCCTCCGAGGGCGATGGAATTTGAAGTCACCGTGCTCTCCCCCTCCTGCCGAATGTAGGTACTCCCGATGTGATAGGCGTGCATATTCTCAACCTGAAGCTTATCGTGTTCAAGTACCGCACCCTCCCCGACAAGAACCTCCGTAACCATGTTCGTGAAGTACGGGGATGTGCCCAATCCGGCGTACGTTTCAACGACCGAGAGCCGCGAACGATTGCCCACACGGATCAGATTTCTGGGGTGGATGGCCAGCGGGGACTCTCCGGGCGTCGCCACAAAAAGTAGTTCTACCGGGTCCGGACAATCGGTCTTGTCGGGTACCACGATATACGCTCCGTCAGACAAAAATGCCGTCTGCAGCGCGGTGAAGGGGTGATCCTCCAGGGGGGCGAGAGAGCCCAGTGTCCGGAGCACTTCCTTTTCGTCGCGCCGGAATGCCTCAGCGATACTCTCGACCCGCACTCCGGCCGGAAGGGATCCGATCGATGAGAGGCCCGGCGACCACCGCCCGTTCACAAACACAAGGCGATGAGACGACCCGGGCAGGACATACGGCGTGAGTTCCCGCGCCGTCACCCGCGTCTCTTTTTCGGCACGCACACACTCCAGCCGTGCCAGCGACGCCAGGTTCGTGAAACGCCACTCTTCATCGCGGGTTGTGGGGAAACCTGATTGTGTAAACTGCGCCATTGCCCGGCGGCGGAGAGCATGGACCGCGGAGCCCGCTGATCCGTTAAGCTCGCGCTCAAGGAGTTCAAACTGCTGTTCATACCAGACGACTGGTGATTCACTCTTTTGCATACAGGTCCTTAGATTCTCATGCGTATTTCGTCAGGGGGATACAGACGTCGCTCACACCGCTTGAGGTTCCGTCTTGAGCCAGTCGTATCCTTTTTCTTCAAGCTGGTGCGCCAGTTCTTTCCCGCCGGACTTGACGATGCGCCCGTCCATGAGGACATGGACATAGTCCGGAATGATGTAGTTGAGCAGCCGTTGATAGTGTGTTACCACCACAACGGCGTTCTCTTTCGAGCGGAGTTTGTTCACGCCATCCGCGACAATGCGCAGCGCGTCGATGTCCAGCCCCGAATCGGTCTCATCCAGGATGGCCAGTCTGGGCTCCAGCACGGCCATGTGAAAAATTTCGTTACGCTTTTTCTCCCCTCCGGAGAATCCTTCGTTCACCGGCCGGTTGAGAAGCGATGCATCAAGATCCACCAGTTTCATCTTCTCCTTGACCAGCGAAAGGAACTCCATGGCATCCAGCTCCTCCAGTCCGCGGTGCTTCCGGATGGCGTTCAGTGCGGCCTTGAGAAAATACGTGTTCGTCACCCCTGGAATTTCCACGGGGTACTGGAAGGCAAGGAAGAGACCTTCCCGTGCCCGTTCTTCCGGGTTCATTTCCAGAAGGTCTTTGCCGTCATACTGTACTTCCCCGGCGGTGACGTCAAAGCTCTCTTTCCCGGCGAGCACTCCGGCCAGCGTGCTTTTCCCGGAGCCATTGGGGCCCATGATTGCATGCACCTCCCCGGCCTTCACTTCGAGGGAAATGCCTTCCAGTATTTTATTGCCGTTGACGGCGGCGTGAAGATTTTTGATTCGAAGCATATTCTTTCCTGTGTCCTTTGCCTTGGGTCTATCCGATGGTTGTTCTTTATTCGACTGGGGACGGGGAACCATCAACCAACGCTGCCTTCCAGACTCACCCCCAGGAGCTTCTGCGCTTCCACGGCGAACTCCATCGGGAGCTCCCGGAACACTTCCTTGCAGAAGCCGTTTACGATCATATTCACCGCATCCTCGGTCGATAATCCACGCTGCCTGCAGTAGAAAATCTGGTCCTCGCCGATCTTGGATGTTGATGCCTCATGTTCAACGCGCGAAGAGGTATTCCGCACCTCGATATACGGAAACGTGTGGGCTCCGCACTTGTCGCCCAACAACAACGAATCGCACTGGGAGAAGTTTCTGGCATGCGAGGCATTCTTCTTGACATCGACCAGACCGCGGTATGAATTCTGACCGAATCCGGCGGAGATTCCCTTCGAGACGATGGTACTCTTGGTGTTCTTGCCGATATGGATCATCTTTGTCCCTGTATCGGCCTGCTGGCGGTTGTTGGTCACTGCCACTGAATAAAATTCCCCCACCGAGTTGTCTCCAATGAGGAGCACGCTGGGGTATTTCCAGGTGATGGCTGATCCGGTTTCAACCTGCGTCCAGGAGATCTTCGATCCCTGACCCTGGCATTTCCCCCGCTTTGTAACAAAATTGTAGATGCCACCTTTTCCATCCTTGTCACCCGGATACCAGTTTTGGACCGTTGAATACTTTATCTGCGCATTGTCCAGCGCGACCAGCTCCACAACCGCTGCATGAAGCTGATTGGTGTCCCTGATCGGGGCCGTACATCCTTCAAGGTAGCTGACGTATGCCCCTTCTTCCGCAACGATAAGAGTCCGTTCAAACTGGCCGGTTTCAGCGGCGTTGATGCGGAAATAGGTCGATAGCTCCATCGGACAACGGACACCCTTCGGGATAAAGCAGAAGGATCCGTCGCTGAAGACTGCGGAGTTGAGTGCCGCAAAATAATTGTCATTCGATGGAACCACCGATCCAAGATACTTCTTTACCAGGTCCGGGTGATCCTTGACCGCTTCCGAAAAGGAGCTGAAGATCACGCCGAGCTCCATCAGTTTCTCTTTGTATGTGGTGGCCACCGACACGCTGTCAAACACCGCATCCACCGCCACCCCGGCAAGCCGCGCCCGTTCCGCAAGGGGGATTCCCAGTTTTTCATAGGTGCGGAGGAGTTCCGGATCGACCTCATCCAGGCTATTGAGCTGGACCTTCTGTTTCGGGGCCGAGTAATAAATGATGTTCTGATAGTCGATGGGCGGATAGGACACGTTCGGCCACCGGGGCTCTTTCATGGTCAGCCAGTGGCGGTATGCCTTGAGCCGCCATTCCAGAAGCCACGCGGGTTCGCCCTTCTTTGTCGAGATCAGGCGGACAATATCCTCGCTCAGTCCCCGTGGCGCTGCATCGGCCTCGATGTCGGTGACAAATCCGTACTTGTACTCGCTATTGGCGAGAGATTCGATTGTTGATGTTTCAGTGCTCATGACTCCTCGTGTACGTGTGCGTGTATTTCTGTTCAGACCGGAGCGGCGGACGATGCAGGGCTGCCGGCCGGTGTCGCCGTTGGCGCAGAGGCTGCCGCCGGTTTGACGGGCGCAGCGGGCCCCGCGGGTTTGGCGGTCGCAGCAGCGGGCCCTGCCGGTTTGGCGGTCGCAGCAGCGGGCCCTGCCGGTTTGGCCGGAGCCGCAGCAGCTGCAGGCTTCCGGTTCGGCGTCCGGTAGTCCGGATACAGCACCACCCACGTCTGCCGGTCAATGGGCCCCAGGATCTTCTCCTTCTCAAGTTTCTCGATCAACCTGTACGCCAAACGTTCCGCCGACGTGTACGCCACGCGCATCCCCTGAGCCTCGAGAAATGCAATGACCGAAAAGTGGACATCGCGGAAAAAGATGTTCGAAAGATGGAAAACCGGAACCCGTGTTCGTAAAAACGCCAGGAACTCTTTGCTGTTATTCAGAAGATATTCTTGTGCCTTCATGAGGTATCCATTGTTCATTGTGTTGTTGAGCTGTAACTGCTTCCACGACTTTTAGGACAGTGTATTCGATCTCTTCGCGTGTGGTGAACCGACCCAGTCCGAATCGCAGCGTCCCCGCGGCCATTGCCGGAGACAATCCGATTGCTTTCAGGACGTGAGACGGTCCGGGTTGCGCGGAACTGCATGCGGATCCCGATGAAACCGCGATTTCTTTCATCCCACGCATGAGCCTCTCGGCTCGCCGGGCGGGGAATGTGATGCTTGCATTGTGCGGAAGGCGGTTTTCCGGATCCCCGTTGACGACGACGTCAGGCAACTGTTGCCGGAGTTCCCCCACCAGGAGGTCGCGTAATACAATAACTCTCCCTGCCTCCTGTTCCATTTCTTCGCCGCAGATCTCGGCCGCTCTGCCAAACCCGACAATCCCCGGCACATTCAGCGTTCCGGAACGTACCCCCGACTCATGCCCTCCCCCATCAATTTGAGATTCGAGTGGAATTTTCGGGTTCCGGCTTCGTACATAGAGCGCACCGATCCCTTTGGGTCCGTACATCTTGTGTGCGCTGAACGACAGGAGATCCACGGGGATACGCGTGAGGTCCACCGGGATTTTCCCGACTGCCTGCGTTGCATCAGAATGAAAGAGAACACCGCGCTTGCTGCACACCCGGGCGATTTCTTCCATGGGCGCGATTGTCCCGATCTCGTTATTGGCCCACATGACACTCACCAGAATTGTCTCATCGGTGATGGCGTGCGCGACCTGATCCGCTGAGATGCGGCCATACTCATCAACCGGGAGGACGCTCACGCGGAACCCGGCGCGTTCCAGATGTGCGCAGGAATCAAGAACGGCCCTGTGTTCGGATGCTACGGTAATAATGTGATACCCTGATTTCTGCTTCCGGTTGAACACAGCTTCCGCGAGACCCTTAAGCGCGAGATTGATGGATTCCGTGGCTCCGCTTGTAAAGACAATCTCGCGGCTATCAGCACCGATCAGCCGGGCGACGCGCGCGCGGGCAACGTCCACGGCAGCTGCAGCAAACCAGCCGAATTCATGCGCGCGGCTTGCGGCATTACCGTACTGATCACGAAGGAAAGGCATCATCGCGTCCAGCACCCGCGGGTCAATCCGCGTTGTGGCATGGTTGTCAAGGTATATCGGTGCGCGCATATGCTCAGACTATTTCTGCGAGAGTCATACTTGTAAACGCCTGCTCAATATTTGCCTGCACTTTGGTGAGAGGCGATTTGATCGTGCATACATCAAAAACATCACAACTGTCGGGTCCCCCGGACAGACACTGGGCGATGACCGGCGTTGTTCCTTCGATGGCATGGATGATTGCGGAAACCTGCACGGTGCGAGGATCAAGTGCGAGGGAATACCCCCCCCGTACGCCCTGATGTGACACTATCAGGCCTGCTTTGCTGAGACGCGAAAGGACTTTCGCCAGCAAATCAAAGGGGATCCCGTACCGGTCAGAGATCTCCTTTGCCGTCACAAGCTCACCAGCCGGATGTGCTGCAATATGCCGGATGGCAATGAGCCCGTATTCTACTTTTTTGGAGAGTCTGACCATAGGATATATACGACTAAATCAGTCCGGTTTGTGGTTCAAAAAAAAGCGCGTTGCTCTGCGTACTGTTATGAACACGAGATAGGCCAAAATCGTTCCTATTCGACGCCCAATGTAAGGAATTCTCCAATGTCTCTCAACCGCGCCTAGGAATACACCACTTTCAGGGCCTCCCGCGCCGCCTCGACGGTCCGGTCGATATCTTTTTCGGAATGAGCAAATGACACAAATCCCGCCTCAAACTGTGACGGTGCAAGGGCAATTCCCCGAACAAGCATTTCCCTGAAAAAGACCGCAAATTTCTCCCGGTCAGAAGCCGCTGCTGTAGCATAGTCTCTCACCGCGTGTTTTGTAAAAAAGAGCGTGAACATTGATCCCACGCGGTTCTGCGTCACGGGTAGCCAGAGTTTATCAATCACTTTCTGCAATTCTGAACTCAGGCGGGAAGCAGTTTCGTTCAGCCGGTTGTAAAATCCTGGTTCCTCCATCATCACCGTGAGCGTCTCCAGTCCCGCCACCATCGCCAGTGGATTTCCCGACAGCGTCCCTGCCTGATACATTGGTCCCTGGGGTGCGACCATGCCCATGATATCCCTGCGCCCTCCATAGGCGCCGACAGGAAGCCCTCCCCCGATTATCTTCCCCAGTGTAGTAAGGTCCGGTGTTATCCCGTAGAGTTCCTGGGCTCCGCCAGGCGCCAGCCGGAATCCGGTCATCACTTCGTCAAAGATGAGCAGGATCCCCTCTCGTGTACAGAGCGATCGCAATCCCTGCAGGAAACCCGGATCAGGAGGGATGCAGCCCATATTTCCTACAACCGGTTCAACGATAACAGCCGCAATGGCGCCCTTGTGATGTGCCACAAGCGACTCTACCGATTTCAGGTTGTTGAACGTCGCCGTGAGGGTGCCTTCTGCCACACCTGCCGGCACACCCGGACTGTCCGGCACACCGAACGTCATCGCTCCGGATCCGGCTTTAATCAGGAATGCATCCGCATGGCCGTGATAACATCCTTCAAACTTGATGATTTTTTCTCTACCCGTGAACGCACGTGCCAGACGGACGGCACTCATCGTGGCTTCCGTGCCGGAGTTTACCATCCGGACCATCTGGATGGACGGGACGATTTTACAGATGAGTTCTGCCATCCGGATTTCATATTCCGTCGGGGCGCCGTAGCTTGTTCCATCCATGGCCGCTTTCCGGATGGCTTCAATCACACGCGGGTGGGCGTGTCCGAGTATCATGGGCCCCCACGATCCCACATAATCGATATACACATTCCCGTCCACATCCCAGATCGCCGATCCCGATGCTCTGGTTATAAAGATCGGGTTACGGCCGACCGATGTAAAAGCCCGGACGGGCGAATTGACGCCGCCGGGGATGACCTGCCTTGCTCTCTCGAACAATGCCTCTGATGTTCTTGTCGTCGTTACACTCATCGTTTGAGAACCTTCGTTGCGTCCTTGGCAAAATATGTCAGGATCATATCAGCTCCTGCACGTTTGATACTGGTAAGCACTTCCATCATGACGCGTTCGCCATCGACCCATCCCATTTTTGATGCGGCCTTGATCAGTGAGTACTCGCCGCTGACATTGTATGCTGCCGTGGGCATGGCAAATCGTTCCTTTACCCGATGGATGACATCGAGATAGGAAAGAGCGGGTTTCACCATGACGATGTCGGCACCTTCCTGGATGTCCTGCGCGATCTCCCGCAGTGCTTCGTCACTGTTGGCAGGATCCATCTGATGGGAACGCCTGTCCCCGAACTTGGGTGTGCTCTCGGCCGCCTCGCGGAACGGTCCGTAAAATCCGGAGGCATATTTCGCGGCATAGGACATGATGGGTATATTGTGGAACCCGTTCGCATCCAGTATCGTCCGGATCGCACCCACCCGGCCGTCGAACATGTCGGACGGCGCAATCAGATCCGCTCCCGCATTCGCGTGGCTGAGGGCCTCTCTGGCAAGGAGCTCCACCGACGCATCATTGACAATTTCCTCACCGCGGACGATGCCACAATGGCCATGCGACGTATATTCGCAGAGACAGACGTCCGTAATCAGCAGAAGGTCCGGCACTTCTTTTTTCACAACACGGAGCGTCTGCTGGATAATCCCCTTGTCATCGTAAGCACCGGATCCAACCTCATCCTTGTGTTCCGGAATGCCGAAAAATATCACGGCCGGAATGCCCATGGCATACACCTCGGCGCATTCCCGTACAATTGTATCCACCGACATCTGGTACACCCCCGGCATGGAAGAAATTTCTTTTTTGATCTGTTTCCCGGGGACGACAAAAAGCGGATAAATAAAATCGTTCGGCGTAAGTTCAGTTTCACGAACCATGGCACGTACCACCGGATTCATCCTCGTGCGCCGCAGTCTTGTTACAGGGTATCCACCGACAAGAGTGTCCATACTATAATTCTCCATTGCAGAACATGAAAGACCGGTTCCCGGATAACAGGTTACCCGCCGGTCCGCACCACTTCCAGGAGTCGCAGCGCAGTAGCTTTGCCGCTTTTCACGCAATCCCCCACCGCAATCCCTCCCCGGTAGTTGCTGCATATAGCCAGTCCGGGCAGAGTCTTCTCCAGGTTCTCGATCGTTTCCAGAATATTATGATAGCCAAGATTGTATTGCGGGATGGCTTTCTTCCAGCGGTTGACGCGCACGTAGACCGGTTCGCCGCGTACACCCATAAGCGCCTCAAGTTCCGAACGCACGGAATGGAGAAGTTGATCCTCCGGCTGTGCGACAAGGTCCGGTTGGCGGGATCCACCGACAAAGGTTGTAAGGGCGATGTGCCCTTCCGGCGCCCTCCCCGGAAACAATGCGGAAGACCAGATCGTGCCCAGGATGCTCCGTCTTTCAACGGCCGGGATGAGGTATCCGAAGCCGTCCAGCGTACGAGCACATTGTTCCATCCGGTATCCAAGAAACACTTCCGCCACGGGAGGATAATAAATATTCTGCAGCTGTGAAGCCAGCACAGGCGAGTGGATCCCGAGCAAGCCGGCTGCTGTATACGCCGGAACAGCGAGAACGACCGCCTCGGCATCCAGCACCGTGGATGTGCCTGCGTTTGAATACTTCACCACGAAACCAGGGCTACCACCGGCACGGTGTTTTCCGACTTCAAGCCCGGTGACCTCGCAGTTGCAGTGTACCGACATCCCTGGATTCCGCGCCAGCGCATCGGGAAACGTCTGCATGCCGGCGGCAAACGAAAACATCCGTGCGCGGTCCTTGGCAACTTCGGCCCGCCGTTTCCGTTCCCGTGCTCCGCCGATCATCCCTTTGATCAGGCCGCCATATGTTTCTTCCAGCGCATACAGTTTCGGAAACGCCTCCCGGACGCTCAATTCCTCCGGATTGCCCGCGTACACGCCGGCGACAAACGGATTAATTGCATAGTCAAGAAATTCTCTCCCGAGCCGGCGTTCCACGAACTCCGCAATCGTCTCTTCGTGTGCCGCCCGACCGATGAACGGTTCTTTCAGAAGACGGAGTTTTGCCCGGGTGGACCAGAGCCGTGTCTTGAGAAAGGCAGATGCTGACATCGGTATCGCGTGTAACGCACCGTTCCGGACAATGTAACGCCTGTTGGACGCCGCGTCGGCGTACAGTCGTTCCCCGGTGATCCCCAGGAGATCGAACATCTCTCCGAAGACCGGAGTCGTTTCAAGCGCGCTGTTGGGCCCGTTCTCGACAAGCCATCCGTTGTCCGAGACGGTTCGCATCGTGCCGCCCGGAACGCGCTCACGTTCAAGAACCGTAACCTTCGCGCCCCCGCGCTGAAGCCAGAACGCGGCGGTCAGACCGGAGATGCCGCCGCCGATAATCACCGCATGTGGTGTGCTCATAGAAAATACTGTTATTGTAATTGTTCTGCCGCAAGCTCGGCCAGCGCCGCGATAAACGCGGTGTTGGTGTGCAGAGCCGGTGTCATGTCAAAGTAACGGATTCCGAGGGCTTTGGCTTCATTCCGGACCTCCATGTTGATTTCCCATAGTGTCTCGCTATGGTCCGATACGAAGGCCAGCGGAACCACAAGGACATGGGACGTGCCGCCAGTGGCCAGCCGATGAATCGTGTCCGTGAGTGAAGGCTCGAGCCATTTCTGCGGGCCGACTTTGCTCTGATAGCAGAGATGGTGCGGGAGACCGAAGTCTCCTGCGCGGACCACCGCATCGCGGGTCCGTATAACCTGCGCCTGATAGGGATCGCCTTTCCGGACGAGTTGCATCGGTGTGCCATGCGCACTGAAGACGATATGGACTTTGTTCCGGTCCTCCGGTGGAACCCGCCGGAGGGCGATGTGGATGTGCTCCACCAGTGCACGGATATACAGCGGGTGATCACAGTATTGCTCCACCAGCCTGAGCTCGGGAGCAAAGCCCTTTCTGGCTGCGACCCGCCGCCATTCGTTCACGCTGGAACCCGTTGTACTGCGAGAATATTGAGGATAGAGCGGCAACAACACCACGCGCCGGACGTCCTCCCTTTGCAGATCGGCCACTGTTTTTTCCGTTAGCGGGTGCCAGTACCGCATCGCCACTTTCACGCTGGTCACATGTGTCGCTGCAAGCCGGCGTTCCAGCGCGAGGGCCTGCCGTTGCGTCAGCCGGGCGATCGGAGATCGTCCGCCGATACGCCGGTAGTACTCCTGCACACGCGGTGCGCGCCGTCTCGAGATCAGGCGTGCAAGCGGCACCCGGAAGAGAAATGCAAAAGGCAGGTCAATGATATCAGGATCACAAAACAGATTATAGAGGAAAGGCTCGACTGCATCCAGAGAATCCGGGCCTCCGAGTTGAAGCAGCACAACTGCAGATCGGTGCGGCGTTTTCATCCGTCAGGCCCGTGAATGAAATGCGGGGCTCTGGTCTTTTACGGCCTTTACCATCGCCCGGGCGTTATCCGGGGGAACATCAGGCAGGATGCCATGCCCGAGGTTAAAAACGTGGCCCGGCCCTTTTCCATACTTCCGGAGGACGGAAAGGACTTCGTGCCTGATTTTTTCGGGTGCTGCATAAAGATACGCCGGATCGAGGTTTCCCTGCAACGCAACGGTCTCCCCAACCTGTTCACGGGCTTCTGCGAGATCAACCGTCCAGTCCACCCCAACCACATCCGCTCCGATGGCCGCAATATCGCGGAGGGTGGTGTGCGCTCCTTTGGAGAACACGATGACAGGTGCGCCATCCCGGCGCATCCTGGCAACGATATCGGCCATAAAATCGAGAGAGAACTTCCTGAAATGATCGGGGGTGAGGATGCCTCCCCAGCTGTCAAAGATCTGCACCGCATCAGCGCCGGCGGCGAGCTGTGCTTCGAGGTAGTACCGTACAGAGACAGAGAGTTTTTCAAGCAACGCAAGGAGGCTCTCGGGCTCGTCGAGCATCATCTTCTTGATCGCACCGAAATTTTTTGTTCCCCCACCCTCAACCATGTACGCAGCCAGGGTCCAGGGCGCTCCCGCGAATCCAATAATGGGGACCCGCCCCCCCAGCTGGCGCTTTGTAAGACTGATGGCATCCGTGACATACCGCAGATGTTTTTCCGGATCCACCAGAGGAATGGCATCAATCTGTTCTTTTGTCCTGATCGGCTGGGGAAACCGCGGTCCCTTGCTCTCTTCCATGACCAGGCGCATTCCCATCGCCTCAGGGATGACAAGGATGTCCGAGAAGATGATCGCTGCATCAACGCCCACCAGATCCACCGGCTGGATGGTCACCTCCGCTGCGAGTTCAGGCGTCCGCACCATGGTCAGAAAATCAGATTTTGCGCGCACCGCGCGGTACTCCGGCAAATATCTGCCGGCCTGGCGCATCATCCAGACAGGCGTCCGTTCAACATGCTGGCGCCGGCAGGCGCGGAGAAAGAGATCATTGAGAAAATTGGGCATGGTATCAGGGGAAATGTTGAGATTGAAAGTACGAAACAATCGAAGTCACGAGTCCCGGTGCGGTTGCCTCGTCGGCGCAAATGTGAACGGGCAACTGCAACGCCGTAATTGCCTCCCGTGTTGTGGCCCCGATTGCCGCGATAATCATGCGCGGACGGAATGCCGGGAGTTCTTCGTCTGTGAATAATCCGGCAAAATGACGTGCGGCCGACGGACTGGTAAAGGTGATAACGGACATGGTGTGGCTGAGAATCTCCTGACGCATCATCCGTGCGCTTTCTTCGCCGGGACCTGCAGTCCTGTAGACCACCACCGGCACCACGTCACATCCCGACGCGGTCAGGGCATGCAGCACCTCATCCCTCCCGATGTTCCCGCGTGGAAGCAGGATACGTTTGTCACGAAGTGAACGCCCGGAAAGGGCCGCCGCCAGCCCGGCGCCGGAAAATTCGCCCGGAACCATCGTGACGGGCAGACCATATCCCTTCGCCGCGTCCGCTGTCTTGCTTCCCACAACATATATTTCTTTACCGTCCCAGTGAGCGCTTGAGATGCCAATTTCCGCCGATCGGTCCATGGTATATCGGACTGCATTGGCGCTCGTAAAGACCACGGCATCCATGGTCTCCAACGCGAGGAGCGCGTGGTCACACGGTGATGGATCTTCAACGGGGAGAATCCTGATCATCGGAATCACGACGGGGATGCCACCCAGATCCTTGATTGCTCCAGCCATCTCCCCTGCCTGTTCCGCAGGCCGGGTGACGATCACTCTTTTTCCTTCAAGAGGCAGGGGTGTCATGTTCGTCTGCACGAATCCTATCGAGAATGTCCCGTGCACCTTTTTGAAGTAGTTCCCTCGCCAGCGACTGCCCAAGTTCATCGGCCTGATCCGGATTCCCGGATATCGTGCCACGCACAATCCGCTTACCATTTAAGGAGCCAACCATGGCATCGAGCACGAGGACAGACGGCCCCCGGGCATCGGTGGTTATCCGGCCGAACGTGCCGATGGGCACCTGACATCCGCCCTCGAGGGTGCGGAGCAGGGCTCGTTCGGCCGTCGTAGCCTGATCAGTTGCCTGATGATGTAGATGGCGCACAAGAGAGGATGTACGTTCATCACCTGCCCTGATTTCAACACCAAGGGCGCCCTGTCCGACGGCAGGAAGGAAAACGTGCGGATCGAGTGATTCGCCGATACGCTCTTCCCATCCCAGACGGAGAACGCCTGCGCGTGCGAGCATCATGCCCGCCCAGTCTGATTCCATCAACTTCTTGTAGCGTGTGTTCAGGTTGCCACGGATATCAACGACCTCCAGGTCGGGCCTGACATGCAAGATCTGGCATTTTCTCCGCAGGCTGCCCGTTGCAATCCGGGCACCCGGCGGCTGGTGGAAAAAGGATCTTGACCGGATTGCCGGGTCTGGGCAGGAAAACATCCCGGACATCCTCGCGCTCCGTGACGGCGCCCAGCATGAGTCCGTCCGGCAGGGTGGTAGGCAGATCTTTGAGACTGTGCACTGCCAGGTCGATGGACTCTTCCAGCAGAGCGTGTTCGATCTCGCGGGTAAACAGCCCCTTGTCGCCGATGCGTGACAACGGCGCATCGAGGATTCTGTCCCCTTTGGTCTTGATGATGATAATGGCTATGGTCTTCGAGGGAAAGAGTTGCGCAAGGCGGTCTCTCACCCAGTGGGCCTGCCAGAGAGCGAGTTCGCTTCCGCGACTGCCGATACGGATCGTGTCAGTCGCCATGTCGCCCGCTCTGTGTCAACCCGAAAAGTTCCCGGAGGACTTTTATACGAAGAGTAGTTTCTGCTTCTCCACTGCCGTTTTCTGCCCCCTGCTTGAGTGTTGTAAGCGGCTGGTGAAGTATTTTGTTCACGATGCGGCGTGTCACGAGATCCACCAATTCCCGGTCCTCTGCGGCAAACCGGTTGATGTGCTTCTGCACTTCGTCGTGCCGGATCAGTTCCAGGGTGGCGCGGAAGTCCTGGATGGTCGGGGCAACGCCGAGTGATTTGTGCCACCGGAAAAACTCGACCATCTCCTCGCGAATAATCCTTGTCACTGCGGGCATGGCCGAAGCACGTTTTACAAGATTGTGGTCCACAATTGCACTCAGAGAATCAATATCATAGAGGAACACATTCTCCATCTTCCGCGCGGCAGGGTTTACATTACGCGGAACGCCGATATCGATTATGAAGAGCGGGTTGTTGCCCCGCTGGCGCATGACCTTCTGCACGTCGTCCGGCTGCACAACGTACGACGGACTGTTGACCGATGTAATGACGATATCGGCGTCGCGCAGCGCGTCGGCCATCAGCTCGTAATCGATCACTTCTCCGCCCAGATCGGCGACCAGGGCTTCCGCGCGGGCGCGGGTGCGGTTTGCGACCCGCACCTTCCCGATACCCTTTCCCACCAGGTGCTTCAGCGTGAGCTCGCCTGTTTCACCTGCCCCGATCAGCAGGGCGGATTTGCGTGATAGGTCCGCGAAGATTTTGGTGGCCAGTTCCACCGCGGCATAACTGACGGATACAGCGCCCTCGCATATCGACGTCTCCGAGCGTACACGTTTGCCGACGTGGAGGCTTGCCTGCATGACACGATTCATGACGGGGCCAAGGCTGCCCGCGGCACGCGCGGTCTGGAATCCTTCTTTTACCTGATTCAGGATCTGGATGTCGCCGATGACCATGGAATCGATCCCGGCGGACACTCTGAACAGATGGTGGATGGCCGCACCGGCGTGGCGGGCGAGGAAGTGTTCGGGATGGACATCCCCGCCGGCATGTTTTGTCTCCAGAAGTGCCGCAAGGATTTCACGTTCCGGGATCGCCGGGTCGGACAGAATACCGTACAACTCCGTGCGATTACAGGTCGAGACCAGCATACACTCGCTGAAGAACCGGTTCTTCAGCAGCGCCAGCACAGGCGGCATCTCATCCGCCGAAAGCCACATTTTTTCGCGGATGTCGACCGACGCCGTATGGTGACTGATTCCGATTGAAAAAAGATTCATCCTGGCCGCACTACCCGACTAGTGGAAAGTGTGAAAACTGCTGAGGTATAAATTGATGACCATCATCGAGAGAAACACGAAGGCAAATCCAACGAGGGAAACAATCATCGTTTTGCGTCCCTGCCACCCCCCCTTGCGCTTCGCGATCAGGGCAAGTGCATACAAGCACCAGATGGCGATTGTCCCTATCAGCTTGGGATCAAGGTAGGAGATGTCCGTGAAGACCACCGGAAGCCACACCACGCCGATGAGAATTGCAACGGTGAGCATGACAAAGCCGAACGCTTCAGCCCGGTGACTCATCGATTCGAGCATTTCCAGATTTGGCAGCCGGCTGTAGACAACGCCGAAGCGGTTCGATTTGATTTCATGATACAGCATGAGGTACAGCAAGCCATAGACGGCCGAAAGCGAAAGCGCGGTGTATCCCAGAAGCGCTGTAGAAACGTGAAACCCCAGGACCAGACTGTGGAGATAATCAGGAATGACCAGAAGGTCCTTGATAAAAAGGGACGACACCGTCTGAAAGACAAGCGTAAGGGAAAGGATAAACAGCCCGGTATTCTGTATGTGGGTGCGGAATTCGAGGTAGAGATACGCCACCGCCGTGGCCGCCGCCAGCAGCGTAAGGATTTCGAACACCGACGTGATCGGGGGGTGGTCAAATGCAACGGTGCGGGCTCCGAGGTACGTCAGATGGAGCACGATAACGAGAATAAGTGCCGGGTGTTTTGTTCTTTCCAGCCGCGGCGCACTTCTAAAAAACGAGATACCGTACACCACCACAAGAACCGCATACAGGGGCGGAAGCAGAAGGCGGAGCAGATCGACTATGAAAATGACAGACATAGGCAGATAATATACGCATTTAGGGATTGAAAAAGAAGCCGCGGCTGCTCAGGATCACTCCTCAAGAGTTGTGATGTCCTTGGGTTCCTGACCGAGCGCACGCGCTTTCAGCACACGCCGCATAATCTTGCCGCTCCTCGTCTTTGGCAGAGAGTCAACGAATTGTATGCTGTCCGGTTTGGCAATCGGCCCCATTTCGTGCGCAACATGGGCCCGAAGTTCTTCGATCAGCTTGTCGCTCTTCGTGATGCCGGCTTTCAAAATCACATATGTGTGGATGGCATTGCCTTTCACATCATGGGGAAGACCGATTGCCGCCGCCTCTGCGACGGCCTGATGACTGACCAGGGCGCTTTCAATCTCTGCCGTACCGAGACGATACCCTGACACCTTCAGAACATCGTCCACCCGGCCGATAACCCAGTAGTACCCGTCCTCGTCCCTTCGCGCGGAGTCACCTGTCAGGTACACCCCGGGGAACTTGCTCCAGTACTGGGCTTTGTAACGCTCAGGATCGCCGTAGACTGTCCGCATCATCGCAGGCCAGGGTGTTTTGATCACCAGGAATCCTTCCTCGTTAGCCCCGACCGGACTCCCTTCTTCATTCAGGATATCCATGCGCACGCCGGGAAAAGGCCGTGTTCCGGATCCCGGCTTCAGCGGGACGGATGGGGTCGGGGTGATCATGAACATGCCTGTTTCCGTCTGCCACCACGTGTCCATTACCGGGCACCGACCCTTCCCGATCACGCGGTGATACCACTTCCATGCTTCCGGATTGATCGGTTCTCCGACTGATCCCAGGATGCGGAGTGAGGAAAGATCGTGCCGGTTGGGCCATGCTTCGCCGAAACGCATAAGGCCGCGGATGGCTGTCGGAGCCGTGTAGAGGATGTTGATACCATACTTCTCGATCATCTGCCACCACCGGTTGGGATACGGATGGGTGGGCGCACCTTCGTACATAAACGATGTTGCCCCGTTGAGCAACGGCCCGTACACGATGTAGCTGTGTCCCGTGATCCATCCCGGGTCGGCTGCACACCAGTACCGGTCCTCCTCGTGAATATCAAACACATATTTGAGTGTGGAGTAGATCCCCACCATATACCCGCCATGCGTGTGCAGAATCGCCTTGGGTTTGCCGGTGGTGCCGGAGGTATACAGGATGAACAGCGGATCCTCTGCGTCCATAACCTCCATCTGACACTGCGACCCGGCGATGGGCAGAGCCATCAGCTCATGGTACCACATGTCGCGGCCTGACTCCATGTTGACCGTTTCACCGGTGCGCTTGACGACCAGGACACTCTCCACTGTCGCAGCGCGCTGGAGTGCTTCGTCGGCAATACCTTTCAGCGGAACGATCCTTCCGCGTTGATACGCACCATCGGCAACAATCAGCACCTTCGATTGACTGTCCTCGAGCCGTTCGTGCAGAGCTTCAACCGTGAACCCTCCGTACACAACAGAGTGGATTGCCCCGATTCTGGCACAGGCGAGCATCCCGATCATGAGCTCGGGGATGCGCCCCATGTACAGTGTCACACGGTCTCCCTTTTTCACGCCCAGGCTGCGCAGCACGTTGGCAAAGCGGCATGTTTCGCGCCGGAGAGCGAAATAGGAAAAGGAGCGGAATTCACCCTTCTCTCCTTCCCACATCAGCGCAAGTTTGTTCCGCCGGGCTGTCTGGGTGTGGCGGTCCAGACAGTTGTACACGATGTTGGTCTTCCCGTTGGTAAACCACTTGTAGAATGGCTTGTTGGAGTCGTCCAGGACTTTGTCCCACGGTTCAAACCAGTGGAGCTCCTTCGCCTCTTTGGACCAGAATCCCTCGAGATCACCATCCGCCTCCGCTGACATCTTCTCCCAATCACGGACATGGACATTGCGGAGCACTTCATCGGAGGGAAAAAACACTTCACCGGACAGTTTGGTGTCGGGCATGGGACTCTCCTGGATATGATAGAGGATACACGATTACATGGACAAAGAAAAACTCTCCGTACCGCCGGCAAGCTGGAGCATGGGTTCAACCATGGCGTGCAGTTCCTGACACTCTACAACTGCTTTCATAAAGTGCGGGTAACGCGCCAGCGGCACATGAAACACCGCTTTGAGAATCACTTTCCAGCTATCGGAAGAACCTCCGGCAAGTCCTATCAGGTATTCTACTTCGTGGCTTTCCGCTGCGGTGGAAATCGAGTGGAGGATTGTTTCAGCCAATTTTTTTTCACGCGTTAACAACCTGTCGAGGGTCTTGGTGTCTGTTCGTTTCTGACCCGTGGATCCGCGCCCCCGTTCGGCATTCTGCCGATCCGGCCGCACCGGAGCTGTATCGGATGGATACACGTGCTGGATCCGGCTGTCCAGTACGCCAACCTGCATCCGCCATGTTGTATTCCTGGTCAACCCGAGCAAGATTTCGAGCAGTGCGTTCAGACGGAAGTCTATCCGGCGCACGAGGTCATCCTTGCCGCGCACGATGGTTCCCGATTCGGCCGGGAGGATCAAACTGCGCAGGCGGAGAGTATTGATCATGCGCTCATGCCGTCCGCGATGCCGCAAAGCGTCCTGTTTGTTCAGAAGCAACATGCCTGCTTTGCTCACGCTTGAATCCTGGTTCTTGAGCGCGCTCATGTAAAAACGCATTCCCGCATGATCGATGGCGAAGAGCTGCGTCCCCTCGTCAAATCCGGATCCCCCGAGAGCGATCGGAGTTGAATACGGGGATTCATGCAGGGGGATAAGAGAGGCTGCCAGCACGTGCGCGCGTTCCTCCTCAAACGAGAAAGGGGCGTACCGGGGCTGGGGTGCGGAAACGGGTTGCGGCTTTGGCTCTAACGGTCTGGCCGCCGGTGGAGACAACGGCTGCGGAACCGGCTCGGGTTGCCTGGCCTGGGGTGCGGAAACGGGTTGCGGCTTTGGTTCTAACGGTCTGGCCGCCGGTGGAGACAACGGCTGCGGAACTGGCTCGGGTTGCCTGGCCTGGGGCGCGGAAACGGGTTGCGGCTTTGGTTCTAACGGTCTGGCCGCCGGTGGAGACAACGGCTGCGGAACCGGCTCGGGTTGCCTGGCCTGGGGCGCGGAAACGGGTTGCGGCTTTGGCTCTAACGGACTGGCCGCCGGTGGAGACAACGGCTGCGGAACTGGCTCGGGTTGCCTGGCCTGGGGTGCGGAAACGGGTTGCGGCTTTGGTTCTAACGGTCTGGCCGCCGGTGGAGACAACGGCTGCGGAACTGGCTCGGGTTGCCTGGCCTGGGGTGCGGAAACGGGTTGCGGCTTTGGCTCCAACGGTCTGGTCTCCGGGAGGCGAAAGCGGCTGCGGAACTGGCTCGGGTTGCCTGGTCTGGGGTGCGGGGGCCGGCTGAACTGAATGCTCCGGCAGCCGGGATCCGGCAAGGTGTTCAACCTCGCGGACAATACGGGAGACGACGGTCTCGGCATCCCCCGGAGGCACTTCACTAAAAGCCCGCCGGAGAGCAGTGCTCCGGGAAAGCTGTGCGATCAGCTCACCCAGGAGTGCAGCGCCCATCATGTCCTTCATCAGGTCCTCGCTCCAATGACCCTATTTATGAGAACAATCCCGATTTTAAGATACGGATTGCAGGAACAAACTTCAAACTTGCGGGTCCGCTCGGGTTTTACTACGTTATGGCAAGCAATACCTGACACTTCTCCCTGGGAAAGAGCATCTCACCATTGAATCAACGCATTCCGAGGCTTTTGCCGGATGACGCCCTGATCGCCCAGGCCAGAACCGGTGACAATCAGGCCTTCACCGAGCTGGTCCGGCGTTATGAGGAAACTGTCTACAGGTTCGCGTTCAAAATCTGCAGAGACCGTCAGAAAGCCTCAGAGACGCTCCAGGACACCTTTATCAATGTGTTCCGGAAATTAGACTCCTTTGATGGTAAGGCCAAGTTCAGCACGTGGCTTTATGCCATCGTAACCAACAACTGCCTGATGAAGCGCAGAAAAAGAAAAAGCGATGAGCTGGAAGAATCTCTTGAGGCGTATGACCATGCGCATCCGTCGCACACACAGAACCCGCGTCCGTCTCTGGCCAGCACCGAGGGAACGCCGGCAGAGGTCGTCATGAGCAAGGAACTTCGTGAAATCCTTGAAACGGCGATCGGCAAATTGCCGGAAGATTACCGGGTGGTATTTGTGATGCGCGACATCGAAGGCCGGTCAAACGAGGAGACCTCGGGCGTGCTTGGCTTGTCGATTGAGGCGACAAAATCTCGTCTCCGCCGCGCGCGCGCCTTTCTTCGCGATCAGTTGCACCCCTATATCAGCGCTCATCCGGAACTTATGACATGAATTGCGACAAGGTGTACCTCCATATCTGCGATCATCTGGATGAAGACATCGGGTCACCCCGATGCCGGCAGATCAAACAGCATCTGGATGCTTGCCCCTCATGCAGGGCGTATCTCCATTCGCTGAAGAGGACGATCACCCTGTATCGGGCGATCCCCGAACCGTCTGTCCCGGCGGGAACGCACAGGGAATTATTCAAGACCATTTCAACGCTCACTGCCCCCGCGTCTCCGCCAAGTACGCGGAGAAGGCGCACGATCAAGAAACGCTGACCCTTTCTGGGGTCGGCATGCATCGTATCCGTATACAGAGTATCCATTTTTCAACCTAAGGAACATCATCATGATAAAGAATATGGGTTCAACCGACCGATTCATCAGAACACTCGTCGCCCTCGTTTTTGCCGTGCTTATCCTTACCGGACAGGTGGAAGGTACTCTGGCTCTTCTCCTCGGCATTGTGGCTGCGGGGCTCCTTCTTACAAGTGCCGTGAGCGTCTGCCCGGCGTACATCCCCCTGAAGTTCTCCACGCGCGCAAAGGAATCAAAATAGCCGGGTATATCCGGCATTTCCACGTACCGCGCTAAGAGGAGTCAGGTCATGAGAGGATGGAACATCTGGGTTAAACGATCGGCCGCACTGGCTCTTGGAAGCGCGGGCGGATTTGCGTATTATTACTTTATCGGGTGCGCGGGGGGTGCATGCCCGATCACTGCAAACCCGTACATCAGCACTGCCTATGGCGCGCTGATCGGGATTGTGCTCACCACAGGATCGCGGAAATGACAACGCTGGCCATCGTCCTCGGCATCTTTGCAGGACTTATGATTCTCCTGCAGATCACGATTGGAGTGCGGGCACGACGGCAGCGGGGGCGCAGGATTCAGAAAATAGGTGGTCCACTGGGTGACGCGATCGCCTCCGGCGACCGCGTGCTGGCGTACTTTTACACCCCCTCCTGCTCGGCCTGCCGCTCGCAAACGCCGGTCATCGACCGTCTGCAGGAAGAGTACCTGAACATTTTCAAAGTGGATGTGTCCGAGCACTTTGACGCAGCGCGCGCTTTTGGCGTGATGGCCACGCCAACAACGGTCATTGTTGAGGACGGCAAGATCCTGGACGTTATGGTCGGCGCACGCAACGAAGCACATCTCCGCGAATCACTCCTGTAACGCTCACCCCCCGCCGCTCTCTCCCGCGCAAAACAGAAATCACTGGTCCTTTTCGTTCGCAAGCTTGCTGCGGCGCCAGCCGAACAGCAGGTAGATCACCAGTCCGATTGCCAGCCATCCCGCAAACCGCGCCCAGGTTATCCACGGAAGCCCTGCCATCAGATACAGGCAGCTGGCAATACCGAGCAGCGGCACGAGCGGGACAAGCGGAGTACGGAATGCACGTGGCCGATCGGGCTCCTTGTATCGCAGGATGATCACACCCACACAGACCAGGACAAAAGCAAACAAGGTTCCGATGTTGGTCAACTCCACAATCTCATTGATGTTCGCTATCGCTGAGACGGCTGCCACACCAACACCGGTCCAGAATGTGGTGATGTGAGGCGTCTTGTACCGGGGATGGACCTTTGAGAAATAGGCGGGAAGGAGACCGTCCCTGGACATCGCAAAGAAAATTCTGGGCTGGCCGTATTGGAAGACGAGCAAGACTGCCGTCATGGAAACTACCGCACCCAGCGCCACAATCCCGGCAGAAATGTCCGCGTTCACGTACGCGAAAGCAGCTGCGAGAGGGTCGGCCACACCAAGATGTTGCCACGGCACCATGCCGGTCAACACTACCGCGACAGCAATGTAGATGACCGTGCACACGATCAGCGACCCGATGATGCCGATGGGCAGATCCCGCGCGGGCTTGCGACACTCTTCCGCAGACGTTGAAATGGCATCAAAGCCGATGTAGGCAAAGAAGATAAGACTGGCGCCAACCCACACACCCGAAAACCCGTTGGGCATAAACGGAGTCCAGTGTTCTGGCTTCACATACTGCGCCCCCGCGTAGATGAAGAACCCCAGGATACAGAGTTTGATGATCACCATGATGTTGTTCACACGTATCGACTCTTTAACACCGATGATCAGCAGCCATGTAATAACAGCCACAATACCGACTGCCAGGGCGTTGAAGATGACAGGAATACCCAGGAACTCGGGATGATGCTGCCATGCCTCATAGGGGAGGATCATTGAAGGATCGACCTGGCCCGCAGCGCCAGCCGCTGCCTCAGCCGCCTGCACGGCAGATCGATAATCCACGGAGAGCCAGGCGGGGATATGCCATCCGAGTCCATCACACAGTTGATGGAAGTACGCCGCCCATGCGATCGCCACCGCGACATTCCCCACCGCATACTCGATAATAAGGTCCCATCCAATAATCCACGCTACCAGTTCACCCAATGTGGCATAAGAGTAGGTGTAAGCGCTGCCGGAGATGGGGACCAGGGAGGCAAATTCAGCGTAACACAGCCCGCAGAATGCACACGCAACGGCAGTCAGCGCGAATGAGAGGATGATGGCGGGTCCGGCGCCGGGCCGGAGCGCATCACCGGCGACTGCCGTGCCGATCGTTGCAAAGATACCCGAGCCGATAATCGCCCCGATACCGAGCAAGACAACATCATAGGGACCAAGGGTGCGGCGAAGCTGTTTGTCCGGATTCTCCGCTTCACGCAGAATGTGATCCAGACTCTTGGTGCGGAACAATCCACGAAACATGGCACCTCTCAGGTGAACCGGTATTTGCGGTAGGTACTGATCCCCTCTTTGAGAACAACCTTGAAGAAGCCTGCTACCGGAACGCCGAGCAGCATTCCCAGGATCCCGAATAACTCCCCCCCCACCATAATAGCAATCAGCACCAGAACAGGATGCATCTCGACACTGGACGCGACAACATAGGGGGACACCACAAAGTCGTCCACAAGCTTCAAACCAAAGTACGCGACGACCACCGGAAGGGCGCTGCCCAGATCGCCGCTTCCGAGGATCGCAACAGCGACTGCGGGTATAACGCCCGCGATCGGACCAACATAGGGGATAAGATTGGCGAGTCCGGCAAACACACCGAGAAACACAAAATAGGGCACGCCGAGATACCAGAGTGCGACCACCGACATGACGCCGAAGACGAGGGCATCAAAAAACTGTCCGCGCAGATAGTTCCCCAGCTGAGCATCCATTTTGTACAACAAATCGAGGGTGAATTCGAAGTAGCGGTTCGGCACCATGCTCACAAGTGTCTTCTTCATCTCTCTTCCATCTCTCAGGAAGAAGAACATCATAAACGGGATCGTGACAAGGTTAATGATGAGCGTAAGTGAATCACTCAGAAGGAACGCGAACATCCGCTCCCCTATCATCTTCTTGACATCGGCAATCCGGGCAAGCAGATCCAGATCATCCAGTCCGAGAAAACCGAATTGGGTTTTCAATGAGAGTTCAATCCCTTTGATGGCCTCAGCGGCCTGCCCCGTTGTCGTCCCCGATTGAAGCCCCTGCATCTGCTCGAAGACGACTGGCACCAGAACAAAGCCCGTTCCCACGACTGCGCACAGGAGAAAGAGCACGAGCAGGATAACAGCAAGCGTCCGGCTCATTCCCCTTGCCTCCAGTGCCGTGGCAAGAGGGTCGAGGATGTAGGCAAGGAGGAGCGACAGAATCACAACCTGGGCAGCGCCACCGACAAAAAGAAGGAACACCGCGACGACGATGGTGACGAGGAGTGGAATCAGCTCACGGGAGGGGCGACCGGCGGGCATATTCATCACAATGGAGATCCCGGACTTTTTTGAAGGGCCGCAGAGAGCTGCTCATTGAGCGCTAGGACCTGCTGATTGGCCTTGCGTAAACGATCGCCGATGATCTTTGCCACCCGGATAACAATCTTCACCCCGAAACGGGGATTGCGCTCCATCAGGGCGAACAGATCGGACTGAAAAAAACCAAGGATGTGGCAGTGTGTTTTTGCCACGACGGTAGCGGACCTGGGGGTTTCGTCCAGAAGTGAGACTTCCCCAAAAAAATCACCGTTCGAGAGCCGCGACAGCTGCACATTATCACGTCCCGAGATGACGACGGCCTCGCCTGACTGAATGATGTACATGCCGAGACCCGGTTCATCCTGCCGGATGATCACTTCTTCTGGAAGATATTCCCGTCTGTGGAGGACACGTTCGAGAGCGCCGAGTTCGCGCGAGGAGAAACCTTCAAAGACAGGGATCTTTTTGAGAACAGCCCGGAGGGCTTCGTCTTGTGAATGCTTGCGGCGATAGCCGAACACTCGTGCGCGGAAATCGGTCATTGCAGACAACCTCCCTGAGAAACGATCGCTGGAATATACAGGAATCCAGCATAAAAGTCACGCACCGGTTCGGGTCACCACGCAGGCACCGTGTTTTTCCACCATGGCCTGTATTTCTTCGAGTTTTACAGGTTTGCTGATGTAGTCGTCCATACCCGACTGGACACATCGCTCCTTGTCACCCTGCATAACATTGGCCGTAACTGCAATGATACGGGGACGCAGTTCGTCTGGTGTTGACGCAATGATCCGCCGGGTTGCCTCCAGGCCGTCCATCACCGGCATTTGCACGTCCATAAAGATAAGGTCATACGGCTGCCGCGCGAGAGCATCCAGAACCTCCTGGCCGTCAGCAGCGACATCGGCCCGATATCCCATTCGTTTGAGGATGGCGATGCCAAGGGCTTGATTGATGGGGTTGTCCTCGGCTATGAGGATGCGCAACGGCAACCGGCTTGCCAGTGTTGCGTCGAGCGTAACCGTACTCAGAATCCGGGCGAGACCTTGCTTGCCGCCCAGCGCGGACAGCAGAAGCTTCTTGAGTTGTGAGCGCTTGACGGGCTTTAGTGCCTGACCGCAAAACAAGCTCCCGAGATATTCACTTTCTCCGTTATACCTGCTCCCGGAAGAAAGCAGGATCATGGGCAGCCCCCCGTGTCCGGAATGAGCGCGCGCACGACGTGCAAACTCCACTCCATCCATGCCGGGCATGAGCAAATCCACCAGGGCAACGTCAAATATTGCCCCTGACGCAAGAAGTGACAGCGCTTCTTCCGGCCTCAGGATGAACCGCGATTCCATCCCCTCCGCCTCACAAAACCGGGACAACAGCATCCCACTGGTTTTATTATCGTCGAGAACAAGCACCCTCTTTCCGGAGAGAGAGTCGCCTGCACCAACCCCTGAATGTTCGTCCATCGCGCCGATGGGGACACGCAGAGTGACATAGAAGACTGACCCGACGCCGTCAGTACTCTCCACCCAGATTCGTCCTTCCATCAACTCCACAAGCCGTTTACAGATAGCCAGACCTAATCCCGTTCCACCGAATCGGCGCGCTATGGATACGTCTGCCTGAGTAAAAGGAGTAAAAAGATTTTCCATGGATTCAGACGAGATGCCTATCCCGGTATCCTTCACCGCAATCAGAATCTCGACCAATCCTCCGTCGATGCTGTTCGCCACCACGGTAACCAGAATCTCTCCACTCTCGGTGAACTTCACTGCATTGCCGACAAGATTTGCAAGAATCTGGCGCACGCGCGTCTCGTCCCCGATGACGATCCCGGGAACCCCTGGATCCACGTGACACATAAGCTCGATAGACTTTTCTGACGCCCGCCGGGCGAAGAGGTCGAGAGCTTCCTCGACGCACGCAAGGGGCGAGAATGCTTGTTGTTCAAGATCCACTTTACCCGATTCAATCTTGGAGAAGTCCAGGATCTCGTTCAGAATTCCGAGAAGCGACTCGCCGCTATTGCGGATGGTTTCAGCATATCCGAGTTGTTCTTCCGTCAACGGGGTTTCGAGCAGCAGACTCGTCATCCCGATAACGCCGTTCATGGGAGTGCGGATCTCATGGCTCATCGCAGCGAGGAAGTTCGCCTTCGCCCCGTTCGCCTTTTCCGCGGCATCCTTGGCCAGGCGGAGTTCTTCCGCGTACTGGCGCAGTTCTTCCTCGGAACGCTTCCTCTCAGTGATATCCTGCATGGTCGAGCGAATTCCGGTCACCACACCCTCGGTGTCCCTCTGCACACGATCCTCTATCAGCACGGGAACGCACGATTGATCTTTTCGCCGGAAGATTCGTTCATACGGCTCGGAGGAACTGCCCCTGCCGGTCATTTTCCGCATCACGGCAAGACGGGAGGCCTCGGGATCAACAATGAATTCCCACACCGGTTTGCCGAGCATCTCCTCGAGCGTGTAGCCCATCATCGCAAGTTCTGTCTTGTTCACACGCGTGATGATGCCGTCACGATCGATTTCGTGATACCCAACCGGTGCGTCGTCATACAAATCCCGGAATCGCTGCTCGCTCACACGTAATGCCTCTTCGGCCTCGTGTTTTTCGGTAATATCCCGGAAAATCCCGAAGGCGCCGGTGAGAACTCCCCGATCGTCAAATTGTGGCGTGGCAGTGATCAAAAGAGTGCGTGGTTCGCCGTCGGCCCGAATAATGTTTATGGTGTAACTGGCACGCGCGCCGCCGTGGCGTGTTTTCGTTTGTTCCCGGATGGCCTGGAAAACTTCCGGAGTCGTAAACTCCCGGATACACCGTCCCTGCAACATCCCCTGTTCAACGCCAAAAATCTGTTCGGCCGTGGGATTCGCAAATGTGAACTGTTCGTTCAGATCAACAAATGCGATTCCCTCTCCCGTGTTCTCGATCAACGTCCGGTACAGTTCTTCGCTCCTGCGAAGCTTCTGATCCATGTGATGGCGGAAGAGAGCCATTTCGATGGTCGTGGCCAGCTCCCGCTCATCAAACGGCTTCAGGACATAACCGAAGGGACCAATCTCTTTCGCACGTCGGAGTGTCTCCTTATCCGAGTACGAGGTAATGAAGATGACGGGAACATCCACTTCTGCACGTATGTTCGCCGCTGCAGTGATGCCGTCGTACGCCCCTTCCATGCCGATGTCCAGCAGGACCAGATCCGGCCGCTGTTCGAGGGAAACCCGGACAGCCTCCTCCCCGCTCCCCACGACTCCGACGACCGTATATCCCAGCGCCATCACGCGTCGGCGAAGATCTGCGGCGACGATTCTCTCATCATCGGCTATGACCACCCGGGCAAGTTCGGGGGATGTAAGGGCATTCATAGCCCTATGGCATGCAAGTGCCGTACCAGAAGGAGTGGCCAGAAGATGAAGGCAGGTAACACTTTAGAAGGTTGACCGAGGGGATGGGTCGCCCTGGAAGTCCGGGATCATACAGCTGGCTATTTATAGCCAGATCGTTATTGTAGGCCTTTCCGGAGCAGAAGGCGTGACGGTTCTATTTCGGGACACCCTACGATGCCCATCAACGCGGTTCCTTTTACCAGAAGGTCGATCGGACCATGATGCGGATCTTCGACAGAGATGACATCGCCCGCGTCGTTCCGAATCTTCAACAAAGGTACACCAAGAAACGAAGCAAGAGTGGCCCGGGCGTCTTCGGGAGACTCGCACGGGAGGGCGAAAACACGGCATCCATCCGGAGTTCCGTATGACGCACTGTAAACACCTCCCAGAAATTCGTACCCGAGATAGGCCTCTGCTATAAATTGCTCCGACCGGGGAACACGGCCGGCAACAGGCAGCAGATCAAAACCTGCCGGCAGGCGGCGGGGTTGCCCGAGTGTGCGGTCAATTGCCGCGGCGACGTTTCCCAGAGCTGACTCCACTTCCCCGCCTGTCTGATTGGACGAGAGCTTCACGTAGAACGGGCCGGCCACGAAATTCAGCATCCCTTCATCAGCGCACCCCTCGGCGCCAAACGGTACGACGGCATTTTCCGGAGACCTCTCCTGGGAGTACATGCCGTACGCATTGGCATCTGATGAATGCCGGTAGAGTTCAGCCCGGATCTCCACCCCGGACACGTTTTGATAGTACGCAATACGCAGATTTTCGAATTGATAGCTGACAAAGAGGTCAGCGGCGCCATTGATGTACTTCCACAACGTTTCCGGCGCGTACTCCGTCGTATCGCAGAACACCGTCCATCCCTCCAGTCGGGGGAACTGATCCGTGGCATCAGGGCTGAAGGCCAATGTCTGCGGACCAAGGAGACCCATCGCAAGAATGACGATGTGCACCACTGTATGCCGTCCTGCGCCGATCATGCGAGCAGGTCTTCCGGTATCATTCTGACACGCCGGACATCCGCGATCCGTTCACGAACCGGGAAATCCTTTGCACAGCGCACCGAGCACGACGCACAGTCTGCGCAGGGATTTGCATCGGTATCCACCTGTGAGAGTAGTGTGTGAGCCAGACTAAGATCGCGGTAGCCGTATGTGTACATAAACGCACGCATATAGGCGGGAATGTGGATCCCCCTGTCGCAGGTCTCTACACATTGCCGGCAGCCCTGACAATACAACCCACCTTCAAGGTTCCCGGCCGCGAGGGCATCCCGTTCCTCCTCAGTGAGGACGAGATCGGAATTCACACTCGCGTTTTCCGCGAGCTGGTCGAACGAGGTGATGCCGGGGATCGTGGTGGTCACATGCTCGTCCTGCAGAACAAACTTCAACGCCGCCTTACAATTTACACGCCTCGTTTTTGCCTTGTCATAGTATCCACCCGCCATAGTTTTCATTCCAACGATCCCGACACCGGCTGCGGCGGCCCTTGCGATTGCCGCTTTCACCGACGGGTAGTGATCCTGCTTAAAATTCACCGCAGTGAGCACAACGTCGTAGACTCCGCACTCGACGGCGGCATCGATGACCTCCGGTTCCCTTTCATGGGTGGAAAGTCCGACAAATCTGGCGCGCCCGGATTCCTTCGCCTGCCTGAGCGCTTCAAGCATCGCCGGCGCAAGCGCTTCCTCTCGTGACCCGATGGCATGCAGGTAGAGGATGTCTACGTAGTCCATCGTGAGACGTCGCAGGCTCAGATCGAGGTTCGAAAGCCAGGCCCTGGTTGCTTCCGGAGCATCACCCGACTCGGGTTTCACTTTTGTCGCAATAACAAATGAACTGCGGGGATACCCGGCAAGGACCTTGCCCAGCATTTCCTCATTACGCCCTCTCTGATAACCGTGCGCGGTGTCAAGATGAATCATCCCCTGCTCAAGCGCGGAGCGCACAAGACCGGGGTTATCCGCACGCATGACACCCATACTGACAATCGGAAGTACAAGACCGGTTCTTCCAAGAGTGCGCGTGATGAGTTTCCGCGAGCCGGCAGGTTGTTTCTTTCCGGCATCCTGGCCCCACCCCTCGGCCGCTGTTCCGAGCAACGCACCCGACGTGACAGCAAGAGAAGTCTTCAGGAAATGTCGACGCTCGACGTGGTGCATTCATCCTCCATCGTTTTGTGTACCACAGGCAATCTACGGGAAGCAGACGGCTTTGTCAAACAACGGTCCACAAAGAATTCTCCCGAAGGACCGGCGCACTTGTACATCTGATGTTCTGTCCCTATCTTTCGGGCCAGGGAGAAAACGGGCCTCCCGCACGCACACCTCAACCAGGGCGAACCCTGTGAACCTGTTTACGATTCGACGGGCGACGGCATCGGATGCGGAACAGATCCGCGCACTTCTCTCCGCCAATACGCTGCCGCTTGATGGGCTGACCCCCGCGATGGAACATTTTCTGGTCGCGGCTGACCGGGACATCATCATCGGGGCAATCGGGCTGGAGCTTTATCCTCCGTTGGCCCTGCTACGTTCCGCCGTTGTCTCCACCACACATCGTCGGACCGGCACTGGATCCCGTCTCGTAGAGAGTATCGAAGATCTGGCTCGATTTGCGGGTATCCAGCGCCTCGTCCTGCTCACCACAACGGCAGAGTCTTTTTTTCAGAAACGGGGTTACCGTCGGGTCAGCCGTGAAACGATCACCGGACCGGTCACAGCATCCGCTGAGTTTTCAACTGCGTGCCCGACAACTGCAGTGTGCATGGAGAAACACTTACTCCCGGTCCCATAAGTTCCGGGGGTGGCACCGATCAGTGACGGTCACACGCCGGGATTCCGTGGGAAGAGTCAGGCGGGCGGAATATACAGATGACGTTTGATCTTCTGGGTGGGCGTCTTCTGGAACGGTTCGGCCTGTTCTACGATCCTGTGAATACGGGAGTACAAGGGTACGCGGTTGTTTATCTGCTTTTGAATATCGGCAAGAAGGGCTGCGGCCTTCTGCCGGATGTCCGATTCACCGAGTGAGTGGATGGCTTTCTGGAGCCGTTCATAGTCCAGATGAACCAGAGCCACAAGACGGTTCTGGTATTCGTACACAACGGACTCGTGAACGCTTTCAAATTCGTTGATGACCGATTCAATTTCTTCGGGATAGATATTCTTTCCGCTTGGGCCCAGGATCATGTTTTTGAGCCGGCCCTTAATAAACACGAACCCGTCCCCATCCATCACACCAAGGTCACCTGTGCTGAGCCATCCGTCCTCGCTGAGCACCTGCCGTGTCCGCTCAGGATCCCGATAGTACCCTTTCATCACCGTTGGGCCTTTTATCTGTATCTCTCCCTCTCCGGAGTGTGCATCGGGGTTGGCGAGGCGGATCATGGTGCCGGGCAAAGCGGGCCCGGTGGATTTGTAACGCGTCTTCTCTGGTCCGGTTCCGGCAACAAGCGGCGCTGTTTCCGTCAACCCGTACCCGATGGCGTATGGAAATTTCCCTTCGCGGAGGAATAACTCCACATCAGGCGCGAGGGGGGCGCCGCCAATGGTAAACAGCCGCAAGCTCCCGCCAAAAATCCTGAGCAGTTTCTTCCCCGCCACCCGGTGAAGAATCCTTCTGAAAAACGGGATGCTGTGTGCCTTCCGGAGCAGTGGACTCTTCGTGAGCTGGGGAAGAATGCGGGCTTTGTATATCTTTTCAATGACAAGAGGGACGGAAAGCATGACGGTCGGGCGGACGCGCTCCAGAGCGGGAAGCAGAACCGCAGCGGTAGGCGGCTTTTCGATGTAGTGGATCGACGCGCCAACCAGGATCGGCGTGATGAAGCCCAGCGTACATTCGTAGGTATGGGGCAGCGGGAGAATTGAAAGCAAACGATCGTTCTCGCCGAGGTTTACGATGTGGAGCGTGCCTTCGGCGTCGGCAAGGAGATTACCATGGCTGAGCATGACGCCTTTCGAATGACCGGTCGTGCCAGAGGTATACACAATGGCCGCAAGGTCTTCACGCACGGGCAATCGTTCGGGTATCAACCGTCCTGCGTCAGCAGAGGCATACGGTTGGAGGACGGAGATGGGCTCTTGTACTTGTCTGCGCCGTTACGGAGCCGTTATGAGCGCCCGTTGATTCCGTCCAATCCTCCATGAACACCACCGGACCGGTTTCAGCTTCCGTCAATCCGCCCAGCTTTTCGATCAGGCGTCGCGACACAAATACGGCACTCACCTCCGCATGGCGAAGAATCCGGGCAATATCCGAGGCGTGAAAATCGGGCAGGATGGGCACTGCCACGGCGCCCATCGAGGTAATTCCAAAATAGCATACTCCCCAGTGCGGCATGTTCTCACCGAGGAGTGCCACGCGATCGCCATGGCGCACACCACGCTGCGCCAGAAACGCTGAAACCTGACGGGCACGCTGCCAGAGTTCGGCATAGGTAAGAATATGGCCGTCAATCATGGTGAGGGCCGGGCGGGTGGGGAAACGTTGTGCGCTCTCTTCAAGAGCGGTGCGCAACGTCTGAAGTTGTAGTCGCATGGGTCACAATTCGGATGGTGGGACAGGCCAGCTAAGGATACTGAATCGGTGTGAAAGGTGCAAGAGGCAGGCAGTCCCGCGGGACTCTCAGAGGTGTGGCGACCCGCACCCGCTCAGGAATCAAGAGCGGATCTGAAACTCTTCACCCACGCTGTTATCTGCCGCGCTGTCGGGTTGTGCTCAAGCAAACGGAGCAAAGCGGTCCCGACAATCACACCATCAGCCACCCGCGCAAAATCCGCCGCCAGCTCCGGGGAGGAGATGCCAAAACCCACCAGCATCGGATTCTTGCGAACATGAGTTTTTATCCTCCGGATGTCCGATATCGCATGCGCCGGCACAACGCCCCCCGTGACCCCCGTTGTCGACACACAATAGAGAAACCCGGACGAGAACTCATCAATAGCCTGCACACGATCCGGAGTCGTCGTAGGTGTCACGAGCAGTATCCCTGCGAGGTCCGTCGCTGATACACGATTTTCAACCCGCCGCCACTCCTCAAGCGGGAGTTCAGGAAGAATAAGACCATCAACGCCTGCTTCCGCCGCATCCGACAAGAACTGTGCTTCTCCGTAACGAAGGATGGGATTCAGATAGCCCATGAGTACGAGCGGCAGGGATGAGCGTTTACGGATCTCCCGGACACAGTCAAGAACCCGGGGGAGTGTTACGCCATTCTGCAAGGCCGCTGCAGACGCCAGCTGGATGACCGGACCATCGGCAAGAGGATCCGAAAAAGGCATTCCTATTTCCACTACATCTGCCCCTCCGTCTTCCAGGGCAAGGAATAGATCACGCGTGGAGTCGAGGGAGGGATACCCTGCGGTAAGAAACATCGCCAGAGAAGGTTTCCCGTGCCGAATATTTGTGGCCAGCCGCTTTTCCAGATTCTTTTTCATAGGCCCGCGTACGCGTCCATGTCTTTATCTCCTCGTCCCGACACATTTATCACCATAAGGGTATCGTCAGGAAGTGTCCCGGCAATTTTATCGAGATAGGCAATGGCGTGGGCTGTTTCGAGGGCCGGGATGATACCCTCAAGGCGGGCCAGGAGGTGCGCGCCGGCAAGGGCTTCGTCATCCGTCACGGACCCATATACCACGCGCCCTGCATCCTTCAGTGCGCTGTGCTCGGGACCAACACCGGGATAGTCCAGTCCGGCCGAAATGGAGTGTGCGAGCTGCACCTGTCCGTGTGCGTCCTGGAGAAGATAGCTGCGGGAGCCATGGAGGATCCCGGGAACCCCGAGGGTCAGGGTCGCTGCATGTTTTCCGGTTTCCAGTCCGAATCCTGCCGCCTCCACTCCGATCATACGGACGGGGGATTCCAGGAACGGAGCAAAGAGTCCTATGGCATTACTCCCCCCCCCGACACAGGCGAGAAGCAGGTCAGGGTCCCGACCTTCGGCCTTGCGCACCTGTGTCCGGACTTCCGCACCAATCACGCTTTGAAAATCACGTACGATCATCGGATAGGGATGGGGTCCGACCACGGAGCCGATAACATAGAATGTATCCCGTACGTTTGTCACCCAATCGCGGATTGCCTCACTGGTGGCATCTTTGAGCGTGCGCGTGCCCGAACGCACGGGAAGAACGCGCGCCCCAAGCATCTCCATGCGGTGAACATTCAACCGCTGACGTCCCATATCCTCTTCCCCCATGTAGACGTCGCAGCGAAATCCCATCTTCGCAGCCACCGTTGCCGTTGCGACACCATGCTGCCCTGCTCCGGTCTCCGCAATGACCCGCGGTTTTCCCGATCGTTGTGCCAGAAGGATCTGGCCGATGGTATTATTGATCTTGTGAGCACCGGTATGGCACAGGTCTTCGCGTTTCAAATAGACTTTTTTCTTTCCCAGATACGCGCCCAGCCGGTCTGCGCGGGTGAGCGGCGTGGGCCGCCCCGCGTAGGTCTGGAGCATCTCATGAAACGCCTGTTGAAATTCCGCATCCTGCCTGGCGTCGAGGTACAACGCCTCAAGCTCATGAAGCGCGTTTATCAGCGTTTCGGGGACGTATCTGCCGCCGTACGCTCCGAAGTAGCCGTCGGCGTCGGGCATGGATGTTGGTTGATTCCGCATGGATTACCTCGTTGCTGACTTCTGTTCGGCCAGTTGACTAAATGCATCCCGGGCTCTTCGCACAAACAGTCTCATCTTTTCGGGGTCCTTGAAGCCTGGCCGCAGTTCGACACCGCTGCTGGTATCGACGGCATGCGGATCGGAGGCATAAATCGCATCCCGGATGTTCTCTTCATTGAGTCCGCCGCTAAGGATAATCCGGCCGAACTCGCGGGCATGGGCGGCAACCTGCCAATCAAATGCCTTGCCCGTTCCTCCATACACCCCTTCCACAAACGTATCAAGAAGATGCGCATACACGTTGTAGGTGCGAAGGACTTCCAGGTCCAACGTTGGGCCCACCCGATGGGCCTTGATCACCACCCGATCATAGCCGAGAATACTCCCGGGAGATTCCTCACCGTGAAATTGAAGGGCACGGACCCCTGAACGGCGAATGGTTTCCAGGACCTGATCGCGGGGAGTGTTCACGAAGACGCCCACAGGGAGAACGTCCGGCGGAAGGGCGGATATAATATCCCCTGCATCGTCGGGGTGGATGAAGCGTACGCTGTGAGGATGGAACACAAATCCCACTGCGTCGGCTCCTGCGTCGACTGCACACAATGCATCTTCTTTTTGTGTGATCCCGCAGATCTTGATCCTCATGTCGGCTCCCCGGGAGCAGGCATAAGCAGAGTGCGGAGCGCCTGACCCGGGTCCGGTGCTCGCAGGAGCGCCTCACCTACCAGAAACGCATGAATGCCACACGCAGAGAGCCGGGTAAGATGATCACGCGTCTGAATGCCCGATTCACTTACGATAAGCGAACCGGCCGGCGCCATTGGGCGGAGGCGGATCGATGTGGTGATATCGGTCTGGAATGAAGACAAGTCGCGGTTGTTAATGCCCAGCAATTCAACCGGTTCACCGTCGAGCATTGCTATATCACGCTCGGAATGCACCTCCATGAGCACCTCCAGTCCAAGCTCCCGCGCAAGCTGGTTCAGGTTCGACAGCTGGGATTTTTCCAGTGCGGCGGCAATCAGGAGAATCGCATCTGCTTCATATGCCCGTGCCTGGTACACCTGGTACGGATCGATGATGAAATCTTTTCGGAGGACCGGCAGGACATGCCCCCGGCGTGCGATCGGCAGATAGTCAAGTTGTCCTCCAAAATATTTCTTATCCGTCAGCACCGAGAGCGCAGCTGCGCCCCCATCCACATATGACGCGGCGATTCCGGCAACGTCCATGCCGGTCCTGAGAATTCCTTTTGACGGCGAGGCGGCTTTGATTTCCGCGATGATTGCCGGCCGGTGCCTGCGGAGCGCCCCCACAAGAGAGCGGCGGGGTTGCGCATATCCCTCCCGGTCTCTGAGGTGTTCCACCGGCGTGGCACGACGCTGCTCCTCCACTTCACTGCGCTTATGACGAAGGATGACGTCCAGATAATTCTTCATGGCTTGTTCGTAAACTCCACAAGATGACGGAGCACCGAGAGAGTCCTGCCGGAATCGATGGATTCTGCCGCGAGCGCGCTTGCTTCTTTCAGGTCGGCGGTTCTTCCGGCGACACGAATACCCATCGCGGCATTTGCGAGCACTACATCGCGGCCGGGTGAATGTTCGCCCTGCAGGATCCGCAGGGCAATATCGGCATTCCGGGTCGGATCTCCCCCCCGAATGGCGTCACGAGGTGTCGGATTCAACCCGAATTCCTGAGGGGTGACGGAGTATTGCCGGACTGGTGTAGAGTGTTGTACCTCATAGACACTTGTCTGAGAACTCAGGCTCACCTCATCCATGCCGTCTTCATCATGAACAACACAGGCCAGTTCTGTGTTCATCGCAGACAGTGCGCCGGCCAGCTTGATCGCCGCGTCGGGGTGGTACGTCCCGAGCACCTGCCGCCGCACGCCGGCCGGATTGGTGATCGGGCCGAGCATATTGAAGATTGTTCGAATGCCCAGTTCCTGACGTGGTCTGGCTGCGTATTTCATAGCCGGATGGAGGAGCGGAGCAAACAGGAATCCTATACCCACCGAGTTGACACATGCTTCCACCCGCTCGGGTGCAATCTGGATATTCACGCCCAGCGCTCCAAGCACATCGGCACTTCCACTGCGGCTGGAGACGGACCGGTTACCATGCTTCGCCACCGTCACCCCGGCGCCCGCCACCACCAAAGCCGCGACCGTCGAGACATTGAACGTATTGTGGCCATCACCGCCTGTACCGCACATGTCAATGGCATCAGGGTCGTCAGTTTTGATCTTGATGCACCGATCCCGCATCGTTGTGGCAAACCCCACCAATTCATCTTCGCACTCGCCCTTTGCCCGGAGCGCTACAAGGAATCCAGCAATCTGAATTTCTGTAGCCTGGTTGGTCATGATCAAGGCGAGGGCCTCAGCCGCCTCACGAACTGAAAGGTCCTGGCGCTCAAGAACTTTTTCTATATAGTATTTCATGCCGTTCGCTCCACCCAGTTGCGGAGTATCCGGGCTCCGTGTGTTGTGAGAATTGACTCGGGATGAAACTGCACTCCCTCGACAGGGAATGTTCGGTGACGAACCCCCATGATAATCCGGTCGTCTGTCTCGGCAGTAATGGTCAACTCTTCCGGCAGAGCGGTGCGATCGATAACAAGCGAATGGTACCGTGTTGCTTCGAAAGGCGTGGGAATATGTGCATAGAGGGACGACCCGGTGTGCAGGACCCTTGACGTGCGGCCGTGCATCAGCGATGGCGCATGGATGATCGTTCCCCCGTAAGCCGAACCGATTGCCTGGTGCCCGAGGCAGACACCGAGAATCGGGGTCGCCGGCCCGAAACGGCGAATCACTTCGACCGTGATGCCGGCATCTTCCGGTCTACCCGGACCGGGAGAAAGGAGTATCCGGGATGGCTGCAATGTGGCTACCTCTTCGAGCGTAATCGTGTCGTTACGGTACACCGTGAGATCAACCCGGAGAGCGCCAAGCATCTGCACGAGGTTGTACGTGAAGGAATCGTAATTGTCAATCACCAGAATCATGAACTCTTTCCCCCCGTCCACGCGGAGAACGGCGATACCAGCCCTTCGGAAGCGAGTTGTACCGCCTCCAGAAGAGCCCTGGCCTTATTCACCGTCTCGTCATATTCCCTGCGGGGATCCGAATCAGCGACAATCCCTGCACCGGATTGGATCTTCAACATGTTTCCGTGGGCGAAGACCGTCCGTATAGCAATGCAGGTATCCAGTACTCCATCCAGCCCGATGTATCCCACGGCACCCGCATACGCGCCCCGGGAAAACGGTTCAAGGGAGTGGATGATCTCCATCGCACGCACTTTCGGGGCGCCGGATACCGTGCCCGCAGGAAAACAGGCCTCCAGGACGCCGACAGCATCAATCCCTTCGCGCAAACGGCCATGTACTTCGGAAACTATATGCATAACGTGGGAGTACCGGTCGACACGCTTGAACACAGGCACCTCTACGGATCCGTACTCTGCAATCCGGCCCACATCGTTCCGCCCGAGATCAACAAGCATCACGTGTTCTGCAAGTTCCTTGGTATCGCCCAGCAGCTCCTCTTCGAAGAGTTTGTCTTCTGCTTCATCCTTCCCTCTGGGTCGTGTTCCTGCAATCGGCAGGACGTTTACCATGGTATCCCGCAGGCGTACCAGAACTTCAGGCGAGGATCCTGCCAGCTTGGTCTGCCCGAAGTCGAGATAAAACAGATACGGAGAAGGGTTGATCACGCGGAGTGCGCGATAGACAGCGAAGAGGTCGCCGCTGAATTCCCGCCGCAGGCGGCGGGAAAGAACGACCTGGAAAATATCTCCTTCCTTAATACGGCGCTTGGCCGTCTCGACCGAAGACATAAACTCGTCCGGCGACGGTTCTTCGTGACCCGGATCGGTGCAAGCGAAGGGCGTCGCAACAACCGTGGTCCGCCTGAGTCGGGCAACAAGAGCCTCCACCGCGGCGCACCCCAAATTGTACTGGTCGCGCAGAGGCAGGAGCGGATCCGTAAAGACGTTGTGGACAAGCGTCATGATCTGGCGGCGATGGTCAAACTGCACAATCGTTCCAAAGAGACCCAGGATCGCATCCGCTTCCTCCTCCGGTTGGGGATCGCTTATGGGTATACGTTCGAGTGCGCGGACACAGTTATACCCGACATACCCCACAAATCCACCCATGAGTCCGTGCGGCACTCCCAGAGGTGCACAGCGATAGTGTTCCAGCAGGCGGCGTACGACAGCGAACACAGTCTCCCGCGTACGTTGCACGCCAGTATGATCCTGTATGGTCACCCAATCACCGCGCACATCCAGGAGGATACGCGGATCCGTGCCGGCAAACGAGAAACGGCCTATCTTTTCATTCGGCTCTACACTCTCCAGAATGAAGGACGGCACGCCGTCCTCACGCAACGTTAGGTAGGTCAGCACCGGCGTCAACGTGTCCGCCGTAAACGTCTGAATGAACGGGATAACATTGTACCGGGAACTCAAGTGCTGGAACTCGACAAATGAGAGCATGCGCCTCCATAAAAAATGAAAACCCCTCCTGACAGCCAGGAGGGGTTATGCATGTGCACGTATCGGACAAAACATTATCCGCCCACCGGCCTCCGGATTCTCATCAGGCTCCACCACCAGCACTGACGGCCAATAGACTGAACAATTTCGTTTTTCATTGCAGAGTTAATATACATGCACTGACCCCTCAAGTCAAGAAAAAACTCCGCGAGAGGGGTCAGGATGAGGATTCCCGGAGGGGCTGATGGATCAACCATTTCGCCAGCGTGGCTTCGAGCAGCGAGAATTGAACCGGTTTGGGGAGATAGTCGCTCATGCCGGAATCGAGGCAACGTTTCCGGTCCCCGATCATTGCGTGTGCGGTCATGGCAACAATGGGAATTGTTGCATTGCTTGGACCTGCCATGCCGCTGCGGATGCGGCGCGTTGCCTCAAACCCGTCCATTACCGGCATCTGGCAATCCATCAGCACAAGGTCATACCGGGTATTGTGCAGTGCTTCGATGGCTTCCGCTCCATTTGCGACAGCGACTGCGTTGTACCCGCATTTCTTCAGGATCTTCAGCGCCACCAGTTGATTCACCTGATTATCCTCAGCCACGAGGATTCTCAAGTGGGCGCGGCCCGGCGCACGTGGTTCCTCGGGAATCCGGGCCAGACCCTGGGACGCAGCGTTTCCGGTTGAGTCTTCAGCGAGCAGGGTTTTCAGCGTCTGGTGGAGCAAGGACTGACGGAGCGGTTTGGTGAGAATCGCGGCGCACCCAGCATTCTGCAAATGGTCCCCACCATTGCGGTGCCCCAACGAGGTTATAAGGACGAGGATCGTGTTGTTCAGCGCGGGTTCCGCTTTGATACGCTGCACCAGTTCAACCCCGTCCATTCCCGGCATAAGCATATCCAGGAGCGCAACGCGGTACGGATCACCGGTCGAGGCTGCGGCAAGGAGAGCCGCCAGCGCAGCATCACCACTGCCTGCTTCAGCATGGCGGCAACCCCATCCGTTGAGCAGCGTGGAGAGGAGCATACGATTCGTCTCGTTGTCATCCACAGCGAGGACTTTTGCTCCGGCCAGAGCCGCTCCGGAGCCATCCTTGTCCTGGGGCACGTCGTTTTGCCTCGTGAGATTGACTGTAAACCAGAACGTGGACCCGATGCCCGGTTCACTCTCGACGCCGATCCGGCCGCCCATCAGTTCGGCAAGCTGCTTGGATATTGCCAGCCCCAATCCGGTACCGCCGAATTGCCGTGTTGTTGAGCCGTCCGCCTGCGTGAAGGGAGCGAAGAGAATTTCTTGCTCGTCCTTGCTGATGCCAATGCCGGTATCGGAGATGGAGAATTGCAGCGTCGTGGAGCCGTTGGTATCCGCAACCCGATGCACAGAGACGGAGACACAACCTTCTTTTGTAAACTTGAGTGCATTCCCGCCCAGATTCACGAGGACCTGGCGCAGGCGTCGCGGGTCTCCCCAGAAATTCGTCGGCACATCACCATCGATAGTATACGCCAGCTCAATTCGTCGTTCATAGGCCTTGACGGCGAGCATTTCAACAGTATCTTCGACAAGAAGCCGCAGATCGAATGCCACGTGCTCCAGCTCAAGCTTTCGCGCTTCAATTTTCGAGAAGTCCAGGATGTCATTGATAACCGAAAGCAGGTTTTCGGCGCTCGACCGGACGATTTCTGCATACTGTCGTTGCTCCGTAGAGAGTGACGTATCCATGAGAAGGCCGGTCATGCCGATCACTCCGTTCATGGGTGTCCTGATCTCATGGCTCATGTTTGCCAGGAATTCGCTCTTCGCTCGTGTCGCGTCTTCTGCACGCCGGCGTGCAATCTGGATATCCTGGACGAGTTTGGCCAATTCCGCTTCCGCCTTTTTCCGCTCAGTGATGTCACGAACCATCACCAGATCCGTTGTGCCGTATTCATCGTGAATCAATCCTGCGTTAAACTCGACCGGAACCAGTGACCCGCTCTTATGGAGCAGAACTGTCTCGTACATAGAAGGGACATCCTCACCCGCGACACGTTTCTGATACCGCTCAATCATGGAGTCTCGTATCGAAGGATCAAAATACTCGAGCAACAGCTTCCCCTGCATTTCATCCACGGTGTAACCCAGCATCGTTGCCATTGTTGAATTCACAAGAACGAGGCCACCGTTGCGGAGAATAACGATCCCATCATTCGCACGTTCGACCACATTCCGGTATTTGACTTCGCTGTCCCGCAGTGCCGCCGTCCGGACCTGCACCTGATCTTCCAGTACCGCGCGATGCGTGCTCAGATATCCCACAAAGAGAGTTAACAGAACAGTCAGGACTATCCCCCCACCCCCGGCCAACCACGGTGCCCGGACCGGATGGAGGGAGAGAAAGTTCTCACCCGGATGCACGACAACAAGATACGTCCGTCCGAACAGAAACACCGGACTCACGGAATGCAGATCATCTTCAGGTGCAAGTCGTAATCTACGGGGTTCAGCCAGCTCACACGAGTGTTCCTGAGAAACGGAAGCGAGCCAGATTGGATTCTCCTGCGGGAGGAGGTCAAAGAGTTCCACAGATATGACATCGGCGTATTGGTTCGCGCGCATCATCGCCTGACGCATTGTCACTGTTGGCCGGATAGCTACCAGAACGAACCCGCGAAGTTCCCGGAATGGTCTCGCCAACAGTTCATCCTCACCTTCCTGTTCCTCCCCGTAGTACACCGGCTGGAATGCAATAACGCCACTTGTATCTTCTGGTTCCATCACAAGCCGGAGAGGATCGGTAGCTGTTGCAAGCCCCGTCTTGAGTGCAAGCTCCAGTGCCGCTTTCCTCGGCATGTCCGATGCGATGTCAAATCCCAGCGCCTGTTCGTTGTCCGCGGTCGGTTCCATGTAGAAGAGCGGGAGGTACACCTCCCGTTGCCGGGCGGGGAAAAGTTTGCCCGACGAGTCCCGTTCAACAATGGTAAACCCCGGATAAACATTCTGGCGGGCCCAGGACTCAAACAGTTCTTTCTGGCTGGCGGTCACCAACGGAACCCACCCGAATGCCTGCACAGCGGGATTACGTCCCAGTGGACCCGCGTAGTGATGAAATTCTGCCACAGTGACTTCCTGGCTGCCTTCAAAAAACCGCACGAGCCCGCCAAGTTGCCCGCGCACTTCATTGACTGTTTCCTTGAACATAGCCGCATGTGCGTCTGCAAGTCGGCCAAACATGTCGTTTCGTGACCGGCTTTCAACTTTGTGTGATATTACTACCGACGCGAATGTGAACGCCAGGCAGAACACCGCCATCAATACCGCTTCAATGTGCTTGTGCCACCATCGACGGATGCGCGTCTGGGATTGGCGCGCTTCCAGCAACGTTCCCCCGACTAACAGCACAACCACAAGGAACAGCATGAAGCCGATCACAGGGAGCCGGCCTCCGGCGATCTTCGTCGCCCAGGCACCTGCCTTTGCATCAACGCCGATCACAGCAAACACGCTGTTCTCACGGGCATCCATAACCGGAACAAACGCACTGACAAAGGTTCCGTATGCATCTTCATACGGACCGGCGGTTTGCCCTCGATGACTCTGGAACACCTCCCGCAACGCCGCAGGGGCCGAGCTATAGACTGTCCCGGGCATTGCCCGCGTTGAACCTTTCTCCCTTCCGATTTCAGGGCCGAAGACTAACTGGCTGTCCCGGCAAACCAGACTGTAAATGTCGTGCAAATCGAAGGTGCTTGCATAGGAATACATTTGCTTGTTGAGCCGGCCGTAAAGCGGGTTTGTGGTATCAGCAGCCGTGTACGAGAGGCCCCTCATCTCCTGAACCTCGATCGTCTGAGCAATCCCCGAAGCATGCGCCAGCATCAGCTCCCGTTGCACCTGCTCGACATAACTGCCCACCCAGTTGATACCCCATACGGAGCCGAGCAGGACGATGACTGTGGCCGTATGGACACCCAATATTGTCACGGGCCTCTTCATTGATCGGTACAGGGGAACCTGTCGATAGGCAACCCAGAATCCCAGGGCACAAAGAGTGATCAGTGCGGCGGGGAAAATACGAAGGGAGAACCCGGTGAGCTCCACGAACGCTGAACTCTGTACGAGGGTGTATTGCGGAAATGGAGTCGATGGTCCTAACAGAGCGGAGCAGAGTCCGAACAGCGCGAGCGTTACGGATGAAAGCCATGCCGCCAAACGAGGTAACATGGGTTTTCTTGAGCCCGCCCGCCAGAGACCAGCTGCCATGGCACAGGTGCTCACGCTGGCCAGCAATCCCCAGGCGACCCATGCCGCCCAGCTTATGCGTGTGAAATGCCAGAGAAGAAACAATCCGAGAAGTGGTACATACATCCAGATCCAGCCCCGGGAAAGATTGGACCGAAACCGTATGCGGACCGACTCGAAGAGAAAGAGAAATGCCGCCGCATAGAACAGGCCGCTCAGTTGCCGGAAAGCAAGCCCGTCTTCAAGGCTCAGAGAGACCATCTCCAGCCAGGAAGCAACCCCATAGCTCACGCCAAATCCGGCATACCACCACCAGGAGCGCACCCCCTTGCGGTCTCCTGCAATCATCCAGACCACTGTTGCCATCAGGATGGAAGACAGGCCTTGAACAGCCAGTACGATATCAATCTGTCCCAGAACCATACAAAAGACCTTCCCGGTGGCTGACAATAGCCGGTTGGCTAATATTCATCAAGCCGTTGCATAGCATCCCCTCGCGGTTCACTGCCTGGGAGAGAGGAAACTGCCGACTATATCATGCTTGTCGCTTCACCGGGTTATCACTTCAATCATTATGCCAGCATCTTATGGATGGCCTGGAACTCACTCAACCTTCCACTCCAGAACGCCTGCCGTAAACTCCTTCTGCAATCGTACCTCAAGACGAACTCCCTTCGCCTTCATCTTTGGAAAAAGCACCGTGTTAAAGGCATTCACCTTCAAAGTATACCCGGGTGCAGGGTCAACAGGAACCCACTCATCACCCTTCTGGAGTGTGATGCGCCAGGATTCGGGCACCCGGCACCACCCCTCATCGCCATCATCATACCAGTACACGGAGGCAGAAGAGACCTCCCGCGCTTCAGGAAAGTCGTACTGGATCCACTCCGCCGTCCCCTTGTGGTCCCACCAGCTCATCCGGGTTATCCTCTCATCATTCGATGACTCCGGCTCGAATCCATCCGCTACTGCCTCGGGGTCTTCATAACGGTTGATGTACGAATAACTGATCTTGAATGGAATCGGCCTGGGTTTCGGTGGCGCAATCCATTCAAATCCGTCCGGTCCGCCGGTCACCGTGGGAAATGCGGTCACCCGCAAGCGGGCTGCACCCATGGGGATCAACTCGATGGCCTCCTCTGCAAGCGTTGTCCGGGCCGGGCTTTTCTGCAGCGCACCGACCAGACCTCTGTAATCCTGCTGCCATGCAGAGATTCTTCTCCCCGTGGCCTTGACCGCTACAGGCATGGCGCCAGATGTCCAGGGCAACGCCGAGGGATCAACTGCGCGAGGTTCCAGAACGAATGAACGGGCTGGATGAAGCGTATCCAGAACCAGGCCGTAGTTCCAGGCTGATGCCGGAAACACTTCCCATTCGGGCCACACACCCTCTCTGCCATACCGCTCCCACCGTTCCTGTATCCGGAGTGAGAAATAGACCGGGCCACGGGAGACAGACACCGCGTTGTTGTTTTTCTTCCAGCGGGTCACCCGTAAGGGCATCTGCAGAACGAGAGAAACGGTATCTCCCTTTGACCAGGTCCGGTCAAAGCGCAGGAAAGCACCCGGCCTTGAGCCACCAAACGCCGGCGTGCCATTGATCGTGGCGGTTACGTTTTCACACCATCCGGGGATACGAAGATAAAGCGGAAACCGTACGGGTTTTTCCGATGTGACCGTAAAGCGAATCGTTCCGTCAAACGGATATCCCGTTTCTTCGCTGATGACTACTCCGGTTCCATCCCCCAGACTGGTCTCGACGGTGGACGGTGCATACAATGATGCGCAGAGTCCTCCATCCCAGGTCGCAAGCCAGAGCTCTTCGGCATAGTAAGGCCAGCCATGACTCACATTATGCTGACAGCATCTGTACGTCTGGAACGGGCTAAAGGAGAACATCGTCCCACCGTTCTGGATGCCGGGCGTCTTATGACCTTTGTCGAGTTGGACCTGGTTTGCGCAGGTCAGGTAGTGAAGCGCTTTCTGATCGGCGGTCAGCGCCGCAGGGAGGCTGTTGAATGCAAGTTCTTCGCATCTGTCCGACCAGATCGTTTCTCCCGCCACCTTTGTAAGCAGTTGAAAACTATGCATAAACTCTACGATGCCACATGTTTCGAATCCCTGTCGGGGGTCAAAAAAACCGGGGCGGGCATTTTCATCGGCTGCGAACCCGCCACCCGGGAATTGGCCATACTCTTCCATCACCTTCCGGTAATTACGTTCCGCGGCCCGGTAAAGAGAGTAGTCATGAGCAGCAGGATAAAACATCGCGGGAGCCCGGAAGCCCTGTGCGATGTTCACATTGTGCCAGTTAATAACGTCACGGTCCCAGCGGGCCATGTGGGTGTGCATTTTTTCCGCGAGGTTCAGAAGCCAGGATTCGCCGGTTCTATTATAAAGCCAGAGGGCGCTTTCAATATTGTCGCCCATCCTCATTTTCGGCCAGTACCCTGCACCGAAGGTCTCCGCCGGAAGCCGATCCAGCCACACGAAGTATCGCGTCATAAACGGCAGGACACGCGGGTCACGGGTATATTCATAAAAAGACTGTAGAACGTTGAGCATCACCATGTGCGGCCAGAGATCCGGTTTGCCATCCAGCGCTGTCAGCAGCGCGCGGGGCCCGAACCATCCATCTTCACGTTGGGACAAGAGCATAACATCAATCCAGAACCGCGCTTCCCCCTGCATCACCGTATCGCCCAGGACATATGCAAGGTCACCATACCCTTTGAGCCAGTAGGGCAGTTCCTCCCATCCACGGGAGCCTTCCCCCTCGGTGCTGGCCCAGGCACTTGTCGTCCGGTCAAGCCAGGGAGAAATCTCAGCCAGCCTGCCGACCATCCCTTCCTTCTCGAGTTGGAGCATTGCCTGCAGCCAGCCATGGGGACGAATCTGACCTATTGGCAGTTTGCTCAGCGGGCTCCGGACGAGCGGCTCGCGATTTGCACCTTCAGCGGTGGACCGCTTGCGGGGCAGAATAACCGGGACTACCGAAACCTGTCTGTCTGTTTTTTCCAGAACGTCCGTTCCCCTGTTTGCCCGTGCAAAACGATCTTCGGGCGCTTTTACCACCTGTCTATCATAGGTCAGGAGCCCGTTACACTCAACCTCCACGTCGGTGAGTTGCGTATAGACAGCCGCGCTCAAACCCGGTGTCTCATGCAGGGTATAAATCGTGTTCAGGAACTCTTCATATTTGACGATCAACGCGTCAGCATTTGCCATCCCCTGGTAACCCCAGTGTTCCTTCTTCCACGTGTGCCCGGAGACCGCCAGTCCCAACCCGCCGAATTCGCCCAGGACCGTCGCACGTGTTGATTCCGGTTCGGGCGAGCGGGGTGCCGGGTAAGAGTGAATATCCAGAACATCTCCGGCGTTCTTGTCCGTCCAGCCGCTTGCATTGTTGACCAGCCGTGTCGGGTCGAGCTGTTTGACCCGCAGTGCGAGTCGCTCCGTGTCGTACTGACCCCATCCCTCGTTAAATACAACCCACATGACGATGGAAGGATGGATCTGATGACTCTCCACGAGCCGTTCCAGCTCGGTCTCAAATTGTTGTCGGGATTCCGGCGTTGTATTGTTCGCGCTGGGCATGTCCTGCCAAACGAGGAGGCCGAGACGGTCAGCCCAATAGTACCAGCGGGCCGGTTCGACCTTTACGTGTTTCCGCGTCATGTTGAAACCCAGCTTCTTCGTAATTTCAATATCGTACCGGAGGGCGGCATCGGTCGGAGCCGTGTAGATGCCGTCCGGCCAGAAGCCCTGATCCAGCGGTCCTACCTGGAAACAGGGTTTGCCGTTGAGCGTGAGCCGCTGGATCCCGCGCTCATCGCGCATGACGCCGACGTTCCGCATTCCCGCATAACTTGAAACTTCGTCAATCGTTCTTCCGCCCTTTAACAGTGAAATCCGGATATCATACAAAAACGGGGACTCCGGAGACCAGAGTTTGGGCGAGGGGACAGAGATGTCCAATTGTTTCCCGACCCGTCCGCCAGCCCGCGCCACCCGTTTTTTTCCATCCAGCACGGTGACACGAAAACTGTCCGCTTCCCCTCCCATGCGGGTGCTTACTGTCAGGCTGAAATGTTTTAGTTCGCTTCCCGGGACGATCCGGACCTGCGTGATAAAGGATGCAGAAACCGGTTCGCACCAGACGGTTTGCCAGATACCTGTGCATGGTGTATACCAGATTCCCCCGGGCTTGCGCACCTGCTTTCCGCGCGGCTGATCGCCGGCATCGGAGGGGTCATAGACACCAACCACCAGTTCCTGCGTCCCCTGTTTGTGCAGGGCATCAGTGATATCGAATGAGAATGCGTCGTATCCGCCGCGGTGATCCCCGATTGCCTTCCCATTCACAAAGACCGTGGTTTCCCAATCAACGGCGCCAAAATGGAGGAGAATACGTTTACCCTTCCATCCAGCCGGGAGGGTAAACGTCCGCCGATACCAGAGGTGTTCAGCTCTTTTCATTACGCCGGAGAGAGCTGATTCGATGGGATAGGGCACGAGAATGGTATTCTCCAGCTGCCTGCCGAAGGGAGGAGTTGTCAGGTCCGCCGGCAGGTCATATTCCCAGAGTCCGTTCAAATTCAACCATTCGGCGCGGACCATCTGCGGACGAGGATATTCCGGAAGTGGTTTCCCGGGATTTACATCTCCGGACCACCGGGTCAGCAGGGGAGCTTCCTTGGGAATCGACCAGCTTGACTCAGCAAAACCCGAACAGCTCAACAGCAGGAGGACGAAGGCAGAGAATCCAGAAACAAGTACTACTGAACGAGACATGGTTTTTCTTTCGATTGTGCCGGGGAGGGATGTTCGCGCCGACAATATACGACACGGCGTGGCTGGATTCAATGTCTTGAGTCGAACCTGCCACCTTGCCTTTGCTCTGCTTCTTCGTTATTTTGTGCCATCATCATATCAATCGGACCAATGTCTCACGAACTATACGCCCTTATGGGCACCGCCGCTTCACTCGGATTTCTTCATACACTCCTGGGTCCGGATCACTACATTCCCTTTGTCGCGATGGCCCGTGCGGGAAAATGGTCACGGGTCAAAACTCTTCTTGTCACCATTCTCTCCGGCCTTGGCCACGTCGGGAGTTCCATCCTGATTGGCGCGCTCGGCATCGCCTTCGGAAGTGTTCTTGCACAACTGGAGTGGGTGGAGTCGGTGCGGGGTGAGGTTGCGGCGTGGTTGCTGACAGCGTTTGGATTAACCTACATGGTGTGGGGCCTCAGGAGAGCTCTGCGGGCAAAGTCTCACGTGCACACCCATGCACACGCCGACGGCGATTTCCATTCCCATGCCCACAGTCACGATACCGCTCACGTCCACCCCCATGGACGTGATTCGTCAGCCAGTCTTACGCCGTGGGTGATTTTCAGCATTTTTGTCTTCGGACCGTGTGAGCCACTGATCCCGATCCTGATGTACCCGGCTGCGGTACACTCCACCGTGGGTGTTGTGCTTGTGGCACTGGTCTTCGCGCTCACAACAATCGGTACGATGCTTTCGATGGTGTTTCTTGGCCTGGCAGGAGTCGAAATCCTCCCCTTCTCCCGACTCGAACGCTACATGCATGCCCTCGCCGGGGGTGTTATCGCCCTTTCGGGGATTGGCATCCTCTTTCTCGGCTTCTGATTCATTCTTCCCCGTGCTTCACGCCCAGATACACCCACTCCACCCGGAGCGGTGCCAGAGCGTGTATGCTGATGCTGTTTTCTTCCCTCAGTGCTGAACCCTCAATGATGTACTCTACCGTCTTCGACACATCGGGGAGTTGCCGGAATACTTTTTCCGGGAAGATCTGCGGCGACGAGGGTTTCTTGCCCTGTTCAAGCTCGACGCCGTTGAACACGAGACGCATGTCACCGGCCGAAACAGCTTCGCTGCACTCGATTCTCAGTACTGCAGACTCTGGCATCACCGGTTCATGAATCCGGACGGTGAGGGTCTCCGGCGCGGCTTTCGTGAGTACCAGTGGGAGTTGTGATGTTTGGCTGATGCCGGGAACCGGGAACCAGGGCGCAGCCACCGTATACAGTTTATCTTTTCCATCAAGGAGCAGGGGGTCAGCAAGTTCCGGGAGCACTTCCAGGTCGGGTTCAAGCCCCACATCCCAGGCCACAAAGTAGTTGAAGAGATAGATGCCATCGGCGCCGGCGGCATAGAGTAACGCAGCAGCGGCGCGTTTTTCCGCCCGGGTCATCTGCCGGTTACCGATGGTAAACTCCAGACCTGCGTACACGGGCACCGGTCCGCACACGGCCTTGAACTCGCCGACGGGGATGTCCATTTCCGTTGACAGGAACGGTGCGACAGTGAGAAAATCCAGCAGCCCCTGCCGGCACCAGGAGGCAGGATCGGCAGCCATGTGGGCACAAGCACGTAATGACGAAGGAACACGTGCGCCGAGAAGAATGGAATGCCCGCGCTCTGTGCCAACGCTGTCTGTCAGGTGACGCACCCTTTCCACAAACCCGGTGAGAACTTTCGCGAAGTCCGACATGGAGTCAGGACGCCACGGGAAGTAATGCGGGAATCGCATAAAGTCCAGTTCGAGTCCATCCAGATCGTAGCGCGTTACTGTTTCTTTCAGCAGACTGAAAAAATACTCCCGCACCTCAGGGATTGCGTAGTTGAGAGCTTCCTTGCCCCATCCTTCATACCCTCCCACGCGCCACTCCGGATGAGCCTTCCAGAAATCGCCCAGGAGCGGGCTCTCTGGTTTGTCCACGTCGTGCAGCTCATTCATTCTGAATGAGAGGAACGCTCCCATTCCCCGCAACCGTGCCCGTTCCATGACGACTCCGACCGGATCGAGGGAGTCACGCACAAACGACGCGAGATTGTCGCTCATGCGCCGTCCCAGCAGATTCCACCCCTCTTTTGCATAAGCAGGCGGATTGTCCCAGTGGTACATTGACTCGATGCCGCTCGGATATCCCGGATTCTGCCCGGGATTCACATTGTGGATAAAAGTACTGACCCCCTGTCCGGCGAGCGCATCGATCCGTTCATACGCCCTTTTGGGTGTCAGCGAGTCGTATGCCATAAGAATGTTCGATCCGTCATTATTATAGAGTAGTCGTCCCGGGCGGACGGGGGAAGCTGTCACGTCTCCGACCGGCACGGAAGAAAGTGCTGCAGAGGCATCCCACGGTTTAAAGCCGAGTTCCAGCGCGGGTGAGCCATGCTGCAAGCGGAAGTCGTTCTTTGCAGGGTCAGCGAACAAGGGGTCGGCCACGCGGGAATGTCTGTCAAATCCGAAGGCCTGCCATTCTTCAAAACTCAGCGAATCGGCACGGAACTCCCCTTTCGTGGGCCAGTAGATGTTTCTGTCGAAGACAAAATCCCCGTCACGCAGATTTCCGTAGAACAGTGGCCCCCCGTTCCAGTAGACGATATTGTTCTCGAAAGCAAAACTCGTATGCGGTTCCACCCGGTCCCTGCGGATCTGGTATTCTTCTCCAAATGCAAGGATGTTGTTTCTAAAAATGTTGTTCTTCCCGTAGTGCTGATGGAATCCTCCATGCAGGGTCCGGTAGACGAGGTTCTGTTCGGCCAGGGCACCGGTACTGCCTTCATCAAAATAAATTCCCCACCCCCCGTAGGTCCGCGCGGCGATATCGTGGAACACATTTCTTCGAATAACTGTGCCACGCTGGAATCCAAGCGTATAGATACCACCCAGGTCACTCAAGATCGGACCATCGCCGTCACTGCGCACGCCGATATGATGGACATGATTACGTTCGACAAGGTTACCCGAACCCAGTGCAGGCCCGTATCCCCAGGTCCATCCGATCGAGATCCCGGTATAATAAAAATCATGGATATGGTTGTGGACGATTCTGTTAAACGGACTCTGCCCCACCCAGATTCCGATTGCACTATGGAAGATCCGGCCTCCGTCATGAATGTGATTGTCGAGAATCCGGTTCCGCTGGGTCAGAAGTTTGTGGTCGTCCTCAAGAGTCTTCAGTCCGAGAAACACGCCACCGGCTCCGAGATCGGTCAGTTCGGACTGCATGATGGTATTGTCAAGACAGGCCTCTCCCATGGCTATTGCGTAGGTCCCGACGTGTGAAATGGTGCAGCGGGAAAACGTGCAGTGACGCATACCGGTGCAGCTTATTGCGGCCGGGACACCTGTTGCGGCCTGCAGGAATCCTCCTGCATCGGAATTGCGGGAGTCTGTTGTGTACCCTTCCGGAAAAAACCATTCAGCGTGGCTGAACGTAATCCCGCGGAATATCACATGTTCCACCCATCGATCCTCGCGGGGGGTCCCCCTGACAAGCAAAATCTGACCGAGAAGTGGGACGACACCATCCACCGATTTGATTGATTCGCCGGGAAGAGGAAAATAGTAGACCTTCCCCCGATTCGTGTCGAGCCACCATTCTCCCGGCGTGTCGAAGGCACCCCGGGCATGCACAACATAGTACAGATCATCCGGGTCGGTCCGGAACACTGTGCGACGTGTGAATTGGAAGAGGTTGCGTTTCGGATCAAATGAACGAACCGGAAGATGTGATTCCACCCACCGATTTGTTGCCACGACGAGCCCCCCGCTGAGGTCCATATCGGCCGGAATATCTCCCTGCCGGACCGTGAACGATGTCTGGCCGTCCATCCAATGGGTTGACGGCGTGACATCCGGGGCGGAAACGAGTGTGAGATACCCGCTGTCGGGGTGCCGCGCTGGAGTACGGCGTTGTCCGTTGATCCAGAGTTCCTGGAATCGGGGCCGGGCGCGGCGGACAGCCACCGGCACATCGGCGCTCCAGACCTTCCTGGTATCGAATACTGTCGGTTTCCAGCCGGTCACCCTGACTCCCCCGCTTACCGTAGGGCGTTCGCTGCCGTACGCTGTGTACAGTGTGGGAGATGAAGGTGTTCCGCTGTCATCAGGATCTATCTGCAGGGGTGTCTCGATGAAGTACTGGCCTTCATGGAAGAACACCCTTACGGTGTCAGTGAGATCGGGATGTTGGAGCCGCAGGGCGCGGACGGCATTGCGGGCCCGCAGGAATGTTCTGAACGGTTTTGTGATACTGCCGGGGTTCGCGTCGTTCCCCACGGGGGCCACGTGGAATTCGCGCGGGGTGGATTGTGCTGACAGAGACGCGGGCAGCATCAGAGCAAGACCCAGTTGAATGATTTTGCCGATCATACGGAAGGAAGGTCCTTCTTGTCAGTGTCGGGGATGCCTCTGACTGTGCGGAATGAATGGAATAAGATCGTTGAGGGGGAGGGCAAATGCAAGGGATGGTGACCCTGGTCCGGCCCCATTGATTCCGTAAGACCGGGTTGACAATGTTGCGGGTCTTCCGTATATTCTTGAGTTATTCCGCGATAGCTCAATGGTAGAGCATGCGGCTGTGAGCTCTGCATGGGTCGAGATTCTCGGAAATATGCTGATAGGCGCGTACATTTCTGCGCAAACTGTCACCGAGAGGTTCATGCAGGAATAGCAGCGCTTCCGGGTGACCGGGAGTGGAAAACCGGGTGAATTCAGGGAACCCTAAACCCTCGGAAATGGGGGCATGGCAACCCTGAGCGAAGCCCTGCGAAGAGAATGAACGTAGCAGGGAACGTGCAGAGACTAGGGGATGAGGATTCTCACCGATAAGCCCCATCAGCGCCCGGCGTCCTCATTGCCATAAGAGGATGATGAGATAGTCCGGACCGAAGCGAAAGCTTTGGGGAATGCCGTAACCGCAGGGTTGCAGGTTCGAGTCCTGCTCGCGGAGCAAAAACCCCCTGATTTTATTGGGGGTTTTTTTATGTCAAAACCCGATTGTCCCCTATTGGCCCCAACACAGGGAGCGGGCCAGTCAACGAAGTTTCTCCGGCTGGGGGAGTTTAGGTCGGGATTCCGTCTCGCAGGAGCTCGCAGTCTTCACATAGATCCCTCCCCACTCCAAAAGAGAGGTTGCCCCTCCTCCATACGTTATACTATCTCAATAGGAGCAGACGCTTCGTTGCCACATAGTCTCCGGCTTGCAGACGATAGACATACACGCCGCTTGATAGGCCAGACGCATCAAACTTTTCCTCATGATACCCCGCACCTATTTCACCATTGACCAGCTGCCCCACCTGCTGGCCGAGCGTGTTGTAGACCGTTAGAGTCACGTGTGAACGGATGGGCAGACCGTAGCGGATTATGGTCGAAGGATTCCACGGGTTTGGGTAATTCTGTTGGAGAGAATATTTTGTACAATGTTCCTGTTCTGCCCCTTCCCGAACGTCAGAACCGCCTTCGACTCTGAAGGCTGGATCGTACCACGAGCTCCCGTCAGTAAGCATGGTGGAGTATCGCGCGGAAGATGCATAAGCAGCGACCGAGTAGTAGTAATCCCCCTGTGTGCTTGGAGCATTGCAGTTGAAGATGACAGTGTCGGTTGTGCCAGGAGCGAAATTCTGCCCACTCGTGATCAAGTCTGCGTCATAAGGAGATGCCTGGTCCCGGTCGAAATACAGTCCCCCGTACCCTGACGTGGCCAATGCTCCCGGGTAGCTGGGATTCTTTATCTGAAGTTCCACCCGCAGTGCCGTACCCGGGGCCACGGCTTTCCTTAGACCAGGAAGAAGTTCTTCATGAGTACTGTCGAGGAACACATGCACGGCAGGCATGTATGGTGTATTGTGGATGAAGGATTCATTCGTCACCTGGTCCGCATTGACAGCTACTCCTGTTTTCTCCCCCCAGAATTGTTCGCCCCACGGTTTCCAGGAATCGGTCACATAGACCCTGTAGTAATATCCAACCCCCGCTGGGATGTCCCCAAATATGACAGCACCACTCGAGTTTGTCGGACCTTCAGCCACCCGGGCGTTGTTGCTGTTGTACAACACGACCCGAGCACGGGCCCCAGGGCTGCCCCAATTCTCTGCGTCAGAAACAGTGATTGCGAGTCTGCCAACAAGGGGAGTCATCTCCGACAGCGGCCGTCTCCAGACACCGTCTTTGCCCGTCCCCGCGTACAGGCATTCTCCGCTGACTGCGAGGGAGCGAACCCATTTGTTGGCGCTTGTACATGTTAGGCCTTCGTCAGCTGCAACCCAGGTCGTTCCGTCGTTGGTTGAAAGGGCAACGTTGCCATCAGTGCCAACAAAAATGTAGCTCCCGCTGACAGCAAAAGCCAGAACCGCCCTGTTTGTCAAGCCAGTATTTGCCGGCGACCAAGTTGTGCCATTGTCGGTCGATCGAAACAGGCCATTAAACGTCCCCACAAAAAGGTTCGTGCCGCTGACGCCGAGAGCCTCAACGCTTGCATTGGATATTCCCGAATTGGCGGAAGTCCAGCTCACGCCGTGATCTGTTGAACGAAAGACCCCATTGCCATATGTACCTGCAAAGACATATGTGTCATTGGCAGCGAGAGCATTGATAGGAGCATCGGGCAGACCCGAGTTTGTCAAAACCCAGTTGGTGCCGCGATCTGTTGAACGAAAGACCCCGCCGTAGGTGCCTGCAAAGATGTCCGTCCCATCGGCAAGAAGGGACATCACCAGGAAGTTCGTTAGCCCGGCATTGACACTCGTCCAACTCACCCCATTGTTGGTAGAGAGGAACACGCCGGCGTCCCATGCTCCCGCGAGAAGATAATCGCCACTGACGGCCAGGCAAGTTACAACAGTGCTCGAGTTGCCCGCGTTGGCAGGAGTCCAGGTGTTTCCATTGTCGGTCGACCTCGCAACACCGTTACCATCAGCACTGGCAAACAAATCCGTGCCCTTAACTGCCAGAGCAGAGATGTACGAATGCGTGATCCCCGAATCGACCTCCCGCCAGCTCGTCCCATTGTCAGAAGAGCGGAAGATTCCACCAGCTGTCCCCGCAAAAAGATACGCAGCGTTGCATGCAACAGCCCAGGCGAAATGGCCTGTCGGTCCGCACGGGACCCAATTTGCCCCGTCGTCTGTAGTACGAAACACTCCACCGCCGAATGTTCCCACCAGAAGACTTGTACTATCCGAGGCGAACGTGAGGACATACCGGTTGTACAACCCAGAGTTGACATCAGTCCACGTTGCGCCGCTGTTTGTCGAGCGAAATACTCCCTCGCCCCACTTAAAACCCACAAACAGATTCGTTCCGATAACTGCAAGTGCCCCCACTTCATGAGTGGGCAGACCAGTATTGACTGGAGCCCAGCCGGCACCGCTATCGGTAGAACGGAAAACGCCGCCATCCGTCCCGGCAAAGAGATCGGTTCCACTAGCGGCCAGTGCATGTACAAAGGTGTTCGTCAATCCGGAATTGACCGGGGTCCAACGTGTGCCGTTTTCCGTTAGGAGAAAAACTCCCGCCCGGGTACCCGCATATACGTTGGTTCCGATGCGGGCAAACTCAAAAACATATGGATCCTGCGGAAAGCCGGCATTGACCGCTGTCCAGTGTGCTCCAAAGTCTGTCGAGAGAAAGGCACCCCCCTCCTCGGTGCCCGCCCAAAGGTTTGTGCCATCAAAGAAAAGTACCCACAGATACAAATTCGTCAACCCTGAATTGACTTGACTCCAGTGTGTGCCGTCATCGGTCGAATGATAGATACCAGCACCCCGTATCCCGGCGAAGAGGTGCGAGTCACATATAGCTAGAGTCATGACGCCACCCCCATAGGGCCCGTTGGTTTGTACCCACTGAGTGCGGGCGGCCTGCCATGATGAAGAAAGCATCAGAGCCACGAGAAGTTCGGTCCATTTCATCGTGCATCTCCTCCCATCTGGCAATCATTATTCACACGACATGGGACTGGCGTCGTCGGGGTGGGCCCTACAGCGTAGGACCTGGAACAGGGTCCGGGGCGGCGGCATGCAGTACGAACAAAAGAACCTCTTCCATCCTTTCGGACAAAAGAGGTTCTCTTCACAATTCCTCCCCACATGCCCTCCCCGAGGACGTGCTTAGAAAAAAAGGTATGGCTTCGATCACCCAATGTCAACCGCTCATGCTGGGCCTCAACAACTATGGACTGTCCTGCATACACACCATTCAAAGCGGACGATGTGTCTACGGTAATCTTGGTGCGTTGAGGGGCAGTATTGCGGTGTTGTTCGGTTGTACTTTGCATCTTGAAGACGAAACGCGCATCAAAAAGCACTGTCCCCTAATTGTCCCCTGAGCGGAGAAAACTGTCACAACTGCACAAATCCGGACGGCATAGACTTGCAAATACCGCCCGGATTCGTTAATTTCAAGAGCACCCTTATGGTTCGAGTCCTGTTCGCGGAGCCAAAAATAACCTGTGCGAACCGACGCACAGTTTGGTTCACAGAAAGCCCCATCGGGATTCCCGGTGGGGCTTTCTGCTATAAGCGCCAGGAATTGCGGCCTTATTCGAGCACCGCCTCACGAGAACACCACCATCCCGGCTCTCGAAGGTCGACCCCAGAGGTCACGCCGCGGGGTTCGCGGTACCCTCTCAGACCCCGATCGTGCCCTCTGTGGCAGAGAGCGGGTTGTCACGATATCCGGATTGAGAGCATGTTGGAGTTCCGCAAGTTGAAGGGCGAACACGGCAGATAATATGGGCATCGCCACTGACATCATTTTACTCATCGTGGTCGCCTTCGGGTGCGGCGTACTGCTGCAGCGGTTGGGACAACCCATCATCCTCGGCTATATTGCCGCCGGCATCATCCTGGGGCCGCACACTGGCGGCGTCACCGTCTCCAATATTCACGAGATCGAGAAGCTCGCCGAGATCGGTGTGGCGCTGCTGCTGTTCGCCCTCGGGCTCGAGTTCTCCCTCAAGGACCTCAAACCGGTCAAGAAGATTGCCCTGATCGGCACCCCCATCCAAATCATCCTCACCACCGGTCTCGGCTTTGGCATTGGCCACCTGACAGGCTGGGAGTGGCGAGACTCGCTCTGGCTGGGAGCCTGCATCTCACTCTCCAGCACCATGGTGATCCTCAAGACCCTGATGAATCAGGGATGGCTTGGAACGCTCTCCAGCAAGGTTATGATCGGGATGCTCATCGTGCAGGACCTGGCTGTGGTCCCGCTGATGATCGTCCTCCCGCAGCTCAACAACCCGTCGGTGGGCCTTCCCGTCCTGGGCTTTGCCGCCCTTAAGGCTGCGGCCTTCATCCTTGGGATGCTGCTCCTGGGCACCAAACTGCTGCCGCTGCTGATGGGGCACATCGCCAAGCTCGGATCCCGGGAGCTGTTCTTGCTGGCCATCGCCGCCATCGGTCTCGGTGTCGGTTACGTGACGCACATGGTCGGGTTGTCATTCGCATTCGGCGCATTCGTGGCCGGCATGGTGCTCAGCGAATCGGACTACGGACACCAGGCTCTCAGCGACATCATTCCCCTACGAGACCTGTTCGGCCTGTTGTTCTTCGCTTCGGTCGGGATGTTGCTCGATCCCGTCTTCCTGATGGATCACCTGTTTGAGGTGGTTGTCCTGCTGCTCGCGGTCAGCTTCGGCAAAGGCATCATCTTTGCAACCCTGTCCAGGATATTCAGGTACGGCAACGTCGTTCCGCTGGCCGTCGGACTGGGGCTCTTCCAGGTCGGGGAATTCGCGTTCGTACTGGCGACAGTCGGGGTCTCGACGAATTCGATCAGCCAGGATCTCTACTCGATGATACTGACAACCGCCATTCTGACGATGATATTGACGCCCCTCGCTACAAGCCAGACCGCCCGGCTCTACGCCTTGAAGAAGCGCTGGTTCAAACACGAGGCGCTGGATACGCTCAACATTCCGGAGACAGGTCTCAGGCAACACGCGGTCATTGTGGGCGGTGGACGGGTGGGGTCGAGAATTGCCGCTGCGCTAAAAAGCTTCGGGATACCGCTGGTGGTCGTCGAGCTCGATCACCGACGGGTCCAGAGCGCGCAGAAAGATGACATCCCTATCGTCTACGGCGATGCGACACACGAGATCGTACTCGAAGCGGCCGCGATTGCGCACCGCACGGCTACTCGTTGTGACCACCCCGGATATGGTCGCGGCCCGGACGATCATCACCAACGGCCAGCGACAGAACGGTGAGCTGAACGTGGTGGCCAGAACCTCCGATCCTTCCTTCCTCCCTGTCTTCAAGAAAATGAACGTGAGCGGGGTGGTGCTGCCCGAGTTTGAGGCCAGCCTCGAGATGACGCGCGAGTCTCTGCTTCATTTTCCGATTCCCGTGACCGAAATACAGCAACGCACGGATTCGGTGCGACAGGATCTTTTCGGTCCCTTCTTCGACGAGGGGAAAGGTCACCGCATGCTCGCACAGCTTCGATCGGCCGAACGGCAGTTCGATCTGCAGTGGGTTCTGCTACAGGATGGCAGCAAACTCGTGGCCCGATCCATCGGGGAGGCAGAGATCCGCAAAAAGGTGGGAGCGTCGGTCGTTGGCGTCATTCGCGACGAAAGCTGACCGCCAACCCGGACGCTGCATTCCGCTTTCAGGTCAACGACCTGGTGGCGATCATCGGTACGGACGAGGCGCGCAAATCGTTCAAGGCAATGTCGGCTCCCGACAGCGAACCAGAATCGGCAGAACAGGTCATTTAGCAGCCGTGCGCTCAGCAATATCGACAACAGACTCTTGTGTGGTTTCGTGTTTCCCGGCAGGATTGAGACGGGTTCTGGCGAGCCAAAGCCCCCGGGTGTACACACCCGGGGGCTTTTTTCTGGTCCCGACATCATCTTGGGCGCAGACGGAAGACCGCTCGTAATCACAACGGGATGCGGGCCCGCGCTCCGATCGCGGCATAACGCACCGTGTACCCGGAAAAGCCCGCCGATTGATAGCTCCCAATCACGGTCAGGCCGGAGACAATCGTGTATTCCATGCGGATGCCCCACAGACTCTTTTGTGTTTCGTTCTGGTTGAACACGGTCAGGAAATCGGGATTAAAATAGTATGCCCGCTTCCCCGCCATCCCTGACACCCGCAATACAAGCGTCTTCCAAGGGGCATACGACACCTCCCCTCCAACAGAAATCAATGACCGGCCATCCGTCACCCGCGAATACAGCGGACGTATTGAGAGGTTGAAGGCCGGGTCCAACAACCAGTCTCCCTGAAGTCCGATCTGGTGGGAGCGCACATTTGTGTATCCGCTGACGCTCATATAGGTGTACGTCGCCCCGACATAGAAAACGTCCACATTATAGAGGAAGCCGCCGTTCAGAATGTCTGTCTGATCGGCATAGGAATACCGCTGCCCCGCAAGCTTGAATGTCCCTTCGATTCGTCCAACATTCAACTTCACATAGAAAGGGTAGAGGTTCTTCAGGGCTCCGACCACGAAGAATTGCTGATCGTAGGTCCAAGGTGTTGACTGGATCGTCATTGCGTCATAACCTGCCACGACATAGTCAAGACCGCCAAAGGCCACGGTAGCATAGCCGGCATACGAGTTCGAACTGTTCCCGTTCGAATATGATCCTGCCGTGTAGTATCCGGCAGGCAGGAATGTTGTCGTCGATGGCTGTGAGAAACCCGGACACACGCTGAGGATCAACGCACCAAGCAGAACGAGAGTCTTCATTTGGTCAACCCGTACCCTTTGACAGCACTCGTATCAGCTGGATACACGCTCATCGCATTGATAAATGCCTCCCGGGCCTTCGTCTTGCTGCCGAGACCGAAATAGGTCCATCCCACGTAGAGATTGGTCTCGTAGTCGCCGGGGTAGTTTTCAGCCAGCAGATCGAGATATCGCCTCGCCATCAGGTAGTTCCCCTGGTTCATGTAGATCTGTCCCAGACGAAGGTTCGCTATGTAGTTGAGTTTGTCTTTGGCGAGAATCGACTTGTACGCTTCCTGGACGGCGTCCCATTTTCCCTGGGCCGCATACGGAAGGGTGACGCCAAGAAGGGCCTCGATGCTGTTGTCGCTGATGCGCATTGCTTCTCTGTAGTACTGTGCGGACTTCTCGAACTCCCGTGCGTTGTAGTGGAGCCATCCCAGGCGGAGCGTGGTGAGGTAGTCTGTGCCGATTCCACTGGAAAGGTCGAGCATGACTTGAATCGCACGTTTCCAGTTGCCGTTGGTCTCTTCCTTGATGGAGATCGTGAACGCACGGGCCTTATCCTCCGCCCGCACGGCACCCTCCGTCGCGGCAACAGCAAGAACCAGCGTCAGCGTGATCAGCCACATAGTTCGTATCGTCATATGTTGGATCCTTTGTGTATTCGGTGAGCGTTGAATGTCGTTGTTGGGTCCGTGTATTCAAACGAAGCGATCTCGCCTTCGCCGTCGACCGTGATGCGTCCCTCAGCCTGCCGGCGATACCGGGAAAAGATGCCGCGACCGGACACGGTGAAGAGCGCATGGATGGAGAACCCGTTACCCTGACCGGCCTGTTCATCAAAATGGAGTACCGCCCTGGCCACAAACTGGTCGCCGAAGATGAGCAGGAACTCCGAGAAAAAACGCAGACCACCGCCGATCATGAGGCGGACGGGCAACTGATCGCTCCACTGCATATGTGTGTTGTATCCCAGAGGCACGCTGATGGAGTTCAGGAAAAAGAACGAAAGGGCCGAGCGCGGGTTTCCCACGAGGTTCGCCATGGAGAACACCTTGTCCCGGGGATAAAGATAGGCGGTGGCCCCACCGGTGGAGTCGATGTAGACGGTGTTCAGACTGTCGATCTTGACCTCCCACCGTTCCTCGAAAGCCCGTCCGTTCAGCGTACAGTCAAACGTATAGTCCGCGCCGACAGGGAACGAGAATGCGCGGCGCACATCCCCGTGAAGCTCAATGTTATGGACGCGTCTCCCCTGCTGGGGATACTCAAACGTGCGGAGCTCGACGGACCCGTTGGTTTTTTCCAGGTACTGAGCCAGAGGGAACGAAAGCGTCTTCTCCCCCAGACGATCGGTACCCTGGAACTGAAAATGCAGATGGGGGACCGGGGAGCGGCCGCTGTTCCCGCAGCGTGCCAGGATCTGCCCTTTGTGGACGTGATCTCCCTTCCCAACCTGGGCCGAACCGGGTTTCAGATGCGAGAGCGCTGAAAACAGGCCCTGACCATGGTCCAGGATGATGGTATTGCCCCAGTTGTTCTCAACATTAACTTCGCCGATCTCATTGTCCGGAATCGCGTCGACCACACGGACCACATCACCATCCAGAGACGCAACCACCGGGGTGTTGTAGCAGAAGTACTCCTGGACCACGGTTCCCTGACCGGAATGTTCTTTCCCTTCATCATCAAGGATCACGAAATCCCAGGCATCGCTCCACGCACCCTTATGAGTGATATCGCCGGCGATTCCCTGAGACACACTCCATTCTCCGAAGAAGGGCAACTCAGGGAAGAGATAACGAAACCGCTCGAACCGGGATTTTCTGTTCTGATGGTAATAGTAGTTCTCCTCTGGCGATCCGGGAGCAAAATAGAGCAGGACCAGGTCACTCTGCTCCTGCCGGAACTTGAGGGAATAGATGGTGGCGAGGGTCACAAGATTGAACGGCAGGACCAGCACCGGAAGATCCGAGACCGACAGGAAACGCGTGAAGAACCCGGTGAACACCAGCGATATCACCCCCGCGAAAACCAGCAGAGGCACGGTCTTCCGAGAGAGGATGATCAGGGTCCCGCCCAGAGCCAGAGCGACCAGAATGGCGTTCACCGAGGACTGCAGGATGAACGCATCCGTGGCATCCGGGAAGAGATACGCAGCGAGAACCCAGTTCGTGCCGTAGGCAAGAACGCTACCGACCAAAAAGACACGCGAGAAGAGAACCAGTCCGACCGCAAGGAACACGCCCGCCAGCGCATCGGGTTGGAACAGCACATACCCCAGCGACTGAAAATAGAAGAGCACAGACCGCGGCAGGAACGCCACCAGCGTCGCTTGCGACCCGGTCGCATGGAGAACGACCCAATCGAAGTTTCCGAGGAACACCACGAACACATACAAGGTCAGAACAAACGGCAGACTCAGGCCGGGCAGATTAAACGCTGTGGCGAAGTAGTGTTCGAGCGCTGCTGTGGCGAAGAAGGCGATGACGACGAACAGCAACGACATCACGAGATACGTCAGCGTAGGCTGGTGGTAGTACATCGCGGCGGCCCCGAACAGGATACCGTTGAAGCCGTAGAAGCCGCTGCGGATCCGCTCCTTGTCAAATCGCAGGCCCAGGGCAAGGCCGTTGACGACGAGCGCCCCGACCAGCCCCCCCACGCCGATCAACGGCATGGTCGCGGTCGCGGCGAGCGCCAGCACGCCGAACCACTTCCTGTTGCTGAAAAATATCTGCGCATAGCTGTAAAGCAGCGCATCAAAAAACAAGTGCATGCTGGGTTCCCCTAGACCGGCGTCGAAATCGTGAGTGAGGACGGGACAGACTCGGGACTCATCACATAGGCCAGGTCTTCCGGTTTCCTGATGAGTTCTGCCTTCCCGTTCTCCATGATCATCACAACGGCCGGACGCAGCGTGATAAATTGCATCCATTGCGTCATATTGTACGCCCCGACGTTGAGGATCACCACCTGATCACCCTTTTTGAGACCGGGCACAGTGATGTCCTCTCGGATACAATCGATGTTCATGCAGAGCGGACCGAAGACCGCCGCGTTTTCTTTCATGATCCCGGCCGGCTGGGCGGGGAGAATGGTATGCTTGTACCAGAAGCTCGTAAAGAGAATATTGACCCCCGCATCGAGCACGAGCGCGCGTTTTCCATCGGAGAGGCGCTTCGCCGCGCGGACGGTGCTCGCGAGAAAGCCGGCACTGTCGATCAGAGCCCGACCGGATTCGAGAATCAGCATGGGCATTTCGTCCCGCCGCGCAGCAAGTTCCAGGAAAGGGGCGGTGATCGCGTCTGCGTACTGTTCCAGCGACGGCAGCGAGTCCTCGGCCGGCAGATACTGACCTTTCAGGGTATTCCGGGATGGCAGACCGCCTCCCGCATCGAGGTACTGGACGGCGATGCCATGCTGGCTCTTCAACCAGTTGGCGAGGGTCACAAGTTTCCCCATGGCGATGCGATAGGGTTCAGCGCTCATCATGTAGGTGCCAATGTGGCAATGCAGGCCGACGAGTTTCAGCCGCGATGTCATCACGATGCGCTTCAGCGCATCCTGCGCTTCCCCGTTCTCGTAGTTGAACCCGAACCGGTCCCATTTCGGATAGACCCCGACGTCCATATTCACACGAATGGCCACATCCGCATTCAGACCAAGACGTTCAGTGACCTCAATGATCTCATAAAGCTCATCCATATGATCGATATGGATCTTCGCGCGATCGCGGATCGCCTTCTCGATCGCATCAGAACTTTTGTCGGGGCCGTTGAAGAGGATGTGTTCGCCGGGAATCCCCAGAGCCCGGGCCCGGTCGTATTCAAATTCCGACACCACCTCCGCCCATGATCCTTCCTGATGAAAGACCGAGCACACCGCGTTGAGGTAGTTCGTTTTGTAGGACCATGCGAACTGTACACGCGGATAGCGGGTACGGAATACGCGCAAGGCCGAGCGCTGGGTCTCACGGATCGTGCGCTCCGAAAGGACGAACAGTGGCGAGCCAAAATCCTCAGTCAACTGCTTGATCGGAACACCATCGATCTCAGTTCTCGGCGTGCTCGCCGGCGCACTGCCGAACTTGTTCATAAATCCGGACTGTTGCTTCGTGATGACGGGCCGCTCATACGGTCTTTTAGTCATTGTGTAATTCCCCGCTGACGGTGATTTCTTCAAATCGCTTGATATCAGTGATAAGGTCCCACGAATACCGGATGAACATCTTCCCGATATCGTACGAACTGAACTTCGGAACGGGCTGGCCGAGGGCAAGCTTTGCGGCGGCCAGAGGAAGGTTCTGTCCGGCAGCAACGGCCAGGTACACCCAGGCCGGAAAGCGGGGGTTGATCTCCAGAAGGACATAGGCATTGGTTGCCTGATCCTTCACGAATTCGAGTTCGATCCCACCGTTCCACTGCAGGGCCCCGATCGTCTTTTCGGTCAGCCCGATCAACGCCGGCTCCCGGATGGTGATGCCCGACCACCCCTTCCCCTTGTCCGTGATGTACATCTTCTTCATAGCAACGGCGCCAACGGTCGCACCGTTGTCACCGAGAGCGCACACATTATACTCGTCGCCGTGGACGAACTCCTGCACAACAATGGGGAGCCCCCATTTCTCCTGCAACCGGTGGAATGCAGAGAGCGCTTCTTCGAAATTGTTCGCGATCACAGCATCGTAAAAGATGCCTTTCACAGCGACCGGATAGTCATAGTGTGTCTGGATCGTGTACACATCCTGTACGGAGGTTGCCAGGATGTTCTCAGGAACAGCGATCCCGTGTTTGCGGCAAAAATCGGCGAGCTTATCCTTCGCCCGCATGGCCAACTGCTCCTTTGAGGGCAGCAGCATGCGCACTCCAAGCGTCTTGAGGCGGGGCGCGAGTGCGATGAATCCGTTTAACTCGGAATCGAGCGTGGGAATGATGACGTCGATCTTCTCCCGCTCCAGAATCACGGCGAGCCGCCCGTACAGGTGCTCCAGGCCCGCGGAGGGATACGGAATCATGTAGCTCGCATCTGCGACCGAAGGGAGGTAGGCGCCCGGCTCAAGCGTGTCATAAAGCAGTCCGATGATGCGCCCGTCAACTTCTCCCGAATCCCGAAGCGCGCGGATTACAGGCACTCCCGGCCCTGGATTATCGATATTATTCAACCCCGTGATGGCGATGTTCATGATTCAACCGCCAGGCGCAGGTGCTTCAGGAGTCCAACGAAGTCCACGACGTCCCGTTGCGCATCCACCGGCTCAACGTCGAATTCTTCGGTGATGGCCTGGATGATCGCCTCCTGGCTCACCCCATCCTGGAGGGATCTCAGTATCTGTTTTCCCAGTTCGTTCACCGTAAAGGTCTCGCCGGTGGACGAAAGGAACAGGAAGCCCGTTTCGCTGATCGCGAGGTCGGGTGTTATCGTCAGTTGATTCACGCTGTTTCCTCTCCGTTGTCTCTAATTTCTGGGTTCTGGTTCAGGCCTGCCTGACGGAGGCGGCCCCTCCGGCAATCCCCGCCGCAATCCGCCCCGCCGCTGCGGGGGAGGGGCTTCAGTCACTTCAATGATGAGATTGTCGAACTTCTGTTTCTGGTCTTCTCTCAGGAGCGAGCGGATCTGGACAAAGTGATCGAACAGGAGCCACTCGAGCCGGTCCTGATTCGCCGTGATCTCGTGCACGAGGAGTCTTACGCGGGCAGTATCCGGGGCCGGCGCAGTGACCTCCTTGAGTATCGCCCGTTTGGCCTGGATGAGCGCATCCTGGGTCTGCGTCAGGGTCAAGGCATGTTCCGCGCCCAGTAGGTCAAACTTCTCGCGCTGTTCCCCCGAAAGATCAAGCTCACGCTCGACCAGCCGCCCCATAGCTCCCCTTCCACCGCGCGTAAGAGCGGCAGGAACGACATCCCGTTGTGCGTGCTGATACCAGAGCATGCCGAGGGAGGCCACGTTCAGGACAACCAGCAGGACGATGATCACATAAAGAAGTTTCTTTTGCGCAAAGATGTCCATACGTGCCTCACCTGGTCTCAGTCATGATAAGTTGCGCCCGCGGATCCACACCGATCTGGTACTCTTGCACTATGGTTTCCTTGAGATCCGATCGTGACACTGTGTCGCCGGCCGCACCCGTCAGGGAGTGCGCCAGTGTCATGATGTTGAAAATGATCAGAAGCGCCAGCAGCACGGTACTGAACACAGCGGCGAGACGATGACCGGCGCGTGCCGATGACCGTCCGGCTCCAGCGTTCAACTGCAGCGCGATGCGCGTATACAGAAATGGATTCCCGTCGAGTCGCGGCATCTTGTCCAGAAAACTGATCGTCTTCTGCACTTCGTCCTGAATGCGTTCGCGTTTGGTCATAATGCGCTCCTCCGTTGTTCAGCGTACGACGATCCCCCTTCGCGCGGATCGGCCAATCGACGCTGAAAGTACTTTGACAGAGCCTTCTCAAGATTCTTCCTGGCGCGGACCAAAAGGGACTCCACGGCACCGACGGTTGTCTCCAGGATCCCGGCAACCTCGGTGTAACTGAACCCTTCCAGTCTCGCGAGTGTGATTGCCACGCGCTGGTTCTCCGGCAGTTTCGCTATCGTACGGAGAAGCAGTTCCATGCGCTCCTTCTCCTCGAGCTGAATGTCCGGGGCCAGCTCTTCCGGTGCCTTCGGTTCGTTCATTGTTTCACCCAATCCCAGCAGTTGTCTAAGATGATCCGTTCTCTTTGCCCGACTTCGAGCCCGGACACTATCAAGCGACCGGGTGACCGCGATACGATAGATCCAGGTGGAAAGTGACGCATCACCCCGGAATCCTTCAATGGACCGGAAGATCTCGAGAAAGACCTCCTGCGCAGTGTCTTCGGCATCCTCTTTGGTGCCGAGGAAGCCGTAGCAGGTATTGATGACCTTTGCCTGATGGAGTTCCACGAGGAGGCGAAAAGCCTCCTGATCTCCTGCCACCAATCGGTCGATGAATTCCCGGTCTTGCATGAACTCCAATTCAGTGAGCTTCTGTATCATTAGACGATGAACGCGGGGAAAAACTGCGGTGAATACAACTAAAAGATGGTGCCTGCAATCAAGGAACCGCTTCACGTGGCTTGGGCTGCTATGTCCGCCGCGTGAACCGTCCGCAGGGCAAATGCCAAGATTGAGTCCGTTTTTCCAGAGACTCCCTACGGCCAAGATAACATTTTTATCTACAAAATCTTGAAGGAGTGTCGGAGGTCAGATCGCGTCTTTGTGGAACTTGGATCCAATTTCGCATGTTTTAATGTGGGAGTTAATCTCAAATATAGATGAGTATGGCCTTGAGATTGAGGCATGAAACGGTTTTCTTTAAGGGGCGGTGCATGGTGAATCAACGAATGGGCAACTGATATAGCACATGAGCACACGGATCATTAGCAGGGTAGAGGAGTTACGGGGATTCTATGCAGGGAGGGTCTGCACATCGGGATGAACAGCCGTAAGAAAAGCACGAAACCAGCAGCCCTGACTCCGACCGAAACCATCCTTGAGAGCATCTCAGACGGCGTTTTTACTGTGGATATGGAGTGGCGCGTCACGTCGTTCAACCGGGCCGCCGAAGAGATCACGGGTGTGTCTCGTAATGAGGCGATCGGCCAACGCTGCTCGGATGTGTTTCGTTCCAGCATGTGCGAGGCCGCCTGTTCGCTTCAGGAAACCCTGAAGACCGGCAAACCCATCATCGGTAAATCCGGGTACATCGTTGATTCGGACGGGAACCGCATCCCCATCAGCATTTCTACGGCAATGCTGCGGGACGGCGATGGGCGCGTGATCGGCGGCGCAGAGACATTCCGCGATCTTTCCGAAGTCGAGGCGTTACGACAGGAGTTGGAGGGGAAATTCCGGGTCGGCGACCTGACCAGCAGAAGCCCCTTGATGCAGCGAGTGTTCGAAGTTCTGCCTGCCATCGCCGCCAGCCCCAGCACGGTTCTTGTCCTCGGAGAAACCGGCACCGGGAAGGAACTGGTGGCGCGGACAATCCATTCGCTCAGCCCGCGAAACCAGGGGCCGTTCATCGCAGTCAACTGCGGGGCTTTGCCCGACACATTGCTGGAATCGGAATTGTTCGGATACAAGGCCGGGGCGTTCACCGGAGCAAACAAGGATAAACCTGGCCGCTTTGCATTGGCCAAGGGGGGGACGATCTTACTCGACGAAATCGGCGAGATCAGCCAGGCCCTTCAGGTCAGATTGCTCCGTGTGCTGCAGGAACGTATGTATGAGCCGCTGGGAGCCACCCGATCCGAAGCAGCTGACGTTCGTGTCATTGTGGCAACAAACAAAGACCTGGCTGACCAAATGCGCCAGGGGCATTTTCGGGATGACCTCTACTACCGCGTGAACGTGGTGCGCGTCGAATTGCCCCCGCTGCGCCGACGAAAAGAAGACATTCCCCTCCTGGTTGAGCAGTTCGTCACCCGGTTCAACCGGTCGCAGAGGAAATTCGTAAAGGGGATTGCTGCGGAGGCCTTATCCCTCCTCATGGCCCACGACTGGCCGGGTAACATCCGCGAGCTGGAAAACGTCATCGAGCGTGCGTTCATTCTCTGTGGCGACGGGGAAATAGAATTCGCGCACCTACCCGGAGAATTGACAGCTCGCGGCGTAATGGCGGGCGCGGATGCCGATATGCGGTCCGCCCACAATGTCCTCGATGCTCAAGCCATCCACGCCGCACTCGAACGAAACGCCTTCAACCGGCTGGCGGCAGCTCGGGAGCTTGGCATCCACAAAACCACGCTTTTCCGCAGGATGAAAAAGCTGAATATTTCCCTTCCCGAACGAGACGGCCGCGCCACTCGCAAGCGAACACAGTAGCTTAGCTGCACCAATCGGTAACAGATACAGTAGCGACAAAACTACTCTATACCTTTTTTACCCACACCGTCTGCCATCCATATCTTCTTTGATTATAACCTCTTACAAGCTTTTAATGTCCAATCGGTGAGCCTGGCACCGTACTTGCCCTTTTATAGAGCGTGAACGAGGAGCAGGACCCGGACAATGAAAACAGCATTCGCATACTGGGACGATCGCATCGCGCCAGTTTTCGACACCGCGCGACAGGTTCACGTCGTCGAGGCCGCCTCAGGACGTATTATCCGCGAGAGCCAGGAAACGCTCCCGGAAGATCAGTCCGTTCAAAAGACACTTCGACTGGTGGAGCTTGGAATCAACACACTGGTTTGCGGTGCGATCTCCAGGCCGATGAGCGGGATGGTCACCGCCTACGGAATCCAGGTCGTCCCCTTCGTGGCCGGCGATCTGCAATTGGTCGTTCAGGCTTGGCTCAGTGGTACGTTTGAACACGATACATTTGCTATGCCGGGCTGTTGCGGTCGCGGTCGTCATAGGAGAATATGCGACACAACTAAGGAGGAGGAATACGAGATGAACGAAAAAGGACGTGTTGGAATGGAAAAAGGTGGCGGACAGGGTCAGGGCCAGGGCGGACAAGGTCGAGGTGGAATGGGAAAAGGGGGCGGAAAGGGTCAGGGCCAGGGCGGACAAGGTCGAGGTCGTAAGGGAGGTCCTTCTGCGGCTGGCGTTGCCGGCACCTGCCTTTGTCCAAAATGCGGACAGACGGCACCACACGAACGCGGCGTGCCCTGCGTTGAGCGCACATGCCCGAAGTGTGGAACTGCCATGACAAGGCAATAAGAGACAATCATTTTGAAAGGAGGATACAACAATGCCAGGAGGAGATCGAACTGGACCGATGGGGAAAAAAGCAAGAACCGGACGCGCGGCTGGATACTGCGCTGGGTCCGGGGAGCCGGGGTATGCGAACCCTGTCCCGGCAAGTGACATTGGAATGGATTTCGCGAGAGGCCGTGGACCCCGTGGCCGGGGATTCGGCGGGAACGGACGCGGATGGCGGAACATGTTCCGCGCCACCGGCCTGCCGAGGTGGATGCGGTCCGGCGGTAATGCCGCTCCTTATGGATACCCGGCACCATACCAGAAACCCGATCCGGAAATGGAGGAGCAGGAGCTCAAGAACCAGGTCGAGGCGTTGCAGTCGGAACTGGACTCCATAAGAAAACAGCTGGACGAGATCAAAACGAAAACCACGTCGGAATAAAACCCAGCTGCCCGCCGTGAAACAACTGACCGACGGCCGCCCCCATGGATCGGCGCGGCCGCGGCGTATACTAACTTTACGTAAGGAGAAACACAAAGATGGACCTGCAAGCAAGACTTCCATTGATCGGCGAAAAAGCCCCGTCCTTTAAAGCGGAAAGCACACAGGGGCCGATCAATTTCCCTGACGACTACAAAGGCAAGTGGGTGATTTTCTTCTCCCATCCGGCCGATTTCACCCCGGTTTGCACCACTGAGTTCATGACCTTTACGTCCCTGCAACCGGAGTTCGAAAAACTCAATTGTAAACTCCTCGGTCTCTCCATCGACAGCACTTACAGCCACATCGCCTGGCTGAGGACCATAAAGGAGAAGATCGTATTCAAGGGCATGAAGGGAGTCGAGGTGACATTCCCGGTCATCAGTGATCTTACGATGGATGTATCCAAGGCGTTTGGAATGCTTCAGCCCGCAGCCAGCACCACTCAGGCTGTTCGAGCGGTCTTCATCATCGATCCGAAAGCCACTGTCAGAGCAATTCTGTATTACCCTCTCAGCAACGGCCGCAACATGGACGAAATCAAGCGACTGCTGGTGGCCATGCAGCTATCCGATAAGCACAGCGTGGCGACACCCGCAAACTGGAGCCCCGGAGAAGACGTCATTGTGCCACCACCGGGTTCCTGCGGCATGGCCAAGGAACGTGTTGAAACTCCGGCATCTGACACTACGGTTCTTGACTGGTTCATGGTGCTCAAGAAGTGCCCGAAATAAAGAGAAACGGTAGAAATCGTCGGCACCCATCCCATTCTGCAAAGATTTCTGGATGCCTATGATAAACTGACCTTCTCGCGGGAAAACGACATGGAGGCACCACCGGAATACCGATGGAAACCCCCATCAGGAGAAACCTTATGACCACAGGCAACGTCCGATACTCTTATGGGCCCGTTCCCTCACGTCGTCTGGGAAAGAGTCTGGGTATCAATAACATTCCGGCCAAGGTATGCACCTATTCCTGCGTTTACTGTCAGGTGGGGGGAACCACCCTGATGCAGAATGATCGCCGTTTCTTCTATGCGCCCGAGGATATTTTTCGGGACGTGCAGATCAGGTTGACGGAAGCGAAGAAGAAGTCGGAACAAGTAGACTATCTCACCTTTGTGCCGGACGGGGAGCCTACTCTGGACGTTAACCTGGGCAGGGAAATCCTGCTATTAAAGACGCTGGATGTCCCTGTCGGGGTGATCACGAACAGCTCCCTTCTCTGGCGCGATGACGTCAGAGAAGAACTCGGCATGGCCGATTGGGTTTCACTGAAGGTTGATGCTCTCCAGGAAGAAACCTGGCGACGGATCAATCGGCCTCACAGGGCAATCCGGCTGTCCCACATTCTGGAAGGAATACTCTCCTTTGCTGAAAGTTTCACCGGAAAACTGGTGACGGAAACGATGCTCGTCAGGGGGCTGAATGACAACGATGACTGCCTGAAAGAGGTAGCCGATTTTCTCCATCAGGTTCAGCCGGCTCAGGCCTATCTGAGCATTCCCACCCGCCCACCGGCGGAGAGGCTGGTTCGGAGGCCAGATGAAGAGACCATCAACCGGGCGTATCAGATTCTTGCGGACAAAGTGGAGCGAGTGGAATATCTGATCGGCTATGAGGGAGATACGTTTGCCTTTACCGGCGATGTTGAAAAAGACATCCTGAGCATCACCGCTGTTCACCCGATGAGAAAAGAGGCTGTTAACACATTTTTAACTCGGGCTGGATCTTCCTGGAATGTTGTTGATCGGCTGGTGGCTGAGGGGGATCTCGTGGAAACAAAGTACGACGGCCATGTCTTTTATTTGAGGAGATTTGCAAGAGACCGCTAGGCTACAACATGAGTAATCTGCCGGACCGAACAGAGCATCTCACAATGCGTCTACAGAAAGCGGCGGTCCGACCAACTCCATCCCATGACGCCGCCAGACCTCCGGATGTTGCGGCGGCATCGCGTTCGCCATCGTGACTTCGCGAAAGAATCCCTCCATGTCGCCGGCGGGCGAAAAGGCGATCAGCATTCTGCCACGCCCATCGCCGACGTGTGCCCACACGTGAGGTATCATGCGGGGGGCAAGCACAGAATCACCCGGTCGCAGCGTGAACTGTTGCTCCCCAACCTCCAGCACAAAGTCCCCTTCGACGGCATGGAACCATTCATCTTGGCTGAGGTGCACATGCCGGGGGGGGCCCCCTTTTGCGTGGAATGTATTTTCGAGAATAAGGAGACCGCTGCTGTCCCCCGGAACCACCTTGAATTCGATAACACTTATACCGAGTCCACGATGCTCTCCGGCAATATCGTGTCCGGCCCGGACGAGTTGCGCGCGCCCGGGGTCATGCGGATGTTGCAGTGATCCAGTCATACCCACTCACTCCTTTGTTGACATATCAATCTTTAACACAAGACAACGAAGAAACGTTGCAGCTGCGGCACAATGCGCTGATCTGAGGAGGAAGTATACCCCTACAAGGGGTTGACAACGATCATCCCGATGGCTATGTTCTGATCAACCCCCACTCTTCGGAAATTCGACATGCGCTTTCTCGTCGCCCTCCTTACCCTGGCGGTTCACCTTCCATTCCCTTCGGCATGCCAGACCTCCACTGCCCGGCACTCACGATGGGTGGATTCAACCCTCGCCTCCCTCAGCCTTGAAGAGAAAGTCGGCCAGCTCCTGGTCTGTGAGCTCGTGGCCCTCTACACCCACGAAGAGCACCCGGCATTCCGTTTCGCCCTCGATATGATCCGCCGCTATCACGTCGGGACATTCATCCTGGGCGGAGGAGGGGCGCTCGACATCCCGCTGATCACGAACAAGCTCCAGCGAGCATCAAAAGTCCCGTTGTTCATCAACGCCGACCTGGAAGCAGGGATGACATTTACCCGCCCATGGCGCCTATCCCGCGGGTGGACCGACAAGCTCCCGAAATACATAGCAGGGGGCGGAACTCAGTTCCCCTCGCAGATGGCGATCGGCGCCACGGGAAATCCGCGCTATGCGTATGAGTTCGGTCGAATCACCGCCCGGGAAGCACGGGCCGTGGGGATCCACTGGAGCAATTCCCCCGTTGCCGATGTGAACAACAATCCCGACAACCCGATCATCAACACGCGCTCCTACGGTGAGGATCCGGAGATCGTCGCGGGCATGGTCGAGGCATACGTCCGCGGAGCCCAGGAATCCGGCATGATTGCGACGTTGAAACACTTCCCGGGCCACGGCGACACGCGGGAGGACACGCACATGGGCCTCCCCTCACTTGCCTTCGACTTAAGCCGCATGAACACCGTTGAATTGGTGCCGTTCTGGCGGGGGATTATTGCTGGGGCCATGGCGGTCATGACTGCCCATCTTGCCCTGCCGAAGATAGACCCCACGGGCCGCCCGGCAACTCTCTCCCGCCCTGTCCTTACCGGCATCCTGAGGAACCAGATCGGATTCGACGGACTGATTGTGACGGACGGAATGAGGATGCAGGGGATCACCGATCATTTTTCCCCTTCGGAAGCGGCCGTAAGCGCCATCGAAGCGGGCGCCGATGCGGTTCTCGCGCCGGAGGACATCGAGGAAGCATGGATGGGGCTTCACACTGCGGTACGGACCGGACGTATTTCAGAAGAACGGATCGACACCTCGGTGAGAAGAGTGCTTACGGCAAAGGCCTGGGCCGGTCTGGCAGAGAACAGGACGGTAAACATCGATTCGGTCTTCACGGTTGTCGGTGCCCCTGCATCTCAGAGTATTGCGGAGGAGATCTCAGACGCATCGGTCACGCTCCTGAGAAATGCGGGGCAGATCCTCCCCCTCCCCCCAACTGCCCGCGTTCATATCGTCACCGTCACCGAGGAACCATCTCCACAGATTGGCACGGATCTTCTTGACGAGATACACCAGGTTGTTGCAGAAGCTACGCTCACGCGCGTTTCCAATGAGACGGGAACAGAACGCTTTGAAAAGATCCGGTCGTCGGCAAGACAGGCCGACGTGCTGCTGGTAGGCATTTACCTCTCCGTCATCGCCTGGCACGGGGAGCGGCAATTTGCAAAACCGCTGGACGATTTCCTCCACTCCCTGGGGACATACACCAAGCCCGTCATCCTCGTTGCGTTTGGTGATCCGTATGTCCTTGGCAAGCTTCCGGAGACACAGGTTGTCATGACGCCATTCAATGGGACCGTTCTCGCAGAGCGATCCGTTGCGAAGGTGATTACAGGGAGGATTACTTCGCGTGGACGACTTCCGGTCACCATTCCCGGACGGTACCAACGGGGGGACGGCATGACCTTACAGGTACCGTGACGGAAAATAGTACCAACCCGGCATTGACACTCCACCGAAATCATTGCACATTCAAACACGCACAGGATCTGCAGCGCACTGGACGGATACGCACTGGAGGCATAGACGATGAGAATTGCTGAGTCGTGGGATAGACTTATCGAGGTGATTGAACGCGGCAAGGCGGAAGAGGCGGAGGCGTTCATCGAGAACCTCACACCTGTCGAGACTGCTCTCGCAATGTCGCGACTCGACGACGAGATGCGGGGCCGGCTTATCGCTTTGCTGTCGCCGGATGAAGCCGCCGATCTCTTGCGGGACCTTTCCGATGAACAGGCGGCGGGAGTGATCACAGAAATGTCCCCTTCTGCCGCCGCTGCTATCGTCGACCTGCTGCCTGCGGACGAACAGGCGGATATTCTGGGCGACATCAGCTCTTCCGACGCGGAAGCCATCCTTTTGGCGATGCCAAACGTGCATGCCGAGCAGGCACGTAAGTTCCTGAGTTATCCCGCCGACAAAGCGGGCGGACTCATGACATCGGAGTATGTTGCATACCCCTCAACAACGACGGTCGGGGATATCATCGCGGATCTGGAACGAAACAGCGAGCGGTATGCAGAATTTCTGGTGCAGTACCTGTATGTCACAGATACCGTCGGGCAGCTGATGGGCGTGCTCAGGATGCGCGACCTGCTGCTCGCTCCCCGCGACAGGATCGTCACGCAACTGATGATTTCGGAACCCCTTCATGTTACCGTTGACACATCACTCAGCGATCTGATAAACCTGTTCGAAGACCACTCATTCATGGGCGTTCCCGTGGTGGACTCCCAGGGCCACCTGAGAGGCATTGTGGAGCGGGCAGCTGTGGATGATGCGCGGAGGCAACAGGTAAGGAATTCCTTCCTCCGGATGAGCGGTATTCTCGGCGGCGAAGAAATCCGCTCTTCCCCGCTCTCCCGCCGCATATTGAGGCGTCTCGCATGGCTCGGCCCCAACATTGCGCTTAACATCCTCGCCGCCAGCGTGATCGCATTCTATCAGGATACACTGCAGGCAGCGATAGCCCTTGCCGTATTCCTGCCGGTCATCTCCGATATGAGCGGCTGTTCAGGGAACCAGGCCGTCGCGGTCAGCATCCGTGAACTGGCCCTCGGACTGATCAAACCCGGCGAATTCGGCCGGGTGGTCATGAAAGAATCCTGGGTGGGACTGGCGAACGGCATTACATTGGGGATCCTGTTGGGAGCCACAGCATTTTTGTGGAAGGGAAACTTCTACCTCTCGTTCGTCGTGGCATCGGCGCTCGCAGCCAACACCCTCCTCTCTGTGGTGATTGGCGGGTCGGTTCCTCTGCTGCTGAAGAAAATCCGGGTTGATCCCGCACTTGCATCGGGGCCTATCCTGACAACGATCACAGACATGTGCGGTTTCTTCCTTGTTCTGAGTATAGCGCAGTCGCTCCTGCATAAGCTCTGATCGGCAACACCACCGCAACACCGTATGACGTGCCCCTGAACACGAAATACGGCGGCGTACAGTTTTTCGATCAATCATCGGAGGACTCTGGCGATGTTCCCAAATATCCGGATCTTCATGGTTCTGGCCGGAGGGGCATTTGTGCTGATGATCATCGCCGGTATAGTGGGGAGTATCATCGAAGATTCCCAACCCTCCGGTAGCCGGGGAAGGATTACCGGTCATGGCCAAGACTTTTCTGGTAGTGTTTGGCGTTCTCTTCCTGGTTCTCAGTTTCGCAATCATCCCCCTGTTTCTCCGGCTGTTCACCCATCTGCAAACGGCCATTGGCAATGGCGACGTTGTATTGGTGAAGTTCTTCCGGGAACAGGAACGCTTGATATCGTACATCGCGTGGATTGTGATCCTGGGCGTTACCGTTCTAACCCTTCCGCTGATGCTGAGGGACTGGTGGACCAAATGAATCCACGCATGTACATCCAATCGGGAGTCCCCGATGGTCAGATGCTTGCAGTGCGGAATTGAATTCCCACCCAGAAAAGAACAACCGTGCGCCGCTTCCATGTCCGGGAGTATCATGGGGGATGAATACACCGAGTCGTACTTTTTCTGCGGGCCCTGCGGGGTCTATACGGTGGAAATCTATTACGAGCCGTTTCTGGGGGATGAAACGGTCAGATATGACGGACCGATTCCGCGCGAAACGGGGGAGGCCGCGGTCAGTTTGATCAAGCAGTGTCCGGAACCCTGGGACAAGAAGTGCCGCTGTCAGGCACATCTTTCATATTTCAGGGGTGCGCTGGATTAACGCACTCTGCTCGTAGGACTGACGTAGCACCCCGTGACCACCGCCGAGACCAACCGATGACACCAGCCGATGTACTCACAGATCCCCTGTACCCATCTCTGTAACGCACCGTATGCCACCGCGCCCCCCCCGGCTCCGGCCGTAATGTGATTCCGGGGGAACGATTTTCCCCCCGGAAACGTTCATTATTTGTAGCCGGAGTAGGTCCACTTCAGCTCCGCGCCAGGCAGTTAAGGGGCCCAGAAAAGCATTGATTCCAACCTGAGATTTTCGTATCCAATGGGGAGTTTTTACTCCTTATCCACCGTTCTTGAAATTGAAAGTCCAGCGACCTGATGCCAACCCGACATCCACATTCGTTACCTTTTCGATGATGTCAACCGGGTCGCACCTGCTTCCATCTGCCCATCCGGTTTCACAGCGTATATTCCCTTTCAGCACCCGAAAGGGTTCGGCTGACACATCCCCGGGTTCCCGCCCATGCCGCTCTGACAGGATATCTGGCACCAACGTACAGTACCAAACAACAACACCGATTTCAGACTTCACTGGACGTCTGCAGGGAGACCCGCAGACACACGGCACGACCACCAATCAAGGAGCGACCGGTACAATGCGGGAGACCACCGTTCACCTGACCAATCCGATGAGGATTCTTCCTTTTCTCCTCCTTGCCCTCGTCTGCGGCCTGACATCCGCTGCTGACGCGCAGCAAAAATCCATAAAACAATATGTGCACCAGACCTGGACCACCGCCAACGGTCTCCCGCAGAATTCCGCCTCCGACATCATTCAATCGAAAGACGGATATATCTGGTTTGCAACGCAGGAAGGAATAGCCCGGTTCGACGGGGTTCAGTTCACCGTGTTCGACCGGACAACCACACCGGAACTTGATGATTCGTGGGTCGTCGCGTTGCTGGAAGATCGTGAGGGTGGGATCTGGGGACGGCCAAACGGCATCACCCCGAGACTCTTCCGATACCTGAATGGGACCTTTTTCACGTATGATACCACAAACGGCCTGCCGAGCAATGATACCCGGGCCTGGACGGTTGATTCCTCCGGATCGGTGTGGATCGGCTCGACACGCGGACTCAGCGTTTTTTCAAACGACCGGTTTACACGGACCTACACAACGCGCGACGGACTGCCGTCTGACACGGTTTTTGCGCTGAGCGCTGACAGCAAGGGGACAGTCTGGGTCAGTACCCCGCGGGGATTCGCCCGCTTGCGCGATGGAACCATCGAGACATTAACCGGCCGGACAGATTTCCCTGACACCATGATCTTCCGCATCAAAGGGCTCGGAAATGTGTATGAAGACTCCCGCGGCACAATCTGGATGCACGGCCGAAGGGATCTGATATCCTATGACGGCACAACATTCACACGGTATCCGAAAAAGAACGCGCTTTCAAGTCCGATCCTCCGGGATGCCGCCGAAGCCAGGGATGGAAGCATCTGGTTTGCCACAGATGCCGGACTGAACAGGTTCAGCGGCGGTACATTTTCCTCCATTACGATTTCCGCTGACAGGGATGAAAACTCCATACACGAAATCCATGAGGACCGCCAGGGAAGCCTCTGGCTGGTGACCAACAAGGGAATTGCCAGGTATGCCGGGGGCAAGATTGAAAAATATCAGCAATCGGACGGACTCTCGGACAACGCGGTCCAGCGAATGCTCATCGACAACGAGGGAAGCATCTGGGTGAGCACTTTCGGTGGCGGTGTGGATCGGTTCCGGGATGAGAAATTCGTGACCTACTCGTCCAAGGTCGGGCTCAGCTACGACAATGTCCAGTCGGTCATACAGGACAGAAATGGCGCGATCTGGATCGGGACAACGTATGGAGGCCTCAACCGACTCGCCAACGGCGCTCTCACAGTGCTCGATACACGGCATGGCCTTGCCGCGAATGATGTGCTCGCGCTGGCCGAGGACGCGGAGGGAACTCTCTGGATTGGAACACCACAGGGTGTGTGTACGTACAGAAATGGAACAATCACAAAACGGGCGAAGGTGCTGGACGGCACTCCGGATATCATCGGGAATGCATTCGTGCGGCGGAAATCGGGTGCGTGGCTCGTTGCGTCGCGAAGCCGTGTCTATGCATACAGCAACGGGAAATTCGCTTTGATAGCTGCACTGGACAGCGTCTCAACAAATCGAACATTTATCAGCAACATGTTTGAGGATGTGCACGGCACCCTCTGGATTTGTACCGCCGGCGGAAACTTCTGGTACCGGGACGGCGTGCTCGAGCCGCTCGGCAAAAAACAGGGATATCCCGGCGGCTGGATCATGGCTTCCCATCAGGACCCGGACGGAACTCTCTGGCTGGGCGCCTCAAACCACGGCCTTTACCGGTACAAAAATGGAGTATTCGCAAACATCTCTCCGCGGGAGGGCCTCTTTGATTATACGTCCTACACGCTCCTGGAGGACGATGCGGGGTATCTCTGGATGTCATCCAACAAGGGGGTCTATCGTGCGAAGAAGCAGGACTTGAACGATGTGGCCGACGGGAAGGCCTCCCGGCTCACCTGTTCGGTGTACGGAACAGCCGACGGAATGGAAACGATCGAGTGTAACGGAGGGTATTACCCCACCGGCTGGAAGACGCAGGACGGCCGCCTCTGTTTCGCCACGACGAAGGGTCTCGCCGTGGTAAATCCCTCAGACATCACCATCAATGACATCCCCCCGCCGGTTGTCATTGACCGGTTCATCGTTGAAGGGACGCGATTTCAACACCGGAGCCCCGATCGAGATTCCTGCAGGCAGCAACCGGTTCGAGTTCCACTACGCGGGTATCAGCTTTGTCGGGTCGGAAAAGGTCACGTACAAATATCAGCTTGTCGGGCTGGACAAGGACTGGGTCGATGCCGGCACGCGGCGCGACGCATACTACACACATCTCGATCCGGGCGAATACACCTTCCGTGTCCTCGCAGCGAACAATGACGGCGTCTGGAACACCACAGGTGCATCGATCGGGTTTGAGCTCAAACCCTATTTCTACCAGACAGGCTGGTTTCTCGGACTCGCCATATTCACGTTTCTGACGGCGGGGCCTACGTTTTATTTCTACCGGATGCGCAGCCTGAAAAAGCGAAAAGCGGAACTCGAGCATCTTGTTCAGGACAGGACGGGTGAGCTGCAGAAGACTCTCTCCAACCTGAAAGAGACGCAAAACCAGCTCATTCTCTCCGAGAAGATGGCATCCCTCGGGCAGTTGACGGCGGGGATCGCCCATGAGATCAAAAACCCGCTGAATTTTATTACAAACTTCGCGGTACTGTCCCATGACCTCACGAAGGATCTCCGGCAGGAGCTTCACGCCGAACGGGACCGCGTTGATCCGAAGAGGGCAAAAGAGATCAGCGGGCTGCTGGACGACCTGGAGCAGAACGTGGGAAAGATCAACGAGCATGGCAAGCGGGCGGACAGTATTGTCCGGGGGATGCTGCTTCATTCGCGGGGCAGATCGGATGAACGTATGGAGACCGATCTTAACGCCCTCCTTGCCGAGTACACCAATCTGGCCTACCATGGCATGAGAGCCCAGGACCAGTCCTTTAACGTGAAGATTGAAACCGATTTTGATCCCGCAATCGGCAAGGTAAATCTCATACCACAGGACCTCAGCCGGGCGTTTCTGAACATCGTGAACAACGCCTGTTATGCCGCGAACGACAAACGGAAGACTGCAAAAAACGGGTTTTCCCCCGTCGTGCGTGTCAGCGCGAAGAATCTCAACGGATCCGTTGAAATCCGCATCCGGGACAACGGAAACGGTATCCCTCTCGCGATCCGGGAGAAGATCTTTAATCCGTTCTTTACCACCAAGCCTGCGGGCGCAGGAACCGGTCTGGGGCTCTCGCTCTCCTATGATATTATCACCCAGGAACACAAGGGCGAGATCCGCATCGACACCGTGGAGGGACAGTACACCGAGTTCATCATCACGATCCCGCGACACCCGGGCAACGGAGGCTCAGCATGAAGATCATGATCGTGGACGATGAAAAAGATGTTGAAATCCTCTTTCGCCAGCAGTTCCGCAAGGAGATCCGCGACGGACGGGTTCAGCTCTGTTATGCCTTTTCGGGTGAAGAAGCGCTGGACTATCTTGAAACGGTGCAGCCCCCCGACGTCGTGTGCATCCTCTCGGATATCAACATGCCCGGCATTACCGGGCTTGACCTGCTCAAAGTTGTCAAAGAGAAGTACCCGGCGATACGTGTATCCATGATCACGGCGTACGGTGATGAAGTCAATTTTAAACATGCCATGTCAAAGGGTGCAGAACACTACTTCACCAAGCCGATCGACTTTGATGAGGTAAAGAAGAATGTCCTGGACATGGACGACCATGAGACCCGGGTTTCCTAATTGTTGTACTCAAAGGATGATGCATGCCGCCAAAAATACTTGTCGTGGATGATGAACCGGATCTGGAGATCCTGATCAGACAGCGGTTCCGGAAGCAGATCCGGGAAAACGAATTACTTTTTGAATTCGCGCAGAACGGGGTGCAGGCCCTCGAGAAGATGGACCAGCATCAGGATATTTCCCTCGTCCTTTCGGACATCAACATGCCCGAAATGGATGGACTCACGTTACTGCAGAAAATCAGCGAGAAGAACGATCCCGGGCTCAAGTCGGTGATTATTTCCGCGTACGGCGACATGGATAATATCCGTACGGCGATGAACCGGGGCGCGTTCGATTTTCTGACAAAACCGATCGACTTCACAGACCTCGATCTCACCGTCCAGAAGACATTGCAGCAGCTTGACCTGATCAGGCATGCGCTGACGGCGCGGGACGAACTTCTGGCTGTCCAGCGCGACCTGAGCACCGCAACACGGATACAACAATCACTGTTGCCGAAGGTTTTTCCCCCCTTCCCGGCACGCCCTGAAATTGATGTGTACGCGGATATGCTGGCGGCGAAGGAAGTGGGGGGCGATTTCTACGACTTCTATTTCATCGATGAGGATCGCCTTGCCTTCGCAGTAGGAGACGTCTCGGGCAAGGGAATTCCGGCCGCAATTTACATGGCAGTGTGCCGGACACTCCTGAAAGCGATCGCCTACCAGATCGTCAACCCGGGCGAAGTGTTGCGCAAGTTTAACACGATGATGATACCCGAGAGTGATTCATCAACCTTTGTTACCCTGTTCTTCGGAATCCTGAACACGCACACCGGCGAGGTACAGTACAGCAACGGCGGCCACAATCTCCCCTATCTTGTGCGGTCATCGGGAGCAGTGGAACAACTGCCTTTGAGTGACGGCGCGTTGCTGGGCATAATCCCCCATCTCGACTTCGAAACGAAACGGGTTCTCCTCGGTCCGGGCGATGCTCTTTTTATCTACACGGACGGAGTGACGGAGGCGATGGACCCGGAGATGAACATGTACGAGGAAACGCAGCTTGAATCATATCTGAAGACGGTGAACGGCGCGTCAATCCAGGATGTGGTGACCGGCAGCGTCGCCGACATCAAACGCCACACGCGTGGAGCGCCCCAGTCAGACGACATCACCGTGCTTACGGTCAGGTATCTCGGTAAGAACGCCCGGTAGCACTGGCATTCGGATTGGTGGAGCATATCCTCTTTTCCACCCCATGAGCCAAAAATCCCTCTTGATCCGGCCCTGCTTTTGCTGTAACTTCCTCTAATATTTCCGGACGCGTGAATACCGAAAAATCAGGGGAAAACGAACGTGGCTACATATCTTGTCACCGGTGCGGCGGGATTCATTGCTTCAGTGGTGAGCGATCAATTGTTGAGAGCCGGGCACACCGTCATCGGCGTCGATGACCTCAATGACGCATATGATGTGCGGCTGAAGGAATGGCGGCTGGGCAGGTCTCCGCCGGCGCGACGGCTTCGAGTTCATCCAGTGTGACATCAACGACCGGGATGCCCTGCGTCCGGTGTTCGCACGGGGGATCGACGGGGTGTACAACCTCGCCGCACGTGCGGGGGTCAGGCAGTCCGTGGAGAACCCCTGGATCTATGTCCGGACCAACATGACCGGCACGGTGACCCTCCTCGAGTTCTGCCGGGAATTCGGTGTCACAAATTTCCTTATGGCATCAACTTCGAGTCTGTACGGCGCTCACAACCCCCAGCCGTTTCGGGAGGATGCTGACACCAACCGGCCTTTGTCGCCGTATGCCGCTTCGAAGAAGGGGGCAGAAGCGATGTGCCATACATATCATCATCTGTACGGCATCAACGTGACCATCCCCCGCTACTTCACCGTCTATGGCCCTGCCGGCCGGCCCGACATGAGTCTATTCCGGTTCGTGCAGTGGATCGTGGAAGGGCGGACCGTCACCATCTACGGCGATGGATCGCAGTCAAGGGACTTCACCTTTGTTGAGGACATTGCGCGCGGAACCATTGCCGGGTTCGGGGCGCCGGGATACACCATCATGAACCTCGGCTCGGACACGCCGGTCGTCCTGCGGGATGCTGTTGCGTTGATCGAGCGGCTCACGGGGAAGAAGGCGAAGACAGAGTACCGGCCGTTACATGCCGCCGATGTGATGGCCACGTGGGCTGATATCGGCCGGGCGCGCACCCGATTTTCGTGGGAGCCGAAGGTCACCTTTGAAGAAGGAGTGACCCGGCTTGTGGAGTGGTACATGGAAAACCGAGAATGGACGTCGAAGGTGGCCACGGAATAGAGGCCTTTCATGCCTGCGGCGTCCATCGGGACGCCGCGCGTGTTTCCCCCCCGTTACAGCAGTTTTCCCCTCATGAACCGGTGTTTCCTTTCATCCCCTTCCACCCTCCATTTTTGCCCTTTTTTGACCCGAAAACCTCATTCTCATGCTGGCATGCTTTTGGCAAGCATTGCAGATGCGAGAGAGGCAATTGACCCCTGTCCCCTCTGTTCCCGGTCACCCCCCTGGATATTCAGGCGGTAGCGACCGCTCCGGCAAAATACAACGGGAAGTGGTGCAACGATGGAAAAAGCAAGGAATGGCGCTTCGCGTCTTTTCCGGCCCAAAGATTTGAAAAACAACCTCTGTGAGCTGACACACTTGCGCAACCGGTACCTCATGGGTATCGATGCCATGGGCCTGCTGATCATTCCGTCACTGGCCATCCTCCTGCGGACAGAATCCACCGACCAGTTGTTCTCACTCTGGCGCATCGTTGCACTTTACACGGTTGGCATGATAGCGCTGAAGTGCATCGTTCTTCACCGTACAGGTTTGTACAGTTCGCTGTGGGCCTACGCGAGCGTCCATGAACTTCTTCTCGTCGTCCGGGCCGTTGGCCTTGTTGCATTCCTTGAGATATTCCTGTTCTACTTCATCGTCCTTCCGCTCAGTTTACCCATTGATGGATTTCCGCGATCCATTCCCATACTCAGTGCACTGCTGACGGCATTCCATGTTACGGGCGTCCGTTTTTCGATCCGTGTCATCCATGCCTTGATCAGCAGGCGGGACCAGGAGCTCGTCAGGACACGCCCGGTGCTCATCGCGGGAGCGGGTTCAGCCGGGATCATGGTCGCGCGGGATCTTAAGAGCAACCCGCAGCTCGGCATGGACCCGGTGGGTTTCGTCGATGACGATCCTAAGAAATGCACAAAGATGATCTGCGGGGTGCCTGTCTTCGGCCTGATCCAGGACATTCCCTGGGTGGTCAAGGAACACGGGATCGAGGAGGTCATCATAGCGATGCCGTCAGTATCCGGACTTGTCATACGCAGGATCGTTCAGATCTGCAAGGACGCGGGGGTGCAGAGCAAGATCACACCCGGCCTCTTTGATATCCTGCGCGGTGTGGCACGCGTCGTGAACGTTCGTGAGATCCAGCTGGAAGACCTGTTGCGGCGGGAGGTCGCCGAATCCAATCCCGATCCGGTACGCGCAGCTATCGCGGGCGCGCGTGTCCTGGTGACCGGTGCGGGCGGGTCGATCGGAAGCGAGATCGTCCGGCAGCTAAAGAACTTCAGGCCGAGCGAGCTCCTGTTGCTGGGACATGGCGAGACCTCCGTTTTCCATATCATGAAGGAACTGGAAGAGCACCCCGTTTCCGGGATGACCGTAACCCCGATCGTGGCCGATGTGCGGGACATGGAGCGGATGCAGCAGATCTTTCTCAAGCACAAGCCCCAGATCATCTTCCACGCAGCCGCGCACAAGCATGTCTGGCTGATGGAACAGAATCTTCCCGATGCGGTGACGAACAACGTACTCGGGACCCGTGTACTGGTGACCCTTGCCGAAAAGTACGGCGTCCGCCGATTCGTCTTGATCTCCAGCGACAAGGCAGTGAACCCCACCAGCGTCATGGGCGTCACCAAACGGATCGCCGAGCTGATCGTGCAGGACGCCGCGAACCGGACGGGACGGGGGTTCGTGACTGTTCGATTCGGGAACGTGCTGGGAAGCCGCGGGAGTGTCGTTCCCATCTTCAAGCATCAGATCGACATGGGCGGACCGGTTACGGTGACCCATCCGGACGTGACGCGGTACTTCATGACGATTCCGGAGGCCGTGCATCTTGTTCTGCAGGCGGGATCCATGGGAACAGGCGGAGAGGTGTTCGTACTGGAGATGGGAGAGCAGTTGAAGGTGGTGGATGTCGCGCGGGATGTGATCCGACTGAGCGGGTATACGGAAGAAGAGATCGGCATCGAGTACACGGGCCTCAAGCCCGGAGAGAAGATGTATGAAGAGCTCTTTTACGACAACGACGATATTCTCTCCACCTCGCATTCCAAGATCAGGGTATCTCATCACAATTTTGCGGCGGAGTACGGCTCACGCAGGTCGAAGAGCACACAGATGCCGTACGAATCGGATCTGCGGATGGATGTCGGGACCCTGATCGAAGCTGCGGGCCAGGGGGATACGGAATCGATGAATGCCATCATCAAGCAGATCGTACCCCAGTACACACAGGCTCAGGAGTATGTACCTGAAGGTAGGGATCGGGAAATCGGTGGGGTTATCCCGGCGGTGCAGCCTGCGGTGGCTGTGAACGGATAAACATGGGGTGTTGGCGGGTTATCTCGAGCGGCGTCCATATGGACGCTGCTCTTATTTTGGGGGTCCTCACCGACTTCTGCAGGAGGCATCGGAGCGCGGATGAGATAGCGGAAAACCGGTCGCGGGAGGGAAGATAGTGTGGATGTACTGCGTTTCGTACCTGTGGCCTCTCACTTATCCTTTACTTCAGATTTTGCACCTGCACCAGAAGAGTCCCGCACACCGGACAGAAGCGGGCGGTCGGATAAACGATCGGTTCCTTGCATCGGGGGCACTCTTCCATGAGTTTCTCACCGCAGATCATGCAGTATATCTGATTCTCCTCAACACTACAGAAGTTACCGCATTGCCCGCAGAGGCGATACCGTTCCTGCACGATCCGCGTTTTTTCGCGCACATCCTGTGGATTTGACATAGGCGACCACAATGATTCTAAGTGAGGGTGAGTTTGGGGCGCGGCGTGGTATCGACCACAGAAAACTAAACCACTACCGTGCCAAAAAAGGGGGGTGAAAAGGCAAAGACTTTGACGTATAGGGCTCCGTCACCAGAATTATTGAAACGGAAGAAACGACGGAGGAAACCAGGGTTGAAGAGTCGGATGCTGCGGGATCTAGCATGTTTTCAGATGCCCAATACCATTCAGAAGGCCTCGCTCTGAGTCCCTTCATTCTGAGCTTCGCTCCGATTCCTCTTCCAGATCCGGACGAACCAGATGATGACCACGATATTCATGATCCACATTAGCGCCTGAAGCCACACGCGGACATTCCATCCGTACCATTGCCTGTCGGGATCATGGGTCAGAGAATCCACGCCGAGATGCAGCGCATACATGGGGATGTACTGCAGATAGTCTCTGAGAGCACCAGAATGGGCGCTGTCGTATGCCTCTCCGAAACGCGGGAAGATCATGCCGAACAGGCCAATGAGGTCGGGAAGGACACCCAGAATACCCCCGACCACGGCGAGAGACACAAGTACCAGCTTCCTGCGGATCCGTGCAATGAAGGGGGCGAGCATCATCAACGCCCCCTGTGTGGCATGACTAAGCGGATCGGCCACCTAGCGCACCAATGCCATACGCTTCACATCAGTCCTGTCCCCGCTCACGAGGCGGTACACGTACACGCCTGATGCCACACCCCTTCCATCAAATCCTACCCTGTACATCCTCCCATCTTCAGCGGGGCCATCGAAGAGCGTTGCGACCTCCCGGCCGAGCACATCGTGGACCTTCAGCGAAGCAGGGCCGCCTTTCCCGACGGAGAAGGTGATCTCCGTGGAAGGATTGAAAGGATTGGGGTAGTTCTGAGAGAGGGAGAATTGCCCGGGCGCATCCGCCGAACCGGATGCCACAGAGGTGTAGACCTCCGACAGCGGCCGGAGCCAGATCTCTCCCATGGTCCCGAGAACGATGGTGCTTGCGGTCGTGGCGAGGGCATGCACGTCAAGACCGGCACCTGTGAGCCCCAGGCTGCATGGGTTCCAGCGTGCTTCGTTGGTATCGAACACAAACACCCCGCCGTAACATGTCCCCACCCAGAGATGTGAGCCGTTGGATATGAGTGAGTGCGTATTCCACGTGCTCAACCCGTCGTTCATCGGGACCCAGGTTCCGCCAAACCCGATCGTCCTGAACACTCCGCCGCCATACGTACCCGCGAAGAGAGTATCGCCCCTTCGTGCGAAGGTGCGCACATCCGTATTGGACAGGCCCGCACCAGCATCTGTCCAGAGAACTCCGTGATCCGTCGAAAGAAAGATCCCCTTGTCGGTCCCGATGAGTATCAGGGGCCCATCAATGATCACATCGTTCACGAAGCCGTATCCCGCATTCGTGCTTACGGACGTCCAGCTGGTACCCCGGTCCGTGGAAACCGATACACCGGAATCCACAAAAGCGATCACCGTGTGGCCCGACACCGCAAAGACCCGGATGGCGGCTGATGAGAGCCCGGCACCCGCTGCGGCCCAGCTCGCGCCGTGATCGGCCGACCGATAGGCACTGCCGGCATGCGTGCCGACAAGAACGGTATCACCGATCACCGTGACTGCAGTGACGTATGTGTCCGGAAGATCGTTGCAGATATCCGTCCACTGCGCACCATTATCTGTGGAGAGCATGACGCCTGCCACGGATGCAGCATACAGATGCTGCGTTGAACCCGCAAAGAACCAGTGATCTCCCGACGAGACAGGCGTGGGCAATTTGACCCATTGCCCCACGGCAACCTGTGTCCCCGGTACCAACAGCAGAAGAAGCATCGCCGCCCACCCGGTAAGCCTCATGTTCTTACGCTCCTTTCAAAGAATGAAAGATGTTCAATCAGCACGTCCTTTTGCGTGCTGCATGATGGCACTCACCACACAATCCAGGTCTGCATCGGTCATCCCCGAGCCTGAGGGGAGGCAAAGACCCCGCGCGAATATGTCCGCCGAAACAACTCCACCGATGCACTCACAATGCGCAAAGACCGGTTGCACATGCATGGGCTTCCACACGGGGCGTGATTCGATATTACGTTTCTCCAGGTGCAGCCGGAGTGCTTCGTTGGTGAAGCCCGTCCGGGAAGGATCGATGGTGATGCACGTTAGCCAGCGGTTGGACCTCCCGTACGGCGCTTCAGGCATGAACTCGATGCCGTCGATTGTCGAGAGTGCGTTCTCATAGAACGCGCTGATCCCGCGCCGCCGTGCGACCTTGTCTTCGAGATTCTCCAATTGCGCCCGCCCCACCGCCGCGAGGAGATTGCTGAGCCGGTAGTTATATCCAATGGCAGTATGGTGGTAGTACGGCCGCGGGTCGCGCGCCTGGGTGGCCAGGTAGCGCGCTCGTTTTATGTAGTCTCTGTTCTTTGAAACCAGCATCCCGCCGCCGCTTGTGGTTATGACCTTGTTCCCGTTGAAAGAAAACACACCCATCTCGCCGAATGAACCGAGGGGTTTGCCTTTGTACGTGGCTCCGATCGCTTCAGCGGCGTCCTCTATGACCGGGACCCCAAAGTGAGCACACGCACTGAGAATCGGATCATAATCTGCCGACTGGCCATAGAGATCCACGACGATCACTGCTTTGGGGAGTTTCCCTGTCTTCGTCCGGGCATGCAGCCCTTCTACGAGCAAGGCAGGATCCATATTCCACGTCGTCCGGTCGCTATCGATCAGGACAGGTGTTGCTCCACAGTATGTGATGGCATTTGCGGTGGAGACAAATGTAAAATCCGAGCAGAAGACCTCATCACCCGACCGGATACCGAGATTCAGCAGAGCCAGGTGAAGACCGGCCGTGCCACTGGTAAGCGCAACAGCAGCTTCCAAGTTGAAACGGGTGCAGACATCCTGTTCGAACCCTTCCACGTGTGGACCGAGCGTGGTTATCCAATTCGAGTCAAAGGCATCAAGCAACAACTCCTTTTCCCTGCCATTCAGATGCGGGGGGGAGAGGTAGATGCGTTTCTGTTCGGGAGCTGCGGAGGTCGTAGACATGTGTCGTACCGGGAGATGATCGAAGCCTCGTTAACGGATGATCCGCCTTGTTGCAGATGGCGGAACGGGTTGTTCTGACGGCTCCGGCTGAGGTCCGGAGCCCATGAATTCCGGAGAGGAAAAATGCCCCTCCTGGCCTATGCCATCGCGGCGAAGCACTTTCCAGATCGACTTCGCCAGGATAGACATGTCAAGACGGAATGACAGGTGATCCACATACCACACATCCATTGTTAGTTTCAGATCCCAGGAGATGTCGTTCCTGCCGTTCACCTGTGCCCACCCGGTGATCCCCGGTCTCACATCGTGCCTGCGTGCCTGTTCTTTCGAGTATCGCGGGAGATACCGCATCAGAAGAGGCCGCGGTCCGACCAGACTCATCTCCCCTTTCAGCACATTGACAAGCTCAGGCAACTCATCCAGGCTGAGACTGCGCACGAGTTGTCCCATACGGGTGGCCCGCTGTTCATCAGGCAGCAACTTTCCATCGGTGTCCCGCGCATCGGTCATGGTTCGGAACTTGCAGATCATAAAGGGCTTGCCGGAGAGCCCCGGACGCTCCTGCCGGAAGATGACTTTGGGTCCGAGGGATATCCGGAGAATGACCCAGACCACGAGCAGGAGGGGCGACAGAAGAATAAGGGCCAACAACGCGATGATGCGATCCAATTCCAACTTGAAACGGTCTCGATACATGGCCTTCAGTCCGGGTCAAACATCAGATCACCCTCCGGACGGGATTCGCCCGGTAAGCGGGGAAGAAGTGGTCGTCGGGCAGATCATATCCTTGACCCGAAAGGTGTTCCTTGTGTGTCCGGACCAGTTCGTGGTACAGATCCGGCTGGAGGATGTTCTTCCAGATCAGAAAATCGTGCCGTCCTCTTGAGAAGCCGCTCTTGAAGTAGAAGAGACTGTCTTCCCGGGAGCCTACTCCGCCTCCCAGGTGCAGATAGCGAGCCCCGACTGAAGTTCCCCATTTCCGGGCTTCTTCAACCACCAGTTTGGACCCTCCATGCTTCAATCCCACGTCGGTGCTTCCTGACAGATGGAACTGAACGATAGTGCCCGTATGGATGAACAGGCCAGCAGAACACGGCGTGCTATCCAGTGTCGCAACAAAGAGATGGAGATGTTCACCCATCGTTGCACGCAAGCCGGTAAAATACTCCTGATCAAAAAAATAACCCACCTCCGCAGTCACGCGTGTCATCGTCTGGTTGTATAGAGAAATGAATGTGCAAAAGTGATCCATCGAAACGTCATGAAAGGCCTGACAACCCCGACGGGCCGATCTGCGAATGCCATCCCGGTGATCCTTCCGATACGCCCGCAGTTGGGCGTCCTCGGGTTCTGTGAGGTCTATTGACACTGTTTGTCCTATCCTCTCCAGGACACCGATAGTTCCTATCCGGTCAGCATTCCTGAGCAACGGGCTCATGCGGGAGAACATGGAAACAACGCGCATCTCTCTTGCAGCTTTTTCAAGAGCTTCCTGGAAGCGCGTGAAGAAGCCCTCATGGCGTTTTGCCTCTGCGTTCCAGATCGGACCCGGATATCCGTATACCGAAGTCATGTCACGATACCCGGCCCCGGAGACCTCAAGGCCTTCGATCGTTGAGATCTCACGCAACAGGAATGGCCAGGCCCCTATTGCCGTATCCTCATGGTAAACAAACAGCATACCGGTTCCGTTTTCCTGCGCTTCTGAAAGAAGGTGATACCCGGGCAAATGGTAGCAGTCAAACTTCTCGCAGTCTCCCAGTATGCGCATCCACGCATGGGTCTCTGTCGCAGGTATGATGTCAAGCCGCATGAGATCAATTCTCTCTCATTGTCTCAGAAACTCAAGACACTGCTGCGCCAGGACACGATAGTCATTGTGCGTTCGCACGAACTCCGATCCCCTCCGGCCCATCGTTGCGAGTTCTTCCGGTGTCGATGACATCAGGGACCGCACAGCTTGCGCCAATGCGATGGGATCTTCAGGGGGAACGGTGACCCCGCAATTCGCCTGAGCCACCATATCATTGCTCGCCTCGACCGCATGGATGATCGGTTTTCCTGCAAGCATGTAGTCCATCAACTTGTTGGGGCTTACCCCGTACCGGTACAATGGCTTCTTTCTCCATACGATGAGAGCCACAGACACCAGGGAAAGGAATTGTGGAATACTCTGTTTTGGAATAGCGGGGAGAAAATAAACATTCGTCAACCCGAGAGTTTCAGTCCTTCTTTTCAGACGATCCTTCTCACCACCCTGCCCGATCAGAACAAAGGCAACACGCGTGTCGCGAACCAGATGGGCGGCATCAACCAGCACATCCAGGCCATTGGCGATCCCGTGTGAACCCGCGTATCCGACAAGAAAGCGACCCTCTCCACGGAGACAGAGCAGCACATCCTGAACCGCCTCCGGAGGCTCTGCGCTCTCCTGAGGTTCAAGATCCACTCCCTGAGGGATGTACTTCCAGTTTCCGGGAAGAAGCCCCCGTTCCTTCATATAGTCCAGGGAGTTGGGCAACGTGGTGATGATCTTGTCGGCCCTGCGATACGACACGTTCTCTGCCGCCTTGAAGAGCAGGACAAGCGGATTCAACGGTGCATATCCGCCCAGGTCTGTGAGCGTGAGAGGCCACAGGTCACGAACCTCCCGCGCAATGGTGCCTTTTGATAACCGGGCGATGCGGAGAGCAGGAAGGAAATCCAGCGTATGGGTGGAACCTGCTATCACGATGTCCGGGTGCAGACAGTTCGCTAACATCCGTCCGCGCTGCCAGAGCCGGAGGACGAACACCAGCATATTGATGATCCGGCCGATCCCATTCCCGGTATACCGGGGAGTCTTCAGGAGATAGTATTGAATACCCTTCTCTATTTCCACGGCATGATCGCCACTGAAGGATGGAGTCCCGAGCCAGAGATGGGAATACGACGCGCCGATGATCGTCACCTTGTGCCCCTGCCTTACCCATTCCTGAGCAAGATACGTCGGCCTTGACCTGGCGCAGTACTTTTCAGGGCCGCTGTAATGATATATCAGTGTAATATTCAGTGGATGCATCAACAGGCCATTCCCAACAACTCCCGCAGACGGAGGTTCAGTACCAGGTATGTTCTGTACAAATGAACGAGAACGTAGCCGATCTGCAGACCTTTCGCGCGCAATACGCGCGGGAACTTGACTGCATACTTGAAATACGTTTCCGGTCTGAACAGAAGTGCCTTGACATCCATCCTGACGCCTGCGGGCGAATATGTGATATTCTTCGTCTCCTGCCTGAAATTCCCTGCAAATGAAGAATCAAGCAGGCTGGCAAACTCAAGAAATGCTCGCTTCGTGCTCAATCCACACCGTATCACGATGCGGGCGAGCATTGTATTGTCCAGATGAACTTCCGGCGAGAGGCGAATATCCCGCCCGAGCCGGTGAAATGCCGCTGCGATCTGCGCCTGGTACCCCTGAACCGTCCCCTCGTAGAGGAGCCGCTCCTGGTCGGGCCACTGCTCCCGCACCACGACGTCGCCGTGTTCGTTCAATACATACGAACATGCGGCGCCATGTGGCGCGGCTGCAAGTTGTTCATAGAACTGCCGGTTACTTTGCAGGATGCCGTGTAAGGGAGACAAGCGGGGATAGCTCGAGAAGATGAGACCTTCCGCGGTATTGCCCTGCGGTTGACAGTTCTCAAATTCAAATCCGAGATAGAACGCTGCTGTCGGCAACGATGTGAACCGATGCAGGTTCAATTGCATCTTCCCGCGCCAGCCGATATCCACCAGGAAGATCTTGCGCTCATCGCCAAGAATGCCCTGGATGTACTTGCGAAACGCTGTGCGGTTGCGGAGGACAGCATCGTGATAGAGGCGCTGAAACTCCGCGTTGCCACGGATCTCGTGGAGTTGCTGTGAGCCGTGGAATCCCTCGATGACCCGATCGACATCCTGATGTGCGAAGAGGGTCATTGCACGGTCAACTTCCGCGTCGTTAAACGGCAACGTTTCAATGAAGGACCGCACACTGATCGAACCGAACACCTCGAATGTTTCATCAGAGAGCTCCCCGAGCATGAGGCCGGTAGACGCCTTCCGGGAGAGTCTGAGGTATTCCGATCGGATCCGCTGAGATGGACTGATATTCTCAGATTGGTACTGATCAAAGCACTGTTTCAGGAACAAGCCTTCCCGCGCAAGAAAGATCACCGAACGGGCATGTGCCTTTTTGAGCTTTCGATACAATCGATCGGTAAATGCATAATAGATCAGAGCGTACGCAAGAAACGGTCGATCCGTCCGGGAGAGATCTCGCAGGTGCTTTCGTGCAGGATTCCGGGATAGCCGGCATCGACGCCCGACAAGTTCGATCTTGTTCCTGAGCCGATAGGGCGTGTTTCGAACGGTCAGAGTCCGGATCCCGGCTTTCCTCGCCATAGCCCTGTCCGAATGGGCATTGTCGCCAACCATCAGGACTCCCTCCGCCGATAGTTTCAATTCAGACAGGACCGTATCGTAAAGTCGGCCCGACCGTTTGTTCGCTGCGTGGTCACATGAGACGAAGATGCGATCGATCAGGTGTGCAGCACCAAGATTCTGAAGAAACTGCCTGATCGTCCCTTCCGGAAGATAGTGATCGGAAACGCAATGGATCGATAGACCATGCTTTTTTCGCTCTTCCAGAAAGGAGATCATCCGCTTATTCGGGAAATGAGATCTCATTTCGATCGCCGTTTCCGTATCCAGAGCGGTCCGGAAGAAGGCGTTGAGGTCCGTGTCCGAAGTGAGATGCCTGCCTATGACCAGTCTCTCGTAGAGGTCTTCCATCATCTGTCTGTACGTCGGCTCCTCATGCATGGCCACAAGGCGAAGGTATCCGATACGACGGATATGGGCGATCTCCGGTGCTGAGAGTGCGATATCACAATAGCACGCCATGAAGTCAGCCCACCGTTCAATGACCGAAAAGGGATGGACGCTCCTATGGATAATGGTATCGAACACATCAACAAGGACAACCTGGTTCACGTCTGTGTATCCCGTCTCCGAAGGTGTCTATGGATCAGGCCCCGGTTTATCTCACCACGATCATTTCCCGTACGCCAAATGAGCTTCCGGATCGTATCGTACAGAAGTATGGGCCCACCGGATATGAAGAGGCATTCCACTCGACCAGGTGAGGACCTTCTTCCTGATACGCAGCGTACAGGGTGGCCACCCGGGCTCCCAGCACGTTCACGATCTCGATGAGCACGAAACCCGATGTTGTAAGATCGTAGGTCACGTGTGTCCGGACACTCAGAGGATTGGGATAGACTTGAAAGTTCGTAATTTGCGGAGTGGAGGAATTGGCGACACTCCCTGAGGTCAGGAACGTAAAGGGCCTCCCGAAACTGCTGCTCCCTCCCGTGTTAAGGGCCCGGACCCTCCAGAAGTACCGCCGGCGAGAACCAAGGACCGTGACACGGATGGTCGTATCAACCACCGTAGAGTCGTTGACAAAGAGGCCGGGACCGAACAGAGAATCATCCCCCACCTGGACGTGGTACAAGCTTGCCAGGGGTGATTCGTACCAGATAAGATCGGGTGTTCTCGGAATGTCAACAGCCCCATTGAGGGGCGACTTGAGCTGAGGAGACTCGGGAGGGTCGGGGGTGAACGTAAGATAGAATTGCAGATCGCCATCCCGACGGTCAGGCTGGCCCCATTGGTCCCACCCTTTCCAGGCCCCGCCCGTTGTGAACTGGGCATACCCTTCAAAGAAGAGCGATGACCTGAATCCGATTGCCGCACCATCTCCCTTCCGGATAGGGTACAGATCATACGAGCTGGTTGCGGCACAGCGAAATTCGAGAGTGTACTTCTGGCTGGCAAGGAGTTGCCGGTTTCCCAGGTCGAAGTTCACCCACGAATAGCCCGTCGGCACTTTTGATGCAGGAACCGCACCCCGCGCAACGGTCACACCGGCGGCATTCTGTATCTGTGCTATGAGGGAGTCAGATCCCGACAACCGCCTCAGCCGCGCCGAAACCCGTGTGACATTCTGATCGGCTGGGTTCATCGTGAGCAGTTGCCTGACCGCCTTCGTGCCGGAGACCACCTTCGGATTTTCCCCCCACACTTCCATGTATCCGACCCCCGCGCTGAATCCCTCCGCATAGTTGAGTTCCAGGATGGGCGTGTAGCTGTCGGATTGCCCGGTGCTGATGGACGTCCATGATGCCGGATTCGATCTCGAACCCAACAACTGAAACCAGTCGCTGTCAGCCAGTGTCGGCTGGCAGGGCTTCAGGGCTGTGCGCATCCACAGACTGTTGACAGACACGTAGTTCGTGACCGGATCGGGATCCGGATTGGTGATCACAACGTGGTATATCATCCCCTTGCGCAAATGCGCAGGAGCGGAAAAGAGGAGAAGCGGAAAGCTCCCCTTGTTCATCGGTTGAGTGTGAAGATAGGATGCCAGGGTCTGGCCCGACGGGTGATGCCGGGCCGTGCCATCATCAGGCTGTATCCTCACCAGAAGCGATCCACCGGTTCCGCCATTGTATCCGGACGAGGTGGCGGACCAGATGACGTACAACCGCACCGAAGAGAGGAGGCCTGAGTGTGGCGAACGAAAGCCAAATGACGTTGTAGTCTGGTACGGGCCCCCGATCCTTGTGTTGGACAGGGCGTCCGCATTGAGGCCGGAGCCCAGAAACTGCGGAGACGCAACAAGATATTCCCCGATTCCGGCCGGGAGGTCGGGCAGCCGGGCTTCACTCCCGTTGAACGCAAAGAGGAAGACCGGAAATACAATCCATTGCCAGGCTAACTGCGGCATAAGCATCGTTGAGGATCGGATGGTTGTTCGCATGGAACACACAATGTGATGCGATCCTGACGGGCTCCCTGCATATGCCGCGGGGAAACCCGTGGGCTCAATGAAGAGATACGCCTTTATCGAACGAGATTCAAGCCGGAGACGACACGGGACGATCCCGCACGCAGGACACAGAAATAGTTCCCGGCCGCCCGGTGCGTTGCATCCCACAGTACGTTGTGTGAACCGGCTGTCTGCCGCCTTCAACGAGTCGCGCGACAACTGCTCCGCGCACGTCGACAACCTCGAGCGAGATGTCGGCCGCCACGTCGAGATGGTACTGTATCGTGGTACTCGGGTTGAACGGATTAGGATAACTGACGATGCTCAAAGGTTCTGCCGGACCTGCCATCGTTCCCACATCTGCGGACTTGGGAACTTCAACTACTTCCGTGAAGAGGAATTGGAGGTCGGCATCCCGCCGGTCGATTCCGCTCCATTGGTCCCATCCCATCCAGGAGCCATTCGTTGTGAACTGCGCATAACCGTCAGCAAAATACGATGCCGACGAGAACTGGACATTTGAAGAACTCCCTTCCCGGATCGGGAAGGCTTCATACGAAGTCCCGGCGGGAGCCTGCAGCGTGAGATTGTAGCGGGTTCCCCTGGTAAGCATCCGCACAGCCGGGAAGGTGCAGCTGATCCATGTAAAGTTCGTATCGATCCCCGCTATGTTTGCGCTCTCGACCAGCGTTCCATTCGCATTCTCCAGACGCACGGTGAGCGGGGCTGAACCCGCTACCCGTCTCAGACGTATGGTCACGCCCGATACCAACCGGTCCGTGCCGCTCACTGTGAACGTCTCACGTACCTCGGAGCTGCCCGAGATGGCCTTCGTACTCTCCGTCCAGACCTCCATGTACCCCACGCCCGTGCTGAACCCGTCCGCATACTGCAGCTCGACGATCGGGGTATAGCTGTCCGTGCCGCCATTCTCAACGGGGGCCCACCAATTCGGCTTTGTGCTATATCCGAGCAGTTGGAACCAATCACCATCCGCGAACAGGGGCTGCCGTGGTTTCTCACCCTTGCGCATCCACAGGCTGTTTACCGAAACGTAATTCGTCACCGGGTCGGGGTCCGGGTTGGTGATCACCACATGGTAGATCACCCCCGCCACCAATTGGGCGGGGGAGGAAAAGGCCAGCACCGGGAAGTTTCCCTTGCTCATCGGATCGGCATGAAGATATGACGCCATGGTCTGACCGGAGGGATGATGCTGTGATGTGCCATCATCGGTTTGGATACTCACAAGAAGCGACCCGCCTGTTCCACCGTTATACCCGGAGCTGCTGCCGGACCAGATCACATACAACCGCAGCGAAGCGAGTGCACCTGAGTGCACCGAGCGAAACCCATAGGAGGTTGTGCTCTGCCAGGGCCCCCCGATCCTTGTGTTGGAGAGTGCATCTGCGCTCAGGCCCGGGCCGTAGGATCCACCGGCTGCGTCCTGGTGAGCGAGAGAAACCAGTACACAAACAGCCAGCAGCAATGCCCGCAGGGAAACACGCGGCGTCCGATCGGCTCTGAAAAACCCCATCCCAAACCCCTCGTGTCTCCATGACAAGTTTCACAGGATATTGCGGAGCAACTGTCCTGCACACTTATCATTTCGTCAAGAGGTGTGCCACCGTACGGGTGTTCTATTCAGTCTGATTTCCTATGCCATGCGCACACTCCAACTACGATTCTTCAAGACATCCACATACAAGCCCTCAAGCTTTTTGAACTCGTTTGACCAGTTGAACCGTTCAGCTACCGCGGTCCTGCCATTCTCCCCGAGATTCGCGGCGAGGACGGGATCTTCGATCGTTCGCCGGATCGCTTTCGCCACCTCGGCTGGCACCCGTGAGTCGACACAGTAGCCACAGTTCAGATCTTCGACGATGGTCTTGTAGAGGGGGAAGTTGGAGGCCAGGACTGGAATCCCCATGCACATATACTCGAATATTTTTGTGGGATAGGATCCCATGTAGTTCGGTACGGGAGCCAGGAGAGCTGCACCGAGCGTGCACCCGGCCATGATCTCCCATCCGCGGCGTGCCTCCATATATCCTCTCACGTTCACCGCCCGCAAGCCGTATCTCTCAACGAGGTCACCCAGCTCCCGCCTGTGTTCATCCTGGATCGGCCCGATGAGTTCCAGTCCGACAAACATCCCCTGTTCTTTGAGCAGTCGCAACGCTTCGATGAGGACGATGCTCCCTCGCAGCGGGGCCACCACCCCAAAATACCCGATCGTTGGGTTGGTACATCGCGGAACATTGATGGTCCGGATTTCCTCAACCAGCGGCATGTTCAACACCACCGCACTTTTTCTTGACCGGGTATAGAGCTTCACATATGAATCCTCTGCAAAGATGATCGGCATACCGATGAGCAGCATCCGTTCGACCAGAGTGCCTGCAAGTGATACCGGACGCCGGATCAAACGGGGGAGCCACCCTTTATCGAGAATGGCACCGGAGAGGTTTTCGTGCATATCAAAGACCACATTCTTCCCGAGCAATCTCAGCAGTTGTCCCCAGGGTAACAGTTCGGGGTCATGGAGGTGATAGAGATCTGCACGGAGCGAGAGAGCGGCGATAAAAGCACGCCAGCAACCCACCGACATCCGCGCCAGGCGATTCCGGTAATTTCCCAGGTCCACCATCGTAACGCCGGCAACACTTCCCGTCGGGGCGTTGGGCGCGATCAGAGACACTTCATATCCGCGTCGCGCCAGTGATCTGCATTCCTTCTGGAAGATCCGGATGTCATCGGCCGTATGGACAGCAGTAATGTGCACGATCTTCGGTCGTCCGCCATCCATATGCGCGCTGGCACTCGATGCACTCTGCGTGTTCTCGGATCCCATACTTCCCGGCCTGTGAGCTTACTCTAAAACGGAGTGACTGCGAACTCCCGCACCAAACGTTCCAACATTGGCCTTGCGCTGTACCCCTTGATGGCATCGATAAGTTCACCCTGCACCGAATACCCGGGGTGGATCATGATCTCATACGTCCCGGGCGCGCGGGCTTGCGCATGTGTCATGGCAAGGAACGCGGAGATGTCCCCGAAGTGATCGGTGGTCTCGTATCCTTTCCACAACAGATACCTCTTGAATCCGTACTTGTAGACCCGGCGCACCGGATCCACGCGGTGCATATTCGCTGAAATGCGAACCCGTCTGACGCCAAGCGGCTTGAGGACAGACTCGAAAAGTCTGAAGAGGGCGAGATTCGTGTGCACATGCCTGTGAGAGTCGGCAAATGTGGCGCCCAGACCATTCTTCCGGCATCGGACAATTTGTGCTTCGACCTCCTTCACAACACATTCTCTGTCGGCAGGCGAAAACAGCACCCCCTGCCTGTGGTATGAGAAGCATCCATCAGCGTTGCAGAACGTCCGGTTTTTCTTGATCCCGTCCGTAAGGGGAACCCCCTCAGACAGGTTCAGGTGGACACCCACCCTCTCCTGGAAGCGGTGGTCGCGCGCCAGTTCACACGCCTCCAGGAAGCCCGGCATATTGGCCATCGCCGTGGTGTTGGTTGCAAGGCCGGATGTGATGCACTCGACGATAGCATTGTTGACCGCGCTCGAGTGCCCGAAGTCATCGGCATTGACGCTCACCTTCTGACCGGCGGCACTCAATAGTTCATTCCCATCATGGCAAGCACCTTGCATGCAACAGTGCCGGTGAACGATACCGGGACCGTATACGAATAGACGGAAGCAACGGTACCGCCGAAGGCCCTCTTGAACTGTGCGATCTTACGTGTCTCCTCGGTCTTCGCGCTCGTATCCAGGCCACCCATATCGTACAGCGGGATGCCAAGGCGGCGGAACGCGAGCATGTCGTTCCAGTGGAGAAACCGGTTGGCGCGCATGATCGCCTTGCTCCTGGGGTCATCCTTCATCTGCCGGAAGTGTGACGCGGAGTAGAGGAGGACCGCCCGGTCCGGAGAGCGGAGATAGGCATGCCACGCCAGAACCATCCCGTCGCTGAAAGCAACGTTTGATAGCACCAACCGCTTCTGTTCGGCCAGGAGGAACAGCCGGCGGCGGAAAACCGGCTGGAGATTCCTGGATGCTGCGAAAGCGTCGTAGCAGTCACAGAACGCATTGATGACCGATGGAGTACACTCGATATCGCACGTGCACGCAAAATCGTCATTCATCCCTTTTCGCACCATCTGCCGGGTGGTCTCATTCATCTCCGAGAACAGCGCTTCTTCACTCTGCGTCAGATCGATCACAAGGCAATGGCCGAGGCGCTCCTTGTGTTTGAACTCTTCCAGGCGGACAGAGGATGTAACCCTGTGAATGTCCGCCTTTGCTCCTGCCTTGTTTGCAGTTTCATAGTAGGATTCCGCAATACGAAGGCCTTTTCTTCTGAAGAGTATCATTGCTGGTGTCCGTGCCGGGCGGTGCCGTCCGGAGATCCGTCTCCTGTCCGCGTCACGCCCCTCGCCTGCCACAGCTTCGGCATACGCAGAAAGCGCGGGGTGGATGGTGCTGTCTTCCGCACGAGGCCTCCGTCCATTTGCTCCAGCGTAGAAGCGACAGCGAGCATGGCAAAGAGCAACCGATTATCATTAAAATCACCGCTCGCCAGGGAATTCACGAACATAAAGACGGCCAGCAGGAAGACCCATCGATCCGTCAGTGCCCCCGATCTGCGCGCAACGATCCCGGCCTTCCTGAAGATCATAACGAAGGCGGCACACATGAGGGCGCCGGGTATCCACCCTCCCTCCAGGAACACCTCCAGGATGAGATCATGGGGGTAGAGAATGCCCAGCTCCTGTGCCATGCCGGCGAAGCCACCCCATCCTGTGCCCAGGGGGGTCACAATGATCTTCTTGATCGAGATCTTTGCCCCTTGTAACCTCGCCGCGGCCGATGCGCTCTCCCGGGTGTCTTCCGTTGGGTCGGAGCGATAGGTCTCCTGCATCCGGCTCCGCGAACCCTCCGGAGCGATGTACGAACCCACGACGAGTGCTGCGGCAAAAACGCCTCCTGCCAGGATCATGAGCAACCATTGCCTCACCGTCCGGGCGTTGAAGAGCAGGAAGAACAGGGCGAGCGTCACGATGATGGCAATGAGCGGCCCGCGGGAGCCGGAGGCAAAGATCAGCGGGACCAGGACCAGCAGTGCTGCGCCTTTCAGGAGAAGTCGCACCCAGGGCTTCATCCCGCGGAACATGAGTATGCCGATGAGGCCTATGCCGCACAGCCGGCCAAGGATGATGGTATTGGAAGCAGCACCGGTCAATCGCGACTCTTCCTTCAAGGTGCCCATCTCCCGCCAGAGTGTGAACAGGGCGTCACCGGCGATCACCAACGCGATCACGGTCAACGCCTTCAAAAGCGTTTTCGCCTCCGCGCGATCCCTGACCAACAGCAGCGGGGCTGCGCAGGCAAGGAGCGTGAGCGTGAACATGCGGCTCGACTTTTCCACCGCATAGTCCGTCCATACCGTCCAGAGGAGCGGGATCGCGAACAACGCCAGCCCGAGGATCAGCAGAGCCAGCTGCTTCTGGAATCGCACATCGAGCCGGAGGACATGATAGCCAACGAAGAGGCAGAGGACCACAGCCGTTGCAACCGTCAGATCAAAAGGCAGCCATGCCAGTCGCGGGTCGGCTTTGAACTCGCCCGCCAGGAGGAACACCGCCAAGAAGATCGCCTGCACGCTACACCCCTCAGAGATCGTTGTATGTTTCAGATCGGAAGTCCGGCCGGGTTCAATCGCCGGTTGAAGACATCTGCGGGCGCCCACCCCGCACAACCCACCAGACGGAGATCATGCTTATCAGGTAGAACAGCGAAGTGCCGGCGCTGTAGCATGCCACACCCCAGAGGGGCTCAAGCGACAGGTACTCTGCAAGGAAGAGCGGGCCGAGCACCAGGGGCGGCCGGAGCACTTCACGCAGCAGGTGAAATTCCTGCTTTTCAAAAACAGTAAGGACAGGATGCGTCGGACTGGCAATGGCCATGATGAGGAACATGGGCGCCAGGGGTACAGAGGTATGAAGCCGAGTGGGCCCATTGGGAACCGAAGATCACCGGAAAGAGCCAGTGGCCTGTAGCAAGCATCAACACCACGAACGGCAGACTCAGCATAGCCATCCGGCCGATGAGTTGCCAGAGGAGGTGTGCCTGCTTCCGCACATCCTGCTTGCCGATATCGGCGGACCTGTTGAAGTACACATCCGCGGTGGCGCTCGAAAGGAGGCTGAGTGGACCGCCCACCACCAATGTGCAAAGGGCAACCCAGCCGGCAACATCGGTGCCATAGATCCGGGCAATGAATAATGGTCCTAACATACCCGAGCTGCTCAGGAGGCCGGAGCCGGTGGACCAGAGCGGGAACTTCCTGAACCGGACCGCCACTTCCTTCACCCTCGCCAACGACACGCTTCGCAGGGGCGCCGTTGCATCCCTCGAGAGAATGCGTGCCAGTGCAAATCCTCCCACGCCCCTGCCGACGATATCGCCAAGGATCAATCCGATCGGCCCCCACTGTGCGGCCCCGAGGCCGAGCTGCACCGTCACCTGGCCAACCCCCTGGCTCACTTTTGTTCGAGCAAGGGTCGCAAACTGTCCCTTGCGAATGGCCCAGTAGCTCAACACCTTGTAAGCAGACAGAACAAAGAGCGCAAGAGGCAGAGCCCAGAGGTAGGAGCCAAGTTCCGGCAACTTGAACCACGATCCAATAGTGTCTGCGAAAAACAATGCGGGCACACATATCACCAGGGCCAGGGCCACAAGCACCCCGAGGCACAGGGCAACCACATTCACCGCTTCGCGGTCATCTCCGGGGAGAGGTACCGCCTGTTCGTAGGAAAGGCAACTCACCGTACCAAGCACGCCCAGGAGCGACCCGAACGCGGCTTGCAGTCCGAAGTCGTGAGGCGAATAGAGGCGTGTGAGCAGAGGTGCCGTGGCGACGGCCAGCAACTGACCGGCAACCGTGCCGCCCGCGAGCAGGAACACGTTCCGTGCGAACCCTCCGGGAACCAGCACCCGCCGTAGCGGAGGGAAAAAGTCGGCAGCGCGTGTCAGGATGCCGACCAGCCAGCGCTTGACCGCATTCCCCTCACTCATGCCGACAGGTGTTGGCGTGTCCACTTGTTCACCGGCCCTTCGTGATCATGGGACCTCAACAACGCGGTTATTATCCAGCCGGTACCGCTTCTGCGCCTTCTCACAGAACGCAAAGCCGTCCTTATCGAACGACAGCTTGCGCCCGGCTTCACTCATCCATCCAACGATGCGGGCGGGGTTGCCGACAGCAAGAGCAAAATCCGGAATATCCTTCGTCACCACTGCGCCCGCACCGATGAAGGCGAAGCGTCCGATCGTATGCCCGCACACGATCGTGGAATTTGCGCCCAGCGACGCCCCCTCCTTCACCAGGGTCGGCTTGTAGAATTCCTTCCCCACCTGGGGGTATTTTGACCGGGGGTCCACGATGTTCGTAAACACCATCGACGGGCCGCAGAAGACATAATCCTCAAGGATCACCCCTTCGTACACTGACACATTGTTCTGGATCTTGACGAAGTTGCCGATTGTGACATTGTTCCCGATGTTCACGTTCTGGCCCAGGATGCACTTCTGTCCGATTTTCGCGCCTGATTGCACATGGGAGAAGTGCCAGATCTTCGTCCCCTCACCGATCTCACAGGGCTCATCAACGTAGGCCGATTCATGCTTGAAGTATGCCATACAACTTGTCCTCTTCGTGAAAACGTTTTATGGTTGGACAGCAGCCATATCGTCCTGACTGAGATACGAGGCAATGGACCTCAGCACCACGGGGTGCGCCGTTGCATTCGCGGGTGTGATCGGGGTGGAGCGGATGCGGTGCACCAGCTCGATGGCCCCTCTGGCATCAGCGATGCCAAAGCCGTTTCCCTCAAGAGTCCTCTCGTACACACGCGTATGCAGTTCTGTGAACCCATCGGTAAACTCGATCTCTTTTCCCCCCACCGTGATCGACCGGAAGGTCGTCTTTGAGTCCGCAACCACAGCAGCGGGCAGATCGTTCGTATCTGCAGAAAGGAACCACCGCACATTGGCATTTTTCAGTTCAAGGAACCCTGCCATCCGTTTCGGTTCTTTGAGATGCACAAGGCACTGCTCCGCGGAGCCGAACAGCCAGAGCAGGAGGTCGAAGAAGTGCACGCCGATGTTCGTCGCAATGCCGCCGGAGCGTTCCTCGCTCCCTTTCCACGACATATCATACCAGTGACCGCGGGCGGTCACATACGTCAGCACAACCTCCAGCTTGTGTGAAGGCCTTTCCGTCCGGAGTTTCTCTTTCAGTTCCATAAGTGCCGGATGCACCCGTAACTGGAGAATGGTGTACACCTTGCGTCCGGTGTCCAGTTCGCATTCTTCGAGCGCATCGAGGTTCCAGGGGTTGATAACAAGGGGTTTTTCGCATACCGCATCCGCGCCAACGCGCAGAGCCAGACGGATGTGGGCATCGTGCAGATAATTCGGTGAACAGACTGCGAGATAGTGCAACCGCTGATCCTCGGGCCCGCGGCGGAGTTTATCCAGGTACCGGTCGAACCGTTCGAATTCAGGGAAGTACCGGACTCCGAAGGAGAATTGGTCGAGTATACCCACCGAATCATGGGGATCCAGAGCGGCCACGAGCCGGTTGCCGGTATCGCGGATAGCGCGGAGATGCCGTGGGGCAATGTAGCCGGCGACGCCGGTAATAGCGAAGTTCTTACTCATCGTCATCCTCTTTCTCCTACTGCTGGCCAAGACCACGTACATGCTGTTTCAAAGCAAAGAGATGCTTGCCGCCATTACGCAGGTATTCAACGAGGGGATACCGGGATTTTCTCCCCCAGGGGACCCTCAGTTCGCGGCCGCCGTATTTCCGTTTGTATTCTCCTCCGCCGCCCATGTCGTACTTCGCGATGCCCCGTTCCTTCCAGTAGCGCATGGCGAACCACTGGATTGCCTCATTGGGATGGAGATATTGAGAGGCGCGCAAGCTCGCACCGCCCCAGAAAGTCATCGTGTCGTTCAGTGCCGGGAATATCCCCGTTGCGATGCATCGTCCTTCGCGGTCTCTCGCCCGCACAAGCAGCAAGTGACCGGTGGGAAGAACGTGCCGGATCAACGATCTGACCCGTTCGATCGGGTAAGTCGGGACGAGTTTTTGCCTGGCAAACACATCTTCAAGCTGGGCATAGTAGTCATCGGCGAACGAAAGGTCGTCTGCCGCCTCTATCCGGATGCCGGACCTTTCCGCTTTCCGGATATAACGACAGCGCCCCGCGTCCATCCCGGCGAGAAGGGCCGCTTCATTTATGGTCAGATCGATCTCGAAGCCGGTAGAGATCCTGGCGTCGAACAGATATCCTGCCTTGTCAAAGTCATTCGTTGTAATACGCCGGTCCATGATCTCGAGATGGATACAGTTGAGCTCGCAAAAAGCGAACTCTTTCAGAGCACGGAGCGCATCCACGCGTGACACGGAGGGGGGGAGGTTGAAGCCCATGTAGCTGGTCGTCCACCCCGGGAAGGGAGAGCCCAGTATCCGGAGCCCATATTTTCTGATGATCAGTCCGGTGAACCTTCCGACGGGTGTATTCCCGTCGTTCACGGAAGCGATCACCGGCTCGGCATTTTGTGCCTGAGCAACAAACGCCAGCCATTCCTTCGTCTGGTAGACCGTCCGATCGTCGAATCGGGTAAGTGGAAGGGACCGGTCAAAGTCTGTCCGTGCAAGGGTCAGATCACTCATAGGAGAGCATCCCGGTCACGACGTGCCTCTGAACACCTTTTCCAGCAGCCATTTTCGTTCAAGCTGGCCGCGTTCCCGGGCGGATATCACATAGTGACCCCGTTGCAGTTGAATGTGATCCAGGAGTGCAGACACCGGTACAAACCACCCGTTCTTCCGGCTGAGTCTTTCCATCAGGCGCACGAACTCCGGATGCAGGCGTCCATTCTGCCGGAATTCCTCCCTGCCGAAATGTGTGTACATGATACAGGCGCCTCCCTCCTCCTCCAGACGGTCCTGGTTCTTCTCGGATATCGTCTTACAGAACGAATGGCCATTTGCTCCTTCGGAAGAGGCGAACCAGTAGTTCACAAACGGCCTCTCCTCATCGTGATACGGCATGGAGGGGCATGCGTTCAGGGTATTAATATCAGTGTACACGAAGTTCCGGACATATTTGATCTGTTCCCTGCATTTGTCACCCCAGAAGAACTCGCTCGTCTCGTCGGTACCCCCGAACTGGTCATGATGCCGGAACTGCGTGAGGAGATCATAGGCAAACTTATTCATGCCGCTCACTCTGTTATCCCCCCAATAGATCGCATCTGTGCAGCTCGCGTGATTGGCATGGGCGTTGGGACACGTGCCGAACAGGCGCTTGAATTCTTCCAGACCTTCAATGGCCTGTGCCCTTCTTGAGCTATGGAAGGTTGCATTGTGGAAGGCAATCTCAAACCCTTGTTCAGACAATCTGCGGACCCACGCCAGATATTCGTCATCGGCGCACGTCGTACCTCCGTACACGGGCTCATCGTCGCCTTTGATCGGCCAGACAGACTTCGTGGTGATCACACCATGGTCATACAGGAACTGGTACAGTTCCGGACCGTTCCGCATGGTTGTCAGATCGGTATCATCGAACACCGTAAAGGCGAACCGTTTACCGTTTGGCCAATTGATCTTCGTTGTCGGACTCATGCAACCCCTGGAATTATGCCCTGTACACTCTGGCTCCATTACTCCGAATAACATGCCGTGTATCGAGCACAGGAACATCGATCGAATGGAAATCAAAGGCCTTGTACTCATCATGCGCCGTTGAGATCAGTATAAGATCAAACTCACCGGAGATCTCCACGCTTTCGCGGCCTGCGAACTTTGACCATTCCCGGGAGGGTCTGATCACAGGAACGTAGGGATCGTTATAGCTCACCGAGGCCCCGAGTCTCTCCAGCTTATCAATGAGGTGATACGAGGGAGATTCCCGGTCATCATCAACATTTTGTTTGTATGCGAGGCCGAGCAGGAGGATCTTCGCCCCGTTCACGGACTTCTTGTGCTCGTTCAGGACCTCCATAGCCCGGTGAACCACAAAGTCGGGCATGGATGTATTGATCTGTCCGGCAAGCTCGATGAATTTTGTTTCCGCTTCGTACTCGCGGGCCTTCCAGGTGAGGTAGAACGGATCGATCGGGATGCAGTGTCCGCCCAGGCCCGGACCCGGGTAAAACGCCATGAATCCGAACGGTTTGGTCTTTGCGGCCTCGATCACCTCCCACACATCGATCCCCATTTTCATGAAGGTCATCTTGAGTTCGTTCACGAGAGCAATGTTGACCGCGCGGAACGTATTCTCGAGAAGTTTTGTAGCTTCGGCGGCCCTGGTGGAGGAGACCGGGACAGTTCCGACAACGACCTGCTGGTACAGCTTCTCGGCGACCGCAAGGCCCTCGGGGGATGTGGCCCCGACGACCTTCGGGATGGTTTCTGTACGGTAGTCCTTGTTGGCGGGATCTTCCCGCTCGGGGGAGAATGCCACAAAGAAATCTTTATCGAGCTTGAGACCTCCGCGTTCGAGTATCGGCACCATGATCTCGTCCGTCGTGCCGGGGTAGGTTGATGACTCGAGCACGATCAGTTGGCCCTTGCGCATGTACGGCGCAATGGCTTCGCAGGAGGACACGATGAACTGGACGTCCGGTTCACGATTTTTGTTGAGTGGAGTAGGCACAGCGATCAGGATCGCATCGCATTCCGCTGCCCTGGAGAAATCCGTCGTCGCCGAGAACTTGCCACTCTTGACGGCTCGGCCTATCCGCTCAGCCGGAATATGGTTGATATATGACTCCCCCCGCGTCAATGCTTCCGTCTTCTTCGCATCGATATCAAACCCGTAGCACTTGAAACCCTTCTCTGCAAAGCAAAGAATGAGTGGGAGACCAACATAGCCGAGACCGACCACGCCCACGACGGCGGTTTTGCGGTCAATTCTCTCAAGAATGTCTTTGTCCATTGTCATCGTGATTGTTTCGCGCTTATGAGACGAGATGGAAATAGGTGTTTATTACTTCGGATCGGACTTACCGACGGTTCTCCTGAACGATCTGAGTCACGGCATCGATCACTGACCGAACGTCTTCGTCTGTCATCTTCGAATAGATGGGCAAAGACACCTCCCGCTGGTACTCACAGTACGCCACGGGAAAATCTTCCGGTTTGAACCCAAACGCTTCTTTATAGTATGGATGGATGTGTAGTGGGATGAAGTGTACGCTTGCGCCGATATTCCCCTCTTTCAGTTTGTCGGCGAACACTGCCCGGGTGATCCGCAAACGATCAAGATGAAGTCGAACCATAAAAAGATGCCACGCGTGTTCAGAGCTGGGATCATCGGGCGGCAGTTCCAATTCCGGCAGTATCGAGAATGCAGCATTATACTCCCGCGCGATCGCCAGCCGCCTGTCTCGCATGGTGTGGGCTTTACGAAGCTGGGCAAGCCCCATCGCTGCCGCGATATCCGTCATGTTGTACTTGTAACCGGGAGCAATGATCTCATAATACCAGTTCCCCTCGGCAGTATATCTTTTCCAGGCGTCCTTGCTGATGCCATGCAACGACATGATCCGGCAGCGCTCAGCCCACTCATCGTTGTCGGTAGTGATCATTCCGCCTTCCCCGGTCGTGATCGTCTTCGTCGCATAGAAGCTGAAGCATGTCATGTCGCCGATCGACCCGATCTCTTTGCCTTTATAGGATGCCGGAAATGTATGCGCTGCATCTTCGATGACGGGGATGCCATGACGGGAAGCGATCTCCTGCACCGGATCCATATCGACAGGCAAGCCGCCGAGGTGCACAGGAATGATCGCTCGAGTGCGAGATGTGATGGCCTTCTCGATAAGTAGAGGATCAATATTGAGAGTGCGTATGTCGATGTCGACAAACACCGGGTGGGCATCAAAGTACCGAATAACCTCGGCTGTAGCAGCGAAAGTGTAGGGAGTTGTGATAACTTCGTCGCCTCTTTTCACGCCCACCGCTTCAAGCGCAAGATGCATGGCAGCGGTGCAGGAATTCACCGCGATCGCATGCTTCGCTCCTACTGTGCGTGCGAACTCGGTTTCAAACTTCTTCACTTTTGGTCCGGTGGTTACCCACCCAGAGGCAAGGGCTTCACGTATTTCTTCGAGCTCGCTGCCATCAACGTCTGGAAGAGCAAACGGGAGATACTTTTTTCGAGGCAACATAACAAATCCCGGGGTGTGTGCTAACGTGGTGTATCGAATGGCCCGCGCAGGTTGCGAAGGAAATGGCATTCCCAGAATCCTGGACGTCGGTAAATCTCGCATTCGCATGAACGAGTGGGCGGTGTCGACTAGGTTCTACCGAAGGACAACTTCACGAGTGACCTATCTCCCCGATATATTCCCAGGGTCTCAAGTATCACTCTCACATCTGACAATGATGTCTTTTCTTGAAGATAGGCCAATTCTATTGCCAGCTTTCTTGGGAGAATGTCATTGATGTATGTTTCTTCCCAATTGTCTCCACCCAAGAGAGTTTCCTCGCTTCGGAAATCAATTGAGGCGCGACTTGTGATGCCCGGACGGATACTGAGTACCCGGCGTTGTTCAGCAGTGTACATATGTACGTATCGCGGGTCTTCAGGACGCGGTCCAACGAAGGCCATATCACCGACGAGAACATTGAACAGCTGCGGTAGCTCATCGAGTTTCAGCTTTCTTAGGAATGAACCTACCGGGGTTATCCGCGGATCATGTTTTGTTGTTAACCCGCCGCCTCGCTTGTCTGCACTGATGATCATGGTTCGGAATTTCAGGAGTGAAAACTCGTGGCCGTTCCGACCGATTCTCCTGGCGCGATAGACAATTGGTCCACCGTCCACTAACTTTACTGTCACCGCAAGGACGATCAGCACAGGTGATAGTATGAGGAGACCGATGATCGCAAGGAAAAATATCACATATTCTTGGCATTGGGATTGTTGTGATCGTGGACAGACCTATTTGACCAGATGTGACGCGCCGCCCTCGTGCTCGTGCCTAGCTACTTTAGTTTCTTGCGTGCGACGGTTCTTAAACGCACTACGAGCACAAACGCATGACCCCCACTTTGACAGAGCGGAACGTTGAAAGGGACTCCTGCCGGCCATCGGGCGTTCACTGCTCGCCCCGCGTGTTATCGCTCCAACGTTTTACATTACTACACAGGTCACACATAAAATTGTGGCCAAATCCGTGATGCTGGTGCGCCCGAGTGAAGGCCGCTGTCAATTCCGTTAACAGCTTCAGGTGTTGGATTGCTACTGCGGTCATCTAGGAGTTCCGATGGACTTGCCGCTCATCAGGATTGCCTTGCTGGAGGTAGCCGACGAGAGCTCTCTGAGTCATGCGTGCTCTATGTTCGATACTCTCATCGTATACCTGTGATAGTCGCCGTCGAATCGATGCCCTCCCTTTCTGCGGCATTTGTTCCAGGCGTTCCAATTCTTGCAGAGCGTGGACCGCATCATCGGTTTCTCAACTTTCTAAGAAACGACTAACACAGTGTGTCAAAGCGATGTCGCGGCATCCACGGCGCTCAAGATCTGATGACAAAGGGTAGGCCTCGATCAATTAATTCCTCAACGTAGCATTTGGACACCATCGCATCCTGCGCTACCCCCTGATTCGGACCGAGGATGTGGCTAACTTCTTGCACATCACATTGCCGGAAACTCTTCGCTCGTGGAACGCTCAATGACGCCCTTGAAGGATTACGATGCTGCCCCAGGATGTTCCATTGCCATCATCACGAAGGAGTCTTTCAACCTCGTGCCGACGTGCTCAAATGGGCGTTCCGAAATCATCCAATTCGATTTGCTCCCAGAGGCTCTCATGTACACACACTTCCGATCAAGGACCGAATTCGTGAAGGAAAAAGAGCCTAACCAATAGGGGTTGTCAGCCTGGAAAGTCGCGTATCCCATTCCTGTTGCTATGGAACGCTGCTATCGCTGATTGGCCGCCAACTCGAACTGGGACATCTCCCTACCTCACGCAGTTGCTGTGACATCTGACGGCATCACATTGGTTTCGCTACCACGACAAAGTGCAACAGAAGGCGGATTCCAATCGGAACCGTTTGCAGAATCAGAATCTGGATCCCACCAACGCGCTCTTATTTCCTGAGCCGAACTCTCATAGATATGAGCTACTAGTTGCGTTGATTCCTGTTTCCAAAGGAAAGGAAGGATCTGAAAAGTGAACATAGAAAATCGTGTCACTTGTTTCAAACTCCTTGGCTTCTATCCAATTGGCTTTCAAGAAGACTCTTCGACTGGATTGGTTCGTTTTGTATACACCCGCTCTAATTGCCCGAGAACCACCAGTTTTGCTGATTTCCTTAGTCGCATCTACAAGAGCTGGGAATATGCCCATACCACGGCTCCTCACGCCTACTGCTCCTATTGTCATTTGTGCGAAACCTGGGTATCCAGCAAGATGTTTCCCTGAGGCTGAAAGATGTGGGCGCCTTAGAAGCCGTTTCCATAACTCCTTTTGGAAGATGAGATTAGGGGACCTTATGAGACTCATGAAGAACTCTGGTAGACAAGAAAAGAACATCGCTCGAGTGAACGGACCGTCGCACACACCTATGAAACCGAGGATCTTGTCGTCGGCTTCCGCAAGCAGCGCGTAGGATTCTCCTCCAGCTATGATCCACCTGTAGGTCGCTTGGACATATTGCTTTCCTAGCATCACGGGTACATGTTCTTCCGGTTGAAATGATAAAAGATGAAGGTCCGTTATCCGTGGAATATCATGGATATTTGCCAACCGAATCGTGAATGATGCAGTGGAAGCCGGGGATGACATTGGATTTTCTTTCAAGATATCCATGCCACTTGCGAGCACGGGGCCGTTTGTCTTCGATTCGCTTTTTGTCCCAACACCTTAGAACCCGAACTCGTCGTCCTTTGAGAGCACAAAATAGTTCCTACTACCGAAAACTGTCTCAACAACATCGGCTGAATCCTTTTCGTCAAATTGCTCAGAGACCGACATCCCGAGAACTGGTCTTCCCCTGTTATAAAGGACACGAAGTTAAGCTCCACGGTGTTACATAAACACAGGAGGATTTACCCATGGAGCAGTCACAGGTGAAGAAATCTCGCCGTCGTTTCGACCAGCAATTCAAGGTCGATGCGGTTCGATTGTCGGAAGAAGGCGGCAAGACCGTGGCGGAAGTGGCCCGGAATCTGGGTGTGAGTCGCAACCAGTTGGATCGTTGGCGAAGGGAACTCCGTGCAACGACATCACCCCAAGCGGCCTTTCCTGGCAACGGCAACCTCGGTGCGGACAAGAAGGAGCTCGAGGAACTGCGTCGTGAGCTTGCCCGGGTGAAGGAAGAGCGAGAAATTCTAAAAAAAGCTATGGCCGTATTCTCACGACGGCCGTGATGAAGTACGCGTTCATCAGCGAGTTTGCACATGAGCATTCTGTCGTGCTCATGTGCAGGCTTCTGGGCGCATCCAGAAGTGGCTTCTACCGGTTCAGACAGCACATCGTCAGCGCCCGTGAAACAGCCAACGTGAGACTTCTGGAAGAGATCAAAATCGTTCACCAGGCGAGCCGTGGCATCTACGGCAGCCCTCGGATACACCGGGAGCTCAACAAGAAGGGAAAGCCCTGTGGTCGTCATCGTGTGGCCCGTCTGATGGCCAAAGATGGCATTGCTGCGAAAAGCCATCGTCGTTTCCGTGTCACGACACGCCAACGAGAAGGAGCCATCGCTTCCCCCGATCTGCTGGGGCGTGAGTTTGTTGCCGAGTGTCCGCATCAAGTGTGGGTTTCAGATATTACATACATCTGGACAACCGAAGGGTGGTTGTATCTGGCCGTGATCCTGGACCTCTATTCGCGAGCTGTCGTTGGCTGGTCGACCAGCGCACGGATCGATGCTCAACTGATCTGCACCGCATTCCAGCGAGCGATACGACGATACCCGCTGCGATTTCCGTTGATCATGCACAGCGACCGTGGCAGTCAATACACGAGCGCAATGTACCGGGAACTCTTGTCCAACCAATCGGTCCTCGTGTTTCAAAGCAACGGATTGAGTTGCTACGACAATGCTATAGCTGAATCGTTCTTTCACACGGTCAAGACCGAAGGGGTTGACCATGAGCAGTTCCCAAGACGTGCCGAAGCCCATGGATACCTCTTCGACTACATCGAGGTCTTCTACAACCACCAACGCCTGCATTCGTCTCTCGGGTACAACACCCCGATGCAGATGCTGCAGGAAATAATCAACACCAAAGCGGCTTAACTCTCTGTCTACAAAATCAGGGGAACTTCAAACGTCCTCCCCATCAGCTAGACATAGATGTCGATGCGATCAGCCGAGTCCTCGGTAAATACGGCGACTTTTATCGGCGGCACTAAGTGGTGCGCTTTCTACATCAGGCTCACCAAGGCAAGTGAATGCTGTGTTCGCGTCCACGTGTGGCAGTCCGTGCTCGACGCCGTTCCCTACCTCTGCTGCTCTATATATGGCCAGGGTGACAGTGGATTCTGTGAACCTTTCAGGCATGTGATGTTCAGAAATCACAAGGTTCGCAAAAGGATGGAACACGGTCTGGAGACTGGCCAACGTACGTTAGCAACGTGTGCGATGTCGCTGCCATGAAGCCATATATGTAGTTGCTGCCAGCGGGTGCCCACAGGGTTGGTCTCTTCTTGTTGGGCCTCATTTGCTTTGTTTCCCTACGGAGCATTTCCCATAGACACCTACCATTTCCGATACCCCCTTTGAAAAGGAGAAGTTTTCATGATAGTATTTGCGGCCGTTCCTGCCCATCGCCTCGCGATCTTCTGAGGGCATGGCGAATAGGCTTTGGA
>CAVOYH010000004.1:0-1020116 GCA_963700635.1 uncultured Bacteroidota bacterium | reverse complement strand
CCTAAACCGCAGGTCGGCAGTTCGACTCTGCCCGAGGGCACTGGTTTTCTGACCTGCTCCCTTGCCCGGAGACGTGGCTCGTCAATCAACTCTTCGGAGACAAGGTCTATAATCCGGGACTTGCCCTTCCGTAGCGCGGCCGGACGGATCTCAGGAGCCTGAACGTGTCCACGTATGACGATTTCCTGGACACATGCCCCGGATATGTCCAGGTCATGGACATGTTGGGCGACTTTCTTCCGGTTGAAATCTGAGGATTCTTAGGCTAGCGTGCCCGCAAACAGCCCTGGCATCCCTCACAACTGAGTTCCCATTCCAGAGCCCCCAGAAGATACCAGATTCGCGATTTCTCCCCACGAAGTGGTCTTGTGAAATGCCCGCCAATAGTGTATCATTGATTGATGAAATCACTTCCTCCTACTGCTTGCCAAATGTCTTTCTCCCATGTTTCGCGGCATCGGGATAGAATCTCCGCTTGCCTCAGCCAGTTGAAGCATTTTCCGACTACGGTACTTTGCACCTCCAGCATTCTCGAGAACTAACGCTCACCCCATGAACGGAGACCTGACTGAGGAGTCAAAAAACAATCCGTCTCTCTTACCATGCCGTGTGGTACGCCGCCCTCCGGGGCTTGACGGCAACGCGTGCAGCAGTTGTGCAGCTGGCCGTGCCCGTGATCGCAGCAACCGGAGGGGTCGTATTTCTCTCCGAGGCGATCGGATTACGCCTGGTCATAGCATCGGTAGCAGTTCTGGGCGGCGTTGGCCTCGCTGTGGCCCGGCGGTCAGGCGCCAATCTTCCTTCCGGCACTCACACGTAAGTCGCATTTATCGTATCAACGCCATCTTGCGTGTCTGGATAAAATCACCGGCGGTGAGCCGGTACACATAAACACCACTTGCCTTGCCGCTTGCATCCCAGGAGACAGTGTACTGTCCCGGTCCTTTCTTCTCGTTTACAAGCACCGCCACCTCACGCCCCAGAAGGTCGTACACGCAAAGGCGAACCCACCCCACCGTTGACGCCCCGTCCCCGGACCCGGTCTGTTGACTCCGGCTTGAAGATCCTGTCAACGAACCTGCGACGTTGAACTGTATCGTTGTGCCCGGATTAAACGGATTGGGATAATTCTGCGCCAGTGAGAATCGTTCCGGTGTCGCGCCGAAAACCTCTTCGACGCCGGTCACCAAATCAGAAAGGGGCCTCCGCCACACCCCGTTTCCGACAATCCCGGCATAGAGATATGTTCCCAGTGCCTTCACGGAATAGACATAGGTATATCCCAGTCCCGTGTTTGCAGCTTTCCAGTTTTCCCCCCTGTCTGTGCTGACGAAGAACCCGCCCGTCGTGCCGGCAAACAGCGTGCTCCCCCAGGGGTAAATACACGTAACAGTCTGTGACGGTAAACCGTTTGCGGTCCGGGTCCATGTGGCACCCTCGTCGGTGGAGCGAAAGATCCCTGCAGTATGTGTCCCTGCATATACGTCCGTCCCGCTCACTGCAAAACCGGACATGTTGGAGTCCGTGAGACCGGTGCTGCTGCTGCTCCAGCTGGTCTCCATTGTCCGTTGACCTATAGACGCCGGATCCAAATGTGCCAAGGAGAAGGGTCGTATTCACTTTGATCAAATCGTTCAGTCTGTCCGCAGAAAGGCCATTCGTCACTTGTGTCCACTGGGTGCCTCTGTTCGTTGAGCTGAAGAGGCCTCTCAACGTTGTCGCAAACATGGATGAACCACTCAGGAGCAGCGAGTTTACTGTCTGAAACCCCATGCCGTCATTCACCCTGGTCCATGTGGCACCCCTGTCGGTCGACTTGTAGACGGAGTAATTGTTCAGCCCGGCATACATCGAATCTCCGTCAAGGAGAAGCGCATAGACAGCAGCGTGCGGGATACCCGAATTGGAAAGTGTCCATGTCCCGCCGCTATCCGTTGTATAGTGGATAGTACCCGCCATCCCTCCCGTCCACAGGGCACCGCCGGTGGATTCCAGAAAGTAGGGGGTCGTGGTCGTGTAGCCGTCGATCGAGGGCACCCACGAAGCTCCATTCTTCGTTCGTCGATAGATAGCGACATCTCCCTGACTTACGAGAATGCTCGTATCGTGCAATGCGATCGCAAAAGCCTGACTAAATGGCAGTCCTGTCGTCCACGGAGTCCATGTGCCCCCTCCATCCTCTGAGCGGTAGACAGCACCGTCGCACCCGCAGTACAAAATCTGTCCATCCGTGGCCAGGGACATGACGTACTTGTTACCCATGCCGTTCACATGCTGTGTCCAGTCTGCCCCCTTGTTCGTTGATCGATACACTCCACCGCCGTATGTACCTGCGAACAGGGCAGGTCCGAACTGCAAGATGCAGCGCACCGAACGCGTTGTAAGCCCTGTGCTGATGCTGTCCCAGGAGGTGCCGTTGTTGGTGGAATAGAACGCCCCATCAGCCGTGCCGGCAAAGAGGTCATTCCCGATCGCCAACAGCGAGTACACCGTGAGGTTCGCCAGCCCTGTGTTCACGCTCGACCAATTCCCTCCGCTGTCAACGCTCACATAGACTCCATCATAATATGTTCCCGCGAAGATCCTGCCACCCGCCGCAGCCAGAGCATTCACCGACTGGGATTCCAGGCCGGTGCCGGCTACCTGCCATGTCCGACCGTTATCTGCGGAACGAAAGGCGCCCGAATAAGAGCCCTCCAGCGTACACCCAGCCGTTTGCGGAGAGTAAGGACATGATGTACTGCCCGCCAATACCATCGTTGGAAGGGAACCAGCTCAACCCGCCGTTGCTCGACCGGTACACGCCGGCGCGGTCGGTACCCGCGAGGAGATCCGTTCCGGTATTAAGGAGTGCCAGGGCATAGCCACCCTGGGGCCCATTGGTCTGGACCCATTGACCGGATGCTCCTGGAGTACAGAGGAGTAGGACCAGAAAATACAACACACCAATGTTGATGCTCTTCATGTCGGCCTCCGATGGAAACGTGCGAATGAACGCGCTGGCAGAAACGAAAAAGCCCCTCTGCCGGCTCTCGAAAAGAGACGGAAGAGGGGCTTCCGCACAAACGCCTTCATCATCCTCTTCCAGATCACTCAGTCAAAGCGTCAGAGAGAGAAAGGCTACTCTTATAAGATAAACGCCTCGCAGACAATTGCAACGTCGGGCGCAGGTATGCATGGTGATCGCACGCCTCGCCTCCCGGACAAACACCGCTCCCCCGGTACATCTTGAAAAATGAACGAACCCCGGTAGGGTAGGTGAAACGGTATGTTGCTGTTGATAAAAAAACCGACTACTTTGTCCCTGCAAAATGTAATTCCGATGCTCACAAACGGTGGATCATGCCTGATACCAAGGACCCCAACTACCTTCGCCTGCTCAAAGCTGCCTGACAGGCTCAATGTACCCTGAGAGTTTTTGGCAGTATGCACGGATGCCGGTAGCCGCGGATTATAACCTTTTCCACCCGGTCCGTGCAATGCGCTCCTGGCTGAAGCGAGCAATCCTCACCATGGCGCGGAGACAGGGACTGGAGGAGCTGTTATCTTTATGAAGGCAGTCGCGGATCACCTGGGCCTGATTGATCGTACACTCTGGCTTGCTGACTCATTCGAGGGTTTGCCCGTGCCTACCCTGGATGAGGATCGGACGAGCTCGGACTAGGATCTCTCGATGATCAGTCAGTGAAGGTGTCTGTGGAACAAGTTCAGGGGAACTTCACCCACCTCGGGCTGTGGGACGAACGGGTGAGAATCCTGAAAGGGTGGACTGACACAAGTGCAGGAAATACCGAAGGGCTCAAACCCCGAGGGCTTCTTCCAGGTATGAGCCGGCACACGTTGCTCTCCTGTTGTTTCTCAGAAATTGAATCTCTACAACTCGATCCCAGGAAGGAATACACATCATGCGATCCGCACGAGTCTACCTGACTCTAACCCTGCTCCTTTCTGTGACGTGTGCGTACACATTCGGACAAGCCGAACGTGTTGACACGGCAGTGGTTGCAAAAATCAAGCAGGAGGGGCTTGCGAACTCACAGATAATGGACATTCTGAGTTCGTTGTGCGATGTGTATTCTCCGCGCCTTTCGTGGTCTCCGGAATACCGGCGGGGCGCCGACTGGGTCGTACAGAAACTGGGAGAATGGGGCATTTCGGATGTCACGTACAACTCCTGGGCGCCCAAAGGCAAGGGATGGACGCTCAAGGATTTTTCCGCCATGGTCACAACTCCGGTTCCATATCCTCTTATTGCATTTCCGGCGGCATGGTCACCAGGGCTGAAAGTGAAGGAAGCGGAGGTAGTCTATCTTGATGCCGAGAATCCCGCGGGGCTTGAGAAATACAGGGGAAAACTCAAGGGAAAATTTATCCTCGCCAGCGACCCGGTCGATGTGTCGCCCCACTTCGAAGGTAGTGCCGCACGGCATGCTGATTCCACGTTGTTGCTTATGGCAAATGCAGACATCCAGACGGCCCGCCGGGGAGGTCGGCGCGGCGCGTTCAACAGGGTGAACGCACAGAACATCGATTCTGCGATGGCTGCGGCTGCAACGATGTTCCCTGATGCAGATACCGCAACAATGCGTAAGCGGTTGACAGGCATGTATATGGCTCCACTGAAACTCCGGTTTGCACTCAACGAGGGCGCTCTCGCGCTCCTCACTGCGGGACCCGGAGACGGGGGCAGCATTCTGGTGCACTCTGCTTCACTTCCGCGCCCGGAAGATGAAGCCGGTGCACAACGTTTGGGAATTTACGATGCGAAGGCCCCGGAGACAGTCCCCCAGGTAGTGGTCGCCGCGGAGCATTACAACCGGATGATCAGGATGCTGCGCAAGGGGGAGAAAGTAAGCGTGAAGATGAATATCGGTGTAGCGTTCACTCCTGCGGACTCTGGATTCAATATTATCGCGGAGATCCCCGGGACGGATTTGAAGGACGAGGTGGTAATGCTTGGGGCCCACTTTGACACCTGGCATTCCGGCACAGGCGCAACCGACAACAATACCGGTACCGCAGCTTGCATGGAAGCAATGCGTATTTTGCAGAAGCTGTCACATGAGTACGGGATAAAACCGCGCCGTACCATCCGGATGGGATTGTGGGGAGCCGAAGAGCAAGGGCTGATTGGTTCGCGTCACTATGTGGCGGAGGTCTTTGCCAGGCGTGACAGCACTCCACCGGCCGGAAGCTCTCCTGGAGGATCTGGTCCGTCCATCATAAAACTGCCTGCCTATGAAAAACTCTCGGCGTATTTTAACCACGACAACGGATCGGGGAGAATCCGGGGTATCTATCTTCAAGGTAACGAGGCAGCACGGCCGATATTCAGAAGTGTGCTGGCGGCCTACGGGGATCCAGGCGCCCAGACACTGACACTCCGGAATACGGGCGGAACAGATCATGCGTCATTTGATGATGTCGGTTTGCCGGGATTTCAATTTATTCAGGATCCCCTGGACTACATGTCCCGAACACACCACTACAATATGGACCTGTACGAACGGGTTGTGGAAGAAGACATGAAGCAGGCTGCTTCCATTCTCTCCCTCTTCGTCTATAGTGTGGCAACACATGAGGAAAAAATCCCCCGGAAGCCGATGGCTCCGCGGGACGGCTACCCCCGTCGCCCCTCCAGATGATGCCACCTTGCATACAGTCTTTCGACCTCGGTTTTTGCCTTCGCAAGGTCGTCAGTCAGGCGTGCAGTTTCTTCACCATGGTTTGCGTAGAAATCTGGGGACGAAAAGAGCGTTTCGATCCTCTGCACCTCCGATTCAGTATTGAGAATCTCCTCTTCAATTACTTCGAGCTCTTTCGCCTCCTTCCATGTCAGTTTAGTTCCGCGGGGTTTTGAGGGAGGTGGACTTTTGGGTGGAGAAGGCGTGGGGGAGAGTGTTAAGAATCGAGTTTTTCGCTTTTCGAGATAGTAGTCATAGTCGCCCTCGCTAAAATGAACGACTCCGTCGCCTTCGAATGCAAGGATGCCGTTGCACACCCGGTTAAGGAAGTAACGATCATGACTTACGGCAATAACGCAACCGTCAAAGGCAACGAGGGCCTCTTCCAGGATGCGCAGAGTGGCAAGATCCAGGTCGTTTGTGGGTTCGTCCAGAATCAGGAAATTGCCCCCGTTCTTCAGGATTTTCGCAAGCAGGAGCCTGCTCCGTTCTCCTCCGGACAAACTTCCGACCTTCGTGTTCATTCTCTCGTCGGCGAAAAGGAACCGCCGTAAATACCGCCACACAGTGACCCTCTCGTCCCCAAACTGCAGATAGTCGACCCCTTCGCCGATCTCTTCAAGAACGGTCTTCGTGTCATCCAGAGTGGTGCGGGCCTGGTCAAGATAATTGAACCGGGTGCGTTCGCCGGTGACAACAGTTCCGCGGGAGGGTTGAAGTTCCCCGAGGATGGTTTTTAGTAACGTCGTCTTCCCCAGACCGTTACGACCGATGATACCGAGCTTGCGGGTTCGCGTAAAATTGAGGGAAAGGCCATCAAACAACTGCCGGCCGCCCCGGTCCGCGCCAAGGTTCTTAAAATCGAGGACTGTCGAGCCGAGCTGTTCAGCCGGGGGAATGACAAGTTCCACCTCTTTGTCCCGCTCCGGTGTGGATTCGCTGACCATGTCAAAGTATTTCTGTAATCGGCTCTTGGACTTCGTCCGCCGGGCCCGCGGGCCTTTACGCACCCACTCAAGCTCGCGAAGGAGAAACCTGTTACGCTTCTTCTCCTCTGTATCCAGCTGTGCCTCGCGCTCTGCTTTGTCAATCAGGAAATCGCTGTAGTTCCCGGTGTGCGAGCTGCACATCCCGTTTGACAGTTCCACGATTCTGTTCGCTATCGAATCCAGGAAATACCGGTCGTGCGTAACGAAGAGACATGCCGAGGGATACGTCTCGAGAAACTCCTCAATCCACTCAATGGACTCCGTATCCAGATGGTTTGTAGGTTCGTCAAGCAGGAGCAGATCCGGACGCGCAATGATGGCCTTACAAAGGGCAACACGCCGTTTTTCACCTCCGGACAGTGTGAGAATGTCCCGGTGCTTTTCGGGAACATTCAGCGAGTGCATGGCAGTTTCAATCCTGTTTTCCAGGTTCCAGCCGTCGCGATGCTGAATGTGCCCTTCCAGAAGATGGCGTCTCTCAGAAGTGTAGGGGAGCGATTCATATTCTCGCAGGATGTCGATGACATCGTGCGCACCGTCGACGATATTGTCGTACACGGACTTTGAAGGATCGAGCTGAAGATCCTGGGAGAGATATCCGACCACAATGTCCCTGCGCCGTGACACTGTTCCGCGATCGGGTTGGAGCACGCCTGCAATAACCTTGAGCAACGTCGATTTGCCGCACCCGTTATTCCCGATCAAACCCACCTTGTCATTCTGGTGGATGCTGAGTGTTGCACCATCGAGCACCGTCTGTTCTGAGAAGGAGACCGAGATGCTGTGCGCCGTTACTAAAACGCCTTCGGATTTCTTTGGCATTGCCCTGATTTTACGCCATTGTGATAGTCAAGGATACAAAGATTCGGCGTTGTCAGCAAGGCCGGCCCGCACATTCTGGTCTTTTCGTGAAACGGGAGAGGATACGCCAAACACAGAGAAGCATGGTTTGTTTGAAAGGATTTCCGCACCTTAGGGCAGGGGAATTGGGCAGAGGGAACCTGGACGTTGCCCAGCGGTGACGTTACAGAAGCGTGGGGCCTTTTGAACAACAGATGGACGGGAGTTTGATAATGATGAAGGCGTTGAGAACACTTTTCGACCGTATCGATCCGCAGATTACTGCCTTCATGGCCCGGTACTCGATCCCCATACTCCGTGTAAGTCTGGGCCTGACGTTCTTCTGGTTTGGGATTCTAAAATTCTTTCCGGGTTTGAGTCCAGCGCAGGAGCTGGCGGCAGCGACCATCGAAAAGTTGACCTATGGAATGTTCAGTCCGGAGATCTCGGTGGTAATCCTCGCGACCTGGGAAGTGGCCATCGGGATCGGCCTGATCTCCGGATGGTTCCTGCGGCTTACACTCTTCCTGCTGTTTGCGCAGATGCTGGGTGCAATGACACCTTTGCTCCTTTTTCCACAGGAGACCTTCTCCCATTTCCCCTATGCCCCTACTCTTGAGGGACAGTATATCATCAAGAATCTTGTTCTTATTGGTGCGGCACTGGTGGTAGGGTCGACCGTGCGAAATCGGCGCGAATCCAAGTAAGGTGTCAGAGCACGCCTATCGAGGTCGTGCTTTATAGCCATCGCTGCTCGGGATTATCATCTCCACACGAAAGGGGTGATCTTCCGCAAGGGGCGATCTTCTGCATTGTGCTCCCGCCGGAGAATGAAAATCCTACCGATTCTTGTGCTTTTCGATCTGCGCCTCTACGACGGAGCTCTCTGCGGCCTGACGGGTATCCTCCGGAAGGTCTGACATTTCGAACACCTGCCGGATCTCAATAACGTCTCCATCCTGGGCCGGGCAACGTCGTGCCCAATCTACCGCTTCTGCTTTTGAATTCACCTGAATCATCCAGTAACCACCGACCACCCCCTTCAATTCCGGCACGGGTCCATCAACGACTCGAGGTTTCCCGCCAGAGAACCTGACATGCGCACCTTTTGACGGTGGTTGGAGACCGTCGAGCGAAATCAGCGTTCCGGACTTTGCGAGGTCTTCGTTATACCTGGTCATTTTTTCTACCATTTCGGTACTTGGTGTAAAATCGGCCCCAACATTCGCACCAGCCACACCCTGGTAAACTCCGGGGATCATAAGCATCATAAATCTCATTGCGGTGCCTCCAAAGTTTGGGATTGGGATGTTAATGAGTCGTTCGTTCTTTCCGGACCACCTCCGCCGAATGACGGGGGGTGCCGGGGAGGGGAGACCCGGGGTCTGGCAGATCCGGCAACGCCCTCGATTCCAGTACAACCACAGGATGACCCGGATTGTTCCGCATCGGTTTGACAATCCTCTTCCGCTTGAGTATATTTTGTCGGGAAGTCAGCCGCGGCCTGAGTAGTCAGGCCGGAGGTTTTGGACCCCCGGAGGCATTCACGCCTCCACCATCCTCGAATGTGTTATCGACACGCTTTCCACTGTTCCTTTCGCTTTTGCTCGAACACCCCTCCATCATGGGCAGTTTCAACCTTCAATCAGGAGGAAGTATGCAACATTTAACGCGAAGGTCCTTTCTCAGGACAGGCGCAACGGCAGTGGCCGGGGCTGCAATCATCCCTGCGCTCTCCCGGGACTGGGCGGCATTCGCCTCGGAAGAGCCGGTAGGATATTTTGAAACAGGCTTCGGCGTCACCGATGCCCTCTGCCAGAAAGTTCTTGCCAGAGCCCTCGGGAAGGGGGGCGATTTTGCCGATCTTTATTTTGAACATACCATCACGAATTATCTCATCCTGGAGGACGGGAAAGTCAACCGGGCCTACGGCAATATTGCGCTCGGTGTGGGGATCAGGACCGTGAAAGGAGATCAGGTAGGCTACGGGTATACGCAGGAGCTTACAGAAGGCTCAATGCTGGCTGCAGCCGCAACAGCAGCGACCATCGCATCATCCAACGCCACAACTCCTGCCGGAAGGTTCGTCCGGTTGAAGACGGAGAACTACTATCCTCTGAAGACACTCCTGAGTGATATCCCTGTTACCGCGAAATTGCCGATCGTCCAATCTGTGAATGACCGGTGTTTTTCCCTTTCACCCCTCGTCATCAAGGTGAGTGTGGGATTTAATGATGTGCAGAAACGTATGCTGATCGTGTCGAGTGACGGGATGAAAGCGGAAGATCTGCTCCCTTCAAGTTTCCTCTTCACGAGCGTCGTGGCTGAAAAAAACGGCCGGAAGGAGAGGGCGGGTTGGAATCTGGGTGGACGCAAGGACTTTTCCTTCTATACCCAGGACATCGCAGATGAAGTTGCACAGAGTGCCGTCGACCGGGCGGTCATTCTCTTCGATGCGGTAAAACCGCCGGCAGGAGAGATACCGGTGGTACTCGGCCCGGGGCTTACAGGCATCCTGCTTCATGAAGCAATCGGGCACGGGATGGAAGCCGATTTTAACAGAAAAAAGATATCGACTTATGCGACCATGCTTGGCAAACAGGTGGCTGAACCGTTTGTGACCATCATTGATGATGCAACGATTCCCGGCCTGCCGGGATCTCTTAATGTGGATGATGAGGGGACCCCCGGACAGAAAACGCTGCTCGTCGAGAAGGGAATCCTGAGCAGCTACATGCATGACAAAATCTCTGCAAAGCACTACGGGGTTCCTTCGACGGGAAGCGGGCGGCGTCAGAGTTATGAGCACTACGTTCAACCGCGTATGCGGAATACGTACATGCTGGAAGGACCCGCCACGCCTGGCGACATCATCAAGAGCGTGACAAAAGGAATCTATGTCCAGGATGTGAGCAACGGACAGGTCAAGATAGGCGAGGGAGATTTTGCGTTTTATGTTTCCCAGGGCCGGATGATTGAAAACGGTGAACTCACTGCGCCCATCAAGGACGTCAACATCATGGGAAATGGTCCGAAGATGCTGCGAAACGTGACCATGGTGGCCAACGATCTTGAGATGAGCAGGGGAGGGGCCGGCATGTGCGGGAAAGGCGGACAAGGGGTTCCCGTCGGATTCGGGCAACCCACGATTCTGGTAAAATCCCTGACTGTCGGCGGCACACAAGCATAGAAAACGGAGAACAACGATGAATACTGAATTGTCAGACCTGGCACGGTGGGCAATGAAGACCGCAAAGTCTGCCGGTGCCGATGAGTGCCGTGTCAGCATCCAGAGCGGACGCTCTGTGGATGTCAGTTACAGACAACGGAAACCTGAGAACATCAAAGAGGCTGCCACCCGCGGACTCTCCATCGAGATATTTGCGAATCAACGATACTCATCGCAGAGTACGTCCGACCTGCGTAAGGATTCGCTAAAATCATTCATTGAAAACGCCATCGCAACCACGAAACTCCTCGCCGAGGATCCGTTCCGCACCCTCCCGGATCCGCGCTTCTACAAGGGCAGGGCTGAGGTTGACCTCGGCATCTTCGATTCCGCGTACGAGACGCTGATGCCTGAGACGCGACATAACACGGTAAAAGCTATCGAAGAGACGTGCCTCAGCCAGGGTGGTGCGAAGGTGGTGTCTGTCACGGCGCAGGTGTCCGACGGTCGATACGACGTTGTGCTCATGGCGAGCAACGGACTGGAAGGGGAACGGAGTCTCACGTACTACAACGCCGGCGCCTCCATGACCCTGCAGGATGAGGGGAGCAGAAGGCCGAACGGCTACCATTATGTGACCAGCGTGGTCAGAGACGCGCTCCCTGCACCTGAGGCGATCGGGCTGGAGGCCACAAGGCGTACGTTCGACCTTCTGGGGGGAGTGAAGATCAAAACGGAGACCCTGCCTGTCATCATCGAAAACAGAAATGTCCCGAATATGCTGAGTGGCCTTATCGGTGCCATGTATGCCAGGGGAATTCAACAGAAACAGTCCTTCCTCGCTGACAAGAAGGGGATGAAGATCGCCAGTACGCACCTGACTCTCATTGACGATCCGCTTGTGGTGGGAGGCCTGGGCAGCCGGTTGTTTGACGGTGAGGGGCTGGCGCTCAAGAAGAGGGTAATGATCAATGCAGGAGTGCTGAGCGAGTTTTACACGGACTGGTACTACGGCAGGAAGCTCGGGTGGGAGCCCACGACGGGAGGGACCTCAAACCTGGTGATTCCTCCGGGGAAACGCTCCATCGGGGAAATAATGAAGGACCTTGGCCGGGGTATTCTCATCACCGGATTTATTGGCGGGAATTCCAACTCGACGACCGGTGACACATCGATCGGAATCTTCGGCCACCTCTTCGATGGCGGCAACCCGGTGCAGCCGATTGCCGAGATGAATATTGCGGGGAACCACCTTGAGTTCTGGCAGAAACTTTCAGAAGTTGCCAGCGATCCGTGGTCGTATTCTTCCTGGAGAACGCCGAGCCTGGTGTTTACAGATGTGGTTGTATCCGGGTTGTAACACGCGGGCTCTTTCTAACCCGGCAATCAGCGCGCGGTTTCCCGCCGGGATGTGGTGACGATTCGCACGAGGGGGAGAGCCAGGATCGAGACGAATCCCATGAGTGTGAAGGCCAGCGCATACCCCATGGCGGGAACGGCCTTACCCACTGCAAACGTCGCCCACGACTCGCACCCGTTTGTCGCGCCCATGAACGCGCTGAATTGAGTAGCGCCAAGCTCGGGGTCGGTGATCTGCATAAACAATGTGTACGTTGCCGCGGTGAAGAGACCAATACAGAAGTAGAGGGCCGTTAGTGCGGCCTGCGCGGAGATTGTGTCTCCCGGGGCGTTCGTCGATTCGACCCCTGCGAGCACAAGAATACACAAGAACATTATCAGAAGGAACGCAGCGACGGTCTTTCGTGTGCCCCACCGGTCGGTCAGATAACCCCCTGCAACAGCGCCGGAAGCCATCCCCAGAACGGAGTTAAGGGCAAAGAATTGGCCTACAGCCTCCAGGGAGAGGCCTTTATCGATCAAAAATGGTCCCGCGACCGCCCCAACCGCTTCGAATCCAGCGCCTGCAGTTGCAGCAAAAAGTAGCGCCAGCCATGTGACGCGGCTTCTGGCGAGGGCGCGCAAACGGGGGAGAACGATCCGGACCCGATCGGCAATGTTCTTCCCGTCCTGGCTTATGGCTTCCGCCCGGGGGGAAAGAACAAGCAGAAGTGAAGATGACCAGACAACCGCAATAAGGAGTAGTACCACTACATCCGGACCAACCAGCCGCTCGAGCATCAACGCTCCTCCCCCCAGAGCAGACCTTCCCGTAAGCATTCCAACCTGCATCCATCCATTAATCGAACCACGTTCGTACGCCGGGACTGTCGAGATAGCAAGGGCGTCAATGGCGGTATCCTGAGTCGCGGCTGCAAAAGCGTGAACCAGAAGAAACAGAAACACGACATGCAGATGAGTCTGGAGATCCAGGATGAGGAGTGGGAGAAGGGTGCATCCCATGAGTGCTTGCATCGATAGAATCCACGAGCGCAGGGTCCATCGTGGAGTACGCAGAGTGTCGATGAGCGGAGACCAAACAAATTTGAACACCCAGGGGAGCACCAGGAGAGCTGTAAGCTGCGTGATCGTGTCCAAGCCGACACCCGCAGAGCGGAGCTTCGCGGGAAGGGCCCACCAGATAAAACCGATTGGAGCGCCTTCGCTGAGGTACAAGGCACCAAAGAGCAGGCGCCGGCCGGGGCGTGTGGCGAGAAGGTTCACAGTGTTCTTACAATACTCCGTTGGTCGGAAAAAAGATACGGCAGGAGAAGGGGAGAGTCAAATGTGATGAACTCCCCGTCGGATTTACCACGCGCCACGTACAGAGTCCGTGCTAAAACACATCCGGCACAAACGTCTGCTCCTCCTTCGGGGGGCGCACATATCCCATCGCTTTTTGGCGTGGAGGCAGAACAGGGGGCTTTGGTGTAAGATCTTTGTACGGGATGTGATGCAGCAGATGGTGAATACAGTTCAGTCGGGCCCGTTTCTTGTCATCAGCATCCACAACGTACCAGGGGCACTGCTTGATGTCCGTATGAGCAAACATTTCATCTTTGGCCTTTGAGTATTCAACCCACCGTGAGCGCGATTCCATATCCATCGGGCTGAGCTTCCATCGCTTGACGGGATCTTCGATACGTTTCCGGAACCGCCGCTCCTGCTCTTCATCACTCACGGAAAACCAGTATTTGATCACGATAATCCCGTCGCGCAGAAGCATTCGTTCAAAATCCGGACAGGTCCGCAGGAATTCAGCATACTGTTCGTCCGTGCAGAATCCCATCACCCTTTCCACGCCGGCCCTGTTGTACCAGCTCCGGTCATACAGCACAATCTCCCCAGCGCCCGGGAGATTTGCGATATACCTCTGGAAATACCACTGGGTTTTTTCCTTCCCTGTGGGGGTTCCCAGCGCGACGATCCGGCACACGCGCGGGTTCATCCTTTGGGTGATCCTCTTTATGACTCCTCCTTTGCCGGCAGCATCTCGCCCTTCAAAAATCACAACAACCCGAAGCCCTTTTTCCACTACCCATCCCTGAAGGTTTACCAGGTCGGCCTGGAATTCAGCAAGGGCTTTATTGTATTCCTTCTTGCCGAGTTTCTTCTGTGGTTTTGGTGTCTTGGGCATGTCTTGCTTTCCGGTTATGGGACAACGTACCACCGTTCCGTTTCACCTTCATGCCATCTCCACAAAGAGGGTGCCCGATTGGGGGTGATTCGGAATGCCCAAAAAACCGTCAAATCCGTGGGTGAAATGGCGAAGTCGTCCCCAGTGCCTTACAAATGTCGCCATTTGGCTAATGCAGCCCATATACGAACCGGTGAACGGGGGATAACCAAAAAGTAATGTGTGTCCGGTTAGACCTTCACCACAACCTTTCCGCTCGTTTTTCCGGATTGGAAAGAACGAACGGCATCCCGGAGGCTATCAAATGGATATGTGGATCCGACGTACGGCTTCTCCAGTTCTAGTTTCTGAATCGTATCAAGCATACCCCGGAACAGGTCCACGCGATCATAGAGCCAGATCAGGTTAAATCCAAGGATTGACTTGTTCGATTCGATAAGCCCGAGCGTGGTGTAGCGCGGCATACCCAAATACAGGCGGGCAAGATTGAGATAGTTCGGGGTAACGATCTTTGAAGCAAACTGTGAAACCCCGTAGGAGATCATTCTGCCGGTCGGAGTGAGCATTTTAAAGCTCTGCTTCTGGACCTTTCCCCCGACAGCGTCGAGAACAAGATTCAGCGGCTTGCCGCGCAAAGCTTTTCTCAGATCCTCCGGAAATTTGCGGCTCCGCACAATAACCTCGTCATACCCCTCCACATTCAGGAGTGGAATTTTGGAGGAATCCCCGACTGTCCCGATTGTGAAGGCGGAATGTCTTTTCGCGATACGGTTTGCGTACAGGCCCACGCCGCCCGCTGCGCTGTGAATAAGCACCGTTTGGCCTTGCTGGAGGTTTCCGAGGGGAACAAGCGCATAATAGGCAGTGAGGGCCTGAACAATAAAAGAGGCCCCTTCTTCAAAACTCCACCCCCCGGGCATACGTATAACATAACGGTGGTCGATTGTCAGGTGCGTCGTGTACGCGCCGAAGCGTATGGAACCCATAACATTGTCATTAACCCTGATATCGTGTACCTTGGCTCCGGTAGCCACGACAACGCCGCTGAATTCGATCCCGGGGATACAATCACGTTTTGGCGCAGCCTTGTAGAGGCCGAGTATCGTGAACACATCTGCAAAGTTTAACCCGATCGCCTTTACATCAACCGCGACCTCCATGTCGCCGGGGGGGCCAATGTTCTCCTCCACTCTCTTCAGCCGGCGAAAAGAGCCGGTCCGGGACAAACGATATGATTCTCTTTTCATAAGGTCCTTACGTGAAAATTCAATGTGAACGCAGACGAACGTACGTAAACAAGGCACCAGTGTCAATTGGCACGGTGGAGACAGTGTACCAATTTTCGTTTTTCCCTGTACTTGGTGTGGAGGCTGAGTTTTGCGGCTCCCCCTATGAAGCTCTATGGACCAGCGGGAACTGCTTGATTTCGGCTCACGCTTTCGATATACTATAATACAGGAATACGGGTATGTGGATGGGACCGCTGCCCGTCCGGGAGTCGATATACTTCGATATCCCGTCAATACCCTCGAATCCGCGATTTTTTGCTCTTGTAGATTCCCGATTCTCCAATTCAGAACATGAGAAAGTGAGTTGCCAGTGGCTGCTGTGGTATTCAAGAAAATAGGTGATTTATTCAAACGCCTCGTCGGAGTGGGAGGCAAATCTGCCGGTACGCCGGTGATCCCTCCGCAACACCGACCGGTTAATGTGCAGGAGCCGAGAGTTCGCTCAAAACGTGGAGGGCAGCGCCGCACAGAGCGAAAGACAGTGAGCCCGCCGCGTGGCGAACGACCTGAGCGACCGCGTGTACCGGAAGGAAAGCCACGCACTGAGCGCCACGGGGGTGCACACCGGCACACGCGTGCTTCAAAACCGCCCCGGGTCGCTCCTGTATCCCTCCCTGAACCTCCGGCGCAGAAACTCCCATGGGATCCTGCGGAATTTAACGTTCCCGCCGAAGCAGGCCAGGTGCGATTCCACGATCTGGATCTTCCCTCAGAGGTCATGCAAGCTGTGTACGACCTTGGATTCCAATACTGCACGCCAATTCAGGCCGGGATTCTGCAGCAGACTCTCGCCGGTGCGGATGCCACGGGTCGCGCACAAACGGGTACCGGGAAGACGGCAGCGTTTCTGATCACGATCCTGACGCATTTTCTCCGGACAGCACCGCCCCATCCCCGCAAGAACGGTACGCCGCGCGCTCTGATCCTTGCTCCCACACGCGAACTAGTTTTGCAGATCGATAAAGATGCGCACGGACTGGCCAAGCACACACCGTTTATCTCGATGGCTGTATTTGGCGGGATGGAGTACCGGAAGCAGCAGCGTCTTCTGAACGAAAGCCCGATTGATATCGTTGCTGCGACGCCGGGAAGACTTCTTGACTTCAAGAGGAACAGGAATATTGACCTGAGCAAGGTCGAGATTCTGGTCATCGATGAGGCGGACCGCATGCTTGATATGGGATTTATCCCCGACGTTCGCCGGATCATCGAGAGCACACCGATGAAGGGAAAACGTCAGACAATGTTCTTTAGTGCCACGCTTACGCCGGAAGTGACTCGGCTGGCTGCTGCGTGGACCCGGGATGCGGTGCAGATAGACGTGACCCCTCCGCAGGACATCACCCTTGCGTCGATCGACCAGGTGGTGTATATCATCACCGATGAAGACAAGTTTATGCTGCTCTACAACATGATCACGATTCTGAAACTGGAGCGGGTCATGGTGTTTGCGAACCGGAGGGATGAAACACAGTTTCTGAAAGATCGACTCGCCACACGGGGAATTACCTGCGGGTTACTCTCCGGCGATGTCTCCCAGGAACAGCGGGTGAAAACCCTTGAGGGATTCCGGAACGGCAAATTCAAGGTGCTTGTCGCCACGGATGTTGCCGCGCGCGGACTTCATATTGAAGGGGTGAGCCATGTGGTCAACTACTCCCTCCCCATGGATCCACAGGACTATGTCCATCGTATCGGGCGGACGGGACGAGCGGGTGCAACAGGTACATCGGTGAGCTTTGCAACAGAAACCGAGGCGTACGAAATTCCGGCGATCGAAGAATTTATCGGGCGGGATCTGAAGGCTGTTCATCCCGATCCCACATTGCTGGCCCCTCTGCCTCCCCTTGCTGAAGGAACCGTTGAGCCGCGGAAAAGATCTACACGCGCAAAAGGGCAGGGGACGGGCGGACGGCGCAGTGGGGGGCCTCACCGCCCACGACCGGGCAGGGGACAAAGATCCTGACCACGTCGTTTTCCTCTCACCCCGTTTAGTGGAGTAATTTAAACGATGCATTCCTTTCCGAAAGACTTCGTGTGGGGAACTGCAACCGCAAGTTATCAGATCGAGGGGGGATGGCTGGAAGGCGGCAAAGGCCTGTCGATCTGGGATGCGTTTGCCCATACACCAGGCAAGATCAGTGACGGTTCTACAGGGGACAGGGCGTGTGACCACTTCCACCGCTGGAAAGAAGATGTCGCGCTTATGGCCTCCCTGGGTCTCAAGGCGTATCGTTTTTCCATTTCGTGGGCCCGAATCCTGCCAACCGGGCAAGGTACCCCGAATCCGGATGGGATACGGTTCTATTCCCTCCTCATCGATGAGCTTCTCTCGCACGGCATAACCCCGTGGGTTACCCTGCATCACTGGGACCTCCCCCTCGCGCTCCAGCTTGAACTGGACGGGTGGTTGAATCCGAAACTTGCTGACCTCTATACGAAGTACGCTTCAATCTGCTTCGAGCAATTTGGTGATCGTGTGAAACACTGGATCACGTTTAATGAGCCATGGGTAATTTCGATTCTGGGGTACGGACAGGGAGTATTTGCTCCCGGCCGTGTCTCCACTGCCGAGCCGTATCAGGCGGCGCATACGATTCTCCGTGCGCATGGGATGGCCGTTCAGGAATACCGGAGCCGTTTCCAGCCCGGGCAACGGGGAACAATTGGGATGACGAACAACTGCGACTGGCGTGAGCCGCGAACAGATTCACCGGCCGATCTCGCCGCGGCCGAACGGGCGCTGCAGTTTTTTCTGGGATGGTTTGGGGATCCGCTCTATTTTGGAGATTATCCGGAAGTAATGCGCTCCCGCGTCGGGGCGCGGCTTCCACAGTTTACGCCGGAAGAGAAGGCCATGATCCGTGGATCCCAGGATTTCTTCGGGCTTAACCACTACACAACGATGTACGCCGCAGACGCAACGAGCGGAGAGATCCTTCCTACCCAGCCCTTTGGAAACGGCGGCATCGCCCAGGATCAGGATGTGCAGCTTTCGACCGATCCCTCATGGGCGACGACGGAGATGGGGTGGGCAATCGTCCCCTGGGGCTGCCGAAAACTACTCCAGTGGATTGATCAGCGATACGGGCATCCCCCCATTATCATTACGGAGAACGGCTGCGCTCTTCCAGACCATCCGGTCGATGGTAAGGTGCATGATGCACAACGCATCAATTTCCTCCACGCCTACCTCGCCGCATGCCAGGAGGCACTTTCAGCCGGAGTGAACCTTCAGGGATATTTTCTCTGGTCAATGATGGACAATTTCGAATGGGCTTCCGGCTATACCAGGCGGTTCGGAATATGTTATGTGGACTTTTCGACAGGGCGCCGTGTGCCCAAATCTTCGGCTTTTTGGTACGCATCGCTGGTCCGGGAAAACCTCCTCCCTCCAATCCCTGATAATCCGTACCATCGGGTGACAGGAGACCGTGCGCATGACTGACCGAAACGCTCAGGTCGGAGTATGGGAAAAAGTCGCGTACGGGCTCGGTGACACCGCCACAAATCTGGTGTGGCGCACCCTCATGGTGTTCCTCCCGATCTTTTATACGGATGTTTTTGGCCTGACCGCTGCATCGGTCGGCACGCTCCTCCTTGTCTGCAGGTACTGGGACGGGATCACCGATTTTTTTATGGGGCTGATTGCCGATCGCACGACGACCCGTTGGGGAAAATTCCGCCCCTGGATCCTCTGGTCCACTCTGCCCTTCGGCATTATGACCGTCCTGACGTTTACCGCCGTTGACGTAGAGGGGTCCTGGAAGCTCGTGTACGCGTACGTGACGTACAGCGGTCTGATCCTCGCGTTCACGGCCAACAACGTTCCCTATTCGGCACTCACCGGCGTGCTCTCGACCGACCCCACCGAACGTACCAGTATCTCATCATATCGTTTCTTTTTTGCTTTTCTCGGCGGCCTTCTGACTCAGGGACTTAATATCCCGCTCGTTGCGTATTTCGGGGGAGGGAACGAAGTGGTCGGGTACACATGGACAATGACTCTTTTTGCAGCCACAAGCGTCATTCTCCTTTTTGTAACATTCAGTGCAACGCGCGAACGGGTGGTTCCGGTGGCATCTGCGCCGGGTTCGCTCCGAACGGATATGCGGCTTCTCTTTCGCAATAGACCGTGGATCATTCTCTTTGCGGTCGGCCTGCTGTTTGTGACCATGACTTCGCTGAAACAGGGAGTCACGATGTACTATTTCAAGTATTTTGTCGGCAATACGGGTCTTGCGGTCGCGTTTATGGTAACCGGACTTCTCGCCGCCATGGTCGGAGCAGCCCTCACGCACCGTTTGACTGAATGGTTCGGCCGGAAGCAGGTGATGCACGCATGTTTCGCGCTGGCCCTCGTCACCAGCGCATTGTTGTACGGAATTGGCCCGGAAGACACGGTCTCGATCTTTGTGCTGAGCGGACTAACAGAATTCGCCACCGGTCCCATCGTTGCGCTGTTTTTCGCCATGCTCGGCGATGCTGCGGATTTTGCGGAATGGAAACTTGGACGCCGGATGACGGGTCTGGTCTATTCTGCAGGCACACTCTCCATGAAATTTGGCACCGGAATAGCCGGCGCACTTATCGGATGGCTCCTTACCGCATATGGGTATGTTGCCAATGTCGGGCAGACACCCGAAACGCTCATCGGGATCCGCCTTCTCGTGAGCGTCTTTCCGGCGATTGCTGCGGCCCTTGCGATTCTTGTCTTCGCGTTTTATCCGATTAATGATGCCATGCTCCATACAATAGGCGAGGATCTCAAGAAACGAAGAGGAGACGCGGCGTGACGATGGGACACAAACGAATGCGTCACACAGCACTGAAGAATCTTCTGCTTCTATCACTTTTTGTCGGGACAGTGTCCCTGCTCTTCACAGCCCGGTCTATCGCGCAGCATGATCCACCCAGCTATGGGGCGGCCATCTTGCGGCACTTCGTTGTCTATGAAGCGCCGGGTCAATACTGCGCCTGGCCCTCTGTGGTGCGAGCCGCAAACAACGATCTTCTTGTCCTTTTCACACAAACAGAGGAGCACCTTGGGCCTGATGGTGTGATCCTCTCTGTCCGGTCAACGGACAATGGCACAACCTGGCTAACCCCTGACACCGTGATGAGTACGCCGATTGATGACCGGGAATCGGGAGTGACACTGCTGCACGACGGGACGTTGATAGCCCATGTCTGGTCCACTTTTCACACCCGGACCGGCTATGATGCACTGCCGGCACTCTCATACGGCCAATCGCTCCTGGAACGTTGGTCCCGCCATGTTGACACAGAAGACTACCGTGCACATGCCGCCACTCAGGGTCCATGGCGCGTCGTCTCCCGGGACCATGGAAATACCTGGTCGCCGCCTCGAAGAGGGAAAGACGCAATCCACGGGGGTGTTCAACTGCATGATGGTACGCTGTTGCTTGCGTCGTACCGGCAGGATCAAAGGCATATCGGAGTGTACGGAGCAGGGACGCCGGAGGACGAGTATAGCCTCCTGGCATTGATCCGCTCTCCTTCGCCAGACAGTCTCAGGTTCGGAGAACCGCACATCCTCCAGCTCGCTTCAGGTCGTGTGATCATGATGATCCGTGCCACCGCCATCCCGTACGACGATAGGGATCCGCGCTGCGTGCTCTGGGAGACGTATTCCGACGACAACGGGAAAAGCTGGGTCCTCCCGTTTCCAACCGAACTCTGGGGCTTCCCGCCGCATCTCCTGCAACTTTCCGACGGCCGGATCCTCTGCACATACGGGTATCGCCGGGCACCGTTCGGAGAACGGGCCTGCGTCAGTGAAGATGGCGTGACCTGGAAGGGCAGCGATGTAATCATCCTGCGATCCGATGCACCAAACGGCGACCTCGGATACCCCGCTTCAGTGGAACTTGAGCCGGGAAAGATCCTGACGGTGTATTATCAGCCGCCTGTGCCTGCGGGCACGGTCCAGCAAATGTCTCCACCGGATCCAGCCCGCCGGAAGCCTGCGATTCAGGGAACAGTCTGGACACTCCCTCCTGACACAGCGGGAAACGTATATCCGATGGGGACGCGGCGGGAGCTCTTTGTGGATAGAACATTGATCGAACGTCTCACTGGTGGAAGCCTCCTCCTCCATCATCCGGAGCATGTGGGGGTTGCCGTTCGGTTTGACAGACCATGGGAAGGACCGTTTTCTGGTTATGCGACGGTTATCAAAGATGGCTCGTTGTTTCGGATGTACTACCGTGGCCTGAGCGGCGTCAGGGATAAAGGCGGAGCCCGGGCCGTAACATGTTATGCTGAATCTCAGGATGGTCTCACATGGAGAAAACCCCATCTGGGTCTCTTTCCCTCCCATGGCACGGCAGCTACCAATATTGTCCTGGCCGACGAGCCAGTGTACAGTCACAATTTTTCCCCCTATCTGGACGCCAGGCCCGGGGTGCCCCCCGGGGAACGGTACAAGGGGGTTGGAGGAGATGAAAAAACCGGACTTGTCGGGTTTGTATCGGCCGACGGTATCCACTGGCGGAAAATCCGGAGTGAGCCACTCATTACCGACGGGAAATTCGATTCGCAGAACGTGGTGTACTGGTGGCAGCCGGAATCCACATATGTTTGCCTCCTGAGAACGTGGACGGGGGAGGGATACACGGGTTTCCGGACGATAAGCCGGAGCACATCGAGAGATTTTTTGACCTGGACATCCCCGGCGGTAATGGAATTCGGCGGCACGCCTGCAGAACATCTGTACACGAATGGTACACAGCCGTATTTCCGCGCACCACATATTGCTGTCGGACTTGCAAAACGGTTTTTTCCGCATCGTGCCGCGCTCCCGCCTTCGATTGCGAAAACACTGGTCGCTGACTCCGGATACGGTGTTGCAAGCAGTGACGCCGTGTTGCTTACTACCCGGGGAGGGTATTCTTACGACCGGACATTCATGGAGGCCTTCCTGCGGCCCGGGGACACTCCGCAGGACTGGGTGTCCCGTGACAATACGCCCGCGCTGGGGATTGTGCCCTATACGGAGAGGGAGATGCTTCTCTACCGGGGATCACACTATGCACAACCGTCTGCACATATCGCAACATACCGGCTCCGTCTTGACGGATTTGCATCCGTCCATGCGCCGTATCGCGGGTGTGAACTGGTGACAAAACCGATCTCTTTCAGCGGGACGAGACTTGAGGTAAATCTTGCCACATCGGCGGCAGGAGGACTGCGTGTCGAGATTCAGGATCCCGGAGGGAAAGCGATCCCCGGGTTTGCCCTGGAAGACGCTGTCGAAGTAATGGGGGATGGCATATCTCTGCTCGTCTCCTGGACATCGGGGCTCGATCTTCGCCAGCTTGCCGGCCGACCCGTCAGGCTGCGTTTTGTGTTACGCGACGCCGATCTGTATGCGTTCCAGTTTGTCAGTGAACCGCAGGAATGAACACAACATTCACGACCACAACACGAGGAATACTTCCATGATGGAAACGTCATCACAAACGCCGCTTCGCTGGTTCAAGGCACTCCTCAACGGTCTCCTGGCTTTGATCCTCGGGTTCGCCCTCTACATGATTCCCTCTCTGGTTGTTGCTTTTAGGATGGGCTTTGAGCTGGGCCAGGGGGGCGTAGAATCCGCAGAGATAGGCCGGCAGATAAGCCAGCACATTTCCTCACTCTACAGGGAAAGTCTGTGGCTGCACATCGGCTACACTGTGGTCGTCGGACTCCTGATCTTCTGGCGTGCGCGAGTGGTGGCAAAGGGAACCGGCAAAAACCGGATTCCGCACGGATTACTTGTCTCCTCCGTTGCAGTTGTTGTGACTGTCCTTTCGGCAATTCTCACACAGGTTGAATTGTCATCGGTGATCAACCTCGTCGTGTTCTGTATGGCGGGTTATGTGGGTGGACGGTCTTCGCCCGAAACGATGGCTTGATTCCCCTCACACATTGTTTTATCTTTCATATTATTCCACATTGTAAAGACCTTCATGCGCCTGAGCTCCGGTTTTATCCCCACAGTGAAAGAGACACCAGCGGAAGCAGTAATACCCAGTCACCGTCTTATGATCCGATCCGGTATGGTGCGGGCTCTCGCAGCCGGTATCTACACATTTCTCCCCGTCGGGTACCGGGTGATGAAAAAGGTTATGGACATCATTCGCGAGGAAATGGACGCCATCGGCGGCCAGGAACTTCACCTTCCGGCGTTGAGTCCGCTTGAGCTGTGGGAGGAAACGGGGCGGGTGAAAGCCTTTGGCGACATCCTGTTCCATCTCAAGAACCGACCGCTTGTGCTTGCCCCAACACACGAGGAAGTGATCTGCTGGCTTGCCAAGAACAATATCTCTTCGTACAAGGAGATGCCGCAGATATGGTATCAGATACAGACAAAATTCAGGAATGAACCGCGTCCGCGCTCGGGCGTACTTCGTGGTCGCCAGTTTATCATGAAGGACAGTTACAGTCTGGATTCATCCTGGGATGGTTTGGACAGGAGTTACGAACTTCACGCAGAGGCCTACAAGAAGATTTTCACACGCTGCGGACTGAAGTTCTTTGTGGTGGGTGCGTCGAGCGGAGCGATGGGGGGGACCGGTTCGCAGGAGTTCATGATGGAGTCAAAGGCGGGGGAGGATGTGATCGCCGTTTCCGAGGACCTGAGCTATGCGGCGAACCTGGAGATTGCATCATCCAACGTTCCGAAGGCGGCGCGACTTCCCGACAATCCTGCACTCGAGGAGATCCATACGCCAAACGTGAAAACCATCGACGCACTGGCAGCCTTTCTCAAGATTGATCATGGCCGTCTGGCCAAATCTGTGGTGTATTGGTCAGATGAAACACCCGTGCTGGTGCTGATGATGGGCACCGATGAATTGAACGAGGCAAAACTCATGGGAGTGCTGGGCTCGGAGGTCCGTCCCATTGAGCCCGACCGGCTGATTGCGCTTACGGGCGCAGACGGTGGCTCCATCGGACCCGTTGGTCTCCGCGAGCGGACACCGGCTTCAAAACTGTTCAAGATCATCGCTGACAAACGCCTCGAAGGCGCAAACAACCTGGTCAGCGGGGCAAACCGGAATGACTATCATCTGAAGAATATTGATCTTCAACGGGATTGTACCATTGACGGCTATTACGATCTTCGCACCGTGAAGGAAGGCGAACCGAGTCCGAACGGGAACGGATCGCTTCGCATCGTACCCGGAGTGGAACTCGGACATATTTTCAAGCTCGGGACAAAATACGCCGATGCGCTTCAGGCCACATTTTTGGATGAGCAGGGGAAAGCGAAGCCCATTATCATGGGAAGTTATGGTATCGGGGTGGATCGTATTGTGGCATGCCATATTGAACAGAATCATGATGCGGACGGAATTATCTGGGACAGGGCCCTTGCGCCGTTCCTCTTCCATCTGATTTCCGTGGGGACAAAGAACCAGTCTGTCGTTGAGACCGCGGAGGAGTTGTATGCGGCAATGAGCAATGCCGGATGGGAGGTTCTATTTGACGACCGGAAGGATGTGAGTCCGGGTTTCAAATTTAAAGACGCCGATTTGCTCGGTATGCCGTATCAGGTCATCGTTGGAGAAAAGAACCTTGCCGCGGGGAATATAGAGATCAAGGAGCGGAAGAGCGGGAAGCGGTGGCTCCATCCGAGAGAAACGGTCATCAACCACCTTCTGGAGATTGCCTCGAAGTAGCGTATGCCCCCGAGACCCTTTTACATCAACGGTGAATGGCGTACCTCAACCGTTACGCGGGAAGTGATAAATCCCTTTGATGGCAAGTCTGCGGGAGAGGTCTGCCAGGCTACAGCTGAGGACATCAACAGTGCGATCCTCGCTGCAGAAGCAGCATTTGGGGAAACCCGCCGTCTTTCCAGTTTTGAGCGGGCGGATGCCCTTTCACACATTGCAGAAGGAATTCGGGGTCGGAAGGAACGTTTTGCCGACCTGATTACCGGGGAGACTGGAAAGCCCGTGTCGTATTCGCGGGCTGAGATAGAGCGAAGCATTTTTACATTTCGGATTGCGGCGGAGGAAGCGACAAGGATTTACGGGGAGGTGCTCCCGCTCGATCTGCACTCTGCTTCACGCGGAAGATTTGCCATTGTCCGGAGATTTCCGATAGGCCCGATTGCTGCAATCACACCGTTCAATTTCCCCCTGAACCTGGTGGCGCACAAGGTGGCGCCGGCTGTAGCCACAGGGAATACAGTGATACTAAAGCCATCCTCAAATGCTCCGCTCACGGCACTTCTGCTTGCAGAAATCGTGGCTGAAACTGCCCTTCCAAAAGGGAGCTTCAATGTAGTGTGTTGTGCTGGAGATGAAGCGAATCAACTCGTTGAGGATAAACGGGTTAAGGCCGTCAGCTTCACTGGAAGTCCGGCAGTAGGATGGCCCCTGAAATCAAGATCCGGCAGTAAGAGGGTAACCCTGGAGCTTGGAGGGAATGCAGGGGTTATCGTTGAACCGGACGCGGATCAGGCGCTGGCGTTAGAGAAGATTGTCTCCGGTGGTTTTGCTAACGCCGGACAATCGTGCATTGCTGTTCAGCGGGTCTATGTTCACGAGGGGATTTACGAGAGTTTTGTGGCCGGCCTTCTCCCGAAAGTCGCCGCCCTTCAGGTTGGTGATCCCAGAGACGAGCGGACCGTCGTCGGGCCGATGATTACCGGGCAGGCCGCACAGCAGGTGGAGGAGTGGATAGCTGAGGCGGTTGCTGGGGGAGCACGGCTCCTTCTCGGGGGCACACGCCAGGGAGCGGTGCTGTCACCGACCGTGCTTACGGATGTTGACCCACGCATGAAGGTAAGCTGCCTTGAAGTGTTTGCTCCAGTCATTACGATTGAATCATACAAAGACTTTCAAAGCGCGCTGAATCGGGTGAACGACTCTGTGTACGGACTTCAGGCGGGACTTTTTACGTCGAATCTCAAGAAGATGCTGGAAGCATACGAGCAGATGGAGGTGGGCGGGGTGATCGTGAATGATGTTCCGACCTACCGGATGGACCATATGCCGTACGGTGGTGTAAAGGGGTCGGGGCTGGGCAGGGAAGGGGTCCGGTACGCGATGGAAGAGATGACTGAGCTTAAGCTACTCGCCATTAACCCTCTTTAGTGTCGGAGATTATCGTCGTTGGTTCATCCGTTGTTGTGATGGGGCATTTGTCTCACCCGCTTCATCTGCAAAAGTTGTGTACAACTTCCCGGTGTATGCGCTTGACTTTCCCTCGTTGCAATGATACTATGTGCCGGGGGAATGTCTTATGACGAAGAATATGAAAAAATTCATCCATCTCCACAATCATTCGCACTACAGTCTGCTTGATGCGGCGTGCCGCATTGACGACCTTATTGCCGCCGCGGTCGCCGATGGTATGCCGGCAATCGCACTGACAGATCACGGCGTGCTCTTCGGGGCGGTAGAGTTTTACAAGAAGGCCAAAAAGGCCGGCATCAAGCCGATCCTCGGCATGGAAGCCTACATCGTCACCAAGGGCCGGCGTACGGAAAAAAGCACGCAGCAGACCGAGAGTGGCGGGAAGCGGGGAGCGTACCATCATATCGTGCTCCTCGCGAAAAACGAGACCGGATACAAGAACCTCCTGAAGCTCTGCACGATCGCCCACATCGAGGGGTTCTATTACAAGCCTCGTATTGACACGGAGGTGCTCCGCCAGTACCGTGAAGGGATCGTGGCGCTTTCAGCGTGCGCAGGAGGAGTTGTCTCGGCACATCTGGCGTCCGGCAACGATCGGGAGGCATACGAGGCGGCTGAGATCTACAAAGATATCTTCGGCGACGATTTTTATATCGAAATTCAGGATCACGGACTCGACCGCGAGGCGATCATCCGGCGTAAGGCTCCGAAGCTTGCCATGGACCTTGGTCTGAAACTTGTCGCCACGAATGACATCCATTACCTGAAACATGCGGACGCGGTGGCGCACAATGTACTCCTCCTGATTCCCGATTCCTCGAATGGCGGGACGCAGGATTACATGCAGCTGCGCTATCAGACTGACCAGGCGTATTTTAAGACCAGCGACGAAATGGTTGCGCTGTTCCGGGACTATCCGGAAGCCATCTCGTCTACGACGGAGATTGCCGAGAAGTGTGCCGTGGAGCTGCATCTGGGGGAGAATCACATGCCTCGATTCCCCATACCGGCGGATGCGGGAGTCGAGACGCTTTCCGGGTATGTCGAGCTGCTTGCGCGGAAGGGGTTCCGGAAACGGTATCCAAACCCGACTCCGGAAATGGAACAACGGTTCACGCACGAAATTGCCGTCATCACGAGCATGGGGTATGAAGGATATTTTCTTATCGTACAGGACTTTATCCGGGCAGCCCGGGAGATGGGTGTTGCCGTGGGCCCTGGACGGGGGAGCGCTGCGGGGAGTATTGTGTCATACTGCCTCGGCATTACCAATGTTGACCCGCTGAAATACGATTTGCTCTTCGAACGGTTCCTGAACCCCGAACGTGTCAGCATGCCCGATATCGACGTGGACTTCGCGGACGATAAGCGTGAGCTGGTCATTCAGTATGTGCGCGAAAAATACGGAGCCGACTCCGTCTCGCAGATTATCACCTTCGGAACACTTTCAGCCCGCGCGGTTCTCAAAGATGTCGGACGGGTGCTCGGCATTGCGCTGAGCACAATCGAATCCATTACAAAACAGATCCCGGTCGAACAGGGAAAGGTCAGGCCGCTACGCGAGGCGATTGACAGTATTCCGGAACTGAAGTGGATAAAGGACAGTGATGATCCGAAGATCCGGACGCTCGTGGATGTATCGCTCACGCTCGAAGGGCTGAACCGGAATGCCGGCATGCATGCGGCCGGTGTTGTTATTGCACCCGGCAGTATCTCGGATTACGTGCCCCTGTACAAGACTCCGCAGACCGAGGTCATGACGCAATACAACATGAAGGACCTCGAAGCGGCGGGTTTGCTTAAGATGGACTTCCTGGGCCTGCGCACCCTGTCGGTGATGGAGAACGCCCTGCGGCTCGTCCGGCAAAACCACGGGCTGGAGATCTGCCTGGATGAGCTGCCGGAAGACGACGCCGTAACATTTGCCCTGTTCGCCCGGGGAGACACCGTCGCAGTATTTCAGTTTGAAAGTGCGGGCATGCGCGACTGGCTGCGCAAACTGAAACCCACGTGCATCAGCGATCTTGTGGCGATGAACGCCCTGTATCGCCCCGGCCCCATGGAAATGATCGGAGATTTTATCTCCCGGAAGCACGGGACACAGCAGATCACCTCGTTGCACTCGCTGTTGGACCCCATCCTGAAAGAAACCTACGGGGTTATTGTCTATCAGGAACAGGTGATGAAGATCGCGAGTGAAGTCGCGGGCTTTTCACTCGCCAGAGCGGATCTTATGCGCCGGGCGATGGGAAAAAAGGATGCGAAGCTGATGACGGACATGAAAAAGGAGTTCGTCGAAGGCGCGATCCAGAAGGCCGTCCCGCGCAGGAGCGCGGAAGACATTTTTGATCTTATCGAAAAATTTGCAAAGTACGGATTCAACAAGTCTCACAGTGTCGCCTATTCCATTATCGCATATCAGACGGCGTATCTCAAGGCTCATTATCCTGCCGAGTATATGGCCGCCACACTCTCCTCGGAAATCGGGAACACCGACAAGATTGTGTCGCTCATCGAGGATTGCCGCAGATCCGGCATCCAGGTGTTGCCCCCGGACGTTAACGAGAGTGACAAAGACTTCGCAGTGCATCATGGTGTCATCCGGTTCGGCCTCGTGGCCATCAAAAATGTGGGTGAAAATGCCATCGCGAACGTGGTCGCTGCCAGGTCGGAGGGGGGACCGTTTGCGACGCTGTTCGACTTCTGCAAACGCGTAGATCTGCGGCTCGTGAACAAGAAGTGCCTTGAGGGACTGGTCCAGGCGGGCGCCTTTGATTCAACGGGCGGACACAGGGCCCAGCTGTTCGAGAGTATCGAGCGGGCAATGCAGTACGGGCAAAGCATGCAGACCCAGCACGCAAGAGGCCAGGAGTCGTTATTTGACACTCCGGGTTCTTCCGCGCGGAACCAGGTCCGGTTCCCGTCGGCGACCGATGTGGCACCGTGGAACGAAATGGAAAAGCTCACACGCGAGAAATCGTCGCTCGGATTGTATGCCTCCGGACATCCTCTGCTGCGTTTTGAACATGAGGTAAACGAGTTTGCGACCGTGCGCCTGGGTGATCCGACGGGATTCAAGAACCTTTCCGCCGTCCGTGCATGCGGCATCGTCACGGCTATCAGGCCCAAAACGGACAAACGTAACAAGGCCATGGCGTTTATCACCATCGAAGATTTCAGCGGGAAGGGGGACTGCATCCTCTTCTCGGATCCGTTTGCAAAATATCAGCAGGTCCTGCAGCCCGATGCCATGGTCATGGTCGTGGGGAAGGGGGAGGTGAACGGGGACGAATTACGGATCGTCGTGAACGAAGTGTACCCCATGGAAAAGGTGCGGGAGAAGTTTGCGCGGGGTGTGATTCTCTCGATGAATGTCGATCACGTCAGGGAACAGACGATCCTGGATCTCCGGTCTCTGCTCGAGCAGCACCGGGGGAACTGCCCGTGTTACATAAGTGTTCTGGGATTGTCGAGCCCTCGTCTCTTCTCGGCACCACGTTACACCATCGAACCGAATATTCGTTTTCAGGAAGCCGTCACCCGCGTGCTGGGGGCGGAAAGTGTTCGGTTCGTTGGAGAGTATAGCAAAACACATCAACAAAACGGGGAACCTGGATGAAACCACTTGAAGTTAATGATAGCTCGTTCGAGACGGAAGTTCTGAAGTCGGATATCCCCGTGCTTGTGGATTTCTGGGCCGTCTGGTGCGGTCCCTGCAAGATGATCGCTCCCGTTGTCGAGGAGATCGCGGAGGAGCAGAAGGGTAAACTGAAGGTGACAAAGCTGGATGTGGACAATAATCCGGAAACTTCAATGCGCTTCAGTATCCGGAGTATCCCTACGCTGATGGTCTTTAAGGGCGGGAAAGTCGTGGAGCAGATTATTGGTGCGGTCCCGAAACGGAACCTTCTCGAAAAGATTACGCCCCATCTGTAATCCGGGAAACGACCGCTTCTTTGTCAAGCGGAATAAGCGCGTCAACATGGTCAGGCGTTACCCCACGCCAGGCGCTCAGCGTTTCCATGATGGCCCCGCGAACGTGGTCGCGTAATTCCCCTACCTGTCCCGGTCCGTAGTCTGCGCTGGAGATCGGCTCGAGCAGATGAATTTGGATCTCTCTCGGCGACCCGAAACGCCAGCTGTGCTTCGGGAGCGCGTCAAATGAACCCTCAACCACCACGGGCAGGACGGGGACCTGTGTCCGGATGGCGAGATGGAAGGCCCCGTCTGTAAACCTGCCCACACGCCCGTCAGGTGAGCGTGTCCCCTCGGGAAACATCATGACAGGGCAACGCTGGTCGAGGCATCGCGCCGCCTTTATCAGCGCCCGCGCCCCGCTGCGCGCGTCCGTGCGTTCCACAGGGATATCTCCCGCCAGGCTCATCATCCATCCCATTATCGGCACCCTGAAGAGCTCAATCTTTGCCACCCACTTCATTTCCCATGGAATATGTGAGATGAGAGGGATGTCGGCAAGTGACTGGTGATTGCTCACGACCACAAATGCCTGACGTTCCCGGGGGACCCGGTAGCCTGTGACGTGAAGCCGCCAGAACGGATTTGCTTTTGTCATGGCAACGCCGAGCCTCCGGAACCACCTGCCCGTGCGGTAATGGAGTTCATCCCGGTCAAAGAGCCGTACGAGGGCCAGAAGCGGCAGCCAGATGGCGATCAACGCCACGACAGCGATCCACACCCAGAGAGAGCGGAGAACGGAAATCATGAGTACTACCCCTGTGAAAGACTTCAGCAATCTTTTTCCTTGTCCTAATGTAGCACAGCCCGGTACCGGAAGCAAGGAATCACACGTCGCAGCAAGCCAGCAAGGTGCCCGACGGATCCTGGTCCTTGCTTTCGTGAGCGGAGACATGTACCTTTCATCACATTGCGGGGAAATACGAACGATAGGGGTCAGCTGGCGAACTTCACACCGTTGTAGGATGTTGTAACGGCGGGTTAAAACGATCGAAATTCCAGAACCTTCGGTGTAGTGAAGAATAGGGAGTATCAGGAGAAGAGTTACGATGAATACGACAAAAACCTTTATGCTGATGGCCGTGATGACGGCGCTGGTGGTGTTTGTGGGAAATTTGCTGGGCGGTCAAAATGGCATGTTCCTGGCCTTCGGCGTTGCCATGGTCATGAATTTTGGCTCCTATTGGTTCAGTGACAAGATTGTGCTCAGAATGTACAAGGGGCAGGAGCTCACACAATCGGAGGCGCCGGAGCTGTTTCAAATGACCCAGGAACTTGCTACACGCGGCGGGATTCCCATGCCGCGGTTGTACATGATCCGCGGGGATCAGCCTAATGCTTTTGCGACCGGACGAAATCCGGAGCACGCTGCGGTTGCTGTCACCGAAGGGATCACGCGGCTTCTCTCCAAAGACGAATTGCGGGGGGTGATCGCCCATGAATTGGCGCACGTCAAGCATCGTGATATCCTCATCGGAACCGTTGCTGCAACGATGGCCGGTGCGATCAGCATGCTCGCACAGATGGCACAATGGTCGATGATTTTTGGGGGAATGCGGGGTGGTGATGATCGGGAGAGAGGGAACCCTCTTGCGGGTCTGGTGATGATCATCGTCGCACCTATCGCCGCAATGCTGATCCAGATGGCCATTTCCCGGTCACGCGAGTTCCTGGCCGATGAAGGGGGCGCAAAAATGTCCGGCACTCCGCTCTCGCTTGCGAATGCGCTCCGGAAGCTTCATACACGGGCCCAGCAGATCCCGATGAATGCCTCCCCCTCGACCGCCCATATGTTCATCGTCAATCCGTTGAGCGGAGGCGGTCTCAAGAAGCTCTTCAGCACGCATCCACCTCTGGAAGATCGTATCGCACGCCTTGAGACCCTGGCGTCCGGCGCACAGCCCTAGCCCCTGGCGTATTTGTGCAGGCATGAGAGGGGCCTGCGGACGCTGGTCGTACCAATTCTGAACGCTCCCGTACCTTTTGAAGAGAACCACTGCTCATGTCCCCACATCCCAACCCTCACATCGCTCAACAGGATACAGATGTAATGACGGCCCGCCCGAAGGTCTGGCATGCGGACCCTGTGGAGGATCTCTTCGCCACATTACACAGCTCGGTTAAAGGCCTTACAGGGGAGGATGCAAGAAAAGCAATCTCTACGTTTGGCTGGAATGAACTTCCGCACGCTGCCCGACAGTCCCGCCTCATGCTCTTTCTCAAACAGTTTGGAAGTCTGCTCATCCTGATTCTGATAATCGCTGCAGGAATCTCCGCCGCGATGGGGGAAACCGTTGAAGCAGTCGCGATTGTCGTCATTGTGATTCTTGCGGGCGTTGTCGGATTTATCCAGGAGAACAAGGCGGAGCAGGCCCTTGAGGCACTAAAACAGCTTGCAGCACCGCTGGCCACCGTGTACAGGGATGGGCGGGAGATGGTGATTGTATCACGTGAACTCGTGCCGGGGGATGTGGTCCTGCTCAAAACAGGTGATCTTGTTCCCGCTGACGGACGCCTGTTCGAGGCTGTGAACCTCAAGGTTGACGAGTCCATCATCACCGGCGAATCTATGGCGGTGGAAAAGAACACATCCCCACTGGCAAACCAGCAGCTCGCCATCGGCGACCGGTTGAATATGGTTTATGCGGGCACCACGGTCCAGGGAGGGAGGGGAAAGTCGGTTGTGGTCGGCACAGGCACCAGCACAGAGTTCGGAAAGATTGCCGTCCTGCTGAAAGACACCGAGGAGCGCAGAACGCCCCTTCAGTCCGCCCTGGACAGACTCGGCAAGACGCTCGGGTTCTTCGCGATTTCTCTCGCCGCAGCCATGAGTCTGTTCGGCATCTTCCGGGGTTATGCGCTGTACGAAATGTTTGTCTGGGGTGTTGCGCTGGCAGTGGCAGTTATTCCTGAAGCGCTGCCGGCGGTCGTAACGATTACGCTTGCCCTTGGTGTACGCCGCATCGCTGCCCGTCACGCTCTCATCCGCCGCCTCCCAGCAGTCGAGACACTGGGTGCAACGACGGTGATCTGTTCCGACAAGACCGGGACGTTAACACAGAATGAAATGACGGTGCGGAAGGTCGTCACTGCCGATCTGACGTATGAAGTGACGGGAGCCGGATTCGCGCCCGTGGGGCAGTTCCTTGTGGATGGTCAGGCCGTACATCCCGGCGACCATCCCGTCCTTTTACGGGCGCTCACTGTGTCGATCCTCTGTAACGACGCGAGAGTACGCAAGAGCGATGCAGGTGTTTGGGAGGTCCTTGGAGACCCTACGGAAGCGGCGTTTCTTGTTGCAGGTGCAAAGGCCGGGTTGGACTACGAACATGAGGCCCTCTTGGCGCCCCGGGAGTGGGAGATTCCGTTCTCGTCAGAGCGGAAGCGTATGACGACCGTTCACCGGCAGGGGGACGTGGCCACAGCGTACAGCAAAGGCGCACCGGAGCTCATTCTTGAGGCGTGCTCGAAAAGAGCGACCAGCAGGGGAGAAGATGAACTTTCGGGGCAGGAGCGCCAACTGCTGCTGGAGAAAGCCCGCACAATGGCGGGCGCAGCCCTCCGTGTCCTGGCCGTCGCCTACAGACGCATTGATACCTCGGTGGGTGTAGAGGAAGCAGAACGTGATCTTATTTTCGCCGGTCTCTTCGGCATTCAGGATCCCCCCAGGCCGGAAGTGCGTGATGCCATCCGGACGTGCGAGCAGGCAGGAATCCGGCCCGTGATGGTCACAGGGGATCATCGGCTGACGGCTGTCTCAGTCGCGCGGGAACTGGGGATCCTCAAGAACGAACAGGGCGTCGTCACAGGTGAAGAACTTGAACGATTTACTGACGATGAACTGGAGTCCATGATCGGGCGCGTGGACGTGTTTGCGCGTATCTCTCCTGAACATAAACTTCGTATCGTCACGGCGTTTCAGAATAAGGGTCATATCGTCGCGATGACCGGTGACGGAGTCAATGACGCCCCGTCTCTGAAAAAGGCGGACATCGGGATTGCGATGGGCATCACCGGGACGGATGTAAGCAAGGGCGCATCAGCCATGATCCTTACGGATGATAACTTTGCAACCATAGTGAACGCTGTTGCAGAAGGGCGAAGTATATTCCAGAATATCCGGAAATATCTTGTGTTTCTCCTCAGCGGCAACATGGGCACGGTGCTCGCACTCCTGATCGCACTCGCGGCGAACCTGCCCCTTCCTCTCGACGCCGTACAGGTGTTGTTTATCAATTTTATCATGGATGGCCTGATCGCCATCGCGCTTGGCGTCGAGCCGCCTGAAGGTGGAAGTATGCGCCGCAAGCCGCGTGATTCCAAAGAGGGGATGCTCAATCATGAAGCGTATCTGTTTATCGGGGTGCTGGGAGCGGCCATCGGGGTTGTCACGATCGGAATCTATCTTGTGGCTCTCTCGCTCGGGTACAGCCATGTGTATGCCATGACTGTCTTCTTTTCGGCGCTTATCGCCGCGCGGCTCTATAACGCCCTGAACTGTAAGTCCCTCCTCGAATCATATGCCGCAGGGGTGTTCCCGAGGGGAGTGGAGTCGGGTAGACGGGGAGTGAAGAATGAGGCATTACGGTGGACGATGGTGATTACAATTCTGCTTTCCCTGGCCGTGGTGTATGTGCCTTTCCTGCGTCTCCCGTTCTCGATGGAGCCGCTGCATCTGAGCGACCTGGCAATGGCATGTGCCGTTCCGGTCCTCGTCCTGGTTGTTGGTGAGATCCTCAAGGTGTCACGCCGCAGGAAGGACCGGCGGGAGCCGGCGGCGCACCCCCGCTCCAGAGTCTCAACCTCGTAAAAAGGGCTGCCCTGTGCCGGTTAGACGGTGCGGGTACGCATCCAGGCGATCGTCTCGGCGAACCCTGCTTCGAGAGAATAACCGGGTGTAAATCCCAGTGCCTTGGTGGCACGGGTCGTGGTTGCGAGTGAGTGTTTTACATCGCCCGAACGCTCCCCGGCGTGTGTGATGAGGGAAGCCGATCCTGTCAGGCTTTTGAGCGTGGTTGCGAGCGCCTTGATGCTCATACTCTGTCCGCATGCAATATTGTATACGCCCGTGGCAGCGGATGTTGCCGCAAGACTATTTGCCTGGACCACATCCTTGACGTAAATGAAGTCGCGGGTCTGCTCGCCGTCGCCGTGGATTTCCAGAGCTTCGCCCTTCAGACACCGGTCGATAAAGATGGGAACTGCCGCAGCATACTGGGATCGGGGATTCTGACGGGGACCGAACACGTTGAAGTATCGTAACGCAACCACCGGAAGTCCAAAATCCTCCGTAAACATCCGTCCGTAGTATTCATCGTCCAGCTTCGTGATGGCATACGGACTGCGCGGTTCAGGCAACATCGATTCTTCTTTAGGCACCGCGGGGTTATTCCCGTAGATTGCAGCGGAGGAGGAAACCACCACTTTTTTTACCTTCCGCGCGCGGGCGGCCTCGAAGATGTTCAGGGTGCCCTGTACGTTGATCGCCACCGCTTCCCCCGGTTTTTCCATGGACTCCGGAACGCTGACCAACGCGGCAAGATGAAATACGTAGTCCATGTCGCGCATCAAATCCTCGACAAGTTTTCGATCCGTAATGCTGCCTTCAACAAAACGAACCCGGAATCCTGCAATATTCTCGGCGAAGCCGGAGCGGAAATTGTCAAGAACCGTGACCGTATCGGTCTTGTGATAACGTTCGACGATGTGGCTGCCGATAAATCCGGCGCCGCCGGTAACGAGGATATTCATCTGGTGCTCCTTATGCCGACCCAAGTTCGGGAAAATCTTCCGGATATGCAACGCCGCTCAGGCGTGCGGCAGGGATGAACACGCCGGAATGCCACCATGAGTTCGCCCGGAATTCCCCACCCACGGAACTTAAGCACGATGCGGGTCGTTCTAAGGGGCAGATAACTACTCATCACAATGTATGACGGGAATTGATCCATGAGCCGAATATCCACAGCGGTTGTACTTTTTCTCCTCACTGCCTCCATCACCTCTGCACAGCCGGTCTGGATTCATGATCCGGCCCACAGTCAGGTGACCTTTTCGGTTTCGCATCTGGTGATTGCGGAAGTAACGGGGCAGTTTAACGATTTCAACGTTGTCCTGAAACAGGCAAACAACGATGACTTCGTCGGAAGCACACTCGAAGCAACGATCAACACTGCAAGCATACATACGCAGAATGAGGGGCGTGACAAGCACCTCCGTTCGGATGACTTTTTCAATGCGGAGAAGTTTCCGATGATCACATACAAGAGCACGTCCATCGAGAGAGCAGGGCCCGGCGCCTACAAGATCACCGGTGACCTGACCATACGCGATATTACCCGTCCTGTCATCCTCGACGCAAAATACGCCGGACAGGTCAAGGATCCCTGGGGGAACATGAAGCTTGGTTTTAAAGCGACCGCCTCCGTGAACCGCTTCGATTATGATCTGAAATGGAACAAGGCTATCGAAACAGGAGGCCTGGTGGCAGGCAATGAAGTGGATATCACGCTCCTGATGGAACTGGCACAGCGCAAATAAGAGAAGCCCGGGAATCACCCTGATTCTGTCAGGGTGATCCTCCTCCGTATTTTGATATTCTCCCCCGCAGTTTCTATATTATTCTTTCCACTTCTCATCCACAGGAATACCCATGGCTGCCACGCTCGATCCATTACTGATTGCCAAAGGTGAACGCTCATCATTCATCCTTCCCTCCATGGCAAACCGCCACGGACTCATCGCCGGTGCGACGGGGACCGGGAAAACCGTGAGCCTGCAGGTTATCGCGGAACAGTTCAGCCGGATTGGTGTACCGGTCTTTATGGCCGATGTAAAAGGTGATCTCTCGGGAATCAGTCAGCCCGGAACCCAGAAGCCGAAGATCGCCGAGCGGATTAAGCAGATGAAGCTGGAGGATTTCACGTTTGAATCTTCCCCCGTCGTGTTCTGGGATGTGTTCGGGGAGCAGGGGCACCCGGTACGCGCTACCGTTTCAGAAATGGGCCCGCTTCTGCTGGGGAGACTCCTCAACCTCAATGACACGCAGGCCGGCGTGCTGACAATGGCCTTCCGGATCGCCGACGACCACGGACTGCTTCTGCTGGACCTGAAGGACCTTCGCGCAATGCTGGAATATGTCGGGAATAACGCGTCGTCAATCAAGACGTCGTATGGCAACGTGTCGGCAGCAAGCATTGGTGCCATCCAGCGTGGTCTGCTGGGGCTGGAGGATCAGGGGGGCGGAACATTTTTCGGTGAGCCCGCACTCGATCTTGACGATATGATGCAGGTGGACAATAAGGGGCAGGGTGTCATCAATATCCTCGCAGCCGACCGTCTTCTTCAGGCGCCGCAGCTCTATGCGACGTTCCTCCTCTGGATGCTCGCAGAGCTGTTTGAACGGCTGCCAGAAGTGGGGGATCGGGAAAAGCCACGGCTGGTATTCTTCTTCGACGAGGCGCATCTCCTCTTTGATGACGCACCGAAGGCCCTTCTCACAAAAATCGAACAGGTGGTCCGGCTCGTCCGGTCAAAAGGTGTGGGCGTCTACTTTATCAGCCAGAACCCGAGAGATATTCCTGACATCGTTCTGGGACAACTCGGAAATCGCGTGCAGCATGCCCTTCGCGCATTCACCCCGAGGGATCAAAAAGCCGTCAGGGCTGCGGCGGAAACATTCCGGGAAAATCCGGCGATTGATGTTGAGAAGGTCATTACCGAACTGGGCGTCGGGGAAGCCCTGGTATCCTTTCTCGATCCGAAGGGGGCCCCCAGCGTTGTGGAGCGTGCGCTCGTTCGCCCTCCCCACAGTCAGATCGGCCCGATTACGCCGGATGCGCGGGCGCAGATTATCCGGGAGTCGGTGTTGTTCGGACACTATGAGAAGCTTGTTGACCGGGAATCCGCGTATGAGAAGCTGGAGTCACGCCTTGCGGAACCGGTGAAAGAGCTGCCGCAGAACACCCCGGATCCGGCGCCGGCATCCCGGCCCACGGGGGCGCCAGTCTGATAGTATAGTTACCTCAATGGCGAAGAGCGCACTCCGGGCCGCGAGTACCGTGATTGGCCGCGAATTGATCCGCGGTGTTCTGGGGTCAATTCTGGGTGGCTCAAAAAGACGATGACGGCTGTTAACGCTTAGGGCCGGCTGCGCGCACTTCGGCCGGACATCCCTCTTCATATTTCTTGAAATTTTCGATGAACCGCGCAGCAAGTTCACGGTATTTCTGCGCATAGTACTTCTGGTCGGGCCATGACTCGGCCGGATTGAGGATCGTCGCCGGGACACCCTCACACTCCTGCGGCACCGCAAACCCGAAGACCGGATCTATCTTAGACGGTACTGCAAGCAATTTCCCATCCAGAGCGGCATTCAGGAGTGCGCGCGTATAGCGTATGCTGATCCGCTTTCCGACACCGTACGGCCCGCCAATCCAGCCCGTGTTGACCAGCCAGCAATGGACGTTATGTTTCAGAATCTTTCGTTTCAGCAGGTCTGCATAGAACGCGGGGCGGTGGACCATAAACGGAGCACCAAAACAGGTGCTGAACGTCATCTCAGGTTCCTTGCTCAAACCAACCTCTGTGCCGGCGATCTTCGATGTGTATCCCGAGATAAACTGGTACAAAGCCTGATCGGGTGTAAGGCGTGCGATGGGGGGCATCACGCCCGAGGCATCACAGGTCAACAGGATGATGTTACGGGGATGGCCTCCCATCTTTTCCGGGACCGCGTTGCCGATGAATTCCAGAGGATACGACGCGCGTGTATTCTCCGTGATGCTGTCATCATCCAGATCGATCATCCGTGTCACAGGATCGTAGGCGACATTTTCCAGAATAGTGCCGAACCGTCCGGTGCAGGCGTGAATTTCCGGTTCCGCGGTGGGGGAGAGCTGGATAACCTTGGCGTAGCACCCACCCTCAAAATTGAAGATCCCGTCGTCACTCCAACCATGCTCATCATCACCGATAAGTTGTCGCAACGGGTCGGCTGACAGCGTGGTCTTGCCGGTCCCCGAAAGTCCGAAGAAGAGGGCGGTGTCGCCTGCCTTGCCGATGTTTGCGGAACAATGCATGGGCATCACGTTCTGGAGCGGGAGGAGATAGTTCAGGATGGTGAATATGGATTTCTTGATCTCTCCACCGTATCCCGTGTTGCCGATGATGCAGAGTTTCTGGGCAGAAGTTGATCACGATGAATGTATTTGTGGCTGTCGCGTCAATCTGGGGGATGCCCTTGAACGACGGGACTGCAATGACGGTGAACTCTGGAACATGGCGGCGGAGTTCTTCGTTTGTCGCGGGTATCAGGAACATGTTCCGGGCAAAATGGCTGTGCCATGCATACTCGGTGATTATCCGGATGGGCATACGGTACGCAGGGTCGGCGCCGGCATAACAATCCTGGATGAAGATGTCCCGGCCCTGGAGAAATCCCTGAAGCCGATTGACGAGATCGTTAAATTTCTCCGGATGGTACGGCCGGTTGTACTCACCCCACCAGATGTGCTCTTCGGTGGTCGATTCCTTGACGACAAACTTGTCGTTGGCCGAACGGGCCGTATGTTTTCCGGTATTAACGATAATCGGACCGTTGCGGGATATCCGCGCCTCCCGGCGGAACGTGATCTCTTCGTAGAGCGCCTCCGTCGGCAGATTCCAGTACGCCATCCGGAGATTTGTCAGACCATGATTCTCCAGGCCGAAGTCACTTTTTGCGGCACCTGCTTCACCCTGAGCCGGAGTCTTGATATCGAGGAGATTATTCATAGCCAGTCCCGTGTCAGTTTTCGTTCGCCGATGTAGATCTCATTCGGAGCGTCAGGGTCCAGTGCCCATTTTATACGTTCAACACCGACTTTGATATCCTTGACCGTGGTGGCATAACTCAATCGCAGATACCCTTCCATGCCGAATTCTTTTCCCGGAACAGCGACGACAAGCGCCTTCTTCAGGAGAAACTGGGAAAGTTCGACGGAGTTTTTGTTGTAGGCTCTAAAATCCGGCAGACAGTAGTACGTTCCGTCCGGAGGCGTGATGTGTATGCCGGAAAACGCGCGGAGTTCCTGCAGCATCACGTTGCGGTTATTCTCCAGTGTCAACCGGAGTGTGTCCACCACGCTCTGGAGTCCCGTCAAGGCCCCCTCCGCCGCAGCCTGCAGAATGACGGACGTACACGATGTTGTCTGCGCCTGCACATTGGTCATAATTTCCACGATCTTGCGCGGGGCGATGATCCAGCCGATACGAAATCCCGTCATACCGTAGAGCTTTGAAATGCCGTTGATGGAAATCACCCGGGTTGACTCGACGTCTTTCGCAGTGAATGCATAGGGTGACGACGTCCGTTTCCCGTCGAACACGAGCTTGTGGTAGATATCATCCATGATCAGATAGATACCCTTGCGCTCGCAGAACTCCACCAGCTGGGAAATCAGTTCGGGTCCGTACATGACGCCCGAAGGATTATTCGGGCTGTTTACGATGATGGCTTTGGTGTAGGAGCTCACCGCCTTTTCGATTTCCTGCATACGCGGAACAAAACTCCCGTCCTCCGGTGTGACGATCACCGGCACGCCGTACACCATCTTGATCATCTCAGGGTAGCTGACCCAGTATGGAGCGAGGACAATAACCTCCTCCTGGGGATTTATGAGGGTAAAAAGCAGGTTAAAGAGAGCCTGTTTTGCTCCGCCGGAGACGAAGACGTTCTCGATCGCGACCATGCGGTCGTAATTCTCTTCGGTATAGCGGATGATGGCTTTTCTGAGCGAGGGGATACCTTCGGTTGGCGTGTATTTGATATCGCCTGTGTTCAGCTTTGCGGCGGAGCTCAGAATTGCGTTGATGGGCGCCCGGTTTTTCGGTTCCCCGGCACCGAGGTGGATGACCGCCTCACCTCGCTCGCGCAGCAATCGCGCCTGCTCATTAAGGGCAAGAGTGGGGCTCTCGGCGATAGACCGTGCCAGTTGACTGATGCTCATGAATGTGTGCGCCTCCTGAAGCGCGGGTTGAGGATAGACGGAGTGCAAGTCGTGAAGGGATTGAGAAAGAAGTTCGATATTTTCAATAATAGGGAAAACTGTCCAGGAATGCAAGGATCGGCCCTTTAGGGGGGAGCGCACGGCGGCAGCGTGGGGTCCGCGAAGCGAGGGCTCCCGGTCAATCCTTGTGGCGGTGGCCGATGATGCCCGTATGTTCAATATTATCCTTGACATTCCCGATATTTAGAGTACCCTTAACTCTGAGGAACGAATAATGCCACGAAGATTGTGGCATTATGATTGTGAATGCAAGTGGAACCCGTTTTGCGGGGGGAAAGGCCCACGATCTCTCACATCTATCCTTACGGAGGCGATAACTATGAAAAAACACCCTTTGCCATACGTCCTACTTGTCCTTGCAGTAAGCCTGCTCATCACGATTACGGGATGCAAAAAGGATGAAGACAGTTCAACAGATCCGGGAGCAGCAACTGTCATTACTGCAAACGGATCACTGGCTCCAACGTCCAGAACCCAGGCCCAGGGGACGATGTTTGTTAGTGACCAGACCGGCACTCCTGTTACCGGTCTGACGGCGTCAAATGTGACGGCAACCATGAAATGGGGAACGGCGAAGGTTACGGCCATGGACTCCGTCACCGGCGCTATCCTGCTCCAGACACTCTCACAATCCGGAAAGAACATCGCCGTTGCTATGACCATGGATTACAGCGGCAGTATGTATGTCGGCCCGGTTGACCCGGTGTCACAGCGGTATCAGCGGATCAAGGATATGGAGACCGCTGTGAAGACGTTTGTGACAGCAATGGGGACGCAGGATCGGGCAGAGATTATCAAGTTCGGCTCGCTGAGTTCGATCAGCGTTGTCCAGCCCTTCACTTCCGATAAGACTCTGCTCACGCGAGCGGCTGACACTCTCTCGTTTGACCGGAGCTTCACGGCTCTCTACAGTTCCATCGTCCGCGGGATCCTGGACGCATCGGGGCAATCGTCCTCGAGTTATGCCCGCGCCGTGGTGGCCTTCACGGATGGAGGCGAGAATGATTCGAATGTCCCGCGCGACTCCATCTTCCGTGCATCCCGTAGGCATGCGATCCCGGTGTACACGATCGGCCTGCTTGACAGTGTGTATCACACGACCCCTCCCGGCGGATATCTCGGCGGGCCTGAGCGGGACCTTGTCCAGATCGCAGACAGCACGGGTGGTTTCTATTTCTATGCTCCCAACGGTGCCCAGCTTGTCCAGATCTACCAGAGAATCAGCGGTCAGCTTTCGAATGCCTACACCATCACGATAAACTGGCCCGGAACCTCACTCCCTCCTGCAGGGACGCTGGTGTCCGTGACAATAACCGTACGGTATGGAGCGCTTAGCTCCACCTTTACGCGCACCTATGTGATGCCCTGATACACCTGTTTCTTCAGGAGCCGACCCGTGTTTTGGCATGGGTCGGCTTTTTTTGTTATATTCCCGTCACTCGGAATACCCCCTTCCTCTTCTGGAGCACCAATGGACAAACGACTGCTGCGACAGTGTACAACAATGATACAGCGGCACAAGATTGAAATCATCGACCTGAAGTGCATTGATCTTCCCGGCGTCCTGCGCCACATATCGCTTCCGGTTCATCCCGGCTTGCTCGAGCTGCTGGTACGGGAGGGTGTCGGGTTTGACGGTTCCAGTTACGGCTTCCGCAAAGTCGAAAACAGCGACATGATCCTTATCCCGGATCTGCGGACCGCCGTCGTGGATCCTTTCCGGGCAACTCCGACATTGAGTTTTTACGCGAATATTCACCTTGCGGATGATGCGCGGACTCCGTTCTCACAGGACGGCCGGGGCGTCGCGCGAAAAGCAGAAGACCTTCTCCGGAAAACTCTGGGCGCCGACACATCACACTGGGGTCCGGAGTTCGAGTTTTACATTTTTTCCGTGTACGATTCGACACGCGCACCTCGTCATCATACTACGAGGTCGAGCATGCCGAAGAGTTTTTCAAGAATGCATACCACGCGGCCAATCCGTTCGACGTCTATGATGATTTCCGCGACGAAGCATGCGCGCTGCTGAAACAATTCGGGATCGGCGTGAAGTATCACCACCACGAAACGGGGGAACGCGGGCAGCAGGAGATTGAAACACATTTTGCAGATCTGCTTACGACTGCGGACTCTATTGTGACAACAAAGTATGCCCTCTTTAACTTCGCACGCCAGCGGGACCTGTTCATCACCTTCATGCCGAAGCCGATGTATCATCAGGCCGGTAATGGATTGCACCTCCATCTCTTTCTTACAAAGAACGGCAAGAATGTCTTCTACAAGAAAGGGGAGTACGGAAATGTTAATGAACTCGGCAGATCATTCATCGGCGGCTTGCTCAAACATGGTCCGGCGTTATCCGCGTTCACGAACCCGTCCACGAATTCCTACAAACGCCTTGTACCCGGATTTGAGGCACCGGTGGCACTCACCTATGGCATGGGGAACCGGGCATCCGCCATTCGCATCCCGAAGTATGTCACGAACCCCAACGAAACCCGCTTCGAGTACCGGCCGCCCGATGCAACCGCGAATCCCTATCTCTGCCTCTCAGCAATCCTCCTGGCCGGAATCGACGGCGTACTGCAGAAGATCGATCCCGCAAAAGAAGGATTCGGACCCTTTGACAAGAACATCCATGATGACTCGGCGCATGAGCACATCCAGTTCCTCCCGCGTAATCTGGAGGAAGCGCTGGATGCCCTTGCGGTCGACCAGGAATTCCTGAAACGCGGCGGCGTGTTCTCCCAGGAACTCCTCACGCAATGGGTGCGCATCAAAGAACAGGAGATCAAGTCGATCGGGACCATGCCCCATCCGTTTGAATACAAGATGTATTTTAATTTATAGGAAGAGGACTACGTGAAACAATCTGCATGGTTGTGGATTCTCGCGGTCGTGATTACGCTCGGATCAGCACTGTATCAACGGTTGACCGGACCGAGCTATCCTGTGTCCGGGTCGGTGCCACTCCACGGACAATCGGTTCGCTACAAACTTGACCGTTCTCATGGGGGGGACACGGACCACCAGGTGCGTATCAACACAGACAACCCCGACATTTCCGGCCGTCTTTCCTGGAAGCGACACAAGACCAGGGACGAGTGGGTTACAATACCGATGATCTATGACGACGGGGTATTGACAGGGAGCTTACCCCATCAGCCACCCGCCGGAAAGCTGGACTATCTGGTCGAACTCAAATCCGGAAATGATCTTGCGCTACTCCCCCCGGAAGGTGGCACGGTGATTCGCTTTAGGGGTGAGGTTCCGGACCTGGTGCTTGTCCTGCATGTGATAGGGATGTTTGCAGCGATGCTCTTTTCCACCCGGACCGGACTTGAATTTTTTTCCCCCGAGCCCCGGTTGCGTACTCTGTCATTCTGGACTGTGGCAATCCTCGGGCTCGGCGGACTTTTCCTCGGACCGGTGGTACAGAAGTATGCCTTTGATGCGTACTGGACGGGCTGGCCTTTCGGACATGACCTCACGGACAACAAGACCATCGTTGCTTTCCTTGCCTGGCTTGTGGCGACGGTGGCACTCTTCAAGTCACAAAAGCCCGAACGATGGACCCTCGGCGCCGCCATTATCACGTTTATTATTTTCCTCATACCGCATAGCATGCTCGGGTCCGAGCTTGACTATGAGGCCCTGGATCAGAAATCAGAGACAAGTTCATCGTCGTCCGAAACAAAGCGGAAAACGGTGGCGCAAGACATTACAACTTTCTCCATTGTAGCACGGGACCCGGAAACCGGTGAACTTGGTGTCGCAGTGGCCTCCCGCTTCTTTGCGGTGGGAGCCGTTGTTCCGTGGGCCAAAGCCGACGTGGGTGCGGTCGCAACACAGTCATTTGCAAACACATCGTTTGGATGGAGGGGATTGGCGATGATGGAGGAAGGAAAGGATCCCGGAGATGTTCTGAAGATCCTTCTCGACTCTGACACCGACCGGAACCGACGTCAGGTGGGTGTGGTTTCGGCTTCCGGCTCGTCAGTCACCTACACAGGAAGCGAGTGTCTTTCCTGGGCAGGGGGTCGCCACGGACCGAACTATGCGATCCAGGGGAATATCCTGGCGGGAGAGGGCGTCGTGACGGCGATGGAAAGTACCTTCGTCCACACCCCCGGCACTCTTTCAGAACGTCTGTACCGGGCGCTTGTTGCGGGGGAACGGAACGGAGGTGATTCACGCGGGAAACAATCTGCAGCCCTGCTCGTGGTGAGGAAGAACGCAGGGTATGGGGGATACACGGATCGCGCCATCGATATCCGCGTCGATGACCATGCGGAACCTTTTCTCGAGCTCGGACGATTGCTGACTCTGGCTCAGGTGAACGACGCGTGGAATCAGGGGTGGACCCTGTTCATGGACCGGCGGTACCATGAGGCACTTCCGGCGCAGGAGCGGGCCGCGAGACTCGCCCCTCAGAATCCTGAGGTGTTGTACGATCTGGCCGTAATCCGCCTGGCGGCAGGAAAGGTGGATGACGCTCTTGAGGCCCTTACCAGCGCGATCCGACTGAATCCAAAGCTGCGGTCGCAGGCACGGGCGGACGGCGATCTGGCGGGACTCCGTTCACGCGAAGGGTTTATGGAGCTTACGCGGCCCGATTAGCGTAGCCCTTCGAACCTGATGTCGAAGATACGATCATCCTTCTGAATTGCTCTTACTATCTGCATCCCCTCCAGAACCCTTCCGACGATCGTGTACCGGCCGTCGAGGTGAGGCTGGGGGGAATGTGTGATGAAGAACTGCGATCCCTCTGTATCCTTGCCGGCGCTTGCGATCCCGATCGTTCCCTCCTCATAATGCAGCAGCGAAAATTCCGACCTGAGTGAAAATCCGGGACCACCCCATCCGTCTCCACGCGGGCACCCCCCCTGGCTGACAAAATTCGGGACAACACGGTGAAAGGTTGATCCTCGATAATAGCTACGCTGCGTGGCGAGCTTCACGATTGCCATCACGGTGAACGGGGCGGCATCCTTGTAAAACTCTGCGAATATGTCACCGCGTCCGGTCTGGATAACCACCTGCAAAGTCTCCGGGAGAGCGGCAAGATACGAAAAATCAAAATCCGTGTAGAACGGTTCGGCCTCCGCCGGAAGCTGGGAAGAGTACTCGGCTCCCGTCAGACGGGTAAGCGCACGCGCGGATGCAACAGCAATGCTCCGAGCACGCTGCTTGATTTGCGCGAGCAGAGGAATGACTGCCCGGGTGTCTCCCAGCGCGCCGAGTGCATTGATGATCTCCTGCATGGCCTCAAGATCATCGGGAAGCCGCTGCTGACCGAGCACAGCGATGAGTGCGGGAACAACACCAGGGTTGCGGAGTGTAGAGTCAGTTAATACGCCTGCAGCAGTTCCGGTGATGGCCACATCGCCGGATTCCAGTGCCTTCAGAACCGCACCACGCACGGCGGCAATCAGCAAGGAATCTGACCCATTACGCCGGGCCAGCGATCTGAGCCCCTCAAGAGCTCCGCATACGCGCACCGGGTCGGCCCCGCGTGCAGCGGCGAGCAACGCCCAGAGAGTCTGTGCATCGCCTGTGGCACCCTGTGCCCGGAGGAGGTCGGCGTCCAGAAAACGTCTGGACACTGAGACTGGTACACCGTCGGGAAATGCATTCGGACCGAGGAGGGCAGCGAGAGTTTGTGCGGCCTCCGATTGAACAGGCCACGCAAAATTCCCGTTGGTATTGTGGGCAAGGTACCGGAGATGGCGGATCACCTCCCCTGCCTCTCCGCTCGTGTCCACCGAGATCACATTGCTGGTGCGGAGTGCGGCAAGCGCGGTGGTGGAGATCTGAACGTCGGGATCGTAAAATGCACGGCGGAAAAGCTGGAGGGAAGCCGGTTCGGTACGGAGCGGATATAACGCAAGCGCCTTCAAAGCATTTACCCGGACCCGCCAATCAGTGTCAAATTCCGCCAGGCGCCGCAGTGGCTCAAGAGTCACACGGCTCTCCTGAATCCTGCCAAGCAGCGTGGCAAGGTGCATCCGGACCAGCGGATCCGAATGCTGCCGGAGGAGGACGAGAAACTCGATGTCGTTGCGGATTTCCGGATCATCGCCCGCCCGTTGTAATGCATAGACAACGTGCCAGGAAGTTCTTTCCATCGGCCGCGTCCTGCTCAGCAGGTAACGAATGGCGTCGGGAGAGGAAATGCCGCGAATGAGATATCGGGTGATGGCCAATGTCATGCCAAATGGATGCCGGTCCCGATATACGTTTCCCATCCGGATCATCAGGTCCCCGAGACCTTCTTTCGTGCCGAATTTTCCGATTTCTTCAAGCAACCGGTCCGGGACGCGTGTATCGGGCAGACGTTTCCAGATCAATTCGTTTTCCAGACTGGCCTGCGCATCCGGGGAGAGGGTGAGGGCAGTCTGCCCGATGGCAAACGCCGCCGATTCCTGCACACGGATTTCGGGATCTGTTAACCGTGACACAAGAAGCGGGAGAGCCTGTGTGTCCTGGATGCTCCCGTATGCCCGGGTCGCGCGTTCGCGAATGACCGGATCGGCGTCACCCAACAGGGAGATCAGCTTCCCGTCGTGCTGTGTCCGGCGGTCCTGGATCCGAAGTATCACGTCCAGCTTCTCCTGGCGTTTTCGGGCACCCGCGGGATCCGGTTGGGCATACGCCGGAGAGCAGAAGAGTAGGACGAAGAGGATGGACAGAATGCGCATGCTGGAGTCCCTGGCGTGGGTGAAGAACACAGTGCATGGTATGGAAAATTGCGATGAAGCTCAACAGGGGAAGGTTTGATACTCATGTGTGATTTGGCTATATTATATGCTCAAATTGAAGGGATTATCGGTGGCCAGTTTCTCCAAACGGACCGTCACGTGCGGTGCATTACGTTCAGACGATATCGGCAATCGTGTAACGCTCAACGGGTGGGTTGATGTGCGCCGGGACCTCGGCGGTGTCATCTTCATCGATGTCCGTGACCGGTACGGGAAGACCCAGGTCGTTTTTAATCCCCAGCGCCATGCAAGACCCCATGCGCTTGCGAAGGAAATCCGGAGCGAATTTGTTATCACCGTATCGGGGATCGTGGAAAAACGACCCGAGGGAACGGAAAACGGAGACCTGCCAACGGGGATGGTGGATATCATGGCCGATGACCTCGAGATTCTCAGCAGAGCTGACACGCCGCCATTTCCGATAGACGACAGTGTGGACGCCAGCGAGGATCTCCGCCTCAAATACCGGTTCCTGGATCTGCGCAGGCCCGTTCTGCAGCACAACCTGATGCTCCGTCACCGCCTTTACCAGGTAGTACATCATTATTTCGACGAGCGGGAATTCATCGAGATCGAAACCCCCATTCTCATGAAAAGCACTCCGGAAGGCGCCCGCGACTACCTCGTCCCCAGTCGCGTGCACCGGGGAAAGTTTTACGCTCTGCCCCAGTCCCCGCAAACGTACAAACAAATTCTGATGGTCTCCGGATTCGACCGCTACATGCAAATTGTGAAGTGTTTTCGGGATGAAGATCTGAGGGCCGACCGGCAACCGGAGTTTACGCAGATTGATGTGGAGATGTCGTTTGTCGATGAGTCTGATGTCAGGGAAGTGACCGAAGGACTCATGCAGCGCATCTTCAAGGAACTTAAAGGTATTGATATCCAACTTCCTCTGCCGTCCCTGACATACCGCGAGGCGATGGAACGGTATGGAAGTGACAAGCCGGACACGCGGTTCGGCCTGCAGATTGGTTGTATCGACGAGCTTGTCCGGGATTCGGGCTTTAAGGTCTTTGCAGAGAATGTGAAGAAGGGGGGAATCGTCGGCGGGTTCGTGGTTCCGGGAGGGGCGCGTCTCACGAGAAACCAGATGGACAATCTCGTGGATTATACAAAGTCCCTCGGGGCCGGCGGGTTGGTCTACATTAAGTGGACTGAAGACGGACTGGAAAGCCCGAGTGAGAAGTTTCTGGGCCGAGAACTTCTGGAGCGTATTCTCGTGCACCTGGGCGGCGCCAAAGGTGATCTGGCCCTGCTGGTGACAGATACATGGGCGAAGGCATACACGGTCCTGGGCTCCCTGCGCCTCGAAATGGCCCGGAGGCTGCATCTTATTGATGAAACGAAGACCGGTCTGCTCTGGGTTACCGAATTCCCGCTTCTGGAATACAGCGAAGAGGAGAAACGGTTTGTGGCCGTACATCACCCGTTCACGTCCCCGCATCCCGATGATCTGATGTTGCTAAAGAGCGACCCGGGACGTGTCCGGGCTCGCGCCTACGACCTGGTGCTGAACGGAACGGAGGTAGCCGGCGGAAGCATCCGTATTCACGACCAGAAACTTCAAACAGAGGTCTTTGCCCTCATGGGGATTGGAGAGGAAGAAGCCAGAGAAAAGTTCGGCTTCTTATTGTCGGCGTTCCGGTTTGGCGCTCCTCCGCACGGCGGCATTGCATTCGGCTTTGACCGCCTGGTGATGCTCCTCACAGGAATGAAATCCATCCGGGATGTTATGGCGTTCCCAAAGACTGCAAGCGCCACCTCCCTTATGGATGAGGCGCCGAACGTCGTGGACGAAAAACAACTTCGCGAACTGCATATCCGAATCGTATGAAAACATTTATCCGGATCGCAAGCGGACAGGGGTTCTGGGGTGATCTGCCCCGGGCGCCGGTCGATCAGGTGACACGGGGCCCCATCGACTACCTCGTGATGGACTACCTTGCAGAAGTGACGATGTCCATCATGCAGAAACAGCGGCGTCGTGATCCAAATCTCGGATATGCGCGCGATCTTGTGCCGCTGCTTCAAGAAATCCTCCCGCAGTGTAAACAGAAGGGGATACGGGTCATTACAAACGGCGGTGGTGTAAACCCCGAAGGATGTCGGGAAGCTGTTCTCGGGGTCGCCCGCTCCCTGGGAATCCGCGGCCTCAGGGTGGCAGTCGTAAGCGGGGATGATATTCTCCCCGACCTTGACAGCTTGCTGGCACAGGGGATCCCCCTGGCGGATATGGAGACCGGCGCGCACATGAGCACCGTGCGCGACTCCCTGGAGAGTGCGAATGTGTATTTTGGCGCCTCACCCATCGTGGAAGCGTTGCAGGCAGGCGCAGAGGTTGTGCTAACAGGTCGAACCACCGATACCGGGCTGACCCTTGCTCCGATGATGTTCGAGTTCGGCTGGAAGTTCCTCTGACTGGGACAGACTTGCGGCGGGGACGATTGCCGGACACATTCTGGAATGCGGAGCACAATCTACCGGAGGAAATTTTTCGGGCGATTGGAAGGCAGTGCCCGACCTTGCGCATGTCGGATTTCCGATCGCGGAAGCATATCCCTCGGGTGAGGTCATCGTGACGAAACATGAGAAGAGCGGGGGCATGGTGACCTGCGCAACGGTGAAAGAGCAGCTGCTGTATGAAATCGGAGATCCCCGTACATATATCACACCGGATTGTGTGGCGGATTTTACATCCATACAGCTGGAATCTGTCGGAGCTAATCGCGTTAAAGTGTTCGGAGTAAAGGGAAAACCATCCACCGACTCATATAAAGTATCGGCATCATACAGGGATGGATACACCTGCGTCGGATCGCTCACCTATGCCTGGCCCGATGCTCTGGCCAAGGCCAAGGCGGCTGATGGCATTCTGCGCGAACGCCTACGTGCACTTGGCCTGGCCTTCGAAGAGATTCGCACGGAGTATGTCGGGTACAATTCCTGCCACGGGCCGCTTGCTGAACATGCGGAGCCCCCTCAGGAGGTTATGCTCCGGATCGGTGTGCGCGCACGCGAGCGTGCTCCCATCGAACGATTTGCACTTGAACTTGCCCCTCTGGTCCTTACAGGCCCGCCGTCGGTAACCGGCTTCGCCGGAGGGAGGCCAAAACCAAGCGAAGTGATTGCGTTCTGGCCTGCACTCATCCCGAAATCCGCCGTGCACCCGTCTGTCACAATCAAGGAATCGTGACATCATGCGCATCAAGCTTATTGATATTGCTCATGCCCGGTCAGGCGACAAAGGGGATGCGGCCAACGTGGGCGTGATCGCGCGAAAGGAAGAATTCTACCCGATCCTCCTGAAGTATCTCACGGTAGAGCGGGTTGCGGAACATTTTCGCGGGATGGTGGAGGGACCCGTGGAACGGTTTGAATTGCCGAACCTGGGGGCGCTGAACTTCATTCTCCACCATGCGCTGGGTGGAGGCGGAACACGCTCCCTGAAGCTCGACGCGCAGGGGAAGACTTACGGGTCGGCAATGTTGCGAATGGAAATTGACTGCGAAGAAACTCTCTCATTGTAAGGACGGTACCATGTTTGAAGACCAGAAGGCTGGAGTCAAGGAACTCACTCAACGAATCAAGAGCATCCGAGGTTATCTTTGACCTCGACGGGAAGGAAAAGATTGTAGCCGAGCTCCAGCTCAAAACACACGCTCCGCGCTTCTGGGAGGACAATGTTGCTGCCCAGAAAGTGATGCTGCAGCAGATCAGCAGCCGGAAGGTATGGATTGATGCCTGGGCTGATCTTTCGGAAGAAACTGGAGGATGCCCGCTCGTTTATCGAACTGGCGGAGGAGGAATCTGCCGATACATCGTTCGAAGCGGAGATACGCGGGAACTCGAGAAAGTCCGGGCCGGTCTTTGAGGAGCTGGAGTTCCGGAATATGCTGAGCGGCGAGGACGACGATCGGAACTGTATCCTTACGATCCATGCGGGCGCGGGCGGTACGGAAGCGCAGGACTGGGGAGAAATGCTTCTCCGCATGTACCTGAGATGGTGCGAGAAGCACGACTTCAAGGTTGCACTGGCCGACCGGCAGGACGGCGACGGTGCGGGCATCAAAAGCGCTGCCATCGAGGTCACGGGTCAGCATGCCTATGGTTACCTCAAGGCGGAAAACGGCGTGCACAGGCTCGTCCGGATTTCCCCGTTCGATTCCAACGCCAGAAGGCACACCTCTTTTGCATCCGTGTATGTCTACCCGGAAATTGAAGATGATGTTGAGATTGAAGTGAATCCGGTGGATCTGAAAGTTGACACGTTCCGGTCCGGTGGCAAAGGGGGCCAGAACGTGAACAAGGTCGAAACCGCGGTGCGGATCACGCACATCCCTTCAGGGATCATCGTGGCCTGTCAGCAGGAACGTTCCCAGTTTCAGAACAAAGAGCGCGCGATAAAGATGCTAAAATCTCAACTCTACCAGCGCCGGAAAGAGGAGGAAGAGGCCAAGCGGGACGCAATCGAAAGCACGAAAAGAAGATCGAATGGGGAAGTCAGATCAGGTCGTATGTGTTTCATCCCTACAATCTCGTGAAAGACCACCGGACGGATATTGAGACCAGCAATGTGCAGGCGGTTATGGACGGCGATCTGGATACGTTCATCCGGGGCTATCTGATGGCGTTTAGCGATAAGAGTGTATCCTGACACGAGCTACACGCAATTCATCTCCTCCCGATATTTGCGATCCCGGCGGAACGCCGGCTTCTTTTCCTTTATCGCGGGCATCGCTATCCTGGGGGTTATGCTGGGCACGGCCACGCTGTTGATTATCGCGCTCTCGGTGCTCGGCGGGTTCGAAAGAGAGATCACCGAAAAGGTTGTCGGGTTCACGAGCCACGTTCAGGTCACAGGGTACCAGAATTTCCCACTGGGAAATTACGAGGAACATGCCGCCCTGCTGGCCTCCTGCTCCCCGGCCGTGACCGCCGTGACACCGTATGTCGCCCGTGAAGCACTCATCCGCTCAAAACACGGAGTGGACGGGATACTGCTGAAGGGCATCAATCCTGCGAGTGAAGAGGTTGCCGCACGCAAGTATCTGGTGGCCGGCGAATTCCGGCTCGACAAACAGCCGGGAGGCGCGCCCGGCATCGTCATAGGCCGGAAGCTGGCATCCCGCCTGGGCCTGGACGTTGGGGATCGTGTGGTGGTATTCGGAATCGGACGGTTGTTCCAGGACGGACAGGGAAGAGTCATGGTCTTCCGGCTGACGGGGATCTACGAATCAGGAATGGCCGAGTATGACGATGTGTACGCCTACACGGGGCTCCACGATGCCCAGATCCTCTTCCAGATTCCTGACGCGGTGTCCGGATACGATATCCAACTAAGCCGCATCGACAGCGCCGAGGTGATTGCCGACCGCGTGTCGGACCTCCTGGGGTATCCTCACTACGCCCGGACGGTGTTCGAATCATACAGGAATCTGTTCAGCTGGATTGAACTGCAGAAGAAACCCATCCCGATCATTCTCGGGCTGATCATCATAGTCGCCACGGTAAACATCATCGGTACCCTGCTGATGATGGTGCTGGATAAGACAAAAGAAGTCGGTGTCCTGGCGACACTCGGCGCAACACGGTGGGGGATCACGAGGATTTTCCTCCGTCAGGGACTCACCATTGCCTTGCTCGGGACATTCCTGGGCAACCTTCTGGCGTTCAGCCTGTTACAATACCAGCAGGATTTCGAATTTCTCTCCCTGCCGAGTGATATCTATTTTATGACATCGGTTCCCGTGTTGATGCGATGGGAATATTTTCTCGTGGTCTCCGCCATCACGGTGGCCTTGTCAATGCTGAGCGCGTTGATACCGGCGCGGCTCGCCTCACGACTCGACCCTGTCACAGCGATCCGGTTCTCCTGAATGTACCTCGAACGGTTCATAGCTGCCCGGTATGTGCGATCAAAACGCCAGTTACGTTTTATCAACATCATCATGCTGGTTTCCGTTACCGGCATCACCGTGGGTGTCGCCGCATTGATCGTCGTCCTCTCCGTTTTTAACGGATTTAACAGTGTCGTGACACAGGTGCTCGTAGGATTTGACCCGCACATCCGGATTGAGGCGGCTTCGGGCGGCCGGATCGCGGCCTCCGACAGTCTTCTCCGCATTGTCCAGGCAAACCCCGCCGTTGCAGCCGCTGCGCCATTCATTTCCGGCAAAGCTCTGCTGGTAGCCCAACGGGTCCATAAAGTGGTGATGGTGAAAGGTGTTGTGGATTCCACAATTGAGGGTGTGTCGGGGGTGAAACAGCGTACCGTTCTGGGGGCGTTCAAGTTCGCCGACGAACCGGGGCAGGGGAGTATTGTGCTCGGGCTAACCCTCGCGGACCGGCTTGGCACGATGGTGGGATCCTCCCTTGCAATCCTCAGTCCCGTCGGAGTGGATGCCATGATGGTACAGCTCAACGAACCAATCGTGCAACCGTGCACCGTCGTGGGGATTTACGATTCCAACAACAAGGACTACGACGCGCACTATGCATTCGTATCCCTTGAGACCGCGAGAAGTATCTTTCAGCTCCGGAATGAGGTCAACGGAATAGATGTCCGGCTGCACTCCATCGATCAGGCTGACAGGGTTCAATCTCTTCTTCGGAGGCGGCTCGGCGCAGCATACCAGGTGTCAAGCTGGTACGACCTTCACAAGGATCTTTACTCCGTGATGAAGATTGAACGATGGACGGCCTATATCATCCTCTGCCTGATCGTTGGCGTGGCTACGTTTAACGTCCTCGGGTCACTGACGATGGGGATCATTGAAAAACGCCGCGATATCGGCGTACTCAAAGCTCTGGGTGCCACACGGCGCAGTATCCTGCGGATTTTTATGGTGGAAGGGATTCTCGTGGGCACCATTGGCACTCTGCTGGGCTCCCTGCTCGGACTCGCCGTCTGTTATCTTCAGATACAGTATCACCTGTTCCCGCTTGATCCCACCGTCTATATCATACCCGCTATCCCGGTGGAAATACGGTGGGTTGACTTTGTCGCCGTTTCCGGAGCCTCGATGCTCCTGAGCATCCTTGCTTCGTTATACCCTGCGGGGCGTGCAGCGCGACTGACACCCGTGGAGGCAATACGGTGGGAGTAAGAGGAAAAACAGCACATGACTGACCAACAGCCTATTATAACGGCCTCAGCTGTCACGAAGACATTTCAAACGGGGGACACGCAGGGATCAAAATTGTGCGTGCTTCGCGGGATCACGTTGCAGATTGCACCCGGGGAAATTATTGCCGTGGTCGGCGCCTCGGGAGCGGGCAAGAGTACGCTCCTGCATATTCTTGGAACCCTCGATCGCCCCACCTCCGGCGGAGTGATGTACGACACGATGGACGTGTTCGCACTCGATGATGAAGACCTGGCCCGATTCCGGAATCGCTCCATAGGTTTTATCTTCCAATTCCACCATCTGCTCCCGGAGTTTTCGGCTCTGGAGAATGTAGCCATGCCCGCCTTGATCGGCGGGGAGCGGCTTCAAAGAGTCCGGGACAGGGCCTACGGTTTGCTCGAGGAAGTTGGTGTCGAAAACAGAGCGGACGCCCGCCCTACGCAACTCTCCGGGGGTGAACAACAGCGTGTTGCGGTGGCCCGTGCGCTGATGAATAATCCACGGGTTGTTCTGGCCGACGAACCTTCCGGAAATCTGGATAGCGCCAACGCGGACCTCCTGCACCGATTGATCTGGGACCTGAGCAGAAAACGGGGGCAAACGTTCGTCGTCGTCACGCATAACGAAGCTCTTGCGAACCGCGCTGACAGGATCATCCGCATTGTCGACGGGGTGATAGAACATGTTTGAGCCAGGAGCCCCAGCTGCAAGAAACCGGCCCCGGTTGCTTTTCCCGTTGATAATACTGGCATTTTCGCCGAATAAAAAAAGAAGCCAAACCCCTTGACAAAGAGTCGATTTCTTGTAGATTTGTGGGTGACCTATACGACAGTTTCTCCCCTGACTGTTGTACGAAACATGGTCAAGCCCGGCGTTCCCCCCAACGCTGGGCTTTTATTTTATGGGGGTCCAATTGAATGGAGAATCGAACCGTGGCAAAAGAGATAAAGACACGCGGTAAATCGCGCAAGGCCATGCGCGATGACCATATGCCCCTCTCCAAAGAAAATTTCCTTATTATGGGAGCGGGCTTGGTGACGATCGCCGCAGGCTATGTGGCGATGCTCGAAGGTTCGGTGGAAGGGTTCTTGCCCCTTGTTGCGGCGCCCCTTCTCCTGGTTATCGGATATTGTGTGCTCATCCCGTTCGGCATTCTCTACCGGAAGAGCATGTTCTCACGCACGGGCAAGGATCCTGCCGGCAAATCTCCAGAGCCGGCCTGAGAGTTTACAGCCAAAGAAGGAAGCAGACGGATATGAGGATGTTCTGGTATGTTGCGCTCGCTGCGTCTGCGTTGAGCGCGCCTGTCCTCGCCAATGATGCACCGTCAGAGCCGCGACGGACGCTTGTGCTCTACCAGGAACTCATGCGCCGGGTCGCCGATTCGCTCTGTACGTTTCTTCCGACCTCTCCTTCTGTTACCGTGAGTTACACCTTGCTTCCCCCGGTCAGATACTGGTATCTTGAGCAGCCAGTGATCGATGCTATTCGCGTCCGCTCCGGTTCTGTAAAAAATTCACCCGATGCCGACTATGTAGCAGATTTTGGTATTACAAGGACTTTCGTGAGCTATATCAATCCCCGCAGATCATGGTTCCTCGGATCACAATCAGTTGATCGGGTCCTTCAGCTCGTCGTATGGACGAAACTCGTGGAACAACGTTCCGGTACGGTGCTCACGGCGGGGGAGTCTGTGGTTGTATTTTCGGATACCGTCGATGTCTCGGACATTGAATCACTCGAGACTCCCGGAGTACCCGAGACGCGGGGGGCGCTGCCCTCGCCGGGCATTGTTTCGTCGCTCGTTGAGCCGGTGGTGCTTATTGGCAGCCTCGCCATCGCCATCTTCCTCTTGTTTAGCGTGAGGAGCTGACCCATGACCGGCGTGCTGTACCCTGTATTACTTTTAGGGATCCTGATGCTGGCGGGGGACTCGCACCCGCAGGAGGTTGCCGGGCGCTCTGCGTCTCCAGCCACGCAGGTGGACACTGCACTCGTGCGGTTCATCGCTGTGGGTGACATCAACCTCGGGCGGCGTATGGGACGCATCCTGATCGCGGGTGACACGCTTGCCCCCTTTCGATTTGTGCAGGAGACCTTTCAGGGCTACGACCTGGTTTTTGGAAATCTTGAATGTCCGGTATCGGAGCAGGGTGGACTCACGGAACATCCGCGCAACAATATCATCTTCACGGCTCCCCCCGTTGCGGCCTGGTCTCTCGCCCGCGGCGGGTTTGATGTGGTTTCCACGGCAAACAACCACGCGTTGGATTTCGGGATAGACGCCCTTCACGAAACGCGTATGTGGCTTGATTCGGTTGGGGTCGGACACGCGGGAAGCGCCGCGGACCCGGGCCTGCTGTATGAACCAACCGTGATCACCCGGAACGGTCTTCGGATGGCCTTCTTTGCATGCACGGAGTTCGTGAATGACTCGCCGAAAGGTTGGCAACAGGTTGTTGCAGGCGCAGACACGGGCAGACTTTTCCCCCGAATGCGGGTATGGCGGGATTCCGTGGATTTTCTTATCGTAAGTTATCATGGGGGTCAGGAGTACACCGAAAAGCCGGGGACGGCAGTGCAGAAGTTCGGGAGGGGCGCTGTCGAGGCCGGGGCTGATCTTGTGCTCGGGCATCATCCGCATGTCCCGTATGGTGTAGAACATTATCGCAACGCCTGGATTGTCCATTCCCTCGGGAATTTTGTTTTCCGACAGCCCGGGAGGTTCTGGACAGAACACGGCATCGCGATATCCGTGACGCTCACATTACGGGAGGGTAAGCGGCAGATGGAGGGTTTTCGCATCCTGCCCGTGCGAAGTGATTTCCAGCCCACATTCCTTAAACCGGGGGCGGCATTTGACAAAGTACGCGCGCGCGTCCGCGCGCTTTCATCGAGAGGCTTAGAGGAGTTCGTACAATGGTAATACGACGTATCGGCATAATCTGTTGTCTCGCTCTGCTCCTTGCCGGGTGCGGTGGCGGCGACGTCACCAAAGTCATGTCTGTGGAAGACCGTTTCGCAGGTGCCAAATCCCTTTTCGACAAAGGAGATTATCTGCCTGCGGTCAATGAGTTTACAGTTATCACCCTGCAATATCAGGGCAGCGCGTTTGCAGCCGACGCTCAGTACTATCTCGGGGAATGCCGGTTTGCCCGGGGCGAATATCTGCTTGCTGCATTTGAATATTCAATCGTAAAACGTAACTATCCTGCAAACCCGCGGGTTGCCGATGCGCAATTCAAGCTTGGTGTTGCGTACTACAAACTCTCCCCGCGTTCCTCCCTGGATCAACAGTACACAAAACGTTCGATTGACGAATTACAGAGTTTTGTGGAATATTATCCTTCCCACGAAAAGGCCGTCGAGGCTGATACCATTATCAAGGAACTCACCCTCAGGCTCGCTAAGAAGCAATATGACACGGCCAGGCTTTATCGGACGATGGAGTACTACCGCGCTGCGTTATACTACTATGACGATGTCATCGAAAAATATCATGACACGGAATTTGCGCCTCTGTCTTCCATCGGAAAAGTTGAACTGCTCATGAGCCGGAACCGGTACCGTGAAGCGGCGGCGGAATCGAAACGGTTCCTGGAGCGTTACCCGAATTCCGTGCTGCGCGGAAGGATGGACACGCTGAAGAACGAGATTGACGATGAACTGGAATCCCAATCACCCTCAGCCGGGCAGAGCCCCGGGACCGAAGGAAAAGGATTGTTTCTCTAATGCAGGCAAAGCCCGTCGCCGAGTCACAGGTCACAACAACCCAACTCGTTCTCCCCAACGATACCAATCAGCTGGGCAATTTGCTCGGGGGGACGTTGATGCACTGGATTGACATCGCCGCGGCAATCGCAGCGCAGCGGCATTCGGGGCGCGTGTGTGTGACCGCCTCGGTGGATCAACTCTCATTCCATCACCCGATTCGTCTCGGTGAGGTTGTCACGCTGCAGGCTTCCGTGAATCGCGCATTCAGAACGTCCATGGAAATCGGGGTTCGCGTGACGGCGCATGGAACCTCAACGATGCAGTCGCGGCGCGCCAACACCGCCTATCTGACCTTCGTTTCCATCAATGAAGATGGCCATCCGATACCGGTCCCACCGATTCTTCCCGCACCCGGCGAAGAACAACGGCGCTATGACGAAGCGCAGGTACGGAGGGAAGAGCGTCTTCGAAACCGCCGGCCGGACAAACAGTGAACCCGAAGGGGGAGACGCACATCGCCCACACGGTGCCGCCCCGGATCCGCAGGGGTTTTGACCTCGCTGCCGGTCTGTTCACCGCTCAATTGATCTGGACGTACGTCGCATACTCCCAGAGGTCTCTGCTTTCGTTCGGACCCTATGTCGAAATCTCCACTCCGGAACCACCTTCAGCGGTTGTTGTTGTCGCCTCACGCCTGACGCCGCTTTCGACCATTCTTGTCGGATCGAAGCAGAAAACGGGTCTGGATCGTTACCGGTTCACACCCGGCGGGCGTCTGGTCCGGGATGGAAATCTCCCGACCTCGACTTCGACAGCGATGATGACGTCAACGGATGTTAACGGGGACGGCATCGGCGAGCTGGTGATTCTCTCACCCGACGGCCAGCAGGTCGAAATTCTCCGGCCGGAACAGGGTACACACAGGCGCCAGCAGTTCCGGCTTGAACACCGCGCGCAGCGTTTTGTGACTGCTGACATCAACAACGATGGACGAAAAGATCTGCTCTTCTTTGGGCGTAACATGAGCGGGGTAGAGCCGTGGCTGGGTGCTCCTGACGGCCGGTTCACGCCCGGACGTCTTCTGTTTCCGGAGATATCCGCCGGCGATCTCGTCGCCACAGATCTCAATGGCGACAGAATCACCGATGTTGTGCTCCTCCACTGGCTGTCGGATTGCCTGGTCGTACAATTTGGGGTCGGCAACGGGTTGTTTTCTGAACAGGTCACCCTCCGCTTACCGTCCGAGCCGGGCAGGATGACGTTCATGCGTGTGGAGAACCGCCGCATTCTGCGGTTTCTGGTGACCATGCCGGAACTTAACGCCGTGGCGCATGTGATCGGGACACCTGCCGGAGAATTCTCCATCAAAGAAACAATCGATATGCCGGCTCGTCCCCTCGCCGTGAGCTTCTCCCTCATCAACGACGATCAGCTTCCGGATATGGTGGTCTCGACGCCGGCGGGGATGACGGTCGCGCTCGGGCGGTCGTCAACGACCTTCATGCCCCTCACACAATTCGGCACCGGGGCGGAATCGGTATCGTGGAGTCTCGACGATATTGACGGAGACCGAAAAACGGATCTTGTTATCGCCGACCACAAGCGAAACAAGATCATCGTGCTGGGTAACGCCCAACACTCCAGTTTTGTCGCGTGGCCCACGGAGTATGCGGCGGGAGTGCAGCCACGCATGCTGGGCATAGGGGACTGCACAAACGACGGCTTTGACGATCTGCTGGTTGCCAATGCAGGCTCTTCGAGCATCAGCATTTTTGCCAGCACAGGAACGGGAGCTTTCCTCGGGCAGCGCGCAGTGTCCGTTCCGGAGAAACCCGGGCCTCTCAAAATCGTCCGGGCCGGAGAGTCAACAGGCTCAACGGTTGTATCAGTTCATCCTGCACTGGGACAGATCGGGATCACGCGGTTTTCACGGACTTTTGAACGATCACGCCTCCTGACAGTGCCGACGGAATCCCGCCCTGCACTCCTGCTTGCGGAAGCAGACCCGGCGACACACCGGCTCCGCATTCTGGTGCGCAATGCGCAGAATGGCGGCAGCCGTGCCCCCCTTACGCTGTATGAAGAAATCGGCGGCGAACAGTTTCTTGAGCGGACCTATCGGTCCACGCTCCCGACCACGATTACGGCGATGACGATCGGGGACATGACCGCAAACATGAAAAACGATCTCGTGCTGGCGCTCAGGGACCGATCCACACGGGTCTCCATGCTCTGCATCGCACCCGCGGACGCCGATTATGATTTCAAAACAATCGAGCCCCTTTTCACGCTGCCGGATACGACGACCACCGTCCGCTATCTTTGGACCGGGACGTTGAACGGAGACGCACACACTGATCTCCTGCTGTACCTTTCGCAACCTCAACCGGCGTTACGCATTGCGTATGGATTAGAAGACGGGAGTTTATCGCTGGATTCCACCTGGACTGCCGGCATTCATCTGGCTCATGAGGATGCTCTCTCGCTTCGGGATGTTGACAATGATGGTGACACGGATATCGTGTATCTCGACGCGGAGCGTGATGCCGTCTACTGCATGTACGGAATACACGGAGGGCGTTACACGCCTCCGCAGCTTGTCATCAAAGCACATGGCGCAGAGTTTTTTGCCATTGGGACGGGGGATCCGGTTTCCGGATCCTCTATCGTACTTTCTTTTCCTTCCCGGCATACGGTGAGTTTCCATAGAGGGCTCTTCGGCCGATGAACCTTCGCCTGGGAATCCTCCTGCTTGTTGTGCTGACCGTGCAGACGGCCTGGACGCAGCACTCAATTGAATCGCCCGCCGCATCAGCGGTGCGGTTGCTGATGCAGGAGCAGGGGACAACACCTCCGGAAGGGGAACCTGTAAAATGCGCTCTCCCCTCGGTCTTCCACGCACTGAACATCCGCCAGAGTGCCCGCGGATCCCTGCAACAATCGGTTCACCAAATACTCACCCGACCCAGCATGCAGACGAACATCGTCCGGGGGGAATTCCGCGTTCACTTTGATACAACCGGCGTGCACACACCCGCCATGCTGGACCAGAACGGGGCACGTCTTCCCAATACGGCGTTCGCCTACGTGGACTCGATCTTTGTTTCACTGGCATACATCGCCCCTCTCGAAACGCAAACCCTGGGGTACGGCACTCTCCCCTCCGACGGCACTCTGGGCGGCGGGCCGGAATATGACATCTTCGTTATGGAGCTCGGGGCGATGTACGGGTATGCCACTCCCGATACCTGGCCGCCGGAAGGAGGCACATCATCGACATTTATCACGATCGACAATGATTTTGTTTTTGTGCGTCCGCTCGAAAACCGCGGTCTTCCTGGACTCCGCGTCACGCTCGCTCATGAACTTCATCACGCTCTCCAGATCGGCAATTATGGATACTGGACCGAGCACGTGTTCTTTTATGAGATTACCTCCACCTGGATGGAAGATGTGGTGTACCCGGACGTGGATGACTACCTGAACTATCTCGGCTCGTTCGGGGGACACTTTCGGAATCCGGACAAATCGTTCTCATCCAATGAGATTGTCATGTATAGCCGGAGCCTGTGGGGACATTATGTGAGCAAAAAGTTCGGGCGGGACCTGATGCGGGCAAGCTGGGAGCAGATCAGGATCGTGCCGCCCCTCCAGGCCATTGACAGAGCATTGCGGAACCAGAATTCTGATTTTAGCGCAGCCTTCACCGATTGGACGCTGTGGAATGTCTTCACCGGTTCACGGAGCAATCCGGAAAAGTATTATCCCGACGGGGCGGACTACCCATCCATGATCCAGGTGCCTGTGGAGTTCACGCCCCCAACGCGGGATGTCCAGGGAAGCCTGCCCGCCCTCGGTTCCCGGTATTACGAGGTCATTCGCCCGCCGGATACCATGACCGTGATTCTCAACAATATGGACCTTGCTGGTGCCGGATCAAGTTCTCCGCCGACAAAATCCTACACGTACCATTTTCAATCATCCCGGCCGGACGAAACATACCTCCCGACTCCACTGGGTATTTTTGCCTTCCTGGAAGTAGCAGACCTTTCGGCCTGGACAACCTGGTACGTGCAGGGAGACAGCATCGGGAGGAACTTCTCTCCTGAAACGATACTGGAGGGGCGCCCGATTCCGAGTCCATTTATGCCGGCAATCCACACGCGGGTTGGCGTCCCGGTGGGGTCGCGAGACCAGGTCCGGGGATCGTTGTACATATATTCCGCGGGCATGGACCTCGTGTACGCAGGCGACAATCTTGTCTCCGGCCTCTTCCTTGACCGCCAGATGTTTTTCTGGGAGGGAAAAGACAACGATGGACGGAGTGTCCCCAGCGGCGTCTATTTTTTTGTTCTGGACCTCGCAGACGGGCGACTCCGCGGAAAAATCGCCCTGGTGAGAAGGTAATGATGACGCCGGAGATCAACGCAGAAAAGGTTCGCCAGGTTTTTAGTCGCCGGATCATCTTCTCCGGCATCTCGTTCGCTGTTGCCCGGGGTAACGTCCTGCTTATCGCAGGGCGGAACGGTTCCGGGAAATCCACGCTTGTCAGGATCATCTGCGGGGTTCTCACGCCCACCGCAGGAGTGGTGAGGATTCACGCTGAGGGTGCGTCCGATCAATTTGCGCGCAAGGCCCTTATCGGATTGGTGGCGCCGTACCTTGAGGTCTATGAGGACTTCTCGGCGATGGAGAATCTTCACATGAGCATGACATTAAGAGGTTTCCGGTCGGAGGAAGAGCAAAACCGGGCGCTCCTGGATCGTGTAGGGCTTGATGCGAAGCGTCACGATCCCGTGCGTGGTTTCTCATCCGGCATGAAACAACGTCTGAAATACGCCATGGCCCTGGTTCATCGTCCCCCGGTCCTTGTGCTTGACGAACCCATGTCGAATCTGGACGCGGATGGCGTGGTGACAGTCCGTTCTATAATGCGGGACCAGCTGGCGGCGGGCATTCTTGTCGTCGCCACAAACGATCGTACTGACATCGATCGATGGGATGTCGAGGTGGATCTTAATGCAATCGCCTGAGCGGTATAGCACGCGCTGGATACGCGCCACGCTGGCAGTCTTTCTCAAAGACTGGCGGTCAGAATTGCGGACTCGGTATGCCATCAATGCCCTCGGGATGTTCGTCATTACGACCATTTCCATCATTCTTTTTTCTCTCGGTGGAGAACCTGCTTCGCCGGAGGTACTGTCCGGGATGCTCTGGGTCGTCCTCTTTTTTGCAGCAATGTCCGGTCTCTCGCGCACCTTCGTGATGGAGGAAGAGCGGGGGACATCCATGACGCTTCAGCTTCAGGCTCCGCCAAGCGCGGTGTACTTCGGGAAACTCCTCTTTAATCTATTGCTGGGAGCGGGGTTAACGTTGTTGACCGTTGTACTCTACGCCCTCCTGATCAGCGGATTCGTCATCCGTTCATACGGCGTATTTGTTGCGATAGTCACGCTGGGCAGTATCGGACTGGCGGCGGCATCCACGATCATCGCTGCCATTATTGCCCGGGCGAACACCAAGGGAACCCTCTATCCGGTTCTCTCGTTCCCAATACTGTTACCTCTGCTCATGACGGTGATTAATGCAACACGCCTGGCATCCGAGGGAACCACCTGGGGCGGTGCAGGAGGTGAATTTCAGATCCTCTTTTCGTATATTGTTGTGGTTGTGACAACATCGTATCTGCTCTTTGAGTACATCTGGAAAGACTGACGTATGATTTTTCGAGCTGCCCTGGGCGTCCTGCTCACGCTGGTCATTGTTGCTGCATTCGCGATTCCCATAACGTCACAGCCGCAATCCTGGTTCGAATTCCCGCTGATTCCCGGGCTTGAAGAGAAGGCCCGTATCATCTTTTTCCATGTCCCGACGGCATGGCTGAGTGTGGTGGCGTTCCTGACAAGCATGTTTTACGGGATCAGGTATCTGCGGAAACGGGACATGCTGGACGATATCCGTTCTTCATCGGCGGCGGGTCTTGGCTTGCTCTTCTGTATCCTGGCGACAGCAACCGGAGCAATCTGGGCGAAATTTAACTGGGGAGCTTTCTGGAACTGGGATCCCCGTCAAACGTCGATCTTTGTCCTCCTGCTGATCTATGGGGCGTATTTCTCACTCCGTTCAGCCATTGAAGTTGAGGAGAAACGGGCTACGTTGTCGTCTGTCTATGCGATCATCGCGGCGGTCACGGTTCCGTTTTTTGTGTTTGTCATGCCGCGTATCATGACCGGCCTGCACCCGGGTGCGAAAGGTGATCCCGGCGGGGCCGGTCCGGTCATCGAGTTTAACATGTCTCCGAATATGCGCGTTGTGTTTTTCGCTTCCCTGATTGCCTTCACCATGCTTTTTGTGTGGATGTTCACGCTGAAGGTCCGGGCGGCGCGCCTCGAATATCACCATCAGACGAAAGGATAGCCGTGGAGTTTCTTGCAGAACATCAGCTCTACATCGTCATGATTGTTGTTGTGGGCATCTGGCTCGGCCTGTATGCCTACCTTTTCCGTCTCGACGGAAGAATCCGCAAACTGGAAAAAGTAACACATCAAGATTCATAGAAGGGAGGAGCTGGAGATGAATGTCAAAGTTGTTGTCGGTTCCATTGTCGTACTTGTCTTCCTCGGGTTTGGCGCGTATTCGTTTCTGGACAGCAATGTGGAGTATACGGACATCGCCGGTGCGATGGAGAAGAACAAGAAGGTGCAGCTGAAGGGGACCTGGAACAGGGAAAAACAGTCCAGCTTCAACCCTTCTACGAGTCAATTCACGTTTTATCTCACGGATGATGCGGGGCGGGAGTGCCGGGTGGTTCTGGAAGGTGCCGCGCCAAACAACTTCGAGATGGCCACCAGCGTTGTGGCAAAAGGCAAATTCGCGCCTGAGGGATATTTTCATGCGACAGAAGTCCTGACCAAGTGCCCCTCAAAATATGAACCAGAGGCATCCGAGGTGACCGGGAAGGCATCATAGCTGTCGGCTTCAATATCTGTCTGCTGTACCAGTAGTCCGTTCTTTAACACTCAGGAGCCCGTATGATCGGCGGCATTCTTATTAAGATCGCCTTTGTGTCGGCTGTGGTATCAGTGCTGGGGTATGTACAGCATCATCGGAAGGGAACCGAACGGTCATTGTTTCTCGGGCGTGCATTCTACCACAGCACGGTGGTCGCTGTGATCCTGAGCGCAGCAACCCTCCTGTACTTCATCCTCACGCATCAATTCCAATACACCTACGTCTGGAGTTATTCCTCCCGGGCCCTTTCGACCCCCTTGCTGATTTCCACGTTTTACGCGGGGCAGGAGGGAAGTTTTATGCTGTGGGCGCTGTTCACAGCGTTGATCGGCATCTTCCTGATGCGGCATTCTTCGCGGTTCGGCTATGAAGCCCAGGTCATGAGCGTGTTTGCGGGGATCGAACTCATGCTCCTGGTTATGCTCCTTGTAAAGAGCCCCTTTCTCTATGTCTGGGAAAGTTATGCGGGAGAAGTCCAGGCCGGTTTTCTCCCGGCTGACGGGCGCGGCCTCAATCCGTTGTTGCAAAACTACTGGATGGTGATCCACCCCCAGGTCCTCTTCAGCGGTTTTGCCGCCATGGGCGTGCCGTATGCGTATGCCATGGCCGCCCTTCTCAAGCGTGACTACGATTACTGGTTCAAGCCGGCAACCCCGTGGATCGTGTTTGGTGCCTTCGTGCTCGGCATGGGGATCATGATGGGAGGTTTCTGGGCCTACGAGACGCTCGGCTGGGGAGGATACTGGGCGTGGGATCCCGTTGAAAATTCATCTCTCGTCCCCTGGCTGATCGCTATCGCGTCGATTCATACCATCATGTCACAGCGGAAAAGCGGCGCGTTTGCGCGAACAAACCTCATCCTCGGGATGATGTGTTTTATCCTTGTTCTGTATTCAACATTCCTCACACGAAGCGGCGTGCTGGGCGATACCTCCGTGCATTCGTTTGTGGATCCGGGAATGTGGGTGTACTGGTTGCTGGTGGGCATGATGATCATTGCGGTCGGTGCCCCCGTCATCCTCTTTGCGAGCCGCTGGAAGGAAATCCCCCGGCGTCCGGCCAAGCATGACTACTATTCCCGTGAATTTGCGCTGTTCCTCGGTTCGTCAGCCCTTGTCTTCGTCGCGCTGTTTGTGATCGTGGGAACATCCTCTCCGATGATCAGCGATATCCTGTACGGAAAAAAGAGCGTCGTGGACATCAGTTACTACGCCACGACCACGCTTCCTCTTGGCATCGCCATGGGTTTACTCATGGGATTCGGACAATTACTCTGGTGGACCCGGTCGGACCGCAAGGCCTTCCGCCGCGCCCTTGCGCCTCCCTTGATCCTTGCACACCTCGCGATGCTCGGGTTCGTGGCTCTGGGAGTCGGGGACCTCATCCTCCTGGCATTTCTCTTTGCAGCAACATTTGCGCTCCTCGTGAACCTGCAGGTGGGATGGACCATCGTGCGGGGAAATCCGAAACTTGCCGGCGGCGCGGTGGCGCATATCGGCATCGCAGTGATGTTCTTCGGTTTTATCGCATCATCGGAATATGACGGCACCCAAACCGTGTCGTTGCCTCAGGGGAATCCCGTGGAGACTCTCGGATACCGGCTCACCTACGAAGGGTATACGGTGTTGGATGGGGAGCGTTATGCATTTCGTGTGCTCGTCGAGAAAGACGGCAGCTCGTTCACATTGTCGCCGGTGATGTATTTTAGTTCGTATAATGAAGGGGTGATGCGACATCCGGACATCGCCAACATGATCGTGCGTGATTTCTATCTCGCCCCACTTGCGCTGGAGGAACCCGCATCGCGTGGGGGAACCTCCGGCGTGACGATTGACACGCTTGTGGTTGAGGCGAGTATAAAGCCGCTCATCAACCTTGTCTGGGCGGGTGTTATCATCCTTCTGGTCGGGTTTGGGGTAACGATTGTACGAAGGGCCGGTGAGGTGACGATGCGGGGGGTACGAGCCGGGGGACTACGGGGCGGGCTTCACGACGACCCCGATGCCGAACAGATACACGAGTTCCCCACCGAACCACGCCGTGAGCCAGAGCAACGAGAGGGCCCCGGCGGAGAGAAGGAGATACACACGCGGTAGTCCGGGGGGAATGGCGGTTCTGTTTGCGGAACGCCAGAAGAGAAGGAACAGAAATCCCGCCGCACTTGCGAAGGCAAATTGTTCGTGAGAAGAGAGACTTTCCGAAGCCAATCCGGTGAGGACGCCGGCATGTTCTTTGGCCACGAGGCCGCTGATCACCGTTGCCAGAAGTCCGGCGGTACCTGCAAACATATTCCACCATCCCACTGAATACGCCGTCGGGGTGCGCCGCACGACTGCGATCACGTCAGCGCAGAAGGCCAGGGTCAGCAACGCGATGGGGAAATGGACGAGAAAGGGGTGGAGCGGCGTCATGTCAGGCGTTGAGCAGAAAAAGATCCTGAATCTCGACCGGCGCGGGTGAGTAGAAGGGTTCGCCGTATTTCTTGCCGATCCTGTCTCCGTAGTATTCCAGCCGTGTGCGCACCATGTCCAGGAAGTCAGGAGTGCTCAGAATGGTGCCGGGTTGGTCACTCTCCGGGTCGTAGAACTGCGAACGGTACGCCTGCATCGCTGCGACGCGTTGTTCAAAGGTGTCACTGACGTCCACGATGAACGACGGCGTAAATTCGTGCCACTGCATGTAGTGATACACTGCCCGCGGCCGGAATGCCTCCTGTTGTTTTCCATCTTCCGATGTTTCGATACGCCGAAGACCTGAATCGAACCATGCTTTCCGGCAGAGAGCGTGTGCACTTTCATGGTCCGGGTGCCGGTCAAGTGAATGGGGGATGAGGAGCACCTGGGGGCGGACAGCGCGGAGTACAGTCACAAGCCGGATCACATGATCCGGCGTTGTATCAATATTCCCATCCGGGATTGTTAGGTTCTTGCGGTAGTGAATTCCCATCACCTCCGCAGCAGCACGGGCTTCCTCCGCCCGAATCTCCCGGGACCCGCGCGTGCCCAGCTCGCCTTGTGTGAGATCAGCAATCCCCACCCGCCGGCCCTGGCGCACCAGTTTGATAATGGTGCCCCCGCAGGAGAGTTCGATGTCATCAGGATGTGCGCCGACAGCAAGAACGTCGATAGTCATGGCGTAAAATATACATTCTTTCGCACTACAATTCAACCATGACCTTTATCAGGGAATTCCCTATATTCTTCTTCATTACCCGACCGTCAGAGTATTCCTGAATCGCCAGCATGACAGACGCAACACCCCTTACCGTATCCGCTCTCACGCAGAGAATAAAGCTTTCCCTTGAGAAAGGATTTCCCTCGCTTGCCGTTGTCGGGGAGCTCTCAAACTATAAGCAGCACTCTTCGGGCCATCATTATTTTACCCTGAAGGATGAGGTATCCCAGATTTCCGGCGTCATGTGGCGTAGCAGAGTCCCCACGCTGGCGTTTCGGCCGCTGGATGGCATGAAGGTGGTGGTGACCGGCCGGCTGAGCGTGTATGACGTACGTGGCACGTATCAGATTGACGTGTCCACGATGCGTCCGCTGGGTGAGGGGGATCTCCAGCGTGCCTTCGAAGAACTCAAACGTAAGCTCTCTGCAGAAGGACTGTTTGATGCCGGCAGAAAGAAGCCTCTTCCCGAGTATCCTGAGAGGATCGGGATCATTACGTCACCCACCGGGGCGGTGCTCCACGATATGCTGCATGTATTCGGGCAGAGATTTCCCGCGGTGACCCTGACATTCCGGCCTGCCAGAGTGCAGGGAACAGGTGCAGCGGAGGATATTGCGAGGGCTATAGGTGACCTTAACGTGTACAAGAAGCTGGATCTAATCATTCTGGCACGCGGGGGGGGTCACTTGAAGATTTGTGGCCCTTTAACGAAGAACGGGTGGCGAGAGCGATCGCCGCTTCCAGAATTCCCATCGTAAGTGCCGTCGGCCACGAAGTGGATTATACCATCGCAGACTTTGTCGCTGATGTACGGGCGCCCACTCCCACCGCCGCAGCGGCCCTCGTGGTGCCGGATCGTAAGGCAATTCTTGAAGTTCTCCGGAATTCTCGGTATACTATGCACCAGGCGCTCGCTTCGCGTATTACGGTGAGCCGGACGCACATCCTTCACCTCCTGAAGAGTCACGCGTTCCACCGGCCGATCGACCTGCTTCGGCGGCACAGCCAGCACATAGACGAGTTGAGCCGCACCATGTCCACATCCCTCATCCATCGTTACAAACTCACCGCGGCTCGTATGAAGGGTGTGGAAGAACGCCTCTCCGCGCTCAACCCGGAGCTGGTCCTGAGGCGGGGATATACCATCGTGCGCAAAAAAGGGCTCATTGTGGGTTCACGGACCGTGTTGCGCAAAGACGATGCGGTGGAAATTGAATTTTCGGACGGTCGGGTTCGCTCCACTATTTCGGACGTGTAGCCATGGCAACCAAGAAGACTCCCTCTTCGAAACCATCCTTTGAAGAAACCCTGCGCCGGCTTGAGGATATAGTGAACCAGCTGGATCAGGGAGATGTTCCATTAGAGGATTCGCTCCGGTTGTACGAAGAAGGTATCGGACTTTCCAGGATCTGTGCCGAACGGCTCTCCCAGGCCGAGGTGACGCTGAAGAAGCTGGGGAAAGATCTGGACGGCAATTTTACTCTGACAGATGAAGAAACCGAATGAACACAGAACAGTCCTACCCTTATCTTGATCGTGTTAATCTGCCTGAAGATCTCCGTCGTCTTGATGTCGCTGAACTAAAAGGGCTCTGTCATGATGTCCGGGAGTTCCTTATTGAGGTAATCTCCCGGACCGGCGGTCATCTTGGAGCCGGCCTGGGAGCCGTTGAGCTTTCCGTTGCCCTGCACTACGCGTTCAACACGCCTGAAGACAAGCTTGTCTGGGACGTTGGACACCAGGCCTATCCGCATAAGATTCTCACGGGCCGGAAGGACCGGCTTGATACCATCCGCCGTTACAAGGGATTGAGCGGCTTCCTGAAGCGTTCCGAGAGTGCATACGATACGTTTGGCGCAGGCCACGCAAGCACGGCGATCTCTGCTGCGCTCGGCATGGTGGCGGCCCGGGAAACCACGGGCGGCGACTACAAAGTTGTCGCGATCGTGGGCGACGGATCCATGACGGGGGGGATGGTGTATGAGGGGATGAACAATGCCGGGATCATGAAGAAGGATATGATCGTCGTCTTGAACGACAACAACATGTCCATTGCTCCGAACGTATGGGCGATCTCCAATTACTTTACAGAACTGATCGCCGATCCGCGGTACAACCGTTTGAAAAAGAATGTGTATGAATTGACAGGGAAGCTTGATCACTGGGGTGATCGGATCCGCAAGGCAGCGTCGCGCCTGGAAGGCGGCATCAAAGTTGTCATTACGCCGGGAATGCTTTTTGAAGCACTTGGATTCCGGTATTTTGGCCCGATCAATGGCCACAACATTTCGCAGCTTGTTCGTATTTTCAAAGAAGTCCGCAACCTCGACGGCCCTATCCTCGTTCATACTCTGACGCAGAAGGGGAAAGGGTACAAGCCTGCGGAACAGGACGTCCAGCGGCTCCATGGCGTCACGCCTTTTGACAAGGTCACCGGGCAGTCCCCGAAAAAATCCGCCGGGCCTCCGGCATACACGGCGGTCTTTGGTGCGGCCGTCGTACAACTTGCACAACAGACACCCAATCTTGTGGCAATAACCGCGGCCATGCCTGATGGCACCGGCCTGGATCAACTCCAACGGGAGATGCCTGACCGTTTCTACGATGTCGGAATCGCGGAACAACACGGCGTAACATTCGCGGCAGGACTTGCCACGCAGGGATGTATTCCGATCGTGGCGATCTATTCATCCTTTCTGCAGCGTGCGTTTGATCAGATCATCCATGACGTGGCATTGCAGCATTTGCATGTTGTTTTCGCGCTTGACCGTTCCGGCGTGGTCGGAGCCGACGGCCCCACCCATCACGGTGTATTTGACCTGAGCTACCTGCGGGCAATTCCGGGCATGGTGATCATGTCGCCGAAAGACGAAAACGAGTTGCGCGACATGCTGTACACTGCGGTGACCTACGAAGGGGGCCCCATTGCGCTACGGTATCCCCGGGGAAGCGGTCTCGGCGTGCCAATGAAAAGCGGGTTTGCACCGGTGCCGATCGGGAAATCAGAAACCGTGCGTACCGGCAGCGACATCGCCCTGCTCGCTGTCGGGGAGCTTGTAGATCCGGCACTCCAGTCTGCGGCGCTTCTTGCATCTGAAGGGGTTGAATGCGAGGTCGTCAACGTACGCTTCGTAAAACCCCTTGATACCGCGCTCCTTGACAGCATCGCCGGTCGATTTAGTCGTGTGGTAACGCTCGAAGACAACTCTGTCCTCGGCGGGTTCGGGAGCGCTGTCTGTGAATATTATGCGCCCAAAGCGCACAAGGATCTGCAGATCACGGTACACGGCGTGCCTGACCGTTTTGTGGATCATGGTTCGCCCTCGGAACTCGCGGCAGAACTCGGGCTTGACGCTCAGGGCATTGCCGCCGTTGTACGTTCAGTCCTCTCAGTATCAACTCCTCATATTGCTGGATAACACATGGACAAAGTCAGGATAGGCGTCGTCGGTGTTGGCTGGATCGCACAGGTCATCCACCTGCCCATACTGATGAAACTCCCGGAAGCTTCCGTTGTGGCGATCTGTGACCGGGACAAGGCCCGCGTACGGCTTGTTGGAGAAAAATTCGGAATCACCCGCCAATACACCGATCTGGATCAGATGCTGGCGCAGAACGGCCTCGATGCCGTTGTGGTCTGCACATCCACCGATGCCCATCTGGAGGTGGCGCTGGCATGCTTCAAGGCCGGCAAGGACGTGCTAGTCGAAAAGCCTATTGCCCGGACCTACCAGGAAGCAGTGGCGATTACATCAGCTGCCCGCGAATCAAAAAACAAATTGATGGTGGGAATGAATCACCGGTTCCGGCCGGACATCATGATTCTGAAAAGCTTTATCGAAGGCAAAGAACTCGGGAAAATCTTCTACACCAGGGTTGGATGGCTGCGCAAGTTCAATTTTGACAGGGCCTGGATTACACAGAAGGAAAAGTCGGGCGGCGGCGTTTTTATTGATCTCGGAATAGTGATGCTGGATATGGCACTCTGGATGATGGGATACCCCGAGGTCGTCCGGCTCCGGGCGAGCAACTACAGCAACCGGTCGAAACAGGTCGAGGATACCTCGGTCGCAAACCTCTTCCTCAAATCAGGTGCGACGGTGAATATCGAGGTGAGCTGGTCCATGTGCCTTGCGGACGATCTGTACTACTGCTATGTTCATGGCAGTGACGGAAGCGCGAGTCTGTCTCCCCTCACGATCAACAAGGAATTCCACGGGAACCTCGTCAATCTTGCACCGGCGAAACTTGATTCTCCGCAACAGCTCTTCCGGCGGTCGTACGAGAACGAACTCAAACATTTTCTGGGAGCCGTCAAGGGTCTCCATCCGGTCGTCTCGACCGGCGAAGAAGCCGTGCAACGCATGCGCATCGTTGATGCCGTCTATCGCTCCGCGAAAAGCGGGAAGGAAATTGCGATCAGTAAATGACCTCAGCGGTCAAGAAAAAACATATCCTCGTGGTCGATGACGAACAGGATATCGTTGATCTCATCCGTTACAATCTGACCAAAGAAGGGTACGCGGTGTCCACGGCCAACAATGGCGGGGAGGCCCTGGCCAGGGCCGGGCCGGGCACGGACCTTGTCATTTTGGATCTTATGATGCCGGTACTCGACGGCTTTGAAACATGCAGGAGGCTGAAGAACACCCCAGCCACAGCATCTGTGCCGGTGGTCTTTCTCACGGCCAGTCCTAGCGAAGTGGATGAGGTTCTGGGATTGGAACTGGGGGCGGACGACTATATTCAGAAACCGATCAGCCCGCGGAAACTCGTTGCGCGCGTGAAGGCTGCCCTCAGGCGGCGCGAGCAGCATGCGGAGGAATCGTCCGACCCACCCCCCATCAAAATCGGGCGCCTGGAAATTGACCGGCGTAGCTATACCGTCCGACACGGAAAGAAAGAAGTGTTCTTTCCGCGGAAAGAATTTGAAATTCTTGCCCTGCTTGCTTCTCATCCCGGAAAAGTCTTTTCCCGCGAAATGCTGCTTCGTAACATCTGGGGAAGCGAAGTTGTGGTCATCGACCGGACTGTGGACGTGCATATTCGGAAAATCAGGGAAAAGCTCGGGCATGACGCCGATATGATCGAGACCATCAAAGGCGTGGGTTACAGGTATAAAGCGTAGGACTGCCAGTTCCAGCCGATGAGACTCCGCACCCGTATAGCCGCCACATACATCACCCTCACTGTTGCCGTCGTTCTCCTCGTCAGTCTTCTTTCCTCCTGGCAAATCAAGAAATTCCTCGAAGCGCGAGCCACTGCGACACTGACTGCACAAGTGTCGTTGCTGGCACAACAATGTGCCGATCGAGGCCAATCCGGTAGCCTGCAGGGAAGCGATGACAGCGCCTTCCTGACTTTTGCCCGCGCGCTCGGAGTCCGCGTGAGCCTCATTGACAAAGACGGGCGTGTTCTTTTTGACACAGGGATCCCGCGTGACTCCCTTACCTTCCTGGAGAACCACAAGGATCGCCCCGAAATTAATGCCGCGCGTGACGGGAGGGTCGGTACGGCTCTCCGGTTCAGCAACTCCTTGGCCAGAGAGTTTCTTTATGCCGCAAAGCGAATCATGGTGCCTTCAAACCCCGCATTGGATTCGGGTTTCGTCAGGCTCGCGCTGCCTGCCGTAGAGGCAAGGGAGCTGGATGAGAGGGTGCAGGCCGCGGGCTGGCTGGTTGGCCTGCTCGCAATCCTGTTCGTCGCGGCAGTAAGTATTCACATGGCACGCCGGATCACGCGACCGATTCTGGACATTGCCCAAACGGCAGAAGCCATAACGGGGGGCAATCTGAAAGTCCGGGTACCCGCCTCGTCTCACGACGAGATTGGTTCACTGGGCACAGCAATTAACAGGATGGCGGAAACCCTGAGCAATGATATTGAGCGGCTCCGGAAACTCGAACGCGTACGCAGTGAGTTTCTGGCAAATGTTTCGCACGAACTCCGAACGCCGATATTTTCGATCCAGGGATTCCTTGAAACCCTCATCGACGGGGCTGTGGATGATCCCGCCGTGAACCGCGAATTCCTGGCGAAGGCCCACCGGCATGCTGAACGGTTGAACGACCTCTTGAATGATCTTATTGAGATCTCGCGTATAGAATCAGGCGAAATGAAAATGAGTCACCGGTACTTTCCTGTCCGGGAATTCCTGGAGCTTGTGGCCGATGACATGCGCCCGCTGGCAGAACGTAAGGGGATCGCGCTCATCCTTGCAGATCTGCCGGACGACCAGGAGAAGGTGTACGGAGACAGGGAGCGGCTGAAACAGGTGATGGTCAATCTTGTGGAGAACGCAATCAAGTACACCGATTCCGGAGGCACGATCGAGGTGCGGACTGAGCTTGCGAACCATCTGGCTACGATAACGGTTTCCGACACGGGGCGGGGCATTGCAGAAAATCAGATGAATCGCATATTCGAACGATTCTACCGCGTCGACAAGGACCGGGCGCGTGACGTGGGAGGAACCGGCCTGGGGCTTGCCATTGTCAAGCATATTGTCGAAGCACATGATGGAACGATCGGGGTACGAAGTACGGTGGGAAAAGGAAGCGACTTTTCATTTACCCTAAAACGATGACGCCAGGTAAACAGAAATCACAGGGGCCGGACAAATCGTCTGATCGGTTCATGCAGGAGGCGCTGCGGCTTGCCTCGAAGGGGGGGCACAGCGTAAGCCCGAATCCCATGGTCGGTGCCGTGCTCGTCAAACGGGGCATCATCGTCGCGCGTGGATACCACCGCTATTATGGGGGTCCACATGCCGAGGTGGAGTGTCTGGCAAAGTTCAAGGGCTCACTTGAAGACACCACCCTGTACGTCACGCTCGAGCCATGCAGTCATTACGGGAAGACGCCTGCGTGCGCACCGCTCCTTGCAATGACTCCTATCCCGCATATCGTCATCGCCATGAAGGATCCCAATCCACTGGTAGCCGGAAAAGGTATTACCCTGCTGCGTCGGGCCGGGAAGCGTGTTGAGGTCGGCCTGAAACAAGCGGAAGCGGAACTGTTGAACCGGAGATATGCTCGCTCGATTGTACACTCCCGGCCCTACATCCATATCAAGGTGGCGCAGACGCTGGACGGCCGGATATCCGTTCCGGGCGACACGCGGCGCTGGATAACGGGCGGCCGTGCCCGGCTGCTGGTGCATACGCTGCGCGCCGATCACGATGCTGTGCTCGTGGGGGCGCGGACGGTCCTGATTGACAATCCACGGCTGAATGTCCGCGGAGTTAAAGGTGTAAGCCCGGATGTCGTCATCCTGGACGGAAGTTTGAGTCTCCCGGAATCGGCGCGCGTGTTCGGGAGTGCAAGAAAGAGGAGGGTGTTTGTCTGCACGACCGTGCGTGCAGCACGAACAAAACAACGGGCGCTCCGCAGGCTCGAAAACCGGGGGGTAATCATAGTACCACTGCCGGGTCGTAACGGAAAAATCAACATCGCAGATCTGCTGGAACGGTTGTATCAGGAGCATATGGGGTCCTTACTTGTGGAGGGCGGAGGAGAGGTATTCCGGCAGTTCGTGGAGGGTGGATTCATAGACGAGCTAAGTCTGTTTATTGCACCCCGGATAGGTGCCGGGGGGCCGGTGGCCTTCGGGTCGACCATGCTCAAGGCGGTATCAAAAGATGCGGCCACTCTTTCGGTACGACGAATCGATGCAGACATTCTGATCCATGCCCAATTTGATTAAGAGGAGCCCCATGTTTACAGGGATTATACAGGAAGTTGCGAGTGTCCTTTCGGTTAAACGGAAAGGCGGGGGAGTGCTCTTGACGATTCGTGCTCCCGGCAGCGCACCGGAGATTCACATAAACGACAGTGTTTCGGTGAACGGGGTTTGCCAGACTGTTGTGTCAACGACGGGCGATGATTTTGAAGTTGAAGCTGTCGAGGAGACATTACGGAAGACCACCCTGGGGGCTCTACGCGGAGCTGACAGGGTTAATGTAGAGCTTGCCGTGCGGTTGAATGACCGGCTTGGTGGCCATCTGGTTCAGGGGCACGTGGATTGTGTCGGGCATCTCACCGGACTGGAGAAGAAGGCCATGAGCTGGGTCATGCGGATATCGTATCCGGTTGAGTTTGCCCGGTATCTTATTCCTGTAGGGTCGATTGCGGTGGACGGAGTGAGTCTCACGGTGGCATCTCTTGTTGGGAGTGAGTTTGAGATATCGGTAATTCCCCACACGCTAAAAAACACCACATTTTCTGATGTGCGCACGGGAAGGGCTGTGAATCTGGAATTTGACCTGATCGGGAAGTATGTGGAGCGGATGATGCTCAAGGGGGGCGAAAAGGGGAGCGGGATAACGCTGGAAAAACTCACCGGGTGGGGATTTGGAGCTTGATTTTTCTCATGGGATTGCGTAAATTTGAAGCCTACGACTGAATAGGGACGCGACACATGTTTACATTTCTGATAGTTCTTGAAGTGATCATCAGCCTTGTTTTGATGTTGGTGGTCTTGATGCAGTCCAGCAAAGGGGGCGGATTGGCGGGCACATTTGGGGGCGGATCCGTTGGTGTTGTTTTTGGCGTCCGCCGGACTGCGGATTTTCTGATTCGTGCGACGCAGATACTTGCCGGGGCATTTCTGTTTCTGGCCCTGGTGATCAACATATTTTTCCTTCCCCGCTCCGGAGAGACGGGAGAAAGTGTTTTGCAGCAGGGGACGCAGCAGCAGCGGTCGATGACGCCCCAGTTGCCTCCGGCGACGCCGCAGCAGGCGCCGTTGCAGTAGAAGATGGATGCCCACCCTTGGGCGTCCTTGTTGTGCCCCATGGGCATCTCTCATGACCATGGGTATCAGCGCACCCATGGCTCAATTGGTAGAGCAACTGACTCTTAATCAGTGGGTTCCAGGTTCGAGTCCTGGTGGGTGCACAGCGGAACAACGATTGAGGATTGTGAATTGCCGATTGTAAATTGCCAATGTCTCTGGCAATCAGCAATGGACAATGGCAATCCTCAGTTTGCTTGTAGGGCGGGCATTCACAGTGGACGAAAAAGGTTGCGGATCCGGATTCGTCGTTTCCGTATCTGTGGCACTCAGAGGAGCCAACACCATGAAGATACACTGTATCACCATGGCGCTATTCGTTGTGACGTGTGCCAGCGCGTCTGCGCAGACTCTTGACGTACCGTTCCAGCTCACGCCCTACGTTGCAGTACAGGGCTTCAGTTGGCAAGAGTTCGATGACAATGGAAGTGAAGCGCTGAAGGAAAGCGGGCCAAGGTTCTCTGTTGGTGTTCTGTCCCGGTATTCATTTCTGCAGAAGAGAAGTCTTTATGTCGAAGTGGATTTGCAGTACGCACTGGGTACTGTCGACTATAAAGGGTTTGCGTTTGACCTTCAAACAGGAGCAAGGACTCCCTACAACGCGAAATCGTCGTACTCCAACTTTGAGGCAACGCTGAGTGCCGGCTACGTTGCGGAGGTATCCAAAACATTTCGGCTTTCTCCGGTCGCCGGATTCGGGTTTGAGGGTTGGCTCAGAGATGTCGGAAACGGCGATCCTGCCGGCTATGATGAGAAGTATTCTGTGTTCCTGGCGAACGTCGGGGTAAACGGTGTGTTCATCGTAACCCCGAAAGTTCAGTTCTTTTCTGGAGTGGTAGTCAAGTTTCCGCTTTCACTTTCTGAATCAATCGACCGCCTCCCGCGGGTAAACAGTCAGAAATTCAACATCAACCTCACCCCGGGAAGTAATCCACGATTCCTGGTGCACGCGGGAGGGAGCATATACGGGGTGTTCACCCTGCTCTACTTCGAGACGTGGACACTTTCACAATCCCCAGAAGTTCAAGGACTGCTCCAGCCTGAATCGAAACGAGTGCACTTCGGTATCAAGCTGGGATATTCACTTGGATTGATGTAGCGTTTCTACCCGCCCGACCCGACATTGAACGGGTTGTAGTCCCAAAATTCGCTTTGGGTGATTAATCCCTCTTTCATCCTATCGGTCGATTCCTTTTAATCTCGAAACCGGTATACTTCATCAAACGCAGCAGGACGGCCTTTCCGTTGGAGGCTGGATAACAACCACGAATTTGAACGGAGGGGCTTGAAAGGAAAACGGCCAATGAACTGGGATCGAATGGAGGGAGAATGGAAGCAACGCAGGGGGAAGGCGTTGGGGCATTGGGGTAAGGTCATGAACGATGACCTGGCTGCAATTGCAGGGAAGTATGAAGAATTCGTAGGAAAGCTCCAGGAGAGACACGGAATTGCCAAGGAGGAGGTGGCGCACGAGATTAAGGAATTCAAAGAGACGATCAAGCGCCTCAAGAAGTCAAACAAACGGTTGATCCAATTGCAGAAGTCCACCCGCGCCGGCCAAAACCTGAAGAAAAAACGTGCCGTGACGGGAAACACCTTGGAGAAGAAGGTCCGAGCGAAGTGAACGTGCTGCAGAACAAGTAGATACGTCAATCTGAGAGGAGGCTCCATGGAAGAAAATACAGATCTCCCGGCTGAGGAAGCAGATGCGGCATTCGCCGGATGGCAGGAAACGAGTCGCGGCGGTTCCTTCGCCCTCTACATAGTCACCGCATCAGACCATCCATCGCGCGGTTCCACCCTCTCCAGGGAAGGGCTGCAAAAATTAGACCTCCAGGTTCCACGCACGCCTATCCCTCACGAAGAAATGTTAGGCCGACGAGGTGAGAGCAAAGGGCGCGGAATCGGATAAGGAACTCCATCGCTAGGCTGCAAAGGAGGGATCTACAAATGGCGTAATCAGTCGAGTCACACAACCCCATCCTTCTCCTTCTCTTGATTCTCCCCGGTAATCCAGATAATGCTGCAGTGCAGCGGCAAATGGCCCTTGATGCCTGGAGCGTCTTGCTAAACATCGAAATATTTCTTACCTTTGTGCAAAATCGACTTGCCGCGGCGAATACCCATTGTCCGAACGAATGAAAGCCTGATGCGATGAGAAACACGAGAGTGTTTATTATCGAAGACAATCGCATTCTACGCGAAGGCATCAGCGCGTTACTCAAGAAGCAAGAAGATCTGAAGGTTGTGGCAGCGACCGCTGGAAATCATGATACCATCCTGAAGCTGCGGGACTTGAAACCTGACCTGGTGCTCCTGGACCTGGGGTTGCGAAGCGAAAACGGACTCCGTATCGTAGAAACGATTGCGAAGGAACTGCCAAACATTAGGGTCGTCGGGATGGGGCTAATCCCTACCCAGCTGGATATTGTCGAGTTGGTGCAGGCAGGTGCGGCGGGTTTCATCCTCAAAGACGCGTCGATTGCAGAAGTGCTCGGAACAATCCGGTCTGTCGCGCGTGGAATGAAAATCCTCCCCCCTCTACTGACGGGATCGTTGTTCTCTCTCATCGTCGACCATGCAATCCGTGGCGGCAAGAAGAAACTTGCCGCTGCAGTGCGGATGACGAAACGTGAACGGGAAATCGTTGTCCTCATTGCCCAGGCAATGAGTAACAAGGATATCGCCCGACATCTGAATATCTCGACCTATACGGTGAAAAGCCACGTCCACAACATCCTGGAAAAGATGGCACTTCACAGCCGCCTCGAGATCGCTACGCACTCCTATGAAAACCAGGAGCCGTGAGCTTGTTCCCCCTCCTCTTGTCGTAATACGATCATCGCCGGTTCTCCTTCTCTTCTCTCAGATCCCTGCGGACGGCAACACATTGCGCTTCGAAGGGATTAATCACACTTCCATCCCTTCGGTCTATTGGATCACGTGGTGATCAACGCTACATTACTTCAGATTCAATCGGTGTGTTCCGTCACATGAGACACATAGATCGGCTGTTCATGACGAGCCGGAATTGAACGTTACGATACACAATAACACAAGGAGGATTCAATGAAACTTCTGAGCACGGTTGTAGTGGCTGGAAGTTTTCTGTTCGCTGCTCTGCTCGCAGGTTGCGGAAGCAGTCCTGCACTCAACAAAGAGTCTACCACATCGGCGATTCGCGCCGCGGAAGAGGTCGGCGCGTCGACCGTTCCCAGCGCATCACTCTATCTGCAGCTCGCCAAGGAGGGGCTGGAGAATGCCAAGGCGCTTGCCACGAAGGGTGAGAACGAACAGGCTGAGTACATGCTGATGCGCGCCCAGGCCGACGCCGAACTGGCTGTAGCGCTCTCCCGTGGGGATGCCGACAAGACGGAAGCCGCAGAGGCGATACAGCGGGTGCAACAGCTTCGGAAAGAAAACCAATTACCCCGTGAAAGGAAATAGTCCATGAGATTCCCTAAGTTTCTGATCGTCAGTGCGTGCACCGGACTGCTCGTTGGCTGCGCCGCAACTCTCCCGCCCACAGAGCTCATCAATGCACGTCAAGCATACCAGGACGTAAGCATCGGCCCGGCCTCACAGATCGTCCCGGCAGAGGTCCATAAGGCAAAAGAGGCCCTTGCCGTCGCGGAGAAATCCTTCCGAGACGATCCTAAATCGTTCCGCACGCGAGACCTCGCCTATGTGGCGGATCGCAAAGCGAAGATGGCCGAAGCGCTCGCCACCACCGCTACGGAAAATGCCGCCACGGTCAAGGCCAAAAAGGACCTCGAGGCAACCCAGGCGGAGATCGTGAAGAAGTCACAGGATAACCTTGCTATCGAACAAAAAGCACGGCTTGCGGCAGAGGCGAAAACGATTGCTGCTCAGGCTGATCTTGCGAAACTCGCTGCCGTCAAGGAAGAGGCTCGCGGTCTCGTCATTACGCTTTCGGGCAGCGTGATCTTTGCTTCGAATACATCGGAACTCTCGCCGGCAGCGCAGCAACGACTGAATCAGGTGGCCGACGCACTCTTGGTCACGAAAGAGAAAAGACTCACCGTTGAAGGTCATACTGACTCCAGGGGGCCTTCCAGCTATAACGTCCAGTTGTCGCAGCAACGCGCAAATGCCGTTCGCTCGTACCTCGTCTCGCGCGGTTACCCAAGTGATCTGATTCAAGCGCAGGGAGTGGGCGAAGACAGACCGGTTGCAGATAATGCCACTGCCGAAGGGCGGGCCAACAATCGGCGTGTAGAGATTGTCGTTAATCGCACCACCGAGTAGTTACCCGGTTTGAACGCACAGGTGAGATACACGGGATCCGGAAATGTGTCGGGTCCCGTGTGTGCGTAACAAGGCCATGGACACCAGGTCTGGCTGCGGTTCGCTGCCAGGGTGCGCTCTGAACCAAAAAGAAAGCGTACCGCAGGGCGGACACTATCGCTGTTGTTCTCGTCGTCTTTTGGTTCCTGGGGCTCATCACATCCTGCACCATGAGCGGCTTTCTCCACGTACTATTGCTCATCGATCTCGTGGCCGTCCCATTCAAAGTGATTAACGGACGAAACCCCCGTAACGCGTTCGTACGGCCACATAGATGACACCACAATGGAGGTATCCTTATGACCAAAGCAATCTCGTTCGCGATACTTGCCGGCGGCCTTCTTCTTCTGGTTTTCGGCATCAATGCATATGACTCAGCCAGCTCTGACATTTCTCGGTTTTTTACTGGCTCAGCCACTGATAAGTCGATGTGGTTGCTGGTGAGCGGCGCAATGGCAACGGTACTGGGGCTGTTCGGTTTGTTGCGCAAATCAAAGACAGGGTGAGAATCGTCCTGGCGGGAGCAGGATTGCCAGCGGCTTGAACATTGCCTTCGGGGTGGCTGCCTTCGCGAGAGTGCGGTGAGCTCTGCAGCCATGGAACGTTCCGTCGGCGCGAGAGTGCGAAGAACAGGCGGGATGCGACCGTGACAAACACAGAAAGTTGATACAGCGCATGCAGAATGAGCATCCACCGAGTGGCCGACAAAAACTATCACCACGGAAGATAGCGTCCTATGCTGCCGTTGTTACGGGCGCACTGACGTTGGTCTGCGTGCTGGTTCTCCTGCTTTTCTCCGACCCCCTTGTGAATCGATTCATAAAGCCCGGAATAACAGAAGCTTTTGCTGAAGCATATCCCGCGTACTCGGTGCGCATCGGGGATATGAGGTACAGCGTTTTACAGAACCGCTTTGAGTGTGACTCCGTTGCACTGAACGCAGTTGACACGACAGCCTCGTGCACCATTGGTGCGCTCTCCGTGAGCGGCATCGACTGGATGCATCTTCTCTGGGGTGGACAACTTGGACCCATGGACTGTACCGACGCCCTCCTCGATGCCCAAACGATCGCGATGCACTTCCCGGAGTCGAACTACGAAGTACATTGTCAAAGTCTGCGCATATCGGTACCGGATTCGGAGATCGTGGCTGATTTACTGGAGCTTCATCCACGGACAGACGATGAAGGGTTCTTCAGAGGGAGTACATTCAGAAGCACACGCATCCGCCTGGCGACTCCACAGTGCAGCGTGGTGGGTTTGGCATGTCTCGAACTTCTGGAAGGGAAGAGTTACCGTACCCGTTCCGTTATCATCCGCGATCCGTTCCTGGATGTGCTGATCAACAAAGACAAGCCCTCCGCCAAGTATGCTGCGCCACTCCTCATGCCAAACGAGATTCTCTCTTCAATACAGAAAGCCCTGCAGGTTGATAGCCTGACTATACACAACGGACGCGTGAAGTACGGTGAGAGATTCGCTGTGGGCGAGAAGCCGGCTTTGATCACTCTTGATAGCATACACGTGCTGGTGGAAGGTATTACAAATCATGGCGACAGCGGTGCCGCTATAGTCATGAACGCACAGGGCCAATTCATGAAGGCCGGGGCGATGAAGGTACACATGTCAATTCCTGTCGCATCGCCGGCGTTTTCGTTCCAATACTCCGGTTCATTGGGTGGAATGAATCTTTCCGCGCTCAACCCATTCCTCGAGACAGCCGAAGAGATGCGCATTGTTGCGGGCGTACTTCAGTCGGCAACATTCACCGTACACGTTGACTCGGGCCGCGCCAGCGGTACCGTACGGGCCGTCTATAAAGGCGTTGTCGTTTCGGCCATCAATAAGCAGACGGGCAGTGAAGGGGGTTTGGTCGACGGTATTACCTCGTTCATTGCCAACACCTTCACGATCCGCGGAACTAACCTGCCGGACAAGTCCGGCGCGATGAAGATCGGTGATGTGAAATACCTGCGCCAACCGGACGACTCCTTCTTCCGGTTCGTGTGGTTCGCACTCCGCACCGGAATGCGCGATGTTGCCGGATTCTGACGGACGGAGAAATGGCGATTATGACTGAACAGATAGAGTCTCCTGTTGACTTCCCGAGAAAGGGCTGCTATATTCGCTCAACAGACCCCCCTTCTCGATCCTTACCGCGAGCTCCTTATGAGGCTCCAATGCCGGAGAACCGCACGACGATCCCTGATCGTTCTTGCCGCAGTTCTCTCGATCACTCCATCCATCCCGGCACGCCCGACTGATCCCCTTCAGTTCCGGCGCTATTCCGTGGAGCACGGTCTCTCCCAGTCTGCTGTCAACTGCATCGTACAGGACCATGAGGGGTATGTGTGGTTCGGTACACAGGATGGTCTCAACAAGTTCGACGGAATATCGTTCAAAGTCTATCGCAAGGTTGCGGGTGATTCGTCTTCCTTGTCCGATGATAACATCACCGCATTGCTCGTCGATCGGACTGGCGCACTCTGGGTCGGCACCTATGGCGGGGGGCTGAATTGCCTCCTGCCCGGAGCAGAGACGTTTCGGAGATTTCCTCACCGACCAGAGGACGCGAACTCGCCAAGCGGCAATTCGATCATGGCAATAGCAGAAGACTCTTCGGGAATATTCTGGGTGGCCACGTGGATGCGCGGATTGAATGCCTTCAACCCCGCGAAGGGGACCTGGACCCGCTATTCAAAACAGTTGAATCCGGGCGAAATCCCGGACGATCGTATCACTTCGCTCGCGATCGACGAACACAACGACGTCTGGATCGGGACATGGAACGGTCTTGCGACGTTTGATCGGCCGAAGGGGCGGTTCCGGACGATACCGGGAACATCGGGAACAAACGGACGCACACAGGGCTGGAGGATCTTTTGCCTCATGCCTGACGCGCAAAAGCACCTCTGGGTCGGGTTGTTCGAAGATGGGCTGAAATGCCTTGACACGAGAACGAACTCAACGATCTCCTACAGTACAGGCGGTGCCCCTGCCAGGCGGCTGAGTGGCATGACCGTTCGCTCGCTCGCCCTGGATGCCGACACGGTGCTTTGGATTGGAACGCAGGAAGGTGGCGTCAACCGCCTGAACCCCGCAACAGGAATCATCACGATCGACAGGTCCGGTCCGCACCCCGCACTCAGCGCCGATCGGATTCTTTCGCTGTTTCGTGACCGGGAGCAGACTATGTGGGTCGGGGTCGATGGCGGTGGGGTCAACCATTTCGACCCTCTCCGGGCTCGCTTTCGGCACATCCGGTATGATCCAGGCAGGCCCGCAAGCCTTGCAAATCCAGTCGTGCGTGCACTCTGTGAGGACCGGCAGGGGAGACTCTGGATCGGCTCTGCCGGCGGGGGTCTGGATTGCTACAACCAGGACGGCCCCACTATGACACGCTTCGTTGCTGCCCCCGGGCGTCCCGGCCACCTCAGCTCGAACACGGTCATGGCGTTGCTCCAGGACAGTGACGGCATGCTCTGGATCGGAACCAGTGGCACCGGGATCGATCGGATCGACGAGCGCGGCGTATTCCAGAATTTCCGCTTACCACGGGACCAGGGGGAATCCGTCGGCCCGGATTATGTCATGACTTTCCTGGAGTCAGGCGACGGCAAGCTCTGGGTGGGAACTATCGGCGGGGGACTGTTTGAGCTTGATAGGACCACGAACCAGTCACAACGATTCGCAGTTTCTGCCGGCGCAGGAGTGCATGAAATAGCCAGCAATTATATTTATGCCCTCATGGAAGATCGACTGGGGAATATCTGGATCGGAACGTGGGGCGCCGGAATCAGCGTGTTGGATCGGACCCGGGGGTCCTTTGTCCACTACCGGCATGCCGACACAATCTCGACATCGTTGGCCCACAACACCATCCATGCGTTCCACGAGGACACCAGGGGAACAGTCTGGATCGCCACCGCCGGGGGAGGTCTGGATGCATTCAACAGAACAGACAAGACCTTCACTCATCTCACCGAGGCCGATGGATTGCCCAACAATGTTATCTACGCGATTCTCGAAGATGCGAAGGGGAATCTCTGGCTGAGCACGAACAAGGGTGTCTGTTGCTTCAACCCTGCCCGACGGACATTTAGAAACTTCGGCATGGCGGACGGGCTCCAGAGTTTTGAATTTAACCAGGGCGCTTACTACAAAGGCCGCGGAGGAGTGTTGTATCTGGGCGGCATCAACGGAGTGAACATGTTTGATCCGGAGGCGCTTCCCATTGACACCCTTCCTCCCCCCATTCGTATCTCCCACTGCCGCATCTTCGACCGTGCTGCCCCTCCACCTGACGCCGACGGCGTTATCCGGCTCCCGGCCTCGGACAACTCTATCGCCTTCGAATACGCAGCGCTCGACTATACCTCCCCCGAACTCAATTGTTACCGCTATATGCTCGAAGGTGTAGATTCCCGCTGGACCGAACCCAACACGCGGCGATTCGCATCCTATACAAACCTTGCAAGCGGTGACTATCTGTTCCGGGTAATGGGGAGCAACAGTGACAGGACCTGGAATGACAGGGGAGCATCTCTCCGCATCCATATCGCCGCCCCGTACTGGGAAACTCTCTGGTTTCGGGCGCTCGTGTTCCTTCTCCTTAGCTCCGGTGCATTCTTTGGTTACCGGACGCGGATCAAACGCCTGCAACGGGAGAAAGCCCTTCAATCCGAGTTTTCCCGAAGACTCAACGAGTCGCAAGAGGCGGAGAGAAAACGAATCGCCGGAGAACTCCATGATGGCCTCGGTCAGGACCTTCTCACGATCAGTCACTCTATCGACCGCATACCATCCGGGGCCATACCGGCATCTCTCGCAACAGTCCTTGGCGAAGCAATCCGCCAGGCTATCGACGGAGTCCGGCAGATTGCTTCAGATCTGCACCCGCATATGCTGGAACGTCTCGGATTGACGAGAACTGTTGAGGCCACGGTGCGGCGCATGGCAGAGGCCGCTTCTCTCACCGTGACCATGAGCATAGACCCGGTCGATAATCTGTTCTCACCCTTCGAGGAGATCAACATTTACCGGATCGTGCAGGAAGCCCTCAACAATGTCATCAAGCACTCCCATGCCTCACTGTGCCATATATCCCTTGTCCGGGACAAAGACCATGCTGTCCTCTCGATTGTTGACGATGGCAGGGGTTTTAATGCCGTCGAGGGTTCTCCCGGAGACAGTACAGGACACGGACTTGTGAACATGGCAGAACGGATTCGATTGCTGGAAGGTGACATGGCTATCGAGAGTGCTCCCGGAAAGGGAACGACCGTTCGATTCAACATTCCATTGACGACGGATTCACGGCCGGTGGCAGGCTGAGTCCAGCCGGAAGAGACACTGAGAGGAAAAAGGGTCATGTCAAAATCCGTTGTAATCGCCGATGACCATCCCATTTTTCGTAAGGGTCTTGTAGAAATTCTCTGCGATAGCACGGAATTCTATCTGGCCGGTGAGGCAGAAAACGGCCAACAGGCCCTGGAACTGTTGAACAACCTCACGCCAGACATCGCCCTGCTGGATATCAGCATGCCCGTGATGGATGGGTTGCACGTGGTCCGGGCTGCAAAGGCACGGGGCCTGGAATGTGCATTTGTCATTCTGACAATGTACCGCGACCACGAATATTTCCGGGAAGCCATGGACCTTGGGATCCTCGGTTATCTGCTTAAAGAAGGTGCACCCGGGGAACTGATGGCGTGCCTGCGGACCGTGGCACAGGGAAGACACTACATCGCACCGACTATGTCGGAGATCCTGGTCCTCCGGGCAGCAGGGCAGGGGAACGACTCTCCCCCCGGCGTGAGCCGGCTCAGCCCGACAGAACGAAGGATCCTCGCGATGATAGGAGCAGGGAAGACCAGCAAGGAAATTGCAGAAGATCTCAGTATCAGCCACCATACCGTGAACAACCACCGATCACATATCTGCGAAAAATTGCGCCTGGAAGGCCCCCACAAACTTCTTCAGTTCGCACTTCACAACAAAGATATCCTCTGACACCCCGCAGTCATCCGGCCTGAACTGCTCTACTCGGCGCTCCTGCTAAGAATGCACGTTTCTGCCCCCCGAACGGCATGATGATTCATCACTATACGGAATAGTCTTCGCCTCATCTTGTCTGCGTTCCTCCAAGAATGTACTTTGACCGGAGTCAACGGAGCACCCGTGTTTTCACCCCTCACAAAGCCAAAACACTTCTACTCCTGTGCGGTGCACATTGTCCGGCGTATCCCGGCTGCAGTGACACACCTGCTGCACCGTCGCCGACGCGGGGCACCTTCACGGAAAACGAAAGTCTGGTATGTTCGATCGGGCAAATCTCTCAAATACCCCGGACGCAAGGATTGACATATCAATGGAGGATACCATGAAACAAACGTACCGTCTACTCGCCACCCTGATCGTAGTGCTTTTGCTCGCTGCCAGCGCAGCGGGACAGGGGCACATCTATACCAAAGCGTCTCCCAGCGGGCCTGACTGGACGTCCACCTCAACGACGTGGGTTGACATCAAGGATCTCGAATTGTGGTTCTATCAGTACAATGCCGGCAATGCGTGCATAGGCATATCCTCTGAGGCAGTTGCCTCGGCGGGGAAACGGGTCTTTGTGCGTGCGCTTATCGATGATGCCCCTGCATCCCCGTCGGACATCGTTTTCTCGTCCGAACTGCACGACTATTGCCACATGTTTCAATTTGCTGCAACCATCGGAACCGGTATGCATCGCGTCCGGTTCCAGACGAAGGTGGACGCTGGAGGCACGGCGAGCTTTGCCGACAGAACCATGTGGGTCATCACTGCGCCGACCCTTGTCAATATCGTCGCAGGCCCCAGTGGTCCCTATCTGAGCACGACGTCATCAAGCTGGCAGGATGTTCCAGGGATGTCGTTGAACATCACAACGCCTTCGACCGGCCCGTTGGTTCTTACCTTTGCGGCCGAGGTCTTTTGCACCAGCGGCAAGCGGACCGGCCTTCGTGTGCTCGTCGACGGCACAGCGGCGTCACCAAGCGATGTCATCATAGCCGGCAGCTTTGACCTTGAGGCCCATACGATGTCGTTTGTTAAGCCTGCCGTCAGCGCGGGGAATCATGTTGTCAAAGTCCAATGGCTGGTCGATGGAGGAGGGACGGCGTACATCGGGGATCATACACTTTCGGTGGCAGTGTCTGATCCTTCCGCGCTTGCCTCAGCACAAGGCGGGCTGATTTCGGCGAGTGCACCCAGCGGTCTCCCGGTGGAGACTACCTCTACTTCCTTCGTTGCCATGCCGGACCTTGAGGCCGACATAAACGTTCCTGGGAACGCGACGGTGGCAATCACCGTCCAGGGTGAGGCGTATGTGTCCGCAGGACGCATGTTCGTACGGGCGCTGGTGAATGGGGAAGTCTGCGAGCCCAGTGACGCGCTCCTCACCTGGGAATCGAACTATTACGGAACTTCAAGCATGACCTTCGTGAAGAAGAACGTATCTGCGGGCGTGAAGCATGTCACCATTCAGTGGCATGTTGATGCTGGCAATACGGGATATTGCGGTGACAGGAACATCACGGTATATGCGTTTCCCTGTGCCGGGCCCGATATGACGAGCGGGTTCGGGGCGGTAAAACCGCGGATCGGCAACAATCCCATCCTCGTCCTGTTGTGGGACCCTCAGCGACCCACAGATCCCGCGCCCACGCTGGGGTCAATTACCAATACGATCCATGGAAGTTATCCCAGCGTGGCGGACTACTTTGTCGTAAATTCCGGCTCGGAGTTCAGCATCTCCAACGCGGGGATCTTCGGGTGGTTCGCAGCAGACAAGCCGTATTCTTTCTACTGGGCTGCGGACGATCCAACCGACGCGGACCAGGATGGGTTTACCTCCGGCCACACGCGCAAATGGTGGGAAGCGATCACGAAAGCGGATGCCTCATTCAACTATGCGAGCTACGACAACGATGGCGACGGAGTACTGGATCCCAAGGAGCTGGGGATTGTTATCGTCATTCCACAAAACAGTCCATTTGGCACCGTCAGAGTGCCTGCCTCTCAACAATATCCGACCTGGCAACCGCTTGTCGTAGACGGTGTCAGGATTCCGGTGATCGCCGAAGTGTACGCGGGATCGCCAATAAATCTTGGCGTGTTCGCCCATGAGATCAGCCATCTGCTCCTGAACCTGCCGGATTTGTATTTCAGCTTCTTCCAACCGTATGCAGCCGGGCAATACTCCCTGATGGACGTAACCTACATCGATTCTCATCTGGATCCCTTCCAGAAGATCCGTTTGGGCTGGTTACAGCCATCCATCGTGAGGCGCCCCGGCGTTTACAATGTGCATCCGGTCGAAGCCGCAGGAGGAGCATATATCCTCATGGATCCGGCTCATGGGGAGAAAGAATACTACATTGTCGAGAACCGGCGTCGGTCTCTACAGTATGACACCGGCATCGCTGATAGCGGTCTTGCGGTGTGGCATATTATGGAAGATCCGGCGGTCTACGGATCGGTTCCCGCACCGGCAGGCGTGTCGGCGAGTGATTGGGCTTCCGTAGGAGCAGGCGATTGGGGACGCAGGGCCATCAGGATGCTCCGGCCGATCTATGGCCCCCCGTTCAACAATGCAAAAGCCCTCTGGGATGGAGCGGACCCATCGATGGGATACGATCTCCTTTCTACCGATCCGGATCCCAACCACGCGAGGCTCCGGTGGGCCAATGGAACTCCGAGCGGCTTTGCGATCAGGAACATTTCGCCTGCAACTCCGGTGATGAATGTGACCTTCGAACTCCCGGCCTCCGCAACCGGCGTGTCGGAACAGCCGGAGCTCCCGACCAGCTTCGCCCTGGATCAGAACTATCCGAATCCATTTAACCCGACAACAACGATCGGGTATCGGCTCCATGGGGAGACCGCTGGCTGGGTACGGCTTGTCGTCTATGATGTGCTGGGTCGGGAAGTGGCCGTCCTGGTGAACGGCATTCAACATGCAGGAAGTTATACCGTGCGGTTCGACGCCACCGGTCACGCGAGCGGGATGTACGTGTACCGCCTCCAGGCCGGAACGTCGGTCGAGACTCGCACGATGCTGCTGCTCAAATAACAGAAACATGAGAGGGGGGGCGACAGTGGCTCGCCCCCCCTGCGTGTGCCACTGTTGAGTTCGATTGTTTCGTGTGGATGACGTCTCCCCCCCCCCGAGAAACTCGGCCCAGGATTTTATAGCAAAACATTCTCTGCTTCGAAATGGACGAGAATCCCGGTAGCAGACCCACTTGATATTCGCCCGCCCCTCGCGTATCTTGCGTAAGAACCTTCTCTTCTTCCTCTCCCGGAGATGTAATGGAATTTACCCCCATCGTGTATGAACATGCCGCAATGTTTATCGACAAAACCCCCTGGGAAGTCTCCCGAAGTGCCGACCTCCTGGTTGATGCCCATGCGGCCGCCTATGCAGTATACCGGCACGCACCGGTTGTCGCCGGCATCGATGTGTACAACATCGAACCCGAAGCGTACGGAGCTGTGGTGGCAGCTACCCGTGGAAATGAAGTCCCATCATTGGTCGGACCTCTGTGTACGGGCGCGGGAGATCTCTGCAAGCTCGTCTGGCCGGACGCAGCACGCAGCGGCCGGTTTCCAATGATCATGGAGGCGGCGGAACGATTAAAAGAAGCATGCCCGGGGGCCGAGGTGCGAATTCCTCTGAGTGGCCCATTTTCAATCGCCTGCGCGCTGGTGGGTTTTCAGGGCATTCTGACAGAGGTGCTGACCAATCCGGATACAGTTGCTGCGGCATTACGACATCTGGCGGCGGGGCAGATTGAGGTGTGCCGCACGTTCGCATCCAGAGGCTTTCGCGTCATGTTCTTTGACTCTGCGGCTTCTCCACCCATCATTGCCGCGGACTCGTTCACCGGTGTGGTCTTTCCTGCACTTCAGGAGATGATCGCTGGCGTCCGAAGTCTCACGAACGAATCACCCCCCTTGATCCTCGGCGGCGACACTGCAGGCATCCTGGATGACCTCCTCCGGACAGGAACAGAATATGTGATCTGTCCCGCGGAAACTGATCGTGAGGAATTTATGGAGGTCATGAAGAAGCACCCGTCGGTCACGGTACGATTAAATACACCTGCGAGATTGTTTGCCTCGGACGACCGGGATGCTCTTCGGGCGGAGCTGGAGTACCTGGCGAAACTTGCCGGGGGACGGCCTGCGACGGTTTTCGGAAGCGGCGTTCTGCCGTACGACGCGGACCCGGCAATGGTCAGGTTTGCCCAGGAGCTTTCGGCAACACTCTGAACCACCGCACATGCACGGTGCCCCCAGTTCATTGTAATAGTCCATCCCGCAAGGCAATCCCGCCAGGATCATACAATAACTCGTCTTGCGAATGGTTCTTTTCCGGCTTATCTTGCATCTACTCAGATGATGGCTCCGCTATTTGCAGACCCGGTGACATGCGATTGTGAAGAAAACGCTCCTGCGCGAGTGGGTACCCTCTGAACCGTTCATAGCCCTGTCTCACCGAACCCGATGCTCCAACGGGAAACATCTGTGATTCCATCTGTAGCTTTTCCCCGGTACGACCTATACGAGGCAAGTGCATGAGTATTCACGGTCTTACGATCATCGGCGAATCGATTAATGACTCCGTCCCTTCTACGCACGCCTTGTTCGAAGAGGGTAACCTTGACGGCATCGTTGAATTGGCCAGGCAGCAAGCAGCCAACGGAGCGACGTATATTGATGTAAACGTCGGACCCCGGTCTCCGGAGTTTATGGCGACAGTTGTCCGAAAAATTCAGGAGCATATATCGTTCCCACTCTCCATAGACACTCCCGATGCGGCTATTGCGGCTGCGGGATTGGAAGCATATGACGCCGGGCGTGCCGGGAATCAGGTGCCGATTCTGAATTCCATCTCCGAGGCGCGCCTGGAAATGTTCGACCTGTATTCGAAGCACCCATTCATGCCCGTGTTGCTTATCACCGAGGGGATGAACAATTCCGGTGAGATGATGCTGAACAGAACAGCCGACCAGATCCATGCCACCGCGAAGTCTATGGTGAACATCTCGCGCAAACGTATACCGCGTATAGCGAACACGCAGATCATTCTTGACCCCGGCATCATGCCCATCGGCAGCGATTCAAAAGGTGATTTCAGACGTCTCGTGGATGCGATGGCGCTGATTCATCAGGACACGGACCTGGCCGGTGTGAATATGTCAGTGGGTTTGAGCAACTTCACGGCCATGCTGCCTTCCAAAAGGGGGGACGGATCTCCAGTAAAGGGCCCTCTCGAGAGTGCGTATCTGACCATGGCAATGCCGATGGGATTAAACATGATCATCGGTTCTACAAAGCGACACTATTCACTGTTGCCGAACGAGCATCCCGCAATGGAGTGCCTGCAGGATGTGCTAAAGCTGGAAGGTGTCGAAGCTGTCATGAGGGTGATGTTGTATCTCTCCTGACGGGTCGGGCAATCTCCGTGACGCCTGCTGTTTGAATCAAATCGCATGGATTAAACAATGGCTCTACCTGACGGGAAACGAAGCATCCACGGTGAACCGACGGGGTCCAGGATGACCCCGTTGCTGAAGAATCTGGTAACGTGGAATATTCGCCCCATTTCAGCACGCGAGCGGAAGTTGTCGCACGTTCTCCTCTTTCTGGAAGATATCGTAAAGGTGCCCCTGTTTCATTGTCAGCGGTGCGGTGAATGCCAGTTGTCCTCGACTGCATTTATTTGCTCCCAGAATTGTCCAAAACGGCTGCGTAACGGACCGTGCGGGGGAACCGGGGAGAATGGATCGTGTGAAGTGTTTCCCGACCGGAAGTGCGTGTGGTACAGGATATATTATCGGTCACGACTGTTACATCGCGTCAGCCTGCTCTACAAGATAAACAGCATCCACAACTGGAATCTCGAAAAAACATCCTCCTGGCTGAATCTTTTCAGGGGGCGGATTCAGGGATCACTTCTGGTCCATCGTAATGACAAGCAAAAGGTAAAGGACATTATCGCTGATGACGCTGCAGGAAAAGCTTGAATCCAATCAGTTTGTTGTGTGCGGAGAAATAGCCCCGCCACAAAGCTGTGATGGTAATGTCATCAGAGAACGATCCAGGCATTTTAAGGGTTTTGTCGATGCGGTGAATATTACCGACAACCAGCGCGCCGTCGTTCGGCTGTCGAGCATTTCCTCTGCAAGGATACTCCTGGATGAGGGTATTGAACCGATCATCCAGATGACATGCCGGGATCGGAACAGACTCGCAATTCAAAGTGATCTTCTTGGCGCTGCCGCACTGGGCATCCGGAACCTGCTTTGCCTGACGGGAGACCATCAGACATTCGGCGACCAGCCCGAAGCCAGAGGCGTGTTTGATCTTGATTCCATTCAGCTCATCGCCACCGTGGCCACCATGAACAGCGGGTTCTTGCTCTCCGGGACCGAGATGAAAAAAGCGCCTGATTTTCTCATCGGCGGGGCGGCAAATCCATTCGCAGAGCCGTTTGAAATGCGGTTAATTCGTTTGCGCAAGAAGATTGTAGCCGGTGCGCGTTTTATTCAGACACAGGCGGTATTCGACCTGGGAGTTTTTACACGCTGGATGGATCGCGTGGTCGAGATGGGTCTGCATGAACAGGCGGCAATCCTTCCCGGCGTAATGCCTGTACGGTCGGTGAAGACGTTACACTGGATGAAAGAGAAACTCCCCGGTGTGAGGATACCTGAGGAGTACTTCACCCGGCTCGGCCAGGCGCGCGATCCACAAGAAGAGGGGATTGCCATCGCCGTCGAGATGCTCCGGGCGCTGAAGAATATCCGTGGTGTGCGTGGTGTTCATATCATGCCGTCGTTGTGGGAAAGTGTTACTCCAATACTTGTAAAAGAAGCGGGTCTCCACGTAGCACACTAAGCAGAGGAATCATGGAAGAGTATGTAGAACGAATCGCCATGTGCATTGCCCGGGGGAAAGTGTACAGATCGGCTCCGTATCCGCCTGATATGAAGGACCAGGACGGCGCTGACGAGGTCGCAGCGGATGCACTCAAAAATGGCATTAAGCCGACCGTCCTCCTGGAGGGATGTATGCGGGGGATGGACAGAATCGGAAAGGAGTTCAGTGAGAAGAAGGCAGCTGTGACAAATCTGGTGATCTCCGCCGCAGCGATGAATGCCGTCCTGAAACATATCAAGCCATTTCTGGAATCCGGCGAGGTGAAGCGGAAAGGGAAATTCGTGATCGGAACCGTGTCCGGCGATCTGCATGACATTGGAAAAAACCTTGTGTCCATGATTGCCACCGGAGGTGGATTTGAAGTGATCGATCTCGGCGTGGATGTGCCGACCAGCAAATTCCTGACCGCCCTGGAACAGCATCCCGGTTGCTTCGTGGGGCTTTCTGCCTTGCTTACGATAACCATGCCCAGCATGGAAAAAAGCGTCCGCGACATCAAGGCGGCATTTCCTGAGATAAAAGTACTGGTGGGCGGCGCTCCCATCACGCGTGATTTTGGTGGCCGGATTGGCGCCGATTTTACATCACCCAACCCCCATGAAGCCGTGGAGTATTTGAACACACTTGTGTCGTAGTTGTCCCCTTCCAAAACAAGCTCGATCTCGCCGGGTGGCCCCGTGATACGGAGGGAACCCGAACTCAGCAGCTTCGGGATTTGACGTCCCTCCAAGAATACCGTGTTCAGGGGATTGCGGATTCGCTCTCTGTCTCCGTAATTTTAGGGCAGATCCTGACAATTCCGCTGCCCGCACCCTTCTCATCCCGCAGGAGGCCCAATGTGCTCATCCACGGTGCGCACCCCTCGGGGGTCGAGCATACTGCTTGTGCTGTTCTTATTCACTCTACTCGCTTCTCCGCTCTCCGCCCAGGTCAATCAGAACGCTGTACTAGATGCAACGAACGGCTCCGTCGTTGTTCCGCATGCCGCCCCGCTTGATCTTACACCGCAGCTGACAATTGAACTCTGGCTTAGGCCGGGGCCGCAGTCGGGATCCTATGGGGCAGCAGTGGACAAGGATTACACTACCGGTTTTTCCGTCGGTGTCTCCCCAATTTCGGGGCGAACTGACAGTGTTGATGTGGCCGTGATGGCGGGGGGGACGTTCTACGGACCCCGGATCGCTTCGGACAACCTCACGTGGACCCATCTCGCCGTGAGCATCGACACCGTGGCAGATCACGTTCTCTTCTACAAGAATGGCGTGTTGACAGACGTCCACACCGGGGCCATCGTACGTTTCGAAAACAACGCAACAGCCCTGCGGATCGGAAAGAGCGCCCTGGGGGATGAGCTTGTGGGTGCGTGTGATGAAGTCAGAATCTGGTCTGGCATCCGCTCGGAGTCCGAGATCTCGGGCCTGTGGAATCACGAGGCAAAGGGGAACGAGCCGGGTCTTGTCGCAGTGTATCATTTCGAGGACATCCGCGACACCGTTGCGTGGAACCGCGCATTGTCGGGTGGATTAGATGGCACCTTCAGCGCGCAACATTGTCTCATCCAGGTGGAATGGCCCATGGCCTTCATGAACGAGCATGAACCGAATGGTTTCTTTGCAAACGCAACCCCGTTGAACTTTGAAAACTGGGTCCTTGAGGCGACAATTGCTCCCGCTGATACGGACTGCTACAAGGTCTGGACATGGCCGGGGGACCTCCTGAGAATTGAAAGTGCCGCGAAGAATTCAGGCGAGTCCGGAGACCTGAGCATCAGTTTCTATGGACGTGATTCCATCCAGCAAATCACAACATATGATAGCGGTTACCCTCGTTTCTATACTGCCGTGTCCGCTCCCGGCTACCACTATCTCCGCGTCGTCAATCGTAGCGGGGCAGGAGGATCGTACACACTCCGGACAAATTTTATGGGGTCAAGATTCTCTAAGGATCAATACGAGCCGAACAATACGCTGGCACAGGCCACACCACGCCCGTGGGGCGAAACCGGCCTCGCGACGCTCTTTCCAGGTCTGGACGCCGGCGTTGTGGCTCCGGATACGGACTATTACGCGTACACAGCCGAGAGCGGCGAGATTGGCTTCTTTCCCTACTCACTTCAGGGAGTTGGGTGTGGTAGCGGACTGCTGTCGTTGCATTCCGCCACCGAAGAGCTCACCAAGACGTTCCCAAGCTATTATCAGAACTACAGATTTCCGGCCTCCGGCACCTACTATTTTCGCGTCAGTCCCAACGAGGCAACATATGAATACTATTGGGGCGGGTTCAAAGGGCTCGCGGACATCCATGATATGTTCTATGATCCCGCTGCGGTCGGCACGGCGGTGCAACTCTGCACCGGCATGAATTACGCTTACGCCAATGGGTATATGTTGAAAATCGACGATACATGGTTTACGGCCAATCCTGACTATACGGCGACCGATCTAGACAGCCGGCAGTTCCTTTTTGGACCGCAGGAGATCACCGGACTGTCGGTTGTCCGCAAGTTTTTCGTTCCCACTGCAGCCCAGGGTGACACGCTCGGCTACATGCGTATCCAGGATATTCTCACGAATCCCACGACAGCCCCGATTACGGTAAAGGTCTCTGTATTGTCCGACCTGGGGGCCAATCCGCCTGTGGTGATCGCGACGTCAAGCGGTGATTCGCTTTTTACCCCGGACGACCGGTGGATCTGGACCGACGATAGTGCTCCATCAGGCATGCAGCCGAATCTGGTTCATATCTTCGACGGTGTGGGCGGCGCCCATAGGGTCGACTCCGTGTCGCTTGTTCAGAATCAGCTCTACTGGGAGTGGAGAAACGTCACGGTACCTCCGGGAGAAACGAGGATTTATCTTTATTATGTTTCCCAGGATAGCTTCCCGATGAATGCGCAGAAGAGGGGCCCGGCATTTTCAGGATTGTTGCTTCCCGGCGGTGCAAAACTGGGTCTCGGTGGTGATGCAAGATACGTAATGAACTGGCCTACGGATGCACTTGTGCCGGTCGAAAGAGAGGAACCGACACCATTGGAATACGCCCTCGAACAAAACTACCCGAACCCATTTAATCCCAGGACGAGGATACGGTATGCCGTTGGGTCCGTGATGGGTGAGTCGGGGGGCGAGGATCATGTCAGGCTGGCTGTGTATGATCTGCTGGGAAGGGAAGTCGCACTCCTAACAAACCGGGTGGAATCTCCGGGGAACTACGAAGTCGAGTTTGACGGATCCAATTTTGCCAGCGGAATCTACTTCTTCAGAATGACGGCAGGGCCTTTTGCCCAGACCCGAAAGCTTCTTCTCTTGAAATAGGATCACCTGATACCAGCCGAATGATACGGGCGCGCTCCCGATCGTTGTGGCTGGAACTGTTTTGCGCAGCCTGAACTCGGGAAAGCCGAGTTCCTGGCGGGTTGGTCCCACGTTCGACCCACCATCCAGCCCCGGCCGAAACCGGGGCTTTTCATATGTCTGTAGTAGAGATTTCCGCTCAAATTCACTATGTTGTTCCGGATGGAAATTTCCTAATTCAACGAAAAGAAGGCAGGTCTATGAGCGGAAGACGTCAGGTCTATATCGGCACGGATAGCGGTGCAACTTCGTCCAAAACCGGCGGTGTGTGGGAGGACGGCAGCACCATTTCAACCAGGCTGGCACAACAGCCGACGAACGCTGAATCGGGTACCACGGCTGTCGTCCGCGGATGGATGGAGGGCGTGAATGAATATTTGATCCGTAATACCCTGACGTGGGATCAGGTGCAGGGTGTAGGGTTGGCCATGCCCGGACCGTACAAGGCGTACGGCGTGATGGACCGCTCGCCCAACCTCCCGGCGAATTTTGAGGGATGGGATTTTTACACTGCATACAGCAGCGCACTATGCGAACGTGCGGGACGTACTGTTCCGCTTGTGGTCGGGAATGATGGGAATTACGGGGGTGTGGCTGAGGCGCAACATGCACGCGGCAAGAGTAAAAGCTCTGTCGTGATGCTGGCCCCCGGTTCCGGATTGGGCACTGCCTATATCGGCGCGAGCGGCCTCCCGCTGGATGGTGATACACTCAACGGTATGGAAGCCGGGCACATGCCTGCGCCGCTACACCTTCTGGATACAAAGGCGTATCCGTGCGGCTGCGGCCGCACGTGGGGCTGTGTGGAGGTCTACACGACCATCTCCGGCCTGCCACACCTGCTGACTGACAAATTGGCCAAATATCCTGATCATGAGCTCGCACGGTCGCCATTGAGCGCAAAGGAGAAAGCCCTGAGCCTGCGCGGGCTGGCCCAGAAGGGGGATCCGCTGGCAGTTGAAATTTTTGATTTTCAGGCCAGGGTGATGGGTTTGCATGCCGCCAATCTCGTCATGGCGCTGGATGCCGAGTTCGTGGTCATCGGCGGGGGACTCATGGATCCCGAGTCGACGACCGAAGAATTCCGCCTACGCTATCTCCGGATAGTTCGTGACACCATGGAACCGTGGCTCTGGCCTGCACAGCGCGGACGCATCACCGTTGTCCCGGCTGCACTCGGGGATCTCTCACAAGCCATTGGCGCCGCTCTGGTAGCGCTGTACCACCGCCGCCCCTGAACTCCAATCACCGCTGATTCCGGAAACAGTTATGATCACTGTTGAACATCTCACAAAAACCTTCAAGGTCTCCCGGCAACAACGCCGGGATATGGGCCCCGGATTCTCCGGCAAAACAGTGGACGCCGTGCAGGATGTCAGTTTTACGTGTAATCCCGGCCGGGTCTTTACTCTGCTTGGACCAAACGGTGCGGGAAAAACGACCACGTTACGCCTGATAGCCACGATGCTCGTACCCACCGCCGGTGCGATCACCCTGATGGGCTTTGATGTTGCCAGAAACCCCGTGGAGGCCAGAAAGAGGATGGGCTTCCTCACCGGGAACACCGGACTCTACGACCGCCTTACACCGGATGAGATGGTCAAGTATTATGCAGACCTGCACGGGATGGATGCACAAACATACAGTCATCGACGCGATGAGCTCTTTTCACTTCTGGGAATCCACGAATTTGCCAAACGAAGAATCGGCAAACTATCGACCGGGATGAAACAGAAGGTCTCCATCGCGCGCACGATCATTCATGACCCCGACGTGGTAGTGTTCGATGAACCCACGGCGGCTCTCGACGTGATCTCCTCCCGGAGTATCATCCAGCTGATCAAGGACTGCCGCACCCAGAAAAAGACAGTAATATTCTCCACGCACCGGATGGGGGAGGTAAGCCTGCTCAGTGACGACCTGGCCATCATCCACCGCGGATCGTTGATTTTTAACGGCAGTTTTACGGATTTTCAGGACCAGATGCAGACGGCATCCGTTGAAGACGAGTTCGTCCGCCTGGTGGAGGGAGCCTGACATGAACCATTTTGTAACAATCTTCCGGAAAGAATTTACCGACACGATCCGCGACCGGCGGACGCTGTTCTTCATGATCATTTTTCCCTTGCTGCTCGTGCCGTTGCTCCTGACGGTTGTCACAAAACTCCAGACCTCTTCCATGCAAAAGGCAGAGGAGAAGATCATCCGGGTCGGACTGGTAACAAACGAGAATGCGCCCGACCTGGCAAAAGAGCTGCTGCAGACCCGCGGGCTTCGAACGATCGAGGGCATTTCCTCAGACAGCGCGTACGAGTTTGTCAATCGCGACAGCCTCGATGCGTTTATCGTTGTTGCGCGGGATTTTGACGCTGAAGTGCGTCAGCTGCGCTCCGGCAACATCACTCTGTACTACAAGTCTTCCGAAGATTATGATATGGTCAAACGACGCCTGAGGGCTGTAATCGAACGATTCCAGAAGTCCCTGACGGCCGCGCGGTTCAAGACATTGGATCTGGATGAGAACATCGTAAACGTGGTCAAGGTGCACGAACACGACGTCGCCTCAGCCAAGGAACGTTTTGGAAAAGCGGTCGGGGGGATGGTCCCATATTTCTTTGTCATATTCTGTTTTCTGGGTGCCATGTATCCCGCCATTGATCTGGCTGCCGGAGAAAAGGAGCGGGGGACCATGGAAACCCTCCTGACCGCGCCGATCACCCGATTCCAAATCCTCCTGGGAAAGTTTGCGGTCGTGGTCCTGGCCGGTATTCTCAGTGCGGTAGTATCGCTTCTCGGCGTCTATGTCGCCTTTCAACAGATACCGGAGATCCCGCAGGAGTTGATGCAGTTGATTAGGGGTATCCTTGACCTGCAGACCATCGTCCTTGTGTTGTCGCTCCTGCTGCCACTCACCGTATTCTTTGCGGCGATACTTCTGGGGTTGTCTATTTTCTCAAAATCATTTAAGGAGGCCCAGAGCCTGATCAGTCCGCTTTCCATCGTGATTATTCTCCCAGTTCTGGTCGGTATTATGCCAGGTGTGGAGCTCGACTGGGTCACTGCAATGATTCCCGTGTTGAATGTATCCCTGGCTACAAAAGAGATCATAGCCGGAACCATCAAGCCGCTGCTTCTGGTGGAGGTCTATGTGACACTCACTATCCTTGCCTCGTTGAGTCTGTGGGGATGCGCAAAATGGTTCGGCCGGGAGGAAACGATCTTCCGGGGCACGTAACAATCCGGTCGTTACACCGTGGCCGTTCGTCATCTACCTTGCATTCACGTGGCTGGCCCGGGAATACTTCCGGGCCTTTCCTTGAAGCCGATACCCGCCTGAAAATTCCAGGCCAGACTGTTTCCTTGTCTCTGGAGTCGTATATTACAGTCGAGAGATAACTGTAATCACCCGCACCTACTGAGCATTCCCATGAAGCTAGTCCCTTTTATCGTGTGCACTGTCTTTTTCTGTTTCTCACAGGCGACCGCCCAGCACCAGACGCGGGAAGAGTATCTGGCCGCCTTTGATCAGCGTGCCCGGCACATAGTGTCCGCGTTTGACACATCCACGGCGTTAAATTATACTGTTGTGGCGGCACGGTATGCAGCGGGAAATGGGATCCGGATTGCCGACAGCATGTTTCAGGTGCTGCTGCGTGACTGCAGGGGGGATATGTTCTGGATGTACCCTGTGATCGGCGCGTATCTCCACGGAAAGGACAAGATGTCACCCGCAACAGAAGCGGCCGTGCGAAACGCCTGGAAGACCTACACGCCGTACAGGGGGGACACGGAAAACCACTGGGCCATGTACTACTCTTCGCTCTTTCTCGCAGCGGAACAGTGGCCCGGACTTTCCGGGTCGGAGTGGTTCAACGGGAAAAGTTCGGATGAGAATCTGGCCGAAGCGCGTGAATACCTTGAACACTGGACCCGGATCACCACGACGATCGGGCAGGGAGAATTTGACACTCCTGACTACTTCACTGAATATGCAGTCGCCCTGTCGCTGCTTGCGGATAATGCGAGTGACCGGGCGATGCGTAAACGCGCGAGCATGCTGCTGGATTATCTTCTTGCTGATTTTGCCGTTGATCAGCTGGACGGTCAGTATCTTGGCGGTTTCAGCCGGATATACCAGCCCGCCGTGTTCAAGCCCTTACTCTCGGGTGCTTCGGCATTTGCCTATCTGTTTTTCGGGACCGGGGACCCGACGCAAAGCCATTGGGTACTCCTCCCGGCGATCGGCAACTATCGCCTCCCCGAGATTATCTACAAGATTGCCACAGATCGTTCTGCGCCGTATCTCCATAAAGAACGGAAACGAGTGCGCAATGTCATCCGCTTCGGGACGGAGCGGAATCCCCCCGTCTACAAGCAGACATACGTGACGGCAGAGTACGGCCTGGGAGCGCTGCAGGGCGGTCTCCTGCAGCCGATTCAGCAACACACGTGGGGAGTGCGCTTCCGGCATTGTTATCCCACAAGCACCATCTTCGGACTTCATCCGTATTGGTCCGCCTATGAGCTGGGGTTGTTCTTCCCCGAAGAGCTCAAACCTCTTATTGCCGACGTCACGCAGTCGAAGGGAACCTACAACAATCCGGATAAGTGGACGGGGGGGTCACCCTTCGAGCGGACATTCCAGCACAAAAACACGTTGATTGTATTGTACGATATCGAACCGGGCACAACGACAGAGCACATCGACGGTTTTTTCCCTGGTAACCTCGATAACCGTCTTGTGGACAGTTCGGGATGGATTTTCTGCAAGGCGGGTCGAACCTATGTCGGATGGTATCCTCTTCAGGAATACGTCTGGATGGAAGAACATGAAACGCCGGCACAGGGAAAGAGCGGCATCGGGCCTGCGGAAAAGGTCTGGTCAGACAAAGGTCATGTTCACTGGCGCCTCAGGAGTCATCACCTGCAAAACGGATATGTCATCGAAGTGCGCTCCGAAGCGGAAGTGGGGTCGTTCGAGAGCTTCTGCTCTGGATTACGCTCACATCTGCCGCAGGCAACCCTGATCCCGGGTGATGTCCGTATCGAGTATGTCACGCTGGACAATGCACGAATGCAGTTTATCTATCCCGAACGCCGCACACTGAACGGCTCGGCAGTGGATCTGACAACATATCCGTTGTTCGAGGGGCCATTTCTCAACGCGGAAGTCGGCAGTGAGCAACTCTTGCTCACCTACAAGGATCAAAGACGCGTGCTCGATTTCAGGACACTGGAAGTAACCGAGTGACTCGTGCCGTTCCCGCACCGGCAAACTCGCTCAACCTCACAATCGACGAGAGGAGGAAACAATGCCGATACGCTTCTTTGAGCCGTTGTCCCGGGCGTTCAACCGTATGCGACGGGCTTTGTTTGGACCCTTCGATCTGCGGAAGTGGTTTGTTGTAGGATTTACAGCCTTCCTCGCCGGACTGACGGACTGTCATGGTAATGGGGGAGGAGGGGGGAAACACACCGGGGGGCGGAGTGATCTGGAAGAACTGATCTATTTCCCGCGACACGCAATGGAATGGCTTAACGCCCACCCCATCTGGTTTACAGCGATCATCCTCGGCGTGATTCTGATCTTCATCCTGGTGATCCTCCTCACCTGGTTGAGCTCCCGGGGAAAGTTTATGTTCCTGGACAACGTAGTCCATGATCGGGCGCAGGTCGCCAAACCCTGGTATGAGCTCAGGAGTGAGGGAAACTCCCTCTTTTTCTGGAACATCTCGGTGGGGCTCTTTGTTTTTCTGATTATCGGTTCGCTTCTTGTCTACGGATACTCGATTATTCTGAATGTCTATGAGCATTCAGGGGATCTCACAGAGCTCATTGTTCCCGTCATCATAATCGGTCTAGGCCTGATCAAGATTTTCCTGTTGGCCGGCTTCGTCAACCTTATGGTCGTGGATTTTGTCGTGCCCATCATGTACCGGTCCAGAATCGGGGTACTGGCAGCTCTGCGCGACTTTCTGCCCCTCTTCGGCTCCCATGTTCTTTTGTTCATCGGGTACGGACTGTTCACGTTTGTATTGTGGATCCTCATAGTGATCGGAATTATTCTGGTTGCTGTCCTTACATGCTGTATCGGCTTTCTGTTCCTGATTATCCCGTATATAAACGCCGTTGTCCTGCTCCCGATATCGTACACGATGCGCGCATTCAGCCTGGAATTCCTGGAGCAATTCGGGCCGGCGTATCAGCTCTTCCCGCGGGAGAAGCCGGGCAGCGCCACGCAGGGTTTGCCACAATCCTGATCGAGGAGATCCGCCGTATGGATGGGTGGGGAAATGCGCTCTCGCGTGATGCCCGTTTATGGAGAGCCTTTCTGGCGACGGGGTTGGCCCTGGTGTTCGGATGGATTCTGGTCCCGGGACCGGAGGGACTTCCGGTTTCCCACTGTTTGTTTCGTGAATTCACGGGTATAAGCTGCCTCACGTGCGGAATGACCCGCTCCCTTCAGGCCGCCTCCCATGGGCACCTGCAGGCGGCATTTCAGTTTCACCTGATGGGACCTTTGGTTCTCGCAGGGATGGTCTCGCTCGCACTGACATGTGTTGTAGAAGCCGGGACAGGGAAACAACTTCTGCTCCTCCGCAGTACGATCGTGAAACGATTCCTCTTCCTCGGGGCAATGACGATCTGGCTGGTTTTTGGCGTGACCCGTGCGCTCGCAGAATTGTTCTGAAGACCATGTATGCGCGATGGCGCCCACGTCATTCGTGATTTCAGAAATGGGTCCTTGATATGATGGTGACAGCAAAACATCCGCGGGGTGTTCTTCATTTCACAGCGTGAGGTCCTTATGAGATTACACCTGATAATTCTGGCATGCGCCGGCGTTCTTTGTACAACAAGTATGGGGATCGCGCAGGAGGAGTCTTTTGAGGAATTCCTGAAACGGGAAAAGAAGGACTTTGAGAAGTTTAAGGCGGAATCCGACCGAGAGTTTGCCGAGTTCCTCCGCAAGTCATGGGAAGAGATGGAGGTCATGAAGGGCACGGGACCATTCAGAAAACCAAAGCCTGTCGCGATCCAGCCCCGGAAGATTTCCAATGAAAGCCCGGCACCTGTTCCTGACGCGACTCCGCCGGTGCCTGTTCCACGGCCGAAGCCGGTCGACCCCGGCATCCCCCCGGTCGAGAAGAAGCTGGATCGAATCGAAGAAATACCGGCGTCCTCCGTCGAGTTTTTCGGCACCCCGGTACACATTCCCGGTGCGGATCGTTTTCCCGTGCCTCAGCCCCGCCAGATAAATGAGGAAGGTATTGCGTTGGCATGGGAAGAAATGAGCGCTGCGCAGTTTAATCCGGTTTTGCAGAAAGTCCAGGATTACCGCAAACAACTCCGGCTGAACGATTGGGGGTATTGCAGGCTGCTCTATGCTACAGGACTCTCCATGGGCGGCGGATCTCCGCAGTCCGCTGTTTTCTTCACCTGGTTCATGCTCAACAAGTCCGGTATCGACGCACGCGTGGGATACACAGAAGACGATCTGTTCCTGCTCCTCGGTTCTGAGGAGACCCTTTTTGGTGCTTCTTTTCTCACCATGCAAAAGACCGGCAGGCGCTACTACGTGGTCTCACTGGAACAAGCCGTCGTGCCGCCACAAAAAAGCCTGTATTCTTATGATGGAGACGCTCCGGGCGACAACCGCCTGTGCAGCTTCCGTCTTTTGCAGCCGCCCGCATTGAAGGAGGAAGCAGTCTCCAAAACTCTGACATTTTCGTATCGCGGAAAAGTGTATTCAATTCCGGTGGCGCTTCGCAAAGATGTAGTCCGCTTTTTCGAGTTTTATCCGCAGACCGATTTCTCGGTTTATTTCTCGTCCCCTGCATCGAACCTGGCGACCACTTCGCTCCTGGCCGGACTGCGACCGCTGGTCGAGGGAAAAGGCGAATGGGAGGCCGTAAATATCATCCTGCGCTTCGTGCAGGGAGCGTTCGAATACAAAACCGATCAGGAGGTTTTCCAAAGGGAGAAACCGATGTTTCCCGACGAGACGTTGTTTTATCCCTTCTCCGATTGCGAAGACCGCGCGATCCTGTTCTCCTACATCGTAAAACACGTCACAGGGCTGGAGGTAATAGGGCTTGATTTCCCCGGTCACATTGCAACAGCAGTGCGCTTCCGTGGGGACGTGAACGGGGTGTCAGTCAGATACAAGGGGAAGAAGTACATCGTCTGTGACCCGACCTACCTGAATGCAGACGTGGGGGAATGTATGCCCAATCTCCGGATGAACGAGATGAAGGTAATCCCGGGATGAAACAGGAGATGCCGGCGAATAAGGACCACTGGTATGACGGATGGCTCTATGATACGTGGATTGCGCCGAATCAGGATCACCTCTTTGAGCAAGTCAAACGGCTGATCAAACCAGGGTCCACAGTCATTGATGTCGGATGCGGCACAGGTCGACTGGCCTTCATGCTTGCGGAGACGTGCACCACCGTGATGGGGATAGATCTCTCCGTGAGGAATATCCGACGGGCGGACCGTACACTTTCCCGCAATCCTCATCCCGGGATTCTTTTCGAACATAAGAGCGCGGCGGACATCCTGAGCGAACGCGGCAAGCACTACGACTATGCGGTGATGACGTATGTTCTACATGAAGTGCCGGAACATCTCCGGGCGGGGCTTCTCCGGGATGTGTTCGGAATCGCCGACACCATCATTCTCGGCGACTATCTCGTGCCAAGGCCGGAGGGTTTCCGGTCGTACCTGAACCATGTCGTGGAATTTTTCGCCGGTCGGGATCATTACAGGAACTTCAAGACCTTTGTAACACTTGGAGGGCTCCCGGGTTTGGCGAAGACGCTCCCATTGCGGACGCTTCATGAAGTCCGGGACACTCCAGAGACTGCTCACATTGTTGTGCTCACGGCCCTCCGGGAAGAATCCTGAAGCACCACGGGGCTCACGGACAATCGGTACGGGGATTACTGGCACCCGGCATGGCTTCCGGCACGAGGTTGACAATATTCCCGTAACAGTGTACCTTAACAGCATGGATCGGGGGAATTGCGGATAGGGGAACACAGGCCTCTTCGTCCGATGGACGAGAGGCCGTTCTGCGTTTAGATCGGGAACTCAGCAAGCGGCTTGTACACGCAAGAGCTGCTGCCCCTGTTGCGTACGTGCGGGCGGAGTGTTTGCCAGAAACCACATGGAGGATACATCATGACGCACGATCGAATTGCCCGTTCTTTCCTCGTCGCGGTCATCATCAGCGGTGTCTCTCTTTCCGTCGTCCGCGCAAACATCTATTCCGTTACCACCACCGCTGAATCCGGTGCCGGGTCGCTCCGTCAGGCTATTGTCGACGCCAATACCCATGCCGGCGCCGACACGATCCTGTTTACCATACCTGCATCGGACCCGGGATTTGATGTGGTTTCCGGAGTCTGGACGATACGCCCGACGTCAGATTTCTCGAGTCTTTCAGATGGAGGAACATTCATCGATGGAACTACTCAGACTGCCAGTCAAGGCGATCGAAACGTCTTCGGCCCTGAAATCGAAATTGACGGAACGAATGCTGCGGGCGCCAACGGATTTACGATCACTTCGCCGGACAACGTGATCAAGGGTCTTATCATCAACCGGGTCAACTCGATTGCGGTGGATATCCGTGGCACAACTGCGCGGGGCAACAGCATTGTCGGCAACTATATAGGAACCGACCCGACCGGCATGGTCGCACACGGTAATGTCCTGGGTGGCATTTGGATCCGTACAGGCGCAAGCAATAATCGCGTGGGGGGAGCCACGGAAGCAGAACGGAATATCATTTCTGGTACGACCACCAGCGTTAATCTCGCCACCGGTAACGGAGTGTATATCGACCGGGCTGACAGCAACCGGATTCTCGGCAACTATATCGGGGTAAACAGAAATAGCACGGCTGCCTTGCCAAACAAGAACACAGGTGTGTGCATCCGGGAATGCGGGAGTAATAGCATTGGAAGCCCTGCGCCAGGCGAAGGAAATGTTATCTCCGCCAACGGGTGGGTGGGCATTGTGCTCCGAATCCCCCCCGGGCGGAAGAATACGATCAGCGGCAATTCTATCGGTACAGACCCGACGGGGCAAATGAATCTGGGGAACGTGTCGTACGGCATTCGTTTTGATTTTGGCGCACAGGAGAATACCATCGGTCCGGGCAATACGATCACGTTTAATGGAAGCCACGGTATCTCGATGACCCACGATTCAACGTTTTCTAACAGCATCACCCGGAACACGATCAAGCGGAACGGGGGATCAGGGATTTCCATCATTGACGGGGCAAATGCCGGTATCACTCCTCCCGTGATAGGGGGGGCGACGGCATCGATGGTCACGGGCACAGCCCCGGCAAGGAGCAGGGTGGAGATCTTCTCCGACTCTTCGGATGAAGGTGCCATCTACGAAGGAACGACAACCGCGGATCCCTCCGGCAATTTTACATGGACCGGAACAGCGTCCGGCCCCTTTGTCACGGCCACCTGCACCGATAGTGCGGGCAACACCTCCGCATTCAGCGTTCCCCTGATTGTGACGGGAGTGCGAGATCGTTTGGATGAAAACCTCCCAGGCGCGTACACATTGAGCCAGAATTTCCCGAACCCGTTTAACCCGGTTACGACCATCACATACGAGTTGCCTCAGACCTCCCGCGTGAGACTGACGGTTTACGACATGCTTGGCCGGGAGGTGCTGGAGTTATTGGATACGATGCGTGAGGCTGGCGTCCATCAGGTGCAGCTCGACGGAGCACCTCTGGCAAGCGGGGTATACATGTATAGAATGCACGCAGGAGATTTTTCGCAAACGAGGACACTCGTCCTTCTGAAATGAGCACCGAAAGAGCGGATCCATCGCACGCCATGTCAATAAGGAAGGCAATTACCTGCGCGGGATTCGAACTCTGTCACGGGAGAGAGGTGTTTTATGACCCGATCGCATAAGTCACAATCCAGAAGAAAACCTGCCGGAACGCCGGCAGTAAAACACCCGGGCCGGGTCTACGGACTCATTGCCGTTGCTGCACTGCTTGTCCTGGGAATAGTCCTGATAGCCCCCATACGGTTTGGCACTGCGCCGGCAACTGTCGACGAAACGGCCTCGCCCGCCGTTCCGGGGGCTGAGAATATCTCCCAGTATGAGCCGACAGAATTGTGGCTTCAGAGAGCATACCGGATTGACCGGCTCTTTCATCAGGTCTATACGCCCGGCTGGGAGGGGGCCTATGGCGCACTTGGTGATGCGTATCTGTTCGCTGCGACGAATGACTCGGCCCTGCTCCGTTTTCACTTTGTGCAACGTCCGCTTACCCTGCTTTCCAACGGATACTGGCTGGATGACCGTGCCTGGGCCTGCCTTGCAGAACTTACCTGGTGGGAGTTTACCGGAAAGAAGCATATGACGCTGGTCACGGACGCGGCGCAACGCTATGCCGAAGCGCGCAAGGGAGGAATGCTCTCCAACCATGAAGGGTACTGGACCTGGTACAACTATCATCCAATGGCCCAGGTGCAAGACCCCATTTTTACCAATACCAACATGAACCAGATGGTCAATGTCGCCTGCCGCCTTTACGACGCAACAGGCAACGACATATTCCTGAAGGATGCTTTGCTTGTATGGAATGGGGATGGAATCACACCGGGCATCGAGAAGAAGCTGTATCTCGGGAATGGCCGCTGGAAGGGGAGAGAGGGAAGGGCCGCATTCGGGAAAGAGGTGCCCTGGGGGGGAACGGGGTATTGTTCCATCGGGGCGGCCCTCTATCGTTCCACAAAAGACCCGAAATACAAAACAATTGTCGTGGAAACAGCAAGGCGCATTCTCGATCCGGCCACGGGCTGGGTTGACCCTGTGGATTTTTTCCAGATACACATGGATGGCAATGGTGCGTTTGTACACTTTCTCCTGGACGCATATTCCATCGCACCTGACGAACTGCAGGAGGTCCCTGAAAAGGTCGGCAGAATGCTGGAGCATGTGTGGACGAACCATCACGGTACGGCGAGAATCCTCCTTCACCGTGAATATGATGACGGGATTCGTAACGGCTGGAATCCCGAGGGAGGCGAGGATGGTTATGGCGTGGATGAGGTGGGGACTGTCCACGCCCAGGGGGAAGCTGTCAGGGCATTTGGTGTTTTCGCGTACTTCAAGAATCTTCCGCTGGTCAACCCCTGAAGTGCATTATTGCTCCCCGGCATCGGTCGGCCGGAGGGGAGCAAAATACCCCGGGGGTACTCACGGTGATTCCCCCGGTACGGCAGAAAGCCGGATCAATGCACCTCCGTCTCGCCCGAGACGCAGGAACAATCGTGATCCTGCTGACATCTCTCTTGAATCAATACGTGCTGCCATACTCCCAGGCGCTTCATCGTCGCGGATGATTGTTGCCCGATACCGTGAAGGGCCGAGAAAGGTCAGCGGAAGCTCCACCGTCCGTGGTACTGAGCCGTTCATCGCGCCAACATACCAGTCCCTACCCCTACGCCGGGCAATCACGATGTACTCCCCGATTTCACCGGCCAACCCTCGGCTTTCATCCCACGTGGTGGGTATCCCGAACACAACGGCGAAAACGCTGTCACCCACGTAGGCCCCCGGGTAATCGGCAACCATGGGCAGGTAGTTCTCAAAGACGACGTACATTGCCGCATTGTGCGCGCGCGTACCCATGACCGAGGGCGCCACGTGGCGGGGGATAAACTCCGCCGGGTCCACAGAACGTACCCCGCCGAGGTGATAATCCATCGGCCCGGCGAGCATACGAATAAACGGTACGGTCACGTTGTGCCCGGGAGTGCACCGGCTGCTCCACTTGTTCCATTCAAGATTCAGGACCCCCTCGTGGTTTAGAAGATTGGGAAAGGTCCTCGTGAGGCCCGTGGGCTTCGCCGCACCATGAAGCGAGACGGTCAAATGGTGTTTCGCTGCCGCCCGTAAGACATCTGTGATAAACACGACGGCTTCCTGGTCATCCCTCTCGATAAAGTCAAGCATAAACCCGTTAATACCCCACTGCTCATACAGTGCGAAGACTGAATCGATACACTCCTCTTGAAGTGAACAAAAGTGAAGCCAGAGACGGAGCCCGACGCCTTGTTCACGCGCATACGCAAGGAGTGAGGGGAGCTCGACCTCTGCAACAGGTACCCGCAGGCTTGTTCCCGGAGAGGGAAGGAAGGAGCGATGCTCGCCGTACCACGCCGTCATGTCACCGCCCCCCGCATCAAAGCCGGTGAGACTATGATACTCAATGCCATTCCGTGCACAGAAGTCGATGTATTCCTTCATCGTACGAAAGTCCATTGCGCCGGGATCGTGTTCACTGCTGAGGAGGTGACTGTTCCACCAGTCCCAGGTTGTTTTTCCGGGACGTATCCAATCCGTTTCCGGAAGCTCGCACGGTGGCGCGAGGTGTGTCAGGATATTTGATTCGATTAGTTCCACCTCCCGGGCGGCAACCATGATAACGCGCCACGGTGTTACGATTTTGCCAAGCCCGATCACAGCAAGCGTAGAGTCATCACGCCGACGCGTCAGGTCGGAAACGAATCCGGGGATTGCGTCATCGGATACTCTCAGCGACATGCCGGGATAGTCCAGCAGCGCTGCTTCGCAAATGGCCGCGAAGACTCCTGGTGAGGACTGAACAAGCACAGGCACCGGGAACCGGGTGTCACGCGGCACACTGTCCAGGGTCTCCCAGGAACGATACGTGCCTTCAAAGTGAGTATTCGCGCCCAGCCAGAGGGCATGCACACCTGTCGCAGGGGGGAAGCGGAATTCGGCGTCCTCATGCAGAATCACAATGCTGTCGTTTGGGGTGACTGACTCCAGGATCGTTCGGAATGCGACTCCGTCATCAAACGCGCGGAATTCAACGGCCAGAGAGCGAAACGGCGCACGGGGTTCCTTGAAGTGAAGACGCGAACCGTTATACCGGCTCCGTGCTGTGGAAGTCTTACCGACAGGCAACCGGTAAATCTCCACAACCGTCGTGTCCGTCACGGAAACAAGATCACCATGGATCCACTCTCCGGGCGCAACAATCATGGCCAGCGCCGAAGGTTCCACGACGCGAATCTGGCCGGCATGGACCGCGTACCGGAGAATAGACCGTTCAGTCTTCGGCCTCGTAGACTGTGACGCTCAGAGTGCCTGTCGGAGATGTGACCCGGCAAAGCAAACGCCCCGGTCTGTCACCGGCATGCGACGGTATTACCCCCAGCAGGAGGACAAGCCCGACGACAAGGAAAGCAGATCTCCACGGGGCGCGCCTCTGGCCGAATTGCAGGGATCTCCACGATGTGCACACTCAGTGACCTCTTCGGGGGATATCGTAATGGATGATCGTAGCGGCGTTCTCAAACAATTGAGTAAGTATACACTCAGAATAAGGAAAGCGCAAGGCGGCTCGAACGTTGACCGGGACACCAAAACGAATACCGCATCACCCCATGCCGAGGCGATGAAGACGAAGCGGGCGGGGGGAACCCGAATGCCATCGTAATTGAAGAGAAAGTAGTTGACTCTGTGTCCAGAATTGGGGTAGTTAGAGAATGGGTGAGTACCTATGACGTCATTTTCGCCCATTTTCGCATATTATCTGGAGCGCGGCACTTGCTGACTCATCCCGTACACACGTTTCACATCCCTGTTCTCGGACTGGCATTTTCCATCGACACACCTCTGCGGGTTGCGCGATTCGGGATTGCCTCGGTAATTTCCATCGTTGATGACGTCCTCATTGAGCGCATGCGCGAGCACTACTCGCGCGTTTACGGCAAGCCGTACACCGTAATCAATCAACGGGACGATGATCACCGCGCGAGGAGGATCACAGCATATCTTAATCTTGTGAATCAGATCGTCCATGAACAGACGGCGAAGCTGAGGGCCTCTGCATTTGAGCAGGGGAGCGAGATTGTGAAGTACTTCGAGATGCTCGCCGACCACTCACCGCTCAAGGCGCTCTACCGGCGATTGGGCGCGGCCCGGGACACTGCACACCGTGAAAATTTGGAAGAAGAACTCAGGTCCCGCATTGTGGCCGGTGCTATCGACGTGAACATCATGACCAAGCTTGACAAGGTCAACATCCCCAGGCACAATGCCGAACCGCTTCCCGACTCAACAGATGCCGTTGCCGCCCTCCGGGGCTTCGTGCGGAGTGATCTTGATTCTTCTGTCGTGCTTTCCGCCGGCCTGAATCCACGTTTGTTCTCGTATATGCAGCGTTGCCCAGAATTTCTTCCGGATTCAGATGGTACGTCCCCAAAGAGAGTAATCCTGAAAGTCAGTGACTACAGGTCCGCGTTTATCCAGGGAAAGATCCTCGCGAAGAAGGGAATCTGGATATCAGAGTATCGAATAGAATCCGGTTTGAATTGTGGTGGGCATGCCTTTGCGACCGACGGGGTGCTACTCGGACCCATTCTGCAGGAATTTAAGGAGAAGAGAGAAGCCCTGATTCTCGAATTGCACACACTCTATTCTGCCACCAGGCGGGAAAAAGGGTTGCCGGCATTTGCCGAGCCCAGGCCGGTTCGCATCACGGTCCAGGGAGGTATCGGGACTACGGCTGAGGACGAGTTTCTGCGGGAATTTTTTGAAATGGACGGAACGGGGTGGGGATCTCCCTTTCTGCTTGTTCCGGATGCGACAAACGTCGACGACGCGACGCGGGCGAAGCTGGCCGCCGCCGGAAAAGAGGATTACTACATCAGCGATGCATCCCCGCTTGGCATCGCCTTCAATAACATCCGGGGCAGTTCAAGCGAAGAGTTGATACGCCGGCGTGTCGAAGATGACAATCCCGGGAGTCCGTGCACAAAGAAATATCTCGTGTCCAATACCGAGTTCACAAAGGATCCGATTTGCACCGCGTCCCGACAGTATCAGTCACTCAAAATCAATCAGTTGCAGGGGATGGACCTGCCGGGCGAAGATCTCGAGTACCGGATCAGCAAGGTTGTCGAAAAATCCTGCCTCTGTGAAGATCTTGCGGCATCACCGTTTGTCGGAGCCGGCACAAAACATAACGGCAGCACTCCTGCTGTAGCTGTGTGTCCCGGCCCCAACCTTGCGTACTTCTCCCGCATAGCCACCCTGGAGGAAATGGTAGGGCACATCTACGGCCGGCTGCAGCTGATAACTGTCTCCGACCGCCCGAACCTCTTCATCAATGAACTTCGGCTTTATATCGACTATTTGAAGAGTGAAATTGCAAAGAAATTGGAGACCCTGACCGCGAGTGAGCATAAGTACCTTACAAAATTCCAGACGAGTCTGCAGGAAGGTATTGAATATTACCGGTCGCTCGTCCCCAAACTCGTCAAGGAGACCGAGCGGTACCGCGAGATTATGCGCTCGCAGTTAGCGGAGCTGGAACGTGAACTTGCATTGCAGATAATCCCGCTGCCCGGCCTCGAACCGGTTCTGGTGGACGCCTCGCCCCGATAACGATGGCGTTAACGGCATAACACCCGCTGTAGATCCCCACGGATCCGGATGAAAGAGACTACACTGCCTCCCGGATCCTCAGTCAATCACACGCACAAACGCACTCCGCACGGGCGAAGGCATCACGGAGTCCCTGCCCCGTACCGACCGCCAAACGATTTCGTTCAGCTCTACATCCGGGATCCGGTCCTGCAAGCTAAAATCCAGTTCCTCGCTTCTCTCCTGGCCGTACGCTCCATCGGGATTTAGCTCCTCCAGATCGATGTTTGCCGGGCGGCAGCTGTACGGGGTAAAATCAGGCGAGGATGAAAAGGATGCATACATAGGTGTTGCAGCCGCATCAAACTGGGAGAGTGGCGGCAAACCCAGAATAAGTTCCATGGTCCGGACCACGCTGCTCGAACTGTAAAACTCGCTGTCCACGAAACGGCGTTTTGTATACGGACTGATCACAAGGCATACGGTCCGGTGCGCATCGACGTGGTCCGGGCCGTTTTGCGCGTCATCTTCAAGCACGAAGATTGCGGATTCCTTCCAATACCGGCTGTGCGTGATCCGGTCCACGATCATCCCGAGAGCAAGGTCATTCTGGGCCAGGTAGGCCCGCGGTGTCACGCTTCCCCTGCGTGTACCTTCGGTATGGTCATTGGGAAGCTTGATGATCTGGAATCGGGGAAGCCCACCGGACCGGTCATACTCGTCGAATTCAACCTGCCAGTCCCTCGCCCGCTGCACGTCTGAGTATTTCATGTCCCACCCCCGGTAGAACGGAGCGACGTGACCCTGCAACGATGGGGTGAGACCACGGGCAGAATCGCCCGGAGTCCGCGCATTTTCGGCAAACTCTCCGTAGGATCGATACGTAATACCGTGACGCTGGCAATTATCCCACAGATATCCGCCGGCAGGGTAGACGATCGGAACTCCTCCTTCGTACTGGTAGTCTCCCCCTCGGCCCCCGTACATTGTCGGCCAGGTCTTTTCCACATAATCGGTGGCGTACGCACCCATGGACCAATTATGTCCGTCAGCACTGACCTCCGCCTCGTGGTAGAGGTTGTCCAGAAGCACAAATTCACGGGCAAGAGCATGGTGGTTGGGGGTCACGTGATCCGGAAAGAGACAGAGGGAGGAGTCACCGTTTCCTTCCGGAATGTCGCCAAAGACCTGATCGTACGTCCGGTTTTCCTTGATGATGTAGAAGACATATGTAATGGGGGAAGAAGCTCCCACTCTGTGCGGAACCGGATTCAGAGAATCCAGTCCGGGAGCAACCGCGCGTGCATCGGTATACCGCGAATTCGCGTATACGGCCATGGAATATTCCGCAAGCCGGGAAGCACTTGGCCGGGGGATCAGCGAAACGCTGCCGCGGAAGAGCGACCCTATGTATTCCTCCGTTTTCGACCGACTGGAGGGAATGGGACCGAGGGGATTCGCTCGTGAACCCACGCCTTTTCCATTTGCGACGACAATATCCCCGTTGGACCCCACCTTGACGGAAGTTGGGTACCAGCCCACAGGGATGAATCCGAGTGACCTGGTTTTTCCCGGTTTCGAAACATCCAGCACAGCCAGACAATTGTTGTCTGCGTTCGCCACATACAGAGTGTCACCCTGGGGTGACAGCGCCATGGCATTGGGAGTGCTGCCGGGCGGAGCTTTCGGTGAAAGCGCTGTGCAGATTGTCTCGCTGACACGTTCCCGCTGCACGTCAATGACCGATACGGTGTTGGTGTTTGCATTACTGACGAACAGGCGTGCACCGTCAGCCGAAGACACCATGTCACACGGGTGTTCCCCCACAGGCACAGCGCTCTTGAGCGAGAGTGTCAGGGGATCCACCAGCGCAACGGAGGAACCGCCCCACAGGCTCACAAAGAGGATATCGTTGGCAGGGGACAGGAGACAGGAATACGGAATCGAAGGGAGCTCCAGTCTTGCAACAACCGCACGCAACCTGATGTCGAGCTTGTACAGGATCCTGTTTTCTTTCCCGACGCAGTACACAAACCGCCCCTCCAGATCTGCGTCCAGACCGCCAACCCAGATCTTCTCCGCAGGCCAGGGTTTCCCAAGAACGATGGAATCCGCGAGGGAGAGGCGTCCCTCTTTAAAATCCAGCAGAAGAACCGTATTGTCGTTTCCCCCGGAAACCAGAATGGTGTGTCCACCATCGATGACCTTGAGACCTAACCAGGATTTCCGCATGGGGTATGTCTGGACAACCTCCCATCGAAGCCGATCAATTACTGTGAGGCTTTGCTCCCGTGTCCCGTTGTTGTTCACCAGAAGAAACGTGTCGTCGTGGGCAAGGGCCATGTTCAAGGGTAATTCCCCGACGTCCAGGTGTCTCCCGGCCGGTGAGAGGAACCATCCGTTGGGCAACAAGGTACGGCCGCCGGCGGCCGCTCCGGGAAGGAGAACAGTCTTTTGCGAGGAGCATCCGGGGAGGAGTATAAAAAGCAGGACGAGTCCGGCACATACGGAAGTTGTCTTCATCTGGTACCTTTTGATCTCATGAAACGAAGTGTGTGTCAGCCTGTGGCCTCACTGACAATGTATGGGACAGGGGGGGCATTGTCAACGAACGGACTTCCCGGCCCGACGAGAGCCTTGATTCTCAGGGCGCCGGATTCTACCTTGTTCTATTCATCACGGTCTCGACACCAGCGGATCCTTATCCTGATTTGTTCGAAAGGCAAACGATGAAAGAAGCTTTTGTGGTCTTCCTTGGTGGCGGTGCGGGAAGTGTGTTCCGCTACTGGTTGTCGGGCGGAGTATATCGCTTAGTTGGACCGGCATTTCCCTATGGGACGCTCCTGGTGAATGTGCTTGGCTGCTTCCTGATCGGATTTGTGATGTCGATATTTGAGGAACGATATGTTGTCCAGCCCCTCCTGCGGACGTTTCTGAGTATCGGCATTCTTGGCGGATTTACGACGTTTTCGACGTTCAGCTTTGAGACAATCGCACTGCTCCGCGAGGGAAGTTTCCTGCTCGGTTTCGTAAACATTCTGTATTCACTCTGCGGGTGCCTTTGTGCAGCATGGGCAGGCGCCGCAATCGGAAAATTGCTCTAACGCGAAAGGGATTCCCTGATGCGACTTGAAGGTGAGGGCAAACTGCTTCGTATCTTCATCGGAGAGGCGGACCGATTTCAGCACAAGCCACTACATCAGGAACTTGTCCTGAAAGCGCGGGAAATGGGTTTGGCAGGCGCGACGGTGTTACGGGGCATAGAGGGTTTCGGTGCCCGCAGCCGGATGCATACGGCGAAAATTCTGCGGTTGTCAGAGGATCTCCCGGTGGTCATTGAAATTGTCGACACTGTGGACAAGGTCGATGCATTCGCCTCAGTTGCGGGAGAGATGATCGCACACGCCGCGGTCGGCGCGATGATGACTGAGGAGCGGGCACATATTATACGATACACACCGGGTGAAAAACAATAACGTGCGCCACGCACAGATCCAAACGACACATCCCCTGACCGCCCGGCGGCGTCTATTCCACCTTGTACCCGGAAGGAATCTGAAATTTCGAGGGTGGCACGGCGATGTTTTCTTCAACGGTGACCGCCTTTGTCGTGATGGTCATCCCGGAAGACTTCACCTCTGTGTACAGTGTGATACCTTTCCAGCCGGCGAACACCGTTGTGGTACTTCGCATCTGATGTTGAAATGCCTCACACTTCTTTCCCGCGACCGTCCGGGATGGCAACTGCTTGGCCTTTCCTTCCTTTTTGTCCCGCGAGGAGACTTCATCCCAGTCGAACTTTAATTCCGTGCCCCGGTAGGCAGACCCCCGTTTGTAGGCGGCCTTGGAGGCCGGCTTCAGCAGGTAGAGATCCTTCGCGTCACTGAAGAAGACTTCATCAAGAACACCCTCGTTGTATGTCTCCTTACGCTCCTTCATGCCGTACTCATCAAAGGTAACCACGATTTTGCTCCGCATGGTCATCCCAGAAAGGATGGTCGCCTGATCAAAGGTGATTACACCCGATTTGATGTCGTACTTTTTGGGCTGTGCAGTCGCAGACAGGACAAGAACCAGGATTGAACAAAGGGTTAGAAACATCGTGCGCGGAACCATGGGGAGCTTTCGTCAATGTTTGTGCTTTGTGATTGTGTCATAATACAGGATGAGGATAGAGAAAGATATTTCAAAAAACAAGATCTGGCCCACATACTTGATTCCGACCTGAAAACCATGTAGGTTGCCCTCAACGTTCGGGAGCCCGCCATGCACAACCCGTTGATGAACATTCAATCGGACATTGACCGCCGCCAATTCATGTCGATGGTGGGGAAGGGAGTAGGACTCGCAACCCTTACATCCGCCACTGTCGCCGGACTGTATGACAATTTGCAGGCCGCTACCCGGAGCGTTGCCCATCTCTCACCTGCCGAAGCCGCGTCCAATGAGGATTTCTGGTTCACTATCCAACAGGCTTTCAGCTGCACGCGGAGTATTATTAATCTGAACAACGGAGGGGTGTCGCCCTCACCCCGCATCGTGACAGAAGCGTTTGTGCGTTATACATGGGAACAGGAAGATGTCCCTGCCTATACCATGTGGCAGATACTTGAGCCCCAGAGTGAAAACGTAAGGACCGGATTGGCCGGTCTCTTCGGTTGTGATCCCGAGGAAACGGCAATCGTGCGGAATGCCTCCGAAGCGCTGGAGACATGCCTGCTGGGTCTGGACCTCAAGGCAGGAGATGAAATCCTTACTACGACCCAGGACTACCCGCGGATGATCACAACGATCCGCCAGCGCCAGCTGCGCGAAGGGGTGATTCTGAAACAGGTGAAATATCCCGCACCACCCAAAAGTCTGGACCAGATCTACGACGCTATAGAGCAGGGCATCACCTCGCGCACCCGGGTTATCCTCCTGTCACATGTAGTGTTTCTCACCGGGCAGATCACTCCGGTGCGGGCGATCTGTGAGCTTGCCCGTCGCAGAGACATAGAGTGCATCGTGGACGGAGCCCACTCCTTTGCGCATCTTGATTTCACCTGGAACGATCTTCGCTGCGACTATTTCGGCACGAGTCTCCACAAGTGGCTCTACGCCCCCAAGGGGACGGGAATGTTCTTCGTGAAACGGGAAAAGATTGAGCGTCTGTGGCCCTTGATGGCCGCGGAAAAGGATCAGTTCACGAACATCAGGAAATTCGAAGAAATCGGGACACACTCGGCGGCGATGCGGCTTGCCATCGGAGAGGCAATCCTGTTCCACCGTGGACTCGGGGCAAAACGTAAGGAAGCGCGTCTGCGCTATCTGCGCAACTACTGGGCGAGCCGGGTGCAGAGCCTGCCGAATGTGAGATTCCACACCTCGCTGGATGACGATCAATCCTGCGGCATCGCCCTCGTGGACGTCGCCGGCACAGACCCGGCAGCCATCAGCAGCTATCTCATGAGCGAACACAAGATCTTCACCGTTGCCATCAACCATGAGGAATTTAGGGGTATCCGTATTACGCCAAACGTCTATACGTCGCTCCACGAACTCGACCGGTTCTGCGAGGTTATGGAGACGATTACCAGAAGGGGAATTCCAAAGACGTAAGAGCGGGTCCGGCCCTCGTCGAGCATTCATCTACCATACACCGTTCCGCAGTGTACAATCATGACCCCGCATTCCGCCGACCTCCCTCGTGAGGACGACTTCGAGCAGACGATCTCGTCGCTGACCGCCCGGTTTGTGCACTCCTGGCATAATACCCCTGCAGTGTTACCGGCAACCATGCGCGAGTACTCACGTTCGCGTCAGACGTTCAACGAGGCGCGCATCCTCAAGGTAATGCACGACCCCCACCGCAGGAAGGAACTGAAGGATCTTTTTAATATTCCGGGGCACGTGGCCGGATCCACACTTCGCCGGTTGGCAATCCTGAACCTGTTTACCGAATCCGGGGATGCAGAGGTGTTTTCGACCCCGTCCGAACAGTTTGCTGAGACCACCAGTGAATTTGTAAGGCAGGCACGCGGGTTTGATCCGCAGTTGTCATCCGCACAGATGGCGCAGGCACTCAGGAACCTGTGGGTGTTCAACAGCTTCCAGTATCTTGCAGATCACAAAATCTCAGTGACCCCCTCAGCCCTGGCGTATAGTCTCCTGTATCCGTACACGGACAATTATCTTGACGACAGGCGAGTCTCTTCCCCGAAAAAAAGAGAGTTCGGTTCAAGACTTGGGGCTGAACTGCGCGATGCCGGGCAAAAACCGCTCAACAATCGCGAATCCAAGATTTTTTCCTTGATCGGGATGATAGGGAGTGAGTACCCCCGGAAGGACTTTCCGCTTGTCCACAGGAGCCTGCAGGCCATACACAGTGCCCAAAGCCGCTCTCTCGCTCAACATGAGGAAATGCCATGGGAATGCGTGCTCCCGATCTCCTTTGAAAAAGGAGGGACATCAGTGCTCGTGGATGCGTTTCTTGCCGGTGCCGTGCCGGACAACGTGTGGCTGGAAATGGCGTTCGGGTACGGGTGTGTGCTTCAACTCGTGGATGACCTTCAGGATACCGAGAAAGATTCTAGACAGAACCACAGAACCCTGTTTTCCGCTTGCAGTTATCCCTCGTCTTTTGAGGTTGAATCTTTGCGTTTGATTCGTTATCTCCATGATGTAGTATCTTCATGGCCGCTCCTGCGTGGCGCCGGCGATACGTCATTCAATTCCATGATTACCGAGAGTTGCTGCGTGCTCATTCTCGAAGCGATTTCACGGATGCACACTTCGTTTTCTCCGCAGATCCTTCAAAATCTTGACCTCCATGCTCCCGTTGCGCTGAATTTCCTTGCCGGGTTGCGCGACCGGGTTCAGAACTAGTTTACCCGCCCGTAAAGGATCGGAGTCCGCGCCGGAGAATCCGCAGCCCCTTCGTTAGCTGATTTTCCACCGTTTTCTCGCTTATCTTGAGCTTTGAGGCGATCTCCCGTGCGTTCAGCCCTTCGAACCTGCTTAGTTCAAATACCATTCTGCAACGATCCGGAAACTGCTCCCGTATGATCCCCAAAATTTGAGCAGACAACATGGAATATTGAGTAGCTTCCAGCGGGTCCGCATCGGGAGGTAGAATGGGAGGTGGAATCTGTTCCTTCGACAGAAGGTGCGTCTTGTTGTGCCTGTGTTTATCTCTGATCAAGTTTGTGCTGATCCGGGAGAGGTACGCAAAAAAACTCAGCCTCACGTTCAGGTTTGACCGATGTTCCCAAACGCGCGTGAAGGTCTCCTGGACTATATCATGGGCTTCATCAACATCCCGCACCTGGTACAGCACAATCCGGAACAGAACCGGTTGATACCGTTCAAAGAGGACCCCGAAGGCATCAAGCCCTGATTCCTTCACACTCGTAAGAAGATGTTTTTCGTCTGCTCTGTCTGACACGCTGCCGTCCCGAAGTGGAGCACCTAAAATAGCTCCGGAAAAATTCACCTGCAACTGTTCTGTGCATAGGGGGAAAGGGGGCGTCATACGTTTAATGATCAGGAGGCCAGAACAGCCATGGTGACCATACTCTCACGACTCCTGAGACGCAAAAGGCAGGTTCCGGACAACATGGGTGCGTCCGGAGGAAAAGACCTTGCAGAGGACGTGTCTTCGATCCTCGAAAAGGAACGGCAGTGGCTCCTGACGCAGGACCCCGATACGCCACGCCAGTGGCAGCACCTCAGAAACATGCTCCAGGCGAAAACTGTTAGAACGGGAAGCCGACGGTCAAACGTCATCGAGAAGGTCTTACGGCCTGTGCTCGTGACCGGCATTCTGGCCACCGCCGCAGGGGTGCTCGCGCTCCTGGTGATGACCCCGACGGCGGAACCCCAGATCTACGCCACCGGAAAGGGACAGATGTCCGAGGTGATGCTGGCGGACAGTAGCGGCATCATCCTGAATCACACTTCCGCTCTGACTGTACCACGATCCGGGCCGGATGAACCACGTCTTGTTCATCTGAGCGGAGAGGCATTTTTTCGCGTGCGCAAAAAGACATCCGCGTTCACCGTGCGCACGGAATCAGGTTCTGTGGAAGTCCTCGGCACGGAGTTTAACGTCCGCGACCGGAATGGTCGGCTCGAAGTGGCTGTCGTGACGGGAAGGGTGGAAGTACGCATTCCAGGCGTGAAAGTACCGCATACAATTATCGTGCTGGCTGGATCAATGTTTTCCGCCGGACCCGGAGAGAGCGCCGTAAGGTCAGAACCCATTCGGTATGAAAATTATCCCGGGTGGCTGCATGGACAATTGATCTTCCAGAACATGCCCCTGCTGGAAGTGTGTCAGGAACTCGAGGCCCGTTTTGACGTGAACGTCCGTATCGACCATCCCACACTTCCCGGAGAGTCTATCAGCGGAACCCTCGACAGCCGTACACCGGAGTCGGCAGTGCGTACCCTTGCACAACTTACTTCCATGCGCATCCGTCATGAAGACCAGACATTTATTCTTTATTAGCCTGTTGCTCCCGGCTCTGGCATTCCAGTCGGGAGCTCAGGAAAGGGAAGTCTCCTTCACACTTTCGGAGCACCCCCTGGCTGCTGCTCTGGATTCCCTGAGCCGCTGGTTTGCCGTGCCCATCATTTACATGGACAGGGACGTGGCGGGGGTCCGTGTAACCGCTTCCTCCGAAGGGTGCACACTGAACAGGGCACTCCAGCTGATTCTGGGTCAGACCGCAGTGGAAGCCTACGCAACGGGAACCCAGATCCTGGTGCGACGGAGGCCTGCATTAACCGCTCGCCCCACGGCTGTGATAGCGGGCACCGTGATCGATTCGGTGACGGGAAACACGCTGGCCGGTGCCAGTGTGGTTTTGCGACGGAAGGACACTGCCGGAGAGTCATCGGTTGTGCGCTGGTGCCCCACCAACTCATTCGGATTCTTTTCGTTGCAGCGTGTACCACCCGGCGAGTACGTTATCGAAGTTCGTTCCGTCGGCTACCACGCGGCCGTGCTGCCCATTCAGAGTGGCACCAGTGAACCTCTGACACAGGATGTCGCGCTCAGACAGGAGAGTATCTCGCTCGAGGAAGTCACGATCGAGGGACAGCGCATGGCGAGTTCGGCCACTGCAGGCTTGTCCCGCGGGCTTTTTATCCGATCCGCCCCAACCGATCAGAACGAGTATCTTCTTGATGGTGCCCGGATATACAATCCGGCCCACTACGGCGGAGTACTCAGCTCCTTCCACCCGGAGGCACTCAACGACGTTGAGATAAGTACATCCGGCCTTCCGCCTTCCTATGGCGGGCGAATTGGGGGCATCCTGGATTTATCGCTCCGCGACGGAACCCGCGAACGGTTTTCAGGCAGTGTCGGGACAGGGTTCCTGGGCTCACAACTTTCTTTCGAAGGCCCGCTCGACCCATCAACAACGTTTCTCCTCTCCGGGCGCCGGGGCTACTCGATTGGTTTTGTGCCGAATCTCTCTGACCACGGTGTGCCAAGCAAGCTGGGATCACTGGAACTCATCACGAAGGTGAGCCACCGTATTTCGGGACATTCTCGGTTGTCATTCAGCGGGTACGTCGGAAGTGACCGGTACAACGCGGACGCCGAAGGGAACGGTTTCCGGATGACAAATAGCTTCGTGTGGGGGAACACGGCACTGAATCTCCGGTGGTTGAGCATTGTGTCCCCGTCAACATTCGTGCATGCCTCCACCATCTACACACGTTATACATTCTCGGTCAATCATGCACCGCCGGAGATCCCCGGGATAGGAGCAACGAGTTCGCTAAACTCCACCTACGCCATAGAAGACTTCGCCGTGCGCGCGCATGCCGAGCATTTCTACGATCAATTCCACACCGTACGCGGTGGAATCGAGATCGTCCGGCACGGCATCACAGGGGGACTGAGTCGGTTTGACACCCAACTCGCACCGTACTCTTTGCAGGACCGTGGTGTGTGGGAATTGTCACTCTACGGCCAGGATCGGTGGGCCATCCTGGACGGCGTTCAGGCTGAATTGGGAATTCGAGCGACATCATTCACATCCTCCTCAGGATCATTCTCCGGCGTGGATCCGAGATTCTCCGTCCTGTTTGACCTATCCGAAAGGACGCGTCTCTTTGCCTCCATCACCTCAGTGAATCAGTTCCTGCATCCGTACCGGAATAGCGGCGTATTCCAGTACTATCCAACAGTTTTCTGGTACCCTTCCGGGGCCGGCATTTCACCCACGACCTCCCTCCGGTTCTCGGTCGGGGCACAACAGGATATCCAGAACTCCGACGTAACGTTGTTTGCCGAAGGCTTCTATCGCGCAATCCATAACCTGCACGACGTGCAATGGGCCGGGGTTGAAGCGGGTTATCTTGATCTCACGGACTACATCATCACGGGGTCAGGTAGGTCCTATGGCGTCGATCTCTCCCTCCGGAAACGGTCGGGTCTTTTCAGCGGCTCTCTCAGCTATACTCTGGCATGGACCGACCAGACATTTGCCGAACATAATGGTGGGATACCGTACGCGCCTCAATTCGACCGCCGCCATGAATTCCACGGCACCCTTGCGTATATGCCGCACCCGGACTGGATACTGAGTGTGCTGGCTGTCCTGCCTGCAGGTGAAACCGATGAACGTAACGTGTCCGCCTCCAACACATACGTAGGTGGTGAGGTTGACGTACAGGGCGGAAGAGGAAGCCTTGCAATAGGGGATTTTGACGTAAACGGAAGCAGGTTCCCGGGATTCCAGCGTCTGGAATTGCAGATCATCCATCGGTTCTCAATCGGAAGCGTCGCGGGCCGCGCATCCCTCCAGTTTATCAACGGGTACGGTCTTCTGGACCCCATCGTCCAGGAGTTGCAAAGTCCGGGATCCGATTCAAGGTTCCTCTGGCGTGCGCGACTGAGGGAAATCCGGCTCTTCCCGCTTTTTCCGGTTGTTGGCGTGACATTTACGTTCTGAGCATGGTCATGAATGCAACACCAAAGCCCCAACGCATGAAGCGTTTTGGATCCGGCACATATCCGGTGATCGGCGTGGTCGCTATTTTCCTCCTTCCATTTGTTCTCGGAACCTCTCCGATTGCGCCTCCGTATCACATGTACACTGTGGACGGTATGATCACGTGGTCAGACGGGACTCCGGCGGCAGATGTCACGGTCTTTTTGCTTGCCCGTACTTCCTACGACAGCACATTCCGGGTTGTCCGTGGTTTTACCGGTACCGGTAACAGGCCAATCGGGGTTACGGATATGGATGGGAGGTTCATGGTGTCAAGCAGTCTGGACCTCAGGGCAGACTCCCTCCGCCTCGGCCAGATTGTCACCGGGCGCCCCATGATCATGAGTGATCCGTTCCGGCCTGATTCAGCATCGGCACGAGCGGTTACAGGAACGGGCAGCTCTGGCACGAAAACCGGTTGCTCCGGGTGCGGCACTGAACCCGGAACTTTTGAGTATGTGGTGGCATACAAGTACTCGTCGTCGCTGGTGGTGGCTCTTCCCCCGTAAGAGCAGAAACTGTTTTCCGGTGTCGCACCCGGATGTACGGGAATCAATCATCATAGACGGGAGTAGTTCGGAGGACATCATGAGAGGGTTACGTGCCATACCGTTCGTCATGCTGGCCTGTGTCACGACCGGGTGGACCGGTACCGTCAGGCGGCCGTGTCTATTTCGGCGACGGGCATGATGCACCTGATTCGGTAAGACAAATGAAAAAAGGTCGTTACACCCATACACGAAGAGGAGAGGATACCGTGAAAGTCTTTGCTGTGCTTGTGCTGACGTGCATGATCACCGGTCCCGGATGTGAAGATCTGGTAGCCACACAACCGGCACATCCGGATTGGGTCTACAACCTGATCGACGAGTTTGCCGCCGCTCCCGTCGGCGATCCACCCCAGTCCATCTGGCAATACCAGTACAAGGGCAATACGGTGTATTTTGTTCCACCACAGTGTTGTGATCAGTACAGTGAGTTGTATGACGATACGGGGATCATTATCGCTCATCCCGATGGCGGGATCGCCGGAAACGGAGACGGGCGGTGCCCCGATTTCTTCAAAGAACGTAGCGCAGAAGTTCTCGTGTGGAAAGATCATAGGACTCGCTAGAATGAAGACAGGTACGCTAAGAATCACCGAAGACAAAGGCCATCGATGAACCGACATGAACGTAATCGAATCCGGGCGGGGATACTCACACTCCTGATCGGCATTGCAGTTGTGACCGCGCAGAGCCAGTATTACGGGGAACGCGTACTGCAGAAGGGGTTTGAACAGACGGACTTCTTCTTTGTGCCGAGCAATGTTATTCCCTACGGACTGGGACAATTTGCCGGAACAACGCCCGGCGTCCTGCGCGATCCATTGCTTGACCTTGTCCTGAACCCCGCTCATCTCCGGCTTGACAGCACCCGCGGCGACATGATGCTCTACACAGACTTCCGGGCAGCGCGCAACGTGACGACCAAGCCTGACTTCGTATATCCCTGGTATAGGACAACATCGTATGATGCGGCGTATATTCCTTACCCGCAGGTGTACCTGCAGAACCGGAGGGAACTTGAGCCGGTGTTTTCCGGCGCATATATCGGCCGCCCGTTCTCAGGCTTTGCGCCTGCGCTCCTCCTGGGAGCAACGTATCAGCTGGTGATGCAGGACCAGAAATATTACGACGTCCCGCAGGATATCTACCGCTCGGTCGTGGGCGCCGATTACGCCGGCCGGACTACCGCCCTTGACGCGTCCGAAATGCCCATCGTGGACAAATACAGCGGCCAGGACAACATGCACCAGAACGGGCACTTCATCTCGTTGTTCGCCAGGCAGACCTTTCTGGATCGCCTCGATGTGGGACTCAAGGTAAGCCGCGTAATCTTTGATCGGAGCGGGGCCCTGGGATCATCCAACCTCTGGAATTCATACTCCGGTTCCTACAATTCGATATCCCTCTGGGCGAACGACGAAAAAAGAGATCAGGGATACGGCCACTGGGAGCTGGCTGGAGGTTTCCTCCTGCGCCTGAGCGAGAAATCGACACTCGGCATCTCGGGCGGTCACCTCTGGGGATCAACAACACAATCAAAAACAAACCTTGACACTGCGTACTATTCCTCATCCTACACGTCATGGAAGAGTTTGTACGACCGGTCAACGCACAAATATCAGCACTGGCGCCACGAGGGGAGGACCTCACAATTTGGCCTTGAATTCCGCTCCCGCATTACAAACGGGACAACCCTGACACTCTTTTACAGGCCGCAATGGTCCTCGGTGCAATTACATACCGCCGCTTCGATCATGGACACAAACTACAGTCTGCGAACCTGGACAGACAGTGGCGATCCGGTCACCAGCAATTCACACTACCGTTTCTCCGACACCCGGGCCGGTGGCGGGGAAGAGTCATCCACAACAAATCTTTTTCTCGCAACGGTAACATGGGATCTGGACTCAAAGGTCACACTGTCGCTGGGCGCTCAGCTGGAGTTTACTTCACGGGAAACGCGGACGGTCGAAAATGTCCAGGTTCACGGAAGTTCCTCTTACACGAGTGACCATCCCCGGTATCCCTATGCATGGCGCCATCAAACAGACGAGCTGAAGCATCTGTACTGGACCTTCAGCGCAAAACGGCAGAGCTTCCGGATTCCGGTGTTCGTTACCATCAAGGCATCACAAGCCGCCGGGATTCTTCTCGGTATTTCACGGGACATGACGAGATGGGAAATTGATGATGTCACCCTGGCTGCGTTTCACTACAAATACCTGGATCAGAACGGGACGGTGGAGGAACGGAGTAACTTTGGAGAACGGTACACTCAGCCACGCGAACAGGTAAGCGATATCAGGACCACGTTTATGGCAGGCCTGACGCTTTCTCCATCACCTATTTTTCAGGCGCGGGTTCTGGTGGTCCCGGTCTTTACCGAAGGCCTCAACGGGCACGAGCTGGAACAGCTTCAGTGGTGGCTGGGGTTGACCGTGACGCCGTAGAGCTGGTGGCGCATGAAGAGAGTAGGGCCCCCACGCGGTCAGGTTTATGCCGTGACATTGCATCAAGAGCCACAGCACAAAGCCTCGTATCACGCGACAGGGAAAGTGATGTACGAGACTGTCTTTTTTACCTTCCCCTTTGTATCTTTGCCCCTGCATACTCATCTATGGATCCCGGAGGAGTGCACCCGCTGCTGGAGTGTGCCCTTCGTTTTAAACACTTTCCCGGTACTCTGCACCCGGGAACCCGGCAATTTCCGTTGTTGATTCTTCACATGAAGTAGCGCGACCAGGCCGTAGGGATAACGGGCACCCACCAAAGCCCGGCTCATGTTCCCCGGCGATGGCGCTCTGGAAAGGTTATAGAGGATGAACCCCACCTCCCCCCACAACAAATCCCGGATCAAAAACTCCGTCCGAACTTGCTCACTGTTCCTGCATTCTCTGGCGCTTCTCTTTTTCGCGACACTGCCTCTCTTCGCGCAACAGCCGGGATATCCACTGCAACCGGTGTTGTTCACGGACGTGCGGGTGGATGATGCATTCTGGTCGAAACGACTGGAGACCAACCGGGTTGTTTCCATTCCGCATGCTCTGGCTCAATGTGAACTCACCGGGCGAATCCGAAACTTCGAGATTGCGGACAGCGTTCTGCGGGGGATTCTCCCGGACGGGAAATTCTGCAGCCGGTACGGCTTTGATGATTCCGATGTCTTCAAGGTTATGGAAGGTGTAGCGTACGCACTCCACACGCGCTACGATGCGGCCCTCGATGCCCGTATGGACACGCTGATCGCGAAAGTGGCACGGGCGCAGGAGCAGGACGGCTATCTGTACACCATGCGAACCATGAAGCCGGAGGCTTCATGGGCAAAGGAACGATGGGTGAATGACCGGATGAAGAGTAGTCATGAGCTCTACAATGTGGGTCATCTGTACGAGGCGGCAGTGGCACATTTCTACGCAACAGGTAAACGCACGCTGCTGAACGTGGCTCTCAAAAGCGCCGATCTTCTCGTTGCGACTTTCGGTCCGGACAAGATGCGCACCGTCCCGGGGCACCAGGTGACAGAAATTGGCCTGATAAAGCTCTATCAGGTTACCGGCAATTCACAGTACCTGGAACTTGCCGACTTTTTCATTCACGAACGGGGCAGAAGTACCCCACCGGGTGAAACGTACAACCAGGACCATATCCCTGTCCTCGAACAGACGGAAGCGGTCGGGCATGCGGTAAGAGCGGGTTACCTGTACGCCGGAATGGCCGATGTGGCCGCCTTTAAGAAAGGCAGCGGCTACATACCCGTACTGGACAGGATATGGGAAGATGTTGTTTCACACAAACTGTACATCACGGGGGGTATTGGCGCCGTCGGGACCATCGAAGGGTTCGGGCCGCAGTACGAGCTGCCCAATCTCAGCGCCTACTGCGAGACATGCGCCGGCATTGCACTTGTCTACTGGAACCACAGGATGTTCCTGCACCACGGGAATGCGAAGTATATGGACATCGTTGAACGGGTAATCTACAATGGATTCCTCTCGGGTGTTTCCATGACCGGTGACAGGTTCTTCTATCCCAATCCGCTGGAATCTCTTAACGGCGCCGAACGGTCGCCCTGGTTTACATGCGCGTGTTGCCCTTCAAACGATGTACGATTTGTCGCGTCGCTTCCGGGATACGCGTATGCCGTAAGCAAGAATGATGTCTATGTAAATCTGTATATCGGTGGGACTGCGACAATCAGGAGGGGCGCAGGCACGCTTCAGCTCAACCAGAGAACAAAGTATCCTTGGGATGGCGGGGTGTCTCTCACCATGGGTCTCACCGCTCCTGATTCCTTTGCAGTGCGTCTCCGGATCCCGGGCTGGGCGCTTGGAAAACCTGTTCCTGGGGACCTCTACACCTATCAGAATGCGGCCCCCGCCCGGGTGACGCTGAGCGTAAACGGAGCTCCCGTGAAGGTTACTATGGAGCAGGGTTACGCACTTGTCTCCCGCACGTGGAAGAACAATGACCGGATAGACCTGGACCTACCGATGTCCGTCCACCGTGTCGTCGGGCATAAGAAGATCGCCGATGACAGAGACAAGGTTGCGCTGGAGCGGGGTCCCATTGTGTTTTGCCTCGAAGGCCCTGATCAATCAGAAGAGTGGATCCTGGACACGGTGATACCGGACACTTCGACGTTGACAACGGAATTCCGGCCAGAACTCCTTGGAGGCGTCCAGACAATTTCCGGCTACGGTCTTGCTACACACAAAACGCTGGACGGTGGGACGGAAGTCGGAAAGATAAAAATGATTATGGCCATACCGTATTACGCGTGGTCACACCGCGGAAAACATCAGATGACGGTCTGGCCTGCTGCAAAGGTCAGAGCAGCAAAACCCACCCCGGCCCCGACACTGTCGTTCCAGAGCGTCCTGACAACCTCCGGGGGGAGAGGACCTGAAGCTTTGAAAGACCAACTGCTTCCATCGAGTTCATACGATCCCTCCGTCCCTCATTTCCATTGGTGGCCCAAAAAGGGTACCACGGAGTGGATCCAGTACCATTTCCCACAACGCACGCGAGTCTCGGAAGTCACTGCCTACTGGTTTGACGACACCGGCGTGGGCGAATGCCGCGTCCCGCGGACCTTGGAGATTCTCTATTTTGACGGAGACACATGGCAGGCGGTCCGCAATCCCTCTGACAAAATCCCCCGGATAGACGCCGTCAACCGGGTGACCTTTGATGCCGTTGAAACATCTGACCTGCGGCTCTCGATCACGCTCTCCGACGGTTTTTCTGCGGGGTTGTATGAGTGGACCGTACGGTAAGATTCCAGTAGCTTGAAGGGAGCTCTCATGGAAACACAAACGGGCTTGTGCTTGCTCCTGCTGGTTCTTTTCACCAGCCAGCCGGTATTCGGACAGGGATCGATACCGCCATACAAAGATCCCTCGGTCTCACTTGATGACCGCGTGCGAGACCTTCTTTCCCGCATGACGCTCGAGGAAAAAGCGGGGCAGTGGGTTAATGCCGCTCCGGCTATAGAACGGCTCGGCATCCCGGCGTACGATTGGTGGAGCGAGGGGCTGCACGGCGTCGCTCGCGCAGGCTATGCAACGGTATTCCCGCAGGCCATCGGATTGGCGGCGACATGGGATGTGGAACTTCTCGAGGCAATTGGTGCAGCCATCGGGGATGAGGCCCGGGCGAAACACCATGACTTTGTCAGGAAAGGCCAGCACGGGCGTTATCAGGGACTCACCTTCTGGTCACCGAACATCAATCTCTTCAGGGACCCGCGATGGGGGAGGGGGATGGAGACCTTTGGAGAAGATCCGTACCTCTCGGGCAAAATGGGCGCGGCATTTATTCGCGGGCTCCAGGGAGATCACCCCCGTTACCTGAAAGTTGTGGGGACAATGAAGCACTTCGCGGTGCACAGCGGGCCGGAGCCGGAGCGACACAGTTTTGACGTCACGCCGTCGGTCCGTGACCTTCGAGAATCCTATCTTCCACACTTCCGGATGTGCGTGGAAGAAGCCAACGTGCAATCGGTCATGTGCGCCTATAACCGGTACGCGGGAGATCCATGTTGCGGAAGCAGTACGCTCCTGGATAAGATCCTCCGGAAGGAGTGGGGATTTGAAGGGTACGTGACATCCGATTGCGGTGCCATAGGAGACATTGTCAAGGGACACCGGGTACGAAACGACGCCGCAGAGGCATCAGCCCTCGCCATCCGGGCAGGCACAGATCTTAATTGCAGCTTTCAGGACGCAGCTCCCCTCGAGGCAGTCCACCGTGGACTCCTCACCGAGGCTGAACTCGACCGCGCAATCGGCCGGCTTCTGCGCGCGCGTTTCAAGCTCGGGATGTTCGATCCTCCGGCGATGGTGCCGTATACATCTATCCCCATGACGGCGGTCGGATCTGCCCCACATCGGAACCTCGCACTGGACGCCGCGAGAAAGTCCATCGTTCTTCTTAAGAACGAAGGAAACATTCTTCCGATCACGGGTCCTCCAAAACAGATCGCCGTGGTGGGACCAAATGCCGACGATGTCCTCTCGTTGCTCGGGAACTATTTCGGCGTTCCGGATGGCGCAGTGACGCCCCTTGAAGGGTTGAGAAAACGCGCCGGCAAGGAGACGAAAATTACCTATGCCCACGGCGCCAGGTTTGCCGACGGGATGCCGTTGCTGCAGGTGATCGATCCCGAGTACCTATCGCATACGGATCTTCACACAGTCACACCGGGACTCCGTGCGGATTTTTTCAGGGGTAGAAACACCGCTGGAGAGCCTGCGGTAACCCGCATCGATGCTTCCGTCAACTTTTCGTGGTGTACGCAACTTCCTCTGGATTGTGGCGACTCAGCCGACTTTGCAGTTCGCTGGAGCGGAATGCTAACACCTCCACTGTCCGGAACGTACAACCTCGGGACATTCGGTTTCCGCTCGTACTCCCTGCGGATCGGGGATTCGGTTGTAACGTTCTCACCCGGGGCCGGCGAGGTGCCATCCTGCGGATCGGTCGATCTCGAGGCAGGAAAACAGTACCCGCTCCGATTGGAGGGGATCTGCCGGCAGAGCGGCTCGCTTGTCCAACTCCTCTGGGAGATTCCTGATCCTGCAATGGAAGCGAAGGCGATTGCAGCCGCGAACGAATCCGACCTGGTTCTCCTGACCCTCGGACTCACTCCGCGCACAGAAGGAGAGGAGATGAATGTGACGGTGCCCGGGTTTCTGGGAGGTGATCGGACAGACATTACACTTCCTGATTCTCAACGGCGGCTTCTGCGTGCCATTGTGGCGCTCGGGAAGCCCGTCGTGCTTGTTCTTCTTAACGGAAGCGCACTTGCTCTGCCGGAGCTTGCGTTGATTCCTGCTGCGGTTGAGGCCTGGTATCCCGGTCAGGCCGGGGGAACGGCTCTCGCCGAGATACTCTTCGGGGATGTGAATCCTTCAGGCAGGCTTCCCCTAACCTTTTATGCGAAGACCGGCGATCTTCCTCGCTTCGCCGACTATGCGATGAAGGGGAGGACATATCGGTTCTTCGAAGGCAAACCCCTTTTCCCATTCGGTCATGGACTCAGCTACACGCACTTTCTTTATTCCGGCGTCAGGTTGAGTCAGAACAGCATCCCCTCATCCTTCGATGATAGCATCTGGATATCCGTTGACATTACCAACACGGGGCTGCGGAGCGGATCCGAGGTGGTCCAGCTGTACGTCAGGGCGAAGCAAAGCGGCGTCGGAAGTCCGTTGAAGGATCTCCGAGGTTTCCGCCGGATAACTTTGCAGGAAGGGGAGCAAGAGACCGTCCGTTTCCAGCTGCGCCCCTCAGATTTCTCCGTGTTTGATCAAGACGGGAATACGTGGCGGGTCGCAAAGGGTGCCTACGGGATTCTTGTCGGATCTTCCTCTGAAGACATTCGCGGGGAGGTCGAGCTCCACATCGACTGATCTCTCAATTTTCGGAATCCGGAGGCGGAGATTCTCAACTGTGCAAAAGATCGGCTGGGATCATAAACAGGAATTCTGTCAATCATCCCGATTTGGGGTGGCATGGCTTTTGTGCGTAGTCCCCTCGGAGCCCCGGGTGCCCGAACGGTCCTTGGCTTCAGGATCCCACTTATCGAAACTCTCGAGGGAGAATGAATATGAAGATCACGCGTCTCTTCGCTGGTGTGTGCCTGCTCAGTCTCGCTGCAGGAATGGCCTTCGCCCAGGGAAATTTTAACACGAGTCTTCACAAGACCCGCGCTGGAAAATTGTACTGGTACGGGACGGCAAACGGTGGATTCCAGACTCTCACGAATGTCCCAATTGACAGCCTCCAGTGCCAGGGATGCCATGGTCCGACCAATGCAGACGGTCAGGCCTATACTGGCACCTATACGCCCGGCTGCACCGATTGCCACAGAACAGGGATCTTCGCGAAAGACTCCCTGAGTCAGGATCAGTGTCTTGGCTGCCACAGCCGTCAAAAGATTGAATTTGCAACACTCGGGTATGGTGACGTCCACCGGGATCGCGGGATGAAGTGCTGGGACTGCCACACTTCGGACGATGTGCACGGGGGAGCCGCAACATTAAATTCGATGCTGGAACCGGGTGGCATCACGGTGGACTGTGAAGATTGCCACAAGACAACTGGGGGAACGGCTCCGTTGCCCAGTCACGCCGCCTATGACCCTCATGCAGGAAAAATTCACTGCACGGCCTGCCACGCACGCACAGTGACGACATGCTTCAGCTGTCACCTCGAAAGTCAGATAAAGACAATGAAACGTCACCGGCAGGTGCTCCACGATTTTGTCATACTCGGGAACCGGGCCAAAGACAACAAAGTCTATCCGGTCACATTCCAGAGCCTGACGTACAACGGACTTGCCTGGATAGCATTCGGACCGTTCACCTCCCACACGATTGATTCCACAGGGCGCGGATGTCCTGCATGCCATAACAACATGGGTGGAACGAATGCCGCGATCACGCAATACAATGCGACGGGGGCAATGAAATTCGTCACGTGGAATCCCGCGGACAGCACCCTTTCCTGGATCCATGGAATTATTCCGTTGCCGTCGGATTACACACGTTCGTTCAGGATGGACTATCTGACGTACAACGGAAATCCTTCTGATCCGGTTGTTTCGACAAAGAACTGGTCGCCGATTGGCAAACAACTCGCCGACGGATCTCATATGCTTTTTGGCACGCCGCTGACAAAATCGCAGCTGGCAAAGATCGGGATCGACACGACAAAAGTGACGGATGTCCATGAAAACATCGACATCCTCCCGGCGTCATTCATGCTGGCACAGAATTTCCCGAATCCTTTCAACCCGAGCACGAAGATCGAATTTGCGCTCCCAAAAGCAACCCGCATCACTCTCACCGTCTATAATGTGCTTGGCGAGCAGGTGCGCACTATGGTTTCTGACCGGGAATACGAGGCAGGCGTGCATCAGATCACCTTCGATGCAAGGGATCTTCCCAGTGGCGTGTATCTGTATAAGCTCGTAACGCCAGAATTCACCCAGACGCAGAAGATGGCGCTTCTAAAGTAGACGCCTCCTACGACAATTTACACCGGGAGTGCATGTCGATTACATGCGCTTCCGGTGTTTCTTTTTGTTTTCCATCCCGGTCACTTCCACTGGATTCCCCTCTCCGCCCGCTGCCTCATCAATGAATCGAGTCCAACGTTGATTCGTTGCATTTGCGTTACAAAGTCTTTAGGTTTAACCTGTAGCTTTCGGCATGGAGCTTTGAATATCAGTTCACAGACGGACATGGAGGGAAGAGAGATGCGCAGACGATTAGCGGCCCTGGCGATTACAGTTCTGGTGTTACTGCCGATAGAATCACATTCCACCGATTTTTCTGCTTCGGCCCTCACCGGCTACAAAGGAGGGCTCGCATTTAGGACCAGTGCGACCCTCTCGAATTTTGCCCAGGGATTCCCTCTGGGAATAGAATTCGGGGTGGGACACACACGCATGGATCCCGGCAAGCCTGCGGAAGCGCGCAAAGTGTTTATCAATGACGCGACAAATGGCACACCGGAGGAATCCGGATGGGCCTGGGACTTCCGACTGGATTTTCTTTACCAGCTCAAGATACTCGGGATGAACAATGCGCATGCTTACGTCGGGGTACGAAGGTCACTGTTTACCGGCAATTTTAAGTACATCGGCGGGAATGAGGATTTTGACGTAACAAGCAATCAGTGGGGGTGGGGTGCCGGTATGAAAGCGATCTTCCCCATGGGGAAGCACGTCGGGTTCACACTCACGGCCGGATTTGACCACTATCCCGACGGCGCGCTGAACGCCCACGACACGTCATACAGTCCCGACGGCGAATCTGTGAACCCTCGTCAGGGATACGATTTTAAGAAGGCCGATGACGCCGTCAACCAGCCCAAGTTTCAGGGAATCTTGATGGCCGGAATCACACTCACCTTATAACGCCGCATGCCGCTCACCGGGAGCCGGAGGCAGAATCGCTCCCGGCCCCCCGGGAACAGCGGGGACCATCCGATTAGATTACAAAATTGACATTGACATTTTTGTCATCCTGCGAACGCACCATGGTGTTGTGTTCCACATGCACAAAGGAATACGGGGGAACACTCTCGGTAAGCCATACATTGCCGCCGATAATGCTGTGGTGCCCGACCCGCGTCGTTCCCCCGAGGATCACCGCCTGCGCGTAGATTACCGCGTGGTCTTCGATTGTCGGATGTCTCTTCGAGTTGGCCATCTTCTTGTCAACGCTTAGCGCCCCCAGCGTCACCCCCTGATAGAGCTTCACGTGGCTCCCGATAATGGTAGATTCACCAATCACAATCCCGGTCCCATGGTCAATGGCGAACGGTGTGCCTATGTTCGCCCCCGGATGGATGTCGATGCCGGTTATCCGGTGTGCATATTCCGTCAGGAGGCGTGGAAACACCGGAACACCCAGCGTATACAGCTGGTGGGAGAACCGGTACATAGCGATTGCGGTGAAACCAGGATACGCAAGCACAACTTCATCCAGACTCTCGGCGGCGGGATCGCCGTCAAGGATAGCTTCCGCGTCCAGCCAGAGCTGGTCATGAATCACGGGGAGCGCCTCAACAAACGCCCGTGCTGCCTTTTTTGCCTCTGCGGCGTCGTCTGCAAGGAATGGCTCAATCAGTGTTGCGAGATCACGCTGCATGAGCGTGAGGCGTGCCACAATTTCCTCCACCCCGGTAAAACTTTCCCTGCAAAATTGAGGGAACAACAGGGCAAGGAGGTTTTCAACAAAGTTTTCCGTGCTTTCTTTCAGCTGGGGGCCGAGCGTGTGTGTGTCGCGCCGTTCTTTCAGCTGTTCGGCAAACGCGTGTAGATTCATCAAGGAAAGTCTCCATTCGTACACTATGTGAACACCTGATGAACCGCCCGTGGTTCCAGTGGAAGTTTCGGGGGGAAAACGCTACCTTGGTACCGGTGACGATATTCCGCATTTTCCCACACTTTGGCCGACTATGCCATCACGTATCTGTATCCTCTGTGTCGAAGATGAACCCGAAGTCCTGGATGCCGTTGTCAAGGACCTGGCTCCGCTCGAAGATATGTTTCCCCTTTTTACAGCACGTTCCGTCGCCGAGGCCAGGGAGTGTATCAACCGCATAGAACAGGGGAACGACCTGCTCGGGGTAGCACTCTGCGACCACGTCATGCCCGGAGATACGGGCGTTGAGTTCCTCGTGGAACTGTACCGCAACCCCTACACGGCCGCGTGTAAGAAAGTGCTCCTCACCGGACATGCCAGCCTGGAAGCAATGGTCAGGGCTGTCAACTACGCAAAACTTGATTACTATATTGGCAAACCCTGGACACAGGAGGAGCTGACAGATGTCGTGAGCAGACTCCTTGCCGAATTTATCCGGCAGCACGTTCCCGAATCTGAATCATACGAGACGTTTCTGGCATCCGCATGACATCCCCACCACACGATGCGGCACATGGATCAGCACACCCCGCCATCAGCGCCCTCCGCAGCGCGATTGCCGCTGGCATCTCTGTTGGATCCGTGCATGCATATCGTTACGGCGATCTGATCATACGGGAGGGCGAGCCGAATGATGCCCTCTCATTCATCCTCGAAGGACGGGTTCTCCTCCTCAAAGGATACGGCACGGGTTCGGATGTGGCCATCGGCACCTTCGAAGCAGGAGACATCGTGGGTCTGCTTTCGTTTTATGGCGGGGGAGCTGTGTTCGCCACCGCTCGCGCGAAGACAGACGTTCGCGTGTTCCGCCTCAGGAAGCCTGAATTTGACGGCCTGGCGCACGGTCATCCACAGCTCTTTAAGCTTCTGGAAACCCTGATTATTCATACCCTCGCGGAACGGTATCGCCGTATCCTGCATCTTCACATCGAGGTCGCAGCGCTTACACGGGAGCTGGAACTCGAACGTAACCAGCTCCAGCATGCGCTTGATGAACTGCACAGTACGCGGAACCGCCTGATTCATCAGGAAAAGATGGCCATTCTCGGCCAACTTGTAGCCGGCATCGCACATGAGCTGAACAATCCTGCCTCCGCGCTTCTCCGCGGGGCGGAAACAGTTTCGACGCTGCTGCCTGCTATCGTCGGCTCCGGCACACCCGGCACGGAGCTCGAGCGTACCATGCTCCTCCTCGGTCGGAGCAGAAACCCACCCGACACGGCAGATCACGAACACCGTATGGCAGAGCTGACCCGACGTTATCCGCACGTGCGCAGGAGTCTCGCCCGTACCCTCGCGCAGCTCCCGGCAGAACATCTCCCCGCCCTTGAAGTAATACTCGCAGATCCGACGCCGTCCGGCGAACAACGCCTCCAGGAGCTCCTCGAGTGGTTCGAGATCGGCATGTTTCTTCATAACATCGAAATCGCAGGCTCACGGATCGGGAACATCGTGGCCAGCCTGAAGGGATACAGCCGGCAAAGTATGGATGAAATCGAACAAACGGACGTGCGCAAGGGGATCCAGGACACACTCCTGATGCTCGGCAACCGCCTGAAGAACATCACCGTACACCTCGCGCTCCAGGACATTCCGCCTGTGTTCTGCCGTCCGGGCGAGATCAACCAGGTTTGGACGAATGTGATTCTTAACGCCTGTGATGCAATGCAGGACAAAGGAGAGCTGGAGATCAGAGCAGAACGGAAAGCGGATCAGTGTGTGGCGGTGCACTTTGCGGATACCGGTTCGGGTATTGCAAAAGACGTGCTACCGAGGGTATTTGAACCAAATTTTACCACGAAAACCGCAAGCGGTGCGTTCGGATTGGGGCTGGGCCTGGCCATTTCCAATGAAATAGTAAGAAAACACGGAGGAACCATCACGCTTGCCAACAGGAAAGAGGGTGGAGTGATTTGTACTGTCGTGCTCCCATTCTCCCGGAGCACGGAAAAATCTTCTTCAGTGGGAGGGAACGTACAAGGAGAATGAGCAGTAAAAAAAGCCGATGCCAATCTTTTGTCGTTCTCGGGAGAGAGATGGAGTTGTATAGTAACAGATCGGCACCGGCGGGATATCCTTGGTTGTAGATTACCCCCCTGCCAACGGTGAAGAGGGGCGTTTTCGTTCGACTCGGAGATGTCGGATGGGAACAAAATCGCTAAACCGATCGTTTAACTCTTGTCCATAACCACATACCCAGCAACCATCTATTATGAGCGTGCTGGTCTCGCCGTGTACCATCATAGTTCCTTTTGCTCCGCACTTCGGGCAATCCGCGATACCATTCCAGGTCCCCATGGAGAATTCCCAGGTTAAACGTGTGCCTATTGTGGCCACTCTGGCCTACCGATTGTATAGCAAATGTGATACCAGCCCGATTCTGGCTGGAATGTCTGTTTGGGTGAGGGATGGGAGAGACTCAGTTACCATGTGTGCGCATATGGCTAACTTCGACCATCTGTGGGGGCTCAACTCAAGGATGCCCACCGCCCGGTGCCAGGATCCGGTTGCGCCTTTGATGTCTCCGTCGTATGTTGTATGGATGTGCCAGCAGGCCAAACTGATAAACACCTCATGACCCCCGAGAAAAATCGAAACGACAGATCGACTCCTTCTCCCGCGCGCCGGCAGGGAACCGCCTGCGTCCTCATAGTGGAAGATGAGCAAATTGTTGCCCGGGATCTTCAGGCAGGGCTCGCCGCGGCGGGGTATTTTGTTCCCAGACCGGCTGGAACGGCAGAAGAAGGGCTGCGCGATGCCGAGCACTACCGGCCGGATCTTGTGCTGATGGACATCGGACTTGGTGGCGACACAGACGGCATAGCTCTGGGGCGCCAGATTCGATCACGCCTTGATGTTCCCATAATCTTCGCCACTGCCTATTCCGACCCGGCAACACTCCAGCGCGCCAAGGACGCTGAGCCGGCAGGGTACATCCTCAAGCCCTATGACATCCGCGAGGTGCGAACGGTTGTCGAGATGGCGTTGTTCAAACATCGGCTGGACAGGGCGATGCGGATCAGTGAGGAGCGATACCGGCTCCTGTTCCAACGATCGCCCGTCGGGATTGTGCACTTCGGAACAGACATGGTCATCACAGAGGTGAACGAGCGCTTTGCATCGATCCTCGGCACATCCACGGAGGCCCTGCTTGAGATGCCGATCAGCAGGGTATTTGACCACACAGTCCATGGCGTTCTGCTCTCTGCCCTGAGAGGAGAATCGGCCCGTTATGTGGGACGATTACGAAGGCAACCCGACAAAGGTGACGTATCGGTCACAATCCGGACGGCTCCGCTTCATGATGGTGCTCATAATACCATCGGGGCCGTGGCAATCGTAGAGGACATCACGGATCAGCAACGGGTAGAGGAAGCTCTGATCCGCCGTATCGCACTTGAAAACATCATCGCCGCTTCCGCAGCGCGATTGATCAACGCCGAAGAGGGAAAGCTCACCCGCGAGCTCCAGCACACACTCGATGCAGTGGGCACTTTTATTCAGGCCGACCGTTGTTTTGTGGATTTGTTTGATTCGTCGCGCACGTCAGTCGAATTTACGCATGAATGGGCGGCTCCGGGGATCGCCGTCCGCGGGGCAACACACCGGGGCACGCACCTCTCGCGATGGGAATGGACCCTGAGCCGACTCAACGACGGCGATCAGATCTGCCTGCATAGTGTTCTTGATTTTCCTCCGGAGGCCTCCGAGGATGCGCTGTTCTGGCGGGAAGACGGGGCGCGCTCACTGCTGCTTATTCCCCTTGCCGCTGTCCACAGGCTGTTCGGTGTCTTTGGCATCGTCGTGGAAAGTCAGGAACGGTTCTGGCTCGGTGAGGATCTCCGCCTCCTCCGACTTCTCGGCGAAGTCCTTGGAGGTGTGCTGGCGCGGGACCGTTCGAATGCAGAACTACAGCGGAGCGAAGAGCGGTATCGGAAAATTACCAGCGAGGTTACCGACTATATCTACTCCGTCCGGCTGCAGAATGGCCACTGGAGCGAAACGATCCATGGTCCTGGCTGTGCGGCCGTAACCGGATATGCCCAGGGCGATTATATTCATGATCCCCATCTCTGGCTCAAGATGGTGGACGACCGGGATCGTCCGCGGGTCATGGACCACGTAAAACGTGTTCTGGCCGGTGAACCCGCACCGCCTATCGAACATCGTATCGTCCGCAAGGATGGAAATGTGCGGTGGGTAAAGAACACACCCGTGCTGCACTACACTCCGGACGGCACCCTGTTATCGTATGACGGACTTGTCCAGGATGTTACGGACCGGAGAAAAGCGGAAGACGCACTGAAGGCTTCCGAAGAACGGTACCGCTTGCTTGTAGAAAATCTGCACGACGTGGTATTCTCACTTGATTGCAGGGGACATTTCACCTACGTCAGCCAGCGGATCGAGACCCTCACGTCGTACACCCCTCCGGAAATGGTGGGGGAACACTTCACATATTTTGTTCACCCTGACGACCGTCACGCCCTGGCACATAACCTGGAGCAAACCCTCACGGGACAGGTCACCGAATTCCGATTCCGCATGCTGACAAAGGGGGGCGCAGAAATGCCTGTGCGGACATCCAGCAGGGTGCACGTGGAGGAGGGAAACGCAGTGTCCGTCACCGGCATCCTGACCGAAGACACTCCGCCTTGCACATCACGGGAGAAGCATCTTTCGGCAAGCGATAAGGAAGAGTGAGAATGATCTCAAAGGAACCACTCCTTCATGTGGGCATCGTTGAAGCGTATCCTCGTGTTACCGGACAGTTTCAGGGTCCTTTTACGGACCCGGGAGGTGCAACGGTCTCCGGCACGTTCCGCTGCCTGCACGATGGGCGGCAGTGGACGATCGACATTGACGGCAGGCCGCGGCACTATGGCACATCCGCTTTGTTGTTCACACCCGCGGCGCCGGATGCGCTGGTCCGGCTGGATGACGTCACGATAGGGGTCAGCTTCCACTGGGAACGTAAAGAGCCTCAAACTTTCAACGGTTCGCTAAACCTTCTCTTCATCCCGGGGAAAGGGATAACCGCCATCAATGTCGTTCCGCTGGAAGAGTATCTCAAAAGTGTCATTTCCTCCGAAATGAGCGCCACTGCCCCGGCGGAGTTGTTACGCGCGCATGCCATAACTTCACGGAGCTGGCTCGTCGCAATGCTGGAACGCTCCCGGCAACCGGAACAGCCTGTGGCCCCCAGTCCGGCGATCAAGGCCGATACGCAGGAAATCGTTACATGGTATACACGGGAAGACCATACGGATTTTGATGTCTGCGCCGATGACCACTGCCAGCGGTACCAGGGCGTCTCAAAGATCATCTCGAAAGCAGCGGAAGAAGCGGTCCATTCTACGCGGGGGCAGTTCCTTGTGTATGAAGATGAGATCTGTGATGCGCGCTACTACAAGGCCTGCGGAGGCCGCACAGAGGAGTTCTCCAGCGCATGGGAAGACAGGGATGTGCCATATCTCCGGAGTGTGAGCGACGCGCCTGCTGAGGTGCCGGCAATTACGAATGAACACGATATGGCCGGATGGCTCTCCGCTCCGCCTGACGCATACTGTAACACCACGGACGCCGGCATACTCCGCCAGGTCCTTCCGTCGTTCGACCAGGAAACCACTGATTTTTTCCGGTGGACCGTGGTGTACAGCAACGAAACACTCGCGGCGTTGCTTCAGCGCAAATCCGGAATCGACTTCGGCCGGATGCTTGACCTGATCCCGCTGCGTAGAGGCCCATCCGGCCGCATCACAGCCCTGCAGATTGTAGGCGAAAAGAGAACAATCACCGTCGGCAAAGAACTTGAAATCCGCCGATGGTTATCTCCCAGTCATCTTTACAGTTCTGCCTTTTTGGTCCGGACAACCCCTGACGAAAACGGCGTGCCCCGGGAGTTTACGCTTCAGGGGGCTGGATGGGGACACGGCGTCGGCCTCTGTCAGATCGGAGCGGCCGTGATGGCCACGCAGGGAAAGACCGCAAAACAAATCGTACTCCACTATTTCACAGGAGCCTCGCTCCGTATTCTGTACTGAGTCACCAGATATGCCGTTCCTCCTCACACCCCTTCTGCTTTTCGCCCAGATCCACTTTGTGTGGCTTACCGACCTTCATGTCGGGAGTCCGACAGGGCTGGATGACCTGCGTGAAGCAGTGGCAGACATTACGACCCTTGAAGGTGTACGGTTCGCCCTTCTCACCGGGGACATCACCGAGACCGGGAGTACAGAAGAACTGCTCTCCGCACGAGCGGCGCTTGATAAGCTGGCCGTGCCGTACTACATCATCCCGGGGAATCATGACACCAAGTGGTCCGAATCTGGAGGAACCGCTTTCCCATCAATCTTCGGCCGCGAACGATTTTCGCAGCGGGTTGACGAGTATCTGCTCCTGGGGTTCCATCAGGGTCCCAGGATGCGTATGGCGGACGGGCATTTTGCACCCGAAGACCTGCGATGGATAGATTCTGCACTTGTCCCGGCACGGACAGGCAATCTTCCCGTGCTCGTTGCCACACACTACCCGCTGGACTCCGGAATCTGCAACTGGTATGAAGCAACCCGGCGTCTCCAGACGACCGATACGCGATTGGTCTTTACCGGACACGGACACAAAAACCGGACCGATACATACCAGGGAATACACGGGGTAATGGGACGGAGTCTGCTGCGGGGCACGATGGCACAGGGCGGATACAATATTGTCACCATTTCGGGCGACAGTATCACGATCGCGGAGCGAACCACAGGCGTCCGAACCGCAGAGCCCTGGTACGTACACTCACTCGAGCCACCACGGCGTTTGGAGGCAGACCAGGCATCCCGACCTGACTTCGCGATGAACAGGGACTTTCCCGATGTCCGCATCCGGTGGAAGGTCGCCACTGGTTCAACGATCCTCGCCGGCGGAGCAGTACGGGAGGATCGGTTTATTGCGGGGACTTATGCGGGCACCCTGCATGCATTACGTTTATCCGACGGGGTATCACTCTGGAACACGCGAGTGCCCGGACGATTTACGGCGTCACCGGCTGCGGAATCAAACCGTGTGGTCATTTCATCCACAGATAGCGCGCTGTATTGTTTTGATCTGCGTTCGGGCGAGCACGTGTGGAAGGTAATGACCGGCGCACCGCTCGTCGCTGCCCCCGCCATTGTCGATGGCGTAGTCTATACGGGTTCAGGCGACGGACGCTTCCGAGCCCTGGATCTGAGAACGGGTCGGATCGTGTGGACAACCCCGGGTATCAACGCCTTTGTGGAGGCGCGTCCTGCCGTGGGTGGAGACATTGTGGTCGTGGGGGCCTGGGACGAAACCCTGTACGCCTTCGGCCGACGGGATGGAGCACTCCGGTGGAGCTGGCGCGGAGAACAACAGGGGCGGCTGCTCTCTCCGGCTGCATGCTGGCCCGTGCTCACACAGAACCGTGTGTTTGTAGTCGCACCTGATCGAATGATGACCGCACTGGATGCCGCGACTGGACAGGTCTTGTGGAGAACAGGGAAACACCAGGTACGCGAGAGCATCGGAGCCGCCTCAGATGGATCACGCATCTACGTGCGCACAATGCGCGATTCACTTGTCGCGATTGATCCCGCTTCCCCCGGACCTGATGATATCTGGTCAATCCATGCCGGCTTTGGCTACGACATAAACGCAGCCATGCCCCAGGAGCGAGACGGCGTTCTGTTTTATGGAACCATGCGGGGCGTACTGATGGCTGTGGATGCGGCTATCGGGGACTCTGCTCTGGAAACATCGTGTGAGCGCCTCGCCTCTGAACACCGTTTCTCCACTAAGCGGGCATGAGGTGGTGTGCACGGATTTTGATGGGAATGTGACATTCGTGGAGGCCGGAGCCCGATGATGATACCCGATCCTCAGGGCCGTGCACACGAGATGCTCTCGCGCGGAGCGTGGACGCAGGAGCACGGATTTGGTTGTTTTGAAGTGAACGGGGTAGACGGGCTGGATTTGCTTCACCGGTTATCCACGAACGATCTCTTTTCGGGGACAGTTCCTCGAGCCGTGCAGACTGTGTTTACCACCGAGAAGGGGAGGGTGGTGGATCTGGGAGAAGTCGTCATCACTCAGCAACGCACCCTTCTGGTCGTCCATGCGGCGGCAATGGAAAACATCCGCACATGGATTGAACGGTTTACCATACTGGAAGATGTTGAGCTCACGCCGGTAACCGCGGATTTAGTGCTAACTTGGTTCATTGGACCTCAATACGAATACAGCATCGATTCGTATGGAGGTCTCTCTGCATCAAATGTAACGGAGGACCATAACGGACTCTTCTGGAGGAGGCCTCTCGGGAGGATACCGGGAATCCTCTTGCTCGCACAGCGCACTGTGGCCGGGAGCATCGTGGAGGCCGCACGGAACACAGGAACGAAGGAGCTGCAGGGTGATGGTTTCGAACTTCTGCGGATCATGACCGGCACGCCGTGTTTTCCCCGGGAGCTCAGCACGTCCGTAAATCCCCTCGAGGTGGGTCTGCGCGACGTGATCAGCTTCACCAAGGGTTGTTATGTCGGTCAGGAGGTTGTTTCCCGATTGGATGCATATGAGAAAGTTCAGCGAGAACTGATTGTTCTTCACCTTCAGGGACAGCCTTCCCGGAGAGAGGACCCGCTCCACGTAATATCACAGGACAGAATCGTGGGAGGCATCACATCGTTATCACAGCCGCTCCCTGATGGGACTACGATGGCCCTTGCGGTGTGCCGGAGCGAGCCTATCCGGACAGGGAAGCCACTTGGCGTGCGGTGCGAAGCCGGGGGTACGGAAATCCCGGCCCGGCGGTTTCTCTGGTCGGATCCGCCCCCCCGGGGACGCTCCTGATGGCTCTCGAGTACAACGCGCACGACGTGGAGCGCTGGAGGGAGCGCGCCCATAAACGTTCACCGCATCATACGGTGTCAACGAAGCGCCGGGCACTAAATTTTATAAACACGGTGGGCTTCTGCCTCGTGTTCCGGGCAGACGGCGATGAAGTGCCCTCGTTGTGGCATGCGGTGCATGGAAATCCGAAAACGGTTCCAGGGCGGGCGGACTCTGCAAAATCAGCCTCTGCGTTTCTGTGGGAAATGAAACACGTCCTTCCATCCGAGCGGCTGGTGTACTATGGCAAACTGTTGATGAACAGACCCACAATGCTTTCGCTGGATATTCTCCCGTATTTCTACGCCCTGAGCGGCCGTACAGGTGACCGGGATGAATATATTCACTGCAGCAATGCGTGGCGATCTCTCGGTCCTGGGACGCCGCATCATGGAAATCTTCAACAGGCGTTCGCGGCTTTCAACCCGGCAGATCCGGCAACTGCTTCAGCGGAAAGGGGTGGTGGGGAAGGCCACGTTCACACAGGCCATGGCAGAGCTCCAGAGTAAGATGTATCTCGCAAGAGGTGATGAAGACAGACAACCATTCTCATTCACATGGTCACCTGTCCGCGTCCTTTTTGGCCCTCAGGTCAGGAAAGCGCGGCACGTTTCGGCCGAACAGGCGCGCAAGGCGATCCTGGAGCAACATTTTCGTAATCAACTCACGTGCTCGGTGGCAGACATCAGGCACATCTTCCGTTGGAACCGGCAGCATGTGTACCAGGCTCTGGGAAATCTTGTGAGACGCGGGATCATCAGCAGTGATGGACGTGTTGAAGGTGTACCAGGGAGAGTGTACGTTTACCTGGGATAGAAAGGACACACACAGATATGAAACCGATGCAGAAAAAACCTCCGAAGGCCTACAAGGACCTCGGAGTTTCTGAACAGCCCCGATGCACGTCTGGTGCGGATCCTTGCGGAATTTCTCAGCCCTCAGAGGCGGTTCCGACAGGAAAAGATTAAAGATACGATCGTGTTTTTTGGGTCTGCCAGAGTTCTCCCAAAACGTGAGGCCCTCCGGCAGTATCAGGATCTTCGCAAGAAGGCGAAATCCACTAAAACGGACGGAAAAGGGGCTGACGCAGGCGATGCAAAAGGCGGCCGTTGCAGTGGATATGTCGCGGTATTACGAGGATACCGTAAAGCTGGCGAAACGGCTCACGCTCTGGTCCAAATCCCTCGAAAAGCAGAGACGATTTGTGATATGTTCTGGCGGAGGCCCCGGCATCATGGAAGCAGCAAACCGGGGAGCATCGCTGGCGCGCGGGAAATCAATTGGCCTGAATATCAGTCTGCCGTTCGAACAGTTTGCAAACGGGTATATCAGTCCGGACCTGAGCATGGAGTTTCACTACTTTTTTATGCGAAAGTTCTGGTTCGCCTATCTTGCCAAGGCCCTTGTCATTATGCCCGGCGGATTTGGCACCCTTGATGAATTGATGGAGATGTTAACGCTCCTCCAGACCCAGAAAACAACAAAGAAGATCGCGGTCGTGATTTACGGGACAGAATACTGGAATAAGGCCCTTGACTTCGACTACATGATTTCACGCGGGGTGATCAGCAAGAAAGATCTCAGTCTTTTCAGGTTCTGTGATGACGTGGATGATGCGTTCACGTACCTGAAAGACTCCCTCACGCGTATGCACATAGGCAAAGGTGCTTGACATTGGACGGTGTATTACGTAAAATATCTCTGAGGGGATGAACTGGCTTCGACGTGGATGAGGATGGTCCAGATCGCGTGCCGTGCTCTCCGTGGTGCACGTTAAACAACGCGGAAAAACCTAAGTGCTGACTACAACTACGCACTGGCCGCTTAAGTAACCCTTAGGTGACCCGTCGCCCGGAGATTTGCCTGCCGGTATCCGAAGCGGCGCCGACTTCAGACAGGATAGCGTGGCGATGCCCCTGGGGGCGACACGTGAATCGCGCCGCAAGCGCGTTACCCGGGGTGGTTCTGCCAATCGCCTGTCTGTCGGAGATGGCGGAATGAAGTAAAAAAGACAGAATACGCATGTAGTGCTCGGGATGGTCTTCTCCTCGGACGCGGGTTCGACTCCCGCCATCTCCACAAAACGCTCTCGCGATCTGTCGTGAGAGCGTTGTTGTATCGAGCTCATCCAAAAACCACTCGCCGTGCCTCCGTATGGAACTTCTGTTTGTCAAACTCACCGGTGCGGGCAATGACTTTGTGGGAGTCAACAACCTCCATGGTGTGCTCGGACCCATGGACCAGAGCGCCCTCGCGCGCGCCCTGTGTGACCGCCACTTCGGTGTCGGCGGCGACGGACTCCTGATCCTGGAACCGAGTCGTGAGGCAGATTTTCGCATGATGTACTACAATGCCGATGGAAGTCCTGGCGGCATGTGCGGGAATGGAGGGAGATGCGCTTCAGTGTATGCACATTTCCTGGGCATCACGAAGAACCGGCTGCGCTTTGAGGCCCTTGATTACGTGTACGAGGCGACCATCCTGAAGGACGGGGTTCACCTCAGGATGAAGAATCCCGTAGACCTCTGCCGGAACGTTCAGGTGCGGTTAAAAGATGCAACCCTTACGGTTCACACCATCAACACCGGCTCACCACACATTGTCCGGTTTGTAGAGGATCTTTCGGACATCCATGTCGAAAACATCGGAAGGGCTCTCCGGGAGCACGGGCAATTTGCTCCTGCGGGGACAAACGTAAATTTTGTGCAACGCGTGAACGAGAACTCCATTTCCATTCGGACGTATGAAAGGGGAGTCGAAGCAGAAACACTTGCATGCGGCACGGGGTCGATTGCCTCGGCAATTCTGGCACACCTCGAATTCGGGCTGCATCCACCTGTACGGGTGCGAACCAGGAGCAGCCACTGGTTGACAGTTGATTTTAAGATCAAGGAGCTCTCAATTACCGATGTGACGCTCGAAGGACCTGCCACTATAGTCTTTTCCGGCAAGGCCATATACGATCCTTCTGGACAAACACTTCTACCACTAACAACACAGAGGAACAACGAAGGTGGTTGACCTCACGTTTGTCCTGAATCCCGAGGCGGGCAAAGGTACCGGGAGAAAAGCCGAAGCCGCGCTGACGAGACTCTTGTCAGGAATCCAGAAAACGTACACGATTGTCCGCACCGAAAGAGCCGGGCATGCAACGGATATTGCCCGGGTCAGTGATAGTCCGGTGGTTGTGGCAGTTGGCGGCGATGGAACGATCAATGAAGTGGCAAACGGTCTGATCGGCTCGGAGAAGGCGCTGGGCATCATTCCGACTGGTTCCGGCAACGACTTTATCAAGTCCATCGGGATTTCGCGCTCTCTTGAACAGGCACTGGAACTGATCATCAAGGGGCGGACACGCCTTATTGATGCAGGTCGGGTGCAAACAGCGCTGGAGGTAGACGGGCGTTTGCAGTATGCTCCGGCTCGTTATTTTGTCAACGGGGTCGGCGTAGGATTTGACGCTTCCGTGGCCCGCAGGGTCAGTGAAATCAAGCGATTACGCGGGACACTTCTGTACCTGGCGGCCGTCCTGCAGACACTTGGAAGCTACAAGCCACCGGAATTCCGGGGTCGTATTGATGGCAAGACGTGGCAGGCCCGTCAGTTGCTTGTGGCCGCAGGTAACGGCCGGTGCGCTGGCGGAGGTTTTTACCTGACTCCTGAGGCGAAGGTCGACGATGGGCTCCTCGATGTGTGTGTCATCGATCAGGTCTCGATACCGAAGATCCTGAGGCTCATACCGACGGTGCTTGGCGGGAAGGCGGTTAAGGACGAACACGTTAACTATTATAAGACACGTGAGTTAGAGCTTCATTCCTCTGAGAAGTTTAATGTACATGCCGATGGGGAGAATGTGGGGCGTGAAGTTCAGGGGGTAAGAGTGGAGGTTGTGCCAGCGTCGCTGCGTGTGATTGGTGGATAGGCCTGAAGTGAGGTTCCGGGGCGAAATAGGCCTACTTCAAATAATGTATATTATGTTAAGTTATCAGAGCCATCTTCTTCGCGATTGATCCATAGTAGATCTGTGCTAGATCACCCACCGGGATATCTATCATCCCCCCAATGGTAAGCCTCTCTCCACCGGTTTCACCAAGCATCTTCACCGGAATATCATGCTCCCGGGCAACCCGGTTGACCTGGTCCACGTTTTCCGGCTTGCAGCTTATTATCACCCTGGATTGGTCCTCCCCGAAGAGCAGCTGGTCGTCCCGCAGCCCCGGGTGATCCAGCATGACCCTTGCTCCAACAAGAAGTGGCCTGCCGGCCATACACGACTCCGCCAGCGCCACCGCGAGCCCTCCCTCGGAACAATCATGAGCTGACGAGAGCAGTCCGGCTGAAATCATGGCCGTAAGCCCGGCATGCAACTCCTTTTCTCTGTCAAGTTCAATGGGCGGAGCATCCCCCTGGACTCGGTTGTGGATACGGGCGAGATATTCCGATCCGCCCAGATGCCCGTGAGTTGCTCCCAGCAAAAGAACTGCATGGCCACTCTGCAGAAAATACGCACCACATGCTTTCCCCACATCATCCATAACGCCCAACATCCCAATAACGGGCGTCGGATACACGCTCGCATCAGGACTCTCGTTGTAGAAGCTCACATTTCCGCCTGTCACCGGCGTCTCAAATACCCTGCATGCTTCTCCAATACCCGCCACAGCCTCCTTGAATTGCCAGTAAACGCCGGGCTTGTAAGGATTCCCAAAATTCAGGCAATTCGTCACGGCGACCGGTGTTGCTCCCGTGCAGGCAACGTTTCTCGCCGACTCAGCCACTGCGATCTGACCGCCCCTTCTGGGATTCAGATAAACGTAGCGACTATTACAATCTGTCTTAACCGCAAGCCCCTTAGTGCCTTCTTTGATATAGAGTACAGCGGCATCAGCTCCAGTCAGAACTACGTTGTTCGTACGCACCATGCTGTCATATTGCTCATACACCCACCGCTTTGAAGCGATGTCCGGAGTGCCGATGAGGGTCTCAAGCACTTTATTCAGATCCGATGGTTCGGGGATAACAGAAAGATCCAGTTCCCGCACTGCAGCAATGTACTCGGGCTCTCTGGATTCGCGTATGTATACGGGAGCACCGCCCCCAAGCACAAGTGAATCAGGCGGGACGTCTGCAACCAGGTTCCCCCGGTACGATATGCACAACCGGTCCCCCTCAATGACCTCGCCGATAATTTCGGCATGGAGGTCCCATTTCCCGAAGAGCGCCTGTATATCAGCTTCCCGTCCCTTCTGCACAACCACCAGCATACGCTCCTGGGATTCAGACAGCATAAGTTCATAGGCGGACATACCGCTCTCGCGTGCGGGCACCTTATCAAGGTCAATCCGCATCCCGCACTTCCCTTTTGCGCTCATCTCGGACGTTGAACAGGTAATCCCGGCGGCTCCCATGTCCTGAATGCCCACGACAAAGCCGGAACGGATTGCCTCGAGTGTCGCTTCAAGGAGGAGTTTTTCCGTAAACGGATCGCCGACCTGGACTGACGGCCGCCGTTTTTCTGACTCTTCCGAGATCTCTTCGGAAGCGAACGTGGCACCATGGATACCGTCGCGCCCTGTGGCTGAACCCACGATCATCACCGGGTTGCCGGTTCCCCGGGCCGTAGCGCTCGCCCAGGCGCCGTGTTTTACGATACCGACTGCCATGGCATTCACCAGTGGGTTCTCTTCATAACATGGATCAAAATACACCTCCCCGGCAACGGTGGGCACCCCGAAGCTGTTTCCGTAATCGCCGATCCCCCGCACGATGCCGTCAAACAGATACCGCGTGCGCGCGCTGTCAAGCGTGCCAAAACGGAGGGAATTTAATGCGGCGATGGGACGGGCTCCCATCGTAAAGATATCCCGCATGATGCCCCCTACTCCGGTTGCCGCGCCCTGGTACGGTTCAACCGCCGAAGGATGATTGTGGCTCTCGATCTTGAAAGCCACAGCAAGCCCGTCCCCGATGTCCACGAGCCCCGCATTCTCCTCCCCTGCCCCGACCAGCAGTCGGCCGCCGCTCCTCGGCAGAGTCTTGATCAGGGCGATCGAGTTCTTGTAGCTGCAATGTTCGCTCCACATTACGCTATAGATCCCGAGCTCCGTGTACGTCGGCACCCGGCCGAGAATCCCCAGTATACGTTCATACTCTTCTGCGGTCAGGCCGTGCTGTACAGCGGTCTGCAGTGTACTCTCCGGCTCGCCGGGAAAATTTATGGGGAGACTCATGTCTTTCATTTCCAGGAATAGCTGATGTTCAAACCTACCACCGTGCCTGACAGATCGTATGTACCGTTGAAGTATGAACCCTGCGCATACTCCACACGGGAATCGGTGACTGTCCGTTTCCGATAGTCCAGTATCTGAATCCCGAGGTCCAGCATAAGACCTTCGCCGATAACATACCCGATACCCATTGCATACACCATACGGTCGGCGTCAGGTAACGAAGGGCGTACTTCAGCATCGCTCACCGGGCTGTTTTCGATACTGATCCCACCGCGGAACGTCACGTCAGACAAGGACAGTTCCAGGCCGGCTCGCATGGTGAGAACATCCTTCCAGCCCGCCTGTTCAAACCGCTGTTCGTACGCGGGCGACCCGATCCGGACCATCAGGCTCTTGAATGTGGACCACCGGACGAGATTAACCTCTCCGGCCAGAAGGAGCGCGGAGATCGGCCGGACGCTCACGCCGCCCCGAACCTGATCAGGGAGCGTTATGGAGGATGTAAACGTTGCATTCGGCATCACCACGATGCTTGATTCGCCCGGAACCCCCGAGTAGGTAACGGTCCCGTCTTCGATGGTGGAACGTGTTCTGCTCTTCAGCGAAAGCCCCACTGTCAAGACATCATCGGGCTGGTACATGGCACCCACCTCGAATCCATACGCGACGTCGGCGCTGCCCGTCATGTAAATTCCCGGAAGCCCTGAACCCGGCACGGGTATCTGCCCCCATCGACGGTTCAGGTCGATCCGGAGAAACACGACCTGCATTCCAATTCCTACGGACCATGCATTCCCGATACGAAATGCCATTGCCGGCAGAAGCTGCGAACTGCGCAGTTCCGAGCTGGTCACGATCCGGTTCCCTACCCAATCCTCCCCCCAGTCTGTTTTTGCCGAGTACGGAATGGTGGCTGCAATCCCGATGCCGATGCCGCTGGCAAACGTGTGCGTAAGGCAGAGGTTCGGAGGAAAGAGAACCTGCGAGTTCATTTTTGTCGAGGACAACGAGGGAGTGACCCCGACAAAGTGATAACTGGGCAACGACAGGGTGGTTCCCAGGGAAAGGTTCGTCCCTGTCAGGAAAGAGAGTGCTGCCGGATTTGTGTACATGGACGTGGGTTCTCCCGGCAGTGCCACGAGGACGCCACTCAGACCAGTGGCGCGTGCGGAGAGCCCACTGGCCTGAAATCCACCCCCTGGTGATACCTGGGCCAGGCAGAGGCACAACATCGCCACGCCGGCAGGGAAACGCATAACAGTACGGGACGTCTTCATTCGAGTGTGACCAGAACCTCTCCTTTTTCCACTGCCTTTCCCTTCGGCACATGGATCTGTTTCACGATGCCCGCCCGGGGGGCTTTTATTTCGTTTTCCATCTTCATCGCCTCCAGCACCAGGATACCCTGACCCTGCGCAACCTCCTGGCCCACATGGGTCTCGATCCGCACAACAAGCGCCGGCATGGGCGCCACAATCGCTGTCACGCGCGCTTCCTGGGTCCGCGTCGCCGCAAACTGACGCAGCAGGCGCGACCGGTCGGTATCAACGGTAGCAATAACCGGTACACCGTCAATGATCGCGGTATAGCCGCCGTCACACGCTTCAAGCCCGAACTGGTACGATTTTCCGTTTACCAGTATGGAATACGATGTCAGGCCGGTCGCGCGCACGTCCACCACCTGCGGATGCCCATCGAGGCTCACATTCCCTTCGCCATCGATGCGGACTTTGTGTTCCCGTTCACCGATTCGTACGTCGTACAGGGTTGATTTCATTTTGCACCGCCCCGAAGGGTCGCCAGGCGCCGGGCTTTCCAGCCCGATAACACAGGATGTCTCCCCGCAGGGCTTCCGTTTCCACTCAAGGAGCTATCGGGAGACAACATGTGAGTGTGCTTGACGTGAGCGCAGAGAATCGCCAGAGCGTTGTTTCGGTCTGACCCCTCGGCGCCGTTCAGCGGGGCCTCCGGGCGATAATACGCCTGCAGGAAACCCGTATCAAATGTTCCACCGCGGAAGGCGGGGTGCTGCATCACAAACTCGCACACCGGGATATTCGTTGCCACACCTTCGATGGCGTACTCGCCGAGGGCACGCTGCATGCGGGCGATCGCCCCTGCACGATCAGGAGCCCAGGTGACAAGTTTTGCAATAAGCGAATCATAGTACACGGACACTTCGCCTCCCACTTCGAATCCGCGGTCTTCGCGAATGCCGGGTCCGCCCGGCGTCCTCAAACGGGTAATCGTTCCGGTCGACGGCAAAAATCCGTTAACCGGATCCTCCGCACAGATCCTGCATTCGATGGCATGACCGGAAAACTGAATGTCTTTCTGTGAAAACCACAGCGGAGTGCCGGAGGCAATCTCCAGCTGTGCCTTCACGAGGTCGATCCCTGTCCGCAATTCTGTAACCGGATGTTCGACCTGAAGCCGTGTGTTCATTTCAAGGAAGTAAAACTGTTTGTTCCGATCAACGAGAAATTCAATCGTGCCGGCATTAACATATCCACAGGCGCGTGCCGCCGCGATTGCGGTTTCCGCCATGCGTGACCGCAACGACTCATCGACCAGTACGGAGGGTGATTCTTCCACCACTTTTTGATGCCGGCGCTGGATCGAACATTCCCGTTCCCCGAGGTGGACAACATTTCCCGCCTCATCGGCCAGAATCTGGAATTCAATATGGCGTGGCTCTTCCAGATACCGTTCGATATACACGCGCGCATCTCCGAAGGCCGAGCGCGCCTCCGATTGTGCCTGTTCGAGGAGTGACGGAAGTTCGTCGGGTGTACGCGCTATCCGCATCCCTTTCCCTCCTCCTCCAGCCGCGGCCTTGATGAGCACCGGGAATCCCGCACGCGCGCAGAAGCGTTGTGCTTCCTCCACATCCTGGATCGGTCCGTCTGTCCCGGGAATGATCGGCACTCCGGCTTTTTGCACCAGCGCCCGGGCCGCGGTCTTGTCGCCCATGGCCCGGATTGCAGAGGCAGGCGGTCCGACCCAGCGAAATCCGGCCTCCGCGACCTTCTGCGCGAACACGGCGTTCTCGGAAAGAAAGCCATATCCCGGATGGATTGCGTCAACGTGCGATGAGCGTGCAATGTCCAGAATACGATCCATGAGCAGATAACTTTCCCGGGACGGGGGCGGACCCAGACGATACGCCTCATCGGCCATCCTGACGTGCGGCATGACCCTGTCCGCATCGGAAAACACGGCGACCGACCGGATGCCGGCTTCCCTGCAGGTGCGGATAATCCGGACGGCAATCTCCCCCCGGTTCGCCACGAGTACGGATCGGATCGGTACGGGCATCGTCAGAGCTCCGAGAGTTCAACAACGGTTGCGCCCACACCACCCTCGTTCCACTCGCCAAGGCGGAAGGAATGTATGCGCGGATGGGTTGAGAGAAAATCCGTGACTTTTCGCCGCAACGCACCGGTCCCTTTTCCGTGAATGATGTCGATGCGGTGCAGTCCAGCCAGGATTGCATCATCAATAAATTTGTCGACAAGCGGGAGCGCTTCGTCCCCCGTCATCCCCCGCAGGTCAAGCTCGCGCGGGACTTCATCCGGGCGGTCGGGAACCATCTGACGGGAGACGGGGCGTGATGCCGGCCGTTTCCTGGTTGCGCGGAGTTCTGTTACCGGCACGCGCATCTTCACGCTCCCAAAGACCACTGTCGCGGTCTTGCCATCCGGAGAAAGTTCGGCGATCTCACCGGTCTCCGTTTTGTCCTGGAGTGTTACGGTTGAACCGGGGGCGAGCGATCCGGCCGGCAGGGCATCCTCACGAGCTGCGGGCTCCGTTTCCCGCTCGGATTCCTGAACCACAGCGCGGAGCTTGCTGACTTCTTCGCGCGCAGTCCGTACCACCGCTTTGTCCGCATTCTGTTCGCGGATTTCTCTCACCGATCGTTCGATCACTGCATTGGCCTGCTCCACAAGCGAGCGGGCCTCCTCGACCGCTTTCCGCTTAATTTCGCGTGTTTCGTTTGTGAGCGTTTGCATGCGGGCGGCATAATCCTGCGCCAGCTGCTCCGCCCGGGCGTGTGCAGTGCGCAGTTCTTCCGTAGTGCTTCGATGGTTCTGTGCAGAGGCCTCGAGTTCCAGGAGAAGCGCATCCAGCCGCATATGCTGGCCGCCGAGAAGCATCCGCGCCCGCTCCATCAGCTTCGCGGGAAAACCAAGCCGGCCGGCCATCTCCAGGGCATAGCTGCTCCCCGGCACACCGGACCGAAACCGGTATGTCGGTGAGAGGTTTTCCGGATTAAACTCCATCGCCCCGTTTTCAATTCCCTCGGTCTCATGGGCAAAGACCTTGAGTGCGCCATGGTGCGTGGTGGCGATCGTCAGGGCTTTTCGGGAAGTCAGATGTTCGAGGACAACGGCCGCCAGGGCGCCCCCCTCGGCAGGGTCCGTGCCTGTCCCGATTTCGTCAATCAGCACCAGACTGTGCGCGTCAGCTCCCTGGACGATGGTTTTGATGTTTGCCAGATGGGAGCTGAATGTGCTCAGGTCGCTCTCAATGGATTGCTCGTCACCGATATCCACAAAGATCGACCGGAAGACCCTCATCGTGGCATCCTCGCTCGCGGGAATGTGAAGTCCCGACTGCGTCATAAGAGCCAGAACACCGATACATTTTAACGTCACGCTCTTTCCGCCGGCATTCGGACCGCTGATCACGAGCGTCGTGAAGGCTTCACCGATGTCCAGGTCCTGCGGTACTGTTCCCTGCCTCCCGTGATGTGCCAGCAGCAGCGGATGACGCGCTTCCCGGAGATGAATACCTCCTTGTTCTACAATCCGCGGTTCCACACCCAGGATTTCTATCGAGTACTTTGCTTTCGCCTGAAGTGCATCCAGTGATGCCAGCAGCTCAGCCATGCGTAAAAGCGCGGGCCGTTGCTCACCTACTGCCACCGTGAGTTCGCGCAGAATGCGTTCAATTTCACGCTGTTCCTGGAAGTGCAGGCTCCGGATATCATTGTTGAGTTCGAGAGTCTCCGTCGGCTCGATAAAAACGGTCGCCCCGCTCGCCGAGGCGCTGTGGATAAATCCGGGAACATGTTTCTTGTGTTCGACCTTAACCGGGAGCACCATACGTCCCTCTCGGGTCGTGATGATTTCATCCTGGCTGAATCCGAGGTCCGCCACCGTGCGGAGGATGGATTCCAGTCGTTTCCGCAATTCATCGGAGCGGTCGGCAATGGAACGGCGAATCGTCTGCAGTTCACGCGAGGCCGAAGCCCGCACGGCGCCTGTTTCATCAATCGCCTGGTTGATATTGTACTCAAGGACCTTGTCGGTGGGAAGGTCTTCGGCAATACGCCAGACATCGGGATGGGCATCCCTGCGCTTCTGCAGTGTTGTCCGGAGGATCCGCGCAGCGCGTAACGTGCTGCCCACGCAGGCCAGATCCCGGGAGGAGAGCACACTCCCTTCCACGCCTGCCTTCTGGATCGCGGGCCGCACGGCGTAAATCCCCTCAAGCGGAAGCTCCTCGTCCACCTCGAGAAGGCGCTTCATCGCACTGACCTGGCCGAGTGCAAAGCGAATTGCGTCCGGATCTGTCAGGACCGGACTGTTGTTCTCCAGCAGCTCCTTGCCCGCTTCTGAGAAGGCGTAGCGGAGAATTCGCTGCCGGACTTTCGCCATTTCGAGCTTTTCCGAGGCTGTATCAAATGGCGTCATGCGGTCATGTCCGGGCAAGAAGCTCCTTCACGAGTTCCTGGACTACTTTTCCGTCCGCCTTTCCTTTGAGCTGCCTCATAACAACCGGCATGACCTTTGCGAAATCCCCTGCTGTCTGTGCCCCGGATTCTGTTATGATACCCTGGACTATTCCCCGGATCTCATCATGGTCCATTTGCTTCGGAAGGTACTCCCGGATAATTGCAAGCTCCTTTGATTCCTGCTCCACCAGATCCTGGCGGCCGCCTTTTGCAAACTGTTCGACGGATTCCTTACGGCGTTTGGCTGCGCTCAGAAGCACCCCGATCTCGTCTTCCGGGCTCATCGGGCTCTCCCCGCCCCGGTGCTGGATTTCCTTCTCCAGGAGAGCGGCCCTGATGGACCGTAATGTTTCGAGGCGGAGCGTGTCACCGCTCTTCATTGCGGCTTTCAGATCGCCGCGAATCCGTTCCTGTAATGACATATCCATCGTCGTCTTTCGCTTGTTACAATCCCCCGCGGAGGGGGATCGTGGCACCGTTAATTCCCCGCGCATCCTGAGAGCAAAGGTAAAGGACAGTCGCGGCGACCTCCGCGGTGGTCAGCCAGCGTCCCGTATCGGCTTTCGGCATCGCCGCGCGATTTGCCGGCGTATCCATAATTGACGGGGCCACCGCATTCGCCGTGACACCCGTACCTTTGACTTCCTCTGCTACCACTTCCATCAGAGTCAGAATTCCCCTTTTGGAAACCGCATAGGCCGCGTTCAGGGCTGACGGACGCAACGCCGTGATCGCCGAAATGAACACGATCCTCCCGGCTCCCCTCTCCCTCATCGGAGGAAGAACTTCCCTGACAAAAAGAAAAGCGGAGCGGAGATTCAGGGAGAGCATGTTGTCCCAGAGATCGGCCGTTGTCTCATCGACCCGCTTCCCCCCCGTATACCCCCCTGCGGCATGAACCAGAATATCCGGGTCTCCGTACGTCCTTCTCACGGCCGCAACAAAACCGCCGACATCACGCTCATTGGCCACATCACATTCCCATTCGAAGGGGACCATGCTCTCCGTCAGCGGAACGGTGCTCTGCTCCGTCACTCTGCTGCCAGGACGCACCGGAATGGCGACTCGGGCACCGGCGCTTAGAAAAAGACGGACCACTTCACTTCCCAGCGCTCCCCGCCCGCCTGTCACGATTACTGTGTGCGCCTTAAAATCCATAGAGTGAAATATATCCACCAATCGTCCGAATGTCAATAACCTTGCAAATCAGTCGGTATGAATGTATATTAATGCACTTTCTTCTCACAACGTTCATTGACCATTATGCATCTTCGGGCGATCTGCCGTCACTGTTATGCCTTCAACACCGTTACGTACGTGTGGTCCCCCCTTCGTACTCTCCTCTTGATCGTGCTGGTCCTGGTCTCTCAACCGGCTCAAACACAACAGTCCGCCAGCGAAGGCCTTCTGGTGGAAGGGGAAACGCATCTGCGCAATCTCCGCCAGCTGACATTTGGCGGCGAGAATGCCGAGGGGTACTTCTCGTTTGATGAGCAGAGACTCATCTTTCAGTCCACCCGGCCTCCGTTTGAATGTGACCAGGAGTACATCCTTGATATTCTGACGGGGACAGCAACACTCGTGAGCGGCGGCAGGGGGCGTACGACATGCGGCTACTTCCTTCCCGGCGATTCAACAATCCTGTTTGCGTCCACGCATGCGTCCTCCTCGAAGTGCCCCCCTTCCCCCGACTATTCACAGGGATATGCCTGGGCGATCTACCCGGAATATGACATCTACACGGCGACCGATAAGGGTGAAAACGTCCGTCCCCTCGCCCCAGCGCCGGGTTACGATGCCGAAGCCACCGTTTCTCCGACCGGAGATGCGATTGTTTTTACCTCAATGCGCTCCGGGGACCTGGATCTGTATTCCATGGACATTGACGGCGGGAATATCCGCCGATTGACCGATGAGACAGGGTACGATGGCGGCGCGTTCTATTCATGGGACGGAAAAAAAATCGTCTATCGGGCCTGGCACTATACCGACTCCTCTGCGGCCGCGGAGTACAAGCGTCTCCTGATGGAGAATCTGGTGCGCCCATCCCGTATGGAGCTGTTTGTCATGAACGCCGACGGGACGGAGAAACGGCAAATTACGAACAACGGTGCTGCAAACTTTGCACCTTTCTTCCACCCGGATAACGAGCGAATCATTTTTGCATCAAATCTCGCTGATCCTGCTGGAAGAAACTTTGACTTGTACCTGATACATATTGACGGGAGCGGACTTAGACGTATTACGTTCAACCAAACTTTTGATGGTTTCCCGATGTTTACACGGGATGGGAAACGGCTCGCCTTTGCATCGAACAGAAATGCGAAGGTTCGCGGAGAAACAAATCTCTTCCTGGCCGATTGGGTGGAGTAGGTTTCTCGACCAATTTTTTTGCCCTAAAAAAAACGAGGATATCATATGGTGCGCATAATCTCCATTTTGTCGATGGTTTTCATCATTTCGGGAGCTTCTCTGGCCCAGACTTCAACACCTGAGATCACGTCGGGGGAACTTCGGGAGCACGTCAGGTATCTTGCCTCCGACGAACTGGCTGGCCGGGGCTCGGGTACTGACGGGAACACTCAGGCGGCTCTCTACATTGCAAAACAGTTGAAGGTATGGGGTCTTAAACCCGCGGGCGATAACGGCACCTATTTTCAACCTTTTGAGTTTGTATCAGCGGTCAAATTGGGGGAGAAGAATAACGCGTTGGTCAAAGGCCCGGAAATCCCCGGGACTCAGAAGGCACTGACCGTGGATGTTGACTTCAGACCCTTCGGCTTTTCGGCATCGGAAAGTGTGGAAGGAGCCCTGGTCTTCGTCGGGTACGGAGTAACGGCACCGGACAAGGAATATGATGACTACGCAGGTATTGATGTCAAAGACAAGATTCTTGTCATGCTCCGCTACGGACCTGACGGAGCCTCACCGCGAAGTCCATTCCAGCGGTACACCGGATTACGCAACAAGGCCCGGGTCGCCCGGGAAAACGGGGCGAAAGCCATCATCATGATCAACGGTCCGGTTGATGAGACAGACGACAGCCTGTACAGACTGGCACTCGATCAGGGAGCCGGTTCATCCGGCATTGTCGCAGTGTCCATGAAACGTGATATCCTCGATCCGTTTTTCCGAGCTTCCGGCTGGTCGCTGAAATCTCTCCAGGATTCAATGCGTGCCACGCAGAAGCCGAATTCCTTTCCCCTTGGCCACGCGCACATCGCGCTGGATGTCGAAGTCACGCGGGTCGTGAGCCAGACATCAAACATCGTCGGGTATCTGGAAGGCACTGACCCGGTCAGAAAAGACGAGGTGGTGATCCTCGGTGCACACATGGATCACCTCGGGATGGGAGGCCCGGGATCAGGGTCGATGACTCCCGACACGATTGCCATCCACAATGGCGCAGACGATAATGCGTCCGGCACCGCCTCTCTCCTTGAGCTTGCCCAATCCATGAGCGCGCGGACATCCACGCTGGCCCGTACCTACGTCTTCGCTTTCTTCTCCGCAGAAGAGCTTGGCACGCTTGGGTCAGCACACTACATAGCAAAACCTTCTTTTCCCCTGGAGAAGTCCGTCACGATGCTGAACCTGGATATGGTAGGGCGTCTGGACAACCGGGCGTTGAGCATCGGCGGGACCGGCACTTCTCCCGAATGGCCGGCGCTTCTTGCCCGGCATAATGCAGACTCGACGTTTGTTCTCTCGCTTAATCCAGATGGCTTTGGCCCCAGCGACCATGCCGTGTTCTATGGCAAGGATATCCCCGTCCTGTTTTTCTTCACCGGCACTCACGACGACTACCACAAACCGAGTGATGACTGGGAGAAGTTAAACTACGAGGGACAGTCAGCAATCACGCGCTATATCCAGGCAATCGTCAATGACCTGGACACCATGCGCGCACGGCCGGAATTTGCGAGGGTCCAGGTTGCATCGTCGCGCCGGGGGAATCAGGGCGGTGACAGCAGAAGTTTTACTGTCACACTCGGAATTGTTCCTGACGTGGGTGAAAGTAGTACGGGTATGAAAATCAGCGGGGTGCGTCCGAATGGCGCGGCAGAAAAGGCCGGAATGAAGGCCGGCGATATCATCCTGGCAATGGGTGGGAAAAAAGTCATGAACATCTACGACTACATGGGAATACTCGGCGAACTGAAGGCTGGTGATGAGGTCACCGTGGAAGTGGATCGTGACGGTACCATCATGAAGTTGCAGGCCACCATGCAGAAGCGCAACTAAAAGTCCGGGCTATTTCCTTCTCGATGGGATGTACCAGAATGTTCCCTGTCACTCGTTCCCCGGGGCGGGGCGCAGGAGAAGCCGGAGAAGGCTCAGGAATGTGTTTCCCGGGACTTTGACAGACGGTCGTGTGTCTCCCGGATAAACGCGTGCACAAGCCGGATCCGCGCCTCTTCGCTCCGGGCGGCAAGGAGTTCCGCCCTGCTCTGTGCTACAGTCTCAGAGATCGTCCCCGGTTCAAGGGTTGAAAACGCTGCAAGGTAGTCTTCAAACGTGTCTATTGCTGCCATAAGTGCTCAACTCAGTCGGTGGTGGTGGTGTCCCCTGTTGGAAACGCCTGACGGTATCTCCAGCCGGTGTCAGCAAGACGAAGGGGCTCTCCCGGAAACCATCGATGCTCCTCGGTTACCCCTGCAACAATGAGGGTGTGGTCTCCGACCGGATGGTGAGTGGCCACACGGCACCGAATGGCTGCCATGGACCCTTCGATGGCTTCACTCCAGACAGGATCCCTGCGGAACAAGTCTGCATTTCGCTGCTGCGAAAAATCCATCCCCTGCCGCAGGATCTTCTGGGCGATCAGTTTCCCCTTCTCACGCGGAAGCGCGCTCAGCGTAAAATCTCCCGTTTTCAGGACATGCTTCAGGAACCCGCCACCGTTTTCCAGCACGACGCCTACCAGAGGTGGCCGGAACGACAGCTGGGTAATCCAGGTAACGATAATGGCCGACGCCCCTTCCGGAGTTCTCAACGCACACCCCCAGATCCCGTAGGGGACATGGTCCATCAGGGAAAAGGTCTCGAGAGGTTCAACCAAGGGGGTTCGCTATCCTCTCTTCACGACATTTCTCACACTCGCAGAAAGCGCGCAGATGCTCCCATGTATACAACCCCTGGTCGTGCCCGTCCCCCCAGGTAAATTTCAGAGCGTAACTCCCCACCGGTTCTACCCCCTGCAATATGTATTTTTGGGGGTTATTGTTGGAATCCTTCACCGGAGCATACTGCTTCAGAAGAACTGTCTCACCCTGACAACCGGCGCAGGGGCAGGCTTCACGCAGCACCGTCAGTTTCGACGGACCTACATGGCCATCGTCCCATAATAACTCGATTTCGCCTTCATTAAGACGGCGTAACTTCTTTAATTTCAATAGTACGCACCTATCGTATAAACACTATTCTATGGTCATTAAACAACAAACTTGCCCTTCACGAAGATCTCTTCAGATGTCATCTCATCGTAGATAAACGTCACCCTGTCCACGGATACATCTGGTTGTACACTTGGCACATACACCCAATCGATGTGCACAACTCGTTCAGGAGATGAGAAGGAAGATGGGCCGGTTATCCCCCCAAAGTGTTCACTTCGTCCGAACGCGATATGGACTCCCAGTTTTTCGTCCAGGAGCGTGCTCCCGACAGCAGTCACGCCCCATTCCCCGAGCACCCCTATGCCCAGTTCCGCGATATTCCCGTATGCGGGATCGGATTTCAGCAGACCCCGCTGGTGATCCGAGGCTGGTCCCTTACTCTCAACTGCAACGGCGCGGTTTCCGGTGACCCGGAAGAGGACCACCTCTGTGCCGAACTGTACCGGGAGGAGCCCCTCAGTCCGGCTTGCCTTCCCTGCAGTCTCCCCCTCGTACGGAACGATGTACGCTTCGCCGGACGGAAGGTTGGCGACACTGCCTGGCTCCCGGATTACCCCCCCGCTTGCGTGTGCGGTGCGATCACGGAGGTCCAGATGCAGGCCGTAGGATTTTCCTTCCGACGAAAGGAGAACATCCGCACCGGTTGCCCGGTTCATTCGTTTCTGAAATTCCACGACCCGCCGGTTTACCTCCTGGTAGTCCAGACTCAGTGCAGGGATCATTGCGCGTGAGAACCCGGGCATTGTTGCCCCTCGGAATCCAAGCCGTCTCGCCAGAACCTTGAGCGGAGCAGTCGCGGAAAGCTCTGTAGGGGCTAAGACGACGCTGGATGCCTCGAGAATGCTTTCGAGTGAGGTCTCGACGCTTGTTTTTGTATTGCCATCGCGTGTAACCTGTTCCACAAGGAGAACGGTTTCGGGCAGGTCACCGTTGTTCGTACCCACGTTCGGGTACGCACAGAATGACATAACGGGGAACGGCATCCGGTCCCATTGATCCTGCAGCATGAGGTACCACTCTGTCGCGATCCTTCTCCGATCCTTCCATGCCGGAGAGTCCTTGATACGGTCATCGGGCATATCCACGAGAAAGGTCAACCCGCGTTCCTCTTTGCCGAAGCCAAAGACGGCATCCAGCACTTTAACAAACTGACCAGATGGAACATTCCGGATCATAGTGCTTCCTGATATGGTTGAAGGGTAAATCCGCCGGGAGCGGGAGTAGATAGTCCTGCGAACTCAGCCAAGACGACGTGCAATTTCCCGTAATGCATCACGCGTCAGGAACTTCTGGACGAGGGGAAACAGAATATTATTCTCTTTGTGAATATGATTGACGAACCGTTGTATGACCGTCTGCGCCCGGGCCCGGAGGCCGCGCAGTGTTGTCGCCGAGACTCGGGAGGCCTTGATATTCCGGATTGCCGTCTGCAGCTTTTTGAGCTCCCGCTTCAGCTCCTTGTGTTCCGCCCTCATCATCTTCGTGGGTCCCTCCACGTAACGCTCCAGCACCGGAAAGAGCGCCTCTTCTTCATGCGCGTTGTGTTCCCCAACCTCCTTTGCGAGAAAGAGGACAGCCGTGCGGACTTTCGCCATCGTTTCGTCCGAGTACCCCTGTTCCTCAAGCGCCCGGGTTGCCCGGTTTAGCGCCGCCAGGTGCATCAAGGTAACGTCGTGCTCCTGCATAAAGCGCGCGATGGGGTCAATGGTGGGGCGTGACGCCATTTTCAGAATTTCTCTACATACGTCGTATACTTCATCCCGGCCGCGTCGGTGAACTCTTCAATCTGCGCGATCATGGCTTCGCTCTCCGGATCCAGATTGTCCTCCAGCGCGTCAAATTCCTCCACACTCTCGCTGATGAAGAGCTCCATAAACTGGTCTTTCTTCCCCTTGACCTCGAATACGGAGTAGTTCTTTCCGGCCACGGCGGTCAGATGGTTCTTGAGTTTTTTTACGTGCGCCTCGTAGGCCGCGCGTTTCTCCGGTTTGATCCCGTAGGAAATTGTGAAGAAAACTCTGGGCATAGTGTCAATTCCTTCTGCGAAAATGTGCATGATCAAACGTCAGTAACCGGCCCGCCGGATTTCCTCCTCCGACATGCCGAAGTAGTGTCCAATCTCGTGAATCAATGTTTCACGGATGTGCCGTCGCAAATCCGGTTCCGCACGCGCGAGGACTTCCAGGTTGTGTTTGTATAAAGTGATTGTGTCCGGGACGACGGGATACATGCCGTAGTCCGCGCCCCGCTTCGTCAGCGGGATGCCGTTATACAACCCCAGCAACATCCCTTTCTTTCTCCAGGCCGCCGGGGCGTGGTCTTCTACGATGATCCTGATATTCTCCATGGTTGAGCGGAAAAGGTCCGGGAGTGCTTCATACTCCTCCTCCACGATACGTTCGAAGGTTTCCCGTTCCATGGTTTAGCGGAGTGGAATCAGAAACAGACCGCCCACCGCGACCATGAAGAAGACAACAAGCACGGAGGTCCAGAATCGCGACACCCCGGCTACCACCCGCATGCCTATGCCGGACAATGCCAGAGACCATACCACGGCGACACCGTTCAGCCCCACAAGCAAAATAAAGGCGACCGGATTCAGAACAATCGGGGGCGGGTTCTTATCAAACAAGTAGATGCCAAATACCGCGATTTCAAACGGAAAAACAAGAAAGAGCGAGAGGACTACCGGAACGGCAGCGTAGGAAAGGACGGCGAAGGCGTTCCGAAACGTAATTCTTCCGCCCATTCTCGGCGCGAGTGCCTTTACCAGGAGCGCAATCCCGCATACGAACAGCACGCCCAGAATCGGGCCGGAAAGCAGCCCCAACCCGATAAGCGTGATCAATTGAGGCACGCGTACTCCAAGGTTGGCATTCCAGAAGAGCATGTACGCCATGGTGATTCCCAGGAGGATGGCGAGCGGGATCACGTAGTTTTTGATTCTGGAAAGGGCGATTCTGCGGAATGTGGCCGACGGTGCCTCCAGAAGACCCCATATGGTGCGGAACAGGTCCAGTGTATCGACTTTGGTCTGTATGAACCCCTTACAAGAGGTGCAAACCACCGTAAAATCATCGTTCTCTGCCCCACACACCGGACACGGCTTCATATCGTCAGTCCACGATCCATATCTTGTATGATACGATTTTTCAACAAGTTAAACAACTTTCTCGAACTTGGCGGTGAAATGGCGGAGGATCGGGGCCTCTTCAACTATTCGAACGCCGCTGAGACTCTCCCTTTCGTGGAATACCTCCAGCACGGCTTCAATAACATAATCAATATGGCTTTGCGTGTAGACCCTGCGGGGGATGGCGAGACGCACAAGCTCCATCCGGGCCGGAATCAGCTTTTTGTCCCTATCATACTTTCCAAACATTACGCTCCCTATCTCGACCGACCGTATACCGCTCCGGCGGTACAGTTCAAGCGCCAGGGCCTGGCCGGGGTACTGGTCAACAGGAATTTGAGGGAGGAATTTCCGGGCGTTCAGGTAGATGGCGTGTCCGCCCGGTGGCAGGAGTATGGGAACCCCCTCGGCAGAAAGCCGCTCGCCCAGATACTCAACCGACCTGATCCGGTACTGCAGGTAGTGCTCGTCGACAATCTCATCCAGCCCCTGAGCGATAGCCTCAAGGTCCCTCCCTGCCAGACCCCCGTAGGTCGGGAATCCTTCGGTGACGATAAGAAGATTCCTGGCGCGTGTGGCCAGGTTTTCATCATTGAGTGCGAGAAACCCGCCCATGTTGACCAGGGCGTCCTTTTTTGCGCTCATCGTCGCGCCGTCTGCGAGTGAAAACATCTCCTGCGCGATACTTTCCACACTGCGGCTGGAATAGCCCGATTCTCTACGCTTGATAAAATATGCGTTTTCCGCAAATCTGCAGGCGTCAAGGAACAGCGGAATTCCGTTCCGTGCGCACAGCTCCTTCGTAGCCCTGATATTCGCCATGGACACAGGTTGTCCGCCGCCGGAGTTGTTTGTTATGGTGATCATACAGAGCGGAATATTTGCACGTCCGACGTTCCTGATGAACCGGGCAAGCCCTTCGAGATCCATATTGCCTTTGAAGTCTGCCGGCGTATCCGGGTCCTTGCCTTCCTCGCAGAGCAAATCCACCGCTTCTGCGCCTGTAAACTCTACATTCGCCCGCGTAGTGTCAAAATGAGAGTTGTTCGGGAAGTACTTCCCCTTGCCGCCGGTGATGGAGAAGAGGATCTTCTCTGCGGCTCGCCCCTGATGTGTGGGGATGACATGACTGAATCCCGTAAGTGAACGCACTTTTTTTTCAAAACGGTAAAAACTCCTCGCCCCGGCATACGACTCATCCCCCCGCATCATGCCCGCCCATTGATCTGCGCTCATGGCGGATGTTCCGCTGTCGGTCAGGAGATCGATAAGTACGTCTTCCGCAGGAATGAGGAACAAATTGTTCCACCCCCGCTTCAATACGGTCTCCCGTTCTTCCACCGTGGTGAACTTGATCGGTTCGACCGACTTGATCTTAAATGGTTCAATGATGGTTTTCATACAAGCCTCGGATGAATGCTCGTCAAAATCTACGGCGAATCGATGAGGATAGCAACCAGACCCGCTAAATCCTCGCCGGGGTCCGGGACTTGACATTGTAGCCTGCCTCTTCTATTATGAAACCATGGGAACACGTAACCCAACGCCTGAAGAGACCGGAGTCCTCCTCTACGAGCACCTCCGGCAGGAAGTCTCCGGATCCGGAATACTTTCACTGGACCGGTTACGTGAATCGTTTCTACGGCACCCGGGCCGGCTCGGGGATCACTTCGAGGGGGAGGTGATGATCGGATGTATGTTTGCTGCAGTTCTCGCCATTGAGGAGACATCCTTTTCACCGGTGCGGGAGTCTGTTCGCAAAGGACTTGAGGGAGAATTTATACGCCATTTGCGCGAACAGGGTGCCACAGATGGCCACGTGGATGAGTGGAGGGTCGTCCTGGGCGAGCACTTTGCCGAGTATTTCCGGAGCATGGAACGGCACACCGACCCTGCCCTCCCCCCCGCTCTGGGGCGCGAGTTCCTCTGGAATCTGACCGGGGTAGAAGAAGAGGACGCCGTGTTGATCGAGACACTAACCGTGTACCTGGCAGCCACCCGTGTTATTGCGCGGCGGATCCTCCGGCAGCACATCCCCATCAGGCAATCCTGACCGCACCTTCGTCGATCAGGCACTACGGACCGCGTCATCCATCAGGCCCTACTGACCCCACCATCATCGAGCATACACTCCTGACCACACCCTTCATCATGCCCGCTTGATCACACCCCCCCTCACGCCCTGTTGTCCGCACTGATCGTCAGGCCGCTTGCTCCTCCGTATCCAGCCGGAGCAATTTCTTCACAAACATTTTTGACTTTAGTGTCCATTCCTCCAGCAACGCATAGAACGTCGGAACGATAACAAGCGTCAGGAACGTGGACACGGTAAGCCCGAAGATGATGGCCACACCCAGAGGGCGCCAGAAATCAGCGCTCTCCGCACCGAACACCGGCTGGAATGAACGCCAGTCAAAATCTATTCCTGTTGCAAGCGGGATGATCCCGAGCACGGTCGTACAGGCCGTCAGCACCACCGGCCGGAGCCTGGTCCGGCCGGCCTCGACGAGCGCCTCCTCCAGCGACATTCCTTCCTCCCGCAGCTGTTTCATAAAATCCAGCAGCACGATCGCATTCTTCACGACGATGCCGGCCAGCGCAATCACGCCCACCCCGGTCATGATCACGCTGAATGGTGTGAGCGTCACAAGCAAACCGATAAAGACGCCGATCAGAGAGAGAAAGACCGAGCCCATGATCACAAACGGGACAAGGACCGAATTAAATTCGCTCACCAGCACCATAAACACCAGCAAGAGCGTCACGATAAATGCGGTAGCGAGAAAAGCCGAGGCCTTGGCCTGTTCCTCATCCTGGCCGGTGTACCGGATGCTGTAGCCCGCCGGTAGTTGTGTGGCCGCAAGTGTTGTCTTTACCTCCTGCAACACCTCCGATGCGTTGCGGTCCTGCACTTCGCCGGTGATCGTGATCACACGTTTTTGGTCTTTACGCTGGATATCCGCGACAGACGTCGTGTTCCGGACCGAGGCCACCGCGACAATCGGTACGCTCAGAAGTTTGCCCCTTTTGTTCATAAACGTTACGTGCAGGTTCGACAGGTCGTTGATGGAACGCCGTTGATCTTCGCGAAGGCGCACCCGGATCTTGTATTCATCCTCACCAACCCTGAATTTTGAAGCCTCAACGCCATTCACCGCCGCCCGCACGGTTGATGCGATCTGGGAGGTGGTCATCCAGAAGAGCGCTGCTTTCTCCCGGTCGACGTCCACTTCTATTTCCGGTTTGCCTGTGTTAAAGTTATCTTTCAGGTCAACCAGACCCGGTATCGAACGGATACGGCCCTGGATCTGCGCGCTTAACGCCGCAAGCTGCGCGTAGTCCTCTCCCACGATCTCAACGCTCACCGGCGCGCCCACCGGAGGCCCCATCTGCTGTTTTGTGACTTTCAGGTTGCCTCCCCGGATCTGTTTCGCCTGTTCACGCACCTCCTGGAGTGTCACAAAACTGCTCTGGCTCCGATCCGCCTTCCGGTAAAACGTGATAGCGATCCTGCCTTTGTTCGACGTGCCCTGACCGCCGAAATCAAAAGGATCATCGGATGTACCGATACTCGAAACCACGAACTCCATGTCCCTGTGTCCGCCCACCCCGCGCAACTGTTCCTCCACCAGCTTGCCGGTCTGATCGGTCCGCTCGAGGGCCGTACCCGGTGGCATCTCGATGCTCACATTGATCAGATTGGGCTGTGTTTCAGGAAAAAAGACAATACCCTGATTAAAGATCCCGAACAGGATCATCACCACGATCAGAAAACTCATGGCCAGAATCATGGTCTTCCCCTTGTGTCGCAGGGTCCAGCGTAATGTCCTCGTGTAGTGTGTGATTGACCAGGGGAAAAACTGCTCGTCCACTTTGTGATAGACAATCGTGAACGGATTGTACTTTTTGTACCAGTGGGGATGCGCGAGATTTTCCTTCGCCTTGCGGATCTCCCTCCGGTAGTTGATCCATCGCGCGCCCTGGACCGGGCTGATCACATAGGCGACGAACAGCGAGGCACCCATTGTAAAAATAAGGGTGAGGGGGAGATACTTCATAAAATCCCCCACCACGCCCGGCCAGAACAGCAGCGGGACAAAGGCCGCAAGGGTCGTAATGGTCGAGGTGGCCACCGGCACGGCAACTTCTGCAACCCCGTCCTTTGCCGCTATGTCAGGCGGTTTGTCGTAGATCTGCTGGTGACGGTAGATGTTTTCGATGATCACAATGGCGTCGTCCACAACGATACCCAGGACCAGCACAAGTCCGAACAACACCACAAAATTCAGCGTGATCCCGGAAAGGGAAAGAATGATGAAGCCGATAAACATGGAAAGTGGAATCGCCGTCGAGATAAGCAGGGAATTCTTGAATCCGAAGAACATAAACAACACAAGCACGACGAGCACCATGCCGGTCATGATGCTGTTTTCCAGTTCATGGACGCTCCGGCTGATAAAGATCGACTGATCGTTGGAGACTACCAGTGAGACCCCTTCCGGGAGGCGCGCTCTGGCGTTGGCGGTGAGCGTTTTGACTTCCTCTGCAATTCGCACAAGATTTTCCCCCGCACGTTTCCGAACCGCGAGCGTGACCACTTCTTCGCCGTTCAACCGGGCATACGTCTTCCGGTCCTCGAAGGCATACTCCACCGTTGCGACATCCCGGACGTAGATGGGCAGACCGTTCTGCAACCGGATGATAATATCTTCCAGCGGCCGGACTCTTTTGTACTCTCCGGGTACCCGGAGAGAGGTTGCCGTGAACTTGTCATCCAGCACACCGCCGGGTATGGTGACGTTTTCCGACCGGATGGCATTCGCAACGTCATCAAACGACACTTTGTAGCCATTCAGAAGATTCACGTCACAGTTTACCTGCACCTCGGGTTGGAGACCGCCCGAGATGTCCGCCCTGAGCACACCCGGGATGGATTCGAATTCATCCTGCAGATCTTCTGCGATGGACTTCAGCCGCGCAATCCCGATCGATCCCTGCACGTTTACGTACATAATCGGGAATTCGCTAAAATTGATCTCCGAGATAATCGGGTCAAGGATATCGGCCGGCAATTCCGGGCGCGTGGAATTCACCTCATCCCGCACCCGGCGAAGCGCGTCATCGGTGTCCACACCGACGGTGAACTCCACACGGATCGTGGAGAGTCCTTCCTTGGAGGCTGAGGTGATCTGCTTGATGTCTTTGAGTGATTTCAGGTTCCGTTCGAGAGGCTGCGTCACAAGTCCTTCGATATCGGCCGGCGAGACGCCGATATACGGAGTCGAGACAATGACCAGCGGGATACTCACGTCCGGCGCGGCTTCCCGGGGCAATCCTGAATAGGAGCTCCAGCCGAGCACGAAGATGATGAGCATGAGGATGTAGACGGCTACTTTGTTATCAACGGCCATATTGGCAAGGCGCATGGTATACTCCGGACCTACTGTGTAACGGTCACTGGTTGACCGTCGGCAATCTGTTCGAACCCGCTGATGATCAACCGGTCCCCCACCGCAAGACCAGAAGACACCTCGACACGCCCGTCAATATGCGCGCCCAGGGTGACTTTTCGTTGTATGGCCTTCCCGTTCTGCTCGATAAACAGGACGTACAGTCCCTGGTCCATCTGTTGCACCAGATTCTCCCGGACAAGAATCACATCCCGCGCCTGTGAGCGGGCGATCTCAGATTTTGCAATCATCTCCGGTTTTAGCTTCCTCCGGGGGTTGGTGATAATACTCTCCACGACGATGGTCCGGTTGTCCGCAGACACCGTCGCGCCCACGTGCGTGATTTTTCCCCTGAATGTTTCGTCTGGATACGCGAGCACGCTGAGCTGAAGCATGGCGCCAGTCCTCAGTGTGCTGGCGTACCGTTCCGGGACATTTACCTGAATCCGGACCCGGTCGATATTGACGATGCGGGCGACCGGAGCGCCGGGAGAGGTCATCTCCCCTTCATCCACGAGGTGATCATCCAGGATGCCGTCCACCGGGCTTTTCACCCGGGTGCGTTCCCACCGCGCACGGGCAAGGTCGGCCTGTGCCTTTGCCGCATCCCGGGCATATTCCGCCGACTTGAATTGCAACTCGCTGATGCCCTGCTCGGCGTAGACATTCGCCTGTTTCTGGTAGTTCATTTCGGCATTCTTGTACTGAGCTTCCGCCGCAAGGAAGGAAGGGCGGAGCACGTCGTCATTCAGCAGGGCGATAATGGCGCCCTTCCTGACATACTGCCCTTTCGCGGCCTTCCATTCCTTCAGGACTCCCGCCTCTTCCGCGCTGAGCAAAACATCGTCGAGGGCTTTTACAACGCCTGCGATGGACAACAGTTCAGCGAAGGGCTCCAGCCGGATTTCCTGAACGCGCACCAGCGTCGCAGGGGAGGATGAGGCAGTTTCCGCTGGCGGCGTGTCCGGAGTCTTGCTGCACCCTGCCCAGACGATACAAAGGAGTATTGGAAGAAAAAAAAGAGCGTGATGGAGAGTTCTCATGGAAGTACAGTCCTCATTAGGATACGTTCAATCATGTTCATGTTCCGACTGCGTGAGCCCGGCGGGCACCCTTCCCAGAGCCTGGTCCAGATCAGCCGAGGCAACAAGATGGTCATAGAGAGCCTGCATCCGGTTGACCTTTGCCTGTGTCAGGGCAAGCTGGGCGTCGTTCACTTCGAGCAGTGTGCCGGCTCCGTTTTTGTACCGGGTTGTCGCAATGCGGTAACCCTTCTCAGCCTGCTCCACTGTCCTGGCCTGAGCTTCCACCCGTTGGCGTGCCCTGTGAATCTGCAGGACAATAGATTCGACCGAAGTTTGAAGCGTGTTTTCGAGTCCCAGAATGGACTCCCGGGTTTTTCTGGACTCAAGCTGCGCCTGTTCCACGCGGGCGTTGGTCTGGAGCCCGTTAAAAATATTCATAGATAGCGACAGTCCGATCGTAGAGCTCGTGATAAAGTCGGGGAGGGCGAATTTGAACTGATTGTTTTGGGATGTATAGGCATACGTCCCAAAAGCAGAGAGAGTGGGCAGGTAGCCGGATCGTTCAACGGCGACGATAGCGTCATGTACATCCGCCTGATGGCGTAGCGCGCCAAGTGAGGGATTTGATTCCAGGACAGTGGCCGTGGCCTCACGCAGGAGATCTTCATCGACGGGCTGCAGATCCAGGGTACCCTGAATCCTGACAGCAGTCAGATAGGGAACGCCAAGCATGATCTTGAGCCCGTTCAGGGCCTGCCGGTACGAATTTTCCGATCTGATAATTTCAGGCCGGAGGTTTGCCAGCGCGACTTCGGCCCGCAGCAGATCGTACTCCGACACGAGCCCTTGTGCGGCGAGCAGGCGCACGTTGCCCAGATTCTCTTCAGCGTTTTTGAGATTCGCCTGCATCATCAACAGTGCGTCGTGGGAGAGCAGCACACCGTAAAAGGCCTTTCGGGCATTGGCAACAACCTCCACCTCTTTGGCACGGTACACTTCATGAGCCGCCCGTGCATAAATCCGTGCGCTGCCGACTCCGATGAAAACGGCCGAGTTAAACAGCACCTGATCCGCCCGCAGACTCATGTCCAGCGCGTGAGTGGATCCGATTTCGATGGCGCTGATCTTGCCGCTCCCCGGATTCAGGAAGTCCGGAAGAAAGAAGACCGGTTTCTTGAGGGTGCGCGTATAGTTGGCTTTCAGATCCACCTTCGGGAGTGCGGTGCCCCACGCTTCTTGCACACGTGCGTCTGCGCGTTCAACGTCCAGCCTGGCAGCCACAAGATCATGGTTGTTCATCAATGCCGCGCGCACCGCATCTTCCACCGTCAGACGATTGGTAAGCGTGTCTGTCTGCGCGCCGGCAGAATGGAACAGGAGGAAAATACAGACGAGGAGAAATGTCGGCTTCATAGAAATGGTGCCCATATTAGGAAGCGTTTGCTCCGTCAAAAAACAACCGGGTGATGAATGCCGCCTCACGTGCGGCATCCAGGTGTTGAATCCCCCGTCCATGCATGATGAACCGCATGGTGCGGGCGTGGAGAAGAGAAAGAAAGACTCTGGCGAGTTCCACCTGTTCTTCGCCGGAGAGCGCGCGGAATGTACTGTCGTCCGTGAACACTCCGGCCAGCTGCCCGGCTGAGTGCTCCATTTTCGTAAACACGGCACGGGATGCGGCATCACCCTGTTCCCCGGTGAACCTGTTCATCTCTCTGACAATGATGCGGGTGACATCTTCATTCTTCTGATAGTGAAGGATCGCTTCTTTGGCAAACCGCTCGAAAACGGCCCTTGTCCCGCCGGCCTCACGGATCGCCTGCTGCAGGGTCCGGCCGTATTCATCCAGCAGCGAAAGCACAACATGCGTAAAAAGATCGGCTTTGTTGCGGAAATAATTATAGACCGTGCCCTTCCCGAAGTCGGCCTGCGCCGCAATGGCATCCATCGTTGCGTTGCCGTATCCCTGTCGGGCGAACACCTTACGGGCTGCGGTGAGGATGTCTTCGCGCCGCGCGAGATGTTCCCGGAGATGGCGCTGGCGGCGGACGCTCTGTTTCCGTTTGGGTGGTGGCATAGAGTTGCGATGGTATGACCGTCGATTCCATAGAATGACTTTTCGGTCAGTCTGTGACGGGGCGTTCAAACATATCACCATTCTGACTCAAATGCAACAAAAAAAAGGCGCCCGAACCGTCACGGGCGCGCGCACCTGCCTATGTCCGCCACCTATTCGCGGTCGTAGGCGAGTACGGAGGACACATCGTATTCCTGTAACCGATCCCTGCCCTTCAGGAAACTCAATTCGATGAGAAATGAAACGCCCACAATTTCGCCTCCGAGCCGCCGGACAAGTTTGCACGTGGCCTCGATCGTGCCGCCGGTGGCGAGCAGATCGTCATGGACCAGAACCCGTTCCCCTTTGCGCAGAGCATCGGTGTGTATCTCCACCGCGTCGCTGCCATATTCGAGCTGGTATTCTTCACGGATTGTCTCTGCAGGAAGTTTCCCGGGTTTCCGCACCGGGACAAAACCCGCCTTCAGGCGGTACGCGAGCACAGAGCCGAAGATGTATCCGCGCGATTCCACGCTCACCACCTTGTCAACCCGGGCATCCTTGTACCGGGCGATCATGATATCGGCGGCCCGGGTGAATGCACCGGGATCTTTGAGCAGCGTGGTAATGTCCCGGAAGACAATCCCCTGTTTGGGAAAATCGGGAACACTCCGGATGGTCTGGAGAAGGTCCTCATGCATACGGTCACCAATCGGGTTTTTGCTTGTTCAAAAACGCCAACACGCCTTTTTTACAATCGGCCGTCATACGCGCCGCTGCATTCATGTTCACCGCAAAATCCATGGCATCCGGCACGCTCATGCCGTTCATTCTCCCCAGCATCTCTTTGGCCATCGCCATCGCCGTTGCGCTGTTCTCCGTTATGAGTTCCTGGACCAGTGCCGCCCCGCGACGTTCCAGTTCGTCATCGGGAACCGCAGCGGTGATTAGTCCGATCTCTTCCGCTTCTTTCGCTCTGAGCACATTTCCGCGCAGGATCAGCTCACGGGCGCGTCCTTCACCAATACGTTTTGCAAGGTAGACGGAGACGATAGCGGGGACAAAACCGATATGCACTTCGGTGTAACCGAAGCGGGCCCGTTCACGCGCGGCCAGGACAAAGTCGCACAGGGAAGCCAGCCCGCACCCCCCGGCCAGTGCGGGTCCGTGTACCAGTCCGATCACCGGCTTTCTTACCTCATACATCGTCTTGAACAATGTGGCCAGGCGGAGGGAATCAGCGCGGTTCTGTTCCAGGTCGTACGTGCTCATCCGTTCAAGCTGGACAAGATCGGCTCCTGAGCAGAAGGCCGGACCCGCCCCGGCGAGCACAATGACCTTTATGGCAGGATCACGTGCGGCAGCGAGAAAGGCGGAAGTAAGTTCCCCCACCATAACATCGTCGAGTGCGTTACGTTTTTCGGGCCGGTTGAGGGTGATACGCGCCACCCGCTCCCCGGCAGCATAGCGGATCAAACGGAAGTCCATACAGCGAACATAGCGAGATTATGCGGGAAAAACAAGGGACGGGCGCCCGCCGATAGCGCGCGGGCACCCGACCTGACTGCCCCTCGCGGGGATCAGACGTCGTAGTAGAGTCCGAATTCGTACGGGTGCGGACGCAAGGCCATGGGTTTGACCTCTTTGTCCATCTTGTACCCGATCCACGCCTGGATCACGTCTTCGGTGAACACATCGCCGCGCAGGAGAAAGTCATGATCCCGTTCGAGCGCATGGAGGGCTTCCTCCAGGGATCCCGGGGTTGAAGGCACGTTCTTCAGCTCCTCCGGCTCCATGTCATAGATGTCCTTGTCCAGCGGTTCTCCCGGATCAATCTTGTTCATCACCCCGTCAAGCCCGGCCAGCAACAGCGCGGAGAACCCGAGGTACGGGTTGCAGGCGGGATCGGGGCACCGGAACTCCACGCGTTTGGCCTTCGGATTGGGCGAATACATCGGGATTCGCACCGATGCACTCCGGTTACGCTGGGAATAGGCGAGGTTTACCGGCGCTTCAAAGCCCGGCACGAGCCTTTTGTAGGAATTTGTTGTGGGGTTCGTGATCGCACACAACGCCGGTGCATGTTTCAGCAATCCCCCGATGTAGTGCAGCGCCATCTCGCTCAGGTTTGCGTACCGGTTCCCGTAGAAGAGCGGCTTGCCGTCTTTCCAGAGGCTCTGGTGGACATGCATGCCTGAACCGTTGTCGCCGAAGATGGGTTTCGGCATGAAGGTAACCGTCCGCCCCCGCATCCGCGCGGTGTTCTTGATGATGTACTTGAAGAGTAACATGTCGTCAGCGCTCTTCAGGAGTGGTGCAAACCGCAGGTCAATCTCCGATTGTCCGGCAGTGGCCACTTCATGATGCTGGGCTTCGACAGGCAGTCCCACCGCGAGCAAGTTCTTTGTCATTTCGTTCCGCAGATCCTGCAGATGGTCTGTGGGGGGAACCGGGAAATAGCCTTCTTTATAACGCGGCTTGTAACCCAGGTTCGGCATTTCCTCCCGGCCGGAATTCCAGCGGCCCTCCACGGAATCCACGTAATGGTAGCTGCTGTGTTCGTTGGTATCAAAACGGACGTCATCAAAAATGAAAAACTCGGCTTCCGCTCCGAAGTAGCAGACATCGGCAATGCCGGTCGATTTCAGGAACGCCTCGGCTTTTTGCGCGATATTCCGGGGGCATCGCTCGTACTTCTCTTTTGTCATTGGATCAAACACATCACAGATCAGACTGAGTGTCTTCTCTTCAATAAACCGGTCGATAAAAGCCGTCTCGGCATCCGGGATCAAGAGCATGTCACTTTCGTTGATGGCCTTCCATCCTCTGATGCTGGACCCGTCAAAGCCAAAGCCATCTTCAAAACTTGACTCCTGGAGCTGCCCGACCGGGACCGAGAAGTGCTGCCATTGCCCTGGAAAATCCATGAACTTGAAGTCGATCATGGTCACGCTTTCATCTTTTATCGTTTTGAAGACACGACCGATGGCGTTCGACGCCGCTGCCTTTGCCATGGAGCTTATCCTTTTGTAGTTGTGGGTGTGGGGAGAAAGAATTTTATTCGGGCGGTCTCTTTTGACGTCGAGAGTACCAGCTGGGTATGCGTCCGGACTACTCCCGTCCAGGTTTGAATCCGCGCAAGGAGTTTTTCAAGCGAAGCAGTATTACAGGTCCGCACCTTGAGGAGGTGCGTGCCGTCACCGGTGATGGCATGGCATTCCATGATTTCATCCAGTGCACGGGCATGCTCCAGAAAATTATTGTAGTGCCGCGAAGAATCGACGGTCACAATGATGAACGTAGTGATATCATTGCCCAGCCGCTTGTGGTCCACGGTTGCATGATACCCGGTGATGATACGCGCCTCCTCCAGTTTACGGAGCCGCTCGCTGACCGACGGGAGCGACAGTCCAACCGCCTCCGCCAGGTCATTCCGGCGGGTTCTTCCCTCTTCCTGAAGGATACGAAGGAGTGTCAGATCAATTTCGTCTAGCATGCTGTGTTTGCCGTTTGCCTTACTAATTAAGGTATTTCATATTGGAAGGTTTAAATATAACGGCAGGAACAGTGAAAGTCAAGTACAATGTCGGCAGGAACAAAAGAAAATCGCGGGTGTACCGGGGGCGGGGGTGGGCATCCGGGTGGGCCGGATCCCCTTCCGGTCTGCGCAGCTGTGGTCTTACACGTTCTTCAGAGTAGATCCCGGCCTTGTGCCGGCGCCATCTGCAGCAGAGCGCCGCAGTGTCCTGATGGCATCCGGAATGGAGGGTGCAGAAAAGATATAACTTCCGGCAACAAGGACGTTTGCGCCCGCGGCAGCGACCTGACGTGATGTCTCCGCGTCAATCCCGCCATCCACCTGAATTACCGCGCTGCTCCGGTGCTCAAGAATCATGGCGGCGAGCCGCCGGATGCGCGATACTGTGCCAGGGATAAACGTCTGTCCTCCGAATCCCGGGTTCACAGACATGATCAGCACCAGATCCACGTCGCCGAGAATCTCCTCAAGCACGGAGAGTGGTGTTGCGGGATTCACGCTGACACCAACCTCTGCGCCTGCTTCCCGGATCCGGTGTATGGTGCGATGCAAATGGGGGCATGCTTCGGCGTGTACGGTTATCTTGTCCACCCCCGCAGCCCTGTACGTTTCGATCCAGCGGTCCGGATCGACGATCATCAGGTGTGCGTCAAGCGGGAGACGCGTCACCTTCCGCACCGCCGCAATGACGGGGGGGCCGAAGGTCAGGTTGGGAACGAACACACCGTCCATAACGTCGAGATGAATCCAGTCCGCCCCCCCCTTCTCCAGAGCAGCCACCTGGTTCTCCAGACGGGCGAAGTCCGACGTTAATATGGACGGAGCAATCCGTATCATGATGACGCCTGTTAGTGCGGGGGAGTTTGAAATTCTTCGGCCGGACGTCCGGTCTTTACCACGAACAAATCTATCGCCTGCCCCGGGCCCAACACATCCCCCGGACGGGGATATTGGTCAACCACGGTGTTGGGCACCAGGTCAAAACTTTGCTGATACGTGATGACGCCGAGTCGGAAACCGTCGGATTCCAGGATCGTACGGGCTTCCCCCAGCGTCTTCCCGATTATCAGCGGTGCATGCGTGACGCCCAGGAGTCGGCCCTGACTTACTGTGATATGCACCTCGGTGCCCTTTGACACTCTGGAATCCGGCGCAATGGACTGCTCAATAATGGTGTTTTCGGGGTACGAATCGGAAGAGTTAAACCCGACTGTCCCCAGTTTCAGACCCTGCCGTTCAAGCGCAAAGCGGGCATCCCGAAGGGAGCGCCCGCGGAGTGATGGAACGGGGACCTGAATTTCGCCTCCACTCAGACTAAGATAAATTCTTCTCCCCTCCTTCACGACAGCATTGGCAGGCGGGTTCTGCTGGATCACCACACCTATCGGGTGCTCCGGATCCGGGCGGGTGTCCGCCTCTACGGCCCGGAACCCGGATGACTCAAGCAGCCGGATGGCATCATCCTTCTGCATCCCGATGACGCTGGGAACAGCGATGCGGCCCGCATGATTCACATAGAGCGGGAGGACGATGTAGTTCATCAGGACAAATATGCCGAGGAGGCTACCCCCTGCCACGAGGATCCGCTTCACAAACGCGGAACGGTACAGGGCGATCAATATCTTGGAAACGAAGTTCATAAATGTGCTCCAATATAGTGAACACGGGGCTGACTCACAAGCATTCCGACGCGCCCGTACGGGGAGCGCAGGGTCCGGGGATGCCGACAAACGGTCAATTTCCCTTAAAATTGGATACCTTTCATGAAACTTAAGTGTCTCCCATGGCGTTAATATCTGTACACACAACACTACAGACTATGCTCTTCAGACTCATCATACCGATCCTTATCCTAGCCCTCCAGGCATACCTCCTGCGCCGCTTCTGGAAGTGGTCAGCGAACCATGCAGGCGTCTTCAAGCGGATGCGCTGGCCTGTGCTTGTCACGTTTGTTGTTTTTAACGTGGCCCTGCTCCTCATTGCGATATTCAGGGTGCGGGATGTCACGTTTCCGGAGTGGTTCATCTACAGCGCCGTCTACCCGTTTTACTGGTGGCACTCGGCGACCTTTGTGCTCGGATTTGCGCTGCTGATCGTCGCATTGTTCAAACTCCCTTTCCGGGGAATCTGGGCAGGGTTAAAGCGGCTTCCAGCCACCCGGGACGGGTTGTCGACGTTCCGTTCCCGACCGTCACTCCAGCGCTTTGATCAGTCAAGGCGGGTTTTTCTCCGGCGCAGCGTGTACGGACTCACGGCAGCATCGTTTGGAGCGACGGCGTATGGAATGATCGTTGAGAAGCACGGGTGCGAGATTAATCAGGAAACACTCCTCGTACCCGGGCTTCCCCTTGAATTCTCCGGATACAGTATCGGGCTTGTGACGGACATCCATTCGAGCATGTACATGCTGAAGAGGGACATGGATGAATATGTCCGCATGCTCAATGCCATGGGCGTTGATCTGGTTGTGGTAGGCGGAGATATTGTGAACGGAGCGGGTGATGAGGTGCTCCCGTTTGCCGACGCATTCAGCGGCCTGCGCACCCGGGATGGCGTGTATGGTGTTCTCGGCAACCACGATTTCTATTCCCGTGAACCGGACCGTATCGCGGAGGTCTCAGCACAGGCCGGGGTGCAGATTCTCAGGGATGAGGGGCGGATCATCAGGCGCGGAAAATCATCCATCCGCCTTCTCGGAATTGACGACGTTGGCAACGCTCCGGCCGCCGGTAGGCGCATGGACACGGCGCTGGCGAGTATCCCGACGGAAGGGCCTTCTATCCTCATGAATCACCGTCCGTATTTCCTGGATGAGGCCGCAACACGGAATATCGATGTGATGCTGAGCGGTCACACGCATGGCGGACAGGTTGTGTTCGGAAAATTTGCCGACACTATATTGACTCCGGCTGCATTGGCTTCTCCCTTTGTGTGGGGCCTGTACCGGCAGGGAAAGACGCAAATGTACGTGTCGCGCGGCGTCGGGACAGTCGGGATCCCCGTGCGTATCAACTGTCCGCCCGAACTCACCCGCATCGAGCTCAGGCCCGCCTGAGTTCCTCCTCATACCGCCAATCCTCCCCCGCGCGTCGGCATCCCCTTCCCGGGCTTCTCCTTGTTTGCTTATCTGGGCCCCTTTCGATATATTTGTAAAACGTTCCACACCGGAGCAGAATGAACTACCGCACACTCGTTTCGCGGGCCAGAGCCGCCAAGCGCCACTCACATTCCCCGTACTCCCGTTTCCGGGTAGGGGCAGCGGTGCTTACACGCAGTGGCAAGGTGTACACCGGGTGTAATATTGAGAATAGTTCCTACGGACTGACGGTATGTGCCGAACGGACTGCATTGTTCAAAGCAGTCTCAGAAGGGGAAACGTCGTTCGTGGCTCTTGCGATCGCATCCGACGAGAAAAAGGCCACCCCGCCCTGTGGAGCCTGCAGGCAGGTGATGATGGACCTCGCAGGCGATGTGGATGTGATTCTCTCAACAGAAACCGGCGCGCTAAAAATTCATAAACTCACCGAACTCCTTCCCTACCCTTTCGGGGGTAAAAACCTCAAGAATGTCCGGCGCACCAAACCATGACCATGCCCACGTTTCACGATTCACCGCGCACTACCGGCTGGATTGAAGTGATTGCAGGGTGTATGTTCAGCGGCAAAACGGAAGAATTGATCCGGCGCCTCCGCCGGGCACAGATTGCCCGCCAGGAGGTTGAGATATTCAAGCCCCGCATCGACACCCGGTACAGCAACGATCACATCGTTTCACACAGCGATCTCAAAATTCCGTCCACGATGGTAGATCACCCCGCCGACATCCTCCCGCTCGTCCGGAACGCGCAGGTGGTCGGCATTGATGAAGCGCAGTTTTTTGACATGACGATCGTCGAAGTTGCGGATCAGCTTGCCAATGAAGGGAAGCGTGTGATCATTGCGGGTTTGGACCAGGATTACCGGGGCAAACCGTTTGAACCGATGCCCCAGCTTCTGGCTGTTGCCGAGTACATCACCAAAACGCTCGCCATTTGTATGGTGTGCGGGAATCCTGCGGACCGGACGCAGCGCATCACACAATCCAGTGAGCGGGTCCTGGTCGGGGCGAAGGATCTTTACGAAGCACGGTGCCGGCGCTGTTTTCAGCCGCCAGCGCCCGGTGACTAGCGCAAGGGTTTCCGGACCCGGACACCCACTCTCTTTCCACTACTGACTCGCACGACATGTCTATCCTCTCTCTGGCGCATGGCGCCTTCGGCCTTCTCTTCCTCGTGGGGATCGCGTTACTGTTTTCCAACAACCGCCGGAAAGTCAACTGGCGCCTCGTCTCCGCCGGATTCGGTCTGCAATTTGTCTTTGCCATTTTTGTGCTGGAAGGTGAAGCCCTCGGGGAATTCTTTGCCCCGCTCGGGTGGGTCAAACTCTCCTTTGAGTGGATCAGCTACGGGTTTGTGCGCATTCTCGGGTTTACCACTGAGGGGGCGAAATTCGTGTTCGGCGACCTCGCCGTCGGCCCGGGCACGGAAGGAAACCTCGGCTTCTTCTTTGCGTTCCAGGTCCTCCCCACCATCATCTTCTTTGCCTCCCTGATGTCCGTGCTCTACTACCTCGGCGTAATGCAACGCATCGTCCAGGGCATGGCATGGATCATGTCGCGCGTCATGGGCACAAGCGGCGCGGAATCATTGTCCAACACCGCAAATATTTTCGTCGGGCAAACGGAAGCTCCCCTGATGATCCGGCCGTTTCTCAAGGGAATGACAAACTCTGAACTCCTGACAATCATGGTCGGGGGAATGTGCACGATTGCCGGTGGCGTGCTGGCTGCGTACGTGCAGATGCTGGGCTATGCATATTCCCAGAAGCACGGGCTTCCTCTGGATGTCGGCCAGGCACGGTTTGCAGCACAGCTTCTCGGCGCAAGTATCATGGCAGCACCTGCCGGACTGGCCATCGCAAAGATCCTCTTCCCCGAAACCGGGGACCCGGAAACCAAAGGCGCGGTAAAAGTAAAAATTGAACGTACCTCTTCCAACGTCATTGAGGCCGCCGCCGCCGGGGCATCGGACGGACTTCACCTCGCACTCAATGTCGGCGCTATGCTGCTCGCGTTTATAGCGCTTATTGCCCTCGTGAACTACCTTCTGACCGGTCTGGGGGACATCACCGGACTCAACACCATCCTGACTGCCTCCTACGGCCGCTCCCTTTCGCTTGAACTCCTTTTCGGACTCATTTTCCAGCTCCTGGCCTTCGCCATCGGCGTGCCCTGGGCTGATGCCCTCAATTTTGGATCACTTATCGGAACCAAGATTGTCCTGAACGAATTTGTCGGGTACCTGGATCTCTCCAGGATGATCGCGGAAGGCATCCTCTCCACCGACAAGGCGATCTTCATGGCGGCATTCGCCATGTGCGGATTCGCCAACTTCTCCTCCATAGCAATTCAAATAGGCGGCATCAGTCCGCTGGCGCCCGAACGGCGCAAAGACCTTGCAGCCCTCGGCCTGAAGGCAGTTCTCGGGGGAACTCTCGCAAATCTTTCAGCTGCGGCGATGGCCGGTATTTTCTTCGGATGATCACCCAGCCCCATATCGATGCAGCAGTGCACTTCCTCCGCACACGGATCTCCGGTACACCCGACGTCGCGATTATCCTGGGTTCCGGACTCGGGAGTTTCGCCGATGGGCTGGAAGACCGCACCGTCGTGCCTTCCGGCAGCATCCCCTTCTACCCCGGCGCCACCGTGGAAGGACATAAAGGCCAACTTGTGTTCGGCCGGTTAGGCAGCAGAAACGTGCTGGCAGTACAGGGGCGTGCGCATTTTTATGAATCAGGTGATCTGAACACTGTCCTCTTCCCGGTCAGGGTTGTGGCAGGCCTGGGAATTCCACAGTTGGTGATTACCAACGCCGCTGGAGGAATACATCGGGGACTTGTACCGGGAGACCTCATGGTGATCACAGACCAGATCAACATGACGGGTCTGGCCCTGCCGCCCGATGTGCCGGCGAGAGTCCGCGAGAATCGTTTGTATGATCCTGATTTGTGCGCACTCCTGACCAGAACCGCAGCTGATCTTGGTTTGCGGGTCGCCACCGGCGTGTATGCCGGCGTTAAGGGCCCATCGTATGAAACGGCCGCGGAAGTCGAAATGCTCTACCGCCTCGGGGGGGATGCTGTGGGGATGTCAACAGTTCTGGAAACGGCACTTGCCGCCGCACTGGGACTGCGCGTGTCAGGGATCTCCTGCATAACAAATAAAGCTACCGGAACAAGCTCCGCCAAGCTGGATCACGCCGAGGTGACCATCGTGGCCAATCAGGTCAGGGAGCACTTCTCACGACTTCTCAAAGAATTCGTCGTAAGATCTGGCGTGATCACAAAATGATCGACAAGTGCGGATTGTATAGAATATACATGTAGTGTTGCCGGGTAAGGTCTTGACAGACAACCACTTGAACTCACACTTACCAACAGCATTATAGGTAGAGTAAAAGACGGTCGAGGGCGAATAGCCCGAAGAAGAGGGGTATATAGGCAAGCGAAACCAGGAACACGGCGCGGGCGTGTTTCTCGGTCACGTCCGCCAGAAATCGGTACGAGGGGATCACAAAAAGGATCCACCCGAGAAAAACACCTGCAAGAAACGTGCTCCCGGCCATTCCCAAGAAGAACGGGAGCATGGATGCGGGCAGCAACGCCCACAGAAACACCAGAATGATCCGGCTCGTTATCTTCCCCGTAGCATCCAGAGACGTGAGCAGCCGGTACCCTCCTCTCATGTAGTCTTCCCTGTACATCCATCCCAGCGCCAGAAAATGCGGCATCTGCCACAGGAAGAGTACGAGGAAAAGAACGTAGGCTTCGATGCTAATACTACCTGTTATTGCAACCCATCCGATCACCGGCGGGATTGCCCCTGGAATGCCGCCCACGGCTGTAGCCAGGTGGGTTTTCCGCTTTAAGGGGGTGTACACCAGGAGGTAGATCGTAATCGTGCCTCCCGCCAGGCTGGCGGCAAGCGTCGTGGTAAACGTCGCAAGCGTCAACAGGCCCAGAAGCGCAATGCCCAACCCAAAGACAAGTCCCTGGTTGGGAGTCAGGGTCCCTGCAGGCAGCGGCCTGCGCCGTGTGCGGTGCATAAGGGCATCAAAGGCCCGTTCGGCGTACTGGTTCAGTGCCACCGCCCCTCCACCAACAAGAAACGTCCCCACCGCAACGGCAACAATCCGTCCGTAATCCTGCCAACCCTCTGCGGCAAGTATTGCTCCCGCAACTGCAGTCCCCACAGACATCCCCGTGAGGCCGGGTTTTGTGAGCGACAGATAACCCGCGGCGGAAGTCTGCCGGGATCGTACGATGCTCCGCCCTCCCGCCGGTTGTGTCTCCGTCTGGCTCCTCATCACGATCCCTTCGGCTCTGCTTTCTTCAAGAGATAGGTGGCAATCGAATCCGCTTCGGATGGTTTGAGTCCCTGGGAAGGCATGGGCGGATAATCCGGGTCAATCTTCCCGGGATTCAGTATGAATGAAACGAGTTGTGATTTTTTCCCCTGGTACTTTGGCAACACGCTTTTATACGAAGGGCCCACCTTCTTCTGGTCAAAAAGGTGGCACGCAGAACACCGTGCGTTGTAGATGTCCTCGCCGGTGAACTGCTTGACGGCTACTCCCAGCGCACTCTTAAGCGCCTCCTTGGAATTGTCATAGGATTGAGCAACGACAACCGACCGTACCTTTGTGGCGTTGTGCAAAACGACCTGATCCTTCGTCACAAGCGCCGTTGTCGCAAGTATCATCGCTGCAAAGGCATATTCTGTCGCCGTCACACGCCGTAACCGCACGAAGGCGTAGAGCCCGTGCAGTGATCCGAAGAAAGAGAGGACGGCCACGGCGGCGAGGGCATACACCCACCCTGACAGCACCCCATCCGGCAATCTCGTCAGCGTGAGGATGAGCACGACGGGCGCACACAGAAGAGCCAGCGTCGACAGACGGATGCTGGAGCGCTGAATGTGCGCTGTATACCCCTCGTCGGCTTTATGGCTCACGGCATGTTTTTGATGAAACAGCAGAATACCCGCCCCGCTCAGTGCCGCGGATACGGAAAGGAAAAAGATCATGGAGAGCCAGACATCCAGCGAGAGAAAGGCAGCAAACAACGAATCAACGGTATGCCAGTGCGACGGATTCCCTGCGATCGTCTGCGCCGCGCTGAAGCAAAACACGGCGCCAAGGATAGACCAGACTGCCACGGTGCCGCTCCTGCGGTGCGTGCCTTTGGTTCCGGTTTCTAATTCCACCACCTCGGCAGACGGAGTCTTGGCTCTTGCTATGTGCGCGAGGACGTCCTCGATCCGAAATGTGTACTGGAAAAAGAACCCCGCAATACCGGCACAAAGGAGGAGGAGCACTCCCAGTGCTGCGAAGCCGGTCGCCAGCGCGGGCGTACCCTGCAGGAGCTGTGCGTACACAAAGACCATCGACAGTGACGGCAATATGCCCATATACAGGAATACCGACTTTGACGGAAGCACTGCGTGGACGATCGTGCGGGAGAGGTGCCTGCCGTAGGGGTCGGCGCCCATCTGGTTCTTCCTGTCAGCCCACACCGCCAGCACAAGAGCCCCGGTCAGCAGGGCGATATACGGCATCGCCATGAGCATCACCAGGTTATACACGAACAGAAGCAGATGAAAATGCTCCGTCGATTGAGGCAGCGCTATGCTGTTCAGAACATCCATACCTGTCGGATCCTCGTTTCAGGACTGAGAAATTGTGCCACACTACGCGGGACCTGGTACTTCCTCATCGGGACTCGGGCAGGCCAGCCGTGAGCGGCGTGTAGGGCTTCGCCTCCTTGCCCGATCGTTCCCGGTACCACAGTTCGAATGCTGAATGCTCAAGGGCAATCAGCCTCGTGTACATGTATGCATGGCGCAACCCGCAGTACTCCGCACATGCAATATCATAACTCTGCACTTCCGGCGTGCTGAACCACATCGTGTTTTCCCGGTTCGGAATCGCGTCCTTTTTTATCCGGAATGCAGGGATGTACATGGAGTGATTGACATCCTGCGATATGAGCGTGAGCTTGATCGGCTCTTTCACGGGCACAACGAGCGTGTCGGTCTGCAGGCCGTTCGGATACTCAAATGTCCAGGACCACATGCGCGCGGTGACCTTGATCGGAATTGCTCCGTCGGGCACGTCAGACATCTGTTTGTATCCCTCCCACCCCATGTAGAACATCCCAAGGAACAGGACCAGCGGGATAACCGTCCAGGCCACCTCGAGAGGGACATTCCCTTCAATATTGGTGGGGTGTGGATTTCTCTTCCGGCTGTACCGGATCACAAAATAGATCATTGCCGCCATTAATCCGATCAGGACAATGGCGGAGATTCCCGTGATAACCAGAAACGTGGTATCTACGTAATCCGCAAAAGGTGATGAACCTGTAAACATGAGTGCATTCTCCGGACAGACCGGCTGTCAGTGAAAGGCATAGTCGAAAAACGTCAGCACGATAAAGACCACCAGCGTAACGAGCGCAACAAGCGCGAAGATCCGGAATATCCTCTCTTCAAAGCGCAGATGCATAAAGATGTTCAATACCAGCAGACTCTTGATCGAGGCGATGGTCATTGCGGTGATAATGACCCAGCGCCCCAGCTCGATACCGGCAAGGGATACCGTGAGTGCTGTGAGTCCCAGGAGTCCGAACCAGATCAGGATGTACTGTCCGTACGAGATCCGGTGGGGCGTCACCGTGTCATGTGTTGTGGTGTTCTGATTCATGGTCGATCCTCAGTGCAGCAGATAGAACAGGGGAAAAAGAAAGATCCAGATAATATCCACCAGGTGCCAGTACAGTGCCCCGGACTCCAGCCGGACGAACGAAGTCGCATGGATGGTGCCGCTCCGAATGGCCAGAAAGTCATACACAAGCACGCCCATGCCGATAACGACGTGGAGTGCGTGAAGTCCGGTCATCACAAAATACAATCCAAAATAGAGAATCACACCCTGCGGTTGGGCGAGCAGCTCGGGCGCGCCCGGATACAGTCCCGCCGCAAACTTGTGGTCCCACTCAAAGTACTTGTTCACCAGAAATGCGAGGGCAAGCACGAGAGTCAAACCCACAAGCGCGAGCGCGAGTTGTTTCTTTCCATCCTGTATCGCCGTGATCGACATCGCGACGGTGAGGCTGCTTGTAAGGAGAATGATGGTGTTTGCCATCCCCACGAAGGTATCAAGTTCTGAGGCAGCGAGATGGAATGCGTCCGGGTGAACAAACCGGTACACCGCATAGACCAGAAAAAGCCCGCCGAAGAGAATCAACTCCGTAAAGAGGAAAAGCCACATGCCGAGGCGCGACCCGACATCATCACGATGAGCGTGCGCTCCGGCGGCAGCGCCGTGGACAGTGCTGCTCACGAGTGCTCCGTTGATCGTTGTTCGTACTCCGAATAGTCGTAGGGACCGGTGGTCACCGTCGGGATGGTGTGGAAATTCTCCATGGGCGGTGGGGATGAAACCGTCCACTCCAGCGTGCGGCCACCCCATGGGTTCGCCGGCGCGGGTTTTCCGCGCTTTAAGGATACCAGGAGATTTACGATCATCACGAGAATTCCCAGCACGAGGATCCACGATCCGACGGTCGCAACAACCTGATAGGTCTGGAACTCCGGCAGGTAGTCATAATACCGCCGGGGCATCCCGAAATATCCCAGAAAGAAAAATGGAAAATAGAACAGGTTAAACCCGATCGTCGTGAGCAACCATGCAATCATGGCCGGCGCCTGCTTGTACATCCTTCCGAACATCTTCGGGAACCAGTAGTGCATGGCCGCGAAAAGACCGAATCCGGTCCCCCCGAACATCACATAGTGAAAATGTCCCACGACAAAATACGTATCCTGGACGTGAATATTTACCGCCAGGGCGCCCAGCATCAAACCGGTAAAGCCCCCGATGGAAAACTGGACTATAAACGAGAGGACAAAGAGCAGGGGGACCTCAAGCACAATGGACCCCTTGTAGAGCGTCGCGACCCAGTTGAAGACCTTGATCGCACTGGGAATGGAAACCAGAAACGTCAGAAGGGAGAAGACAAACATTCCGGTGTCACTCATCCCTACCGTGAACATGTGGTGTGCCCAGACCAGCGATCCCAGTCCCGCAATGGCCACACTCGAGAATGCGATAAATTTGTACCCGAAAATCGTCCTCCGCGCAAAAACCGGAAGAATCTCCGAGACGATGCCAAGTCCCGGCAGGATCATGATATACACTGCTGGGTGGGAATAGATCCAGAACAGGTGCTGGTACAGGACCGGATCGCCACCCAGTGCAGGATCAAAAATCCCGACCCCGAACCACCGTTCCAGGATCACAAGCACCAGCGTGATTCCGATGATGGGTGTGGCCAGGACCTGAACCCAGGCGGTGGAGTAGAGTGACCAGACAAAGAGCGGCATCCGGAACCATGTCATGCCGGGTGCCCGCATCCGATGGATCGTGGTGACAAAGTTCAGGCCGGTGAGTATCGACGAGAATCCCAGGATAAAGGCCGCAACGAGCGCCGGCAAAACATTCGTAGAGGTGCGCACGCTGTACGGGACGTAAAATGTCCAGCCCGTATCCGCAGCTCCGCCCGGAAGAAACACCGACACCAGGGCAAGGAGACCGCCGGTGATGAAGAGCCACCACGAGAGAAGATTCAGCCGTGGAAAGAAGACATCTTTTGCTCCAATCAGAAGGGGCAGGAAGAAATTTCCGAACACTGCCGGCAACCCGGGAATAATAAAAAGAAAAATCATCATGATGCCGTGCAGCGTAAAGAAGGTGTTATACGTCTGCGCCTCTATAACGGTCTCCCCCGGCGTCAGCATCTCCAGACGCATAATAAATCCGAACGTGACCGCCACCAGAAAGAAGACTGCCATCGACACCAGATACAACATGCCGATCCGCTTGTGGTCCGTACTGAAAATCCACCCCCGGATGCCCGTAAATCTCCCCGGTTCGGCGTAGAATCCACGGGTGCCCGGTTGTCCGGACACAGTTACCTGTTCCATAAAGGTCTTACCTTTCAGCTTTCTTTTTCCGCGGACGGAAGATGAACACGCCCGCAAATACGCCAACAAGGAGAACCACGACGATTCCCGAGACACGCGTGATATTCATCGTGTACGTCTTGCCTTCAGGATCGTACCGGTAGCAGAACTTCAGAAGTTTCGCGATTGTCGGACCGGTACGTCCCTCCGCGGCCTCCATGACCGCCATTTTAACATCAAACGGAAGATACTGGATACCATTGATGTAGCGGGTGACCTTGCCTTCAGGCGAAATCACAATCAACGCCCCGGCATGAATAAAGTCGTTCCCGTCCTGTTTGAAGTAAAATCCCGCAGCATCGGTGATCTGCCGGATCGTGGCGCTGTCGGCGGTAAGGAACCGCCATCCATCCGGATCGATCTTCTGTTTTAGTGAATTCAGATAACTCTCTTTTTTCTGTGCTGCGAGCTCCGGTTTTTCACGGTGGTCGAAACTCAGCGTGACAATCTGGTAGTCTGTCCCCACCTCTAGGTCGAGTTTGTCCACGATCCGTGCGACCTCTGTGAGGAGCGGACTGCAGATACTGGGGCATCGAAAATAGACAAAGGTCAGGACCGTAGGATGTTTGACGATGTCCTTGAGCGGCACGAGATAACCGCGTTCATCGTACACTTCCAGCTGCAGCGGGAGAGTATCCCCCAATTTTTCCATGATGCCGATTTCTGGCGCGGGATCAACCGGCGTCAGCGCGTGGAGCCGCAGCACACATGTCGACAATAAAACCAACGGAAGCAGGAATCGCATTCCATGACGTTTCATAGTATCCCTCTTCGGATAAACTGATACAGTGTGGCCCAGTCATCCCGGTTCAGCTGATTGACGGAGGCATGGAAACCGAGTTGGGCCGGATCGGGTGCGACAAGGCGGATAAATTCATCAAGCGTAGAAATGTGTTTTTCTGCCGAGCGCATGGCCGTAAGAACCCGTTTGGGATTCGCAGCAACGCGCGCAAAAAGAGAGCCGGCGGCATTCTCCGTGTTTGCCAATCTTCGGGTTTCCTTTGCCACCTCCGCTACCCCGGCAGATTGCTCCTCAGTGATCCGTCGGGCAGCCAGACGCACCGGGATTTGTGCGGCGATGACACTCCCTTTCGAAAGCTGATAGACCGTTTCCAGCTGCAGGAGCTCCTGCTCGGTATCAGCTGGCGGCGCAGGATAAAATTTGCGGATAAGGTGGATCATGGCAAAACGATCACCCGGGGGCAGATATCCGTACGACGCCATGCCATTACGTATGATCCCTTCCTGAAGCGTCTTGTAGATCCCGGATATTGTCGCACCATTCGTCCATCCCTCAGCCACGTGAAAATTACGCGGCTTCGGGTTCAGGAGGAGTCCGGCGGGACCATCACCCTGGCCGTTTTCACCATGGCAGGATGAGCAGTTCGCCCGGTACACTTCCCTGCCCCGCGTGATCATCGCCTCCGTTGGAATGGCAGCGGCACGTACGTCCACCGGGGGCAACACCCCGGGAGATTGGTACGGGATATCCTGGACGAATGCGGACGAATCTTTGAGCACGACCGGCATCACTGTATTGTGTCCTACTGCCGTAAGGTTGTCCACGTACAGAACCCCGATGAGCACAAGGACGCCGAGGAAATACAAATACGTATAACCGAAAAGTCTGTGCGGCGCACGGAGAAGATCCCTGAAGTCCGTCTCTGCCTTATAGTGTGACTGCTGATCCATCCTGCGTCCTTGGTTGAGTTACAGATGGAAATCCATGCCGCGTTTCAGTTTCGGGTCACCGATAGGAACAAGATTGTATCGTTTACTCTTCCAGGAGAAGAGCAAGATAACGATCCCCACACCAACGACCGGGAAACCCAGCTCGACCCAGCTGAAGGAAACCGAGTGGCTGTGGGTGGGCATCACAAGCCAGTACAGATCCAGAAAACGCGCCACAAGGAGCCACACCGCCATGACCTTCAACCGGCGGGTGTCCATTTTTGCTTCCTGCGGCAAAAGCACGAAGTAGGGCACGGCAAAATGCATCAGGATCAGGAGCACGGATACAAACTGCCATCCGTTCTCCCACCGGGCCATAAACCAGTACGTCTCCTCGGGGAGATTGGCGTACCAGATGAGAAGAAATTGGCTGAACGCAATGTAGGCCCAGAAGTTCACAAATCCGAACATCAGCGCGCCGAGACTGTAGAAATGATCCCGCCGGAGTCCGGGGAGATAACCCCGCTCATGAAGCAGCACGACGATGAGCGTCACAGCTGCAAGGGCGGCAAGGACAGTTCCCGAGAAGTAGTACACGCCATAGATCGTTGAGAACCAGTGCGGGTCAAGACTCATCCCCCAATCAATCGCAGTGAAGGTGATGGTGATTGCGAAGAGCGGGAGGAAGAACGCTGCAAGGAGCACATTCCTCCGGGTCAGCGCGGGATCACGGGTGACGTCCTGTTGCGTTGAATTCCTCACAAACAGCGCCGAAAACCCGATCCAGATTCCGAGGAACACCAGCGTCCGGATTGTAAGAAATGACACATTCAGATACGGTGTTTTTGCCTGAAGAAGCGGGTCCTGGCGGACCGATTCGGCGTCCGCCCAGTGAAAGATGTCATGCAGATTCAGGAACAATGGCAAAACAAGCAGAATCAGGAAGGGAGAGAGTCCGGCCAGAAACTCCGTCACCCGCCGCATCGGCACACTCCAGACTGCTCCGGTGATATACTCCAGTGCCAGCAGGAACAGCGCGCCCACGGCCAGGCTGACCATAAAGAGGTACAGAATAACCGAATCGAACGAAGCCCTTACCGGTTCAAAGATGTAGGCCGCGATCACCAGCACGATTCCCACTCCGAGAACAATAAGGCCGATCCGGTCAACCTCCGGTGAGAGCGCCTTGCTGACGGACGACGTGGTATGTGTGTCGATGCTCATTGCAGATCGGACTCCTTTGCATGATGGGCGCGCTGCAGCACGCGGACATAGTGCACAATCGCCCACCGCTCATCCCGGCTCACCTGTGCAGCGTACGAGGGCATCACATTCTGCCCGTCGGTAATAACATGATAGAGGCTGCCATCGCTCCAGTTCCTGAGTTTGTCAGTATGCAGGGTCGGGGGATTGGGGAATTGACCGGCAAGCCGGCTGTCCGCCTGACCGAAGTTGCCATGACAGGGGCTGCAGAACGTGAGGTACTTCTCACGCCCCATATCCAGAACCCCTTTGGTCACGGGAAGAGGATTGACAAGATACTTCCCCGCATCATCCGGCCGCCCCTTGTATGCGTAGGGGAGGAATCCCCGTGCGACCGTTCCCTGGACGGGGGGGCGCATCCCGAAACCGTCCTTGAAGAACGTACTCGCCTCCTGCGGTTTCAGCTTATCCTGAAGCATCATCCAGGAGAACGGCTCCATATACAGCAAGACGTTGAGCGAAAAATACGTGACGCCCGCAACAGCCACTCCCACACCGGCGAGCAGTCCGACGAACTTCAGGTCAAACACCTTCTGCCCGTGATTCCGGTCCTCCACGTCAAAATACACCGGTCCTATCTCCCTGCCACCCAGAGAACTCAGCAAGGTCCGGACGCGGGATTCCTCGAACAGCGGATCGGCGGCCTCGATGCTGATTCCGAAACCGTCCGATGAGACACGCTTCATATACGGCGTATCGTGCAACGGATGACTGTTATTCGGAAATTTGAAGAAGACCACGATCATGGCGACCACGGTGAGCACGGAAGCCAGAAGCACCGTCACTTCAAAGGCAACAGGCACAAAGGCGGGCCATGACCAGAACGGCTTTCCCCCGATGACAAGCGGATAATCCACCAGAGTGATCCAGGTCATCAGTCCCACGCTGCCGAAGGCACCGAGCAGACCGAAGACCATCGCAAAATAGCCGAGGGGCGAAGTTTTCAGGCGCATCGACCGCTCAATGCCGTGCACCGGATAGGGTGCATGCGTGTCGTAGCGCGTGTACCCCGCCTTCACCGTAGCATCCGCCGCGCGCAACAACGCGTCCGGGGAGTCAAACAGGGCGGTCAGACTGTACAAGGGCTTTTCCATACTTCGCTGTCTTCCGGATGAATCCGTGCTCAACTTTGTGTGTGCTGTTCCGGCTGAGCGCCCGAAATGACTGACTTGATTTCGGAGAGCGAGATGACCGGCAACACACGGACAAACAACAATATCAACGTGAAGAACAACCCGAGACTTCCGACAAAAATCCCGATGTCATAGATTGACGGCACATAATGCCCCCAGCTCGAGGGGAGAAAATCGCGGGAAAGTGACGTCACAATAATCACGAACCGTTCGAACCACATCCCCACGTTTACCAGCACCGCGATCACAAACATCATGGGTATCGAACGGCGTACCTTCTTGAACCAGAACAACTGCGGGAACAGAACATTACACGAGATCATCGTCCAGTACGCCCAGGCATACGGTCCGAGAGCACGGTTGATAAACACAAACGTCTCGAACTGGCTCCCGCTGTACCATGCGATAAAGAACTCCATTCCGTACGCATATCCCACCATGCTCCCCGTAACGATCATCACCTTGTTCATTTTCTCGAGCGTTGCCAGGGGGATCAGGTGCTTCAGATGGAACAGGTGCCGCACGACGATCAGGCAGTTCTGCACCATGGCGAACCCTGAAAACACCGCCCCGGCAACGAAGTACGGGGGAAAAATTGTGGTATGCCATCCCGGAATTACCGACACGGCAAAGTCAAAACTTACAATCGTATGAACAGAGAGCACCAGAGGCGTGGCAAACCCCGCGAGGATAAGATAGGCGCGTTCAAAATGCTGCCAGTGCCTGCTCGAGTGCCGCCAGCCCAGACTGAAGATGGAATAGACCACCTTCTTCACCCGGTGTGTCGTCCGGTCACGCAGCGTGGCAAAATCGGGCACCAGCCCCAGATACCAGAACACCGCAGACACCGTAAAATAGGTGGAGACCGCAAACACATCCCACAGAAGCGGCGACGTAAAATTGACCCACAAGGCGTGCTGGTTCGGATACGGCATCAGGTATAATGGCAGCCAGGGGCGGCCCGTATGCAGCAGGGGAAACATGCCCGCACACATGACGGCAAAGATGGTCATGGCCTCGGCGAAGCGGGCAATACCGTTTCTCCAACGCTGGCGCAGCAAGAAAAGGATCGCAGAAATCAGGGTGCCTGCATGGCCGATGCCGACCCAGAAGACGAAGTTAACGATATCAAAGCCCCACGACACCGGCTGATTCACACCCCACATGCCCAGACCGAACCAGAGTGATACGCCGACGCAGACAGCGCCGATGCCCAGCATCGTGGACGTCACAGCGAACGTTATCCACCAGGTACGTGTCGGGAACTGATCAAGGGGAGCAGAGACGACCGCGTCAATTTCTGAGGCAGTCGGGCTTCCGGTGACAACCGGCTCCTCGATGGTGTAATCGACGAGAGTATTGCTCACGCGTCTTTCTCCGAATGGATGTTTCGTAGCCGTGCAAGGTATGTGACGTTCGGCCGCACATTCAACTCCCCGAGCACATCATACCCCAGAACGTGATTCCGATAGCGGCCGATCTTCGCACCCGGATCGTGTGCGTTGCCGAACTCGATAGCCTGGGCCGGACATGCTTCCTGACATGCTGTCTTCACTCCCTTCCCGTCAAAGGCCGCTCCCGCCTCGGTGGCATGCTGCCGCGCCTCCATGATCCGCTGCACGCAGAAGGTGCATTTTTCCATCACGCCGCGCGAGCGTACGGTGACTTCGGGATTGTGCATCAGCGGAATGGGTTCCTGATCGTAATACCCGTCCGCGGTTTCGGCCCTGAAGTTGAAGAAGTTAAAGCGGCGGACCTTGTACGGACAGTTGTTCGAGCAATATTTTGTTCCGACGCACCGGTTGTAGATCATCTGATTGAGGCCGTCCGGACTGTGGTTCGTCGCCACCACAGGGCACACGTTTTCGCAGGGCGCATTGTCGCAGTGCTGGCACAACATCGGTTGATGGCTCGCGATCGGTTCCGCGGGCGTCCCGCTGTAGTACCGGTCCAGCCGGATCCATTGCATCTCACGCCCCTCTGCCACCTGTTCTTTTCCGACCACCGGAATATTGTTCTCCACATTGCAGCCGGCCACGCATGCGTTACACCCCGTGCACTTGTTCAGGTCGATCGCCATCGCCCACTTCACGCCCGGATACTCCACCTGGGTACTGATACTCTTGTATTCTTCGCGTTCAATGCCCAGCACATGAGGATCATTCCGGAATTCTTCCAGGACACCTTCCCGGATAATCTTCCGCTTCACATGCAGATCTTTTACAAATGCATCGTCCAGCGAGTGGTGTTCCTGCGTGGATGCAAGCGGATACGTGCCGTCGGCCTTGACCACCGCCGACAGATGGAGCCACCGTTCTCCGGTAAGGAATTCCTCCGGGAGGAGCGGAGTAATGTCCACCCCGACACCAGTCCCCACCGGTCCCCCATTACGGCGCCCGTACCCCAGTGACACGCAGAGAAGAGATTCTGCATTACCCGGTTGTACAAACACGGGAAGTGTGGCCTTCCCCGAACCCGTGGTCACGTCGAGCAGATCATTGGTCTCGACTCCCAGAGCAAGCGCGGTCGCAGGAGAGACAGCTGCATAATTATCCCATACGATCTTGGAGACCGGGTGCGGAAGTTCCTGTAGCCAGCCATTGTTCGCCCAGGTCCCGTCACCCACATACGGAGCGGGCACTACCAGCAGAGTATAGGTGTTTTTGTACGAGGGAAGGCGCAGTGATGCCAGGGCATCCTTCCGGAATTGTAGTGGCGCACGCGGCGCCGGGGGCGCTGTCACGACGCCGTCGTGCAGAGCTGAGAACCAGAATGAACCAAAATCCGTGGCCCGACCCAGCGCCGGAAAAAGTGCGCTGGCCCAGTGCTTTTTCAGATACTCGTGATAAAGCGATTCGGTGAACGTTTTTGAACCCGACATCCAGTGGAGGAGGATCGCTTCCTTCTGCCTGGTCGCATACAACGGCGCGATCACGGGCTGCTGGAGCGAAGTGATGCCAGCCCTCACACTGTGATCACCCCAGGATTCCAGCATGGTATGGATCGGGAGGACGTAGGTACACCGCTGGCCGGTTTCTGTTTCCGAGGAAGTCATCGCGACGGTAAGGGGAACAAACTTGAGCGCCTCCGCATACCCCAGACTCCCCGGGAGGTGAAACACGGGGTTGACATCCAGATGGGCCACAAACCCGACTTTTCCAGATTTCATGTCGGCCACGAGGGCGGAGATTTCCGTTGCAGGTGTAATAGGCGTTGAGGATGCGGGCTCACCCGAGGCATACAGCGCGGTGTTTCCGAGCAGGTCGTTCAGGTAATTCACGGCAGTCTGCACATCCCTGCCAAGCGCCGAACCCGCATAGACTATTCCCCTGCCGCGATGGGCGACAAGATCGTCTGTCAGGTGCGCCAGCGTCGCCCCGGAGAGACCTCTCCGATCGGCAAGCGTTGCGAGATCCGCACTTACAGGAAGCGGGCCGGCAGGGACCTTCAGCCGCGCTGCTATGGACTTCGTGAGTGCAACCACGAACTCCAGCTGGGCATCCGGAGCGAGGCGCAGACGGTAATCCGCGTTCGTGCCGGTAAGAGACATGTTCCCTTCGACGCAATACAGGCGTACAAACGAATCGGACACGAGGATATCCCGCGCTCCCGCATACGCTCGAGTCTGTTCGATCGTGAACCCCTCTGTCCCGAGAATATCAGCCTCGAGGGCGACGATAAGCCTTGCATTCTCCCATGCCACAGCCGGGAGAGGAGCATCACCATAACACTGTTTCCACGCACTCCGCCGGGTCTCCTGATGAAGCCGATCGTACACCACGATCCGGGTCAGAGGAAACGCCGCACGGAACTCTGTCAGAACCTTTTGTGCCGTGGGGGAGGCCAGGGGTGAAGTCATCAGGACGATCTGCTTCCCGTCCCGCACGCAGGCAGCGAGCTGCTTCACTGTTTCGGCATCGATCTGCTCCCACGTCACCTCGCCTGTCTGCGAACCAGCGGCCCCGGCATATGGCGCGCGGATACGCGCCGGATCGTACAACGCAAGCACCGCAGCCTGCCCGGTGGCGCACGTACGCCCCTTGTTCACGGGATGATCCGGGTTGCCGTCAAGTTTGACCGGACGTCCTTCCCGCGTTTTGATGAGAATGCCGCAGGCCTGGGGGCATGAGGTACAGGTTGAGGCGTACTGATTTGCGTTTCCCGGAGTAACCTCTTCCGGCTTCTTATTGTACGGGACGATCTCCCCTTTGTCCCGGTAGTTTGTGCACCCGGTGGCAGCGAACGCTGCGGAGGCTGCCATCAGAGCCAGAAACTGTTTGCGGGAGAGCGGAGAGAGATCCGACGGCGTAAAGGTATCTGTCACGCCGTCCATGAATTCATGGGCCTTCAGATCCTGAACCGAATCCGCGTTCTGTTCTTCTCGGAGACTGCGCCAGTGTTTCTGATCATTCATGGGACGGCGGCCTTGGACGTGTTCGGGAAACGGCTTCTGGATGAGGGCGCACTGACACAGTCGCACTGCTTCCCGGCGGAGCCGGCGCGGAATGCGTAAGATGGCGGAAGATATGCCCCGCACCAAATCCGGCAACAATTGCCGCAGCCACTCTCACGACAAATGAGCGGCGGCGCATGCGAGGGCGGGTAGTCTCTGGCGATAACGATGGCATCCTCTTCTCCTACCGATGACAGGTGTTACAGTTTTCGGGGCCGCGCGTGATGCCTGCAACAGACGCGAGCCGCACCGGTGCTGTCCGGTGGCAATCCAGACACGCCGCCATGGTGAACGACGACACCTGAGCGACAACGTCCATGTTCTCCACGGCTCCGTGACAGTTCGCGCAATCAATCCCTTTATTCACATGCGCACTGTGGTTGAAGTACGCATAATCAGGAACACGGTGGACCCGTTTCCAGGGAATGGCTCTTCCCTCTTCATAATACCGCGTAAGTGAGATGATCTCGGGCCGGTTTTTTCGTGCGATGGTGTGACAGTTCATGCAGGTCGCAGCCGGGGGTATTGTAGCGTGCGGCGACGAGGTTACGGCCGTGTGGCAGTATTTGCAGTCAATCCCCATGGCACCCGCGTGCAGTTTGTGCGAGAAGTTGATGGGTTGTTCCGGAGCATACCCGACACCATCCCGCTCCGCACGCGATAAATAATAGGTCCCGATAAAGGATCCAATTGCCACGAAGACAACAAGCGGAACCCGGATCTTCAGGGTATAGTCAAGCAGCGACTTCTTCATAGGCACTCAGAGACAGGTGACGCGACGGGGAACCGGACACACTCCTGCGGAAGGCCATGCGGCCAGAGGTACAAAGAGATAGGTAGAGCAACAAGTTGCAAGGAACACAAGATGAACTACTCGACAGGAACGTTCCGGCTTTAAGAACTTTATAAATGCTACAAAACTTTCGACTTGAATGCAACGGGTTTTTTGCCGATATTCCGCCACTATGACATGGATAGAATACAACCAGCTCCCTCCCTCAGCGGGAGGATACAGTCGGCTTTTTTTTGACTTCCTCGCAAGCACCGACACCGCGCGCCCCTTCTACCGGCTAAATTTCCGCGAGAACAGTTCGTTCGAACATGTCATCCGGGAACAGCAGGAATGGACCCGCAACCGGACCGTGCTCACACATGTGCTTCGCGAACAAAACCAGCACTATGGCTCAACAAAGAAGACCCTCGGGAACATCTCGGCGCTTGAAAGTCCCACGACGTTCGCGGTTGTCACCGGTCAGCAGGTCGGGCTTTTCGGGGGGCCGTTCTACACGGTCCTGAAGACGCTGACAACCATCAGGCTTGCCCATCGTCTTAAACAAAAGTACCCCCTCTTTTCCTTTGTCCCGGTATTCTGGCTCGAAGGGGAGGACCACGACTTCGCCGAGATGCATCATGCCCAGGTTCTGGACCCCGCCGGCGCAGTGACCCGCATCGAGTACCTTCCCGGGGGGGAGATGCCGGACAGAAACCCCGGGCCTGTCGGGGAGCACCGGTTCGAGAGCTCCATCGAGGAGACTCTTGCCGCGCTGCAAAACGCCTTGCAGGAAACCGAGTTTACCCCCGAGTTGATGGAATCACTCCGGGGCTGTTATGCTCCCGGCGTCTCATTCAACGAGGCGTTCGCCAGGTGGCTGAACCGGCTCTTTCCCGATGATGGGATCGTGTTCATCTCGGCTAATGATCCGGCCCTGAAACGTATCCTCTCACCCCTCTTTTTGCGTGAAATCGGGGAATTCCCTGCGTCATCACAGATAGTGATCGGGCAGAGCGCCGAGCTTGAAAAATCCTACCATGCCCAGGTAAAGCCAAAATCGGTGAACCTGTTTCTCTTTCACAAGGGTGGCCGCTACCCCATCGAACCGCGCGAGAGTGACTTCAGCCTTCGTGGAACCAGGCATTTTCTTGAGCCTGAGGAACTCAAGCGGATCGCGACCGATACCCCTGAATTCCTCAGCCCCAATGTGGTGCTCCGCCCGCTTGCGCAGGACACACTTCTGCCCACGGTGGCGTACATCGCAGGACCTTCCGAGATTGCCTATCATGCACAGATCTCCCCACTGTATGCGCACTTCGGGGTACCTCAGCCCTTGCTTTACCCCCGGGCCAGCGCCACGGTTGTGGAGGAGCGGGTTCAGCGCGTGCTCGAAAAGTACAATCTCCAGATTGGCGAGCTGTTCGGAGATCACTCAATGCTGACGGCCCGTGTGATGGAACAGATTTCCGATATCAAGCTGGACGATCTCTTTCTTCGCACAACAAAGGGTATCCACGCTTTATTGACGGAACTCCGTTTCGGACTGAAGGAGCTCGATCCGACCTTGCTCGGAGCATTGGAGAATGCCACGTCAAAGACTGATATCAACCTGGGCGTGCTCAAGGATAAGAGCGTGGCGGCGCAGAAAAGGCGGAATGAAACTGCAGTGAGGCAGATTGAACGCGCAGTAGGGTCAGTGCTGCCGGGCGGAATTCTTCAGGAACGCCAGCTGAGCGTTGTGTATTTTTTGAACAAGTACGGTCCCGACTTTATGAAGTGGCTCCCGGGAGAAGTGGACATCACCGGGTTCAAACACCAGATCCTTTCGCTGTAATCAGAAACCCCGCGGCCGGGCGCACGGATTAACGCGGCCACGCCAGAATACAACACAAGGGACGCAGAGGAAAATTCTCTGCGTCCCTTGAATGTTTTTCCGGCACTTGCCTGCCCGGATTAGTGTTTGTGGTCTCCCCCGCGGCGGGACCCACCATCGTGTGATCTCCGTTCGCCCTGCGGCCTGTCACCACCTTCACGCGGCGGCGTACGCTCGTAAGGCTGATCCGGGGCAAGCACGGCCTTCCGGCTCAGCTTCCAGCGTCCCTGATCGTCCTTGTCCACGATCTTGACGTCAAACACATCACCCACCTTTGTGACATCTGACGGGGATGCGACACGTTTGACGTCCAGTTGTGAAACATGGACAAGACCTTCCTTGCCGGGAAGGAATTCCACGAACACGCCGAAGTCCATGATCTTTTTCACCGTTGCGGAATATATTTTTCCCACCTCCGGTACTTCGGTGATCCGGCTGATGGCGCTGATGGCCTTGTCTGCCGACTCCTTTGACGTTGCCGCGACAACCACCGATCCATCGTCTTCGATATTGATTTCCGCTCCGCTTTCGCTCACGATTTTCCGGATGTTCTTCCCGCCGGGTCCGATCACCGCACCGATCATATCCACGGGAATCATAAGGGTCGTGAGGCGTGGAGCGAATGACGAAAGGTCTGCCCGCGGTCCCGGGATGGCTTCTTCCATCTTTCCGAGTATATGCAGTCTGCCTTCTTTCGCCTGCATAAGTGCATCACGCATGATCGGCATGGAGATTCCGCGGATCTTGATATCCATCTGACACGCGGTAATGCCGTCTTTTGTGCCCGCGACCTTGAAGTCCATGTCACCGAGATGATCTTCATTCCCCAGGATATCGCTCAGGATAGCCACCCTGTCTTTTTCCTTCACAAGGCCCATCGCGATGCCCGCCACCGCCTTCTTGAGCGGCGCTCCGCCGTCCTGCAGGGCAAGTGTTGCCGCGCAGACCGTTGCCATGGATGAGGAACCGTTGGATTCCAGAACATCGGACACCAGGCGCACGGTATACGGAAATGTTTTTTGATCGGGCATCATGATCTTGATCGACCGTTCTGCCAGGTTCCCGTGGCCGATTTCGCGGCGTCCGGTGGTTCCAAGGCGGCCAACCTCTCCCACCGAAAACGGCGGGAAGTTGTAGTGGAGCATGAATCGTTTGGAGTATTCCGGAAGCAGTCCGTCGATGATCTGCTCGTCCAGCTTGGTGCCGAGCGTCAGTGTGGTAAGACTCTGTGTTTCGCCGCGCTGGAAGAGCGCCGAACCGTGAGTCCGGGGCAGAATTCCGACTTCGATGGTGATGGGCCGGATATCCCGGAGCCCGCGGCCGTCGAGGCGTTTGCCGTGTGCGAGAATCAGCTCACGCATGGCGGAATACTCCATATCGTGGAGCATCTCCTTGATGATCGCTTCGCCTTCGGGGTATTTTTCCGCCATTGCAGTGAGTACTTCTTTCTGCAGTTCGGCGGTTTTCTGGGCACGCTCTTCCTTCAGCAGGGGTGTTGCAGCCAGGACCCTGATTCGTTCCCCGGCCAGTTGCTCCACTTCCGCCTGCAGGCTCGGATCACCCGTCGCGCCCGGAGTCGGGCGTTTTGCTTTGCCGGACTCCTTCGCGAGCGTCACCTGTAACGCGCACATCTGGCGGATGTATCCGTGGGCGAATTCCAGGGCGTCGAGCATTTCCTGTTCGGAGATCTCCTGCGCTTCACCTTCGACCATGACGATAGAATCATCGGTGCCGGCAACGGTGATGTCCATGTCGCTGGTCACCAGCTGGGTGAACGTCGGGTTGATGATGAGTTCTCCGTTGATACGTCCCACCCTCACTTCAGCGATAGGACCCTCGAACGGGATATCGGAGATCATCAGGGCCGCGGAGGCGGCGACGGCGCCCAGCACATCCCCGTCGTGTTGCTGGTCGGACGAATAGACGGTCACGATAACCTGTGTTTCGCATTGATACCATGCCGGGAACATGGGACGGATAGGACGGTCGATAATACGGGCCGAGAGGATCTCTTTTTCTGACGGCCGGGCTTCGCGCTTGAAGAATCCGCCCGGAATTTTGCCGGCGGACGCCGCTTTCTCGCGGTATTCCACCTGCAAGGGGAAGTAGTCCATGCCCTCCTTCGGTTCTTTCTTCGCCACCACGGTGGCCAGCACCATGGTATCGCCGAAACGAGCCATCACCGCGCCGTCTGCCTGCTTGGCAAAACGTCCGGTTTCGAGGGAAAAGGTCTTACCTCCTATTTCGATTTCTTTCGTGACTTTCATACGTTTTACTCTTTCTGGTCTCTCTCGACCCTGGTGTACTACTTGCGTAACTGCAGTGCTTCAATGATCTTCCGGTACCGCTCAACGTCTTTTTCGCGCAGGTAGTCGAGCAGGCGGCGGCGTTTACCCACCATCTTCAATAACCCCAGGCGCGAGTGATGATCTTTCTTAAATTTGTCAAAGTGCGGTGTAAGGTCATTGATCCGCGCGGTGAGCAACGCGACCTGCACTTCTGGAATGCCCGTGTCGGACTCTGACTTTCCGTATTTCTTGATAATGTCGGCCTTCATTTCTTTTGTCACGGCCATTGTGCTACTCCTTGGTTTGTGTTGGAGAATATGTTAGAGAAGAAATCAGGGTACGCGCATGCTCGCGGTCTTTGCCAAGCTGTTCCACCAGGTCTGCGATCGAGGCGAATTTCTTCTCATCGCGGAGGCGCCGGAGAAAGGTGACGTCCAACCGTTCATTGTAAATATTTTCTGAAAAATCCAGAATGTGTACTTCCACGACGCGCGCCGTACCGGCACTGACTGTCGGGCGCAGGCCGATGTTCATAAGACCGTACCGTTGTATCCCCGCGATCTGAACGGCGACGAGGTACACGCCGTCTCCGGGGACCTGTTTCCGCGCTGTCAGGGGCTCCAGGTTCGCAGTCGGAAACCCGATGGTTCTTCCCCTGCGGTCCCCGCCGATCACCGTCGCCGCCATCCGGTACGGATATCCCAGCATACGCTCCGCACGTTCCACGTCGCCCCCTGCCAGGGTCTTCCGGATGCGGGTGCTGCTGATCGTGTCCCCATCGCTTGTGAGCGGATGAACGGCAAAGACCGAGAAGTCCAGGTCTCTGCCCAGCGAAACCAGTTCTGCAGTGCCCGCTTCCCTGTCTCTCCCGAAGGTATGGTCGTACCCCACGACCACTTCGCTCACGCCCACAGCGCCGTCCACATATTCCGTATAGAACTCCAGCGCGCTCTTCCGCGAAAACTCGTAGGTGAAGGGGATCACGAGAAGTGTGTCAACGTGCAGGGCGGACAGAAGCACAATTCGTTCGTCGAGCGTGGAAAGAAGTTGAACGGCGCCCCGTTCCGACGCCACGACTTCTTTTGGGTGCGGATCGAACGTCACGACCACACTCCGACCCTCCCGCATTTTTGCGCGGTGCACGACCTCCCGGATAATCTCCCGGTGTGCACGATGAATGCCATCAAAGGTGCCGACCGTCACGACGGAGTTTTTGTCGCGCTTCAGCTCATCTAAAGAACGAACAACGTTCATACACTTCGCTGGGCCTGGGCCCGTTCCACGAGTTGTTGTACACTATATGCATCTGCAATGTTGTACGGACCGATGCGCGTCCGCCTCAGCGCCGTCATCGTCGCCCCGCAACCAAGCTGCTCGCCGATATCATGAATCAACGTGCGGATATACGTCCCCTTCGAGCACACGACGGTAAACACAACCACCGGCACATCAATCCGGTCCGGCTGGATTCTGGAGATGTGCACTTCACGGGACGGGCGCTCAATTTCGACACCCTTGCGCGCAAGCGCATAAAGCCGTTTCCCCCCGACCTTCACAGCCGACCACATCGGGGGAATCTGTTGTATGGTCCCGACATACTCCCCCATCACATTCCTCACCTGTTCTCCGGTGATCGACTCAACAGGCGACACGTCCGTCACTGCCGTTTCCATATCGTAACTCGGCGTGCGGATACCCAGCTTCATCTCTGCAACATATTCCTTCTCCAGCCCCATGTAGCTGTCAATCTCTTTCCGCTTGCGTCCGGTGCAGAGAATCAGGAGGCCGGTGGCGATCGGATCGAGCGTTCCGGCGTGTCCCATCTTCAGTCCGCCGTGTGCGCGCCGGATTTTGTTCACGACATCAAAGGAAGTCCACCCTGGCGGCTTGTCCACCAACAGCATCTCCCCCGCCTCCGGAACCGCCTCACTCCTCTTTTCGGTCACCCTTTTTGTCGTCGTCTTTGTGAATCTCGTTGATCAGCGTATTGATCCGGTGCACCCGCTCCATGGTCGTATCCTGATAGAAGTGCAGATCCGGCACAAACCGCAGTCTGAGTTTCGACCCGATCATCCCCCTCAGGTGAGACCGCTCCCGCTCCAGCATGGCCATGGTCTTCTTCTGGATTTCTGCGTCCCCCATGATGCTGAAATACACTTTGGCGATGCGCAGGTCGCCGGTGACGCGGACATCCGTGATGGTGATAAACCCGTACGACGGGTCGCTGTAGTCACGGACGAGGACGGCACCGAGTTCTTCCTTCAACAATGAGGCCACACGTTCCGTACGGATCGACATATCAGAGTTTCCGTTTGCTTTCAACGATCTTGAAGGCCTCGATTGTATCGCCCACCTTCACATCGTTAAAATTCTCGAGTCCGATGCCGCATTCGAACCCTGACTCGACGTCACGGACGTCTTCCTTGAACCGTTTGAGTGAACTGATTGTCCCTTCGAACACCTGGATTCCATCCCGCACAAGCCGGACACGGTTGTTGCGCGAGATCTTGCCGTCCAGCACGTAGCAGCCGGCGATCAGCCCGATCTTGGGAACCTTGAACACATCCCGGACGTCCACCGTGGCCACGATCTCCTCTTTCTTTTCAGGAGAAAGCATCCCTTCCAGGGCCTTATGGATGTCATCGATCGCGTCGTAAATGATGTTGTACGTCCGGATATCCACTTTTTCTTTTTCCGCAAGGCGGCGTGCGTTAAGATTCGGACGCACCCGGAAGCCGATGATGACCGCATTGGACGCCGTGGCCAGGATGATATCCGACTCCGAAATTGTCCCGACGCCGCTGTGGATCACATTCAGCTTCACTTCCTTGTGTTGAATCTTCATGAGCGAATCGGCAAGGGCTTCCACGGATCCATCCACGTCGCCTTTGACGATCACCCCGAGCTCCTTGACCTGTCCGTCTTTGATCTGGCGGGAGATGTCGTCGAGTGTGGTAAGGTGGATCTGCCGGAAATCCTGCTCGCGTTTAAGCTGCTGCCTGCGCAGCGAGATTTCACGCGCAACCCGGTCGGAATCCACGACAATAAACGTGTCGCCTGCCTGCGGGAAGCCGTCGAGTCCGGTGAGCTGAACAGGTGTTGAGGGACCTGCACGTTCAACCCGGTGCCCGCGTTCATCGAACATGGCCCGGACCTTGCCGCTGTAAATACCGGCGATAAACGGATCCCCGACGTTCAGGGTTCCCTTTTGCACCAGCACCGTTGCGGTGATCCCCTTTCCCTTGTCCAGCTGCGCCTCCACGATCGTGCCTGCGGCAAGCCGGTCAGGATTTGCCTTCATGTCGAGCACGTCAGATTCCAGCACGATTTTCTCGAGCAGAAGGTCCACGTTCAGGCCGCTCTTTGCGGAGAGCTCAACGCACTGATATTTTCCGCCCCATTCCTCGACCAGCACGTTTTTTTCGGAGAGCTGCTGGCGGATCCGGTCCACGTTGGCGTCGGCTTTGTCGATTTTGTTGATGGCAATGATGATCGGAACGGCAGCGGCCTGGGCGTGGCTGATGGCCTCCAGTGTCTGGGGCATCACGCTGTCATCTGCGGCCACGACCAGCACCACAATATCGGTGATCTGGGCGCCGCGGGCACGCATGGCGGTAAACGCTTCGTGGCCGGGCGTGTCCAGAAACGTAATCTTCTGTCCTGCCGCCGTGGTCACCTCATACGCCCCGATATGCTGCGTGATTCCGCCCGCCTCGCCGGCCACAACATTCGCCCGCCGGATATAATCCAGCAGCGACGTCTTGCCGTGGTCCACATGGCCCATGATGGTCACCACCGGAGCACGGCGTTGCATCATCTCCGGCGTATCAACGGGTTCGGGGATATCAATTTCTTCTTCAACGATGGATGCAAAGGTCACCTGGAATCCGAACTCATCGGCGACCAGCAGGATCGTGTCCTTGTCCAGCCGCTGATTGATGGACACCATGATTCCCAGTTCCATGCACTTCTTGATAACATCCGACACATTCACGTGCATGAGGTTGGCCATGTCATTGACCGAGGCAAACTCCGTGATGCGGAGGATGCCCTGCTCGCGGAGTGCCTCTTCCTGCATACGGGCTTCTTCTTCTTCCCGTTCCTTGCGTTTGCGCTTCTTGAATGACGTGCGGCCGCTGACCGGAGCATCGTCCATCGCCGCAAACGTTCTGCGGATGGCCGCCTGCACTTCGGTCTGATTGACCTCCTTGTGGCGGAGTTTCTTCTTTTTCTTTTTCTTCCGGTCGGCGTCCTCGGTATCGGGCGCTTTGGTCTCGACGACCTCGTCTTTGACCCGCTTTTTGACCTTTTTCTTTTTCTTGTGGTCTTCGGATTCGGGGGTTGTCGTTGTGGTTGCTGCCGCTGCTGCAGCAGCCGCAGCCGCCTTGGCGGCTTTGCTCAGCACCGGTTTTTTCGGCGCGAGCACAATCTTCCCTTTGATGGTAAGTCCGACCTTGCCGCGGCGGTCTTTCTGGAGATCTAGAGGCGATTTTGTCTCGCTGGCTTTTTTGCCTTTTTTCCCTTCGGCAGGCTTTGCCGCTTCTTCTTCTGCTGCCGCAGTTTCTTCCGCCTCGACGGCTTCTTCAGCCTCTTCGGCGACGACGATCTCTTCCTCCCCCTCCCCGGCGGCCGGCACTTCCTCTGCAGTCTCGATTTCCTCTGCCATCACCGCGTCGGGCGCGCCGTCACCTGTTTCGCTTGCGGCGGGTGTGGCTTCCGCGACCTCCTCGACGGTCTCTCCGGCTTCAGCCGTTACAACTTCAACGTCGCCGGCTTCTTCCAGAATCTCGGACTTGCCGGCGCCTTCTCCGGCCTCGGCCGCAGGTTTGCCGATCAGTTCGGCCTGCTCTTCGATCGCCTTCCGTTCCGCGCGCTTTTTCGTCTCGCGGATTTCCTGGATCTTTCGCTGGTGCTTCTCCGCAACATCCTTGTCCTTCTTGAAGTGGATGAGGATATCCCGCATCATGTCGTCGTCCACAGACGACATGTGCGTTTTGACCTCATGCCCCTTCTTGCGGAGAAACTCGATCAACGTCTCGTGTGAGAGGTTGAGTTCCGTCGCAACCTTGTAGACCTTCTTTTTCTTTGCTACTGTTTCAGCCATGCGTTTCCTTTACGGGTTCTTCGTACCGTCATCGGGCGCGGGAGTTGCGTCCGGCGCAGGTGGTGCGTCCTCCGCGGGAGTTGCGTCCTCCGCAGGAGTTGCGTCCTTCGCGGGAGTTGCGTCCTCCGCAGGAGCTGCGTCCTTCGCGGGAGTTGCGTCTTTCGCGGGAGTTGCGTCTTTCGCGGGAGTTGCGTCCGGCGCCTGAACAGGAGCACCCGTCGGGTTCGGAGTGCGTGCGGCACCCGCCTCGCCCGGCGGCAGATCGTCCGGCGTTGCTGTGGCAATCGGTGTCCCCGGTTCCACCTGCGGTTCCTCGTCTTCCACTTCAGCTTCTTCAAGATCACGGCGGATCAGGTCACGAATCTCTTTGACCCTGGCTTCATCCAGTCCTTCGATCGCCAGCAGGGAGTCCATGGTGGCATTCAGGACGTCCTTGGCGGTTTCAAGACCGGCCGTAATCAGTTTGTCGTACAGTTCGGCGCCCAGTTCGGGTTTGAAATCCACCAGCTCGATATCATACTCGTCTTCGTCGCCGCCCTCCTTGATCAGGTTGATTTCGTATTCTGTCAGTTTGCTCGCCAGCCGGATGTTCTGTCCGTTGCGGCCGATGGCCAGGGAAACCTGGTCGGCAGCCACAAGGACGTTGGCGGTGCGGTCTTCCTTGTTCACCTCCACGCTTTTGAGTTTTGCCGGCGCCAGGGAGCGTGCGATAAAGAGTTCCGGGACATCGGTAAAATTAATGACGTCAATATTCTCATTGTTCAATTCGCGCACAATCGTATGGATCCGAACGCCCTTCATCCCCACACACGCGCCCACCGCATCGATGCGGTCGTCGTGTGATTCCACCGCCACCTTGGCCCGTTCACCGGGTTCCCGGGCGATGCGCTTGATCTCGATGATCCCGTCATAGATCTCAGGGATTTCCATTTCAAACAGCTTTGCGAGGAATTTCGGGTCCGCGCGCGAAACAATGACCGCGGGGTTGCCGTTGTTCTTCCGCACTTCCTTCACGGCGGCGCGGATCGTATCACCCTTCTTGTACCGTTCCTTGAACATCTGCTCGTTTTTCGGGAGGATCAGTTCATTCCGGTTGTGGTTGATCAGGATCTCGTTGCGCCGGATCTGATAGATCTCGCCCACGATAATATCCCCGATCGTATTGCTGTACTCATTGTAAATCAGTTCCCGTTCGATCTCTTTGATGCGCTGGTTCAGGTTCTGTTTTGCGCTCACGACCAGGCGCCGCCCGAACGTGGCCAGGGGCACCACCTCCACATAGTCTTCCCCAACATCAAGATCTTCGCCCGAAAGCTCCTTCGCCATCTCCTTGTCGATCTGCGTCGTCGGGTCTTCGACCACTTCCACAACTTCCCGTTCCAGGAAGATCTCGATGTCGCCCTTGTCCATGTTCACCACGACGTCGAACTTGGCTTCCTGGCCGTATTTCTTGCGGACCATCATCGAGAACACATCCTCGACAATCCCTGCGAGGATATCCTTGTCGATCCCTTTCTCGCGGACCATCTGCGCGAACGATTCGACGATTTCCGAATTCATTACTCCCTCCACAAATGATTACATGTGCGGCCTGGTGTGGTCACCAGGGCAACACGATTCTTGCTTCCCGGATATCCGTAAAGCGTAAGCGGGTCTCACCGTCGCCCGCAGTCTTCAACACCAGCACGTCCTCCTCCACCGAAGCCAGTGTGGCCGTCAGCACATCACCCTTCCCGGGTGCGGCCGGCGTAATGCGGAACGGCTTGCCAAGATGCTTCCGGAATTGCCACAGGTACTTCAGCGGACGATCCAGTCCCGGAGACGAAACTTCCAATCGGTACTCCGCCGACACGAGATTCTTGCCGTCAAGTCCGGCACTGATCCGCCGGCTGATTTCGGCGCACAGATCGGTGGTCACCGCGCCCGGAGAATCGACGTAGACTTCAATTACCGGCTTACGATAATGACCACGAAACACGATATCCACGACCTGGGCCTTGCTCTCGGAAACACTTTCTTCGATAAGCTGGCGGACGGGCTCCGGAAGACGCATGGAGTTCCTGGCTGATGCAAATGAAAATAGCCCGTTACGGGCTATCTCTACAAACTGAAGTATAATAGGCATTTCACCAATAAAAAGCAAGTAAAATGTAGCCCCTGCCGCAAAGGGGCTCGCTCCTACGCCCCCTTCATACTCTGCTCGATACTCCGGGCCGCATGCATCACCTGGTCCATCGAAACATCCATATGCGCCACCGCCCGTAATGTAAATTCCCCGGACTGCCCCAGACTCACGCCCTTTGAGCGGAACCGCGCGCCCCATTCCCCCGCATTCTTCCCTGTGCCGGAAAAGTCCACCGTCACGATGTTCGTCTGGACGGTCTCTTTTTTGATCCTGACTCCCGGCAGGTCGCCGACGATCTGCGCAAATGCAGCAGCTTTCTCGTGATCCTCCCTGAGACGGTCGATATTGTTGTCCAGCGCATAAAGCCCCGCCGCGGCAAGAACTCCGGCCTGGCGCATTCCGCCGCCGAATATTTTCCGGTAGTGCCGGGCTTCTTCAACAAATGCCTTTGTCGAGACCAGGAGCGACCCCACCGGGGCGCCGAGCCCTTTTGAGAGGCATACGGAGACCGAATCGACATGTCTGCAGTATTCCGAAGGTGAGACACCCGTGGCCACGCATGCGTTCCAGAGCCGCGCACCATCCAGATGAACGGCGAGGCCGGCTTCGTGGGCGAATCCGGCAAGCTCCGCAAACTCCGCTAACGGGTACACCGCCCCGCCCGCCCGGTTATGGGTATTCTCCAGGCACAACAACCGGGTCCTGGGCATGTAGTAGATCTCGGGTCTGATAACACGGCGGACATCTTCTTTTTTCAAGACGCCGTTATGACCCTTTACCGGATAAATCTGCACAGAGGAGAGAAACGCTGCGCCCGCGGTCTCATAGAAAAACACATGAGCTTCCGCCTCGGCGATCACCTCGTCTCCCGCACGGGTGTGGGTCTTGATGCAGATCTGGTTTCCCATCGTGCCGCTTGGCACAAACAGCGCCGCCTCTTTGCCCAGCATCTCCGCCACACGCCCCTGCAGCCGGTTTACAGTCGGGTCTTCGCCATACACGTCATCCCCGACCTCCGCGTCTGCCATCACGCGCCGCATTGCGGGCGAGGGTTTTGTGAGCGTGTCGCTTCGAAGATCGATCAGTTCGGCGGTCATGCCAGTGCCCGTTTTCGTTTCAGGAATATCTGGCCGAACGCCGCCGCTGCAAACGCGCCGGAGAGCCAGAGTGCAATTTCACCGAGCAGGTCGCCATGCGCCGTGTAGTAGGTCAGGGCATTTCTTCGTTCGATGGTCCTGCTCAATACCCGCTGCGTAAAAAGTTCGGTGGGATCGTGGGCGCGCCCGTACGGGTCGATAAAACTCGAAATGCCGCCTACTGCGCACCGGGTAATCCATCTCCTGTTTTCCACAGCCCTGAGCACGGCGATCTGCTGGTGCTGGAAAGCACCCGACATGTTCCCCCACCAACTGTCGATCGTGATCAGGGAGATAAACTCCGCTCCCCTCCGTACAAACTCCGCCACAAAACCCGGATAGGTGCTCTCGTAGCAGATCACCGTGCAGAACCGGGTGCCCGTCCGGACATCCTGGAAAACTGTTGTATCAGGTCCGATCTGCCATCCCCCGATGCCCACATCCCACCGGAGAAAATCCACAAACTGAAAGAGATCGGCGTAGGGAACCCTTTCGGCAAAAGGAACCATCTTCATCTTCCCGTACCATTTCGGGGTGGATCCGGACGGTTCGATGTATGCCGCAGCATTGTACCAGTCGAATCGGGTGCCCGTGGTTTTGTCCGTCCGCGCACTGTGCGGCGCGGATGCTGAATCTTCATACACCACCTTGTGCGGCAGCCCGGTCAGGAGCCCGATCTGCCATCCCGCCAGATGGTCCTGGAGCGACGCCAGCAGCTCCTGGTTCTGATCGCTTATGACGTCGAACGGGAAAGCAGTTTCCGGCCAGAGCACGATATCAGGACGGGGCAGGCGGACGCTGTCGAGCAGCGAACCCGTGAGTTGCACATACAGCGTGTACGTCTCGATCCCCTTCACCTTCCACTTGTCCCATGGATCCACATTTGCCTGGATCATCCCGACGGTCACCGGACGCGCCGGAGCTGTTACAGTTTCTGAGGGCGGCGCATTCTTAAGCACAAACCAGCCGTGGACCGACGGGGCGACGTACAGCACCACGAGGGAAGCCAGAAGCCAGCGTGCAGAGGGCGACCACATTCCCCGGCCGCGCTCGACCAGCCGGACGCACAGCAGATAGGCAATGACGTTTATGACGAGAATCCAGAAAGAAAGCCCCCAGACCCCCGTGTACTCGATGAACTGGATCCGGGCAAGATTGTAGGTCTGGCTGTTCCCCAGCGTGAGCCAGGGGAATGACCACTCGCTCAGCGAATGGCTGTACTCGTATCCCACCCACAGAATCGGGAGCAGCGCGACGGCAAGCGTTTCGCTGAAGTGCCGGCGAACCAGCAGGTACACCCCCATCGGAAGAAAATAGAAGAGCGGATGGATGATGATCGTGGCGCTTCCCGCAATCATCATATACGGATCGTTCCCGTGAACAAATCCCCCTGTCCAGTTGACGCTGATCAGGTGGAACACGAACATGGTCACATAGACATACCAGAAGGCATTACCATATCGTTCGACGCCGTGCAGGACCACCAGCAGAGGGACCAGACCGAAACAGGCGAGGATGCCGAGCTCATAGGGCGGGAAGGAGAACCCCAGCATCAGTCCGGAAAGTACGGCAAACAGGACACGGATAAAGCGTCTGCGTCTCCACTCGCTAATCGCCATGGTGGTCTACCTCCTTCGTGTTCAGGCGCAGCCACGGCAGGATTGTGCGTCCGGCGAAGCTCCACAGCCAGAGCACGGCCCCTGCAACGCAGGCGCCGATAATCGCACCCCCGAGTATGTCCGAGGGGTAGTGGACACCCACGGCCACTCTGGAAAGCGCGACGATGCCGGCCCATGACAAAAACGCCCAGAGCCAGCGTCTGTAGAAAAAGGCAAACAGTGTCGCAACGGCAACATTATTTACCGCATGGGACGAAGGAAACGATTTCCCGCCGCCGCAGTGGACGAGAAGATGGACATGTTCCACCACCTGGACGCCGTCCACGACATGGCACGGTCTCGGCCGCTGGACCATCGGTTTGATGACGAAGCTGCTGAGCTGATCGGAGCACACAATCACCAGAACCAGCAACAGGGCGACGGTCCGCCCCCTCTTCCCACCCTTGATCATCAATCCGAGCCACACCATCACCAGGACGATACGCACCGGAAGATACCGGTCATAATCCGTGATAAACGGCCAGAGAAAATCGCCGATCGGGTTGCTGAGTCCGCTGTTGATAAACGAAAAGACAGCCAGATCCAGTCCGTAGAGGAACTCCGTCATCGTGCCTTCCTGCCGCCGTTGGTTCTGGAATAGATAAACCGGGCCACCCAGATGAGCAGGCCGACGATCACAAGCGCCGTGACGGCCTGGCTATAGGTGGTCAGGTAGAACGTGATCCGATCCCAATTCTGGCCGAGGTACATTCCGCCCAGCACCAGGATTGCGTTCCATAAGAGGGCGCTCACAAAACAGAGGAGCGTTGTAGGGATAATTTTCAGTTCGGAAACGCCGGCAAAGAACGAGACGACAGCACGCGTGCCCGTCAGGAACCGGTTGAGGACAATGATTGTGTATCCGTACTTTTTGAACCACCGTTCCACCTTATAGACCGATTCGACCGGAAGGAATTTGATCTTTCCTTTTTCCAGAATATGGTCGCCGAACCAGTCGCCGATCTTGTACATGATCAGAAACCCGATCGTGCTCCCCGCGGTGGCACTGAGAAGCGTCTCCACAAAGCCGACCTGTCCCATCCCGATCAGTGAGCCGGCCGCCACGATCATCACATCGCTTGGCGCGGGTGGGAAGAGGTTTTCCACGAGGGCCAGCCCCAGCACGAGGCCGTACACGTAGAGCGGATCGATGGTACTGAGGAACTGGAAAATTTCTTCCACGAAATCAGATCCGGGTGGCTGAAGGACAGTTAGAAGCGCACGATGGTAGCGACTGCATGGGCAGCGGCGCCTTCGCCCCGCCCGACAAATCCCATCTGTTCACCCGTGGTCGCTTTGATGGATATCACATCCGGTGAAACACCCAGCGCGCCGGCGATATTCTTCCTCATCTGGTCAACGTGCGGAAGGATTCTGGGCTCTTCCAGAATCACCGTTGCGTCCACATTGATAAGGGCAAAGTCCCGGCTCTCCAGCAATCCGCCGACATGCTTGAGAAGGACAAGACTGGAGATATTACGGTACTGCGGATCGGTATTCGGAAAATGTTTGCCGATGTCCCCCAGTGCCGCGGCGCCCAGGAGTGCATCGGTGATCGCGTGCACCAGCACGTCGGCATCCGAATGGCCGTCGAGCCCCTTCTCCGAAGGAATCTCCACGCCCCCCAGAATCATTTTCCGCCCGGCAACAAGCCGGTGGACGTCGTATCCGAAGCCGGTTCGCGGCAGGGTATCTTCAGCGGATTTCAAAAGGTTTTGTCTCGTTCCTGGGTGGACGCCAATCGATATGCAGGTTGCGCACCTGCGCGGATCGGGGACCCACCTTCAGCTGTGTGATGAGTTCTTCGACGAGCGACCGGTCCCCTTCCACTTCCACCTCCACAGACCCGTCGAACAGGTTACGCACGTGCCCTTTAAGCCCCATCCCGTGCGCATGGCGTGCTGTAAACCAGCGGAAGCCGACTCCCTGCACGAGTCCCTCAACGACAATATGCGCGCGCGTCACCATTCAGATTTATCATGTAAACATACGCCGGCTCTCCCGGAAAGTCAAGGAGAAGGTCCGAGTGAACGCTTCAGCAGCGGGATCCCGTCAGAAAGTTCGGACAGTAACACGCCTGTAATAATGAGAGCGCCCCCCAGCACGCCCAGCGGGCCGAGCAACTCCCCGAGCATCAGATACGAAAGGAATGCTGCAATCACGGGTTCCACGGAAAAAATCACCACCGCCCGTGTCGGCGTGGTGTCCTTCTGATATCGTGTCTGTACGTATGTTGTCAGCAACGTGGCGAGCAGGGTCAGGTACAGAAGAGACCCTACAGACTTCGCGTTCAGAACGAAGTACACCGACTCAAACGCCGCCGTCGTGGCGATGGCATACACGGACGTTGATGCCATCTGGACGAACAGCAGTTGTATGGCGGACATGTCCTTGGCGATGACATCCAGGTACACGATATACACCGCAAACAGCACAGCGCACACCAGCGTCAGGGCGTCACCCGCGTTCAGTGCTGATCCCTCCGGAGAGGTCAGGAACCACAATCCGACCAGCACGACCAGAATGCCCACCACGTTTCCGATCTTCGGCGCCCGGTGTTCAATCACAAACTGGAGGAGCGGCACGAAGAGCACCATCAGGCCTGTGATGAATGCCGATTTTGAAGCGGTGGTGATGGTGAGTCCGATATTCTGGGCGACAAATCCGAGGAACAGAAACAATGCGAGCACCGATCCCTTTGCGATGCTCCCCGGCGGCAGGGGGAAGATGTGTCTGCGCGCAAACAGCAGTAGGAGGATCGCAGCGATCGAAAAACGGATGGCGATAAGAAGAATGGGCGAGACGAACTCCATCCCGATCTTGACAGTCGGGAAGGTTCCGCCCCATATCAGTGTCATGGCGAGCAGAGCAAGCTCTGCCCGGGTTTTCTTCGTCACGTTATGCTACAGGTTCAGGTTGACGTTGTTCGTACGTCTGAAACAGCTTGCCCCAGTGCGTCTGCGCCCGCCACTGCTCGAACACGCGCCGGTCTTTCAAAGGCCAGCGGTAGTAGTCGTGATATGCTTCCGACCCGAAGATGAACAGATGGACCATCGGCGTGCGGAAGAACAGATTCTGCGCAAACTTCAAGGGCCCGAACCAGGCGAGGTTGCCGAACATACTTGCCCCGTTGTTCCCCACCCGGAAGCCCCACGATTCGTTGCTGACGTCCGCACCCACCACCTCAATCTCGCGTACATCCCCCACTCCCAGACCATCTTCGTGGGCCACCCGGATGTATTCGAGCGACATCGGATCAAACCCCATCATCCTGGCCGCAACCGCATCAATTGCCACCTGGTCAGCGCTTGCGAGGATATAGTCTTTCACGACCGGGAACATCGTGCGCGGGCCCGGACCGTTCCCCACCGTTGTGCCGTCCATAAACGCAAAGATGCCGGTGTGGATTTCTTTCTGTATGGCGAGCAGGTCCACAAGCGTCCGGTGAATCCAGGAATGGGTATAGTGGCGGCGGGTGTTCAACAGTCCGCCGAATGCATTTTTCATCGCCCCGGTGGTGGTGGTATAGATGTGGCATTTTACCGTGGGCAGATGCACGATGTTTTTGCCGGCAAAGTAATCCGGGATGGTGATCCCCTCGGGATAAATCATGTCCAGAACGTGCATCTTCTTCTTAGGGCGGTACGGAACCCAGTTCATGTCCGTTTCGCGGAAGTTAAAAAGGACCGGGATGTCATACTTCCGGAAGATCGGAACGTAGCGGTTAAGATCTTCCCCCTTGAAGGCATCGGTGACCACGGTTTTGTTCTGAACGGCCGTGATCGCGTTCAGGCCGGCCTTTTTCAGTGCGAGAACTGTCCCTTCGAGCTGCCAGGGAGTCGTGTTCGCGGCGGGAAACGGATAGTGCCAGGATATATTGTCCTTGAGGATTGTCGTGGCATTTCTGTCAAGCGCATCGGACATTCCGGCAAGCTCTGCAAGCCGGGCATAGTCCTGCAGGACAGTCTCGGAGTGGTTTTGAGAACGGCAACTTTTGACCTGGTCATGTATTCCTCAATGGTATATCGTCGTAGTGTGCATTTCTGTCAGGAACAAAACACCGTGCCGGCACCGGGCCATGGAACATCAGAACACCGACACCTCTTCATAGACGCCGAACACTTCGGCCAGCGTCGCGCACATTTCGCCGACCGTGGTGTACGTGCGGGCGCACACAAGGAGCGGGGGCATCAGGTTGGCGCCGTCCGTTGCGGCCTGTTTTAGCGAGGCCAGTGCCTGTTCCACGTCTTGTCCATTGCGCGAGCTTCGGAGTTCGGCAATCCGCTTGCGCTGTTTGATCTCCACCTCGGGTGAAACCGTCAGAATCGGGATGGTGACATTTTCATCCTCTTCCACAAACTGGTTCACGCCGACGATGGTTTTTTCACCGGCGTCGAGTTCCCGCTGGTACCGGTATGCCGCATCGGCAATTTCGCGCTGGAAAAACCCCTGTTCGATTGCGGGGATCACGCCTCCCAGCGCGTCAATACGCTTGAAGTACTCTTCCGCGCCCTGTTCCATCCGGTCGGTCAGGGCTTCCACAAAGTAACTTCCCCCGAGCGGGTCAACCGTGTTGATCACGCCGGTTTCGTGCGCGATAATCTGCTGCGTGCGCAGGGCGATCTTTACTGCCTTTTCGCTCGGCAAGGCAAGCGTCTCGTCCATGGAATTTGTATGGAGCGACTGTGTTCCGCCCAGCACTCCGGCGAGCGCCTGAAAGGCCGTCCGCACGATATTGTTCTCGGGCTGTTGCGCGGTGAGCGTGCATCCGGCGGTCTGCGTGTGAAAGCGCAGCGTCATGGACCGCGCATTCTTGGCCCCGTACCGTTCCTTCATCCGCTTGGCATAGATCCGACGTGCGGCGCGGAACTTCGCGATTTCCTCGAAGAAGTCCAGATGGGAATTAAAAAAATACGACAGCCGCGGGGCAAACGCATCCACATCCATCCCGCGTTCCAGGCAGGCCTCAACGTACGCAAACCCGTCGGCCAGTGTGAAGGCCAGCTCCTGGACGGCGGTGGAACCGGCTTCGCGGATATGATACCCGCTCACCGACACCGGATTCCAGAGTGGCATTTCCTCCGAGCAGTACTCGATCATATCCGTCACAATCCGCATCGAGGGACGCGGTGGATAAATCCATTCTTTCTGGGCGATGTACTCTTTAAGAATATCGGTCTGGATCGTGCCGCGCAGATCTGAAGGGCGGGCGCCCTGCTTCTCGGCAACGATAACGTACATCGCAAGCGCCATCGCGGCGGGCGCGTTAATCGTCATGGAGGTCGAGATGTCGTTCAGCGTGATCCCTTGGAAAAGTATCTCCATATCCGCAAGCGAACTCACCGACACGCCGCAGATCCCCACCTCTCCTTCAGAAAGCGGATCATCGCTGTCTTTCCCCATCAGCGTGGGCAGGTCAAATGCCACCGAGAGGCCGGTCTGGCCATGGCCCAGCAGATAGTGATAACGCTCATTGGTGTCTTCCGGAGCCCCGAACCCGGCGAACTGCCGCATCGTCCAGAGCCGGCCCCGGTACATCGACTCATGAATCCCGCGGGTATACGGATACTCACCGGGGTGTCCGATGGACGTCTGGAAATTACTCTGTGCCACGTCGCCGGGCGTGTACAACGGCGCGATCGGCTCACCGCTCACCGTCGTAAATTTCGTTTTTTTCATCAGCCCCTCTTCTCCTCATTCTTGCACAGTAAAATACGCACTTTCAAACTTATTTGCATCGGGAGCAGCGGCTCCGCCCGCGTGCTCCTATTTCCGGCCGAACCGCCGGTCCAGTTCATCCGTGGAAATCCTCAGCACGACGGGGCGGCCGTGCGGACAGACGTACGGCATACGCGTGGCAAAAAGCTGGTCAATCAGCGACCGCATTTCCGTTTCCGTGAGAGGATCGCCTGACTTGATGGCTGATTTGCAGGCAAAGGCCTTGGCCATGTTATCCCGCACATCCGTCGGCGCATGCTGCTGATATTCCTTGTACTGTTCGAGCATCTCGTGCATGATATTTTTTTCATGACCCGACTTCACGTCGTGCGGCACTCCCTGGATCAGAACGGTATTCTTCCCAAACGGCTTTGCATCAAATCCAAGCTGCTCGAAGTACGGCATAAGCTCTTCGAACAATGCCGCGTCTCCCGGCGTCAGCTCCAGCGTCACCGGAAAAAGCAGCTGCTGGGAGGTCCGCAGGCCGCGGTCCAGCCGGTCCAGCGACTGCTCGTACAGGATACGTTCATGCGCGACGTGCTGGTCCACAATCATCACACCGTTGCGGATCTGGGAGAAGATGTACCGGTTGTGGAGTTGCCAGAGTAATTGTGACGTGCCCGCTTCCGGACGGTCGCCGTCATGCGATTGCATCTGGGCCGACGGAGGGAGTGTGCCGAACAGCAGGTCGGCCTGGCTCAGGCCCGACGGTGGTGGGAGCACTTCGCCCGTCTCCGGATCCACACGCCCCCGTTCCGGGAATTCCCACCGGGCGCTTCCCTGCCCCGTTCCGGTCTGCCAGTCATGCTGACGTCCCGTAAAGCGCAGCCCGATTCCCTCTGACGGAAGGCCATCCTGTGCAGTGCTGAGAACCGGCACCGCTCCTGATTCTGCGAGCGCCTTACGCGAAATGGACGCCACAAAACGGTGCACCCCCTGTTCATCATCAAACTTGGCTTCCATCTTTGAAGGATGGACATTCACGTCAATTCTGCGCGGATCAATCTCCAGGAAGAGCAGGAAAAACGGAAAACTCCCCTTCAGAAGAAGGTGCTCGTAGGCGCTATGGACGGCATGGCTTATACTCTTGCTGACGATGAACCTGCCGTTCAGAAAGAGGTACTGCCCCATTCTGGTTTTCTGTCCGAACTGGGGCTTGCCGATGTACCCGGTCACTGACAGGAATTCAGTCTGCTCCTGCAGGGGGATCATCGAGTCAAACGCACGCTGGCCCAGCACATCCAGCAGGCGTTGTTCCAGAGATGACGGTTTCAGGCGGAATATTACATCGCCGTCGCTCACAAACTCCAGCGAAAGTTCCGGGTGGGCGAGAGCGGTACGCTGCACGACGTCGTGGATGTGGCGGAACTCGGTATTCGTGGTTTTCAGAAATTTGCGGCGCGCGGGGACGTTGAAGAAAAGGTTCTGGACCGTGACGGTCGTGCCGCGTGCCCGGGCGTCGCGTGATATTTCCGGCTCCCCTTCCCCTGCGGTTTTTACGACCACAGCCATCTCATCCTCTTCACGCCGGGTTTTCATCGTCACCTGCGCGACGGCAGCGATGGATGCAAGCGCTTCGCCCCGGAACCCGTACGTGCGGATTTCTTCAAGCTCTTCGTAGGTCGCGATCTTGCTCGTGGCATGGCGGCGGAACGAAAGCACCGCATCCTGCTCATCCATGCCATAGCCATCGTCCGAGACCTGAATAGAATCCTTCCCCCCCTCCTTGATAATCACCTGCAGCGTCGACGCACCGGCATCCAGCGCGTTCTCCAGCAGTTCCTTCACAACGGATTCCGGGCGCTGGATCACCTCACCGGCGGCGATCTTGTTGGCGAGATGGTCAGGGAGCACCGCCACGCGGCGGCGTGTGATGGGGTCGGGAGTCATGCCTGGAACATTGCCTCGACAAAATCCGACGGGCTGAACGGCTGGAGGTCGTCCACTTTTTCCCCGACGCCGATATAGCGGACGGGGATCTTCATGTCGCGGGTGATGGCCAGCACGATGCCGCCTTTTGCGGTGCCATCAAGTTTTGTCAGTACCAGGCCGGTCACGCCCACGGCGGCGCCGAACTGCTTCGCCTGCTGGAGTCCGTTCTGACCGGTTGACGCATCGATGATCAGGAGCACTTCATGCGGAGCCGCAGGAAATTGTTTCCCGATCACGCGGCCGATCTTTTTCAGCTCCTCCATCAGATTCACGCGCGTATGCAAACGGCCGGCTGTATCGATGATCACCACGTCGCTTTTCCGGGAAACGGCGGCTTTGACTGCGTCAAACGCCACGGCTGCCGGATCGGCGCCCTGTTTCTGTTGAACGATGTCCGCCCCCGCGCGCTTCGCCCATATTTCAAGCTGTTCACCGGCGGCGGCCCTGAACGTATCCGCGGCGGCAATTAAGACCTTGTTGCCGTTCGAAGTGTAGCGGTGTGCAAGTTTGCCGATGGTCGTGGTTTTTCCGACGCCGTTAATGCCGACCACCAGAATCACATACGGACGTTCAGCCGGGAGTGAGAATGGTGCGGCGGGCTCTTTCCCTTCCGTTGTCCGGAGTTGGTCGGCGATCTCCTGTTGCAGGAGCGGGAGGATCCCGGCGGCAGACTCGGGCGGGGTTTCCTTGATGCGGCGGCGGAGCCCTTCGATAATCTGACCCGCCGTGCCGGCCCCCACATCCCCGGCGATCAGGGATTCCTCGAGGTGTTCAAAAAGTTTTTCGTCGATAGCCGGCGCACCCGTCAGGATCCGGGTCACCGTGCCCACCAGACCCTCGCGAGTTTTGGTCAGCCCCTGCTTCAGTTTTCCGATGCCGAATTTATCCAGCAAACCCATACGGTATTACCTTCCCTCGCGCAAAACGGCACGAAACCGGCCCAGATAGCCGGCCGTAGAAACCAGAACCATGACCACGCTCAACCAGAGCCCCACGGTCACGATGAGCATGGTATTGTCGATCAGAGCCAGAAGTAATGTCGCGGCGATCACCCCGACGGCAATCTTTCCGGCGGTATTGGAGGGGAGAATTTCTCCCGTCCGTTTTTTTAGGTACAGTCCGCCCGCGAGAATAAGCAGGTCGCGGAGGATCAACAGGAGCACAAACCAGAGTGGCACCACCCCGAGCCAGAGAAGCACGAGCGAAACGGTCGCGACGGCCACCTTGTCGGCCAGGGGGTCAAGGATCCTTCCCCATTCCGATTCGCAGTGGAGGTAGCGGGCCAGATCCCCGTCCAGCTTGTCGGTCAGCATCCCGGCCAGTATAATTCCCACGCCCCACCATCGGGCACCGGCAATCTCGGAGGTCATCACCAGCGCAAACGGAACGGCAAGGAACATACGCACAGCGCTGAGGAGGTTCGGGATCGTGAACAGGTCACGTTTCATAGGCGGCTGAAGGTAACCGGCACGGGCCGGTCAGGCCTCATGTTCTTCTTTTGATTGGCGGGTGTCCACGGCAACCGGATATTTCCCGCTGAAGCAGGCGGTGCAGTAGTTCTCCCCCGCATCGTGTGGAGCGGCGCTCAACATTTCCTCGATGGTCAGATAACCCAGACTATCCACGCCGAGCTGTCGGGCGATGGCGTCGATATCGCCGTCTTTTTCATGGGCAATCAGTTCTGTCTGCGTCGGGAAGTCCATGCCGTAGTGGCACGGGTACATAATTGGCGGGGCGGTCACCCGGAAATGTACTTCTTTGGGCCCGGCCTGTTTTACAAGCTGCACAAGCTGTCTGGACGTTGTCCCGCGTACGATAGAATCATCCACGATCACCACCACGCGGTCTTTCAGGACGCCCTTCACGATGTTAAACTTCGTCTTCACCTTGTTCTGCCGCACTTCCTGCCGCGGCTGGATGAATGTGCGTCCGATGTAGTGGCTGCGGATCAATCCGATTTCCAGTTTAGCCGTGCCGCCCATTTTATTGGTTTGTTGCACGAACCCCATCGTCGCGGTATTGCTGGAGTCGGGCACATTGATCACGATCTGTTTTTCATTTTCCGCCTTGGGTGTTACCGGTCTGGCGATGGCGAGGGTTTTCCCGAGTTTCCGGCGCACCTTGTCCACGCTATGTCCGAAGATCTGACTGTCGGGGCGTGAGAAGTAGATAAATTCAAAGATACAGTGGTGCGGCTCTGCTGGTTGATCGTCGATCCGCATCGAATGCGGTTTTCCGGCGGCGAGGGCAGCCTCGTCAAAGACCACAATTTCCCCCGGCTCCACATCGCGCACGTATTCGGCGTCAATGATATCGAACCCCACAGTTTCGGAGGCGACAAAAAACGCGCCGCCTTTTTTTCCGATAGCGAGCGGGCGGAAGCCGTGGTGGTCCCGTGCAGCGATAAGCCGGTTATCGGTGAGGATCACCAGTGAGAAGGCGCCCTTCACCTGGGAAATTGCATCCCGGATCTGCTCCAGCTGGTCTTTCTTATCGCTGCGTGCGATCAGGTGGAGGAGTATTTCCGTGTCGGAGGTGGTCTGAAAGATCGTGCCTGAATCCTGCAGCCGTTGCCGGATCTCCCGGAAGTTTGTCAGGTTGCCGTTGTGGGCGATCGCCAGGTTGCCGGCCTTGTACATCACGGTAAACGGCTGGATGTTTGCTTTGTTATTGGCTGACCCTGCGGTGGAATAGCGGTTGTGTCCGATGGCTGACGATCCGCGGAGCGTATCGGTCAGGATTCGCTCGTCCAGGTAGACGTCATTGACGAGTCCGAAGTCTTTATGAACGTGGAACCGGTGTTTCTGTTTGGTTTCGTCGAATTCGCACGTCACGATTCCCGAGCCTTCCTGTCCGCGGTGTTGTTGTGCCAGCAGGCCGTAATAGGCAAGTTGTGCGGCGGCAGGGTGGCCGAACACGCCGAACACGGCGCAGTGGCAGCGCGGTTTATCCAGATCAGGGTCGCTCATGGAAGGATCTCCGGTGGAAAAAAACGTGCGGGCTCCCGGTTCACTGGCAGCCCGCACGAATGATGCTCATTGCAGTATGCGCGAGACGCGCAACAGTTACTTCACACCCACGGCCACCCAGTTCCCCCACACAGAGCCAACCTTCCCATCGCCCCAGGTTTTTACGCGCAGGACGAATCCGGCCTTCGTGACTTTTGTCGCGCTCACCTGCACCCGGATGGTGTTGTCGGTTCCGGCGGTGGCATCATAGCCGGCCAGAGACACGACCACCTGGGGTGGGGTGCTGTAGGATTTTTCGAATCCAACAACCGAGATAAATGTACGTTCGCCTTTTCCGCCCTGCAGCGAGTAGCCTTCGCTCCCCGGGGTTGCAGCAAATTCGCCCACTTCCACGACCTGCGCGAAGGCAACCGTGGAGATGAGGAGCATCGCCGCGAGGGCGAATAATGATGATAGTTTCATGGGTCCTCCTTGAGAATTTGTGGATTTTTAGTGCCGGTGACAGGAAAACGATGTCCTTAATATACACAAACATCGGGAAAGTGCAAAATCCCCGCCTTGCTTCCAGAACGGGAATTCAGTATTCTTTTTTACCCCTTTGTCCTCAATAACGGTAAGGTGTCCGTGCTTGACGTCGTGCTTCTGATTCTCGGCACTCTGTACGCCGCAGGGATGGTTTCCCTTGCGGTTGTTGCGTTGTTTGCTCGCTACACACAAAACAGAAAATACCGGCCTAAAGTTTCAGTGATCATCGCCGCACGGAACGAAGAAGCCAACATCGGGAACTGCCTGGATGCGATCTCGCGCCTGACCTATCCGCGTGACTTGCTCGAAGTGATCGTCATCAACGACCGCTCAACGGACGCCACGCCGGCAATCATTGAAGACTATGCAGGCCGTTTTCCGGTGATCCGGACGGTCCATGCCACCCCCGGTACGGGCCACCTGATGGGCAAAACGAACGCCGTTGCACAGGGGATTGCCGCCTCCACGGGAGAGATCCTGTTGATGACCGATGCCGACTGCGCCGTGCCGCCGGCCTGGGTGGAGGAAACGGTAAAGTACTATACTGATGAGACCATCGGGCTTGTTCCGGGCTTTACCGCTATCAGGTATAAGAACCTTTTTGAAGCAATCCAGACGATGGACTGGTTTGTGTTGTTTTCCGTTGCTTCGGCCACCACGCGGCTGGGTATCCCGGTCACGGCTGTCGGCACAAATTTTACGGTCCGCCGTGCGGCCTACGATGCAGTCGGGCGGATACGATGGTATTCCGTTCAGTGTCACAGAGGACTACGCGTTGTTTCACGCCGTCACCTCCCGCACGAAGTACGAAGCCCGTTTTCCGATGGACCTTGCGACCGTTGTGGAGAGTGAACCCTGTCCCACCTGGAGGGACCTGTTCCGTCAGCGGAAGCGCTGGTTTACGGGAGGTAAGGGGATGGATGCCAGGAGTATTCTCATCTTTGCCGGCGCCTGGTTGTTCCATCTGTTGATTCTTGTGGGGCTGGCTATGAATACAGAGGGTGTGCTGGTCGCGTTGGGGTTGAAGGTGGGGGCCGATCTGCTGCTGAGCCTGCCGATCATCGCGCGATTCAGGCGGTGGGGGTTGTTGCCCGTGTTTCCTGTTTTACGAACTCTACTACTTCTTCTACGTGCTGGTGTTCCCTCCGATTGTCCTGACAGGCAGCAAGGTAATCTGGAAAGGCCGGGTGCAGGGTTAGAACGCGAATGGCGCAAAGAAAGGGTAACCTCTCTTTGCGCCATCCGTAAAGCTGCGCCTGCGTCTATCAGCCGGTCTACGAGCGCGCGCGGGCGCTTGCGATTCCCAGCCGTTTCAGTTTGTAGCGGAACGTCTGTTCCGTCATGCCCAGGAACTGCGCCGCTTTGGACTGATTAAATCCGAACTTCTCCAGTGACCGTTCGATAATGCCCTTCTCGATCACGTCCAGAGAGCGGTCCAGCACAAACTCCTGGCCGGCTTTGATATTGTTGATCATCTTCACGACTTCCGTCTTCTCGTCAACCAGTTCCGGCGGGAGCATAAACCGGCCGTCGGTGGAGAAGAGCACGCACTTATCGATCACGGTTTTGAGTTCGCGGACATTCTCGCGCCAGGGCTGTCGCACGAGCACATCCACGGCGTTGATATCGATCGTAAGGTCAGCGACGCCGAGGTCGCGGCAGATTTCGGAAGTGAAGTGTTTGATAAGGAGCGGGATATCCTCCTGCCGCTGGCGCAGCGGGGGGATGTCAATCTTTTCGAAGTCCTTGATCTTGGCGTAGAGCTCATCCAGCAGTGTACGCTGGTCCACGAGCACAGACGGCTCGCCCTTCATGGTCAGGATCAGGCGCAGGTCAATAGGTCCGCCAGACTCTCCCCTGTTCTTCCGGGCCTTCCGTTCGTTCATGAACGTCAGGACTTTCATCTGATTACGGAAGCTGGCTTCTTCCAGGTCCTCGATCAGGAGTGTGCCGCGGTGTCCCTGTTCGAAGACGGACTGGGTATCGGCGGGCTCGACGCCCTGGCCGTTCCGGTCCTGTCCGAAGAGCAGGAGTTCCAGTTCGCGGTCATCCACGACCGAAAGGTTGATGGACATAAACGGTCCGTCGTGGCCGATATTCTTGCCGTTGATATAGATATTCTTGGCCACGGCGCCCTTGCCGATGCCGGCTTCGCCGATAATCACGATATCGCGGCGTGACTTCGCCAGGACGGCGATCTGTTTTACAAGCTGGTCAACAGCGCGCGATTTTCCGACGATAGGGTACTCAAACTGCTGTTTCCCCTTCCCCCCGTCGTTGCCGTTGTTCTTATGTTCTTTCGGATCCATATATCTTCCCCATGTATGGGCGGTGTATTCCGCCTACCTGGTTGTTGGATTTGAATCGTTCTTGTTACCGCCGGTTGTTGCAAAGAGGCGGCCGTGTACGACTTTTCGGTTGAAGAAACTTTCCACAACCATCGTATCCAGCGCATCTCTCCAACGGGTAATGCCGGTCGGACTTGATTCGAGCTCCTGCTCGTAGAACTCCCCTTTGACTGACATGATAAAGCGGAGCCGGAGCCCGAAGACAACAGCGATAAGGAGCAGGACGCCGACGGAAGCATACTGTCCGACGCCCACGATTTCAGAAAACGACTGCCACTCGAGCACGTTGATGGCGCTCCAGCCATGGAGAATTTCCATGCTGCAGAAGAGGAGGAACAGGAACACCATCTTCTCGATATACGCCCCCTGGGGCGGATCCTTCATGTACTGATAGCCGAAGAAAAGGAGGATAAAGCCGATCCCGATCACGGACATTGAGATCAGGTAGGACATGAGGGGTTTCGAGAGCAGCACATTATAGTTCTTGTCGTGCAGATACGGAAAGAGTTCAGCCACGCGAGCATCTCTGGCATCGGGATGGAGCGTAGCGACCGAATAGCCGTTCTTCCAGACGTACATGTCAGTGCTGGCTGCAAGCTGGGCTGGATCGGGTTTTACGCCGTGTTCCGCCTCATATATGCGTGCAGCGTTGTCCATCGTCTTCCAGTCCAGGACATCCTGTGTGGTATAGGCGTACTTCGGGTTGATGAGGAAGCCATGGAAATAGAGTCCGAAGAACATGCCCACGATGGAGAAAGCGATGAGATATTTCTGGACCGTCTTAAATTCCCGGAACAGCGCATCGACGGTGAGGTAGACTATTGCGAACGCGAGAAGGAAGCCGTAGGCGCCAAACAGCAGGTAATTGTTAAAATAGTATTGAGCATAAGGTAAATCGGTAAAAAGAGAGTATCCTGGTCCGATAAAGGGAGCGATAGCCGCAGCCAGTGAAACGGAGAACAAAAGCGCAAAGTTCGCAAACACGAATCTATTCTTAGTGTTGCTCTCATGCCGGACAATAGCGAGAGCGACCAGGAAGAGAAGCGCTTGTGCGACGACACTCGTAAAAACTGACGGGGCCAAATTGCTATGCGGCAGGAACCATAGCGCCCCGGTGAAGATCGCCACAAAGGTGATCCAGAACCAGAAGATCTTCCGAGCCGATATGTAGAATCTGTTCATGTTCTATATGTCAGAATACGTGGATCAATATAATCAGGTGATTCGTGCCTGTCAAGAGTAAAACCGCAAATTTTTTTGAATACCGTAATGCTGTGCTTTGGGTCACAGATATCGCAGGGTTAGGCAGGTAACAAGCTTAGTGCCAGAAAAAACGCCCAAAACGACCTCGATTATACGCAGAAAATAAGCGAAACTGTAAAAAAAACTTGACAATGCACATTGACCTGTCTATATTTCTCACCCAGATGGAGGTTATTAGACACCCCCAGATGAGTCAAGCCGGGGGGAGGACATTCGGGAGAGTGTCTTTTCTGATTCCTGCTTCACCGGTTGACCTCATCAAACCTGTTTTTCATTGACAGACCAGAGTCACGCACCTCTCTTATGAGGGTCCCCGATTTTGAGGTGGGGCCTGTACTGAGGTGGAGTACATCCGCATTGTGCGGCGGAGTCTGGGTATGCGAAGACCACTCACATCAACCTTTTTTCTAAGCGTCACTTTTCTCTTTCACGGAGGAGTTATGTCAAAGACCGCTCGTCGGTTTCGTTCACTGGTAATCACAGTAGTGGCGGTAGCCGCTACAAACGCAGCCATAGCGTTTGCCAGTGGAGTCCCTGTGATTCCCGATTCCCCGCGTCCAAGGACCAGCGGAGTGCCTGTGATTCCCGATTCCCCGCGCCCGGTGGTTGGAGAGCGGACGAGCGGTGTTCCCGTGATTCCGGATTCCCCGCGCCCACGCACTTCCGGCGTACCAGTAATCCCCGATTCGCCGCGCCCGTAATTCTACTATCTGGCGGGTCGTTGTTTGGTGGTGTGAGTGGCATAGAGTAGGCACTATGCAGAAAGTTATGAGAAGCTCAAAAGGCGGTCTCTCCTTTATGCGTAGTGTCTACTCTTTTATTATCCTCAGTATACTACAGGGCACGTGAGAATTAGAACTATTGCTGTTCATGCCTCTCTTTTTGTTCTGACCTTTCTGACCATGGCTTTTGCGGGGGTGGCGTGGTTGAACAAAAATCCGATAGAGCTGACAAATTTTGGGTACGGCATTTCGTACGCCGTGCTGTTGTCATTGATGTTATTGAGTCACGAGATGGGTCATTATCTTGCGGCGAAGCGGCACGGGGTAGAGGCCACCCTGCCGTATTTCCTTCCCTTCCCTTCTTTTGTTTTGGGTCTTTTTCCGTTCGGCACATTAGGGGCGGTAATTCAGTTACGGTCGCCGGTTCAGAGTCGTCGGGCGTTACTGGACATTGGCGCGGCCGGACCGATTGCAGGTTTTGTTGTGAGTGTTGCGTACCTGGTGATCGGATTTCTGACATTGCCATCGATTGACTATTTATACGAGATACATCCGGAGTATGTGGGATTGAGTCAGATCCCGGCGGGGGGTTTAGCTTTTGGGCGAAACTTTGTGTATGCGGGGTTGGAGGCGATCCTTCCGGCACCCGGTGCATTTATTCCGCCGATGAACGAGATGTATCATTATCCATTTTTATGTGTAGGGTGGTTCGGGTTGTTGGTGACGGCGATGAATTTGATACCAGTTGGTCAGTTGGATGGTGGTCACATTGTGCGGGCGATGTTTGGGGGGAAGTCGGTGGTCATAGGCCGGGTGGTGATCGGGGTGTTAGCCGGATTGGGGTTATTGGGTTTTTTGCCGTTGATCGGGATGAGTGACGAGTGGGGTTGGACGGGTTGGTTATTCTGGGCGGTGATCTTGTTCATCTTTTTTGAGCGGCGCACGCGTGGGGCGATGGTATTGCCTGATGATGCGCCGTTGGATCACACGCGGATGCAGGTAGGGTGGTTTTGTTTGTGGATGCTTAGTAGTTGGCTTTGCCCTTGCGCCGTTTACGATTGGGCTGGGGTGAGTGAAACTGGATACCCAGAGTCAGCCTACGATGCCGAGGGACATTTCCTTTTCTTTCTTCGGATCGAGTAGAATACCACTGAGGCCATCATTAGCAGCAAAGAGGCGACGGCAGCCGCGTGAAGATATTCAACAGCATCCCCGTCATCCCTTTTTGACCAAGCGATCGGGTGATGCCTTCCGAATAGTCGAAAACCACACCAAAGTCGCACATCGGTAAATCCATCCTTCATTAGAGATAGTTTCGCCAACTGGAGAGAGCGCGCACGCGATTCTCCCGATCTTAGGTAACTGTAGAATAGCCCAAAGAGCCTGTCAGCAACCACATCTTCAACATCCCAATGTGTCGCGATAACACTCGAGGCTCCAGCTTCAATGAACGCCTCCGCGAGACTTCCCCAATCGTTCGCCCTGCTGGGCTCCCCTGCTCTACAGCCTGTGATCACAACCAAGTCACTTCTGAGATCCAGCGCTGCGATTTCCCTGTATTCGAGGATCCCATCATTCTCTTCGTCAGGAGACAAGATGATTGCATGCCTATCGCTTACCTTCTTGCGTGACGTGGAATGTGCAGCGATATGGATAATCCGAAAATGCGCTGATTCGCGTGCCATGACTCCTTCAGAGGCCTCACGTCCAAGCCTTATCACACTCGTAGATCCGAACACGGCGCGAATTCTCTCTGCCTCTCTTACTGCTGCCGGCAGTTCTAGTCGATATCCATCGGTCATAGCACCCGAACGAATTGAATCCGCTTGGATCATTGCATCTATTCCGACGATCTTGTCTGGCAGCGGGTTAGCCAGCACAAGAAGATCGGCTGGATCAAATGTTGACAAGTCAGGAAGCGGTTCCAAAGCAAAGATGCACGGGGCATACGATATCGCAAATTCTTCGACCAACTGCCTCAGCCCCGACGCGGTTCTCAAAACCATTCCTTCGAAGGGCAAGCTCGCAAGTGGCTGACCTGCAACCACTATCAAGTTGCCTTTTTCTAGAAGGAAGTTCTGAAGACCCCCCAGCAGCAAATCTGAAATAGCGACAAGCTCCGCCTGGTACTGCCCGGAGGGACGCTCTCTTCGGTAGGAATCGCTTATGCTCCCCTCTCCGCCAAAATGGTCCAATAGGGGAATGACCCACTTATTCAACTTCGCCTTCTCTAACATCAAACTATGATGTACAAGAGTATCACGAGTCAAAAGAAACCGCTCCGTCGATACATGCCCCACCCAGAACTCAACAAGTGCATCCCCCTTCTGCAGAATTCGATTCCGAATGTGCGAGATGATTTCACGTGAGTCGTTTCTGGTAGCAGGCAATTCTGGGATCCTACCCGGCACCTCTTCAAGTTGGTGAAGTGTGTCAACAATCGCAAGGTTCTTCCTCAGCGCGGGTAGAAGTAGACTCCAATCAATCTTGTCTTCCTCCATTTTAGTAGAAATGTCGCGACAACTTTTCCTGTACGAGGAGATAATGAGTTCTACATCGCTAGTGCCCTCAATACGACGAAGTTCACGCCTGGATTCAGATGAACGAGAGTGATACCTGTATTGAGCGTCGCAGCGCACACTCTCAATCAAGGCAAAAGCTTCATCAATGAGACCCACTCGACAGAGTGCATTTACTATTTCTTCATGTTGAGTGAGATACCATTCCTTCATCTCCACCGTCATCATGAAGAGATGTCTTCGTCCTCTCTCCTCATTGAAATACTTCAATGAGCGGCCGTAGTGCGACATTGCTTCACCCTTCTTTTCCTCCTTTTCCGCGATCCTGCCGAGGAGAAGGTAACACTGCTTCAGTGTCCGATCGTCTTTCTGTTTTCGAGAAATGTCCATGGCCGTCTCGATTTTCCTTCTTGCGGCTCCGTACAAGGCCATCCCGAGATCTAGCTCTGCCAGATGATACAGTGCTTTCTTCTCTTCTCCTGGATCTCCCTCTTTTCTTGCAAGATTGAGTTGTCGTCGAAAATGCGTCCGTGCAGCAAGCGTGTCTCCAAACAAGAGTAATGAGACGGCCAATTGACCTACGCAGGTAGATAGCGCATTTCGTGGAGCATTGGTAGCTTCGGCGATTCCGAGAGCCCGGCGCTGGTATCGAATAGCGAGAGGCAGATTACCGATTTTCTGGTGAATCAGTCCAAGTGCAGTGTACAATCTAACCTGATCATAATCTGCGTAGAGACACCGCTGGAGAATTCGCTGGGCTTCTATACCCATCGCCAAAGCGATCCGGAATGCTCCGATCTCAGCGAACGTCCATGCAGCGTCGATGAATGCACCGCCCCAAAGGCGTGAGTCGCTCCTTTCGGAAAGATCCGAGAATACCTCGAAGCAGTATTTCAGTCCGGTTTGAACGGATCCAGATTCCCGAAGTATTCCAATCTTAATGGCCCGACTCGAAAGAAGTCCATCGACATCATTTACCATACTGAAATATTTACTTGAAGAATCAGCATGATTTAATGAACCATGGAGATCCCCCAGAGCTAGCTCTCTTACCGCCAACGCGAGGTGGATATGCGCTGTCCACTTAACTTGCCCGAATTCGCGAACGCTCTTATTGGCTTCCTTCGCGATGGCACACGCCCGATCCCATTCTCCTTGCGAGGACAAACCGTCTACCAGACACCACCTTACAAACTCAGCCCCATCGAAGTCACAAAGGGCTATCGCCGCCTGGATCTCGTGGGTAGCAGCTTTGAAGGATTGATCATCGAGCAACCAAGTGTACATGGCTCCAGCCTTAAGTTGACGAAACCTTGGCTCATTTTCAGAAAGTCTCAAGGACTCATCGATTGCTGATAAAGTATTTTCGGGATCGGCTCGGCTCCAATAAGCGAGGGCGAGTGAATACCAGATCCCTGCATTGCGCGGATCACGCTGCGAAGACGCGAGATAGTACTCAATCGCTGCATCCACGCCGTTGAGTTTCTCGAAGGCTAGTTCCATGCCTGCATAAAGAGAGGGTATCTGCAAATCGAACGACTGCGCCCTTTCAAACATTAGCATGGCATTGGACCATTTTCCCTCCCTCAAATAGACTTGCCCACACCCAAACAATGCATATGGCACGTTTTGACCGGCACGAATTCTTTCTCTGAGAAACGCGCTGACCTCAGGCAACTGACCGCCGTATTGTCCAATCTCTGCACTCATCTCATAGAGCTGAGCTGTTTGGGGTTGTTGAATAAGGAGTTTCATACAACGTCGGAGAGCCTCATCGTAATGACCCTTTCCGATTATCCGTCGAAGCTGAACATGTAGGTCAGCCTCAATTTTGCTGGCTGCGGAACCAATTTGAACCGAGAGGACTAGGCAGACCCATGCTAAGGGGATCCTCATGGCAAGTGCACCCTTCTGATTTTCAATACGTGGTCATTCCCAATCATCGAGTAAGTGCCTTAGCCGACTTGCTTCCGCATGTCGGACACCCCCACTCGACTCTAACGCCTCGATTTGTTCCAACGCCTTGAATCTGTCGCCAATCATCAGATTCCCTTTGATGCTCAACCAAATTGCACCCTCGATAACTCTCCTCTGACCTGACATCCTGCGAGCGAGATCTAATTCGTTTAAGCCCTGCCGCACGAGCGTCGAATCGAAATGGGAAAAAATTGCCAGGTAATAGATTTCCGACTTCATCAACAATAGACCGCCCTTCAAGAGATGTGAATGGGCGCGTCCATCACCTTCCGGAAGTGCACTCAGACTCCAATCGACTAGTTCCATAGCACGCTTGTTCTCACCTTCGCATATTAAGGCGTATGCGATCTCTGCAATCTTTTCGGGTTCACCCCGGGTTCTGATGTCAATGTCATTTGGATTTACGTGAAGAAGATTGAACCCTTCGGGCTTTCCAAATTCCTGCGCCAAGAGCGCCGTTCCCACAACGAGGATTGCGAGCGCAGCACTACGGACTATTACCTCGAAGCCAGTATGCTGATCTCGGACGGCCTTGCGTCCTGCCTTCTTCTTTTCGTCATCGGTTATGACCGAGCTCCCAACAGCCGAATTGGGCTCAAGCATTCTGAGCACAATTTCGAGCTCCTCTGATCTAGTCGAATCTTCCTCGAGAATTCCCAGAATTTCCAGAGATTCTTCGCAGGTTAGTTGTCCGCGAGCAAAATCTACAAGAGAATATGACTTGACAACAGATTTGCCATGTCTTTTCATCAGGAAGACTCCGGGTCAAAGATTGAAGGCCACGCTACTATCCGGCACGCTTTTGCATATCCTTTCTGATCCTTCGCAAAGCAGCGTCTTCCCTGCTTTTGAGGGTCGATACTGGCTTTTGAAGCATCCTGCTAATCTCGATAAATGTAAGTCCGGAAAAGAATCTCAATTTAATGATTTCATAGTCCTGTCGACTCAACCCATTAATCACTGCCCGTAACGCAGCACGCTCCTCCTGCCTCTCAAGAATCTCCACCTGCTCCAAGGGTGCAATTTCGATCGAAACTTCTTCTTCAAATTCACACACTCGTACCGCCCTCTGCCTAATTTGGATGGCACGGTTCAAAACAGACCGCGCGAGCGTAGTTTCGGACGTGTTCGAGCGATTCGAAGCCGATATCGCGTCTCGCCAGTATCGATCCAACGACCCCGTGAACAATATCTTCACCATCCTCTTGGGTTACCAAGGAGGTGCGCGCCAGATTGATCCAGAAGCCTTTGTAGCGCCGATAGGCTTTTGCAATCAAGTCTGCGTAAGTGTCTAGTACATCCGGGTCGCTTTTTCGCATCCACCAAGACCCAATCGACAGATGAAAATTCTGTGACCGAATATTACAGCTCTCCCAATCCGCCGAGGAAAAATCAACGCCCCTTCTAATATCTTACACTGGTTTCCTGATTTTTACGAATATCAGAGCCGATTGGGGAGCCCGAATAGAGGAATTGGGCTAATGTCTGTCGACTGGGGCTATCTCGGCGTGAATATTCAATTGCACCTAAAATTTAAGATTTTCCCCTTTCTAGGTGGCGGATTCTCCTGTGCCAATGCTGGGTGGTGCATTTCAACTGGCAGCGGAGGTCCGATATCAGCTTGAAACTATTGTGCTGCCGGTTTAGGAGGCGAGCGTTCATCGGGAGACCTTCGTCTCGAACGTTCAAGGCGAGGGATGGCAACATGTGCCACATTCTCTCCTTCTCATGGGGAACGAGCCAAGTCGATGTCTACTTAATGCGTTGCATTTGGCTAACTTGGGCTCGAAGGAATAACACTCGATAGAGGCAAAATATCAGATACCGCGAATGTAGTCACATTTATCAGAAAGTGCAAAAGAAAGTGGGTGTACCCACAGGATTAAACCAGCGCCTTGGTTTTATCTGGACATCAATCTCACTCAGCCGACCCAGTCATCGAGCTAACCTTTCCCTTCCCGTTGGTTCTGCCACGCATAATGCCCACTCCGGGATACTGCCGGACCCGTCCTCCCAGCTGCGCTGATGGATCGTTCCGGTACATGTCGATAGCATTGTACTTCATCTTTCCTTCACCAGAAGGGTTCCTTTTGTCCGAAAACGCTTGGTCGACATTCTCAGCAAACTCCCGATCGTACCGATGGAGTTGCACGAAGCCACGTCCAGATCCCATCACGCTGACGACTCACTACGACACTCTTAGGCTAATAGCCCCCCAGCATTATGGATGATTTGCCGTTCTAGTCGCTGCCGCGCTCGATGTTCTTCCATGTGGACCCGCCTCCCAGGATATATTAGCCTTTTGGGGAGACCGAATGAACGGGGGGATGCTCACCTTGTACTCAAGAATTTGAGCAACTTTCTTCCTTATAAGTCCCGAAAAGACTATGCGTGCTACTTTCGTTCCCCTCTGACCCAAGAACCATCACGCATATGACATGAGACACTGATAATATACCGGAGCTTACTCTTGATTTCAAAATCCTTACGAGATCCCGATCTCCATCAGGGGTAAATTTTGAAGCTATAAGGAACTTTAATGAGTCTAGCTTGGACTGTCAACACTTGCATTCAGGGGGGCTCAAGCCGCCGGGGTGAGCTGAGATCCGCAGCGAAGGCAGACACTGTTTGTCTGTCACAGTTCTCATCCACACGGGGAAAATGTAGGGTTCGGCGTGGACACCTTCCAGCCCTTGGCTGCTACCTCAGAATGGGATGGGCATCGCCGAAGGCCCGGTTGCGGCACGCGAGTTACACTGTCAAGAAGATTATTGTTGCGGAAACTGCACTGCAGAAAGACACGAATCAAACAACTCCCCAACCCCACCCTCCCCTACCAGATCATACACACGAACCCCAACACCTTCCCTGATCCTCCCTACAAATGCCTCACCCTCAACTCTGGCCGGAGTATATACTGTCCCGTCAAACGACGGGTACGAAGGATTGGCCGTGATCCCGCATAACAACGGACGGGCCCGGTACAATGGCGACAGGCCGGCATCCGCACATGCCCGAAGATGACCCGCCATTACCGATGGATCCCCTCCAATCAACACCTTTATCGGATCGTCCAGTATCAACGCCCCACCTGTCTCCCCACGCTGCGCTGTCCCCGCAAGCGCCCGCAATCCTTCCTCTGTTATAACTCCCGATATCTCCATCGATCTGACTCCAGCAGGCAACTTGCCTACCGCGTTTTCGATGTCCGCCCTCCCGTGCACTCCACTCCCCGCCAGATGTACCCTGACCTCTTCCCCTGCCATCCAGATCCCACGGTGCGCCGGAGTCTTGACTGATGCCGTTCCATACGAAAAAATAGACTCTATTCCGAGGACCTCCCTCCGCACTACCTCCACATCCGTCGATCGCGCAGCCCCGGTGGCAAACACTACACCATGCGCTATGCTGAACGGCGCTATCCGGTTTAACGATCCATCCACCAACACCATCCCCGCTCCCGCCCCCTCCATCTCCGAACATACTGCCGCAAGGTCCGCGGTTTTATTCGGACCGGCTACTACCAGTAGCCCGGGCTTCGTTATACGAAGGATGAGTACCTCACCCAGCGGCGTAAAAAAACCGGTGCGCGAAAGGATCTCGCCGCGTGCCGTGGATACATGCAGACATCGTTCTGAGGTGGTTACTACCATGCCCGGATAGACCTGAATCCGGGGCTTCGGAAGGTTTGTTACTGTGTCCCGCTCTTCGCCGTCATACCCGATCCCTGTCAAACCGGGCAGTATCCCCCTCCGGCGCCCCTCTTCCAGCAACGCGGCAAGCGTGGTGGTCTTCCCCGTGTTCTTTGCGGTTCCGGCAATCCCGAGTATGATCACGCCCCGACAACCGTTCCTTTCCCGAATGTCCCGGGATATGCCCCATCTTCACTGTCACCCAGCAAACCCGCATGGATGGCAGCCGGAAGATGCTCCGCCTGCCGCACCCGGTCAAGCGTCTCCCGGATCTTCTCTGTCATCTCCCCGGCCGTACGCTCCGATGCCGCAGTCGGCGTGAACGATGCATCGCCCAGAAACCGCGCTCCTTCGCGCACACCCTGAATACTGTCAAGCCGCGAGGCCAGACATATCGGTCCGCGCGAGTAGGCCTCATCAGTGGATGCGATGGTGATGGCATCTACACCCAGTGCCACAGCAAGCGCAGCATGAAAGGCAGTCGCACTCGCCGATTGTACCCGGTCTTCACTCTGCGTCATAAATGCAATGGGCTCCCCGGGCCAGATCGGAGAGTCCACAAGAGCCCGGAGCACACGTATCTTCGCGGTATTGTAATCCACAAAGTTCTGATCCATCAGTCCGTTAATGACGATGTGCGGACCGTAACAGAACAGCGGTTTTAGTATGGGCCGCGCTCCAAGGGCACGCCCCAGGTGCACATTAATAAGAAGCCCGGCAAGAGTCTTCCAGGCAGGCACGCCGCTGAGTTCGTCGTTCCCCGGTATATCAAAGGGCATACCGAACCGCGCCGCCAGACGCATCGCCTCGATCCCGTCCACAGCCAGACGCTCCGGGTCGGTGCCGGCCCCGAGCGAGCCGTACACCAGATCAATCTTCGTCATCTCCGCACCGGCACTCCCCGCAAGCAGTACGGTCTCGGGCGTATTCAGCCCGCGGTGCGCTCGCACAGTGAGCAAGGTTGCCGGATCCAACAGCTCCCGCATCAACCGGACATTCTCAAAGGAAGTTATCGTGCCGTCCTGCTCATGCGTCAACAACCCATCCATCAACCCTTCATAACGCGCTTCCCATGAGGGATTGATCACCAGAAACCCGTCTATCCCCCACCGCTCACACACTTTCCCGTGCACAAGATCCATCAACGGACAACCGCTCCCCAGAAACTTGAACACCAGGGGCTTCTCCGTCTGATGCCGTATGGAAACCGGCCTGTAAGCACTCCGTGTCCGGAGCCCGGCACGCACCGATTCAAGTTCGTGCGGGTTTATCTTCCGCACTCCCTTCGGAAGCACGCCCGACCGGCGCGCTTCGAGAATCACGGGATCGCAGTACGAGGCGTATTCTTTCTCCAATCGCTCCGCCGCGGCTGCATCGGGCGCCTTCAGAAGTTCCTCGCGTACTTTCATCCGGCGGACGCCGGGAGTACTCTTCCCTTCAGCCCATCGGAGCAGTTTTGCAACAATCTCATCCAGATACTCACGCACGACCGGATCATGGACCTCATAGGTGTACCCGGCAGTGATATCCGGCTTTACTCGCACCCGCTCCCTGGTTCCGGCTTCACTCCGCCGCCCTTCCACATACGCCACGATATCCTCAATGGCAGCATGTTCGTCGAACCCACGGTCGAAGCCAAGCTCGGCAGCCAGTTCCGGAGTGATTGCCTTTCCCCCCAGAATCACACGGCTGCCCGAACGTACACCGGCCGCATCCAGCAGATCCACAAAACGCCCCAGCAGCTCCGCCACACCATACCCGAGCGTGCGGCTGACAAGGATGTCGTCAAAATGCTCTGACGCCGCCCGCCGGACCACAGCTTCCATGCTGAGGTCCGGAGAGAGCAGCACTGTGGTGTGCCCCCTCCGGGCCAGAGCGTTCCGGATGATCTTGATTCCGACATCGTGCACCGGATCCAGCGGAACACACAGGATGTTGTGGGGAGTCATGTTTCCTCCTCCTTCTCCTGCGCCCCGCCAAAAGCCCCGAGCCAGCGGTACGGGTCGCCCGGCCTGTGCACGTATTTACGAATCCGCACACGCATCCCGTACCCGTCAAATTCCTGGAACATCAGATCCACTTCACCAAGCTGCAGCTCCTGCCCCAGACGCAGGGCAAGGTCCTTCCCTTCCCGCTCGCTGGAACAGACGAGGTAGGTTTCTATGTCCAGGCCGTCAACGATATGATCCAGTGCTCGCATGGCGCTTACTCGTAGATTCCGGCATGTTCGCAGACGATTTCAATCAGCATCACCAGTCCGCGTACCACCATCCGGGCCCGTTCCGGGATCACCTGGCCGTGCGAATCCGTGGTGCCGAGTCCGGGGGAGATGAAGATGTTCGCATCATAGGCGATCGTCGGGATGATGCCCATCTGCGACATCCCGTCCTGCAGCAGGTGTGAGCCGGAGTACATGTCTTCGATCGAGAAGATCGGAATGCCCAGCCGCCCGCCCTTCCAGCTGTCCTCGTAATTAATTTCCACCACGCCCGAGTTGTAACTCTTTTCGATCTTGAAGAAGGGACGGATACGGCTGTCGATTTTCCGGAACTCTTCCGTCACGATCTTATACAGATCATCAATCGGTTTTTTCAGGACTTCGGGCTTGTCCCGCAGCACCTTCAGCGCTGCAACCTGCCCCGAAAGGCCTTCCTTCCCCGGATCCATGGTCACGTAGGCGGCTTTGCCATACGACGCAGTGGTGCCATAACGTGCGCCATGATACCCAAGCGCCCGGCGGATGGGAACCATAACTTCTTCCCGCCCGATAATAAGCGCGCTGGTCGGCGAACCGGTGGCCTTGTCCATGCTGAAGATCATCACGTCGGCGCCCACCTTTTTGATGCTGGTGCCGATGATGGGCATTCCCCATGCATTGTCAATGACGTACGGTACATCGTACGAGCGGGCAATCCCGGCGATCCCTTTCAGAAGAACGGGCGTACCATCAGCGTCTTTTTTACCGTAACCGTAGCCGGTGGTGTCATATCCGAGAGAGGCGAAGCCGGCCAGAAGCTGTTCGTGCTGCTTTGCCGCAGCCTGTAATGCTGCGATCGAGGCCTTTGCGTCCACGTTCTTCAACAACGGTACGGGGTGATAGTTGATGCCGTGCACAGGATAGGTCGCGCCGGGAAGCGGCACAAACACCGTATCCAGGTTGTTCTGACGCTTGCCGTAGAACCCGAGCTCCCCCGCCGTGCTGCCCCGGTCGGCAAGGATGTCCTTAAAACGGGGCGGGTAAGGGCGTCCGTATCCACCGTGATGGTGGATGTGGCGCTCGTACGGGGTGATGTACCGCGTGCGGTAGTTGTCGCCACGCCCCTGCATGGGCGGCGTCATGAGGCAGTCAAATGTTGTCCAGAGCCCGCCTTCACACGTATTCACCGGGGCGGCGTCATAGTCGTCGCCGTAAGCGCCCTTGATAATTTCACGGATCTGATCCACATACACGTTCAGCGGCACCACCTTGCGGGATTCAACCGCCATCACCTTTTCAATATCTTCGCGCAGAGGGGACGGGCATCCGGAGATTGCGCCGGTGAGACCGATCACTCCCTTGAGCTCGGCCGGCATCTTGAGCGTTTCGGCGGCCTTTTTTGCGTCTGCATAGATCTTGGGTGTGTTCACCTGCAGTCGTTTGTACATCTGAAATTTGAATTCTGGCTTTGCCATCAATGTTTCCTTTCTTAGGATGGAGTTGTTGAAAAACCGTGAACACAGACCGGATCGCCTGGACTCAGACGAAGGTCCGCCCCCGAAATCCGTTTCTCCACACGGAGAATCGTATTCTGATGATTGGGCATGTGCGTATCGTCGAACCCGACAATCGTGCCGACATTTTTACCTTTGATCGAAACCGGATCGCCGGCCAGCAACACACCGGCTTCGTCCAGCTCCACAAATGCGATGTAACAAATTTTCTGCACGCTCTCCCCCGGTGCCGCTCCCTTTTCATCCGTGCCGATCAGTTCAATGATCGATCCGCCCGGAAACGCGCGGGAGATCGGGGTGATAAGATCCAGACTCCGGTTTTCCAGGAGCCCGTCCAGCACCACAAGCACGCGGCCATGGACATCCGCCTTCGCCGAGAAAAAATTCCGGTTGATCAGCTTTCGCGCATAGGGATCATTCATGGGCGTCCTCATACAAACCGTGTCACAAAACTGTCCACATCACCGGGGAGAAAATCCACCACCGGAAGCTCGATCATGGTGTAACATCCCGGTTTCTGCTGCATGACAGCACGCGCGGCGGACACCATCACCTGGGCCGTCAGGGCCGGATTGTTCACCTTCAGCTGGAACCGCATCGACTGGTTGTGCGTGATCCCCGAGACGCCGTTCCGTTCGAGCAGCACGCCGTGACCGGTATCCATCAGCGAGCTGACGTCTTCCACCTGATAGACGTACGTGCGGTCCTTTTCGAAATAGGGATCTTTTTTGATGAGCTTTTCCACCGCTTCGAACTCGGCGCCTTCCTTCAATTGCACATACACCATGCGGCGGTGGATGCCCATCCCGACAGGGACGGTGATGGAGATGGCGTTGCGCACTCCGGGGATCTCCCGGACAGCCACCGAATGGCCCATGGAGAGTCCCGGGCCGTAGTTCGTGTAGGTGATGCCACGCGGTGCCATTGCCTGGAACCACCCCCGCATCACCGAGTCAATCCCCGGATCCCATCCGGCGGAGAGGATCGCCGCAGAGTTAAACTCCTTTGCAACAGCGTCCAGCTCCTTGCGGAGCGCGGGGATCTCATGGTGCATATCAAAACTGTCCACCGTGCGTATCCCGAGGCGGAGCATCTTCTTTGCCGATTCCCGGATGATGCGGGACGGACAGCAGAGCACGGCCGCGTCAATGCCGGAAAGCTCCTTGACGTCCGAGACGATGCGCGTACGCTGCAGGACGATGGGATCCCGTTCGGAATAGGGACAGTCTCTGGAGACGACCTCGGGCACCTCGACAATCCCGACAAGCTCCATGTCCGGTTCACAGATGACAGCTTCCACCGCGCAACGGCCCACATTACCGTACCCGACAACCGCAACCCGGATTTTTTTCATTTTCAACTCCCGTGACGATCGTTGACATGGTTCCCTCCCGCATGCCGGTCGATGTAGGCGCAGAGCGCCTTCCCTGCTGCTTCGCCGTGGGCGCGCACGAGGCGTTCCACGCCCGCACCGTCACGTTTCTGGAGTGCGGCAAGGATACGGTCATGTTCCTTCATCGAGGTGGCAAGATGTGAGAGGACGGACAGATAGATATAATTATAGCGGAGTGCCTGGCTGCGCAATGAACGGATGTAGCCGGCAAGTTTTTCGTTCCCCGACGCGTCGCTGAGGGCCTGATGGAATTCTGCGTTACTCTGGAGGATGGCTTTGACGTCTTTTGTGCGGGCCGCGGCGATGCGGCGCATATGGTCGTGGATCCCGCGCAGCTGTTTCAGCTCGGCTGCAGTCATCCGCTCGCACGCCAGCCGCGCTGCGAAGGCCTCGAGCACACCTTTGACCTGATAGGTATCGTGCGCATCTTCATGGGAAAGCGCGCTTACCACCGCCCCGCGTCGGGGCGTGACGCGCACAAACCCTTCGGAATCAAGCTGCAGAAGCGCCTCGCGCAGGGGCGTACGGCTGACACCCAGTTGCAGCGACAGGTCCGGTTCCGCGAGCCGCTGCCCGGGCGTGATCCGCCCGTCAATGATCGATGCCCGTATCCGTTGCGCGATCCGGTCCCGGAGGGTCTTTACTTCATCCCGGTCAAACCCCAGATCCACGCTCCGTTCTGTTGCCGCTTTCCGCGCCATAAGGCCTTTCTGTATATTGTATACAATATACAGTATGTAATATGGCAACCAGCAGGGAGAAAGTCAAGCCCCCCCGGCCAGGTTGACTTTCACTCCCCGGTTTTGTATCCTGATCCACGGTCAAGACATACTTGCCGTTCATCAAGAGTGGCGGAGGGACAGACCCTGTGAAGCCACAGCAACCGGAGCCCGGAAGGCTCGCCAGGTGCTAATTTCTGTTCCCGCTTCCGGGCGGGATAAAGATGAAGCCGCACGGTGCGCGGAATACGCAAACCTCATTCGGATTTCATCATGCCGGATGAGGTTTTTCCATTTTCCCCCACATACACAAGAGGTTTGTATGGATGCAGCAGAGCGGAAGTACCGGTTTGAGACGTTGCAGCTTCATGCGGGACAGGTGCCGGACCCCGCCACCAATGCGCGCGCCGTCCCCATCTACCAGACCACATCCTACACCTTCGACGACGCCGGGCATGCTGCAGCCCTCTTCGCCCTCCAGAAGTTCGGGAATATTTATACCCGCATCATGAATCCGACCACGGCCGTGTTTGAAGACCGTATGGCCGCACTGGAAGGCGGCGCCGCTGCCCTCGCCACCGCCTCCGGCCAGGCCGCACAACTCGTCGCCCTCACCACGTTCGTCCTGGCAGGCGAAAATATCGTCGCGACCACCAACCTCTACGGAGGTACCTATAACCAGTTTAAAGTCGCATTCCCCCGCCTGGGCATCCAGGTAAAATTTGTTGACGGGGACGACCCCCAGGCATTCGCCAGAGCCATCGACAAAAAAACACGGGCCATCTACATCGAAACAATCGGGAACCCGCGCCTGAATATACCCGATATGAAGGCCATCGCCGATGTCGCCCACGCACACGGCATCCCCCTCGTCGTTGACAATACCTTCGGCGCCGGCGGCTACCTGTGCCGCCCGTTTGACTGGGGTGCGGATATTATCACCCACTCCGCAACAAAGTGGATCGGCGGCCACGGAACTTCCATCGGCGGCGTGATCGTGGACTCCGGACGCTTTAACTGGGGCAACGGCAACTTCCCCGTCTTCACGGAACCCAGCCCCGGTTATCACGGACTGAAGTTCTGGGAGGTCTTCGGCGAGGGAAGCTCCTTCGGGAATATCGCCTTTATCATCCGGGCCCGCGTGGAGGGGCTCCGGGACCTGGGCCCCTGTATCAGCCCGTTTAATTCGTTCCTTCTCCTGCAGGGCCTGGAGACTCTCTCCCTGCGCGTTGACCGGCACAACGAGAACGCGCACCAGCTTGCACTCTGGCTGAAACGCCATCCCCTGGTGTCATGGGTCGCGTATCCCGGCCTCCCGGACCATCCGCACCATGCGCTTGCAAAACAGTATCTGCGCGCGGACCACTTCGGTTCTATCCTGGTGTTCGGCATCAAAGGTGGACTCGAGGCCGGCAAAAAGTTCATCAACAGCATCAAGCTTGCAAGCCTCCTTGCCAACGTGGGAGACGCAAAAACCCTTGTTATTCATCCGGCCTCCACAACACATCAGCAACTCCCCGAAAAAGAGCAACACGCGGCCGGAGTCACGCCCGATCTTATCCGCGTCTCCGTCGGACTGGAACACATCGAGGACATTCTCTGGGATTTCGAGCAGGCACTCAAAACGGTCGGAGCCGGCGTATGACCGCATCAGCTCCCCCGGCAACGGGTCCATACGTCAGGACACAATCCGTCACGCTCTTCTCTCCGGCCAATCCGTTCCGGCTGGAGAGCGGGGCAACGCTTGCACCGGTAACCGTGGCGTACGAGACGTACGGCACGCTGAACGCTGCAGGCGACAATGCGATCCTGGTCTGCCATGCCCTCACCGGCAGCGCCCACACTGCAGGGTATTCATCCCCCGATCCGGAGAGCGCGGGGTGGTGGGACCCGATGATCGGGCCGCTAAGGGCGCTGGATACTTCCCGTTACTGCGTTATCGGTTCCAACTTTCTGGGCGGATGTTACGGCACCACCGGCCCAACTTCCCTCAATCCGGACACGGGGAAACCTTACGGGCTGACTTTTCCGGAATACACTGTGCGCGACATGGTCCGGCTGCAGAAGGCCCTGCTGGACCACCTGGGCGTCACCCGCCTCAAGACCGTCATCGGCGGTTCCCTTGGAGGGATGCAGGTGCTGGAGTGGGCGATACTCTTCCCGGAGACGGTGGCAACCATCATCCCCATCGCCACGGCAACGTGCCACTCCCCCTGGTGTATCGGACTCGAACGACCTCTCCCGGCAGGCCATCATGCTCGACCCTGCCTGGAAGAACGGGGCCTACGATCCCTCGCACCCCCCGGCGACCGGACTTTCCATCGCCAGGCAGATTGCGATGGTCTCCTACCGGAGCGACGTTTCATTCCAGCAGCGGTTCGGGCGGGAGCCTGTTGCGGGTAGCGGGACTCTTCCGGCCGGCGCCCCGGAACCGGGAGCACGGTATCAGGTGGAACGCTATCTCCGTTATCAGGGAAAGAAGCTGGTTGACCGTTTTGATGCCAACACGTATCTGTACATTACCTGGGCAATGGACCGTCACGACGTTTCCGCCGGGCGTGCCCCGCTGGCGGCGGTGCTGGAGTCGGTCCGGCAACCCGCACTCTGCATCGGCATTTCATCGGATATCCTGTATCCTGCGCACGAACAGCGCGCCATCGCCGCAGCTCTCCCCGATGCGCGCTACCGGGAAATTGATGCCCCGCACGGGCACGATTCTTTTCTTATAGCGTATGATCAGCTCGGACCCATGGTCCGCGAGTTCCTGCAGGAGCGCTCATGAAACTCGTTGTGACAAAATTCGGCGGCACGTCCGTGGAAAACGGAGACGCAATGCGCCGGGTGGCAGAGATTGTGAAGAACAGCCCCGGCGATACCACGCTTGTTGTGATTTCCGCCTGTGCGGGGGTGACCAATCAACTTTTGCACATAGGGACCCTGGCCGGCGAGGGGCGCGCCGAAGAGGCAAATGCCCTCGTAATGCAGATCGCACAGCAGCACGCAACGATCGTCGAGGACGTCCTCCCCCATCCGGAGCGAGCAGCGGTTCAATCCGTGATCGATATCTCCGCCGCGGAATTGCTCGCGCTCGTGAGCGGCATAAGTCATCCTGGGCGAACTCACCCCCCGTTCGCTTGACCTCCTCGCATCCTATGGCGAGCGATTGTCAAGCATGATTCTGGAATCGTATCTCCGCCACACCGGCATCTCCAGCACGTTGCTGGATGCCCGCACGTTTATGACCACCGACGCGGAGTTCACCCGGGCGGTCCCGGATCTTGCTGAAACCCGGCACCGGCTGCACCGGATTGCCCTCCCGCTGCTGCGCGAGCACAAGGTGGTTGTCACCCAGGGTTTTATCGGGGCCACCCGCGGAGGTATCACCACGACCATCGGACGCGGTGGCTCGGATCATTCGGCCGCGCTTATCGGGGCGCTCCTGGATGCGGATGAGATTCAGATATGGACGGATGTGGACGGCATCCTCACGGCAGACCCGTCGGTTGTGCCCGGCGCCCGCCGTATCCGCATCATGTCCTTCCGCGAGGCATCGGAACTTGCCTACTTCGGTGCGAGGGTACTGCATCCGGAGACGATTCTCCCGGCCATCCAGAAGGCGATTCCCGTGCGGGTCTTAAATTCACGCAAGCCGTCTTTTCAGGGCACGCTCATCGTGGCTGAACCGCACACCACCCAGCACTGCATCGTCAAGTCGGTGGCGTACAAGGAAGGGATTACCCTGATCAGCATCGTGTCCACAAGAATGTTCCTGGCTCACGGCTTTCTGGAAAATGTGTTTGATGTGTTCCATAAGTACGGCACCGTGGTACATACGGTGGCGACCTCCGATGTGAGCGTCTCGGTGACAGTAAAAGACACGTCGCACCTGGACGAGATTGTCCTGGCGCTTCAGCAGTTTGCCACCGTCACGGTGGACCGCGGGAAGGCGATTGTGTGCGTCGTCGGTGACCAGCTGCGCAACAGCGCGGGCATCGCCGCGCGCGTCCTGAACGCCATCACACACGTGAACATCAACATGATCTCGCAGGGAGCTTCAGAAATTAATTTCAGCTTTGTTATCGATGAAAATGCCGTGGCAACAACCGTTCAAGCGCTTCACGCGGAACTCTTTGACACCGTGGACCAGTACCAGGAAATCTTTCACTGATGAACACTCCAGAATATACAGTCGCGGTGGTGGGCGCCACCGGGATGGTGGGACGCACCATGATACAGGTGCTGGAAGACCGCCGGTTCCCGGTGCGGGAGCTTGTGCTTTTTGCCTCCGCACGTTCTGCAGGTAAGGGCCTCCGGTTCCGGGGAGCCGACGTGCCGGTCAGGGTTCTGACGGAGGAGAGCCTTCGCGGAGCCGGAGCACAGATTGCCCTCTTTTCCGCCGGCGGAGCCATCAGCCGTCAGTATGCCCCCATCGCTGCGGCAACCGGAACTGTTGTGGTGGACAACAGCAGCGTCTTCCGGATGGACCCGGAAGTGCCGCTTGTGGTCCCGGAGGTAAATCCGGACGCCCTCCGGAAACACCGTGGCATTATCGCAAACCCGAACTGTTCCACAATCCAGATGGTCGTCGCCCTCAAGCCCCTGCACGATACATTCGGGATAATCCGGGTGGTCGTTGCAACGTATCAATCCGTCACCGGAGCCGGCCAGCGGGGATACGACCAGCTTATTGCCGAGCTGCAGGGGCGGGATGCCGGGATTCCGAAGTTTCCGCATCCTATCGCCTTTAACTGTATCCCTCACATCGACGACTTTGAAGCGGACGGATACACGCGCGAAGAGTTGAAGATGATGCGGGAGACGGTGAAGATTATGGGAGACTCCGGGATCCGTGTCACCGCAACCTGCGTCCGCGTCCCGGTTACCGGCGGACACAGCGAGGCGGTAACCGTCGAGTTCGCAAGACCTGTGGACATCAGCCGGGCCAGAGATCTGCTCCGGCATGCACCGGGGGTCGTGCTTGTCGATGAGCCGGCGCACTCCCGGTATCCGATGCCACGGGATGCTGAGGGGAAGGATGAAGTCTTTGTCGGGCGGCTGCGGAAGGACCCGACGGTTCCCAATGGGCTCTCTCTGTGGATTGTGTCCGACAACCTCCGCAAGGGAGCGGCGACGAACGCAGTGCAGATCGCTGAACGGCTTGTGGCTGACGGACTCCTCCGCGGCGCCTCAGCCACCGGCTAACAGCCACCGGCTGACGGCCACCGGCCGACGGCCACTGGCCGACGGCCACCGTGAGAAACCCCTTTCTGTTCTCCCCATATTTCGTATCTTTATGTATATCAATCCGCGGGGAATTATAACCCTACTCCCCCCCTCAGAACACACCTTACTACGCAAAGGGAAACCTCATGAGCTCAATCCTCGAAACTCTCGCCTCCGCTCTCGGCGGCGCAGCGGTAAACCAGATCAGCCAGAAGGTCCAGCTTGATTCATCCACAACCACCAAGATCGTTCAGGCCGCGCTTCCGTTGCTCATTACCGCCCTGGCGCGCAACTCTTCCACCCCAACCGGCGCAAACGCCCTGCAGCAGGCGATCGCCAAAGACCACGACGGTTCCATCCTGAATGACGTGATGGGATTTCTCGGAAAGTCCGAACAGGGACCAGGCGCGGGTATCTTACGCCATGTCCTCGGCAACCGCCAGGGCGCCGTTCAGGAGACACTCGGACGCACCACCGGCGTTCAGCCGGGACAGGCCGGCCAGATCCTCGAAATGCTCGCACCCATGGTCATGGGCGCACTGGGCCAGAAGTCCTCGAGTGACCGTCTGGACGCCGGCAGTCTCACCAACCTGCTCCAGGGTGAGGCAAAACAGGCCAGTCAGGCCCAACCGGACATCATGGGATCACTGCTGGGCATGCTGGACCAGGACAAAGACGGAAGTATCATTGACGATGTCGGCGGATTTCTGGGTAAGATGTTCAAGTCGCGGAAGGGCTGAACCGGGAGGCTGTTATGGAAGCTGCAGTCAGTATAGCGTTGGGAATCGGTTTGAGCGCGGCAGTGGGATTCAGAGTGTTTGTCCCGCTGCTTGCGCTCAGCATTGCAGGGATGACCGGCATCCTGGAGCTGTCGCCGGGATTCGCCTGGATCGGGACGTTGCCTGCCCTGCTGGCCTTCGGCACGGCAACAGTGCTGGAGATCGTGGCCTACTACATCCCGGTGGTGGATAACATTCTGGATTTTATCGCGACGCCTGCGGCCGTAATAGCGGGGACCGTCGTGTCAGCATCCGTGATACTTGAAGTTCCCCCCCTTATCAAGTGGGTTGTGGCGTTGATCGGGGGAGGCGGGATTGCGGGACTTATTCAAGGGGCGACAGTGCTTCTCAGGACGAAGTCATCGGTGGCCACGGCGGGATTCGGAAATCCTGTCCTTGCGACCGCGGAGCTGGGCGGTTCAGTCATTACGACGGTCCTGTCGCTGCTGGCGCCCTTTATAGCAGTGCTGCTTGTCGTGCTGCTCTGCGGCCTGGTGTTTTCTTCCGCGCACCGGTTACTCTTCGGCCGGACCGCGCCGCGGCGCTGACGGTTTCCTTACGGCTTATAATATTTCATCGCTTCCGGAACAAGACGCTGGATGTTTGCGATCCGGGATTCATCAGAGGGGTGCGTGCTCAAAAACTCCGGCGGTGACTGTCCGCCCTTCAGATCCGACATCCGCTGCCAGAATGCCGCGGCTTCGTTCGGGTCATACCCCGCCATTGCCATAAACACCAGTCCGAGGTGATCGGCCTCGCTTTCCTGGGTCCGGCTGAAGGGCAGGAGCGCTCCGTACTGCGCGCCGATGCCGTAGGCGGTTAACCAGAGGTCTCTCGTTTTCTGCGGTTCTTTGTTCAGCGCCTCTGAGAGCGCGATGCCGCCAAGCTGCGCGAGCATGCCCTGGCTCATCCGCTCATTGCCGTGTTCGGCGATGGCGTGCGAGATCTCGTGCCCCATCACAACCGCAACGCCGGCTTCTGTCCGGGTGACATCCAGAATGCCCGTGTAGAAGACCACTTTCCCTCCGGGCATACACCACGCATTCACTTCCTTACTCTCCACCAGATTGTACTCCCAGCGGTAGTCTTTGAGCGCGTCGCTGAGACCTTTTTGCTGGAAATACGTCTCGACGGCCTTCTGGATGCGCCCGCCCACAGTCTTGATCATTGTGACCTGCTGCTGGTTGGTGCTGAGCTTGTTGGTCTTCAGGAACTCACCGTACTCCTGATAACTCATGCTGAGCATTTCGCCTGCCGGGATGATGCTTAACTGTTTTCTGCCCGTGATAGGCACTGTGCTGCAGGCAACCACCAGCAGGGCCAGTACAACAGTCAGTGTTGTTCCACGAATAATCGGTTTCATAGTCTACACCTCTTGAACAATTGTGGAGAGAGATTTCCGGTTACTGCGCCGCCTTACCCTTCTCCCTGCTCTTCTCTTTTTCCTTCGCCTTGAGTTTATCGAGCTTCGGCTGGATCACCATCTTGCAGTATGCTGCATTGGGATTATTCCGGAAATAATCCTGATGGTAATTTTCCGCCGCGTAAAAACGCTCGAGCGGCTGGATTTCTGTAACGATGGGGCGGTCAAAATATTTTTGTGCCTGTGTGCGGGAAGCTTCGGCAGCCGCCTTCTGGGCAGCCGAGTGATAAAAGATCACCGAGCGGTACTGCGTTCCGACGTCGCCCCCCTGCCGGTTTAATGTTGTGGGATCGTGCGCTTCCCAGAACAGATCGAGCAGCCGCGTGTAGGTCAGGCGGGCGGGATCGAACGTAATTTCTGCGACTTCTGCGTGTCCGGTGTTTCCCGAGCACACCTGATCGTATGTTGGATCGGGCGTCTTCCCTCCGGCGTATCCGGCCACGACTGCCGTAACGCCGTCCAGCCGTTCGAACACCGCCTCCACACACCAGAAACATCCTGCACCGAGAGTCGCCTTTTCCATGGTTTTGCGTCCGGACTGTTGTGAAAACGCCGCTGAAACAAGAAGCAGCATGATGGTTGTCACCTGATAGATTCTCATGCTCATCTTAACATTATTTCGGCCCGAAGGGTTCACTCAGATGCAGAAGGATACCGTTTCGTTGGGTGCATTCCGGAAGGTTTCCACAACCCGCACGGTCTGTGCGCCGTGATCGTGGAGATTTTGCTGCATGGAGGCCACCGCCCGCGCGTTGGTATTACATTCGTTGCTGACGTGGGCAAGCACAACCGCCTCGGGCAGGAAGCTGGACACCGAAAGCACGTCACGCACGAACCGGCCGGACTGATCGTTGGAGAGATGGCCGATCGTCCGGATACGCTCCTTCAGCCAGAGGGGCCGGCGGGAGCTTTCCAGCATGACCGGGTCGTGATTGGATTCAACCACGAGAACGTGGGAGTCAGCACAGTGGGCGGCGAGCCCCTCGGGCACATACCCCAGATCCGTGGCCACTGTGGCCTTCGCCATTCCCGCATGGTTTTCCGCCATAACGGCATACGAATAACATCCGCCCGGCGCATCATGCGGAACCGCACAGGCATCCAGCACGAAGGGGCCGACCTCGGCGTGGCCGGATACAACGGGACGGATGCGGGGTGTTCCGCTGGCCTTGCGGAAATCCCGGTATTGATCGCCCAGCACTTCCAGAACGGTATGCGGCGCAAGAACAGGAATGCCCAGCGCCATGAGGCTGATGAGCGTCTGCGGATGCACATGGTCCCCGTGCGCATGGGTGATCACCACACCCGCCACTTCCCGCAGCGTAAGTCCGACCGTCCGCAGGTGCCTGCTGATATAGCGTAAGCTGAACCCTATATCAATGAGGATAGCGCGATGGTCTTCCCAGATGACCGTACAGTTGCCGGCACTTGAACTTCCGAGAACGCGGACATGCATCAGGCTGATACTCCCCCGCGCATGCTGCCGGTCCCGGCATACGTTTTACGAACCACGCTGCCCACCCCGTCGCGCGACGCCACCCTGCGACCCGCCTCCGCGGAAGCCGTATCCGCGTGCTCCGCCCCGGGTCCCATCCCCGCCTTTTCGTCCCCGGCCGCCTTTGCCCTCCTGGTGTTTTTCGCCTTCCTTGGGCTCGGTGATGTCCTTCAGCGAAAGCGCGTAGTCCGTGAGCTTTTTTCCGTGAAGTTCGCTGATGGCTTTTTTGCCCTGTTCATCTTCGGCAATTTCCACCTCGGCAAAACCCGTTGGCTTGCCCGTCAGTTTGTCCAGGTCAATCTTTACCGAGCTGAGTGTCCCGTAGGGGGCAAACAGCTTCCGGATTTCTTTTTCATCGATCTCCCTCGGGAGATTGGCTACATGGATATGCACGTGAGACTCCGATATTATGAATGAATAGTCGCTTGCGGATCAGGTGGCGGCCGGGGGGTCAGGAAGTTTGACCGGTGGCGGAGAAAATCCCACCACGGAGCCCGCCCGTACCCTTGCAAGATACGGAGAAAGCGTCGTACCTGGTAGTGTCCGTACACCATCTTCGATAAGAATCGGGCCGATGCCCGTACCTGCCCCTATGACACACTGCTTCCCGATTTCGATAAGTCCGTACCGGAATTTTCCCGACCCTTCGTAGGCGTGCACGGTAAGCCGGCTGAAAGCCCCGATAAGCGTGTTGTCGCCCACAAAAATTAGTTCCGGCCTGAAATGATCCAGCCACACCATCTGCATGATTTCCACATTCCGTCCGATATGCGCCCCCATCCGCCGGTAGAGGCGGTTCTTGAGGGGAGTGCCTTTTAAGAAGAACGACACGCCTACCTGCACCAACACCCGGACCCTCCGGAAGAAGCCGAAGTTGATCTGCCGCCAGTTTATGGCGTCTGGTTCTTCGGGCGCTCCAAGACCGGAAAACGTATAGTGCCGCTGCACGGGTGTGAGATAGGCGGTGAGCCGCTGCAGCCCTTCAGGGGAATCGGGGTCGAGCGTCGAAATGTCCACTCCCTTTCCTCTTGCCGTTTTGGAGATGATGACCGTGCGTCCCCGCCGGCGGGCCAGCGCAGCGCCCGCCTGATCATATCCGTGGTGACGTAGCGCATCGCCTCGTCAGGGCTTTCCGTGGACTGCCGGGATTTTTTCATGCGGAACGCTCCGTATTCATAGGCCAGGCGACTCTCTTGATGCTCCGTTTGTTGGCCGGGTTCATGATAAACCTTGCCAGAATTTTGTAGGTATCATAATCGAACCGGACTGTGGGTGCGGCTTCCAGCCGTTCCATCCCGTTCGCCGCGCGGGCTGTGCCGATAAGACACCAGTTGTCCACAAAAAACATCTGTGTTTCTTCGGTGCGCGGATCGGTTTCTTCGATGCCGATCGTGCCGGGGTACGGCCATGCCACGACCCGTCTGCGCTGGAATGCTTCTTCCACCCGGCGATTGTATTCCGCCACCGCTTCCTCGCCAATACACGCACCCCCGCATTGATGAAGATGATATCCGAAGCAGGCGCCCTTCGAACGTTCCAGTCCAAGGAGTTTGGAACAGAGATGATATTCCTGGGCCGTATCCCTGAGGAATTCGTCGGCCTGTTTGCGCGACTTGAAGACGGCAAGTATCGACGTGCACCCGGATGCTGCGATCTCTTCCGTGGGTTCAAGGGATATTTCCAGATATCCCTCCTTCGACTTTCTGCCCCGGGCCAGGATGACACGGCGGATACTCCGGGAGCGCGTATTGTAAACCGGCCGGAGTTGTTTGATCAGCTCGGACTCGAGCAGGAGCGCGCCCAGCTCACCGGGAGTGGACCGTGTCTCAATGCGGGTGACAGACCGGCCCAGTTCCATTTCCTTGGTCGAACGGCTGTCGTCCGCAAAATGGCCCAGCACCCGGGTGCGGATTGTCTTGCTCTTGCCGACGTACAGCACCTCCTCCTGGCTGCCGTAAAAGATGTACACACCGCAGCTATCGGGAAGAGTCCGGACGTCCGCCCGTTCGACGTGGGGCGGCAGGCGTGCATCCTTGAGCACGTGCTGCAGCGCACCTGAAAGCCGGTCCTCCGGCTCCTTCTCTTCCAGATACCGGAGAAACGCGTACACTGCCCGCGCGTCGCCCATGGCACGGTGGCGCGCCGGACACTCCAGCCGGTACCGTTCGATGATACTTCCCAGATCGTGCCGCCGGTGTTCGGGGAAGAGCCGGCGCGAGAGTTTCATCGTGCACAGACACCGGGGCGAGAACGGGCGCCCCACGCGCGCAAACTCCTGTTTCAGAAACCCCACATCAAACCGGGCATTGTGCGCAACAAAGATCGCCCCATCCAGAAGCGCCGCCACCTCACGTGATATCTCGGAAAATAACGGCGCACCCTCCACGTCCTGATTGTTGATGCCGGTCAGCTGCTGGATGAGCGGCTGGACGTAACATTCGGGGTCCACGAGCGATTCGTACGCACGCACGACCTTCCCCTTTTCCACCCTGATGACGCCGATCTCGATGATGCGCCCGTACGCCGCGCTCATCCCCGTGGTCTCAACATCCACAATCGCCAGCGGTCCGATCATGCATGCCCCACATGAATCACATCATCGCCGAATTTTGCCCGCAGATCGTCCACGGCCTTCAACATCCGTTCTCCCTGCCCTGACTCCGGTCCGCAAAATCGAGCTGGAGCTGTTCGCCCGACGTAAAATTCGAAAGATGCACGCCGAGAAGGCGCACCGGACGGGCATCGTACAGATGCCGGAGCAGCTCCTTTGTTGCCCGGTACACTACCGGATCATCGTTAGTCCCTTCAACCGTCCGCGCCGAGGTAAACGTGGAAAAATCGTTATATCGGATTTTCACCTGAATCGTCTGCGTGCGCCAGCCCTTGCCGCGCAGAGTCGAGCACACGTCTTCGACGAGCAGGTGCATTTCCTGCTCGAGCTCTTCAAAACTCTTCAGGTCGACGGAAAACGTCTCTTCCCCCTGCTGATGCTCTTGCGCGTCCAGTGTGTGACAAGTTCTTCGCTCCCGCGGCCGTGTGCCACATCATGAAGCCAGACACCGTGGGCGCCGAGCAGGGTGGTAATCTGCTCGAGGGTACGCTGCTGCATATCCTGGATCGTCCGGATTCCCCTTGCAATGAGCCGGGCCTCTGTTTTGGCGCCCACGCCGGGTATCACCCCGATGGGCAGCGGTGCGAGGAAATTCGCTTCCTCTCCGGGCGGAACCACACACACTCCCGATGGTTTCACCGTCCCGACGGCGATTTTTGCCAGCGTCTTGTTGCTCGCGAGGGCTACCGAGCAGGGCAGGCTGAATTCTTCGAGGACCAGCTGCTGGATGATCCGGATAAACTTCCCCAGATCACCTCCGTAAAGTCCCTCACATCCGGTGAGATCCAGGTAGAATTCGTCGATCGAGGCACGTTCCACAACGGGTGCAAGTTCCTGCAGGCGCGTGCAGAGGCGGTCAGAGATTTCTCCGTAGTCGCGGTGATGCCCCCGGACCAGCACCAGGGTAGGACACAACCGGAGTGCCTGGGCGGCAGACATGGCCGACCGGACTCCAAACGCCCGGGCTTCGTATGACGCCGACGCTACAACACCCCGCCCCTGCGGAGATCCGCCGACCGCAACCGGTTTTCCCCGCAAGGCGGGATCCTCGATACGTTCTACGGAGACAAAAAAACAGTCGAGGTCAAGGTGGGCTATCTGTTTCGGACGATCTCTCTTCATCATCATGACAGAACAAAAATACCAACTTCAACAGGAAAATGCTACCGGCTGTGGTCTTTCCGTTGATAGAGCCGGTAATCGCCGAACTTCCCGATTATCGTATATGCGCCTTCCCGGATAATCGGTTCATAAAGACCACCGCCAAACAGCCCGACAACAAGATAGTCCGTTTTGATTGTGCGCAGATCGTACCGCATCGTCCATGTAGAGTCCAGCCAGCTCTTCCGGATCAGATCGATATTCAATCCGGGAGGGGAAAATGGCAGGGCCGGTCCAGCAGAAAAAGCAGTTCGCTCTCGTAGGTCTCTATCGTACTCCCTCCGGGAGTGTGCTCATTGATATAATCGGTCACCGCGTTAAGTCCCGATTCTCTTGCCAGAAGCGGGACTTCGCGAATACCCATCGTAGTTTGACGGCCAAGAACCGCTGCAAAAACCAGAAGGAGCAGGGCTGCCCCGAGACGCTGTAAGCCACCGGCCGGGGAGAATGCCGGTACCTGCATGTCCGGCCCCGTGCGGGTTCCGAAGACCCGGTCAATCAGCCGGAGGAAAAATGCTGAGACAAACGGGACGGCTAGGAAAACGCAGGGAACACGTGCCGGCCCCAGCCAATCGACAGAAAAACATACCAGAAGAACCAGCTTGCAGAGACACCCAGAAGGATCAGACTGACTGGCTCCCTCCAGTCCGGCGGTGGGCCCTGCCGTATCAGACGATAATGCCCCAGGGAAGCCGCAAGTAATCCGAGTGTGATGGGAAGAGCAGACACAAGGGCAAACCGGAATGTCAAAATACGGATGTCGCTATCGAACACCAGGGCTATCACTCCGGTAAAATCGGAAAGTGATCCCGGCCGGACTCCTGATACATTGATCACTACAGAGCGGAGCCACCCGACGCCAAAAGAGGTGGCATAGGCAACGCCCAGAACCGCCAGCAGAGTCCACGTCGTACGCCGGTCCCTCCAGAAAAAGACCACGCCCGTCAGAACAAATCCTGAAACCACAAATGGCGGCACCTGGGCCTTGGTTGCCATGGCGACGCCGAATGCCAGTCCGGCGGCGGCGAGATAGCGGCGGCGGATTCCCCCGCTGTGCAGCAGCAGGAGAAATCCTGACGTCAGAAAAATCAGCGCCGGCATTTCTCCCAGAACCTGTCTCCCCAGCAGGGCAGGCGTAAGATCCCACTGAACAGGAAAAACGCACAGCAGGACCATCGAAAGCGCGGCCGCGCGACGGGAGACGAGGCGGCGCGTGAGGAGATACAGGAGCAGAAGAGAGAGAAGCGAGCACACCACAAAAACGGCGCGTGCCTGCAGGAGCCCAACACCAAAGATGGCAAAACTTCCTGACACGAGGGCAACCACCGGGAAATGTGCCGCCAGCGACGGCATCACAGGTTCACCCAGAAGATAGTGGCTGTAGTGTCCCTCCTCAACCCAATTCCGCGCCACACTCAGCGTCCACCCCTCATCCCACCACGCCGGCGGGAGTTCAGTCAAGCGGTACGATGAGATACCGACGAACAAAGCCCCCCCCAGGAGCAGGAGGAGGAATTCTGACAGGCCGATGCGGCTATTGTTCATGACGTATCATCCCCCATAGATACCCTAGACTTTGCATTTTCTCTGCAACCCAGTGGACGAAAAAGAACCGTTTCCGCGAAAACTTCCTCCACGTGAACGGTCCCACCACTTTTGCCGCAACGATACGAAGCCACCGCAGAAGGACGTTGTGTTGTGGATCCCAGAGAAGGCTGGGCTGGGGCGGAAGCATACCCCTCCGCCGGATCTCGCGGTCGAGTCTGAAGATCCCAACACCCCGCTTAAATTGATGACGCCAGTATGTACGCGGAGTAACACGGCGCAGGTGTTGCATGTGGACGGGCAGATAGACGAGGTGAAATCCATAGGCGCGTACACGCATGATCAGCTCCCAGTCTTCAGACCCGAACGCCTTCCACGATTCGACAAACCAGTATCCATCCCGTTCCAGACACACATCAAACACACGCCGGCGCAGAAGAAGATTCCCGCCATTCCCGACATGGCCGGGACCGTCCATGGAGTAATGGTCAGGCGGTGGATGGAGCATCCTGATCTCGTGAAGAAACGGATCGGTTTCGTGGAACGACCCCCCTGCCCCATCCGCTCCATGGTTTTGCATGGCAGCAACCATCGATTCCAGCCAGTGGGGCGGAGGAATCGTGTCATCATCCAGAAACGCGATAATGTCTCCGGAGGAACGGCGAAGACCCTCATTCCTTGCCCACCCGACGCCGCGCAACGCGGTGTCCAGCACAACATGAATCTCATCGGCTTGTGTTGTCTGGTGTTTGAGTCCCTCAAGCGTAAACGCCAGCGTCGGACGTCCAAGCGTCGGGATGATGACGCTGATCTTTCCGTTCATGGCCTGCTTCCTCCTGCAACAATTGTGAGGAACGGTTCGAGACGGTCGATCAGGCGCCGCCCGGTTGAGCGGGCTGCGCCGGGCAGACTGTCAACGATTGCCACAAGTTCAGGCACACGGAGGACACGGATACGCAGGGCAAGGACAAAAAAGCTTATGCCCCCCGCCACTCCGCCCACAATCAGCCGGACCGGAGGACTCCAGGGCGTCAGGCTCACGATGAGCATCACAGCGCCCGCGAGAATGCCGAGGAGCAATTGCCGTTGCGGCGCAAACCCCTGAAACACATGGACGGCCCGTCTGCGGAGAAGCAAGACATACGGAAGCATGACAATACCATACGCGATGGATGTAGAAATACCTGCTCCGGAAATCCCGAGCCACGGAATAAGGAGAAAACATAACAGGATATTCAGGCACGCGGAGGTCCCGACGATGACTGCCAGCGTGAGCACAGAGCCCCGGGCATGCAGTACCGGACCAAGAAGCCGTGCGAGAGAATAGCTGAAGACCCCGGGGACGAGTAATTGCAGCACCGGCGCCGCATCCGCAAAACGGGGACCGAAATACACGACGATCAGATCTTCCGCAAACACCAGAACATACAGAAGGATAAACGCCGTGCCAACTGACACGTACCGGAGCATGCGGCTCACCATGATGGCGAGGTCAGCCATGCGTCCTTCCATCCAGAGGCGGGACGTGGCCTGCACCATGACACCTTCCACCGCAATGATAAAGACCCAGACAAATTCCGCCATCTGGAGTCCGGTCGCATACAGTCCGGTTGAAGTGCTGTTCCCGGTAAGATGATGCACCACGACTATCCCCGATTTGTAGAGCACCATGCTGAGGGATGTGTACACCATGGTGGACAGCGCAAACCAGAGCACTTCCCGCGGCCGGGGATCGGATGAGGTTAGAGCTGACTGCAGGCGTGTGCCCGGGAGCAGCTGTCGGGCGGCGCGGAGCGCGACCAGCGACATAAAGGCATTGCCGAGCAGCAGACCCGAAAACACCCCGATCAGCCCGTAGCCCAGGAGGGCCATGACAACACTGACGACCGTGCCGAGTACAGAGGCGATGGCACCGGGAATTCCTGCGCGTTCTTCCCGGTGCAACCCGTAGAGAATACCACGCGCATAAAACCAGAGAACATCGAACCCGATACAGAGTAAGAGCACGATGTTCAATGCCCACGGCGGCGTTGCGGTGCCGCCGCGGAGAAGTACGATGGTGACCGCGGTACCGACAATCACAAATCCTGCCAGCGAGATCACGCTGGCGAGGCGGGCGACACGGGCGCGGCGCAGCGGGTCCGCCGATTCAGAGATGTATTTGGACAGCGTCTGAAGAGTCCCTGCACTCGCAAGGGGAACCGCCAGAAACGTGAGTGCGAGGTAGTATGCATAGTCGCCGTAACCGTCGGTGCCCAGGATTCGCGAAAAAAACGGTGTGGCGAGCGCTGAGACCAGCACCCGCGTGATCGTCCACACACCCACGGAGAGAATCCCTTTAGAGACCTTTTCGGCGAGCATGCCGTTGGTACTCCTCGATGTGAACATTCAACGCGGCGGCACATTCATAGGTCGAGCGGACATACGCATGGGCGCCGACACCCAGATCAAAGGGTGACGATTCAAGGAGCCGGCGCACGGCTCCGGAAAAATCATCATCCCGCACATGCACCCCGAACCGCTCCGCAAAACCGTCCGGGTTCACGGCACTCAGAATCGCACATCCGTGCGCCGCCGCTTCCAGAAAGGTCAGGGGAAGCCCTTCGCGGGCTGCGGTATTCACGAAAATCCACGTTTCGTCAAGAAGCTTCTTCATCTTTTCCGGTTCGGTGAAACGGTTGATAAGCCCCGGAAGCTCAAGATTGGGAATCCCGCTGAAACGCTCCCTGAGCTGTTCATCGTACTCTGCTTCGGCCGTCGCACTCCCCCTGCCCACCGCGACAAACCGGTACGAAGGGAATTCAGCGGCAAGTTTCAGAAATAACTCCGGCCGTTTCCGCCGGTCCCAGCGGCTGATGGAGGTCAGCACAGGCACAGCAGGTTTATGGGGAACCGATGCGGGAACATCGATCAGGTTCGGAAGAAATCCGGCCGGGTCAGGCAGCCCGTACATCCGTTGGACCTTTGTGCGGAGAAAGTGCGCCGGGACATAGACCGCGTCCGCACGCCGGACGCCGCGGGAAACCAGCGGCCCGGACTCCGTAAGCAGATGCAACGGCGTGAGAATACGCCGGCGCAAGGTGGCATGGCGGAATTCCGTCAGCCAGTCGTGTATGTCCCTTGGATCACGGCACGTCACAAGATGGACACGGCCGGGGTGTACGGTTTGTGCGAGTGTGGTGAGAATGGTCGGGTCCTGCGAATGGAAGATCCTTGCCGGCGAAGATCGGAGGAGACGTATCGCCTCGGCCGGTCTGGATACGGGGAAACTCCGGACGCGCACTCCATTGATGAACTCTTCCGGCTTCTGGTCCTGCCGCCGGGGCACGATGACTTCGGTCTCCCACCCCGCCCGCACAAGCCCTTCGGCAAGCTTCCTGGACATGCTCCCGAATCCGCCGAAGGTTCCCCAGCCAAAGTACTGGCTCGCCAGGATACAGACAGGGACACGGGCAGGGGCGATCACGGTGTTTTTTTCTTCCGGGGATTCAAACGGACCACCTCCTCACACACATCGAGGTATTCTCTGGTGATGGTCGGCCAGGAGAACCGTTCGGCCGTCACCCTTGACGCTCTGCCCATCGCGGTCCGCAGAAGCTGATCCTGCACAAGTCGATCCAGGGCCTCTGTGAGCATCGGAACATCCCCCCACGGTATGACAAATCCGTTCACGCCTGAATGGACAAGCTCCGACGAACCTCCGGTATCCGTCACCACCACGGGGAGCCCCGATGCCATTGCCTCGAGCAGCGCCATCGACATGCCTTCGTTCTGGGAAGGGAGAACAAAGATGTCGGCCTGCGTGTACACTTCGGGCATTGCTTCACGGGGAACATACCCGAGGAAGGTCACGTGGTTGGCGAGGTCGAGCTGGTCGGCGCACACACGCAACCCCGCCTCCGCATCACCTGTCCCGGCAAGAACCAGCCTGCACCGGTTCCGGGTTTCCGCCGGAAGCCGGGCAAATGCGTGAAGCAGATGGTGTTGCCCTTTCCGTTCAATCAGGCGCCCCACACAGACCAGGCGGACGGGCGCGTGTGTCTCCCGTTCTGCACGGGGGGAGAACAGTCCGGTATCGACCCCGTTATGGATAATCCGGATCTTCTGATCGGGGAGGAAACGATGAGCCAGCATCCGGTGCGTCTCGCTGATAGCGAGAACGGCGCCGGCATCCTTCCAGACACGCTTCAGCAACGGGGAAAGAAACGGGTAGAGGCGCCGGTACCGCTCCTCAAATCCGGGCACGTCGGGTCCCTGGAGCGAAACAACATACGGCAGCCCGGCGAGACTTCGCATCGCGTTGCTCATCGCGCCGGCGGGAACTCCGGAGAAGGCGAAGGTAAGGTCGTACACACGCCGCCGGGCCAGTTGCCGGCCCTTCCAAATTCCGCGTGCGCTGAATCGCAGCAGCTCGCGAAACGTTGCGTGATGAATGTTCCGGTTGTCCACGGGCACTTTGTGCAGGCCGATCCGCGCGGAGAACTGTTCATACTCGTACGTAGACGGCGTGCGGGAGGAGGTGACGAGGTCGATGTGCACGTCGGGATAGCGGGAGAGCTCCTCGAAGAGGTGGAGGTTGACGACCCCTGTTCCGCCACCGAGAGGGGGGAACTCGTTGTCAAACATCAGGATGGTAATGCGTCCTGCCCTCTGCTCACCTGACTGACAATAAACAGCGGACGCCTTTTTACTTCGTCGGAGATACGTGCGACGTATTCCGCCATGACGCCGATGGTGACGAGTTGAATGCCCGCAAGGAACAAAATCGCCACGACGAGCGTCGTGAACCCCGGCGGATCCAATGCGTAGAGCACCTTCTTCAGCACGTAGTACAGCGCAAGCAGAAGTGAGCCCAGCGAGACTCCCAGGCCCAGCACAGAAATGAGACGCAGGGGCTTATAGCTGAACGACAACAGGCCGTCCAGTGCGAGAAAGATCAGCCGGCGAAACGTGTACTTCGGTTCCCCTCCCTGCCGTGCGGACCGTTCATAGGGAAGCCCGATCTGTCGGAATCCAAGCCAGCTGCGAATCCCTCGAAGAAACCGGTTCCGTTCGGGCATACGAACCAGGAGGTCCACCACCCGGCGATCCATGATGCAAAAATCCCCTGCGTCGAGCGGGATGTCGGTGTGTGATATCACCTGGAGCAGACGATAGAACATGGCGTAGGCAAGGCGCTTGAAGAATGCCTCTTTCCGCTTCTGTCGGATTGCGTACACGACGGCAAATCCTTCGCGCCACTTCGCGACAAACCGGGGGATGACCTCCGGAGGGTCCTGCAGGTCCCCGTCCATGATCACCACGGCCTTCCCGCGGCTGTACTCCAGACCGGCACTGATCGCCACCTGATGTCCGAAATTGCGTGAGAGATCAATGGTCACCAGGTGCTGATCCTGGCGGATCAGTTCGCGGAGGATTTCCGGCGTGCCGTCCGTACTCCCGTCATTCACGAGAAGTATCTCATACGACGGCACCAGCCCGGAAAGCACTGCGGTAAGCCTGCGATGCAGCTCGGGCAGAACTTCTTCTTCATTAAAGACGGGGATAACGATGCTGAGTTCCGGCTGTTCCGTCTGGGCCGGGAGGCCGGACGGCCACCGCAGTACCTGTTCATGCGACACTGCGGTGGCAAGCCTCCGGCAGAACTCCAGTGCGGCGACGGGGTCCGTCGTCGGAATAGCCGACTCATGAAGCACTGCGGGTTTCCTTACTCTTTCTGCTGCTTCTTCCACTCCTCGTACTTCTGCACCTCGCTGTCCAGATCCTTGTACGCTTCAGAGGCGCGGAACCTGGTATAAAGATCCTTGTTTTTCTTGATCTCTTCGAGCAGTGATGCGTTTGCCGCTCCGAGGGGCAATTCCATCAGAACGTAGGCACGCCACATCTGGCCGTCGCGCACCGTACGCTGATCTTTCATGCGGCTTCCGTTCATCGTTGTAGAGACGACGAGTTTTGAAGCCTGCGTAAACTGTTGCAGGAGTTGCGCATCCTCGCCCGTGCCGGTTTCTTCTTCAAACCGTTTTTGCAGAGAATTGACCTTGGTTTCGAGGACACGGCCAAGTTCCGCGCGGGCTCCGGTGGTCGCTTTGTCAACGGCGACCTGGAGATCCTGCGACACGGCGGTGTTTGCCGAGCGGGCATAGAGTGCTTCCTGCGGAGCGTTGGGATACCAATCGGGGATGTCGCCGGTTGATGTTGCCTGCATAGTCTGCGGCCCGCCGCCGCATCCGGCGAGCAGCAGTAGTGTAACGAACATGACCCCTGTGGCTAGTAGAAGACGCATACGAACCTCCTTCTGAGTGTGATCGTGGCGTTTGACTGTATTCGACCCATGGACTTCTATTCCAGCGCGTTCTTCAATTCCAGGCGGACGGTTTCTCCGACACTCTTGCCCATTTTTTCAAGAAGTTTCCGTCCGGCATGGTCGTACGTCGCGCCGCCCTCTTTTTCATTCTCAAGATTAACGCTTCCCAGCAGCTTTCCGGTCTTGCAGTCGATAATCCGGATCACCACCCGCCCGGATCCAAAATACATCTGAGGATACGGATTACTCCGCTCCGCAGTGCTGACTTCGCCCAGAATGGCGATGTCCGCATGTTTCCCGACTGCAGCGACAATATCGTTGTAACTTCCGCTTTCCAGAATCCCCTGGATTTCGGACGTGCTCATCCCGGCAAGGGCTCTGGAGTCATCCACGATGCTGTACCGGTTTCCGAGCAACTGTTTTTGAATCCCCTCTTGCACTGTGGATTTTGCGCGGGGGACTCCCATGTTGGTTTCCAGAATCCGGATGGCGACGGAAATATTCGTGCGGCTCCGCATGCGGAAGGTATAGTCCACGTAGGCGGTTGACCAGCAGCGTGTGAGTTCGGGAGATTGCGCCGCAAGCACGGCAACGCCCTGAAGGCCGAGTGTAAGCCGGATCCGGTTTACCGCTTCGCCGCTGAGAATTTCCATAACCGGAAGCGTGAAGTCTCCGGTTGCGGAGGTCCGCACATCCTGCGCCGATCTGCCGGCTGCGGGGGGCACAAATGCAGCGGTGAGAACCGCGTCACGCACCGGATACACACCGCGGTCCGACCGGAACATCAGGCGCCCCTGAAGCGGAAGCGGTAGAGCTTTTGACCGTTCGGCATCCTGATTGTCGCCGCCCAGAATCTCAAATTGTAATCTGCTGAACACGCCGCACACCTGTGTCTGCAGCACGGGCAGCACCGGCACCGGATCTTCCGAACCCTCGAGTGACGCCGAGATGGTGCGGTCGAGTGTCGCTTCGGCGAGCGAGACCACCTTCATTGCTTCGAGCAGCTGACCGAGAGCGGAAAACGGATCACTCCGTTCGAGAGCTTTGCGCGCGCCCGCATGGTACACGCGCGCCGAGGCGAGTGCGTCTTCCATACGCTCCTTGAATCTGCGTTCCACCTCGGCCTGGGATATAGCCCCGTAGGCGTACAGGGTGCCGGTGTCTTCATCAAACCACCGTTCCAGCACGATCCCTTCCAATGTCGCCGATGTCAACTGTTCGGTCGTGGAGGCATACGCGTCAGCAACCGTGCTCCCGGTGCCTGACGATGTTTCCTGGATTGCATGCATCACGGAGCTGGAAATGCGCACCCGGATCTGCGCTGCGATCTGGGCCCGCGCCTTTCCGGAAGCATCGTTCCAGTCAGCCGACTCGTCGCCGGTCACTTTTGTGACGCCAAGCCCCTGATACCAGCCGGGGCGCTGGGGAAGGTTGGGGAGTTCCGACGCCCAGGACGGAGCATCCTGCGCCATCACGCGCGCGCTGCACACGACCAGGCACAATCCCAGGGCGATTGACGTCAGTGTTCGCACGTTCTCTTTTTTTGTGGACATGAGCTTCATTGTGCTATGGTGGATACCAGCATGTTTATGGCGTCATAGATGTCCTGATCCCGGCATTCCTCGCAGATCACCTCGCGTCCTTTCAGAACCTTCCCCGTTTCAACGGAGATCAGTCTCATCGAAAAGACAATGCTGCTCCCCAGTTTTCCCACACTGCCCAGGAGGACGAGATCGGCCTTCAGTATCCTCCCCACACTCACTCCTTCTTCTTCCGTAAGGCCGCTGAGTTGGAACTGTTGTTCCTTCAGGATAGTCTCGATCTGTTTCCGCTCAACCAGCGTCACATAGTCAAAGTTGGCCAGCGCATTGGAGATCGAGCTGAGGGTGATCTCTGCAACGTCGGGGGCAATGCCGCGGGCCTCGAAGGAGAGAATCGCCATCTTCACCGGTTCTCCTGCCGTCAGCGCGGGTTGTGTGCTACCGCGCGTGCGAATTCGTCCGGACAACGAAGGCAGGGATGATGTCGCCACGCTGGCTTCGCCTTTGAACTGGATGGTCCACACGGCAACAACACCGTCCGATCCGCCTGCGGCAAGCCAGCGATTGTCATCGGAAACAGAAAGCACGCGGGGTGAACGGTCCATCGTCACAACGCTCCCCTGTTCTCCCTTGCGGAGGTCCACAAGCGTGATCGTGTTATCATCGTCGCCGGAGACCGCAAGGTGATCATTACCCGGTCCCATGGCCATCCGTTCCACCGTAATGGGGATCTTTACCCGTTTCACCTCGGTGCCACTCGACCAGTCGTACGCAATCAGCATCGCACGGCGTTCAAGGTCACGGCCGCTGTGGATTCCGCCTTTCGGCAGAGCGACCTCTTCCAGGGAGACGGCAAACACATTCGTGGCGCGGTTGGTCGCTGCGGCATGCACCACGGCTCTGGAGCCGTGTAATTCTCCCCCCGCGAGAACCATACTCCGGAGCGGCTTCATCGTGGCCGGGTTCCAGCTATGCACATCGCCATAGGGGAGCACGGCCACAAGCTGCTGCCCCAGACGGTCAAATCCCAGGAACAGCACATCCTCCAGCTTTTCCCCGGCATTCAGCGTACCTGCCGGAACGCGGGCTTTAAGATCAAACATCTCAATCTGTTCGTCGCTGTTTGCAACCGCCAGGTAACGTTTCCCGGCATCAACGGTCACGCGCACCGGAGTCCCTTTTGTTTCGAAGGTCATCCCTGCGGAACCCTTGAGCAGGTCAACCACCGTCACGTAGCCCCGCTCGTCCACGGCAACAAAACTCTGGTCGTTGGAGAGGAATGAGACAAAGAGTATGTCGTTGTCCATACGGGCTGACGCGGTGGAAACCCGGCGCGCGAGGTCCCAGACTTGAATACGCCCGGATTCATCGCCGGACAGCAGCAGGTTCCCGTCGGAGGAAAAGGCAAGGGCCGTCACATCGTCTTCTCCCTCCATGGACAGAATGCCGTGGGCGGTCAGCCGCATGTCCTGTGCGTAGCCCGATGCCGGCGCCAGACACAGCAGCCCGAAACAGACGGCCTGGAGGAAGTGCAGTCGTGGAGACAGAGCAACACGGGAGATAAATGAGCATGTCATGGGTGAGGGCTCCCTGGTCCATAAGAAAACACGGGTGCCCGCAGGAGGCGGCAAGGCCTGCGTCTGCGGGCAACCCAACGTCCCGGCAGCAGTACTATTACAAAAGGAAACTGAGACCGACTGCGAAAAAGAGTATGCCACCCTCAGCGTCTTTGTTCAGGGTGAACAGGTAGTTGCCGCTCATATCAAGGGCGGTCTTCTTCGCAAAATAATATTTCATTCCCAGACTCACGCCGACGCTTCCCTTATCGTCGGAGTCGCTGAAGTCCTGCTTGAAGTACTGCGCGCCGATATACGGCACAGCTTTGGCGTTACGCATGAGGAAAGAATAGACAAAGAACGCGGTGGAACCGAACGTCGTCGTTGTCTTGGTATCCTGTTTGATCTGGAATGTCGCCGGGTCAAACGTCGTTTCCGTCATGGTCGTGATAGTGAGTGTCGGGCCGATACCGACCTGCAGGTTGTCTGTGAGATACGGGCCGATTTTCGCCGACAGGCTTCCGGAGCCGAAAGTGAAGTCTGTTCCCACCGTGGTAAAATAGTAACCCTGGAACTGAAGCTCCACATCTCCCCGCTGTTGCTGGCTCATCGCGGGTACGGTGAGCATCAGGAGGCAGAGCGCAAGGCACGTAGAAACAAGTTTCATAGACTCCCTCAAGGCTTGTGAGCATGATGTGTGCGACCACGTCGCGTTATCGTGGAGAATGTACATGATTCTCTTACAACAAGCAACCCATCAAAACTTGCCTTTTTTAAGGGGATCACGTATGTTTGTGCCTGATGATCACGCTTCGATCTATCGCGGATACTCTTCAGAACTCCAGACCTGCCAGAATCCTGACTGTTGTGCTTCTGGGCAGCGGTATTGCATTGGGCCTCTCCGCGCTCTCCCTTTTTGACACCCTCGAGCTCCAGACGCTCGATCTCCGCTTCCGCTATGGCGCGCACGCGGAATGGGCCGATACATCCATCGTGATTGTCGCGGTCGACCAGAACAGTCTTGATTTCATTGAACGCACCTGGCGTATAAAATGGCCGTGGCCCAGGGAGTATTACGGGTTGCTCCTGGAATACCTGGAACAGGGAAAACCCCGGCTCGTTGCATTCGATTATGATCTCTCACAGCACGATACCGACCGGCTAGAAGTTGACGGCGCCGAATCGGACGGGCTGTTTGCCGATGCCATGGGCGTGGCAGGCAACGTGGTTCTGGGGATCAACCTGGGCATTCAGGAATCAGGCGATCAGCCGGGCGATTCAGTGCTTTCACGGCATCTCCGCCCTGCCCGCGGTCCGGAGCATCGGTCCACCGCATACGACCGCGCCGCCGCCCCGCTCTTGATTTTTCAGAACCCGGCAGCCGGACTCGGGGCGACAAATTTTAGCAGTGATGCCGACGGTATCGCTCGCCGCGCGCCCATCCTCTATGCATATCGTAATGCGGCCATCCCTCAGTTCGCCGCCGCATGTTATGACGTTTTGCAGCATGCCGGAGCGGCGGGAAACTCCACCCCTCTCGCTCACATCCCGGTGGATAGTCAGGGGGACAAGCTATTGTACTGGTACGGTCGGGGCGGCCCGGACGGTGTTTTCCGCTATTATTCAGCCCACGCCCTCATTGTGTCGGCGGCAAAAATCCGCCAGGGACTTCCACCCGATGTGCCACCCCGGATCTTCCGGGACAAAGTATTGATTGTCGGCGGTTCCGCTGCCGGGCTGTATGATTTTAAGCCCACGCCGTTTACGTTTCTGGAGCAATACCCCGGGATGGAGATCCAGGCTACATTGCTGAGCAATCTCTTGAACGGACATGGCGTATGGCGCACACCGTGGTGGACCGGCGTGCTGATCACGGTGCTGCTCTCCTTCTGCTCCGCCTGGATGTTCTTCCGGTTTCTTCGTGTCGGCCTCGCTTCCCTCTTTGTCGGACTGTTGATGGCCGTCTATGCGGCTGCCGTCTACCTGTTGTTCCGACAGTACTCGGCATGGTTCCCGGTTGTCCAACCGGTTCTGGGGCTTGCGTCCACGTATGCCATTGCAGCGGTTGTAAGCTACGCCGCTGAAGGCCAGCAGAAACGCGCACTCCGCAAAGTCTTCAACCGGTATTTCAGTCCGAACGTCGTCGCCGATATTCTTGACAATGCCAAGCAGGTGGAACTCGGCGGGAAGACCATTGAAGCAACGGTGTTCTTCTCCGATATCAAAGACTTCACCTCCATCGCCGAGTTGTTCACGCCGAAGGACCTCGTCTACTTCCTGAATCAGTACTTTTCTCTGGCGAGTGACGTGATTCTGAAAAACGAGGCCATGCTCGACAAGTACATCGGCGACGCGATTATGGCCGTGTTCGGAGCGCCCATCCCGCGACCCGACAATGCAAAGGTGGCTTGCCTGACGGCGCTGGAAATCCAGGATGCGCTTGCTGCACATCATGCGCGGCCGGATCACGATCCGCGGATGCCCGTCTTCGTCACCCGTATCGGGCTGAACACGGGCAAGATGGTGGTGGGGAACATCGGGAGCAGCAGCCGGCTGGACTATACCGCCATTGGTGATACGGTGAACCTGGCGTCGCGCCTGGAAGGTGTGAACAAGCTGTTCGGGACCACGATTCTTATCAGTGAGACGACCCATGATCAGGCGCAGGAGTGGATTGTGGCGCGGCAACTGGATATGATCCGTGTTAAGGGCAAGGCGATCCCCGTGCGCATCTACGAGCTCGTCGGAGCCCGCGGCACCGTAGGGGCGGCCGTGGAGGAGAAGATCGGGCTGTTTGAAGAGGGACTTGCCGTGTACCGGAAGCGCGAATTTGAGAAAGCCGCAGACAAGTTTAAGAAAATATTAACACTCGACCCCCGGGATGGCCCCTCGGCCGCCTATATACACCGATGCGCCGAGTTGCAGAAGGCAACGCTGCCTGAGGACTGGGATGGAGTGTACACGCTTCTTTCAAAATAACCAGGAAGGCGTACGTTATGAAAACGCTCGTGCTGTGTCTCGCCCTGCCCCTCTTCTTCTGTTCCGGCGAAGCCTCGGAGACGGCCTATACAAAACGGGCTGACAACTATGTCCGGGAGGGTCCGGGCTCCTACTTCACGCTCATCGCCGTGGTCCCGGAGAATTCCATCGTCACCATCCAGGAACAAAAGACAAGCTGGCTCAAGGTCCGGCTTTCCGACAAAAAAAGCGGATGGATGTCGGCGAACTGTCTGACCGAGTCAAAACCTGTGGCTTCCCGGCTGGTCGCGCTGGAAAATGTCTGGAGTTCTCCGAAGGCGTCGCGGGCAGGCGTCTCGGCAGCGATCCGCGGCTTCGCCGAGAAGCGGGATAAGACTCCTCCCGGAAGTGTCGAAACGGTGCTCAAGAATTCCGTCAAGGCTTTCAACGAAGCGGAGTTTGTCGGGTTCCGCACACCCCTGCTTGCAACCCGGCCTGCGCTTGAAGGGATTCTTTCTATGGATGATCTGGACCTCCCGCCCGTTGAGTATGACGCCGGCATCAGCGAACAACAGATCGGTCTCGGGGTAGCGGCACGGCTCGGGGCGCGGGGATTCGTGAAGAACAGGCACATGCTGCAATACACGAACATGATCGCCGTCGCCCTTGCCGAGGGATCGCCGGCGTACGATTGGGATTTCTCTTTCTTCATTCTCGACGAACCGACTGTGAACGGATTCGCGTTGCCGGGAGGATATGTCTTTATCACAAAAGGCGCGCTCCAGATGTGCACAGACGAATCGGAGATCGCCGCGATCGTCGCCCACGAAATGGCTCATGTGTTCCGCCGTCACGGCATGCAGGAAATCACCAAACGAAAGGTGCACATCAAGGCGGATGATGCCTATGCCGAACTGGAAGAAGATACCGGAGAGAAATCGGCCGACGAAGCGGAAATGGACGACCTCGTGCACAAGACCTACGAACACATCGTTGCGCCACGGCTTTTTGCGTATGAACTCGAGGCCGACAGGATTGCTGCCGTGCTGCTTGCACGCGCAGGGTACGACCCTTACGGACTGGTCCGGATAAGCCAGAAGGTTGCCCGGGTACCCCGTGAAAAGCCCGGTTTCTTCGACCCCGGCTACATGTCACCCGATCACCTGACCGAGCGCGCCAAAGCCATCGAGGCGTTTGTGCAGGAGCATTTCGCCGACGCAAAAGACGGCGCACGGATGCGGGAGCGCTTTGTCGAAGCGACTTCCGGACTCAGGTAAAAAAGGACTCTTCCATGTATGCTCTTCAGTGTGAACAGCTTTCAAAAGTGTACCGCGGCGGGATACGGAACAAACGTGAAATCCATGCGCTTCAACAGCTGTCCCTTGCTGTGGAATCCGGACAGATATTCAGTCTGCTCGGGCCGAACGGCGCCGGAAAAACAACGTTCGTCAAGATCCTACTTTCCCTCACACATCCCACAAGCGGACACGCCATGGTGCTGGATCAACCCATCACCCAGGCGCGTGTCCGCCGGCAGATCGGGTACCTCCCGGAGAACCACCGCTTCCCGGGATACCTCACGGGTGAGCAGGTGCTCATGTCGCTCGGAGCCCTTGGGGGGGTCAAACGCGCCACCCTCCCGGGCCGCATTGAAGAGCTGCTGACCCTGGTCGGAATGCTGGAGTGGCGCAAGGTCAAGGTGCGGAAATACTCAAAAGGGATGATGCAGCGTCTCGGACTGGCACAGGCCCTCGTGAACGATCCGGCGCTCGTGTTTCTGGATGAACCGACGGACGGTGTCGATCCTCTCGGCCGCAAGGAAATACGCGATGTCCTGCGAAACCTCCGGAACCAGGGCAAAACCATCTTCCTCAACTCTCATCTCCTTTCGGAGGTCGAGCTTATCTCTGACCGGGTCGCCATTCTGGATCACGGCAAACTCCTGAAAGTCGGGACAGTCGAAGAACTCACCACGACGGAATCTTCGTATGTGATCGGATGTGAAGGGCCTCTCCCTGACGCCGTACGCACCGAAGCGGAGGCGCGGGTGCTGGGCATCTCGGTCTCCCCGGAAGGTGTGGTCGCGCATGTCCCCGACGCGGCGAAACTGAATGTGGTAATCGACCTGCTGCGGAAGCATCACGTGATGATCACCTCGGTGACACCACAACGCAGCACGCTGGAGGAATCGTTTCTCAACCTGATCAAGCGGGAGATCCCCACATGAGTATCCTCATTCTCATCCGCCTGACACTGCGAGAGCTTTCCTCCAAAGCGACGATGTACATCCTGGCCGGCATTTCGACGCTGGTGCTCCTCGGAATTGCCGCCGCCATTTCCGTAAATTCCTCCCCCGACGGAGAAGTGCTGATGTTGTTCGGGCAGCAGATCAGCCCTCCGGTACCACCCGAGGAGCTCGCGCAGGCCGTCAGGCAGATGCAGGCAGGCCTGGCCGGCGGCCTGTTCACCGGCATCATCCTGTTCGGCGTGTTCGCCACGGCAGGGGTGATCCCGGACATGCTGGAGCGGGGCACGGTGGACCTTTACCTCTCCAAACCCATCTCACGCTGGGAGTTGCTGCTCGGAAAGTACTGCGGCGCGGTGGTGGCCATCGGGCTCAACATCGTCTACTTTCTTGCGGGCGCATGGCTGGTGTTCGGGTTACGATGCGGGGTATGGGATCCTCATCTTCTCCTCTCCTCGTTGACGATGACGTTTATGTTTGCCGCGCTCTACGCGCTGGTGCTCTTTGCCGGAACCTGGACCCGGAGCACTGCTGCGAGTATCATCCTGACATATCTGTACCTGTTTATCCTGGGGGGAATTCTGCACAACCGCGAGGTCTCGCTCTACCTCATCTCGGAAAACACCATCTACCGCACGGTTGTCGACGGGCTGTTTTATCTCTTTCCACAGATTTCGGCCATGCAGGATAATGGCGCAAAGCAGATCATGCAATTGGAGATGGACTGGAAACCGTTCCTTCAGTCGTTTCTCTCCGGCAGCGTGTTCTTCCTTGCCGCCGCCGTGATCCTGAAACGAAGAGATTTCTAAGGAGTACGATGCCCGTCCATCTTGTGCCGATGGTGTTATTCGTGACCGCCCTGCTTGTACAGCAACCTGCGGAACGGCAGCAGGATTCCGGGACTCACACCATCACGACTCCCTCCGAGAGCGCGGCAGTTGCTTACCGGGATGCGCTTCAACGTATGACATCGCGCGAACTGGAGAGCCGGAAAAAGGAGCGGCTCACCCTGCAGCGCCGGGGATATGCCGCGATCCTGCACGACGTTCTCCGCCGGGACGGCCTCGGCGCATTGATGGCCATGGCCAAAACAAAGGCCCACCTTGATATCCATCTTCCACAGAACACGCTGATCCTTACGGTGCCTGTGGAAGCCCCCCGCCGCGTCTCGAAATTTCAGATTTTTTCCGCACCGCCGAGTCCCCCGTTGCAGATACCTCTTCACGAGGACCGTACTTTCCCGGCAGATCCATGGCACAAGTGAAAGAACACACGGAGCGTGCCCTCCTGCTCTCGCTGCTGAGACTTCGGCGGCGGAATCATCCGGCAACCTGGAGTGTAGGAATCGGCGTCCTGGGTGTGGCGAACCTACTCTTCTGCGCCTACTTTGAGCGGTTCATCAACACGCACACGGATGAATCCGGCCTCCTCGTCCTGCTGGCGGTGGAGTCATGTTTTCTCCTGACCGTGATCGGGGCCGTGTTCGCCGGGGAACTGGAAGGGATTCTTCGCAAGACCACGACTCTGCCGGTCACACAGCACATGCATTACCAGTTCGCCCTGCTGGCCCTCGTGCGTCATCCGGCGATCCTTGTTCTCTGGGGAACAGCGGTCTTCGCCGTGGCAGCTGTCGGACCTGCCACCGTCACCGCAATGCTATTCCGGGCGGAGCTGGCCCTTCTCCTTGGCACGCTGCTGCTCACCTGCTTCTGCACCCTCCTGTACGCGCGCGCGCGAGGTGGTTCAACCTCGGCGCCTGTCATCGCGGTAGCGGCATTGACCCTGCTCGCCATCGTGTTCGCCTCTGCCACCGTCCCGGCCGAACATCTTCTGTCGGCATTCCTCCCCCTGCAATGGACGGTTGACGGGATCATTGCGGCAGATGCTGGTGATGTCTACCGCTCGGGCCTCTTTACGCTTTACCTTGTCATCCCTTCCGCAACATGTTTTCTATGGGGGAGAAGGTATGGGTAGGTGGACTCTGGTGTCGCTGGAACTCCGCGGTGCTGCCGGCCCGGATCACCTGGTACGCATGCTACCACTGGCCGTCCTTGCACCGTTTGTCTCCTTATGGCCCCACATCGGCTCTCCTTTTGCCGCCGCGCTTGTTGCTGCGTTTCTTGCTCTGGAACCGTTCTACAACAACACGTTGAGTACCTGGCAGGGACAGCTTACGGCCTATGCGCTGCTCCCTGCAGAATGGACGGAGTATCTCCGCGCAAAAAATGCCGCAACGCTTATACTGACCTGCGGCGTGGTGAGCTGTTGTGTTGTGCTTACGGCATTTATCCAACCCTCCCCCCCCGCGACGGAAGATTTTTTTCATTGTGCACTGTACGTACTTTCCGTCGTGTTCCCTCTGCTTGCCGCGGGGAACTCCATCTCCTGGCAGCAGCCCCGCGCACGCAGTGGATGGGGGCTTGAAGATGCGGCCGCAGGACTGGTGATGCTGGTCCTCCTCGGCGTGGTCTCGATACCATATCTTTTGCTTTCCACGATGGAACAGGGCGAGCTGCTGCTCCTTGTGTACACCCCTGCGGCGGCCGCGGTCTGGTGGTTCAAGGCGCTTCCCCATGCCGCCAATCGTATTCACAAACAGTTTCCGACACTATGGCACACCATACAGACGCCATCACCCTGACGGACGTCGTCAAGACCTACGAAGGCGGGCACCGGGCGCTGGATCATCTGACGCTCGCCGTTCCCCGGGGATCGATCTGCGGCATTATCGGACTCAACGGTGCGGGGAAATCCACCACCATCCGGCTCCTGGCGGGACTGGAACATGCGGAGAGCGGGCAGGTAGCACTCCTGGGATCACCTGCGCCGCTCCGTGATCCCGATGTGAAGCGCCGGATCGGTTTTGTTCTGGACGAACCCTTCTATTTTGACTGGTTGTCGGCCCGAGAATATCTTGTGTGGATGGGGAACATGGAGGGCCTTCCTCCCGGAGAAAGCGCGCGGCGGACCGCCGAGCTGCTTGAGGTCCTGGATCTCCCGGATGATGACGCACAGACGATCCGGACATTTTCCACCGGCATGAAGAAGAAGGTTTCCCTGGCCGCGGCGATCATCCACGCGCCGGACCTTCTGATTCTGGATGAGCCACTGGAGGCCGTGGATGCTGTTGCGACGAGGTACATCCGGCAGGCGCTTCTCGCACTCTCTTCGCGGGGGGCCACGATCGTGCTGACGTCACACGTACTCGATACGGTCCAGCGTTTCTGCACGCACCTCTGCATCATACACAGGGGCCGGACGTTGCTACAGAGTCCGATGGCACAGTTGCACGAACGAGCTCAGTCGATGGTCGGTGTAAAGGCGGGGGACACGCTGGAAGACCTGTTTGTGCGCCTTGTTGCAGACGGTCCGGAAGATCGCCGGCTCTCCTATGTCTGAGCATCTTCTCGCCTGGGTTGTACCCTTCAGACCCGCATGGGCAGCGCTGCGCATACGGAAGGCGCCGCACTGGTTGCTCAGCTTTTGCATCCTCGCAGCGATTGCCGGGATGATTGAGGTCGCGGCGCATCCCCGCTCTGTCATGGCAACCCTTGCACACCTCCCCCCTTCTGCCACGGCCTCGGAGCGTCGTGTGGTACAGGAGGATCTTGAGGCGGCCCTCCCGCTCCGGGTATCCATCCTCCCCGCTCAGCTTCTGTTGCGCTGGTCGGCCCGTGCGCTGATCGTGTACATGCTTCTGCTCGCTTTCGGGGCAGGCACGCCTCCCCGGGGGAAACACCTTATGAGCATCTCGGTAGGGGTCGGTGTTGTGGAGATTTGTGAACGGATTCTGGAAACGGTCTATCACATATCCGTGTTTGCACCAGACACGGCGGCGTACCCCTGGACGGCACTCGCTCTGGCAGGAGGGGTTTCCCGGTATACCTCGGCCCTTTTGCTTACCTCATTAAATATGTTTACCTTATGGTTTGTAGGGGCTATGGGGTGGGCTCTTTCTGTTCTCTGTGGTATCAGTAGAATCAAGGCCGTCCTCATTGCGGCTACCGCCTGGGCGGTCGCAGCAGGATGTAACATCGCACTGCTCCACCTCCTCCGGAATGCCTACGTGTTGTTCCCCTGATACCAAACGACGGTGCGAAACAATATCTATGAAGAAGGATGACGTATGTCACAGAAGTTGAGATTTGAGGATCTCGAATCACCCATTGTGCGGAAGCGCAAGGGTGATGATCGTTTTCACACGGTGGGTGTGATAGGCCTTGGTATTATGGGGCAGGGTATTGCCGAAACGCTCGCCGGAGCCGGAATTGAAGTGATCGGAGTGGAGAAAGACGAGGCTGCTTTGGCGGCCGGACTTGAGGGGTTAAGCCGGACGATGGACCTCGAGATCAAGCGGTGGGGAAAGACCCCATCCGAAAAGCGCGCGGTCCTGTCCCGGATCCGGGGCACGGTGCATCTCTCCGAACTCAAGGACTGCGAAATAGTGATTGAAGCGGTGGATGAGAACTACGATCTGAAACGGAAGATCCTCGCCGACTTTTACGCGATCGGGAAGGAGAATGCCGTCTTTATTTCCAACACAGCGACCCTGAGCCTTTCCAAACTTGCTGAAACCGCCGTACACTCCGACCGGGTCATCGGAATGCATTTTCTGAATCCGGTTCCCTTCATCCCCCTGGTGGAGATCGTACGCGGGATGAAAACATCCAACGAGACCTTTGCTATCGTAAAGTCCCTTGCCGAGAGAATCGGCAAGACCCCGGTCGAAGTGTTTGAGTATCCCGGCTTCATCACCACGCGCACGATCCTGCCGATGCTGAACGAGGCGATGCACGCGTTGATGGAAGGAATTGCCAGCGCAGCGGATATCGACACCGCCATGCGCCTGGGGTATGGGATGCAGAGTGGTCCGCTGGAGATGGCCGATGCGATGGGACTTGATGAGGTGTTGATGTGGATGGAGACACTCTGGCATGAACTGGGAGAGCCGCGTTACCGCCCCTGCCCTTTGCTCCGCCGTATGGTCCGTGAGGGCAAGCTCGGAAAAAAGGTCGGACTGGGCTACTTCAAATATAACGAGGATGGTAAACGGCTATGAAAATTCTGGTCTTGAATTGTGGAAGCTCATCGGTAAAATATCAGCTCATTGATGGGGCCGAGCAAAAACATCTGGCCGGAGGATCGGTAGAACGTATTGGCATGGCTGGCGCAACTCTCAGCAACATCCGGTATGATGGTGATGAAATAAAAATCGCCGGCGAGATTGTTGACCATACGGTCGCTATCGAATATATCCTCGCTATTCTTCTGAGCCGGAATCACGGCGTCATCAGCGACAAATCTGACATCCAGGCCATCGGCCACAGGGTGGTCCACGGGGGGGAAACATTCTCGGATTCGGTCCTGATCACGGGCGAGGTGATCAAGACATTGCGTCAGAATATCGAGCTCGCACCCCTGCATAACCCTCACAACCTCAGGGGGATTTCAGCCTGTGATGCCAACCTTCCGGGGACGCCCCAGGTCGCGGTGTTTGACACGGCATTTCATCAGGGTATGCCAAAGAAGGCCTACCTCTACGGCATCCCCTTCGCGCTCTATTCACAGTACAAAATTCGCCGGTACGGGTTTCACGGAACATCCCACCGGTATATATCCGAACGCGCTGCGGGCATGCTCGGCCGCAAGCTGACAGAGCTAAAACTCATCACCTGCCATCTGGGCAACGGATGCAGCATGGCTGCCGTGGACCTTGGCGTCTCCGTTGATACCTCCATGGGATTCACCCCGCTGGAGGGTCTGCTCATGGGAACCCGCTGTGGCGATCTGGATACTTCGATTATCCTCTACATCATGGGGAAAGAAGGGCTCACGTTGAACGAGGCTGGCACGCTGCTCAACAAGCACAGCGGGTTGCAGGGAATCTCCGGCATCAGCAGCGACATGCGGGAGATTGTCGAGGAGATGAAGAATGACGACCGCAAAGCGCGGTATGCCTTTGATGTGTTCACGTACCGCGTGAAAAAATATATCGGCGCATACGCAGCGGCAATGGGCGGGGTCGACGCCGTGGTGTTTACCGGAGGGATCGGGGAGAACAGCACCGACGTGCGTACGGCGTGCTGTGAGAACCTCGCTTTTCTGGGGATTGAACTGGATGAGGAAAAAAACAGCGCGCCGGAGCGGGAGAAGAACATCTCCCGAACGGGATCCCGGACTGCTGTTCTCGTCATCCCCACAAACGAAGAACTCGTCATCGCGCTCGACACCATGCAGATCGTCACGGCCACAACTACGGCATAACACGAGCCTCTGATCAGGGCGGATCAAGCAGGAGCTGGCCGCTGGTCGATTCAACGAGCTCAGCCCGGAGACGATCGACCATGGACCGGCGGATCTCGATCCGCATCAGAACCTGTTCATCGTACTGCGTGTCAACAATCGTCGCCTGCAACCGTGAAACAGTGCGCATCACAGCGCTGATGTGGGCATGTGCAAACCTGACGGTGCAGTGCGCCATCAGGTAACAGGTCCGCTTCCCCGCCGACTTCAGGGCACCATCCGCGGCTTCCCCGTACGCCCGCGCCAGACCCCCAACCCCGAGTTTGGTCCCCCCGAAGTAGCGAGTTACGATCACGAGCACGTTTGTCAGGCCGGGGCGGTCAATAGCCGCCAGGATCGGCCTTCCGGCCGACCCGCCGGGTTCCCCGTCATCGTATGCGCGGTAGAGTTCTCCCGAACTGCCCAAACGGTAGGCAAAACAATGATGGGTCGCGTCATGCAGCGCCTTACGGACGGAATCAAGGGTCTCCTGAACATGGTCCAGACGGTCCAGCGGGAAGACTTCCGCCAGAAACCGTGAACCATGAACCTTGATCTCGTGTTGAGATCGATATGCGACGGTCAGGTACGTGTCAGCCATGAGGCAGGATGGCCCTCACACGTGAGTGTTTAAAGGTCTTGCAGCTTACCTTCACCTTGAGTATCTTCTTCGCACTATGAAAGGACATATGAAGATCGGAATCGTCTGTTATCCCACCTACGGTGGGAGTGGTGTGATCGCTACGGAACTTGGCAAAGGGCTCGCGGAAAGGGGCCATCAGATCCATTTTGTCAGTTATGCGATGCCGATGCGCCTGGACTCATACCAGGGAAACATCTTTTACCACGAAGTGGAGATGTCCAGCTACCCCCTCTTCGAGTTTCCCCTCTATACCCCTTCACTGGCCAGCAAAATTGTTGAGGTTGCCCGTTTTGAAAAACTGGACATCCTGCACGCCCATTATGCAATCCCTCATGCCACGAGCGCATATCTTGCCCGGCAGATCCTCGGGGGAGATCTTAAAGTCATGACGACGCTGCATGGAACGGACATCACGCTGGTCGGACTGGAACCCAGCTTTCTTCCGGTCATGAAATTCAGCATCGAACAGAGTGATGGGGTGTCTGCGGTTTCCCGTTTCCTCAAGGAGAAGACTCTTACGAATTACGGCATCGACAAGGATATCAGAGTCATCCCGAACTTCGTCGACACGGAAAAATACCGCCGTGTGGAGTGCGGCCAGGTTCGCGCACGATTTGCGAAGGCTGACGAGAAGATTCTTGTACACATCTCCAACTTCCGCGCCGTGAAACGGGTCTCGGATGCCATACGCATCTTTGACGAAATCCTGAAAAAGCTCCCGGCCACGCTGGTGCTCGTCGGCGACGGTCCCGACCGCTCGGCGTGTGAACTCCTGGTGCGTGAACTGGGGATTCAGGACCATGTACGTTTTCTTGGCAAGCAGACTGAACTTGTACAGATTCTCTCCTCCTCTGATCTTATGATCATGCCCAGCCAGTCCGAAAGTTTTGGCCTGGCGGCGCTTGAAGCCATGGCGTGCGGTGTGCCCGTGATTTCCACAAGCGTCGGCGGGCTCCCCGAACTTCAGGTCCATGGCCACACGGGGTATATCGCGGAGATCGGAGACATCGGGCGGATGGCCAAGTATGCCATCGAACTCCTCAGCAACGAGACCAGGATGGCCATGTTCCGGCAGGCATGCCGCTCGCGCGCCGTCGAGCATTTTGATGTGAAAAAAATTGTGACGATATACGAAGACTACTACAGAGAATGTCTGTAATCACCTGACGCACTGTAAGGAGAAGCGATATGGTTGATATTGTACGGTGGACCAAGCCCAAAAAGCCAACGCTCGGGGATCTGCAGAAGATGCTGGAGGCCGAGGGCCTCGAATTCGAGATGTATTCTGACAGACCCGGGACGAAGTACGGCAGGCACAAGCACCCTTTTGACGATTTTATCGTGATCGTTGCCGGCAAGATGAAGATAAAGACCGACAAGCAGGAATGGCTCATGAAGCCGGGCGACCGCCTCGACCTCCCTTCCAACACCTCCCATACAGCAGAAGTCGTGGGCCGAGAAGAAGTACAGTACCTCTCAGCCGCAAAGTAGAACGCGGTCTGTTCAGAACGCCTTGATCCTCTCCAGGATTTCCACATTTGCGAGACTCCCCTCGGCGTCCGCCTCGGGCGGCGTGCCATGGAGGATACAGCCGGCAAAGTACTCCAATTCTGCTACGTAAGGGTTCTCTGCCGCAAACACTTCTTCCTGCTTTACATCGTTTTCAAAAAAGTGCGTATAGGCAACATTGGGCACCAGTCTGCCTGACAACGACCCGGGAACATACACCGACCCTTTTTCCCCGCCGAGAACGTAATAGTTCGCATCACAGGTAAAGCCACAGGTAAGACCCATGACTGTCGGGCCTGTCCTCAGGACTGCATGCGAGAAGGTATCAACACCTCCCGCGGGGTCTCTCAGAATCGTGGCATGCAGCACCGTGGGCGCCGGGAGGCCGAGGAAGCGGAGAAAATCAACACCATAGACCCCCAGATCGTTGAGCGCTCCACCCCCGGCCTCTGGATTCAGCCGAAATGGACTGCGACGCAGGGCCTCCATATTGAAGCACCAGCTAAAGTCGATAAACCGGAGTTCCCCGAACGCACCGGCGGCCACGAGGTCCCGCACGCGCCGGTGAATCGCCTTAAAACGGTACATAAACGCTTCCATGTAGAGCACCCCGTGCTTCCGGCAAGCCTCAATCATCAACCGGACGTCAGCTGATCCGGGTGCTGCCGGCTTTTCGACCAGCACATGTTTTCCGGCTTGCGCTGCCCGGACGACCCACGGAGCATGAAGGGCCGGGGGCAAAGGGACATAGACCGCATCGATCGAGGGATCGGCAAGCAGGTCCTCATAACTCCCGTAACTTACGGGAATCGCGTACTCACGCGCAAAAGTCGCTGCCCGGGCGGCATTACGTGATGCCACGGCGGCGATGGTGGCCTGGCGCAGAGGCACACCCAGAAAGACCCGCGCAATCGCGGCAGTCCCCAGGATCCCGAACCGGACCATACGTCAGGACTCCGCTTCCGGATCCGCAGGTTTGTCCGGGTGTTTCATTTTTTCTTCCTTGTCCAACCTGGCCTGTCGCCCCAGAACGAGGCGCATCGTGACGCGCACCATATACAGCGCCACGGCCACGGCGAAGAGCGGATAGTACCACGAGCGTGGAACCCACTCAAAGAGGACGAGGACAAGCAACACCACCATCACGGCAATGCTGATATAGCCGTACATGTTTGCGATGTTAGGAGTGATCTTCATGGTCGATCCCGTGTGCAAGAATGTCGTACATATCGTGTTGTGATCCGGCGTTCACCAATGCCGCAACGACGCCGGGTTTCTCCAATGCTTTTGCCAGGAGCGAGAGGAGGTGCAGATACACTTCGTTATCCTGGGAGGCGGCGATCATAAATACAAGCTGCACAGGATTCCCGTCGAGAGTCTCGTACGGGATGTTATGGCGGAGGCGCGCCACGATTACGCTGACGCGGCCTGCCGAACCGGAGCGGGAATGCGGCATGGCCACGCCGTTCCCCAGACCTGTGGAAGCACTTTCCTCGCGTTCCCAGAGGTCCCGCGAAAACGCCACAAGATCGCTGATATACCCTTCACGCAGAGCTCGTGTAGCCATCATCTTGAAAAGCTCTTCCTTTGATTCCACGTCAACATCCAGAAGAATCAGATCCTGGGATAGATAGTTCCCCAGTCGTATCCGCTCGGCCTGACCTGTAGCGTGTGCAACGGCATAGTCGATCGCCCGGGTCAGATCCGCGGCAAAGCTGCCCACCCCGATCTTCTGCGATACTCCCAGGCGATGCAGGATGGTGCGCACCTCCTTGCGTAAACCGGCAATAATCAGCTTCTTCCTGTCACGCCGGACCCGGTCAACGATCTCCTCCAGCGCAAGGGCTCCGGTCGTATCGATAACCGGGACACTCTGCATATTCAGGATTATGATGCGGTAGCTGGATTCCCGCTCAATCTCCCGTATGAAGTTTCGAGCCGCCCCAAAAAAGAGCGGACCCTCGATATCGTACGCGATAATCCGGTGCTTTCGCAGGAGATCCATCTTCTCCTGGTCAAGGACGCCCGTCCGGTTGGCCGTGAGCAGGTTTGTGACACCCAGTTCGCTCATCCGGTAGACAAAAAGAAAACCGGCAAGCGCAAATCCGGCCAGCACGGCCGTGATCAGATCTGCGACCACCGTGATCACCATCGTGAGCAAGAGCACCACTCCGTCCGGCACCGGCGTCTTCGGCAGCAAACGAAGCGGTTCCCACTCAAACATCCCGACGGCCGTCATCGTCAGGACGGCTGCAAGCACGACCATGGGTACCGCACTGACATACGGAGCTAACAACATCATGATGGCTACGAGCACAAGCGCATGTGACATGCCCGAGAGTTTTGTAGTTCCGCCCGCCCGAATGTTCACGTTTGTGCGGACTATCGCACCCGTTCCCGCAATACCGCCGAACAGGCCTGCCACAAAATTTCCTATCCCCTGCCCGATCAACTCCCGGTCACTATTGTGACGATCACCGGTCATGCTGTCAGCTACCACGGATGCCAGCAGGGTCTCGAGTGCTCCCAGGAGCGAGATGGTCAACCCCGCGGGGAGCAACCTGCTCCAGGTGGACCAATCAAGTTTCGGAAGTCCAGGGAATGTAAACGACCGGGGGATTTCTCCGATGGTCCGGAGCGTATCCGAAACAACAAACGAAAGGCTCTGTGTGTCAAATGACCACCGGAGCACCTCCCATCGATCGGCGGCCAGTGCGGCGATTGTGGTTCCGACAAGCAGTCCGACAAGAGCGCGGGGGATTCCCCGGTGAACGTACGGTGCCAGAATAATGACACCCAGGGAAATCACAGCCAGCAGCGGCGCCCCTGCAAGCAGGGAAAGTTGCTGGGAGAAGATGAGGATTGCGATACCATTCGTAAAGCCGACAACAACCGGATAGGGGACAAAAGAGATGAACCTGCCCACCTTCATCAGACCATAGCTGATCTGCAGAAGTCCCGCAATCAGACATGCTCCAAGCAGGGCTTCCGGCCCTCCGAGATCCCTGTATACGAGTGTGAGAATTACGGTCATGCCGCCGGTCGGACCGGTTATCTGCCGCGGTGTACCGCCAAAAAAAGACGCAAAAAAACCCGTGAAGATCGCCCCATACAATCCGGCGATTGCCCCCCGGGGATCACCCCCGTAAGCGAGGATACCAAAGCCAAGTGCCAGGGGGAGCGCCACCACCGCCGATGTAATACCGCCGGCGAGATCTCCCTTCAGATGGGAAAAGGAGAATCGGAATATATCATCAATCGAAAATTCCCGGACATATGCACGCACACGGTCATTGATCACTATCGCATGACCTCATCGATAATCGCGCCGCCAACCACGTCTGTGTCTTCGTAGAACACAACGGATTGCCCCGGCGTAATAGCCCGTCTTGGTTCATCAAAGTGGACTTCAATCCGGCCTCCATCCAGGGTTCGTACGGTGGCGCTTTTACCCGGATCCTGGGAGCGGATGCGGGCGTGGACACGCCGGGCAGGCTGACAACTCTCGTACTTCATCATGTTCACCTGTGAGGCCGTTAACCCGGTTCCAAGGAGATCACCTTCTCTTCCCAGTTCCACACGGTTTGAGGCAGCATCAATTCGTGTAACAAACACCGGCTCTCCAGCCGCGAATCCCAGCCCCCGCCTCTGCCCGATGGTAAAAAAGGGGTACCCGCGGTGCTCGCCCACTTCCATCCCATCCATCACGAGTTTCCCTCCCTGAACTTTCTTCTCCAGATCGGGAACACGGTGTTTCAGAAACCGCTCGTAATTGTTGTCAGGTACAAAACAGATTTCGTAACTCTCCCCTTTTCCCGCCACCGTAAGCCCGAACCGCACCGCCGCTGCCCGCACCTCGGCCTTTGTATAGTCTCCCAGGGGAAACAGGGTGCGCCGGAGCGACTCCTGAGTCAGTCCCCAGAGCGCATAGGATTGGTCTTTTTCACTGTCCTTCCCCTTTGAGAGAAAGAGCCGCCCGGTATCTGCGCAGGTCCCGACGCGTGCGTAGTGTCCGGTTGCAACGTACTCTGCGCCGAGGGCATCGGCCTTTTTCAACAATTCTTCCCACTTGATGGTCCGGTTGCACAGCACGCATGGATTCGGCGTGCGTCCGGCCAGGTACTCGGCAACAAACGGGTCGATGACACGTTCGGCAAATGGCTCGCTGAAATCAAGAACATAATGGGGAATCCCCAGGCGTGCGGCGACACCCCGCGCATCATTTATTCCATCCAGCGAACAGCAGCTGCTTTCGTTTGAGGGTACCGAACCGACGTCTTCGTAGCGGTACGTTTTTAGCGTGATACCCACGACATCACACCCCTGCTCCACCAGAACCGCCGCCGCCACCGAAGAGTCCACACCCCCGCTCATGGCGACAACAACTCTTTTCTTCGTCTCAGCCAACTTCACGTTCTCCTTCCCGAACCTGCATTGCGCCTCTCTTCATCAGGCTATCCAGACCAGCTCCATCATTTCACCGTGGGTGGCCCTCCCCGGCAGGGATATAATGTGCCGCCCGAGTAGCCAAAAGCGATATAATGAATGAAAAGCGCGCAACAATTTCAACCGCACAGAATAATCTAGTCCCCCGCCTCCCGAAAATCCAATTGTACGGTCAGTGCGCGGTCTGCAGGCAGCATGAATACGCCACCACTACCCGTCGAGACGGAATACTTCGCGGAAAGAGAGACGCCTCCGGATAGGGCCTGACGGAACATCAGATACCACCGGAATCCTGTTCCGTAATAGGGGGGATTCGAGTAGACTCCTTCAACGTCACGCTCCTGTGCGTACAACCGCGACGCGTAGGAGTCCGTCTGGTACAGCGCAGCGCGAGCGTACACCCGGATCACACCCGGCCAGACAATCCGCGCTTCCTGAAGGAGCATCCAGCCTTTCTCTCCACCATGAACGCCCGGGGCCAGGAGAGTACACCAATCCACGCGTGACCGGATTCCTGCGGCCGAACCCAGACTCACGTCCACGCCGCATCGCAGCCGGTTGCGGGTCACGGAGACCATGCGGACCCCCGGCATGCCGCCTGATGTGACATATGAATCCGCCTGCTCATTCCGGCCGGAGGCGACGCGGGCCTCGAGCGTAACGCCCGCCCCCACCCGCACGGAGACCCCAACGGCGAAGTCCATTCCGGACGGCGGCACAGGGTCAAAATAGGTTCGCCACGGGCGGTGATGATGTTGGAGAAACCCTGTCAGCGTGGCAAGGTCACCGATTCTGCCGGACCATGAGAAATGAATCCCACGATCGTTGCGGGTTTCAGAGGCAGCGCCTATCCCCCCCGCCTTGCTGCTCCAGTAACCAGCTCCGTACGACCAGAACGTGCAGGCGACCGAAGTCTGCTCTGTCAGGGTCATGTGGCATCGGCCGGACAGGGCCAGCCCGCCTTTCGTCCAGGCCCATTCCGTCGATAGGGACAAAGGTCCCCGGTCAAAAGCACCATCGAGCGAGACCGTCAGGAAGGAGTGCGGTTTTGGGAACGCCCCCTGCCCGGAGTGTTTCCGGGAAAGCTCCGCGTACAGAACCGTAGTACCCATGCTCAATCCGTCTCGCAGCGACAGGACGCCCCGCAGGGCCGTGGTCGTTTCGCTGACAGCGTTCCGCCGCACAAGATCCGCTTCCTCTGTGAACGCCGATTCCGTATCGATGGTTAGAATTTCACCGGTCCCATCGAGCGAAGCGGAAAGGGGTGTACGGGAGAAAAGTCCCAGGAGCTGCACCGTTCCGCTCCGGAACCGGAGACGCTTTGACGCGGCGATTCCTCTGAGCACGTTGCACTCGGTGGATCCATGGAACGGCTCGATGCGGGTTTCTATGCTCTTCCCACCTGCCGGAGCCACCGCGCCAAATCCCGGGCCTGCCGCGCTCAGGACAAGGCCAAGCCCTGTCGAGACCGTATAGTCGCCCAGAATCAGGTCGTCGAACGTCAGGAGTCCGCGCGTGCGTAGATACCCGGATACAAACGCATGGGCATATCGTTCACCCGCATCCCGGGCCATGTGTAGTCCACACGACACACCCTCCCACAGGGGAACGTCAAGACGATGGTGTTCGCGGGAAGCCGGACCGAGAGATGGGTTGTGCGCCTCTTCGGCACGCCGTCCCCATTTCCATGACCAGCGTGACCGTGTGCGCAGCGGGAAATGTTGAGTTGTTCCTATGCGGACAAAGGGAGCGAGGAGAAGGTAGAGTCCTCTCCCTCCCCCTCCCATTCGCCGGATCTGATCCAGAGAGGTGAGCTTCCCGACCCGGCGGCGCAGCCGGAGTACGCGTTGCGCATCGGATGGCATGATCCCGGGAATCCGGAGAAGATCCTCCAGGGTTGCAGAGTTCACATCAAGAGGATGTTCCACCAGCCAGCGGAGATCTTCGTACAGATCCTGGCCGCTCTCCTCCGCCGCATACCTCTCCACAACATCGAAGAGGTCGGTTGTTTCGGTGGATACCCGGAACAATGAATCGGAACAGGCGCATACACCGCCGGGAGGTGCAGCAAGGAGGAAGATCCCGCACACCGTTCGGACGCTCCGCCGGGAGTTACTCAAAAGCAACGGTGATGGACACATGATGCGTCAGACCCAATTGCCAGTGGTGGGTGACGGCATAGTCTATCACCACAGGCGCCACAACGATTCCGAAACCACCTGAGAGGAAGGCAGGTTCGGTTGATATCCCGGTTCGCAGAATCAGGCAATCGTACGGACCGTATGCAACGCCTATGCGCCAGTCGAGCGGAGACAACAGTTCCTTCGCGGCAGCGGCGCACACCATCACCGGAGAATCCGGAGGGGCGAAGGCAAAACCACATTCAAGCGACCGGGGAAGTGCTTCCTGCTGCGGCCCGAGTCGGGTTCCGGTGACATTGGCAAGCAGGCACCCGATGGCGAACGACTGGGTCACAACGTAATGGAATCCGGCATCACAGGCGGGCACCATGGTATTTCCGTACCCCGTGATCCCCAGCCAGAGTGTATTCAGACGGAATCCTAAACCGGCCCCCCGGCCGCAATGCACGGCAAGGGTAACAGCGGCCGTAGTTTCGCGGTACCCGCTGATGCCGATCGTTGATGCCGTCACACCGATTGCTCCCCAGACAACAGGAAGAACCGCGGATGCGGCAGCATGCTGGAGCTCCTCAATTCCATACAGTGCCGGCGACACCGTAGCTGCAACGGTGAATCCCGGGAGCCCGAGCAGGCCAGCCGGATTACCAAACCCTCCCCCGGGATCCCTCGCCAGGGCCACCGTCGCGCCGGCCAGGGCTGCCTGCCGCCCGCCGGTAACAAGCCGGTCAAACGCGGCGTCTGCTGAGAAGGGGAAAAGGAAGAGCAGACTCCCGCAAACGTACTGGTGAGCGGTCACACAGACCTCCTCCCCAGTCTACAACCGAACTCGCGAGATTCCGAAGAAAAGATTGAACAGCGCTCTCAAAAGGTGTATATTCGGATAGAGATTACCTTTCAGAAGGAGCACTCATGTCCACGCGATTCGTCATCCTGATGATCACCGTGGTCCTCGTCGGGATCATGTACGGAATACCGCTCAATGCCCAGCAGATCGATTGTACGGTGAGGGTGAACTACGAGGGTGTCGCCGCGTCGCACAAAGACCTGTTGAGGGACTTCGAAAGCAACATACGATCCTATGTCAACAACTATCAGTGGGGCACCGATCAGATCGAGGAAAAAGTACGTTGTACATTTGATATTTTTATACAGGGGGTGAGTGGCGAAAACAAATACAGCGCTCAAGTGTTCATCGGAAGCCAGCGCCCCATCTATGGCGGGAACACGAACACCGCCGTGGCACGCCTGTTTGACGAAGCGTGGGAGTTCACGTACATCAAAGAGCGTCCCATCAACCACACTCCCTATTCGTTTAACGATCTCACCAGCTTTCTGGATTTTTACGTGTACCTCATTCTGGGCTTCGATTACGACACGTACGAGAATCTCGCCGGAACGCCATGGTTCCAGAAGGCCTCGAATGTCGCCAGTCTCGGCCGGTCCACATCCCAGAGAGGCTGGCAGCCCCTGACGTCAGGGTACAGCAGGACCCAGCTGGTGTCTGAACTCCTGAATCCCACGGTAGCGGCAATCCGGGCGGCTTCGTATTACTATCACTTTGAGGGATTGGATTCGCTGAAGATAGACAAGAGGAAGGCCCTCCGGAACATCGTGAAGGCGGTTGAAGCGATCGGGGTGGCTCGAAAGAGCATCGAGGCCCGGAACCTCGCGCTCAAAACATTCTTCGATACAAAATACATGGAGCTCGCCGACGTCCTGCAGGACTATCCGGACCGCTCCATTTACGTCATGCTGTCACGGATTGACCCGTATCATCAGAAGACGTACGACGAGTACCTGCAGAAGAGGTAGCAAGCATGGTCAGGGCTCGGGCCATCACTTCGTCCGCGGTGATCTCCCTCAGGCACGTTGAACCGTATCGCTTCCCCGGCGGGACACGGTCCAGGCACACCGACGCCGGACACGCCGCACACACAGAACTGCCCGTCAGGGTAGCACACACCGCACTCTCAGGATAGACGGCCCATTCTTTTCCGTGAAACTGCCGGAACAATGCAAGAGATGGCGTCCCAACCGCGACAGCCAGGTGCCGCGGACCGGAATCATTGGTAATGCAGAGGGCCGCCCGCCGGAGATATGCCGCGAGCAGGGTGACGTCATTTCCCGTTCTGATGGTTGTGACCGGCGCAGAGACATGCTCCAGAACAGCGCCCAGGATTGTATCATCCGCGCCCCCCCCGAAGAGCAATACGGGGATCTGCTTCGCATGTAACCCGTTTATCAACGCCGCGTATCGCTCGGGGGGCCAGACTTTATAGTCTCCGCTCGCCCCGGGATGAACCGCGACCCAGGGGCCGTTCAGTCTCCCCTCCTCCCGCAATCGGGCCGCCGAGGTCCTCTCTGCACCGGGGGAGATGTAAAATTCGGTGCGCGAACTCCTGACATGCCCGCCGCTGTGTTCGGCCAGAGCGTTATAGTATGCCAGCACGCCGATCGTCTTTTTGGAAATGGCAGGCGTGACGTTCAGGAACCGGGAGAGTGCCTGACGTTTTTGCCCGACGCGCGTCTGCGCACCGGACAGGAAGGCAAGCATCGTGAACCGGTCTTCGGGAAACGTGCACACGACTGAATCAAAGCGGCGTTTCCGGATCTGTCTCACCAGGAACACCTCGCCGGACAGCCTCTTCAGGCCGCCCAACCCTCGCAATGCCGATCGGTCGACCTCCAGAACTTCGTCCACACAGGGATGGGAAGTCATCACAGCCGCTGTGCCGGAACCGTCGGAGGGGAAAAGAAGGGGCGCTGGTCCGGGTGATGAAGTGCGATGGCGGTGAAAGATGAGGACCGTGATCCGCGCGTCCGGGTGTCCGTTGCGGAGGGCCCGTATGGCGGGCGTCAGCAGGAGAAGATCGCCGAGTTGACCTTCCGCAAGGACCAGGATCTTCCGGGTGGTCATCAGAAGAAGGGACGCTTGGAAAACACTGCACCGACCTCCTGTTCAACGAACGTGCGGGCTCTGGCTTCATCCACTTCCGCAAGATCAACAATTGTCAACACCACCCGGGGAAGCAGCCGTACGGCCTCCTTTGCGAACTCCAGCATTGCCGGGAAGAAACGGGCGCCATCCAGCCGCATGAGCGCACCATACTGGGCCGGATCGGTGGAGTTGAGACTGATGGATACGGCATCGATCAGGCCCACGAGTTCGGGAACGATGTTCCGTTTGTTGATGACGTTGCCGTGGCCGTCGGTATTAAGGCGTGTCCGTCCACCTTTTTTCTTGACCCCCTGCGCTACAACCTTCAGGGTATCCAGCCGGATGGTGGGTTCGCCATAACCGCAGAAGACGATTTCGGCGTACCGGGTCGGATCCCCGATTTCCTGAAGCACTTCCTCAGCAGATGGCTCCCGCTCGATTTTCAGGTTGTGCCCTTTGACAACCGCTTCACCCTTCCGGTCACAGAACACACAATCGGCATTGCAGCGGATCGTCAGGTTGATGTAGAGCGAATTCTTGAGCGTGTACGTAAAACGCGGATCGGGCTTGTCTCCAATCCCGAAAAGCCGGTACACATTGTATGTCGTGGTACGCGCAATGTCATCAATTGTCAGCCCCTGCGCATCGGCAAGGCGGGAGGCAATCAGGGGAAGGTACGCCGGTTCGTTCCGTTGACCCCTGTACGGCACCGGCGTGAGATACGGGCTGTCTGTTTCCAGAAGCAGATGTTCGGCCGAGATCCCTGAGGCAACGGCGAGGGCGAGACCCGGCTTTTTGAATGTGAGGATCCCCGGGAGCGACACATAAAATCCGTTCTCAACAAGTTTTGACGCGGTTGGCACATCACCGGGATAGCAGTGAAACACCCCTCTGGGACCGGGTGTTCTGCCGTTCGTTTCCGCGGCAACATTACGCCAGCCGGGCGCCCGCTGGATACTGTCGAGCACGGCTGCGATTGTTGGCTCGAGGGATTCCCGTGTGTGGATGATCACGGGCAGGTCCCTCCGCTGGGCTATTTCCAGCTGGGCGCTGAACACCCGCTGCTGGACATCGCGGGGGGAATAATCGTAGTGGAAATCCAGACCAATTTCACCGATGGCAACCACCCTGGGATGGGTGCTCAGTTCTTCGATGGCTGCCAATCCGGCGTCATCTGCGAGTCTGGCGTCATGCGGGTGAAATCCGACCGCAGCGTAGACCATCGTATGACGCTCTGCCAGCTCAACGGCGCGGCGGCTGTCATCCAGATTGGACCCCGGATTAATGATGAGGCCAACACCCGCTTCTTCTGCACGCTGGAGAACTTCATCCCGATCTACATCGAACTGAGGTGATGTCAGATGGGAATGGGAATCAACGAACCTCATGCTCCTCCTCGTCTATTTCACCACGCTGCCGCTTTCAATCTCTCCCGCCGGACCGAGTATCACAAGACGTCCGGCCGCATCGGAGGCCGCAAGCAGCATGCCCTGTGATTCCTGTCCCATTAACTTTGCGGGCAGCAGATTATAGACGACCACAATCGACTTCCCGACAAGGGATTCCGGAGCGTAGTGCTGCGCAATCCCTGCGACAATCTGTCTCCGTTCACTCCCCACTTCCACCTGAAGCTTCAGGAGTTTTTCAGACTTCGGTACCCCCTCCGCAGAGAGCACGCGCGCGATACGAAGATCAATCTTCTTGAAGTCATCAAACGTGATCTGTTCCTTGGGCGGGAGCGTTGCAGGTTTTGCGTCCGCCGGCGCGGCGGCGCCGTTCTCCTGTCCGAGTTTCTCTAACTCCTTTGCTATCACGTCATCCTCAATTTTGGTTACCAGGATCGCCGGGGTACCAATCGTGTGACCGGCAGGCAGAGATGGAGCGCCCGCGGAGTCCCAGGACTGTGCCGCGGCACTGCCGGCAAGCCCCAGCATGGTCCAGAGCCGTTCACACGCTGCGGGGACAACCGGCGACATCAGAATCGCCAGCGTCCGTACGACCTGGGCACAAATGTTCAGCGTTGTGGCACACCGAGCCGGATCACTCTGGGCGGTTTTCCACGGTTCACTGTCGTTAAAGTACTTGTTGGCCGCACGCGCCAGATTCATCACCTCGCCCATGCCATCCCTGAACCGGTAACTCTCCATGTACACGCCGGCGGTGACAGGGGTCCTTCCTGCGAGATCCAGCATCGTCCGGTCACGTTCGTTCAGTTCGCCGCGCGCCGGCAGGGTCCCCCCGTATGTCCGGACACAAAACGCGAGCGTGCGATTCACAAAATTGCCGAAGATGTCGGCGAGCTCATTATTGTTTTTTGCCTGAAACTCTTTCCACGTAAAATCAGAATCACGGGATTCCGGCAACGAGGTGCAGAGATAGTACCGGAGGGAATCCGGCGAAAAACGGGAGAGGAATTCATCCACAAAAATGCCCCACCCCCGGCTTTTTGAAAATTTCTGCCCTTCAAAATTGAGAAACTCATTCGCCGGGACGTTGTCCGGAAGCACGTACTGATCGTCGTGGGCGTCATTCCAGGCCATGAGCATTGCGGGGAAGACGATACAATGGAATACGACGTTGTCCTTCCCTATAAACGCGACATATTTCGTATCTTTCTCAAGCCAGTAACGGCGCCAGGCATCGGGTGTGCCCTTCCGCTGCGCCCATTCCCGTGTTGACGAGATATATCCGAGCACGGCATCAAACCAGACGTAAAGCACTTTCGTCTCATAACCCTCAAGCGGTACCCTGACGCCCCAGTCAAGATCCCGTGTCACCGCCCGATCCTGCAAACCGTCTTTGAACCACCCGCGGGTATAATTAAGAACGTTATCCTTCCACCCGTCCCGCGTATGCCTGTCCTGGATATACGCCTCAAGCCGTTTCTGATAGGAGCCCAGCGGGAAATACCAGTGTGAGGTTTCCCGCACTTCCGGTGTCGCGCCGGAGATCTTGCTGCGCGGGTTCAGCAGCTGCAGCGGACTGAGATATGTGCCGCATTTTTCGCACTGATCGCCGCGCGCTTCGGGGTTGGAGCACACGGGACAGGTTCCCTCGACATATCTGTCCGGCAGGAATTTTTTCGCCTGCGCATCATAGAACTGCTTCTCTTTCTTCTCCGTTACGATACCCCGGGCGTGCAGGTCTTTGAAGAACTCCTGCGCCGTGAGGTGATGGAGAGGAAGTGACGTCCGTGAGTAGTTGTCAAAACTCATCCCGAACAGCGCAAATGCCTTGTCGTTCGCCTTATGGTACCGATCGACAACATCCTGCGGACTCACGCCTTCCTTGTCGGCCGTGATGGTGATCGGGACGCCGTGCTCATCGGAGCCGCAGATGAAGAGTACGTCGCGTTGTTTAAGCCGCTGGTACCGGACATACAGATCGGCCGGAAGATACGCCCCCGCGAGGTGCCCCAGGTGAATACGGCCGTTGGCATAGGGTAACGCCGCGGTAACCAGAATACGTTCTGCCTGAATCATTCTACCTTCAGAGGATGTTCGATTTAAGCTGTCCGGCCAGATTATACAGGACAAGTTTAATGTAGATATTTCTTTCCACAAGCGAAATTGCGCGCTCGATCTCGCCGAGGATATCCGGAATGTTAGTCTCCGGATACCGCGCAACAAACTTCTGCAGCGGTTCCTGCTGGTCGACATTGATGATCGCTCCCCCGCGCGAGAGCACCAGGGCATCACGGAACCAGAGCAGGAGCAGGTGCAGGAACCGTGTTACGCGCGCGCGGTTTTTCTCCTCTGCGACACCATCGATAATCTTCGCCACATCCACATGGTGACCCGCCACGGTGCGCCGCACAAACTCCAGCACATCATCCCGTTCCCTCATCAGGTCGTCGCCGAGCAATTCCTGGGCCCTTGTATAACTGCCGCCGGAGAGGCGGGCCAACAACGCTGCGTGGGAGTTATCCACTTTGTCACGCTGGACCAGCGCGCCCTGGATTTGCTCCTCGGTCAGGGGGTCAAACCGCACCTGCTGGCAGCGGGAGATGATGGTCGGAAGCAACTCTTCCCGGTTGGCGGTCGTGAGGATCAACATACAATTGGCCGGGGGTTCTTCCAGAGTCTTCAGGAGCGTATGGGCCGCAACGGCATTAAGCATATCCGCACGCGAAAGGATAAACACCCGCCGTTTGTTCCCCGTGCTGCTCAAGGGTGCTTCCCGCCGGATTTCCCTGATGCTGTTGATCTTGATGCCGGTCGCCCGGGGAATGGTGATCCGGCGGTATGGGTCTTTCCCCTTTTCCATCAGCTCGGCCTGTATGGCCTTGACCTCTTCCGGAGGGATCTTGTCCAGCGGACTGTCGTCCTTGTCCTCGTCCCGTCCCACAGGAAGGGCAGTAATAAAACGGACATCGGGATGCTGGAGTGTGTTGAGGCGTTCACACGAATCACATACCCCGCAGGCCTCGGAGCCCCCGGTCTGGCAGTGCAGTACGCGGGCGAGCTCGATGGCCATCGCATCCTTCCCAACCCCTTCGGGGCCGTGGAACAGGTACGCGTGGGGCATGCGGCCCGATTTCAGCACGCTCTGCAATTGCAGTTTCACACGCTTCTGGCCCAGCACGCGAGGCCAGGTGATGGTCTGATTCTCGTCAGAATGCATGGCCAATCCCGAAATGAAATGCACCCTCGGCGAAGGTGTCTGCAAAGAGGCGGCGCTGGATAATCCACTGTTGTCCTTTCGGCGCTGCCGGATCAAAGACCCGGATTCCCCAGTCCAGACGGAACGGGCCGAACGGGGTTTCATAGCGGATCCCTATTCCGGTCGCCACGGCCACGCCATCCAGCCGGAAATCCTTGATCTCTCCCCAGACATTGCCCACATCCACAAATGACACAAGCCAGATCTTGTCCAACCACCCGTCGCGGAGGTTCTGCAGCAGGTTCACGCGCATCTCGAGACTTCCCTCCAGCGTCACGTTCCCCCCGAGTTGCGGCTCGCCGCTGGCAATCAGGCTGCGCGAGGCCCATCCTCTGATACTGTTTCCGCCGCCAGCGTAAAAACGGTGAGTTTGCGGAATGGTGCGGCTGCTATCCGACCGGCTTTCCCCGTACTTCTCCTCGATTCCCGCTTTGAGCTTGCTGGCAAGGATCAGAAACCGATTATCGCTCCTGTCGGCATACCACCGTCCGACTAGCACTGCACGCATGAACTGGGTGAACGGGAGGGCGGGGAACGCCTTCTTCAGGACCAGGGGGAGAATGCCAGCTTCCTCGAAGGTAGCAGCGTGGACAAAACCTTCGGACGGGGAGAACAGGTCGTTGGTCATGTCGCGCTGAATCGTGAACGAGAGGATCGAGTTAAACTGTTCTTTCTGTAACGCCTCAAGCTGGCGTTTGATCAGAGGGTCGTTCAGAGATGCTTCAAAGTTCTGGTTCTCCTTCAACTCGATCGTTTCCAGGGTCCATTCCAGAAGTCCGGACGTGTGCTCGGCAAACCTGCTCGTGAACCCGAATTTATTCCGGAAGATCTTCTGGAGATACGGTTTTTGTTTGTTCAGGATATACGAGAAGGACCACGTCCCTTTTGTGGCGTTCGAAAAAATGTAGGGCTGCACAACTTCAAACGTCAGATCCAGGTTGGACACGGCATCGTCATCCACCTTAAAATAGTCGGGGAAGCGGCTGAGGGTCTGTGATTGGAAGCGGACACGAGCGTTAAAAAGCCGCGCACCTCCGAAAAAATTCCGGTTTGTATAGCCCAGACCGGTACCCAGGTTAAACGCGCCGTCCTGATCGCTCATCAGCAGTTCGGGGGCCAGCTCATGTTTGTCGCGCGGGCGGAGGGTAATGCGGCTCGGTACGGTGTAGCTGGAATCGTCGCGCGCAGGGACAAAGGTCTCGATGGATCGCAAATCAAAAATGCCAAGCCGGTTCAGGTTGCGCTCACTGCTCAGTTTGTTTGCCAGACTGTAAAAATCACCGGGGTGATAGTCGATCTGGCGGAGAATAACGTCGTCGGTGATGTCGTCGCGGTGGAATTCACCGCGCAGGGTGTCCGTTTCCTGGCGGATGGTGATGTCGCCAAACAGATACCGGCGGCCGGGGGAAAATGTCAGTTTGACGACGTAATTCTTGGAACTTACATAACGCCGTGCGTAGGAGCTGTCGCGGACAAACTCCGCGTTGGGAAAACCACTGTCGGCATAGATCCGGAGCACGCGCCGCACTTCGTCCTCCAGGAGCAGGCTGTTGTAGGGATCTGCGGGATAGATGCTGGGTGACTGCCGGATATCTTCCCAGATTGTCGTCGGGAAATCCAGGATCCCGCGATACACTACCTGTTCGATGAGCGAACGATATCCTTCTGTGATCCGGACCATCAGGTCGACGGTCCCGTCTTCGGGCGAGAAATGCAGAACGGTATCGATGCGGACAACTGAGAATCCGCGGTTTTCGTAGAACCGGCTGAGGCGGTCCACGTCGGCGCCGAACGTGACGGCATTAAAGAGTTCATTCTTCCGGCCCAGCCGCTCGCTGATGGAAGAATAGAGAAATTTGTTGAACCAGCCCGGCGTCTCGATCGTGGTCATCTGGGCCCGGAGTTCGCTGGTCGGAAACGATGCATTGCCCTCGATCGTGATGGAGGAAATTTCGTATTGACGGTGATTGGAGGGTTGCGCGCACGCGGGGGTCAGAACGGCGAGGACCAGTCCCAGGATCAGGCCTGCCCGGATGAGGGACCCGCAGGGGGGAGAATCAATGTGCCCGTAAAGCCGTAGAAGATTCACGTGCATGGTCGCCTGGTTTCCATAAAAAAACCCAGCCGCCGGCTGGGTAAGCATGATAAGACATTTGATGAACAGAATCAACGTTTTCCGGCGCGTTCAGTACTCCCCTTCGTCTTCGTAGAAGAAGTCTTCGCCCGTCGGATAGTCGGGCCAGATATCTTCCATGCTGTCGTACGGTTCATCACCGTCTTCAAGTTCCTGAAGATTTTCGAGGGTCTCCACAGGTGCCCCGGTCCGCAATGCGTAGTCGATTAATTCGTCTTTTGTTGCTGGCCAGGGCGCATCGTCGAGGTACGAGGCGAGTTCCATCGTCCAGATCACCGCTTTACATCTCCTATGCGGGGGAACAACTCACTGATTCGCGCTGGCTTGCGCGAGCATTGCACGATAGCGAGCTGCATCGATGTCATCAAAGAAAAAGTCTACCGGGTTCTGACTCACGCCGTTGCGCCGGATCTCATAATGCAGGTGCGGTCCGCTCACCAACCCGGTCCGCCCGCACTTTGCGATAAGTTCCCCCCGCTTGACCCGCTGTCCGGGTGTAACATGAACCTGGGAAAGGTGTGCGTACAAACTCGTGTATCCGTACCCGTGGGCAATTTCGACAACCACGCCGAGGCCGCCCTGCGTACGTCCGGCAACCCGGATATCCCCGTCGCCTGCGGCATACACGGATGTGCCGACATCGTTGATGATATCGAGGCCATAGTGCATGCGATAGACGTGCAGAACAGGATGGAGGCGCATGCCAAAGCCGCCAACGGTATAGGGCCCGGCCATCGGTTTTATAGCCGGAAGATGGGAAAAGAATCCCCTATTCTGCTCCAGACGTGTATGGATCTCTTCGTAACTCTGCTGCTGCAGTTTTACTTCACGGCTCAGGCGATCGATAAGCGAACGGGATTGAGAGAGGATCATGCTCGCCTCCCCCGTCAGAAACGGACTCGCCGCCAGCTGCGCTCCGCCGCCGACAGCCGCCGCACGCGTGTCATCATCAATACGTCGCATATCCGCCAGCAACCGCAGTTCATTCCCCCGCTCCGAAAGATTTTCGAGGGTCTGCTGAACCAGCTGCAACTTCTTCCCCAGTTCGCGAATGTGCTCCTTCAACATGCGGTTTTCTGTCGTGAGCATTGACAGGTGCCCGTACCCGATCCCCAGCACATCACCGGTGAGCATGTTGGCAAAAAACACGAATGACAGAAGGAAAATCCCCAGCAACAAACCGGACCCCAGCATCTTGACCTTGAAAAACCTGATTTCACGCAGATCAAGTGACTTGCTGGAGAAAACAAAGAATCTCATATTTCGGAACATCAAAACCTCCTTTGTTTTCCACCGTATCCCGCTGAAGGGAAAAAGGCAAACTACGTGCCACACCTCACAGCCTGGAAATGACCCCTTCCAACGCCTGCGATTCCAACGCCCACCGGAGCAGGGTATCCTCAAATGCGACGGAAAAATAAAGAATAATCAGGGTGTTGTCAAGCAAAAACTTCGATTTCTACTCAAAATCATGCTCAAAATAGTCGATTGCCCGGTTCCCCTTGGTTTTCTGTCCGATCGTCCCTTCCAGCCGTTTTGCGAAGACTTTGGCTGCATCATACCCGTAGTGTTTGAGCAGGTAATTGAGGGAGATCACTTCGGTTATAACAGTTACATTTTTACCGGGGAAAATTGGCAATTTTACAAGCGGGATTTCCACCTCCAGAATGTTCACGGTAAGGTCGTCCAACCCGGTCCGTGTATAATCCTCATCCGGATTCCACTCCTCAAGCTCGATGACCACTTCTACCCGCTTCTGGTAGCGGATGGCCCGGATCCCGAACATGCTCCGGACATCAATAAGTCCCAGGCCCCGGACCTCCATGAGGTGTTTTACCAGGTCGGTTCCGGCGCCGATCAGAATGCCCTCCCCTTTCCGGGTGATCATCACGACATCGTCAGCCGCCAGGCGGTGACCACGCTCAACCAGGTCGAGCGCGATCTCGCTCTTCCCAATTCCCGAACGCCCCGTCAGGAGAACGCCCACGCCGTAAACGTCCACAAGCGACCCGTGGAGCATCATCTGCGGTGCAAACTGGTCATCCAGAAAATCCGCGAGGAAGTAGGACACTTTTGTTGTGCTGAACGGTGTCCCGAACACCGGAATGTTCCTGGCTGACGCTGCAGCCAGCAAATCGGGCTCGACCGTGTTGTCGTTGGTCAACACGATGCAGGGAATCTGGAATTCAAGCAGCGACGAAAACGCGGCCTGGCGCTGCGCGGCATTCAGAGATTTGAGATACCGTATTTCCGTGTTGCCCATGATCTGGACACGATCATAGGTGAAGAGTTCCACATATCCCGCGAGCGCGAGTCCGGGTCGGTGAAGGTTCTTATCCTTAATCTCGTTCGTAAAACCGTTCTCGCCGTTCAGGCTCCGGAGCTTGAAGCGGTCTTTGGTGATCTCAAAGAGGAAACCGACCGTGATACTCCCCTTGCGGGTTTCCCCTCCCGGGTCGATTTTCATACTTTATCCTGAATCGCTCGGACGCGGCTCTTGTCCTTCGATCGGAGTTTGGACTTGTACTTCTCCAGTCGCAGGGTCAGTTTTGCTGCAGCCTTATCGATCGATTTGTGATAGTCGTCGGATTTTTCTTTCGCCGTGAGGACGCTGCCATACACATGGACGTTGATTTCCGCAGTCTTGACGCTGTTGGTTGCCCGTTCATAGCTGAGAACCACATTCGCCGTAACAATTCCGTCGTAAAATTTGTGCAGTTTTTTTACTGTATCCAGAGCATGCTGCTTTAGTTCAGGGTGGGGGCGGAAGTGCCGTGCGGTGAAGGTGATATTCATGATGCGTCTCCTTTCAGTGACTGATGGACCGAGGTCACGTTCCCTTCGGGTGCGCTAATGCATACACTTTTTTTAACCGATCAATTCCCACGTGGGTATAGATCTGGGTTGTTGACAGACTTTCATGGCCGAGCAGTTCGCGGACCGCCTGGAGATCAGCTCCGCGGTTCACCAGATGTGTGGCAAAGGTGTGGCGCAGGACGTGCGGACTTTTTTTCTGCAGCTCAGAAACTGCTCCGATGTGCCGGTTGACGACCACATTCACCCCTTTAGGGCTCATCGCCCGACCGCGAACCGTAAGAAACGTCGTTCCCGGGTCATCCCCCGGCCGCACATAGTCCTTCCGGACGTTCATCCAGTCCTGCAGAGCCTTGCGTGCCTTGTGCCCGAACGGTATGATCCGCTGCTTGCTCCCTTTTCCGGTCACCTTCAGGGTACGTTCGCGCAGGTGAATGTCTTCGGGACGCAGGTGCAGCAACTCACTCAGTCTCATGCCGGTGCTGTAGAACAGCTCGAGAATAGCGGCGTCACGCAACCCTTCGGTGGTCGAGCGGTCGGGATGCTCCAGAACCTGCGCGACCGTCTGCTCGTCAAGAAACGACGGCAATCGCCGCTCGAGGCGGGGTGTTGCCACAAGCGCCGTGGGGTTTGTGCTGATGACTCCGCGCCTCTTCAGGAACTTATAGAACGACCGCAGGCATGCCAGCTTGCGGGCGACACTCCGCTTTCCCATCCCCTGATCCAGTAGCGTGCCGAGAAACCGCCGGATCAGGATATGATCAACCGTTGCAGGGGTCCGGCCCGCGCCGAGCAGAAAGGCGCTGAACTGACGCAGATCCTCCGTGTACGCAGTAATGGTGTTCGGCGACGCACGCCTTTCGGCTGAGAGGTACGCCAGAAACAGGGCGCTGTGTGTCTCGCTTTCCGTATCTCTACCTTTCGTCGGAAGGCTCGGGAAGTGCCTCTTTTGCAACTTCGGCTTTGCAGGCGGGGCACACCAGATACTCGCCCCGGGTCTGGTTGTATTTCTGCACCATATACTCATTGCCGCACGTGTCACAGACACGCGCCACCGGCTTCTCCCACGATGCGAAGTCGCAGTCGGGATACCGGGAGCACCCGTAGAACATCCTTTTTCTCTTCGTCTTCCGTTCGATGACGTCTCCATCTTTGCACTTCGGGCAGGATACGCCGATGGACAGTGGTCGGGTATTCTTGCAGGTTGGATAGTTCGAGCATCCCAGAAACGCGCCGAACTTTCCCCCTTTGACGATCATATCACCACCGCACTGGTCACATTTGATGCCCACGGCATGTTTTGTGAGTTCCTGTTCTTCCGGCAGCGGTTTTGTGCTTTTGCAGGCCGGATATCCGCTGCAGGCCATAAAGCGCCCGTTTCGCCCCCATTTGATGATCATGGGTTTCCCGCACAGGGGACAGACCTCATCGGTGGATTCCTGCAACGACTTCTTGATTGCAGCGCTGTTTTTATCTACACCTTCCAGATCCCGGATGAACGGAAGGTAAAAGTCCTCCATGACCTGCTGGTACGTCTGTTTCCCTGAGGCGATCGTATCCAGCTCCTCCTCCATTTTTGCGGTGAAGCCGACGGTGAAGATATGCGGGAAGTTCTGCACCAGAATCTTGTTGACAGCCTGACCGAGGGTTGTAGGGTAGAGCCGGCGTTCGCGCTGTTCAACATATTTACGCGCCTGGATAGTATCCACGATGAGCGCATACGTGCTGGGGCGTCCGATGCCCAGCGCTTCGAGTTCACGGACCAGGCTTGACTCCGTAAACCGGGCGGGCGGCTTTGTAAAATGCTGATTGGGAAGAATATTGGTAAGATCTGCGCGTTCGTCCGGCCGGAGATTCGCCGGGAGTTTGGTGGCCGGATCCTCGTCGTTCTGCTTTTCGGCCTCGTCGACCATGTCATCATAGACCTGCAGGAATCCGCGAAACGTCGGGATCGCATCCGTTGCCCGGAAAAGGTACTCGCCGCCCCTGATATCCACTGTAGTCTGCTCTGCGACGGCGGGGCTCATCTGACAGGCGACGAACCGGTTCCAGATAAGCTCGTACAGATCGAACATCTCAGGATCAAGATACTTTTTAACGGCTTTGGGGGAATGTTTTGCCGACGTCGGCCGAATCGCTTCATGGGCATCCTGGGAAGCCTTCCCCTTTTTAAACAGCCTCGGATCGTGCGGGAGGTATTCCTTTCCGTAGTTCTGATAGATGTAATCACGTATTTCCCGCACCGCATCCTCGCTGAGGCGTGTGGAATCCGTGCGCATATACGTGATCAATCCAACCCGGCCTTCTTCTCCGAGCTCAATACCTTCGTACAGTTTCTGTGCCATCATCATCGTACGTTTCGCCGGGAAGCGAAGCCGGCGGGCGGCTTCCTGTTGTAATGTGCTCGTGATGAATGGAGGCGGCGGATTGCGCTTGACCGGTTTTTTCTGAATATCCGCGATGGTGAACTGCTCGGCGCGGATCGCATTGACATACCCTTCCGCGGTCGTGCTGTCGCCTATGACGGGATCATCACCGTCGACCTTGAACAGCTTGGCAAAAAATGGTTCGCTGGTGGGGGTCTTAAATTCGCCGATGATGGACCAGTACTCCTGGGGCAGGAATGATACAATTCCTTCCTCCCGTTCGCAAAGGATCCGGACAGCCACCGACTGCACCCGGCCCGCAGACAGTCCATAAAAAACCGTCTTCCAGACAAAGGGGGAAACCTTGTAGCCGACCAGGCGGTCCATGGCACGGCGTGCCTGCTGCGAATTCACCAGGTGTTCATCGATGCGTGCCGGACGTTCCATCGCCTCGGCGATGCCCCGTTCGGTGATTTCGTGGAACAGGACGCGATAGATGTTCTTATTGGTCTGTTCAACTTCGCGTGCGATATGCCAGGCAATCGCCTCCCCTTCGCGATCCGGGTCGGTTGCGATGTAGACCGCTTCCGCTTTCGCCGCGTGCTGCTTCAAACGGGCGATCACTTCGTCCTTCCCCTTTATCGTCTCGTACTCCGGCGCGAAGCCTGCATCAACGTCGATGCCGATGCGGCTTTTGGGGAGGTTCTTGATATGGCCGACCGAGGGCTCGACGTGATACATGTTGCCCAGGTACTTGTTGATCGTCTTGGCTTTGGCAGGAGATTCGACGACGATCAGAGACCTACCGTTCCCATCGCCGGACCACGAAGGTGATGCCTTAGGGGAACGTTTTTTGCGCTTGGGTTTTGGATCCTGCTGCGAAGTTGGTTGTTCGGGTGTCAGTTTCGTTTTTTTTGACGCCATCAGTGTATCGTATCCTCATTGTTCAACATCGAATACCCGCCTCCTCCGGCGGGTCGGTCGCGGGAGGAGAGAACGAGGGCCACAAGCTCGCGTACCTCCAGCAGAGACAGTCCGGCATATCCCGAGCCGAGGGCCCGCTCGATCACCGCTTCAGTATCACGTTCATCGAGCAAGCCGAGTTCCGCGAGTTGTATCAAATATCCCTGGGCATCGATCGAAAACAGCATCCGTTCGGCCTCGTGGAGAATCCGCCGTGATCCTTCGGCGGCGCGGGATTGTGACTGGGCTTCCGCGTGGCCCGATCCGAGATTATCGTACAGCCAGCTAAATGCAGCGCTGATCTCCGAGGTGGTATATCCCCTGTCACGCAGGGGTGCAATATCAATCTCGTGCAGCTGTTTGTCCTCCCGCATTTCAGCCATCAGGAAGACAAGTATTTCAACAACCCGATTTTTCATCAGCTCCTGGTTTGTGTGTGCCTCTTGAACACCCTGGCCAGATACCGGTCTTCACGGGCATGCATCCGCGCCGCGCGGGCGGGCGTACGGTCGTCGGACCCCGTGAGATGGAGTGTTCCGTGAATGACCAGGCGGGCAAGCTCATGGAGCGGAGTCACGCCGAAATCCTGCGCTTGAATCCGCGCACGATCCATGTTGACGTACACTTCTCCTTCGAGACTCGGAGATTTCTCGAGCGGGAAGCTGAGTACGTCCGTGGTATAGTCGTGCCCCAGGTACTTTTTGTTCAAGCGCCGGCATTGGCGGTCATTGAGGCAGACAATACCGATGGAGGCATTCCTCACGCCTTCTCCGCGAAGCGCCTCACGCGCCGCCCGTTTGAGCACCGTGCGTGGTGCCCGACGGCGACCGTGGGCGTTCAGCACCTGAAGGATGATCATGCCCTCGACGTCTTGCTCCTTCTTCGCACCCGTCCTGTCTTCCGCTTCGGTACCTTCTTGGGAGATTCCAGAATTCCGTCTGTCAGTGACAACGCTATGCCCGATAACATCACCTCCGGGCCCAGTTTCGTAAAATCACCGGACACCAGAGACCGGTCTACATTTGCAAACAACGAGCACCCACCTTCGCGTTCCACAATCAGGCCTGAGAGCTTGCCCGCCTGCTCCGCCACAAACGTCACCTCACCCAGAAGCTCACTGACGACATACCCCGAACAGAAGTGGAGCTGAAGATGGGCATTCTGCGTATACACGGAGACCAGCGTTCCCTTCTGGCTGCCGATGGGAATCTGCGAATACACTTCCAGCGCGAGTTTACGATGCGCATCGGACGCGGCCAGTTCAAAACGCACATTGTCGCCCATACTCCGTGCCTGGACGCCGAAAGTCTTTTCCAGTTTCTTGATGTCGGACGGTTTCAGCGTGAACGACATGCTTACCTCACCTGGTGGATGATAGCCACGAATCGGCTTATTGTCAAGTTTCCTGCCTGCTTACCAGAGTAATTCCATACCCTCGGCCGCCGCAACACAGTCGAACCGGAAACCGCGCCGGGCAATTTCTTTGCGACACTCGGCCAGAATTGTATCTATCCGCTCATCAGTGCGCGTCTGGTCGTGATGGAAAAGCACGAGTGTTTTTACCTCTGCCTCCGAAGCGACTTTCAACGCAAACAGATAATCGGAATGCCCCCACCCCACATGATTGACATATTCTTCCGGCGTATAGGTTGCATCGTGAATCAGGATATCCGCACCGCGGGCGAAGTCAAATACCCGCTGATTCGGATCACCCTTCTGCCGGAGGTAAAGGTCCATGATGTTTTTATCAACATTCTTCAGCGATATCGCGCTCTCGCGGTCAAACGGCTCGTTGTCCGTGATGTACACAATCGACCGGCTGCCCACCGTGAGGCGGAAGCCCAGGGCAAACGCCGGATGGTTCACGAACATCGTGCTCAGCATCCCGTCAAACACGGGAATGGTCTCTTCGCGAACCGGCCGAAACCGGATCTTTGCCTTCAGCTCGTTCAACTGGACGGGGAAGTACACCTCATCCATTTGCGACGCGATCATCTGGCGGAGGGTGATGTTCCGCGTTTGCGCCCCGATGATCGTGAGCTCGTTTCCGGCAATAAATGCCGGTTTAAAAAAGGGGAAGCCCTGGATGTGATCCCAATGCGGATGACTGATGGCCAGGTACGTCTTGATCGTGCCCCCCGCCGCAGCGATCGCATCACCAAGACCGCGCAAACCCGTGCCGGCATCAAAAATCAACAGCTCATTGTTCGCAAACCGCACCTCCACGCAGGGGGTATTGCCCCCGTACCGGACCGTGCCCGCGCCGGGCGACGGAAGTGAACCACGTGTTCCCCAGAATACAAGTTTCATGGTTGAGCGTAGCTCCTCGCATACTGCACGTAGTGTTCCGCCGATTGCTCGAGACCCAGACGTTCCTCCGCGGTCAGCGGACGAACGACCCGTGCCGGTACGCCTGCCACGAGCATACCTTCGGGCACCTCAACGTGCTCACGCACGACTGAACCGGCAGCAACGAGGGCATAGGCGCCGATCCGAACATTATCCAGGACCACAGCGTTCATCCCGATCAACGCCCGAAACCCGATGCGGCATCCATGCAGCATGGCCTGGTGCCCGACCGTCACCTCGTCAGCAATCTCGACCGGATATTCGTGGGTCACATGGATGATGGTTCCATCCTGGATGTTTGTCCGGCGGCCCACACGGATGTGATTGATGTCACCTCTGAGAACGGCATTAAACCAGATGCTACAGTCTTCCGCCACGTCAACCGCTCCGATCAGACAGGCTCCGGCCGCAACAAACGCAGTGGGATGGATCGTGGGGTTGACACCGTGGTGGCCGAGGATATGCATACGTTATCCCGGCACACGGGGGGGCTCCCACCCCGGCCTTTTCCAGGACATCAATTCAATCGTCACGCTGCCGATGAGCACTTTCATCTTGGCCAGAATCGGTACGCGCGCTTCGTCATTGGAAAACCATCCGGTAAAATCGCCGGTCATGCCAAAAATTCCGACAAAGTCCGCGGTACCGTCAAACCGTATGACGTCAACAGGATAATCGACGGCATCCACTTCCACTTCTTCACGTTCCCTGCCGAACGTGATAAATGCATTCACCTTGCTCTCTGTAATGATGCAGGGAATTTCCAGAGTCCGACCGGCATAAAGCTGATCCCGCGCCAGAAAGAACAGGGAGAGTCCGTCCTGGGTCCGGTTCCCGATGGACAGTGTTTCACGCTCCGCCACGACAGTATCCCGATGGCCCATTTCCATGATCACGCGGTGCCGGTCGTACTCAAAATTGTACCGCGCAAAATCCCAGGCGTTATCCTGTTTTACTTTTCCGGTAAAGCCGCGGGAATAGACGGCGGAATCGATGGTGCTTTCAAAGGTGGCATGCAGGTCCACAAACGGAACACCTTTGTACGAATCGATCAACGCGCGCGCATTGTACGCGTGGAAGGAGTTGTCACTGTGCCTGCCGAGATTCTTGATACGCACCTGTCCGAGATCAATAAAGGTGTACCGGACATTATAAATAAGATCCTCCCCTTCAATCAGAACGCGCGAGGGAGGATCTGTGCGCGGCTGGGCACAGACCGGCGCCGTCACACCACACCACAAGACCAGAATGGAGAGGAGCAGACTTCCCCTCAGCGCGGCGTGCTTCACTACTTCAGGCTCGTGAATGTTTTTGCGATCTTCTCCGCCTCAGGCACCAGGATGAGGGCCTTTGCGAATTGTGTATCCTCTTCCAGCATCACCCGCGCGTATCCCTCATTGCCCCAGATGCTCCGGGCAATAAATGCCTTTGTGTACGCCTTGATGAAACGGCTGTCCTCATCAAACTGAGCCTTGTTCAGGGTCACACCGCGTGCTGCTGCAATCTCCTGAATTTCACCAAGCCTGGCTTCGGTAATCTCAAACTCTTTCACAAAACGCTCCACGTCTTTCTCGTATGTCGAACGCAGGGCGGCTCCCTCCCGATCCAGGATTCTTTCCGCAGCCTGAAGGAACACCTGTTTCCCGCGAAGTTGAACCGTGTAACTGTTCAGCCGGTCTGACTTGACAATGTAATCCGGTGTAATACCGCCGCCTCCGTACACAATCCGGCCGCCCATGGTCTTGTACTTGGGCCGCGACGAGTCCTTTTCGGCTTCGTGGGAAAGGTTCTCCCCCTCCTGCTCTTCACGTTCGAAGGCCTCACGTTGATACTTCGTTTTGTCTTTGTCATAGGGACGCTGGATCAGACGGCCGCTCGGCGTATAGTATCGCGCCGTCGTCAACCGGAATCCGGAGCCGTCTTTTAGCTCAAACTGCCTCTGCACCAGCCCTTTGCCGAAAGTGGTTTCGCCGACAATGAGCCCCCTGTCCCAGTCCTGAATCGCGCCCGCCACAATTTCACTCGCGGATGCGGAGCCGTTGTTCACGAGAATCACCAGCGTAAGATCCTGATACCGGCCCGCGCCCGATGCAACAAATTCATCATCGAATTCCGAACGCCTGCCCTTTGTGTACACAATTTTCTTGCCTTTGGGAAGAAGCTCATCGACCATCCGATACGCCTGCTCCAGATACCCTCCCGCGTTGGTCCGGAGATCCAGAATCAGGCGTTTCATTCCGGCCGCATGCAGTTTTGACACCGCCTCGATGAACTCTTCATGGGTGGTGGCCGCGAACCGGTTGACATTAACATACCCAACTTCCGGCTGGATCATAAACGACGCATCCACGGTGTAAATGGGTATTTTGTCGCGCGTAATCTCGAACTCCAGACGCTCTTTCAGGCCGGACCGTACGATGGTGACCTTCACCTTCGTGCCTTTGGGACCCCGGAGCTTTTTTTGCACGCCTTCCTGGGTTATCCCGACGGCCGAGGAGTCGTCAATCCTCACAATCTTGTCTCCAGAGAGGATCCCCAGAGCTTCACTCGGTCCGCCCACAATAGGCGCAACCACGAGAAGCGTGTCGTCGAGAACCTGATATTCAATCCCGATACCCTCAAAACTTCCCTGAAACTCTTCTGTCACCTTGGGCATCGCGGATGCAGGGATGTACACGGAGTGGGGATCAAGTTGTCCCAGAAGCCCCCCGATTGCCGATTCCGTAAGCTTCTGCGTGTCGACATCGTCGACATAAAATTTGTGTGTGATACTCAGGACATCAGAGTACTTGTTCACCTGAGGGAGAACGCTATCCCCTGAAAACAGACGATTCAGCTGTGCTCCGGCCAACAGACTCAAGATCACCAATGCCGACATCGTGACTATCGAAAATCGTTTTCGCATGCCCGTGCTCCCTATTCACCCGAAAAATAAAAATCTGCACGATATGTTATCCATTTTCCCTCACAAAGTCAAACCATCACCGAACGGGCTTCCATTCGTCCATAATCGACCTCCGGAGGAAGAAAATGGCGAGAAAGTTGAGAAACCATGATGCAGTGACATAAGCGTATCCATACCGGCGATATCGACGTGGAGATTCGTACACGACAACATCGCGGAGGAACTTCACGCGACCGTGCCGTCCCAGTCGCCGGAACATGTCATAGTCCTCGCCTGCCGCAAGACGGCTGGTATAACCGTGCAGCTCTTCGAACACACTCCGGCGGATTACATGGCACTCCCCGCGCCCCATTCCCATACCCACGCGGTTCATCATGAAGAAGAACCAGTTGTAAAACCCGTGGAACCAGCGGTCGATCCTTCGTTCCTCCTCAGGGTAGACGGCCACGCTGCCTGTCAGCGCGACGATATCCGGCGCCGGAAGCTCTTCGGCAATTCTCCTGAAAAAATAGGGAGGGTCCTGAATAAACGTATCCGCATTCAGGAAAATGAACACGTCGCCGAGGGCGGCCTGTGCTCCCGCATTCCTGCCCATCGAAATCGTCTGCTTCACGTAGGGTTCATTTCTTACAACACGGTCGGCACCTGCTTCTGCAATGGAGAGAGTCCGGTCGTGGCTCCCCCCATCACTCACGATCACCTCGATGCCGTACCGGGTAGCCAGATCGGGGGTAAACTGATCCAGCATCCTTTCCAGAAGCTTCTCCTCGTCAAGCGCAGGTACGATAATACTGTACACGATTTTTGTTTTCGTCATGCAGTCGTTGGCCGTATCAGGAACAGAATTACCTTGAGATACATCTCTGTAACATCATATATAGAAACGATTTCCATACCATTGCCTCCATTAAAGTCAGCCGGCTCACTCTATAGTACTCCATTCGGCCGGACTCTGCCCGGAGCATTCCCCTTCTATGCCGGGAAGGGCCAGCGGGTTTTTGATGCTGAGAAAAGAAAGGCGGCCGGAGGTCATTCGGAGGGATCAAAACGTGTTGGCGGGGTCATCCTCCACAATTGATAGATTATCACAAATTCATGGGGTGGGAGCTTGGCTGCCTGAACCCGTTCGAAAATCTGAAGGGACGCGTTGACAATCAGGTGAAGCGAATCCGACTGATAATAGCGTTCGCCCTTGTCAGTATAGAGGGTATGGTAGTGCATCCCCAGCTCCCACCAGGCGGTGCCGGCAGGGGTCCGGTGATCCCACGGCTGGACAAATTCAGCCGTTCCCTGAACCGCAAGGGTCAACGTTTTTCCGACAAGGACTCCCTGTGTGAGGAGGTCACTATAGCCATAGACCAGCGTGCGCACCGAGTCAGGATACTCGCGGAGCCGGAGTATCACATTCGCCCTCAGGAGGGAATTCTCAGAGAGCACTTCGTCATAGACGTTGCGCATCGAGAGCACGAGATTCCCGCCGCTTGTGACCGTGCCCTCTTCGACGCGTATGATGTTTCCGGATAGAGCCATGGACGGCACAAGCACGACCTCCGGATCTACCCGTGGGGGGAGGCTCTCATCACAACTCCACAGGGTGAGGGCACCGCAGAGAAGAAGAACCGTTCGGATTCCGATTGTTTTCATTCTAGAATTCCACTTTCGCGCCGAGACTCGTACGCCGTCCGATATAGTAGCCTGACGGATCATACAGTTCGCCCCCGATCCTCCCGTTCGAGTCCATCCATTTTACATTCTTCCCGTTCAAAACATTCCGGCAGTCCAGGTACACCGTCAGGACTGACCCCGCCCACCATGAAGGCCGGAACAACTGTTCTGCTCTGAGATCAACATTCGTATAGGCCGGCATGCGGGCATTATTCTGATAAAATACCCCGCCATTGATCTTCTCGAATCCGGTGCTCGTCGGGTAATTTGTATACGGCCGCCCCGAATGCCATTCTGTCACGGACGTAACGGTCATGTCGGACCAGGGTGTGATGATGAGAATGGCCTTGACGGTATGGCGTTGGTCCCAGCTGAGCGGATAGACTCTCTGCCCGGGGGGAAGGCCATACTGCGCGACGTAGAAGCCGTCCGAAGAACTCCCGCTGACTCCTTCGGTAATCATGTACGTATAGGAGACTTCGCCTTTTACCCACTCCCCGCGGTCGCGCGTGAACAGTAGTTCAAGTCCCCGCGTAAGACCATAGGGATTGTTCACATATTCTGCAAACCCGAACCCGCCGGCAAGTTTTGAGTCACCGGGAATAAACGTCTTGGTGTCAATGAGGTTGGTGCTTTCTTTCCTGAAATAGGTGACGCTTGCCACCACGTCCTGCGGAAACGTGTACTTGAGGGCCAGCTCCCACACCTTTGTCCGTTCCGGTTCCAGATCAGGATTTCCGGTAATGGCGCTGATACCCCGCGCGAGGGCAACCCGGTCCAGACCGGTGTAGAGGTACTCAAAGAGCGGGTACTGAAAGTACCACCCGATATTCACAAACAGGTATCCTCTTTCGGCAAACTGCATGGCCGCCCCGAAACGGGGACTAATCTGGTGTTTGAAGGTAGCCGGAACACTGCCTGCCAGCCGGAATGTGTAGGCGGTATCCGAAAGAGGTATGGCTTCGATCCGCGGACGCTCCGCCGTGGGCGCAAGGAAGTCGTACCGGAGACCCGCGTTCAGCAGGACACCCTCCGACGGGACGTCCGTCTTGGACTGGATATACAGCGAGCCCGAGCTCGGACGGTAGGAAAACGCAGAACTAAAATTGAGCTGTGGTTCATTGACCAGGGGTTTGCCAAAGTAGGTCAACCGTGGTTCGTATCTGACCACATCGGAGTTCAGATGATAGAGGTTCAGCTCACCGCCGAACTTGACGAGGTGGTCCTTGTTCACCTTGAAGGTCCCGTCAAAACGTCCGGTATAGGTCTCCTGGGTTGAACGATTCCACCACGACCGGTACCCATCCACAACGTACCGCAGGAAAAAATCGTACTGGTACGGGTCGTTCACGGGAAGTGCTTCTTTCGCACCTTCACCGATCCGCGATCGTACATGATACCGGCTCAGGCTTGCGGTGTAAAAGAACCCGTCTGAGACTGAATGGGAGAGCATCACCGCCAGCCGATGCGACGTGCGCCGTTGCTGGGGCAATCCGCCGAGATTAAAGCGCCATGGGAATTCATAGTCGTGCCACAGATGGTCCGACAACAAAATCTGGGCGCTCAGGCGGATTGTGGGAGTGAACAGGTAGTCCAGCTTTGCAAAACCATTGATCGTCTTTTCCACAGGGCTCGCGACCGCAAACTGAAAATCCTGCCACCAGCGTGTGTCACTAAACAGCCCCTGCACGGCGACAAGGTAGTAAAGTTTTGAATCCATGACCGGGCCGGCGCCTGAGATTTCAAATTCGGTAGCCCTGCTGGTCTGCGTGCCCCCTGCAAGGTGATCGTTGTCAGCCCGCACGGAAAATCTGTGGTTGTCAGTTCCCGTCCGGGTCACAACATTCACGACGCCGGATAGAGCGTTGCCATATTCCGCCTCAAACCCCCCGGTATAGATACTCATACCGGTGATCGAGCTGTTGGGCAGCTTGGCAGACAGGCCTCCGGTGAGCACATCCTGGACAGGCAGGCCATCCACAAGATACAGAACCTCCGTGATCTTGCCCCCGCGGATGTTCCCTTCCGCAGTAACGCCGGGCTTGATCCGGATGGCATCCACGACATTGTCGAGCGGAAGGAGGTTGGTCTCATCAGCCGAGAGGACGTACGTCGTTCCGGTTACATCCCGCTGGATGAGCGGTTTTTCCTGGACGATGACAATTTCATCAAGCGTCACATCGGAAGGGTCAAGCCGGACCTGCAGCCGCGTCCGGAGATCGGGGTTTACGCTTACGCCCTTGATGACCGAGGTCCGGTATCCGATATGGGTGAAGCGCACGTCATACCGTCCCGCGCGCACATTCTGCATCAGGAAAAACCCATCGGTATCGGTGGCGGCGCCGCGCTGAAGCCCGACGATCATGACATTTACGCCGGGCAGGGCCTCTCCGGTCCGGACATCCGTGACGGTTCCCTCGAGTATCCCATTGGTTCCGGCGTAAAGGGTCAGGGCGCACCCGATCCATACCAGAAGGAGTAGGAGAGATCTCATTGTTCCGGCTTCATTTGGGGAAAGAACATAACGTCGCGGATGGATTCCTGGCCCGTCAGCAGCATCGTAATTCTGTCAATGCCGACTCCCAGCCCGGCCGTGGGCGGCATGCCATACTCCAGTGCCCGCAAGAAGTCCTCGTCAAGAGGCTGGACTTCCACTTCGCCGCGGACCTTTGCCCGCATCTGCTCCTCGAACCGTGCGCGCTGGTCCAGGGGGTCATTCAATTCCGTGAATGCGTTACAGATCTCCTGCCCGTTGCAGATGGCCTCAAACCGTTCCACGAGTCCGGCTTCGCTCCTGTGCCGTTTCGCGAGCGGCGACATTTCCACGGGATAGTCCGTGATAAATGTCGGCTGGATCAGATGGTGTTCGACCTTTTCGCTGAAGATCTCATCAATGATCCGGCCCACCCCGTCCGATGGGGCGAGCTCCACATGCAGCTCCTTCGCCGCGCTTCGCAGATCGGCCTCCGGTTTTCCCCGGAGATCCAGCCCCGTGTGAATGCGGATCGCTTCGAACATACTGAGCCGTTTCCAGGGAGGCGAGAAGTCGATCACGGTCTTGCCTGTCGTCACCCGCGGTGACCCGTTCACCGTTTGAGCCACCTCGGCCATCATCTCTTCGACCATTCCCATCATCCAGACATAGTCCCGGTACGCGGCATAGACTTCCAGCATGGTGAATTCAGGATTGTGCGACTTGTCCATTCCTTCATTCCGGAAATCCTTTGAGATTTCGTAGACGCCATCAAATCCGCCGACGATCAGCCTTTTCAGGTACAACTCGTCGGCTATGCGAAGGAACAGGTCGATATCAAGAGCATTATGATGTGTGACGAAGGGGCGCGCGAATGCCCCTCCATACTGGGGCTGCAGGATCGGGGTCTCCACCTCCAGAAAACCCCTCGTGTCCAGAAACGCACGAACAGCGGTGATAATCCGGGCGCGCTTCACGAAGACCTCACGGACGTGAGGATTCACCACCAGGTCCACATACCGTTGCCGGTACCGAAGTTCCTTGTCCGAGAACGGATCATAGACGGTCTTGTTCCCCTGCTCGTCAATCTTTTCCTTCGGTGTTGGAATAGGGCGAAGGGATTTTGAGAGCAGCACCAGTGTGCGGGCATGAACGGACACTTCACCGGTCTTTGTTTTGAATACAAATCCTTCCACCCCGACAATGTCTCCGATATCCATGAGGCGGAAGGCGTCGTACACCTCACCGAGTTCATCTTTCTTGAGGTAGACCTGAATCCTGCCGCGCGAATCTTCGAGATGGCAGAACGATGCCTTCCCCATGCGGCGCAGGGACATGATCCGGCCTGCCACGGACACGTCCCGCGGGGGCTCGTCATCCCTGAAGGCGGTCTTGATATCGGCGGAATACGTGTTACGATCAAAGGCGTGGGGGTATGGCTGGATCCCGCGGCGCTGGAGCTCTTCGAGCTCTTCCCGGCGGCGTAGCATGAGGGTATTCAGATCTTCAGCGTCGTGTAACGGATCTGTCACGGTAGTCTCCAAAGAGGAAGGGATCGAGCTTGTAAAAAAAATAAAGTAGCGAGAATGCTCGAGAGAAGCAAGGAAGGCGTCTCACTCGCCGCGCTTCTTCATGCCGCCGAGGAGATCCCGCAAATCGCTTACGCCTTTTACCGCCACGATCGCTGCAACGAAAAAAAATGTGACCGCCGAAAGGGCGAGGATCAGGAGCCAGATGACGCTTGCTGTATTCATGCGGGAATCTCCGATGGCAGGGGGCGTGGGGGCGAGATGCGGGTGCTGACAAGCGACCCCGCGATCATGCCGAGTGCAGCGAGAGCGAAGCTCAACAACCCCGCAATGTTCACATCCGTGACAAACAGAATCCACCCGGGGAGGACATCACGGGATTTCTCAAGCACGAGGAACCCCGCGGGTCCGATAGCCCCCATAATAAGCGCAGCATATGCACCGACGTTGTTTGCCCGGGACCAGTACAAGCCTGCCGCGACCGTACCCAACGCTCCAGCCGTGTACATGGCGCCTGTGAGGAGGAGATACTGGTATGCCGTATCCGGGATCGTGTACAGGAGACCAAACACCAGGAGAAACATTCCGATCACCCCTGCGGTAATACGGATAATGCGGACGGTTGCTCTCTCCGAAAAATCCACCTTCCGCGTGCACGCCAGGATATCACGTGCGAACACAGAACTCCATGCAAGCAGGTATGCGCTGTAGGTGGACATCGAAGCCGCGAGCATACCGGCGACCAGAAGTCCCAGGAACCCTCTGGGGACAACGAGACCCAGCAGGCGCGGCATCGCTGCAGCGGAGTCCTGACCCGGACCAAAATACGCCAGGGCCGCAATCCCCCAGAACATCGGAATCATGGCCCTCCCCGCAAACGTCAATCCGGTGAAAAAGAAGACCTTTTTCGCCACGGCCGGACTCTCTGAAGCAAGCGCCTTTGATGTTCCCGGCTGCCAGAGAGCACCCGCCCCGATGCTGCTTATCAGGAGCCAGACGATGAAGGTCCAGCCGAACCGCGGATTGACCACCGGATCAAACCCCGCCGGTCCGAGCGTCTGCTCAACTGCCGTGGAGATTTCCACAAGACCAACATTCCATAACACCGCGACCGTCGCCACAAACATCCCGAACGTTAGAACCACAAACTGCATAAAATCCGTGATCACAATGGAGAACATTCCGCCGAGGATGGTGTACAGCACGACAACCAGGAGCATGACCGTCATAATGATGGCAAGCGCTTCCGGACCGAAGCCCATCACTTCCGTGAGGAAAATCCCGTCGAACTTCAGGAAGATCCCCATGTTCAGGACGCCTCCGAGAAACAGGACAATTCCTCCGATCAGCCGGACGGAGCGGGAATACCGCAATTCGTAGAACTCGGGAATCGTCATGACGTTGTATTTGCGGAGTCCCGATATCAAAAAACCGGTCTTGCCGACAAATGTGTAGGCAACAAGCGAGACAATACCGATGAGGAAGCAGGCAAAACCTGAGACATAGCCGAGCTCTCCGAAATAGACAAACGTAACGGTGCCCAGTTCCGTTGCCACGAAGGTCGCAATGCCGAGCGAGACCTTCACCCGCCTGCCGGCGACCATATAGCCTGCCAGGTTTTCCACATATTTCCGCGCCCACACCCCCACACTCACACTTGCAGCCAGGTACAACACGACGATAATCCAATCCACAGTGCCAAAATTCATCCCGTGACCACCTGCTTTCGTTTGTCCATGAGTGTCACATAATCCTGGGGAGACATCAGGCTGTTATCGTTTGATACGTGCACTGCCCCCGGCCATCACGTGTGTTAATTCCTCCATGGTCACCATGCTTGTGTCACCGCGCGTGCTCTGCAGGAGAGCGCCATGCGCCGCCCCCATATCCACGCACTCCTGGGCGTTCTTTCCGTGAAGGAGTCCGTACACAAATCCGCTGCAAAATCCGTCTCCTCCACCGACCCGGTCCTCGATCTCAAGATGTTCGTACCGGCGCGAGCTGTAGAACTGTCCGTCATAATACATAATCGCCGACCAGTTGTTCACAAGTCCGCTCACCACCTCGCGCAGGGTGGTCCCCACGGCACGAACATGCGGATACGTTGCCACCACACGCTCTACCATCTTCTTATATCCTTCGACGGGGAGTTTCTGGAGGTGTTCGTCCGTTCCTTCAACGTCGAACCCCAGCACTTTCTGGAAGTCTTCTTCGTTGCCGATCAGCACGTCGATGTACGGTACCAGCTTCTTTGTCACCTCGATGGCCTTCTTGCTCGGCCAGAGTTTGCTGCGGAAGTTCAGATCGTAACTGACGATGGTTCCGGCATCATGGGCGGCTTGCATGGCTTCCATCGCAACATCGGCGCAGGAGTCGCTCAGCGCCGTGAAGATCCCTCCGGTATGGAACCATCGTGCTCCCCGCTTCGAGAACACGCGCTTCCAGTCCACGTCCCCCCGCTTCATATGCGCAACCGCCGTATGGCCACGATCATACAGCGTGACGCTGGCCCGCACGCCGATACCCACCTCCGTAAAATTTATCCCGACCCGATCCGCCCGTCCCACGCCATCATACGGAACCCAGATCACCTCGCTGATGTCCATGCCGCTGGCGCGGGCGTGATTCTTGATGATATGCCCCACGGGATTATCTACAAGACGGGATATCCAGCCTGTCCGCAATCCGTACCGCGCCAGAGCATAGGAGACATTGTATTCGCCCCCACCCGCGTACACTTCCAGCACGGGCGTCAGCTCGATCCGCTGATGTCCGGGGGGGCTCAACCGCACCATACATTCACCAAGCGTGAGAACATCATATTCCGTTTCTTGCGAAGTCTTTATCTGCAGTGCCATTCCTGTCTCCTGATGTCGTTTTCGTGACTCTTCTTCCCCCTGCCTGCCCTTACGAAAATATACGCGTCTCTGGCGTAGTGTTAGGAGCCTTTATCTTATCCCAGATTCGCCAGACTTACACCATCCATGTCATCAAACACCTGGTTCTCTCCGCCCATGGACCAGATGAAGGAGTAGGCCTGCGTTGCGACGCCTGCATGGATGGACCAGCTCGGAGAGAGAATAGCCTGCTCATTGCGCATGACGATGTGTTTTGTTTCTGCGGGAGTCCCCATCATATGGAACACGACTCCTTCGGAAAGCATGTTGAAATACATGTAGACCTCCGAGCGCCGCTGATGTGTATGCGGGGGCATCGTGTTCCAGACACTTCCCTCTTCGAGCTCCGTCAGCCCCATGACCAGCTGGCAGCTGGCAGCCCCGCGGGGATGGATGTATTTGTAAATTGTCCGCCGGTTGGCATCTTTTTGTGATCCTATCTGGACCCGCTCCACATCTCCGAACCGGATGTGTGCGATGGGATGGCTCTTGTGTGCCGGATAACTCACGAAGTAGAACCGTGCCGGATGCGCCGCGTCCTTGCTGGAAAAGAGAATCTCTTTTGTTCCCCGCCCAACATACAATCCATCCCGGTGCACCATGGGAATGCTCTTCCCGTCGACCGTAATCGTGCCCGGATTACCAATATTAATAATTCCGATTTCGCGCCGCTCGGCAAAGTGTTCCGCAGCCATTTCCTTCTTGCTCGCGAGCAGCGGAAGTTCCTTTTGAACCGGGACAGCAGAGCCGGTTATCGAACGATCAATGTCCGAATACACCATGGGAACGGCGTCGGAGACAAAAAGCATTTCCAGAAGAAAAGATTCCCGCAGCTGCGCGGAGGTCATCGTCCTGAACGCAGCAGGATCGGTTGAATATCGGATATCCATAAGGCTCACTCCTCTACGATTGTCAATGGAACATTGTACGATATGAATCCTGCAGTCCGGCGTGTGCACAGATAAACCACACCGGCGGACAGCAGGAGTCGATGACGGAAGGATCCTGTTCTATCGGACAGATCCTGCCGTAACGATCAAGGGGTAACTCAGGCGATGTGCCCAACCGGCCAGCGTTGCCTCCCACTCCTTCCGATCTCTAAAATCCCCGCTCCGTGTCCAACCCGCGCCCGCGTAATACGTCAACCGCTCATTGCTCCGCGATGATCCCAGAAGGAGATGCTGGTTTTCCTGTTCGACGGGCGTCCGCCGAATGGATGCCGGCATGACGATGCCGGTTCCGAGGAATTCATTCACCGGTTCATCGTTGACCGGGCCCCAGAGCGCCATCCACCCCCGCTCGGGATCCGACGTGCAGAGCACATTCTTCCGGCTCACGAGGCCGGCAGCGACAACAAGCGTATCGATGGGAGCGGAATACACCACATCAATCCGGTTAAGATTCTGCCCGGCATCCAGACTCACGGTCTGCTCCAGAGAAAACGGCGCTCCCTCAATCTCGCCGCCGTCATAGACAAGGCGGAACATCGCCCGGATCGGCCCGTTTGCCAGGATACGGTACGACGAAAACACGCCGGGCTGGTGGAGCGTTCCATTCTTCCAGAGTCCGCTTGCACCTGCTCCAAGACTCTTCCCCACGCTGAAAAAGTCCGCACCTTCTCCATGATCAACGTGATAGGTGTCGCTCCCCGGCGCGGCGGCCTGGCTTTTTTCGTACCATTTCTGCACGATGAGTGAGCGGACACGTTTGGTCCACACGTCGATTCCGTTGAGGACCTCTCCGGCCAGGGCCGGACCGTACACGCGGAACGCAATACGGTCGTTCTCCCAGGCAAGGTCTTCGCGCGGGAGGACGAAGCGCGCATCCACCCGTGCGGGAAAGACGGTCCGGGGCGAATGTGCTCTTATCGTAAAGTGTTTCCGTTCATGCGCGGCAAATCCTGATTGAAACAGGAACTCCTCCGGTACCCCGTCAGCGTCGGCATCAATAACCTGGCAGGGGATCTCGCCCTCCGTGTCCCAGACCGAGACTGCTGCGGGCGCCAACGCAGGCGCTTTCGCCAGAATACTCGCCCAGGGCACGACAATGGTCTCCTCCTGCCTTAAAAAATCACCCGGATTGACGACGGTGACAACAAGATCGGACTGGCCGGTGCAGGGCAGGCTGAATGCCAGAAAAAAACCGCAAAGCAGGATTGGGATGCGCATGGAGTCCGGTTCAGTTAAGCCGATGAAGATAGCGGAGCATCGCCTCGACTACGTAATAATCGGCATAGATGAGAGAAACATCGATTTCAAGTCCGCCGGGGTGATTTCCGGTGCAGTGATTGAGGACTCCCTCAGACGGGGAGCCTTCAGACAGATATGGCGAGGCGGTCAGGGATGTAAGAATCGCCGCAGCCCCTTCCGTATACGCATCACGTTGTGCCTGTCCGGTCACAAACCCGGCCAGTTCCAGGAGGCCGGATGCTGCAATCGCAGCGGCGGAGGCATCTTTCGCGGCATGGGGGATGTCCGGTGCGTTAAAGTCCCAGTACGGAATATGATCGGGGGGGAGATGGCTCAGAAAAAAGTCCGCCGCGCGCACGGCTGCATCAAGAAACCTCCTGTCGCGTGTCTCGCGATACGTCATGGTAAATCCGTACAGCGCCCAGGCTTGCCCCCGCGCCCAGACGGATTCATCGGAAAACCCCTGGTGTGTTTGTTTGCGGATGACTCTCCCCGAAAGCGTGTCAAAATCCACCACGTGGTATGTCCCCCCGTCAGGCCTGAAGTGATGCTTCAGTGTCGTCTCGGCGTGCCGTATTGCCAGCGACCGCAGGGTGTCTCCACCTCCATTCTTCGAAGCCCAGAAGAGCAGCTCCAGGTTCATCATATTGTCTACGATGACGGGAAATCCCCAGTCCGGGCTCCAGTCCCACGACTTGATACATCCCACCTCGGGGCGGAACCGCCCGGCCAGTGTTTTTGCCGACTGCAGGAGCACGTCTTTGTAGTGCCGGGATGGGGATATCCGGTATCCGTTTCCGTAGCTGCAGTACATCATAAATCCCACGTCGTGAGTCCCGGAGTTGTATTGCTGGGATTCAAGGCCGTCCGTAAAACGGATTGCAGCAGCCCTGAGGGTGCTGTCCCCGGACCATTCTGCGAGGTACCAGAGTGTTCCCGGAAAAAAACCGCTTGTCCAATCATCCCCCTCCACATGCTTCCAGCCGCCGGCCAATGGTGACGACCGGGGATAGACAATTGTATCCTTGAGTTCGGCGAGAGTGTGCAGGTACTGTTGTTGTGCATACGCCAGGGAGTGGCGCACACGTGTCGCCAGCGGATCCGTTTCAGAACGACCCGGGACGGCCAGGACTATCACAAGGGCAATCAGCAAGAATGAGCGCATCACTTCCACGGCCTTTCCGGACGTCTTAAATTTGTATGAGGTGCAGCGCAAAACCGGCGACATCAAGATCAAGATAAACCGTGTGCAACCGGCCGTCTTTCTCCGCCCTGGTATCCGGGATCACGCGCGCACCCCGGCGTTCCAGATACACCACAGCACGTTCGATAAAATTGGTGCCAATCGCCAGATGCCCGTGGTCACCCCGACCTTTGTTCTTGATAAACTCCAATCCCGTCCCGACAAAAATGGATGAATTCCCCGAGCGAACAGGGGCCCGCAGAAGATCGGCGAGCAGTGTTGCCTGCGCCGTGGCTGTTTCGCCGTCGCCGCAATTGATCCCCACATGCCGCACTTCAAGTCCGAGTAGGGTGTTGACGGCTTTGGTGGTGATCGCTGTAATCTCATCAAACCGGCCGGCATTGATCATCTCCGGTTTCACCATCCAGCTTCCCCCGCACGCATGGACGCGCGGCAGACGGAGGTATGACAGCAGGTTGTTTTCGTCGATACCGCCGGTGGGGATAAAACGGATTTGCCGGTACGGTGCGCTCATCGCGGTGAGAAATTTTATGCCCCCCGCGGCCTCAGCCGGAAAGAACTTCACCACTTCGAGCCCCATGTCCAGCGCTGCTTCGACATCCGTAGGCGTCGCCACGCCGGGTGTAACCGGAAGACCGATCGAAAGACAATATTCGACAACCTTGCGGTTCAGTCCGGGCGCCACGATAAACCGGGCACCGTTGTCACGAGCCGCCTTAACCTGATCGACGGTTAACACTGTTCCCGCGCCTGCGAGCATTGTCGGACAATCGCGCGCTATGGCCGCGATCGCATCAGCGGCGGCGGCGGTCCGGAAGGTTATCTCGATGCAGGGGAGGCCCCCTTTTTCCAGGGCCCGGGCGAGCGGAACCGCATGGGCGGCGTTGTCGATGGCAACAACCGGGATAATGCCGTTGAGACCGAGCGTGCGAAGTGTTTCATGCATACCGTGTAATCCTTCTGAATGCGTCCATGACATGTTCGTGAGTTCTTACCGCGCCATCCATCCCCCGTCAACGAGTAATACATGCCCGTTCACATAGTCCGATGCCTTCGATGCAAGAAAGATGGCAGCCCCCTGCAAATCTTCAGGCATACCCCAACGGCCTGCGGGGATTCGCTCTGAAATCGACCGTGTGCGTTCCGCATCCTTCCGCAGGTTCGCCGTATTGTTTGTGACCATGTACCCCGGGGCGATCGCATTGATGTTGAGACCGTAGTGCGCCCATTCATTGGCCAGCGCTTTCGTGATTTGTGTTACTGCGCCTTTGCTCGCCGCATACGACGGGACGGTAATACCCCCGCTGAAACTCAGCAGCGATGCAATATTGATGATCTTCCCCGACCCGCGTTGGATCATGTCCCGGGCGACCGCCTGGCTCATAAAGAAAACTGTCTTGGCGTTAATCGCCATCACCTCATCCCAGTCTGTCTCCGAAAAATCGATGGCGGGCGTACGCCGGATGATGCCGGCGTTGTTGATGAGAATGTCGATGTGCCCGAACGCTTCCAGGCCTTTCCGGACGACCTCGTGCATCGCCGGCAGGCCGGACAGGTCCGCGGTCAGCGAAAGAACCTTTTGTCCCATTCCGCGGATTGGTTCGGCTGTCTCATCCGGATCCATGCGGTCGACAAGAATAACATCCGCACCTGCACCCGCGAGGCCTTTCGCCATTCCAGCCCCGAGTCCCGTTCCGGCTCCGGTGATTAATGCCACACTTCCTGTAAGGTCAAAGAGTGGATTCATGAGATCAGCTCCCCCCCGTGAAACAATCTTCACGGGCTGGAATGTGGACATCCATCCGGATACCTTCGCCTGCGACAACCCACGCGCAATCCGGAGCGCTGACGAAACCTTCCCTTGTTGAAACGTTCATTCTGTATCTCCCTTCTCTACCGGTTGTTAAATTTTTTCTTCAGGTCATCGACGGTAAACTTGGGGTGCGTATCCTCGGGCTTTGCTTTTTTTCCGGGGTGACGCGACTTCGCGCGCTTCGGGTGCTTCTCGCCTCCCCGCTTCATCGTCAGACTGATCCGCTTCAGTTGAGAATTTACCTCAAGCACGCGGACCGTGACAACTTCCCCGACATGTACAATCGTCTTGGGATCCTGGACGAACCTGTCGGCAATCTGCGACACGTGAACAAGACCATCCTGATGCACGCCAACATCCACAAATGCTCCGAAATTCGTGACATTCGTGATGACCCCCTCCAGCTCCATACCCGGAGCGAGGTCCTTGATCTCTTTGATGCCGTCTTTGAACGTCGCATAACGGAATTCGGCCCTGGGATCACGCCCTGGTTTCTTGAGCTCATTGAGGATATCACGAACCGTCGGCTCCCCTGCCTTGTCCGTGACGTAGTCCGATACCTTCACGTTCAGCAGACGATCCGGTTCGAGGGTCAGTGTCTGGACTGTGGACCCGAGGTCTGCCAGAATTTTTTCCGCGATCGTGTAACTTTCCGGGTGGACGGCCGAGTTATCAAGCGGATTGGCGGCGTCCCGGATACGCAGAAAGCCGGCTGCTTGTTCGAATGTTTTTGATCCGAATTTCGGAACCTGACGGAGATCCTCGCGGCTCTTGTAGGGGCCGTGTTCGTTCCGGTAGGTGACGACATTTTTCGCGGTGGCGGAGTTCACCCCGGCGACATATTTCAGAAGCTCCCGCGACGCCGTATTCACGTCCACGCCGACAAAGTTCACGCAGCTTTCCACGGTTTCCTGCAGACGTTTTCGCAATTGTTTCTGGTCCACGTCGTGCTGGTACTGTCCGACACCGATCGATTTCGGGTCGATCTTTACAAGCTCGGAAAGCGGGTCCTGAAGACGGCGCCCGATGCTCACCGCGCCGCGTACAGTGACATCCAGATCGGGGAACTCTTCGCGGGCGAGGGTGCTTGCGGAATAGACCGACGCACCCGCTTCGTTGACCATCACACGCACCGGCTTCCGTTCTAGCGAAGCCACCACTTCTGCGACAAAAGATTCCGTCTCCCTGCCTCCGGTTCCATTTCCGATTGCAATCAGGTCGGCGCCGGAAGTTTGCATCAGAGTGATCAACGTTTGTGCGGCTGCGGTCCGTTCAGCCGGCGATCTGTGCGGATAGATTGTGGCATGTTCCAGGAGCTTCCCTGTGGCATCCAGAACCACGACCTTGCATCCGGTGCGTAAGCCGGGATCTACGCCGATGGTCGGCTTCATCCCGGCCGGTGGCGAGAGCAGCAGCTGGCGCAAATTTGCTTCAAACGTCGTAATCGATTCCCGGTCTGCCGCTTCCTTGCACAAAGCCCTGACCTCTCCGACAAGCGAAGCGCGCATAAGCCGGTCGAACGCATCACGCGCCAGCATTTCGTAAAACGACCGCACGGAAGGTGCACCAGAAGACGTGACAGCATCGCGCAGGTACACAAGCACGGCCTCTTCATCAAACACCAGATCAAACGTGAGGAAGTTTTCCTTCTCCCCCCGCAGCAATGCCAGCATATTGTGCGGGTGGATCTCGCGGGCATTCACCTTGAAACCGCGGTACATCTCGAATTTTGTACTCCCCGCGGGGAAATCCGGCTTTACATCAGAGGTGAAGACCCCATGATCAAACAGATATCCCCGCAGGTGGCCACGGTACTCTGCGTTCTCGGCGATTTCCTCGGCAAGAATATCGGCTGCTCCAGCCAGAGCCTCGTCGGGTGTGGGGACGTTCTTTTCATCGGACACAAAGGGTATCGCGGCTGCAATAAGGTCGAATGCCGTGACCGAAGGGGCATTCGCAGCCCGGATGAGCTCGGCCAGCGGCTCGAGACCCTTTTCTTTTGCCACCGTCGCACGGGTACGCTTCCTGGGGCGGTACGGAAGGTAGAGATCCTCCAGCTCGGTCTTCTGCGCACAGGCTTCAACCCGGCTTCGCAGTTCGTCGGTCAGCTTGCCCTGTTTGTCAATAGAGTCCAGAATCGCAACTTTTCGCTGTTCCAGGTCGGTCAGATACGCGTACCGGTCGAACAACGCGTGCAGCTGCACTTCGTCCATCTCCCCGGTCCGCTCTTTCCGGTAGCGGGCGATAAACGGCACAGTCCCCCCCTCCTGCTGCAATTGCAGAGCATTCCGGACCTGCACGAGCTCTATTGCAAGCTCCCGGGCAAGAAGTTGTTCGAGATCGACCATGGTCTTGCAGTCCTTTCCGCCGCCACTCAGCACCACATATCGAACGAAACCGGGATTAGTGCGTCATCGCCGCCGGCAACGTTCGTCTGTATTGATCCAGGTACAATCCGATTGTATCGAATGGAATCGGCTTGAACCCCGGGATCCGGGTGTACACCTCGGCTCCGTCACGAAGACGGAAGTCCAGCCGGGAAGCATCCACAAAACCGGGGTCGGTCTGGGTCATCAGGTTGTCCTTAAATTCGCATTGCGCATACTCTCCCACCAGCCGGTATGACTCTTCATATCCCACAATCAGATTTCGCTCGAATCTGTTGCGCCGCGGTCGCATCCCCACGTACGTGGTACTGTCGGGCAGAAGGTCGAACCAATCGGTGAGGCCCGGATAGCGGACGCTGTAGGGAGGTTTCCGGATGTCTATGTCCCTTGTCAGGCGACGGCGGTACACTCCCTCCGGACCAAAGAAGTATGGAAGCTGGAACATTCCGAAATCGTACCACATGGATTTTAGCTGGAACACCGGGCCATACCCCTCGACAAAGATATTGTTCAGCACCACGATGTCGTGTCCGCCGTTACTGTAGACTGTGCCATATGATGCCGCCTTATAGAACACGTTCCCTTCGATCAGGACATTACACGTCGCGTCGTCGCAATAGACGCCCATCATCCATTTGCGGTCGGCGCGTCCGACATGATGAAAGAAGTTGTAGCGCACCACGTTCCCCTGGTCGCTGGGATCCCTGCCGAGATACCAGGCGGAGGCGTCGTTGGAATTCTGTGCGACGTGGTGCACGTGGTTGTATTCGAAGATGTGGTCGTTGCCCCTGACAAACATGGCCTGCAGGTCTGCGCGAAACACTTCGTTGTGTGCCACCAGATTGCCGCAGCCGTCCACATTGATGCCCGCCCACTGTGCCTTGTGGTGGCGGTTATAATTGTAGACCCGGCAGTTTTCGACCGACGACCCGCCGGGGACAAGGTCCTTTTTGCTGCCCCCGCCGAGTGTAATCCCCCCCGCACCCATGTTGTACACATCACAGGAGAGCACGCGATGGTGGGATCCCGCCTTACGATCCCATGTCGTGTACTTGTAGTAGTGCATCTGGAACGCGCCCATCGTGCGTGAAGCCGGAACTCCTTCGTAATCGTCAGCGGTGAGATGGGGGAACGTCTGTACCGCTCCCTGTCCGAAAAAGATTCCGCTGGTTCCCATGTTCCGCACCGTGCATCCTGCGATGGTTACGTGGCTTCCAGCCTCGATGACGACACCCATGCTGCGTCCGAGTTCCAGGGTAAACCCCTCGAGCGACAGAAACGACACGTCCTCAAGGGCAATCAGCGGGTCCTCAAGAAGTGACACCGAGGCATACGGTGTCTGGACATCTGTCGGCGGCCAGAAGTAGAGCATCCCCCGCGTGCGATCCAGATACCACTCTCCCGGCATGGTAAGTTCTTCCAGGAGATTGAGTGCGATATAGCCATTAAACGGCTCACCGGTTCCGAGACCGTACATGTGCGGCGATGCAAAGGTCACTCTCTTGCGGGTTGTGTCGATGGATGCGACACGGATCTTGTCATCCGCGAATCCCCACTTAAAATAACCCTGGAACCAGATCTCCTCCGCTGCGAGCCAGTCTGCATGCCGCGGATCCGTGTACACAAACGTCCCCCCGCGGATGTTGACGTAGTCACCAATTCTCGGGATCGACCCGGGATCAATGATCTCACCGATCATGATCTCCCCGGTGTCAGGGTAGTGTGCCAGCGGCATCGGCGTATCATTGAAGAACAGTTCAAGCGGTGCGGGCTGCACGGGGTGTCCGTGTCCAGCCTGACGGTGCGTGCCGAAGTTCTGTATGCCGTGGGTGCGGAGGTCACATTCCAGAACGTGCGTTCTGGCTTCAGGTCTGATTCGGGCGAGGACGCGGGAATCAGAGACCGGGCGGAACGTATCAAGAGGAAGATCCTTTCCGCCGATAATTCTGACCTGCTCTCCCACGGCGGCACGATACCGCACGGGCTGATCGGAGGTACCGCCATCCTGTTTCTCGAGCATAAAAGTCTTTGACAGCATGTACGTACCGCCCCGGACCGTAATCGTGGCGCCATCCGGGGGAAGGCCCCCTTTCCGGGCGTGCGCACGCAGGGCATCCCGCGCGCCCTCAAGCGTCCGGAACGGTTGCTCGAGTGTTCCCGGGTTCCTGTCGGAACCGCTCAGTGAGACAAAAAACTCCGTCGCCCCGGCGCCCGGCGCTGAACAGAGGCAGAAGCACAGAATACAGACGCGGATGTTCATGAGGAACTCCTTTGATGCGTGTGACCTAACGCGTGTGCGCACATCCGGACAAAGGCGGACGAAGGGTGTCTGCTGAGCACATGCTCACGCACACCCTGTCCGGACTACACACAGTGAAAAACTTCTTCCATTGGCGCCCACCATTCCCCCTGTTGTGCGCCGGGGACCGGTTCCTGACATGGTTTGGTGAGGTCCCACCACCGCTGGGTCGCCGGATCGTCAGCCATCCGTTTCATGTCCGCCGCAAAATCCACTCCCACGTACTCGAAGTAGCTGAACAGGGTGTTGTCCCTGAGAAAGATCGAGTAGTTGCGGATGTTACACGCGGTGATCGTCGCAATGACGTCCGGCCACACTGCCGCGTGAAGGCGGCGATATTCTTCAAGCTGTCCCGCCTTCACCCGGATGATCATCCCATACCGTTTCATTGTCGGTGCCCCTCGATATAAGACTGAATGCGTAAGACAATTTCCGGATCAGCGTCATACGGAAGCACGCCGGTTCCGATATTCACGTTCTCGCGGCCGGCGGCAAGCGCAAGCGCGCTGTCCGCTTCCACGAATGCACTACTCTCCCCCGCGGCGGTGAACACGATCGGCGAAATGTTGATCCGCACGGTGATTTCCGGATGAAGCCGCATCTGTTCCATAAATGTTTTCTGGTCTGTTTCAGACGGACAGAGCAGGAGTGCCGGCTGAAGCCCGACAAGACTGTCCAGAATAGACACCGTATTTCCTCCGACCACCAGGTGAAATCCCGTGCCGGCGGTAGACCGGTGGGCATCAGCCAGCACCTGGAGCGCAGGAAGTTCTACCGCCCGGAACGCCGAAGGGGAAAGGAGCGGAGGCGTCGCCGCTGATTCAAACACAATAACATCCAATCCCATTGCGTTTGCCTCGCCGACCACGATACCCTGGTGCCGGGCAAGATGGAGCAGTACCTCGCTGACGAGATCGGGTTCACCAATCACCCCGTACAACAGCTCTTCAAAACCGACAAGATTACTCGCGATCGAGAACGGACCGCTCAGGGGGACGCGTACCTTGGTCGTGGGAAACCGATCCTGCAGTCTGCGTGCGGCCTCGAAAATTTTGGGGAATCGTCCGCCGGTGCGGACCTCCGGGGGCGGAAGATCGAGAATTTCGCCGACCCGGGAACAGGCGTACCGGACGACCGAGGGGATAGACAATCCGCCGGCGTCACCCAGGACAGAACCATACGCTTCCGCTTCAACATTGTACACGTCGATGCCCGCAATCACCGGCGAGTGATGGTACCGGGTGTAGGCCGCGCTGTGTGCTGCAACAAGGAGGTCAACGTCGCGGGAAACTTCCCACGGACGCTTGCCGATAAGTTGCGCAGCATGCTCATACACAACGGGAACAAAAAATGGCGGCCGGTTCATGCGAAGAATGTCCTGTCGTCAAGAAGAGGGAGAAGCTCCTGCGGATGCCCGAGCACCCGACGCGCACCGTGCTCGAGCAGCTCTCCGGCGGACCGGAATCCCCAGAGTGCACCGATGGGAATCATCCCTGCCCCCACGGCGGTCTGCATGTCGGTGGCCGTATCCCCGAGGTAGAGGATTTCCCCGGGTTCCACGCCGAGCGTACGGGCGACAATCACCGCACCGTCGGGCGCGGGCTTTTTGGGAATTGTTGCACGCTGACCCTGTACCGCATCGAACCTGGTCTCCCTGAGCAATTCCCGGACACATTGCTCCGTGGCATCATGCGGCTTGTTCGAAAGCACGGCCATTCTGGTTTTCCGGGCAGCGAGGGCAGCGAGCATTTCCGGGATGCCCTGATACGGGCGCGTCTTGATATTCCATCGCGTGGCGTAAGCCGCCCGGAACAGGCTCAGACATTCAGCTTCTACTGCGGGGGTGCGGTGGTCTGCAGGCAGCACACGATGGATCAGGGTTGCCGCGCCATCTCCGACAAAATACCGATAGGCATCAACCGGATGCGGGGGCCACCCTTTTTCTGTCAGGACAGTGTTCATCGAATCTGCGAGATCTTCCAGCGAATCCAGCAGGGTCCCATCCAGATCAAACATCACAGCCTTTACGCTTCGCGCTGCCCCCATACCTTCCGCATGCTCCCTTCCCGTGTGTCCCTGGCTTTCACTTTCTATGCTTCTCCAAGCGCCCGAAACATCGCTTCGACGTTTTCCACAGGGACATTCGCCTGAATGTTGTGGACCGAATTAAAGACAAATCCTCCGCCATCATTGAAGATGCGGATCCGCTCCCGGACTTCATCAAACACCTCCGCAGGAGTGCCGTACGGGAGAGTTTTCTGAGTGTCCACCCCTCCCCCCCAGAACACCAGATCTTTGCCGTATGTCTTCTTGAGCCAGACAGGATCCATCCCGGCTGCCGAAGTCTGGACCGGATTGAGGATATCAAAGCCGGCCTCGATAAAATCCGGTATCAGATCAACCACACATCCACAGGAATGGATGAATGTTTTCCAGGGTGAATGTTTGTGGATGTACTCGTTGATGATCTTGTGGAAGGGCATGTACAGGTCCCGGTAGGCCTTGGGCGAGATAAAAAGCCCGGTCTGCGTTCCAAAGTCCGTGCCGGTGACAAAGGCGACCTGCACCTTGTAGCCGAGGGTTGAAATCAGGCGTTCGAGATTCTGGAGGGCGATTTCGCATTGACCTTCGAACACTTTGAAAACATAGTCCTTCCGGGCGCTTGTCGAGACATACCACTCTTCGATCTCGCGGATCCCCCTCGTGTGTTTTCTCCACACCGCTGGGACGAGCGCGATATCACCGAATGCCGTGCCGGGAGTGCCCACGATGGATCCCTTCTCCCGCAGGACGGCCCGATCGGCCTCGGTGTCATAATGGTGAAGATCGGTTTCCGTCAGGAGGGTAAACTCCTCAAGATTCGCCGCCGGATCCAGCTCTTCTTCGACGACGGGTTCCTGCCGCGGAATCGCATCAAAAAAATGCCCTCCCTCCGGCATCCGGCCGCTCGGTGGGACTGATGTGTCCCCTTCCGGATAGATGAGCAGATTCTGGTGGTCGTCCACCGTAACACGAAAGTCCTCCGGTACAAGCACCTCCGTCCCGTCGAACAGTGTGAACGGCTTCCAGCCGCGATTGGCGAATCCGAACATTGTCCTGGGCGCCGCGACTCCCATCACGTCGATGCCGAGGGCTTCGCGCAATTCATCATCAATTTCTCCCAGCATCTGATATGGTTCGGTCACTTTCACCCGGTACCCGGGGTTTCCCAGAACTTTGCACCGCAGCTTGGAGACGAGACTGGCCGCCATGCCGGTCACCGCCGTCGCCCCAAAATCCACACACACGCGGTCCGGAGACTGATGGCGGAGGGTCGTTGCAAGCCGTTCGCGCGACGTCAGACTCATCGCCGTACTTCCCCCTCCCAGTGCCGCATCTTGAGTGTGCCCGGTTGATCGGGGCCTCCGTCAAAACTTAATCCCGCGCGCACCGGCAGTTGTTCGTGCAGGACTGTACCGCGATGCGTCACTTTGACCGCACCGACAACGGCGTAGCGGAGCGACGCCTTTGTCTCCACAGCGAAGAGTGTGAAGGCGTCTGTTTCGTATTCACCATACCGCGTTTTGCCCGAATCATATGTATACATTGGCCGGCGCCAGTCGCGCACCAGCTCGGCCTCCAGATCAAGTTTTGCGCCGAGTATATACGTGGTACCATCCCTGGTGATCTTGAGGGCAACGGCGCGGGCGGGGTCGTCTGTCGGGAGCATTTCCACGCACGCAGCAAGATCCTCGGGTTTCTGTCCGGGGCCGTGCGGGATGAGAACCGTCACAAAACTCTGCAGGGCATTCCGGTAGCCGTGCCGCCCGATCATTTGATACACCACCTTTTCAGACTGATAGTAGCGCTGGATGTCTTCGACACCTTCCGCCAGCTGCGCGCGCTGGGGGAAAAGCACGAGCAAACGGTCCGGTCCCCGGACATCCAGCGTGTTCAGAGAATCATAGGCGGTGTCATACCATCCCGGGCCGCTGGCAAGCACCTGGCGGGTGTGCCAGAGGTTCGCCATGGTCAGATATGTCGGGCGCGTAAAACGGAGCACATCCAGCACGACAAACCAGTCGAGTTGCTTGATATAATAGATAAGGCGGTCGGACTCGTACCCCAGCCCTTCATCGATCAACCGGGTGCGCGAATAGTCGACATCCTTGAGTGCAAGGAAATCGATCTTGCGCGTGCGGACCTCCCGATATGCTCCGGAGTTCCGGAAGTAGTCCAGCATGGACTGTCCGGGAACTGCATGCTGGTTCGGTGTGGCATACCGCCACTCCCCCTGCCGTTGGCCGAGCGCGATTTTCCCGTCGCGCACCGCAAGCCGGTTATGGTGGTAGTCGGCGCGGAAGGCGCCATACGGACCGCTTGGCATATAGTCCCTGTATCCACCGTCATGCAACAGGATGCTGTTGTTACGCATGAGCAGGGCGATACTATTCTCGTCCGAGTGCCCGTGGTGCATCTTCTCTTCCTCGACGGGAATGCCCGTCCGGAGATTTTCGCGGAAAAGCCACCCGCCGTCTCCTTCATCCCGGTAGTTCAGAAGCATATAGGTACTCGTGGGAGTCCATCCATTCCGGAAGACCACTTTCTTTCCGACGATGTCCTCGAGAACCTGCCTGCTCCCGTTGGTCGGCGCCGTGGCCGGGAGCGAGAAGTCGGCCCAGCGGAGAGCATCAGCAAAGATCACTCCCAGAAACACGCTCTTTCTTGCAGGCTGGGGATCCATATACTTTCTGAACTGGCTCGCGGCAGCCCAGCGCAGCCGGGGGTCTTTGTTGATTGCCGCGCCCTTTTCAAAAAACGGAATCATCCGGTCCCACCCGCTCCCCCAGTTGGCGTCTCCGACATCGGGAATAATTCCCGCGGGCGAAATCAACTGAAGATAGTACTCGAAGTAGTATTGCAAGATTGGTGACCGGTAGGATGTTTCTTCCTCCCGGATATCGCTCAGGTAGGCGAGGAGTGAATACAACCAGATTCCGTTGTATCCGGTGGCATCCTCAATTTCCCATTCTTCAAAGTTGTCGCCTGCGATTGCGTTCCCCATGGTGAGCCATCGGGGTTGATGGGGATGATCCGGAACAACTTTTGCGGCATACAACAGGGCTTCCGCCCGGAGCATAGCCCGGTTCATCGCGCCCCACTCCTGAAAACGCACGATATAGTCTGCGCTGCCGGCAATGCCTTCATCAATCGTCGACCGTTCCGCCGGCGTCAGGGTGAGGTGTTTCTTCACGAGGGCATACGCATGACAGTACTTTCCAAAATAGAAGATATTCGGGATCACGGGGAGCGCCCCGCCGTATTCCTGCCGTGTTGCGGCGAAATCCCGCGGATAGGCGTCACGATGTTTGCCAAATTCCAGAATCAACTGTTTTGCGCGCTGGAGATACTCCGGGTTCGAGGTCGCTTCGTACAGATTTGCACACAGGGCGGCAAGATACACTTCATTGCCGGGCGGGTTGTAGCCGAACACATACTCCACATCCACGTTTTTCCGCCAGCGTTCACGGTCGGCCTGGAGTGTGGACCACCCATCGTCCGCAGCGCCTTTCATATAGCTAAGGTATTCCTCCCGTGTGATTGCACGATTCTGGGCATGGAGAGGGGCGCTTTGAGAAAGCACAACAGCCAACAGGAGTGACACCATGAGAAATCGCATAATCATCTCCGGGAGAAGGGTGAAGCAACCCGGAACACCATTTTCGCGGCGTTCCGGGCTGCAAAAGATACGGGATTCAGGCTGGTACCACGCTATTCACTGGTGGTCAGGAAAAGCGGCTTCATCTCGAAGCTGTTATATTGCGGGCGAAGCCGTTCGATGTTATAGTGTTCGCGGACATTCACCACTTTTTTGGAACTTGTCACCACATCAAGCGGCATGTTATCATACCTGCCGTTCTTCAGCACTACCAGGCGCCCGTGAACGCCCTTCAGCATAAGGTCCAGCGCGAGGTTTCCGTATGCCATCGGCACGATCGAATCGACTGCATCCGGATCACCGCCTCGCACAAGGTAACCGAGTTTCTGGGCAATCGTATTGATGGGTTTTCCGTCGTTGAATTTCGGGGAAAGTTCTTTCAGCCTTTCTGAAACCAGATCTCCGATCCCCCCCAGCTTCTTGTGACCGTAGGCATCGGTTGTCTCCTTTGAGAACATCATCTCCCCGCCCTGAAACATCGAACCCTCGGAGACCAGCACGACGGCATAGCGACTTGGATTGTTCCTGCGATCGTAGGCCATCAGCTCGGTGAGATGTTCCATGTCATATTTGTGTTCGGGGATTACACACCGGTTGGCGGCTCCGGCCATCGTGGGCACCATGGCCGTAAATCCGGCGTACCGGCCAAACACTTCCAGCACAAGGAATCGTTCATGGGAACCTGCGGACGTGCGAAGACTGTTGGTCATCTGGATCGTCCGTGTCACACACGTGCTGAATCCGATGCAATAATCTGTGCCGGGCACATCGTTGTCCATCGTCTTGGGAATAGCGACAACCTTCATGCCGTCCTGATACAAACGCACACCGTAGCTCAGCGTGTCGTCGCCACCGATCGGAATAAGATAATCCACCCCGAGCCACGAAAGGTTGGCCACAACCTCCGACGTCAGATCATTCGTCTCGGCATTGTATTTGTCCTGCAGATGCTTGGGGACGCTGGCCTTCTTCACGTGGCTGGGCCGCGTGCGGGATGTATGGAGAAACGTACCGCCGGTGCGACCTGCTTTGTTGACGATCTCTTCTGAGAGAACCTGGAAGTTATCAGTATTGTTGTAGTCCTTTTCGCGGACGATGTCCACCAGCCCCGCCCATCCGCGCCGGATGCCAATAACGCTGTACCCTTCGCGCAGTGCGCGAATCGTGACGGCACGAATAGCCGGATTCAGGCCGGGTACATCGCCCCCACCGGTGAGAATTCCAAGAGTGCCTTTTCCTTTTTTAATGTCGACCATACTCTGCTCCTGACGATAAATACAAGTGAAGCGGTGAACTCAACGTAACAGAATCATCAGACCTGATTGTGTCCCACAGGGCCACCTTTGAGGGAGGTGTATCATTATAAAATACCCAGCATCTGCGACAAAATCAACTTCTCCCGCTTGCGGCTCAGGCGCAATTCACGTATCATGCCAACACTGAAACATTTCCATCAACCAGCTCACACCGTATGGCCAAGCACGTCCGACCCCGATTAGACGAGATTTTAGGCGCCCGGACCCAGAACTTCCAGAAGTTGATGCGGTACAAAATCCGTGACATTCTTCTTGTCTCGAGTTTGTACGATCAGTATCTGTTTGAAGAAGACGGACGCCTGTACGAGCTTATCCGTCAGGAATTTCAGGTCCTCAACCTCAGTCACCCCCCCGAAATTACGCATGTCAGCAGCGCAAGCGAGGCTCTCGAGCTCATCGGCTCCGGCGAGCCGTTTGACCTGATCATCACCACGCTTCATATTGAGGATGTCCACGTTGTCCGGTTCGCGCGCATGGTCCGCGAGGCGGGAATTGACACGCCGATTGTCCTGCTGGCCTACGACAACAAGGAGCGGAAGGAACTGGTAACCCATTATGATACCTCCGTCTTCGAAAAGGTCTTCCTCTGGCAGGGCGATTACCGGCTGCTTATTGCCATCATCAAATGCCTGGAAGACCGGCTTAACGTGGAGAATGACACGAGGGCCGTGGGCGTGCAGGTCATCATCCTGGTCGAAGACAGTGTGCAGTTTTATTCGATGTACCTGCCCCTCGTGTACACGGAGATCCTGAACCAGTCACAGCGCCTGATCTCGGAGGGAGTGAACATGACGCACCGGTTCCTCCGTATGCGCGCGCGTCCCAAAATTCTCCTCTGTACCGATTATGAGGAAGCATGGGCGTACTATGAAAAGTACGAGGAATTTGTTCTGGGTATTATCACCGACGTAAACTTCAAGCGTGACGGCCTCAAGGATCCTGACGCAGGCTTTGCGTTCGCCCGCAACGTCCGGAACCGGCACACCGATATTTCCATCCTCCTGCAGTCCAGCAATTCAGAATACGAGGAAAAGGCCCGGGAGATCGGCGCGACATTTCTCCGGAAGGGATCACCGCGGCTGTTGCATAATCTCCGGCAGTACATGCTGGACAATTTTGGCTTTGGTGACTTCGTGTTTCGATCATCCGACGGGATGGAAGCAGGCCGGGCCACGGATCTCAAAAGCCTGGAAGAACTCCTGCACGTCGTCCCTGACGAGTCCATCGTGTTCCACGCTTCACGCAATCATTTTTCGAACTGGCTGAAGGCCCGCACAGAGTTCGGCCTGGCACATAAGCTCCGCCCGCACAAGGTTTCGGACTTCCCTTCCGTCGCCGACCTGCGTAATGAACTGCTGACCGCGCTCCGGGAATACCAGGAAAACCGCCAGCGGGGAGTGATCACGGAGTTTAACCGAGAAAGTTTTGATCCCGTCAGCGGGTTCTCGCGCATCGGAGGCGGGTCGCTCGGGGGCAAGGCGCGGGGACTCGGGTTCATCAACTCGGTCATCAACCGGTATCATATCCGGGATTACTTCCCCGGCGTCGAGATCGCCGTCCCCGGAGCGGCGGTCATCGCCACGGACGTTTTTGACCGGTTCCTTTCGGAGAACAACCTGGAAGGGTATGCCCTCAGCGCGCGTAATGACAAGGAATTGGCCGAACGATTTCTCGCTGCCCCGAATTTCCCGAAGGAGGTACTCAGCCGGCTCTCCGAGTTCCTTGAACTCATGCATGGACCGCTCGCCGTGCGTTCATCAAGCGTGCTGGAGGACTCCCAGTATCAGCCCTTCGCGGGCGTCTATTCCACATTCATGATCCCCAACAATCATCCCGAGCACGATGTCCGCCTGAAGGAACTCCTGCAGAGTATCAAACGTGTGTACGCCTCCACGTTTATGCGTCGTGCAAGGGACTACATGAAGGCGACCGCCTATCGCCTTGAAGAAGAAAAAATGGCGGTGATCATACAACGTATGGTCGGCTCGGAAAGGAATAGCCGGTTTTATCCTGATTTCGCGGGTGTGGCAAGATCGTATAACTTTTATCCGGTTCCCCCCCAGACTGCCATTGACGGGATCGTACAGGTGGTTTTGGGCCTCGGCCGGACGGTCGTTGAAGGCGGAAATTCCGTCCGCTTCTGTCCGAAGTACCCCCGGCACCTCATGCAGTTTTTTTCAACAAAGGAAACCATCCGGAATGCACAACAGGAGTTCCTCGCCCTTGACCTCACCCAGGGGCTCCTACCGCATGAGCACCCCGAGCCGGAACTGTTCGTCAAAACATATGATCTGACGAAAGCCGAAGAAGACCAGACCCTTTATTATGTGGGCTCGACGTACTCCTCCGAGAACGATTCGGTGTACGACGGCATCTCCCGGCCGGGCAAACGTGTCGTCACATTCGCCCCCGTTCTGAAACATAAGACCTTCCCACTCCCGGAAATCCTTGAGCTGATCCTCGAACTCGGAACGTGGGGCATGGGTACGCACGTGGAAGTGGAATTTGCTGTGAACATGAACGTTCCTCCCGACAAGCCCCGCGACTTTGCCCTCCTGCAGATCCGTCCCCTGGTGCTCAGCCTGGAAATGGAAGAACTTGATGTGGATGATATTCTGCCCCGGGAATTGATCTGTGAAAGTCAGCAGGTACTCGGCAACGGCGTCTTCGACGGAATCTTTGACATCGTGGTGGTGGATATCCAGACTTTTGACCGGGCCAAGAGCCGCGAGGTGGCCGAGGAGATAAGCCAGCTCAACGCCAAACTTGTAGCGGAAAAACGTGCGTATCTTATCATCGGCGTCGGCCGCTGGGGCAGCCTGGATCCGTGGCTGGGGATCCCCGTGACATGGGATCAGATCTCAGGGGCAGCCGTGATCGTCGAGTCCGGATTCCGCGATATCCATGTAACTCCTTCCCAGGGGTCACATTTCTTTCAGAACATCACTTCATTCCGTGTCGGGTACTTTACCGTGAATGCAGCGGTGCCGTCTTCGTTTATCGACTGGGAGTGGCTCCAGCGGCAGGAAGCGGAGGAAGAACTGGTATTCACGAGGCATCTGCGCTTTGAAGAAGCGATAACCGTGAAGATTAACGGGCACAAAAACAAAGGGGTGATCCTGAAGCCGGGAGGGGGCGCCTGATCAGCGCGGAGGTCTGCGGGATGTTACTGCTCGAAGGTTCCTGCGGTATTCGCACTCGCCACGACATGAGGCCGTATCCCCGCGAGGCATTCGTCCAGTGTTGCAAACGGCCCCAGGCCGGTTGACCCGATGGAAAGAGCATACACCGTAATCTCATAGACATGGGCGCCGGATCCGCGGGGCGGGTTGGGCCCGCCATAGCCGATGTCACCATAGGAGTTCCGTATTTCGAGTGACCCCGGCGGCAAAAGATCGCGTATTCCCGAGGCACCCTCGTGTATTTCCCTCACAGCAGCCGGTATGTTCACAACAAACCAGTGCACCCAGTTGTTTGCCACCGGGTGCCGGTCGATGATGGAAAGCGCGAATGACTTCACGCCGGAGGGTACTTCAGCCCACTCCACGGGAGGAGCGATATTCTGTCCGCCGCTTACTCTCCGGTGCGCACATTTTGTCGGCAGGTATTTTCCGCTGAGCAGGACCGGGCAGAAGACGTTCATGCACCGCCTCCCGGGCGCGGTGTCTTTGGCGCTGCGGGCGCCGCGGCATCCGGACCCAGCACCGCGGTCCTGATTTCTCTCCGGATCTCGTGCATCTCCACTCTTCCCTTGCGCAGGTACTTCACCCCCTTCATCTGTAATTCCAGAACATCCTTCTGTGCAAGATCCCGGCCTGTGATGATAATGATGGGAATGTCCTTTGTCTCAGGATCGTTTTTCAGGTCACTGATGTAGTCCATCCCCCCCTTCCTGCGTAAGGCAAGATCCATGAGAATCACCGCCGGTTGGTGCTCCCTCACGGCGGAGAGAATATCCTCCTCTTGCACCGAAAACTGGATACCCTGGAATCCATCGTCTTCGACAATGAATTTCAGGAGATTCGAAAAATCGATGCTGTCCTCAACAATGAGGACACTCTTCTTGGCTTCGGATTTGGCGGCTTTTGGCATAGAGCCCAACATGGGTCGTTGAGGAGATTCGTGTGAGGCAGGAAAGCACTATCAAGATACTTCAAATGGTCCAATAATGCAATAACTGCTTGCATCGACATGGGAAACTTGGTATCATTGGATACTTTTTGGCACCATTTGTCACGCAAAGGAGACCCTACCCGCCATGCGCATCTGTGTGCTGACTCTCGCCGTGTTTCCCCTTTTTTTGGTCCTTCCTGGTTGTTCATCACTTTCTCTGGAAAACGCAAACTTTTCATGGCCCGTGGAAAGCGTCCTCGCCGTGAATAGTATGAACATGATAGAGGAAGGCCGGTATGCCCTCGTCGTGAGTGTCGCCCCGCTCGCCGCCGCGGAGTTTGGAGATTCTACGGCCTTGCGGGGAACCACCCTGCGGATTATCCGGAATGCACAGGGATATTATTTTGTCACCGGACCGCGGTTCAAGCACGTATACGTCTTCCGGACGGGCGAAGGCGCACTCGTCGGCGCGAGTGTAATAGAGGTTTCACCAACCGGGCTCGTGACCCCCGCATTCAACCAGCGCCCGCCCTTTATTGAATTGCTTGACGGTTCTGCGCCGCCGCGGTACCTGACCAGCTCCGACTTCTCCCAGGAGAATAAACGATGACTCGCCGCATGCTCGTCACTTTTTTCTGCTGTCTTCTGATTCTGCCGGCCACGGCTCCGTCACAACAATCGGATTTCGATCTCAAGAAGGAATTTGAAGAACGCCATGAGCGGCTCACCCGCCTTGTCGAAACAGCAACCAGCACGTCCCAGCTGGATTCACTGAACAATGGTATTGAGGGACTGGGCCTTGACTTCCTGTCCCATAGCGACTTCCTTGACAAAGCGCTTTTTCCCGCCACCTTCGACCAGAAAATGAAGGAGCTGCGGAACATGCACGCGCGTCTGTATGAGTCAACACGCATCATGGAGACCCAGGGGACACAGATTCTGGCCATGGAGTCCACGATACAGGAACTGACGGTATCGCTGGACACGCTCACAAGAGAACGGGATATGTTGTTCTCTGAGCTCCAGCAGAACAGGGCGAACAATGCTTCCCTGCGTGAAACTCTTCGCCGTCTCCAGGCGAACCTGCAGGCCAAAGATCAACTGCTGTTCGCCCTTGTCGATTCCATGTTCATGCCCTATGGCAAGGACCTCGCGAGCGTCGGTGAGGTCCTCAGGGATGATCTCACGGCAAAGCTTGAGAGGGCAAATGTGCTGACGCGCGTGTACGATGTTGCCTCGGATAACGTCAGGTTCCTCACCGCGACGGAGCTTCAGGGTAAAGATTTCGCCGCACTCCTGGATAACTACCGGCAGTTCAACGCACGGTGGAAGGGCTTGAGCAGCAAGATGCAGGCGGTGTATCTTGCCAGCCAGACACCGGCAGGGCGGGGGGCGCAGGCCGGTACAGGCATCGCCGGCGCACAACCGAAGGCAGTTCCGGCAGCGCGCATCGATTCACTCCTCACCGAATGGAATGCCGTGCTCCGGCGAACATTCTGGTCCACGATTGAAAAAGAATTCGCCGTCCGTGGAGCAGCAGTAATCCCGTTTTCCGATGCACCCGGCTTCTCTTCCTCCATTCGCGCGTATGTCGAACAGGTAAAGAACAGCGGCGAAGACGCTACCGCATTCGTCGAGGATGTGTGGGTAGCCCGGATCGATACAGAGTGGAAGGACGCGCTTTCACATGAGAGCCTCCTCGGCGCGAAAGAATACGCAGCCCTGGATATGATGGTGAAGGACCTCGCCACGCCCGTGATGGACAAGAAGTTTCTGCTGTATATCGGTATCGTGGCCATCGTGGCACTGCTGCTCTGGTGGATACTCTCACGGAAACCGAAACCACCGGCTGTGAAGCCATCCGCTCCGGCGCCGTGATAATATGAAGAGCTAATGTCGTACCGCTGCCGCCGATTCACTGTATACACTCTCAGGCGTTCCTCTGCGAGACCTTTTTCTTGCAGGGACACCGGGGTGAATCGGCGGCAGTGTATTGTACCACTACATGAGGGGCTATGCCGTTCCGCCAGATTCTCGGTATCCTGATTGCCACTGCCGTTCTTGCAGGGCAGGCGTCCGTACACACACAGACGGTCCACCCGCGCACTTCCTCGGAGATCAAACTCGCCCTCGACCACCTGCAGGTGCTGGGATCCGTCCTTTACATCGCAGCACACCCCGACGACGAAAATACCGCTTTTCTCGCGGCGATGGCCAGGGGCAGGGGGATGCGCACAGCGTACCTCTCCATCACCAGGGGGGAAGGCGGACAAAACCTGATCGGACCGGAACAGGGCGCACCTCTCGGTCTTATCCGGACGCAGGAGCTGCTTGCGGCCCGGAGAATCGACGGCGCAGAGCAGTACTTCACACGGGCCATCGATTTCGGATATTCCAAGAGTTCTGATGAGACTCTCCGGTTCTGGAATCACGACTCAACGTTGTCCGATGTTGTCTGGATAATCCGGACGTTCAGGCCGGATGTCATTGTCACACGATTCACACCGCAGCTCGGAGGCCATGGAAACCACACGGCGTCGGCGATCCTTGCCGTTGAAGCTTTTGATGCGGCGGCGGATCCGGCACGATTTCCGGAACAACTCCGGTTCACGGAACCCTGGCAGGCAAAACGCCTTCTGTGGAATGTGTTCCGGGGCAACCCTCCGGATTCTCCGCCCGGCCCCGGAGTTGTACGCATCAACCTTGGAGAGTACTCGCCGCTGCTCGGCCGGTCATTTGCCGAACTTGCCGGCGAAGGAAGAAGTATGCATAAGAGCCAGGGCTTCGGAGCGTCGCAAAACCGCGGGGAGGTTCTGAACAGCTTCCAGCATATGCGCGGGGACTCGGCTCTTCATGATCTGTTCGATGGTGTTCCCCTGACATGGAGCAGAATTGACGGCGCCCATGCAGTGGATTCACTCATTGCAGAAGCACGCGCGGCTTTTCTTGTAGAAGACCCCGCTGCAAGTGTCACGCCGCTCTTTCGCGCCTCCAACATTCTGGCCGGATTGCCCGCCCATTACTGGGTCACGTATAAGAAGGCCCAGGTGGACGATCTCATCATGGCCTGCGCGGGGCTCTGGGTTGAGGCCACAACGACAGTGTCCACCGCACCCCCGGGCTCTGATGTTCCCGTGACGGTGTCCATGGTGAGTCGCTCCAGCCCGATGTTTCGACTTGAGAACGTGCGGTTCCCCTTCGCGAGCCGGGACAGTATCGTCGCCACCACTCTCCAAACCAACACATTGGTCCGGATACAATCGGTCATCTCTCTTCCCCGCACCCAGCAGTACACCCAGCCGTACTGGCTGGAGCTGCCTCACACCGCCGGTGCCTACAGCGTCGCGTCACAGCAGCATAGAGGCCTTGCCGAGGCCCCCATCAGCATCGCTGCACAGGTTCGTCTCTCCCATCCCGAAGGCGCCCTGACCCTCACCGTTCCGCTTCAGCATAAATCCGTTGATCCGGTTGACGGCGAGGTGTATGTTCCGTTCGCGGTAACGCCTCCGGTAAGCATCCGGATGCGGGAGAAAGTCCTGCTCTTCTCCGGTGACTCCGCAAAAGCCCTTCACGTATCCCTCCTGGCAGGTGAACAGGCGGTACGCGGTACGATGCGCGTTATCGTTCCGCCGGGTTGGCACGTCTCCCCTTCCCGGCATGCGGTGGACCTTTCCGCTGGCTCGGGAGAGGCACTTTACCGCACGGTTATTACCCCGCCGCAAGGCGCCTCCGCGGGGGTTGCGGGCGTGGAGGTCGAAATCGGGCCGGCAAAAACACGCAGCGCACTTGAAACGGTGACGTACAAACATATTCCGCGTCAGATAGTCATGGCCCCGGCACAAACCCATCTGCTTCATTCTAAGATCAGCAGCCCGGGTGGACGAGCCGCGTACATTATGGGTGCCGGGGATGAAATGCCCGCTGCCATACAACAACTCGGTTACCATGTTGAGATGCTTTCGGATGACGATCTTGCGCTCACCAGGCTTTCCGGGTTTGATGTTATCGTCGCCGGAATCCGTGCATATAACACCCGCCCGGCCCTTCGCCGTAATCACGAACGCCTGCTGGAATACGTGGCCGGCGGCGGCACATACGTTGTGCAGTACAACACAACGCAGCGCGGCGAGACCGAGGCGATCGGACCGTATCCACTTTTTTTCTCACGCGACCGTGTCGCGGAGGAAGACGCACCCGTGACCATGCTCCTGCCGGACCACCCGCTGTTCAGAAGCCCCAACCGGATTGGTCCGAAGGATTTTGACGGGTGGATCCAGGAGCGTGGACTCTATTTTGCGGATCGATGGGACAGTCGATACGACAGTGTTCTGAGCTGTCAGGACAGCGGCGAGCCCAGACGGAACGGCGGCCTGCTCCTTGCCCGGCATGGGAAGGGAGTTTTTGTGTACAATGCCTACGCCTTCTTCCGGCAGCTTCCGGCCGGTGTGGAGGGGGCATACAGGCTTTTTGCGAACATCCTCGCACTCCGGAATGGACAACCACAACACTCAACGCACGGACGATCGCCGAAAACGCAACGATGATGACGGGCCGCCCCCCTTCCTGGGAACGTGGCGGAACCTCTATCTCGGCGTCATCGCGATTCTGGTGATCATCATGATCCTGGTGTATGTCTTCTCCAGATTCTTCTCATGAGCACACCTGACTGGATCGTCCTCGGCGGCACACTCCTCACCATGACGCTGTACGGCGTGTGGCGTGGCAGGGGCAGTGCGTCAATACAGAGCTTCCTTCTCGCCGACCGTTCGCTCGGCTGGGGTACCGTTGCACTCTCCATCATGGCCACCCAGGCGAGCGCGATCACATTCACATCGACGCCCGGCCAGGCCTACGTGGACGGCATGCGCTTTCTGCAGTTCTATTTCGGCCTTCCACTTGCCATGGTCCTGCTTTCCATCACCGCCGTACCAAAGTTCCACCGGCTCGGGGTGTACAGCGCCTACGAGTTTCTCGAACGAAGGTTTGATCCAAAAATGCGGCTGCTCGGAACGGGGCTGTTCCTGGTGTCACGCGGGCTGGCAACGGGGATGACAATTTATGCCCCGTCACTTGTCCTCTCCGTGATGCTCGGAATAGATGTACGCATCACGTCAATCCTCATCGGGGGGATTGTCATTATCGTGACGGCAACCGGCGGCGTGAAGGCGGTGAACCACACCCATGTGCTTCAGCTCACCATTATCATGGCGGGAATGCTTGCGGCGGGCATTGTCCTCCTGGCGCTTCTCCCTCCCGATGTTTCGCTTACCGACGCCCTGAGTCTCGCCGGCGCCGCCGGCAAGCTTAACACCATCGACTTCCAGGTTGATCTTGAGAACCGATATACATTCTGGACGGGTCTGGTAGGGGGAACGTTTGTGGCCCTGGCCTACTTCGGGACAGACCAGTCACAGGTCCAACGGTATCTGACCGGCAAATCGATCACCCAGAGCCGGCTGGCACTCCTGTTTAATGGCGTCGCCAAAGTCCCGATGCAGTTTTTTATGCTCCTGCTCGGTGTCCTCGTATACGTGTTCTTCCTTTTTGCAGAACCGCCGCTTTTTTTCAACCCCACGGCTGCCGCCGAGGCCAGAAACGGAGCACACGGCGAAGCATACCGCGAACTGGAGGCCAGACACCACAACGCGGTGAATGACCGGCGCACGGCGGCCGAAGGATTTGTGCGCGCGCGTCATAGCGCGGACGCGCACACCACGGGAGACGCCCGGCAGATCCTCGTGACGGCTCAGCAGACTGTTGACCGTCTCCGGATGGAGGCTTCTGCACTTCTCGGCGAGCATATGCCGGCCACGGACCGCTCCGATACCAATTACATTTTTCTCTCGTTCGTGCTCACGTATCTTCCGGTAGGACTTGTCGGACTGGTCTTTGCGTGCATCTTTGCCGCATCCCTGTCATCCTCCTCGGGTGAATTAAGCGCCCTGGCCACCATTTCCATTGTGGATGTGTACAAACGCTTTCTCCGGGCCGACAAATCGGAACAACATTATATGCGCGCGTCCCGCCTGTTTATGGCTGCATGGGGGATCTACGGGATTGCCTTCGCGCAGTATGCAAGCCGGCTTGGTTCACTCATCGAAGCGGTGAACATCCTGGGTTCCCTCTTCTACGGAACCATGCTGGGGATCTTTCTGCTGGCGTTCTACGGAAAGCGGATTGGCGGGACGGCCACATTTGTCGGGGCGTTGCTCGGAGAGGCGGTGGTCATCGCGTGTTTCCTCTTCACCCCGATCGCGTGGCTCTGGTACAACGTTATCGGATGCGCCGTGGTGGTGACGGTGGCCATACTCTGGACGCTGGGAGAGTCGCAAAAACGGCCGGAGACCCGGTCACACGCCTAGGCACTCCGGCCGCAGAACAATCACAAGAGCGGCAACAACGGTTTACTTTTTCATCTTCCAGCCTGCAAGCAGAGCCTCGAGAGCCTCTGTATTCGCCTTGGGATCTTTTGCTTTCGCCAGCTTCATCGCCTCTTCGGCGACGGTGATCGCGGAGGCGGTGTTCCCTGTTTTGGCGAGAAGTTCGGCCTTCACCTGGAGAGTGCGCGGGCTTTTCTCCAGCGCGATCGCCCTGTCCGCCCACCCGAGCCCTTCTGTAAGATACAGGTTGTTGTCTGCCGCAAACCGTGCGGCGCTGGAAAGCAGCTGCCACGAACCAACCGAACCCTGTATCTTCGCCAGGGTATTAAATTCCATCGGGAGTGCCAGCCGGATCTTCTCCCAGGCGAGAATGAGTCGAGCGGATGTCGGCGTAAGGTCAACAAAGGTAAAGGACATCCACTCCTCGTGCTGGCCTGCTTCGGGCTTTACGGCGATCTTCAACGTGTCGTACCGGGCATCGTAGATGCTTCCCCAGTTCTTGGTCTCAGTGTTCAAGACAATTGTCCAGTCCCCTGCCCGTGATGGAAGCACCACGAGCCGGTATGCCCCCGCCGGAATTTTTTTGCCGGCGATGGTCACATCGTCGCTGACCGTGAGAAGGGTCGGTTCATTGGCACCGGCGCGCCACGGTTCGTCAAACTTCACAACGTTACCCCAAATTTCCCGCCCTTTTACGCCGGGCCGGTGATACGACACGGACACTTCACTGAGCCCGATAAATTGTGTGACTTTCGCCCCCTGGCTCGTACGCGGAACCCGGGGGGTTGTCTGCGCAGCGAGCGGGGCCGCCAGAAGAGCAATGAGAACCACCAGCAGTATCTGTTTCATAAGAATCTCCTATCGTGAGTAAAGGTTGATCATGCGTTCAAGAGCTGCGCTGCAGACGGGATCAAAATCCACCAGGCTTAACGAAAACATCCTGCAATCAAGCGCGGGGCGGAAAAGCCCCTGTGAGGCATACCCTGATCCCTCAAACACCCCCACCTTTCCGGCGAATTCAGGGGAGCGGAGAATCTCCATCGAAGCCCGGTAGAGCGGTTCCCGCTTCTCGTAGTAGTCGGGTGCGAGCCGGTCAAGCTTCCCCCGCAGCGCTTCGATGCTGTCAAATGCCGCCTTCTGCCATTGCGTCGGCACCGCAAGACCGGGAGAGAGATGGGATTTCCATTTTACATTGGAACGATTCAGCAATGCCGTGACGTTCGGCTCCCATGGTTCAATCCCGGGCGGGTAGAACTCATTATACGCCGTCGACGCATTGTAGTACTCATCTCCCAGCCCACCGAATGAGTGGCCGAATTCGTGGACATACACATAGTCCATCTGCCATTTCTGATTGTCAACCCCTTCCCTGGTGTACGTGGTGGCATAAAGATTAAAGATCCCTCCGCCACCGTACCGCGTGTCGTTCACGAGTATACAGAGAAAGTCGTACGGGGCGGTTCCCGCTATATCACGGAGCACTCGATTCTCGGTCGTGAGGACGTACCGGGCGGACCCGAAGGTGTTGTACATCGATCCCAGAGCGTTGGATTTCCAGACGTTCTTGTCCGGGACATCAATCCCCGATTCGTCCGAAATCACCTCCACCGTCCATACGTTGAAGTCGTTCTTCCGCTGCGCAAACGGCCGGGTCGAAAACATCACGTCATTAAAATGCGCCGCATCGGTGCGAAACTTCTCCAGGTCAGCCATGGCATATCCGTCTCCGAGGATAAGGATATCGACTTTCTGAGCCGGAGGTCCATTTTGCATCAGGGCTTTGACGGCAAAGGGAGCCGGACGTTTCTCCTTGCGCACGACCGTGGGGTCGGCCGGATCAATGGTTGTCGAGAAGATTTCCCGGAACACCATACGTTTGTCGCGCCTGGAGATGCTCACCTGGACCGTTCGCTGGGGAAACGGAAACCGCACGGTCTCCTCGAAGGTACGATACACGCCCGCGGCCGCTTCATCCGTAGTCTGCCATTCCTGGAAGATGGATGAAAAACCACGTGAGTATACCAGCACGTTTGTGGCAGAATCGTACACCCGCACAAGAAACTCACCCAGGTTCAACGGGTCCACCAGCTGGGTTTTTGATCCGGCCAGGGGCCTTCCTCATAGACACGGTCCAGGCTGAAACGCTCTTCGCCTTTTATGCCGGTATGATAGTAGTCAACACGCATCGTCGACGTTCCGAAGTACCTGCTATACACGTCCGATGTCTGCCCCGACGCCGCAGCAGCGATACACAGAACAGTCGCCATCAATGTCAACCGCATGAATTACCTCCTCGGATTAATGGGGTATGAAGAAGAAACGTAATAATGAGGGAACCCGTTCCCGCCAGCTTGGCCAATCGTGTCCGTCGCTGGACTCTATGAACATGTGCCGTATTCCCAGCCCGGACAATTGGTCTCTGAAACCGCGGTTCAGCTCAAGAAAATGATATTCGGGGTCAACAATATCAAACAGCCCGCACTGCTGATACAGGCGAAAATAGTGAGGCAACGGAGCATGCCGTTTTCTCATCTCCAGGATGACGCTCAGAACAGGGGTGATGGTGGATGATTGACCGCCGCATGATCCGAACACATCCGGCCGTGCGAGACCGGCGACAAAGGCAATGTGCCCACCATTGGAAATCCCCATCGTGGCGCGCTGCTGGGGAGCAGCCGCGGTCCGGTAGCGCCGGTCAATGAGGGGAACCAGCTCATCGGCCAGAACATTCGCATAACGAATCTGCTTCCCTCCCAAGTATTCTTCATGCCGTTCTGCCGGGGGCACAAACACCACGATCGCAGGACCAAGAGCCCTGTCAGCAATCATGTTCTCCATGATTGTGGTCACAAACATAAACCGCAGCGCTGTCTCCCCGTCGTGGACGTACAGACTCGGCAGATCGTGCGCATCGGAATACCCCGGAGGGAGGTAAACAAAAACCGTTCGTGCGTGTATCGTCGTATCCCGCGGAGTGAACCGCAGCGTATCCAGGGTGCCACGGGGCACATCAGCGCGGGGTATGGTGTACACGGATCGCACAAAGCCCGGCATCGTAACTTCCGAATTCGAAAAGTCCCCGTTGGGGGTAACACGGACATTCGCCGGATCCAGCGTGCTCTTTCCGTCCACAATAAACTGATACTCAAGGTGCGCATCCCGCGGCACAGTGTATTTCTTATAGAACAGAGAAGGGCCGCCGGGCAATCCGGAGCACGGCAGAGCGTGCAGGCGTGCCGGGAAGCGCCACCCGCCTTGCAGCGACCCGTTCACGAATACGCTGTCTGCACTGCCGTACCACACAAAGGTAAGAAGCGTATCACTCTCCGTCACCGGAAGCCGCCGTCCGGCAAGGTACTTCTCAACGTGGGGGGCGCGCTCCGCCGGAGACAATGTTTCCAGATGCCGGAGGAATTCGTCGAATGATTGAGTCCCCCCGAACAGCAGGGTAAAGACGAGGAGCAGGATGTGTGTCACGGCCGGCCTCCTGTGATTGCGGAATACCGATGGATCCTAATCAAACGCTGCGGGTCTGGCGGGGTCGGCCAGATGCGCCTGGATTTCCAGAAGGTGCCGTTCGTGTGTGCGCGAAACGGACAATGGAGGGATGTCGTTGAATGGGAAGAACCGGGCGTCCAGCGTTTCGTCACTTCCGCGAACCTCCCCGCCGAGCAGGTCGCAAAGGAACACCACTTTGTAGGCATGATAAAATGCCCGGGGCATGCCGCTCCGGTTTGCGTCAAAGACTCCGATGACTTTTCGGGGGCGGACCGTGATCCCGCTTTCTTCGAACACTTCCCTGACCACCATCGCGGACGGGAGTTCGTCGACATCGGCCCATCCTCCCGGCATGCACCAGCGCCCATCTGAGCGCTCCTGGACAAGCAGGATCCGGTTATCGCGAACGACCGCACCGCGCACATCCACCTTCGGCGTGGCATAGCCCGGCTGCTGGAGAAAGTCCTCAACAACCGGCTCGGCGGCGATCATTGCCGACTGAGCCACCATATCTGCCGCGATCTCCATCAACCGGCGGTAACGCGCAAGATCGTATTCTCCGCCGGCAAACGTCAGGCCCGTCTGCGCCATGGCCTGCAATTCTCTCGCCCAGGCCAGCCATTGCGGTTTCGCGTGTGTTTTATCCACGGTGCGCAAGCACCTTTGTTTCATAGGAATGTATGGCCCCGCGGAGGGCTTCGCCGGTCGGAACACCCTCCTGATGGCAGTAGGCGTCCCAGATCGCGCCCATCGGCATGGTCTTGAGGTCTTCCAGCAGCGCCATTCTGGCAAAAAGATTACCATCGGCTTCAAGCGATCGGAGCCGGTCACGGGGTTCGAGGAGTGCACGAAGTAGTGCCTTCAGCGTGGCCCGTGAGCCAAGGACCCACGCACCAATACGGTTCAAACTTGCATCAAAGAAATCCAGCGCTATCCGGACCCGGTTCAGTGCGTCCGCCCGGACAATCTCCTCCGCAAGGGCGGTGACATCGTCATTCACGATTACCACATGATCGCTGTCCCACCGTACACCCCTGCTCACATGGAGAAGTAGATCATCCATGTACTGCAGGAGCGCTGAGATCTTGTCTGCCACCGATTCGGTCGGGTGGAAATGTCCCATGTCGAGGCAGAGCATCAACCGGTTCCGCAGGGCGTACCCCAGATAAAATTCATGAGACCCGACGACAAAGGACTCACTCCCGATTCCGAACAGCTTGCTCTCGACGGCATCGCGCAGGTCTTCCGGGTCGTAGGGCCGGGCATAGATGGTATCGAGTGAATCCCTCAGGATTGAGCGATGCAGGTGCCGGCGTACGGTAACATCCTTTGCGCCATCCGGGATCCACAAATTATGGACACACGCCGTCCCGAGCGTTTTCCCGATTACCGCGCCGATTTCCCGGCAGCGGCGGACATGTTCGATCCAGAAGTCCCGGGTCCCGGTATCGGTGCTGCTCAGCGTGAATCCGCTGTCCGCCCGTGGATGCCCGAAGCAGGTAGCGTTAAAATCCAGTCCCAGCCGATTTTCCCTGCACCAGTCTATCCAGCTCCTGAAGTGAGACGGCTCGATTTGATCCCGGTCGACGACCTTGCCGCCGAAGTCACCGTACATGGCGTGAAGGTTCAGACGGTGGGACCCCGGAATAAGCCCGTACGCTTCCAGGAGATCCTTCCGGAGCTCTTCGATCGTCCGTGCGGCACCCGGATACCCGCCCGTCACCTGGATGCCGCCGGAGGAAGCCGCTTCCGGTTTGTGTTCAAAACCACGCACGTCGTCGCCCTGCCAGCAATGCAGGGACAACGTTATCGAGCGCAGGGCACTCAGGGCCTGATCCACATCGACACCCAGAGCCGCATACTGCTCGCGGGCGTTCGCATACGCCGTGTCAAGTTTGATTGTTGTGTTCATGGAGGAAATCCGATTCGTGATTCTGAGGTTGTCAAGTGACCACCCACGCCAGCCGGGGAAGAGGTTGTCCAGTATTGATGGTAGTAATAGGATCCGACAATTGCAAAAGGGCTTCGCGACGTCTGTTGCTTCTCCTGCAGGAACTCCGTACAATGTCCCACCCCCTCCCCTTTCACGTTCAAGGAGTCACCATGAAAACTCTCTTCACCGGATTCACCATGTTATGCCTGACCTGCATCCTACTCGTTTCGTCGAGAGCCCAGAACACCGTCAAGGAGCCCTCCACTGAGAAGATGTTCCCGGTCCAGGTGACGATCAACTACGAAGGCAAGTCGTATGAGGTGATGCTTACGGGCACGGCCGTCCGCAAAAAGTTCTTCATCAAGGTGTACGGGATAGCGCACTATACGCAGGACCCCGTGATGGGGAAGGAAGATGATGTGCTTGCCGCGATGCTGGTTGACGGCAAGGCCAGGCAAATTACCATGGAGTTTGTCCGGGACGTGGATGTGGCGAAAATCCAGGATGCATACCGCGATGGATTTAAGGAGAATGCCACTGCAGCGGAATCCAAGGAAATCGCCCCCATGGTCGAGAAGTTCCTGGGGTATTTTGCGAAAGACGTCAAAGAGGACGACCGGTTTGTCCTGCAGTGGCTCCCGGGCGGGACGATCCTCGCTCAGACGCAGGGAACGGACCATCCTGCCATAATGAATACGACATTTGCCCGTGTGTTATGGTCGATCTGGATGGGAGAAAATTCCATCGTGGACCGTGACGACCTGGTCGAGCGGATTGTTAAATAACACAGGCACCAGACACAGAGCCCGCAGGGTCAGCGCAGGAGAAGGAGTACTCTGATGAATACACGTATCGCCTTGAGCATCGGGCTCGGACTCCTTGTTCCTCTTGCCGGATCGGCAGAGACGATCACTCTCTCCGGCTCGGTGAAACACAAGTCATCCCTCACGCCGATCGATTCCGCCGCGGTCGTGATCATCAACGAGACCGCCCCTGCCGAACGGTATTCGGTCTTTACAAACGCGCTCGGCCTCTGGTCGTACACGTTCGCCCTGACGGCAGTCGATGGGGAGCCGGAAGTCCCGGGGAGTTTTTCCGTCGAACAGAACTATCCAAACCCCTTTAATCCCTCAACACACATTATGTTTTCCACACCGGGCCCGGGAACGGTGACTCTCGCTGTGTACACGTCAATCGGCCAGCGTTTGGATGAGAAAACCGTTGTGCTTGAGGGAGGGGATCATTCGGTGGACTGGACCAGCAAAGGTGCGGCGGGAGTGCTGTTCTACTCCATCAGCTTCGGCGAGACACGTATCATCCGGAAGATGGTTCAACTCGACGGACACGGGGGCGGCGGACTGGGTAATGTTCTCACGAGCGGTCGCCGTGCAAGGGAGACTTCTCTTGCGAGGGGAACCGCGACAGCATTTTCCATCGTCGTTTCAAAACTGCTCTACATGCCGGATACGGTGCACACGCTCCTTCAGGGCAGCGCGGTGTTTGACGTGCAGCTCGAGACCGTGCATGAACATGCATTCCTGTTTGATCTCCACAACGACGTTATGGAAAAGGCGGTGGTCGGATACCAGCTCGGAATCCGGCACACCACGGACCAATCCGACCTTCCGCGCTTCCGCGAGGGTGGCATGGATGCCCAGATGTTCGCTCTGTGGACCGACTGGCGCGACTCCGTTGCACATCCGTATTATTCCTACACGATCGCAATGGTCGATACCTTCAACAGTCAGATCAGGCAGAACCCGTCGGCACTGGCTCAGGCACGGACCTATGATGAAGTGATGCAGGTGCACGCCTCCGGCAAACTCGCGGGCGTGCTGGCGGTGGAAGGCGGGCATGCCATCGAGAACGACATCACAAAGCTCAAAACATTCTATGACCTGGGCGCCCGCTATCTGACAATCACCTGGAACAACAGCCTCCCCTGGGCGGTCTCTGCCCAGGATAGCCGGTCTGCAACGGTTGGACTTTCTGATTTTGGGAGGCAGGTGATCAGGACGATGGATACCCTCGGCATGATCATTGATGTGTCCCATACGGGCATCCGGACGATAACGGATATACTGGCAACAACAAAAAACCCTATCATCGCGTCACACTCCGGAGTCCGGGCGCTCAACAATCACTACCGCAACCTCACCGACGTCCAGATCGACAGCATCGCAGGGCGCGGCGGCGTGATTGGTGTTGTCTTTTATCCACCCTTTCTCTCCTCGCGCGGCGGCGTAAACATTGACACTGTCGTAAGGCATATCGACTACATCAAGAACCGTGTGGGCGTTGACTATGTGGCGATCGGATCGGACTATGACGGTATCGAGACAGTGCCGGTGGGATTGGAAGACGTGTCAAAAATGCCGAACCTGACCGCCGCACTTCTGAGGCGCGGGTACAGCATCTCCGACGTGCATAAGATCCTCGGAGAGAACTACCTGCGGGTGTTTAAGCAGGTGTGCAGGTAGGGTCCATACTTCTCCCCTCACAGCGTTATCTCTTCCATCCGGGCCGTATCCCTGGCGACCCTACCCGCATCCAGCAAAATGTACCGTGTACAGCATTCCTCAGCGAACGCGAGGTCATGGGTCGCGATGAGCATCGTTGAGGAGTACGAGTCCAGAAGGGCGGACAGGGCACGCTTTCCGGGCGGGTCGAGCGCGCTTGAAGGTTCGTCGAGAAGAAGTAATCCCGGTTCATGGACGAGTGCGCCCGCCAGCGCCACACGCATCTTTTGACCATGGGAAAGTTCATACGGCGCGGCATCCTTGAGTTCTCCGATACCCATCGCGATGAGGATCTGTTCGGACCGCCGTTGTGCTTCACCATGATCCACCCCCTGCCGCATCAGACTGAATGCCACATCGTCCGCCACTCTCGGAAACAACAACTGATCTTCCGGCGTGGAAAACAGAACCCCCAGCTTCCGGCGAACCGCGCCCAGGGAATCATCCCTCAGCCTGATGCCGTCGACGTGGATTGTACCTTCATACGGAAGCAGCCCGGCCGCCGCCATCAGGACGCTGGTTTTTCCTGACCCGTTCAGACCTAGCAGTGCAACGTGCTCACCTGCGTTGATACCCAGGGAACAATTCCGAACAGCATCAGACCGGCTTCCATGATGGCGAACGGTAACATTCTCGAAGTGCAGCATTACCTTGTTGTCCTTCATCCCGCTACAAACCCGGAAAGATATACAGCAGCCATGGCGATCCCGGAAGTGCAAACCAGCAGGGCGATGTCGCGGCCCCTCCAGGAGACCGCCGGCAAAGTTGGGAGGATGGCTCCATACTCCCGCATCTCCATCGCCATGCCTACCCGTTCCGCGCGGAACACCACACGCGGGACCCAGACCAGGGGAAGAGCTTTTCCAAACTCCCATATGCCCCGTATTCCATGCACACCACCCCGGACGACGAGAGCTTGGTGTATACACAGCGTCTCCCGCCGAAGGACTGCGGTCTGATGCACCATCTGCAGAACGAGTAATCTGACAACTGTGGGGAGTGGCAATCGGAGTATTCCATCATGGAGTGCCTGGGATCCCAGGGAAGTGAACGTCGCCAAGCCGACAACCGTGGCTGAGAGTCCTTTGATGGCGATCCCTGGCGATGCGAGGAAGACCATCGGAGCATAGAAGATCCCTCCGGCCAGGATCAGTTTCACCACCGCTCGGACCCCGATCTGATTAAGAACAACACTCAATATCGCCACTGCCGGGAGCGCCACGATGCCGCCCGCTGTCTTATGGTCGGCGCACAGACATCCGCAAAGAAGGATGCCAGCACCGATGAGCCGGACAAACGGTTGCGGCTGATTCCTGTGATCCCCTCTCATGCCACCCTTTCCGCTCCTATCCTGTACTCTGCCCCGGTATCAATGACTTCATACACGGCAAACCCGAGGTCTGTCAACAATCCGGCAAGTTCATGAGCGGGGGGCAGGAGATCCCGGCCGATAGCGCCACCCACACCTCCGTGAATGGCATTAATTCTATCACGCGAGTCAATATGCACAATATGGAGCATGCCTCCCGGCCCCAGCACACGGGAGAGCTCGCGTGTGACGGCAGCCGGGTCGGGAAAATGCGGCCAGGCGCTGAAACAGACTACACGATCCACACTGCTCTCGTCCAGGGGAAGCCATACAGCGTCAGCCACAAGCCATCGCACACGCTCATCGCCGATCTTGGCACGCGCAACTTCGATCATCGATTCACAATAGTCAATCGCCGTCACGGTTCCTGCAGGCCCGAGGATATCCATCAGAACGGAAGTGAGATTTCCTGTTCCGCAACCGAGATCGACGATATGCTCGGCGGGAGCAATCGGGAGATCAGACAGGACACTTTTTAACGTCCTTTTCACACGGTCACCGTCAGTGAACCCGTCCCACCGCTCAGAGAGTTCTTCAAAATATTCCCGACGTGAATGTTCAGTGTTCATGAACCTCCCTCACGCTCGTGTGCAAACGTGCTATTCGCGGCAACACAACGAGAATCAGGAAAACACCCGGCCACCCGGCGATAAATGAAATTCCCGCCAGGAACCCGGCGGGCAGTTCCAGCCAGAGCGAGGATACATAGAGAAGTGAAGGGTTCAGGATTCTCCCCAGCAGTAACACGGGAACAAGATGGAATAGTACCCGCACTTCCGGCCAGCGGTTCCGCAGGAAGCCGAGAAGAAAGGCCATGCATCCCACCTCGATAGCCATCACCGGCGCGACCGGAGGGAAGAACGGGGGCATGCCAGTCAGAAGCCCCGACAGGATCGGCACAAGTATCGCGACCAGCAATGCCACACGGGGCCGGACAAAAAACGGGAGAGCCATGAGTGGAATATACATCGGCATGAACACATGGCCAAGGTGGAGCACATGGAAAAAAAACGGGAACACAAGAGCCGCTGCACCGAACAAAGCCCCGAACGCAAGTTCACGTCCGGTTAATCCGCCGCCCCGAACCGGAAACTGTATCTTCACAGGCGCCCCCCCCCCGGTCAGGTAAGTTCACGTGTCGTGACCAGGTTGAGACTACTAAACTTCACTCCTTTGAAGCTGGCCAGAGCCGCTCCGATATCCCGGATCTTCCCAACGGTCCCCTTCAGCAGCACCACTTCCAGACAGTTGTGATGATCCAGATGGACATGGGTGGTGGCGATGATCAGTTCGTGATGATCATGCTGGAGGTCGGTAAGATGGTCTTCCAACTCACGCCTATGGTGGTCGTACACCAGCGACAAAACGCCGGTCGCCAGCGCATCTGCGTCCTGCGCTCCCTCGTCCACCAGTCGGGCCCGGATGAGGTCACGGATGGCCTCCGACCTCGTCCTGTAGCCAGCACGGGAAATGTAATGATCGAACTTCTTGATAAGATCGGCCGCGATGGAAACGCCGAACCGGGTAAGTGCCTCGGTTGTCATGGTAGCACGTTTTTCATAAACGTAACACGAAACGGGGACAAATGCAAGAATCAGGAGCTTGCCGCACTCATACACTTTTATTTCTTCCCCGGGGAATGTATCTTCTGAATGTACGAAACGGAGCATGTATGTCTATCGGCTTTCGATGGAGTGTGGGCGTCGGTGTAATGGCAATAGTATTCCTGGCGTGCGGCGGCCCGTCAGCGTGGGATAGCACGACCACGCCTCCTCTTGTAACACTTCACTCCCTCAAGCCCCCGCCGGAAGCACCCGACGCCGGGGCGATGGTCGTACTTGACGAAGGATCGATGGAAGTTTTTGGCGGCGGGGAGCTTGGATTCAGCGTCTTCGACCGGCACCGGATCGTCAAAATTTTTAATCCCCGCGGACACCGGTACGCCAACGTAATGATCCCGTATGGCGCATCGAGCCTTGTCAGCGACCTTGAGGCCCGCACGATCACGCCGTCAGGTCAGTCGGTGGAGCTTCAAGCGCAGGATATCTATGACGTCAGTCTGTATCCGAATTTTGTATTCTTCTCCGACCAGCGGGCCCGGATCTTCACGCTGCCGGCGATCGAGGACGGATCGATCATCGAATACCGGTACCGGATCAGGATCCAGAACCGGGGACTCTGGCATGGGTGGAACTTTCAGGACGAGGTTCCCGTGAACCTGTCCCGCTTCACCCTGGTGAAGCCGGGCGAATGGGACATTCTCTTCCGGACCTACGGGCGCGACGTCCAGCCGACCGTTACCTCCGCTCCTGCCGGTTTTAAGTCACGACATGTCTGGGAGACCTCCGACGTCCCCCCGCTGAATCCGGAATTCGGCATGCCACCCACCCAGGAAGTGCTTGCACGCCTCGCCCTTTCACCCGTTGGATTCGCCACCTGGATTGATGTCAGTACGTGGTACCACGAAATTGCAGCGCCCCGCATGAAAGGCGGATCGTTGGTTCGGGCCCTCGCCGATTCTCTCACGCGCGGCCACGACACCCCCGCAGAGAAACTGAAGGTGGTGTTCGAATGGGTCCGCGACCATGTTCGCTACATAGCTGTTGAAATAGGCGTTGGCGGGTATCAGCCCCATGATGCGGAAGACGTAGTGGCGAAAAGATACGGTGACTGTAAGGATATGGTGGTTGTTCTCTGTGCACTGGCGCGCCATGCAGACATCCGGGTGCTCCCCGTCCTGATAAGCACACATCAGAATGGCCGTCCCGACACCACCCTCCCCTCACCGTTACAGTTTAATCACCTTATCGCCTTTGCGCCGGACGTGGTTCCGGGCGGCATCTGGATGGACGCCACCGAAAAAGCCTGCCGGTTCTCAACACTTCCATGGTACGATCAGGGTCGTTCCGTTGTGTGCGCATCCCCACGCGGTGACCCGGCGGCGTTGGTGACTCCGTTGGATTCCACCGGATCAAACAGCCTGCAGGTACGCTGGACCGCCACCCTGGATGAGCATGGTGCTGCAACCGTCGCCGGCGCAAATAGACTCACAGGCGCGGTCGCCACAGAACTCCGGCATGAGTTCCGGTCGGCAAACCACGCCGGCCGTCGCGAATGGCTTGAGAATTACCTTTCACGCCGCACGCCGGTGGCCATGGTGGATACATTCACCATGGCCGGGATAGAACCGAAGACGGACTCCCTGATGGTCTCCTATCTCTTTCGCTCCGCGGCGTTCGCAACGCGAAGGGCCTCCACGATGATCCTCAGGCCGGGTGACATCGTCGGGAGCTCCCTCTCCGATTATTTCCGCGCTGCCTCACGAACCCATCCGGTACGCTTTCGATTTGGATCAAGGTCCGACCTTCAGCTCACGCTACACATACCTGACGGGTGGACATCCGTTGTGCCGGAGGGGCAGGACTCCCTTCACTCCGATTTTGGAACATGGCACACGCGATGGCGCACCCGCGGAAACGTTCTCGAGTATACGAGCGGCTATTCCATCTCCGGAGCAGACATCCCCCCCCCGCGTTATCCGGCCTTCCGGCAATTCCTTGATTCCGCGCGCGTACGCGATCAGCAGGAATTGGTGCTCACCCGGCAACCATGAGACGTGCTCCCGTGCACCGGTATGTCAGGGTTGTCGGACACCATGCACAGACCCTGAACGCCGTCTGATTTTGCTTCTCCCTCGCGTTTTGGGTAAATTGATCCGACATGGAACCATGGCGCAAGAACCTTTACACGCTCTGGGGCACCCAGTTTCTCGCAATGGTGGGGATGAATCTGGTCGTCCCCTTTCTCCCCTTCTACATTCGTGAACTCGGCGTTACCGATCCCGATGCCCTCGCCCGCTGGAGCGGACTTGTCTTCTCCGGACCGTTCGTCCTCTCCTTTGTGGCAATACCGCTCTGGGGCGCGCTGGGGGACCGTTACGGGCGAAAGGCGATGGTGGTGCGGGCGATTTTCGGTCTCGCACTCTCACAATTGCTCATGGGGTTTTCCCAGGATGTGTATCAGCTCCTCTTCTTTCGGGTGCTCCAGGGTGCCATCAGCGGGTTTATTGCATCATCCCTGGCCCTTGTATCGACCAATACTCCCCGCGAACACATGGGCTATGCCATGGGGTTTATGCAAACCTCCACGGCCGGAGGCATGGTATTCGGACCGTTTGTCGGCGGACTGCTCGCGGATCTTATCGGATACCGGCCCATCTTCTTTGTCACCGCTTCATTCTGCACGGTCGCCGGAATCCTCGTACTGCTCCTTGTTACGGAATTGCAGAAGGTCCATCCCGAATCCAGGCGCTTTACGGTTCGGGAAAATGTACGGCTGATGTTCCGGGACCGCAGGCTTCGTATCGTCGCGGCAACCCTCGTTGTCGGGCAGATGTCCGTTCTGATGGTCGAACCGATTTTCGTGCTTTTTGTCGAAGGATTCGAAGCGGACAGCAAGTATATCTCCACGATTGCAGGGAGCATCTTTTCTGTCTCCGGCCTGTTTATGGTCATATCTGCGCCCTGGTGGGGCCGGCGGAATGACCGGACCGGGTACCGGAAGAATCTCGCCATCGCGCTCGGTGTTATCGGCGTCTGCTACATGGGTCATCTCCTGGTCGGCTCACTGGTTCAGCTCGGCGCTCTCCGTGCGTTCCTCGGGTTTGCCCGCGGCGGCATCCTCCCGACACTATATGCCCTCACAAGTGTCTTCACTCCCCCGGAACGCCAGGGAGGAATGATGGCGATCGCCTCCAGCATGACCCTGCTCGGCAACCTGCTCGGACCCGCGATGGGAGGGATTCTGGCGGGAGCGTTCGGCATCAGCGCCCCGTTTATTGCCAACGGCATTCTTCTGCTTTCCATGAGCTACATCGTGTGGACACGTCTGCTGGACCCCGGGATGGAGGCCGCACATGCACCCGGGATCGCAGAGCCGGTCTCACCCACTGAATAAGAATTGTAAGGACCCTATGGCAGACATCGAACGTCTTTATCTCCTGGACGGAATGGCCCTGGTGTACCGCGCCTACTATTCCTTCATCAACCGTCCGCTGCGTAATAGCCGGGGCGAGAACACCAGCGCCGTGTACGGATTTGTGACAACGCTGATGAAGGTACTCGACGACGATCGGCCCGAACACATCGCCGTGGTGTTTGACACAAAGGAGCCCACCTTCCGGCATACGATGTACCCTGAGTACAAGGCCACACGCGAATCGATGCCGGAAGACATGGTCCCCCAACTCACCTGGATCAAGGACATCGTCCGGGCCTTCCGCACTCCGCTTCTTGAACTCCCCGGGTATGAGGCTGACGATATCATCGGCACCATCGCGAGACAGGCAGAACAGAAGAAGCTGGTGACCTTTCTTGTAACGGCTGACAAAGACATGATGCAGCTTCTGAGTCCCGGCATCATGATGCTTCGCCCCGTCAAAGGATCGGCAGATCTGGAACGGGTTGATGTCGAAGGGGTGAAGCAGAAGTTTGGTGTGGACCCGGAACATGTCATCGATGTCCTGGCGCTTATCGGAGACAAATCCGATAATGTTCCCGGCGTCCCGGGAATCGGTGAAAAAACCGCCATCCCGTTGATCCAGACGTGGGGTTCACTCGAAAACCTCTATGCTCATCTGGAGGAAATTCCGCAGAAGGGCGTTCGTGAAAAACTCACACGTCACAGGGACCTGGCTTTCCTCTCCAAAACACTGGTCACGATTGACACCGCTGTGCCCCTCAGTACCTCGGTGGATGACCTCCAGGCCCTCGAACCGGATCAGTCAGCGCTGCTCGCCCTCTTTGAGAAAATGGAATTCAAGGCGCTTTTACCGAGGATCCGCAAGGGGAAAGCCCCGGCAAGAACGGAACCGGAGCATGCGGACAATGTCAAGTCCCCGGAACCCGTTGAGCCCGAAAAACCAGCTCTCACGATGGCCGACGATGAACACACCTACCACTGTGTGAGCACGCCGGAGGACTTCCGTGCTCTGTGTTCACGTCTCGCAAACGCCGGGACAATCACGTTTGACACCGAAACAACATCAACCGATGCCATGCGCGCCGTGTTGGTCGGCTGTTCCTTCTGCATTACGCCCCGTGAGGCGTGGTATGTTCCGGTTGAACACCCGGGGCCAGACCCGGGCTCGGAACTGTTTGAAGATCTTTCCCCCAGGCACACAGTGCCACTCTCACGTGGCTTACCTCTCGATGCGGTTATCAGCGGACTGCGTCCGGTGCTCGAAGATCGGACCAAAAAGTTCATCGGGCAGAACATCAAATATGACATGCTGGTAATGCGCCGGCATGGCATCACCATGCCCTCCCCGGCATTTGATACAATGGTCGCCGGGTACCTCCTCCGGGCCGACGGACAGCATTCGCTTGACAGCATGGCACTCGATGTTCTGCACTACAAGATGGTGTCGTACGACGACCTCACCGGAACGGGCAAGAACAGGATTCCCATCACTGCGGTGCCCGTGGAAGACGTGGCAAACTATGCCTCCGAAGATGCCGACTTCACCAAGCGGCTGAGCGTTATTCAGGAACAACAGCTGCGGGAGGCGGGCATGTTTGATCTCTCCTCAAGCGTGGAATTCCCGCTGATAAACGTCCTGGCGGACATGGAGTACCATGGGATCAATCTGGACAGGGACCATTTACACGAGATGGGAAAAGATCTCGACCGCCAGATACAGCATTTGATGACAGAGATACACCGGGAAGCCGGGGGTCAGTTTAATGTTAATTCCACGCAGCAGCTGGGCGAAGTTCTATTTCAGAAGCTGAACTTACCCCCTTTGAAGAAGACCAAGACGGGGTATTCCACGGACGTCACAGTTCTTGAATCCCTGCGGGGCCAGCATCCGATCGTTGACGCGTTGCTGGAGTACCGCCAGCTTGCGAAATTGAAGTCAACGTATGTGGATGCTCTCCCTCTCCTTCTCCATCCCGACACCGGCCGCGTGCATACCTCCTACAATCAAACAGTCGCCGCAACGGGAAGGTTGTCGTCCAGTGATCCGAACTTGCAGAACATCCCCATACGGACCGATCTGGGGCGCGAGATCCGGCGCGCCTTCATCCCCTGGAATCCCGGCTGGAAGATCCTGGCTGCTGATTATTCGCAGATAGAATTGCGCGTTATGGCTCATATTTCCGGAGATGCCGCACTGCGGGAGGCGTTCCTTCACGACGAGGACATTCACGCAACCACTGCCGCACGGGTTTTCAGCGTGAGCGCGGATGAGGTGACCAAAGACATGCGCCGGAAGGCGAAGGAGGTGAACTTTGGCATCATGTACGGCATCGGTCCCTTCGGACTCGGCAACCGTCTCGGCATTCCGCAGTCAGAGGCAAAGGACATCATCGCCCGGTATTTCGAACGTTTCCCCGGGGTGAAGAACTATATCCAGGAGACCATCGCGCACGTCCGCGAAACGGGCTACGTCCAGACGTTGCTCGGCCGCCGGCGGTACCTCCCTGATATACACAGCAAAAATCAGAACATTCGTGGCAATGCTGAACGGCAGGCGATTAACATGCCGATTCAGGGAACATCGGCGGACATGATCAAGATCGCAATGGTCCGGCTTCACCGCGAGTTGCAGATCCGTTCATTGCAGAGCCGCCTTCTGCTTCAGGTCCATGACGAACTTGTGTGCGAGGTGCCGGAGGGTGAAGAGATGCAGATGAGGAGTCTAGTCGCGGCGGTCATGCAGGAGGCGTTGCCGCTTACAGTGCCGGTGAAAGTTGATGTCGCAGCCGGGCGGAGCTGGTTTGACGCGAAGTAGCCTGGCTCCACATAGATTACGCCGACGGATTTGTCTTTCGCCAATTCAGCAGCAGCACCCCCCCGAAAAGGATCAGGGCAAACGGCCAGTAGGTGCTGATCATCTCCCGCACCGTTCCATGGTCCAACGTCCCGATCTCGGCAAGGAGGATCGCGGTGCCGACCAGGAGAAACAGGGCGGACGGCACGACAAGGTGCCATTCCTGCGGACGGACGATCACCATGACCGCAAAGCCAACACCGATGACGATCAGCATCAGAGGGAACCCGTACCAGACGGGGACATACAATAGTCCGGCGCCGCTTACAAACTTATAGAGCGCAAAGCAGAACAATAACACCCACCAGAAAACGCCCTCGCCGTGCTCCCGGAACCGCCGTACGAGCATGACCAGGGCTATCCCCGCAACCCCGCCCCAGATGATAGTCCATCCGCTGAACGGCAAAAGAGCAAGCTTATGCAGGAGAAGCAATGTGCCGATACCGATCAGCGCGCTGCCCCAGAATACGGGCGTACGATGCAGAGGTGATGTCATGGGTGGTTCCTCAGATTCCGGCTCCGGCCGGTTCGGGAGTATTTTCCGGTTCAAGGGGAACGACGATCGCAAGGACGATATAGATTACCAGCATAATTCCGACTGACGCCAGCGCGGCTAAAACAAATCCCAGACGCACAATCACCGGGTCGACCTTCATCGCAGCGCCAATGCCCCCGCACACGCCCGCGAGCTTTTTGTCGGTCCGCGACCTGGTCAACCGAGACTGCTCCGCGCCCGGTGATTCACGGGAAAAATCGTCGTCCGTTCCCCGCGGTGAAGAGGCATCTTCCGGGGCAACGGAGAAGTAATTCCGCCCACCGAACAAGAACGTAACTCCCATGAGGATAAGCAACAGCGGAACCACGATCTGCATCGAAAACCCCCACCAGTGATGCCACACAGGCATCCCCAGATTCACGGCCAGCCAGAAGAGCCCTGCCCCGACAAAAAGGATTCCCCAGAATGTCGTGTTCGTCTTGCGGGACCCGGGAGGCGGCACGGTTGTTCCGGTGCCGGGTGATTCTGCTTCTTTCGGCATCAGGATCATGGCCGCAATATACAGCAGAATGCCGGAGCCGCCAATCAGCGTAATAAGGACCCAGGCGAGGCGGACGAGCGTCGCATCCACCCCTGCATAAGCGGCGATACCTCCGCACACGCCGTCAATCATCCGGTCAGTGCGGCTTTTGGTGAGACGTCGGATGTTTTCTGAACCGTTCATAGGATTCTCCGGAGCTTGTAGTGTGGCCTTCCTCTCTTCATGTACGCACGAGGGTGTGGCATTGTTGCACCCGGGAAAAAGAGAAAAGCCGGTCTTCCCAGGAGGAAGACCGGCTGAATGGTTACGGGAAGGCTGGCACAGTTACACTTCCATAATCTCCTTCTCTTTCACAGCCAGGAGCGCCTCAATGTCCTTAATCCCTTTGTCGGTAATCTTCTGAACGTCCGCCTCTCCGCGTTTACGTTCATCCTCTGAAAAGTGCTCTTCTTTTTCCGCCTTCTTGAGGTGCTCAATCGTGTCCCGTCGGACATTACGAATGGCGATTTTCCCCTCCTCGCCGAACTTCTTGGTGAGTTTGACAAGATCGCGGCGGCGTTCTTCATTCAACGGAGGAATGGGGACGCGGATGATATCCGCATCTTTCATCGGATTGAGGCCGAGATTTGCAGCCTGAATCCCCTTCATGATCGGGTCCATCGCGCCCTTATCAAATGGCTGGACCGTCAGCGTGTGGATGTCCGAGACACCGACGTTGGCCACATGATTCAGCGCCATCGCCGACCCGTAGTATTCCACCTTCACGCTGTCAAGGAGGGCAGTTGTTGCTTTTCCTGTGCGGATTTTTGCGAATTCCTGGCGAACCACTTCGGTTGCCTTGTGCATCCGCTCTTCGCAGTCTTTTAACAGTGTCTTTACCATTGGACTCCTCGTCTCGTTTTCTTCACGCCGGCATCAGAGCACTTCGCTTACGCGTGTGCCGACAGATTCGCCGAGGATAAGTCTCTTAAAATTCCCCGGACGGTTCATGTTGAACACCAGGATGGGGAGATTGTTTTCGCGGCACAAGGTGATTGCAGTCATATCCATCACCTTGAGATCCTTCTTCAAAACATCCATATACGTAATTTTTTCGAACCGGAATGCTTCAGGATTCCGTTCGGGATCGGAATCATACACGCCATCCACGCGGGTGCCTTTGATCACGACATCGGCTTCGATTTCGACCCCGCGGAGCACAGCGGCTGTGTCCGTGGTAAAGTACGGACTCCCCGTGCCTGCGCCGAACAGGACAATCCGGCCTTTGTCCAGATGGCGTACAGCGCGGCGGCGTATAAACGGTTCCGCGATGGTATCCATGCGGATCGCAGACATGAGCCGGGTGCTCAACCCCATGTTTTCCAGAGAGGCCTGAAGGGCGAGCGCGTTGATCAGGGTCGCCAGCATTCCCATCTGGTCGCCCGTCGCCTTGTGGATTCCGGTTGTGGAATTTGAAACTCCGCGGAAGATGTTTCCGCCGCCGATGACGACACCCACCTGAACACCAAGATCTCTGACTGCCTGAATCTCCACGGCATACTGGCGCAGCATGGATGGATCGATACCGAATTGCTGCTCCCCCATGAGCGCTTCACCGCTCAGCTTCAGCAGGACCCGCTTGTACACCGGGTTCGGCATGCAGGCTACTTCACCTCCTCGCCAAGGTGGAATCGGACGAAACTGCTGACGCTGACGGCCTTGCCGGAGATTTTGCCTGCCTCCTGAAGAATGTCGTTGATCGTCTTCCCGGGATCTTTGATGAATGTCTGCTCGAGCAAACACACTTCCTGATAGAATTTCTCGAGCCGGCCAGAAGCGATCCGCTCGATCACCTGCTCCTTCTTCCCTTCGTTCTTGGCCTGAGTGCGGTAGATCTCCAGTTCGCGATCGACGGTAGATTTGCTGACCTGTTCACGGCTGATGACTGACGGGCTCATCGCGGCGATCTGCATGGCGACATCCCGTCCGAGGATGGCATTGGGTCCCGCGGCGGCAAGTCCGACGAATTCCACGAGCACTCCGATCTTGCTGCCGAGGTGCGTATACGAGCTGATGGTTCCTCCCGGAGAGACCACAATCTGGAATCGCCTGATGTCAAGTTTCTCCCCCACTTTCGCAAGGAGGTCATTCATCAGCTCCCCCACGGTTTTCCCTCCGGGGGTTTTGAGGTTCTGAAGAGCTTCCACCGTCGCCGGCCGGTCGCGGAGCACTGTGTCGGCCACAAGACCTGCGAAGGCGACAAAATCATCACTGCGCCCGACGAAGTCGGTTTCGCAATTTACCTCGACGGCCACACCGCATGTGGCGTCCGGAGACACCCGGGTGACAATGAGACCTTCCTTCGCGGAACGGTCGGCCCGTTTCTGACCGACTGCAGCCCCTTTTTTCCTGAGATATTCAATGGCCGCCTCGATGTCCCCTTTGGAGGCCTCGAGGGCCCGTTTGCAGTCCATCATGCCCGCGCCGGTTTTGTCGCGCAGGCGTTTAATGACTTCACTTGTGATTTCCATACGTCTGTAATCTTTCCTCTGATCGTTACCGCGCAGTTTTCTCTTCAGGTGCTGTGTCTTTGTCCTTGTTCTCATGTTCTGCCATCACTTCGGCATGATGGGCAGCGGCTCTGTGTTTGCCTTCTACGATTGCATCGGCCACGACCTTGGTAATAACCTGAACGGATTTGATGGCGTCATCGTTAGCCGGGATGACATAGTCGATGCCGTCCGGGTCGCAGTTCGTATCAACAATGGCGAACACCGGGATACCGAGGCGTCGCGCTTCTTTGACGGCAATGGCTTCTTTTTTCACGTCGATCACAAAAAGGGCGCCTGGCAGACGGCTCATCTCCACGACGCCGGAGAGGACGTTGTTCAGCTTTTCCTTTTCGCGCATAAGAAAGAGCGCTTCTTTTTTCGTGATCTTGTCGAACGTTCCGTCACTCTCCATCTTCTCGATGTTCGTGAGGCGTTTTACGCTCTTCCGGATCGTGCTAAAATTGGTGAGGCATCCGCCAAGCCAGCGTTCGCTCACGTAGAACTCCCCTGTCCGGACGGCTTCATCTTTGGTAATACCCTTCGCCTGTTTTTTTGTACCGACGAAGAGGATACGTTTGCCGTCCGCAACGATGTTCGAGAGTGCGTTAGCCGCATCCTCGAGTAACTGGCGGGTCTTGATGAGGTCAATGACGTGAATGCCGTTGCGCTCCATAAAAATATAAGGGCGCATTTTGGGGTTCCAGCGGCGGGTAAGATGGCCAAAGTGGCAGCCAGCTGCCAGCAATTCGGCAACTTCTACACGAGGCATATGTGTACTCCTGGTTGTGTTGATCTTCTACCCTCTTCACTTCCCGCCGGAATCCTGTACATCGGTACGGGACACGGCCGGCGGAATCCAAGGGTATGCTTTTTTTACAGCACCACTTCCGAAACGATTACCGTTTCGAGAACTGGAATCTCTTGCGGGCCTTTTTCTGCCCGTATTTTTTACGCTCCACCATACGGGGATCGCGGGTGAGAAGGCCTGCAGCACGAAGCGGCTGCTTGTGGTCTTCACTCAGCGCAACGAGAGCCCGGGCAATGCCCAGCTTGATTGCTCCCGCCTGGCCTGTGCTTCCACCGCCCTCCACGTTGACCCGCACATCATATTTTCCGGTCAATTGCGTCGCCTCGAAAGGCTTTAAAACATCAGCGCGGAGAGTTTCAAGTGGGAAAAAATTCTCGAGTGCACGCCGGTTGACGGTAATCTTGCCGGTGCCCGGCACCATGATAACCCGGGCCACTGAGGTTTTCCGTCGGCCGACGGCTGTTGACATGTGTGTATGCATACTGCGGTCAGACTCCTGTCAGATTGATCATGACACCTGGTAGGGCTGCGGTTGCTGTGCGGCATGAGGATGCGCCGCGCCCGGATAGACTTTCAACTTCTTGAAGATCTGCCGGCCCAGCCGGTTGTGTGGCAGCATTCCCTTGATCGCGTGTTCGAACACGCGCTCCGGATGTTTGCGCAACACATCCTGAAATTTCTCCCAGGTCCCGCCACCGGGATACCCGGTATAGTGAAAATACTGTTTCAACTCGGCGCGTTTGCCGGTAAGCCGTACTTTGGAGGCGTTGACCACCACAACAAAGTCGCCCAGATCCGCATTGGGCGTAAATTCCGGCTTGTGCTTGCCCCGCAACAAGCGGGCAATCTCTGTCGCAATCCGGCCCAGGGTCTTGCCTTCGGCATCAACCAGATGCCATTTTTGCTCCGTGTCTTTCACGGTGAAAAAGCGCGTTGCCTTGTCCACGAATCGTGCTCCTGCTGTGTGTGAAGCATGAAGATAATCAATGAGCTTAAAAAGGTAACCAAAAATGCCACAAATGTCAAGATTCCGGGGGAGAAATGTGTGCCGCGGCATGGTAGGAGCTCCGTACAAGCGGTCCCGATTCTACATGACCGAACCCCATCTCCAGTCCCCGCTCCTTGAGCCAGCGAAATTCATCAGGATGAACATAACGGTCCACCGGAAGGTGTTCCCGCGTCGGCTGAAGATACTGCCCGAGCGTCAGCAGATCACACTCGACGCCCCGCAGATCACTCATGACCTTCACAATTTCTTCCCTGTCTTCGCCCAATCCCAGCATAAGCCCGCTTTTGGTCACCATGCCCATCCGTTTGGCGCGATCAAGCAGCTCGAGACTCCGGGTGTACTTCGCCTGCGGCCTCACCGCCCCGTACAACCGCGGCACGGTTTCCGTGTTGTGGTTGAGGATATCGGGGCACGCCTCCGCAACCGTCCGGAGCGCCTCTGCATCTCCCCTGAAATCGGGAATCAAGACCTCTACCGTGAGTCCGGGATTGAGTCCCCGCGACAACCGAATGGTTTCAGCAAAGATACCCGCTCCCCCGTCTGCAAGTTCATCCCGGTTCACCGACGTAATGACTGCGTGACGCACACCCATGGTCTTGATTGCCGCTGCGACACGGGCAGGTTCTTCACGATCCAGATATTCCGGACGGCCGGTTTTGACCGCGCAGAATCCGCAGGAGCGTGTGCATACATCGCCGAGGATCATAAACGTGGCCGTCCCGGCGTTCCAGCACTCTCCCATATTCGGACACCGCGCTTCTTCGCAGACGGTGTGCAACCGATGTCCCTGTACCAGTGATTTCACCCGGGCGTATTTCTCCCCGGAGGCCAGACGCACCTTCAGCCACTCCGGCCGCTGCAACCTCTCCCCCTTTTCCTGCGCCACCGTACCTTCCCGTTCCATCATCACTCCTTCTTTGTCGGCCTCTCTCCTTCCGGCTCCGGGCACTCTTCGTGTCCCGGTCTCCGCAACCCGGCCCCGCATCTCATCCCTTATTTGATCTCGCTTTCGCCATCAAATCCCTCAAGCTCCTTCACGATGGCATCGATGAACATTCCACCCAGCATGCCGTCCACGACGCGATGATCAAACGACAACGTGAAGTAGGCCACCGAACGAATAGCGATCGCATCATTGATCACCATCGGACGTTTGACAATCGCGCCGGTTCCCAGAATGGCGATCTGGGGTTGGTAGATAATGGGAGTGCCGACGACCGTTCCGAAGACGCCGTAATTGGAGATGGTGAACGTGCCGCCCTGGATATCGTCCGGCATTAACCGGCGAGTCCGGGTCCGTTCCGCAAGGTCATGGACCGCGCGGGCAATACCGAGAAGACTTTTTTCTTCGGCATGTTTGATGACCGGGACGATGAGGCCGTTCTCGGACGCGACAGCAATGCCGATGTTTATCGCGCTTTTTCGAATGATCGTTGTCCCGTCCACGGAGGAATTGATAAGGGGATACTTTTTGATCGCCCGTACAACCGCATCGATGATGTACGGAGTGTACGTGAGCTTAAATCCTTCGGTCTGTTCGAATGCGCCAAGATGCTCCCTACGGTGTTTCACGACAACGGTCATGTCAACTTCATGAATCGCGGCAACATGAGGGGACGTGCGAATGCTCGTCACCATATGCTGGGCCATCTTTTGCTGGACATTGGTCATCGTAATACTCTCATCATCCTGACTCCGGGCGACCGCAGCCGGTTCGGAGACCTGCACATGTTTTGCCACGGGCGCTGGAGACGGCACCCGGCCGCTCTTCTTCGCCCGCACGTAACCCAGAATGTCCTTTTTTGATACACGGCCACCTTCGCCGGTTCCCGGAATCCTCTCCAGTTCGTCCATCTGCACCCCTTCGGTGCGCGCGATCGACAGAACGAGCGGAGAATAGAATCTCCCCTTGCCCGGCGGGGACTGCTGTGTCGTCGGTCCGGCGGGGGATGCAGTCGCCCCGGGCGCTGCTGCAGATGCGGCGCCCGAGCTCGTTGCCGCAGCCGGCGTCGGGCCACCCTGATCCGCCCCTTTGGTTCCTTTTCCGGACTCGCGCACAAGGACTGCGTTCGCCGCGTCCGTCTCCAGGTAGGCGATGACCGTTTGCACAGCCACCGTGGCCTGCTCCTGTACGACGATCTCCACGAGAATTCCTGCGGAAGGTGATGGAATTTCGGAGTCAACCTTGTCGGTGCTGATTTCGAGCAGGGTCTCATCCTTCTTGACGGAATCACCGATGTTTTTGTGCCATTTAACGATGGTACCTTCGGCGATGCTCTCGCCCATCTGGGGCATGATCACTTCAATCCGTGCCATTCGTTTCCGTCCTGATAGTGTTAGTAACGTGCAAGCTCGTGCATTGCCGTAAGAATACCGGCTGTCGTGGGAAGCACGGCCTCTTCCAGAGGAGGTGCAAAGGGAATTGGAACATCGGCAGCGCCGATTCTCCGGACCGGCGCGTCGAGTGCCTGGAAAGCCTCCTCGGCAATCCATGCGGCGATCTCCGCGCCAATGCCGCCTGTCAGGTTGTCCTCGTGAACCACGAGCACCTTGCCGGTCTGCCCGACGACCTCCCGTATCAGCTCTTTGTCGAACGGCGCAAGAGATCGCAGATCGACAACAGTCGCCTCGATTCCCTCCCGCTCCGACAGTTGGCCGGCCGCTTCGAGGGCAAAATGTGTCGTTGAACCGTACGTGATGACGGCGAGATCCTGGCCGCTTCGCCTGATTTCGCCTTTTCCGATCGGCACGACATACTCCTCTTCCGGCACATCACCCTTGATCCGCCGGTAGAGGTATTTGAATTCCAGGAAGATCACCGGATTATTGTCGCGTATCGCCGCTTTCATCAGTCCTTTGGCGTCGTATGGCGTCGAAGGCGCCACGATCTTCAGTCCGGGCACATGGTGGAACCATGCCTCAGGGCTTGATGAATGATACGGCCCGCCGTGAATGTAACCGCCGGTCGGGAGGCGGACGACCATGGGAACGGGGATGTGCCAGCGGTAGTGGGTTTTTGCGGCATTAACCACGAGCTGATTAAAACCGCAGGTCACAAAATCGGCAAACTGCATCTCGGCAACCGGCCGCATGCCGAGTAACGCAGCGCCAACGGAAGCGCCCACGATGGCGGCTTCGGCGAGGGTTGCATCGATCACACGTTCTTCGCCGAAGTGGTCCCGGAATCCCTTTGTCGCCTTGAACGCCCCGCCATACGCACCGATATCTTCCCCGATAAGGAACACCGAGGGATCACGTTCCATCTCCTCCCACATGCCCCGGGCAAGTGCCTCTATATACGTCATCGTTGCCATCAGGGAGCGTACACCCCTTCCGTCACACCGTCGGGAACAGGAAAAGGATCTTCCATCGCGGCGTGGAGTGCCGCTTCTATTTCCTCATGAATCCGCTGGTCCAGAGAATCTCTTTCAGCGGGGGTCACGGTCTTCCCCGAGAGCAGGACCTGTTCGAACTGCTGGACGGGATCTTTGTCCCGCCATCGTTTAAGCAAATCCTGAGGGACATAGGAGGCATCATCGGACGCCGAGTGTCCGTGCATCCGCATTGTTACAGACTCAATCAGGGTCGGACCCTCACCCCGCCGCGCGCGCGCCACCGCTTCCCGCGTCGTCTCGTACACCAGCAGGATGTCGGTTCCGTCGATCGTCACACCGGGGATTCCGTACCCGGAAGCCCGGTCAGAAATCCGGGTCGCCGCGTGCTGCCGGCTGACGGGCGTTGAGTAAGCGAACTGGTTGTTTTCAACGATCAGCACGAACGGCAGTTTCATGACCGCCGCCATATTCAACCCTTCGTGAAAATCACCGACGTTGCACCCGCCATCGCCGATGTAGTTGAGCACGACAGCATTCTGCCGTTTCATACGAGAGGCCAGCGCGGCGCCCACTGCCACCGGGATCATCGCCGCGAGATGACTCACATTACCGTAGATCCGGAGTGCCGGGTCGGCATAATGCCCCGTCCCATCACGCCCCCCGGTCAGACTCCCGGCACGCCCGAGCTGTTGGAGAAAGATATTCGCGAGCGATTGCCCCTTCACAAGGTGGGCTCCCAGGTCACGGTGCATGGGAAAGAGGTAGTCCTCCTTGCGGAGCGCATAGGCACTCCCGACCGCGGTTGCTTCGTTTCCATTGCCGGTGTACGCGCCACCCACCATTTTCCCCTGTTTGTAGAGGCGGAGGATGGCATCATCACATGCACGGGTAAGACGCAGATAGTAGAAGAGCTCGAGCAGTTGTGTCCGTGTCAAGTCAGCCGCCATCAGCGTTTCTGCTTTATCGTTCTGCAGTGTATTCTTCCCTCCCTTGTTCCCGTCTTCACTTTAGTACCGTAACATCGTTTCGATCGCCGCCAGCACATCAGCTTCCTGGGGCAACATTGCGTTTTCCAGGACGGGCGCGTACGGTATGGGTGCATCTTTTGCCGCAACGCGCATTACCGGCGCATCCAACCGGTCAAACGCTTCCGCGGCCACAATGGCGGCAATTTCAGCGCCGAATCCGCCCGTCAGGGTGTCTTCGTGCACAATAAGCACTTTCCCGGTTTTTCTCACTGACCCGATAATGGTCTCCTTGTCCAGCGGATTAAGCGTTCGCAGGTCGATCACTTCAACGCTTCCACCGAGCCGGGCTTCGGCTTTACGCGCGGCCTCGAGCGAACGCTGAACCAGCATCCCCCACGTGATCACCGTAAGATCTTCTCCGGGCTTCCGGATCGCCGCAAGTCCGAAAGGAAGAAGATAATCGGCAGGAGGTTCCGGGCTCGACGCGAAGCCCTGGCGATAGAGTCCCTTGTGCTCACAAAACAACACAGGATCATCCGACCGGCACGCCGTCTTCAGCAGACCTTTTGCATCGGCTGCGGTGGAGGGAAACACCACGCGCAGACCGGGTATATGCGTGAAGAAACTCTCGATCGACTGGCTGTGATAAAGTCCGCCATGGATGTAACCTCCGACCGCAACCCGGATAACCATCGGACAGCTCCACTGGTTGTAGGAGCGATACCGGAGCATCGCCACCTCATTCCGAATCTGCATGAATGCCGGCCATATATAGTCGCCGAATTGAATCTCCACAACCGGTTTGTTTCCACCGCGCACGGCGAGTCCAAAAGCGGTGCCGACGATGCTTGCCTCTGCCAGGGGTGAGTTGAAGACTCGATCAGCCCCGAACCTGGCGGCCAATCCCCTGGTCGCGGTAAATACCCCGCCCTTATCTCCTCCGACATCCTCACCATAGATGAGCATGCCCGGATTGTGTTCCAGCTCTTCCGCGAGCGCATGATTGATGGCATCCACCATCACAACGCGCGGGCCTGCTTCGGAAAGCTCAGGGTCGGTGCGTCTGCCGGGTTCGCCGGCGGGAGCATAGACAAATTTTTCCACTTCGGCCGGGTCGGCCACAGGAATTTTTTCGGTGGCCTCCGCCGCGCGGTCGATGCGCTCCTGCACTTCGCCGCGGATGCGCTGTATGTCTTCCGCCTTCAGAATTCCCTGCGCACACAGGTATTCCTCCATCTTCGGAAGCGGATCACGTTGTTTGTCCTGTTCAAGATCTTCCGCATCCCGGTATTTCCGCTGATCATCGGAGGAAGAGTGGGGCAGGAGACGGACGGTTTCGGCTTCAATGAGGACCGGGCCTTCCCCGCGCCGCGCAATCCCCACGGCTTCGGTTGCAGTGTTCAGCATTGCGCTGAAGTCGCAGCCATCAACCTCAAGGCGATGAAGGCCTTCGTATCCCTGGACCATTTTGTAGACGGAACTTCCTGCAATCTGGTCATGCACCGGGACGGATATTGCATACCGATTGTTCTGGATAAAAAACACCACCGGCAGGCGCTGACGTGCGGCCCAGTTGACGGCTTCATGAAACTCACCTTCGCTCGTTGCTCCTTCACCGGAGGAAACATACACAACCTCGTCCAGTCCGTCTTTCTGAATGCCCATTGCCGTACCAACTGCCTGAAGGTACTGAGTTCCGGTGGGGCTGGACTGTGCCACCATGCGGAGCTGTTTGTGCCCATAGTGAAAGGGCATGGAATACCCGTTGCTGCTGATGCTCCCTGCGCGGTGCATGGCGTCGAGCATGATCTCTTCAATCGTATAGCCGCACTGCAACGCGAAACCCATGTCACGGTAATACGGGTATGACCAGTCTTTCCCGGGCTGAAGAGTCATTGCCATTGCCACCTGTGCGACTTCATGGCCGGAGCAGCCGATATGAAAAAACACTTTCCCCTGTTTCAGGAGAATCAGAATTTTCGCGTCCATCAGCCGCGCAGCAACGGCGTTCGTATAGGCACCGCGCAACTGTTCCGGTGAGTATGTCACACCATCACCTTTCTACGTGGAGGGATTCGTGTTGTACCTGACAGCCGAACGCCGCCGCAAATTCTTCAATCATTATGTCTTCGAGAAGAGTCAGCGAGTGCGCGACGCCCGTCAAATCCAGAATCGATGTCACACCGCGGTCAAAGATGCCACACGGGATTATTCCTCTGAAGAAGGAGAGATCCGTTGTGACATTAAGTGCAAGCCCGTGCATGGTAACCCACCGGCTCGATTTAATTCCAATGGCGCAGATTTTATCGCCCGCAGCCCACACTCCTGTATATCCCGCCACGCGGGAAGCGCGGATGCCGACCCGGCCGAGGAGCCGGATGACCACCTCCTCGAGCCGCCGGAGATATGTGTCAAGATCACGTCCGTGGTTTGACAGGTCCAGAATAGGGTACGCGATAAGCTGGCCGGGCCCATGATATGTGATATCGCCGCCACGATCAACGGCGACCACATCGGTCCCGCTCGAGCGCAGCCGATCAGCATCCGCCAGCAGGTGTTCCGAACGGGCGGCCGTGCCCAGCGTGTACACATGCTCATGTTCGGTCAACAGGAGCGTGTCTGGAATCTCGCCTGCGAGCCGGCGTGCAAAGAGAAGTTGTTGCACTTCCCAGCACTCCCGGTACGGCGTTCGTCCGAGACGGTTGACGACAAGCGCACCACCGCGGGGGGGGTCAGATACTGATTGCTTCACCATAGGCCGCCGCCGCTGCTTCCATAATTGCTTCGCTGAGTGTGGGATGTGCGTGAATCGTCCGGTAGATATCAGGCCCGGTCGCCTCCATGCGTCTGGCCAGCACCGCTTCCGCTATAAGCTCTGTCGCATCGGCGCCGAGAATGTGCGCACCCAGAAGTTCACCGTACCGGGCATCAAAGACCAGCTTCACCATACCTTCAGTTTCACCAATGGCCATGGCCTTGCCGAGCGGACGATAGGGGAAGCGCCCTATCTTCACTTCATATCCTTCTGCCTTCGCCACATCTTCGGTAAAACCGACACTGGCGAGCTGTGGCGTACAGTATGTACACCCCGGAACATTCGAATAATCGACCCCGGCGGTTTCCCGCCCGGCAATCCCTTCCACGCAGCTGATTCCTTCCGCTGCGGCAACATGTGCGAGCCACGGTGGTCCGATAACATCGCCGATCGCATAGACGCCGGGCACGCTCGTGCGGTACTGTTTGTCCACGACAATATGTGACCGTTCAGTCCTGACACCGAGCGTTTCCAGTCCGAGGTTCTCAACATTTCCCTGGACACCTATTGCGACGAGGGCAACATCGGCCGAGAGCGCACGCCCGCCGCCTGGAGTCTGAACCTGAACCGTCACGCCCTTTTCATCGGTCTGAGCGCTTTCAACCCTGGTTTCTGTCAGAAGTTCCATGCCCCGTTTCGTAAAGCTTGAAGCAAGAATTTTCGTGAGTTCACTGTCTTCCATCGGGAGGACGGAAGGCATCATTTCTACGATAGTGACGCGGGTGCCGAACGTATTGTACAGGGAGGCAAATTCGACGCCGATGGCGCCGGCGCCGATGATGATCATGGAGGAAGGAAGCGAGGGCAAGGTCATCGCTTCCGTGCTTGTAAGAATCTGTTTACGGTCTATGGGTACGTTGGGAAGCGGTCTGGGCCGGGCACCGGGGGCGAGGATGATGTGTTTCGCCTTCACCGTCGATGTTGTTTTTCCCTCGGCACGGATCTCAAGGGTATCGGCGGAGAGGAGCCGGGCCACGCCAGGGATGACCGTGATGGTGTTCTTCTTCATGAGGAACTCCACCCCTTTGGAGATGCGGTCGGCTATCCCCCTGCTGCGTTTGATGACACGCGGGAAGTCAACTCGGAGGTTCTCGAATGAGATACCCCACTCATCGGCATGCTGGAAAAGGGAGAGGACCTCAGCGTTTCGGAGCAGGGCCTTGGTCGGGATACACCCCCAATTCAGGCACACTCCACCGAGCCGATCGCGCTCGACGATGGCTGCGTGCATCCCGAGCTGGGCTGCCCGGATCGCGGCAGTGTATCCACCCGGTCCCCCGCCCACAATCACGATGTCATACTGGGTTTGTGGCATGCATTCCTCGCAAAGAACAAAAATCAGATGAAAGTCTAAGAAAATACGCAAAGGGGGCCTGAAAGTCAACGAAGCCCCGAAGGAGGGCAACTATCGGGATGGACAATGGTGAAGGTTTCAGATCTCGCGTTTGAGTTGATACTTCTCGATTTTATGGTACAGCGTAACCCGGTCGATGTCCAGGATGGACGCGCTGCGGCTTATGTTCCAGCCTGTCTCCCGGAGGATCTGTTCGATGTGGCGGTGTTCGACATCGTCCATCCTCTTTCCCGTGCTGGGCGACGGCAGATCGGTATGCAGGATGAGGTGCTCCTTGTTGATCATGGATCCCGGAGCAATCACCATCGCCCGTTCGATGACATTTTGCAGTTCACGGACATTGCCCGGCCAGTCGTATGCTTTGAGCGCAAGCATGGCGTCCGGAGAGAATCCGTTCATCGTGCGATTCATTGCCCGGGCATATTTTACAAGGAAAAAATGTGCAAGTTTTGCGACATCACCGCGTCGTGCCCGTAGAGGAGGCAGGACCACCTCCAATACGGTGATTCTATAATACAGATCCTCGCGGAATTTGCCCGAGCGGACTGCCTCTTCCAGATCTGCACTGGTGGCGCAAACAAGACGGAAGTCCGTCCGGATCGGTTCAGATCCGCCCAGCCGCATCATCTGTTCTGACTCGATGATGCGGAGCAGATCCCCCTGAATCTTGTAGTCCAGGTTCACCACTTCATCCAGGAACAGGGTCCCGCCTTCGGCGTATTCTATCTTCCCTTTGCGCATCTGCAGGGCGCCCGGAAATGCGTTCTGTTCATGGCCAAACAACTCATCGGCGAGCATGGAGTCCGCAAGTGCGCCGCAATTGACGGTCACAAGAGGAGCAAAGCGCCGTGCGCTGCCCTGATGAATCGCGCGGGCAACCAGCTCTTTTCCCGAGCCCATTTCTCCCTTCACCAGCACCACCGTATTTGTCTGTGCCACGGTCTGCACGAGTTCCAGGACACGGCGCATCTCAGGACAATCGCCAATAAGCTCCACCCCCGCTGTCAATTCGCTGACCGCGTCCCTCAATCGCTGGTTCTCGAAGTTCAGCAGCTGTTGTTCGAGAGCATTGACGACAATATGACTCAGATATTCCGGATCAATCGGCTTGGTGATGTAGTCGTAGGCGCCCTCTTTCAGGGCTTGCACCGCCGTCTCCACCGTTGCAAATGCCGTGATCACGATGACAACAATCTGCCGGTTCATCTTCTTTATCCGGTGCAGCAGTTCCATACCATCCATGCCCGGCATCCTGATATCCGCAAGCACCAGGTTCCACGGCTCGGACTGGATTTTTTTAAGCGCTGAGGCGCCGTCCGCGGCACTCTCAACCCGGAACCCGTCCTCCTGAAACCACTTCATCAGCGATTCACGCACGATCTGTTCATCGTCAACGACGAGAATCTTAAGGTCAGACTTTTTCATCAGCGTATATCCTCCAGTATCGCGGGAGCTTACACACCTGCCGCAACATTGACTCGCCGGACAAATGTGATCAGAACACTTCAGCTCCCGGCACACGGCCAAATTTCATAAAGCATGCCACGGGAACCCTTAAATTTAGGGCTAAAAAGGGGAAGGGCTTTCCCACAAGTGGGAATACACATGACAGGTTTTCCCTAATTTGGGAAAAACTGAGGCAAAAACGAGCGCTGCCACCCTTAAATGATTGAAAATTCAACAGGCGAATATGGCGCAATTGTTGAGAGTTCGCGGCATACGGACATACATCCCGCCCAAGGAAACCCCATGAAAGCACAAGACCGCCGTACGTTTTTGAAGACCGCCGCAGCAGCAGGTACCGCCGTCGCAGGGCTTAATGCCTCAACAGCGCAGGCCGCACCCAAGAATATTCTCTCACCTGACCGCATGGGCGTGCTTGTCGACACGACCGTATGCGTCGGCTGCAGGAATTGCGAGTGGGCGTGCAGGACCGCGCACGAACTTCCGACAGAGCCGCTGGACACGTACGCTGACCGTTCGGTCTTTGAACGGATGCGCCGTCCGGATGAGACTGCACTCACCGTCGTGAATGAGTATGAAAATCCCAGGAACAAGGACCTCCCGTTTGATGTAAAGGTCCAGTGTATGCATTGTGATCACCCCGCCTGCCTCTCGGCGTGTATCGTGGGCGCGTTCTCCAAAGAGGAGAACGGGTCGGTGGTCTGGGACACTGACAAGTGTATCGGGTGCAGATACTGTATGGCTGCGTGCCCGTTCCAGATTCCTGCGTTTGAATTTCTCACCCCTCTGCAACCGGATATCCGGAAGTGCGACTTCTGCATCGAACGCACCACCAAGGGGCAGCTTCCCGCGTGTGTGGAAATCTGTCCTGTGGAGGCCCTCACCTATGGTCCGCGCCAGGAAGTAATCCGGATAGCACATCAAAGGATCAAGACCTACCCCGATCGGTATGTGGATCATATCTATGGTGAATACGAGGTGGGAGGAACAGCGTGGATGTACCTGGCGGGGAGGGAATTTACCGATCTGCAATTCCCGAAGCTCAGCCCGTCTCCCGCCCCGGGCGTTTCCGAAGCAATCCAGCACGGCATTTTTGCCTATTTTATGCCTCCCGTTGCCCTCTACGCAATTCTCGGGGCCATCATGTGGATGACCAAAACACGCAAAGAAGAAGGTCTCTAGGAGTACCACAGAATGCACGCACACATGAAACCAGCACCCATCAAGGCAAAGTTCTTCACGCCGGGTGTCATTGTTCTCTCCGTTCTTGCACTGAATGGACTGATTTTTCTCGCCGGCCGGTTTTTCTTTGGAATCGGATCGGTAACAAATCTTAACGATCAGTATCCCTGGGGATTGTGGATAGCCGTGGATGTCGCGGCCGGTGTCGCGCTGGCAGCCGGTGGTTTTACCACCGCGGCCATCGGACACGTTATGCACCGCGAGGAATATCACGCGGTCCTGCGCCCTGCCCTGCTGACGGCGATGCTCGGTTATACGTTCGTCGCGTTTGCGGTGTTTGTGGATATCGGACGGTGGTATTTTATCTGGCATCCCCTCGTGATGTGGAACGGCTCATCCGCCCTGTTCGAGGTGGGTATTTGCGTCATGATCTACATGACGGTGCTGTACATAGAATTCATCCCGATCGTGACGGAACGGTTTATCGGCAAGGTGAACCTTCCCGGCGCCCTGAAGATTCTGAACCGCCCGATTGACAAAGTTCTCCGGGTGATGGACCGGGGGCTCGGCAAGACCATGTTTACTTTCGTCATCGCCGGAGTGGTGCTCTCGACACTCCATCAGTCCTCGCTCGGCACCCTCATGGTGATCGCCGGCCCCAAAATGCATCCTCTCTGGCAGACGCCCGTGCTTCCCCTGCTGTTCCTGCTCTCCGCCGTCGCTGTCGGCTTTCCCATGGTGATCTTTGAGTCCATTCTCGCTTCCCGATCCTTCAAGTTGAAGATGGAAATGGACGTCCTGTCAAAGCTCGGCAGCACCGTTGCGCCTATTCTCGGCGTGTATCTCGCTTTTAAACTCGGAGACATGTTCATCCGCGAGACATTCGTCTACCTCCAGGAACTGAACACGGCAAGTGTGATGTGGACCGTGGAAGTTGTGCTCGGCGTGATCATCCCGTTGAGGATGTTTCTTTCCCGGACTGTCCTGCGGTCGCCGGTGCTGCTTTTCATCGCCTCGTCACTTGTTATCGTTGGCGTGGCACTCAACAGGATCAACAATTTTGTAGTCGCCTATACACCACCCTATGCGTCTTCATCGTATTTCCCGTCCGTCGGGGAAATTTCGGTTACTGTCGGATTTGCCTGTCTTCTCGTCCTGATGTACCGCGCCTACGTGATGATCTTCCCGGTCATCAGCATCCCCGACACGACGACGGCACCCAAGACCAAGTATGCCATTCGAGGCGGAAAATGACAATCCGATATTTTTTCATCCTGTGTTTTGCAGCTCTTTTCTCCGTCGCAGCCGGACGTGCCCAGGATTCGAAGTGGCAGAAACATGTCCCGCCAAAACCCCTGAACGTCTCCTGTCAGACCTGCCATGAATGTTCGGCCCCGACGAAGACCGATCCCTGCCTGTCGGCCTGCCCGCGGGCGCGTATCATTCCGGGATTTCATCCTCCCAGAAGCGGACCCGAAGTACTGATCATGAGCAAGGTGTCCAAGGAATATGGCCCGGTCATCTTCTCCCATCGTCTCCATTCTGATATGTCGGAGATGTCGGGCGGATGTTATGGCTGTCACCACTACAACAGCACATCCATGACGATTCTGGCATGTAAAGAATGTCATCCGGCAAACCGCTCAAGGACAGACATCACCATGCCCGATCTGAAAGCCGCATATCACAGGCAGTGTATGGATTGCCACAGACAGTGGAGCAAGACGACGGAATGTACAAGCTGCCATCTCAAGCGGGAGGCCAATCAGAGTACCACGGAAGCATTAAAGAAGGCACAGCTTGCAGGAAAGTCTCATCCCGAGGTTCCTCTGCCCAAGCGTGTCGTGTACGAAACGCGCAGCCAGAAAGGAAGTGTTGTAACATTCTTCCATGACGACCACGCCGGCCGGTTTGGCCTGCAGTGCGCAAACTGTCATCGCGGCGAGGCGTGTGTGCGCTGTCATGAAAAGAAGAAGCCGGGCGCCGCAGCAGCAACAGACCGGCAGGTCCGGCCCCAGCGCACGATGGAAGCACTTCATGCCCCCTGCTTCACGTGCCACGCCACCGACAAATGTGAAGGGTGCCACGCCGCCAAACCGATGGAGGCCTTTGACCACGCCCGCAGTGCAGGATGGCCCCTGAATCGGTTCCACAACACCCTGTCCTGTGAGAAGTGCCATGGACAGAACAAGCGGTATGAAAAAATGAGTTCCGAGTGTTCGGCCTGCCACGCCGGTTGGACTCCCCAGACCTTCAAGCATGATGTTACAGGTTTCCGTCTGGACGCTGCACACCGGGAGCTGGATTGCGAGTTGTGCCATGAAGAGAAACACTTTGACAAACCGCCGACCTGCGCCGGGTGCCACGACGACAAGACGTATCCACGCGAGCGGCCGGGTTCGACTCTCCCTGTGCCCAAACGGTGAAAGACGGCATGAGGCTTCTGCAACATATCGGGCTAAAACTGATTCTGGTGGTCGGTGTCACAGCGATTCTGATTATCAGCATCTTTGCCTATTTTAATATTCAATCACATGGCACCAGTCTTCAGGCGGAAGTCGAACGGCACGCCAATCAGCTGAGCGAGACCGTCAAGTACAGTACGCGTTATGACATGCTCTTGAATCAGCGGGATCGTATTCACCTTGCAATCAACGAGATCGGCCGGCAACCGACAATAGGCAAGATCCGCGTGCTCAACAAGACCGGCGAGATCATCTATTCGTCCGTCGAGGAAGACATCGGCAAATCCGTGGACAAGAACGCCGAGAGCTGTTATGCCTGCCACTCAGCGGACCGTCCCCTCGAGCGCCTGCCCATTGCAGACCGGACACGTGTTTTCCAGGTGCATCCTGACTCTGCGCGCATGCTCGGCGTGATCAATCCGATCAACAACGAAGAGGCATGCTGGTCGGCCCCCTGTCATGTACACCCCGAGCAGCAGACGGTGCTGGGCGTTCTGGATGTTACATTGCCATTGAATGAAGTCGACCGGACAATCCAGAGCAGCAGAATAGAAATGGTGTGGTTCGCACTCAGTGCGGTTGTCGCCCTGAGCATCATCATCGGGTTTTTTGTAGAACGGTGGGTGGACACACCCGTGACTGCCCTTCTCAAGGCGACGCAACAAGTAGCAGACGGCAACCTGGCGTACCGCATCAAGTCAACTCGTCACGACGAGCTCGGCAAGCTGGCCCGCTCGTTCAATAACATGACCGACAAACTTTCCGAGGCCAGACTCCAGCTTTTCCAGTCCGATAAACTGGCTTCTCTCGGCCGTCTGGCAGCTGGTGTGGCACATGAGATCAACAACCCGCTCACCGGCGTTCTCACGTACAGCAGTTTCCTGCTCAAGCGCACGGCCAACCAGCCGGAGATTCAGGACGACTTGAAGGTGATTGTACGGGAGACCCTGCGATCGCGTGAGATCGTCAAGAGCCTCCTGGATTTCGCACGACAATCCGTCCCCAAGAAAAGCGAGGCGAATCTCCATGAGATCATTGACCGCGCGATCGAGGTTGCACACAACCAGCTCACCCTGCGCCACGTCGAACTCGTCAAGTCCATCGACGCATCGCTCCCGCGCGTCACGCTCGACGCCAATCAGATACAGCAGGTCTTCATCAACCTGATCGTCAACGGCATCGATGCGATGGTCGAAAAGGCGGGACGATCACGATAGGTGCGTCCCCGATCAGGCTGTCGCCGTACGGGACGGCTCAGATCAAGAAGGCCACGTGCCCGAAGCGGCATTCCCTGATCGATGCAACAACACGCATCCACGGGGTCCCCGCGGTGAGGGTGAAGATGCGCTCCGGCAGCGAAGAGGGATATCTGTTCATCGATCCGGTGTACGGCCGCCACAACCATACGACGAGCATTCCCGTCCCGCAGGGGACCCTGATGGACCTCAGCTGTCCGGAATGTGGGATATCCTTGCATGCCCATGATACACCGTGCCCGACATGTGGCGCTCCTGTGTTCTGGATTGAAATCCCGACACAGGGAAAGTGGGAATCCTGCGTGCGCAGGGGATGCGACTGGCAGCGGTGGGAAGCGGTCGATACCGGTGGCATGCGCGAGTATGTGGAGATCACGGTGTCTGATTCGGGGTGCGGCATTCCGGCGGAGGACCTCCCGCACATCTTCGAGCCCTTCTTCTCGACAAAAGGGCAGAAAGGAACGGGCCTCGGCCTGTCCGTCATCTGGGGGATCATAGACAACCACAACGGGACCATCAAGGTGGAGAGCGCGGTGAACAAGGGCACATCGTTCCGTATCAGGCTCCCGATTGAGCAACCACGGTAGCCGCTTGGCACGCCAGGTCGACATCCTCGTTATCGACGACGAGCAGGTGATTCTGGACGCGGTGGAGAAGATCTGTGGGGCGGAAGGCTACTCTATCGAGACGGCCGCGGATGGGCAGAACGGCCTCGAGCGTATCCGCGCTGCATCATCCCGCATCATCCTGTGCGACATCATGATGCCGCAGGTCGACGGTTTTCAGATCCTGCAGGAGGCACAACGGCTCACGCCCGACGTACCGGTCGTCATGGCAACGGGCTACACCACGGTCGAAAACGCCGTCCGGTCATTGCGCGAAGGGGCGATCGATTTTGTGCCCAAGCCGTTCACAAGCGACGAGTTGCTGTCTGCCGTCAGACGCGCGCTCCGGTACAGGGATTTGAAAATGGCCCATTCCCGCGATGGGGCGTCAAAGGACGATCCGATGCTCATGGTCGTCCCCTGCCCACCCCTCTATTACCGGCTCGGCCTTGCCAGCTGGGTGGCCCTGGAAGGGACGGGGACAGCGGTGGTGGGTCTCAGCCATCTTTTTGTGCGCATTACCGATCCGATCGAAAGCGTGGAGCTCCTTCCGGCGGACGGAGAGATGGTCCAGGGAACCGCGTGCGCACAGGTGAAGACCCACGACGGTCTGGTGCATCCCGTTCTCGCTCCCGTGAGCGGAAGAATCGTGGAACGGCAGGAGATTCTTACTCTGTCACCCGGCGTCCTCGAAAAGGACCCGTACTTTGAGGGATGGATGTACAGGATCGTCCCGACGGATGTCGAATACGAGCTGCAGCAATTGATACCGTGCAGCTCCAATTCCCTGTTCTGACTACACAAGGAGATCTCTTCATGTTCCTGTTCATCATAGCCGTCATCGTTTTCGTCATCGCGGACATCGCCATCCGCCTGATCTCGCGCAGGCTTCAGGAGAACAAACTGCGCCGCGAGCGGGAGAACGCCCTCGCGGTCAGCCTGAAACTCGATTTCAGCCGCGAGGCAAAAACGCTCAAGCGGGCCGAGGTGGAACACCCGAAGGCCCGGATACTCTGCGTCGACGACGAGGAAGTGATTCTGGACAGCTTCCGGAAGATCCTGGTCCTCGACGGATATTCCGTCGACACCGTCCAGATCGGCCAGGAAGCGCTGGGGCTTTTGCAGACCCACCACTACGATTTTGTGTTCACCGACCTGAAAATGCCGGCCATGGATGGCGTGGAAGTCACAAAGTCGGTCAAGCACATCCGTCCGGACATTGACGTCGTGATCATTACCGGCTATGCCACGGTGGAAACGGCAGTTGAGTGCATGAAGCATGGCGCGATGGACTACGTGCAGAAGCCGTTCACCGAAGATGAACTCCTGGCCTTCGTCAAGAAGTCGTTGTTCAAGCGGCAGGAGCGGATCCAGAAACAACTGAAACCCAAGGTCCATATCACGCACGTGTCGGCCATCGAGCATACCGGCGCGGGCGAGTTTGCCATTCCGGGCGGCGTGTTCATCGCGCAGACACACTCCTGGGCGGCCATGTACGAGGACGGATCGGTGCGCGTGGGCCTCGACGATTTTGCCAACAAACTCATCGGCCCGATCGAGATTGTCGAACTGCCCAATCTCGGCATGACGGTCCAGCAGGGCCAGCCCCTCTTCAGCGTAGTCCATAACAAGCGCCGGATCTCGTTCCGCGCGCCGGTCAGCGGCCGCGTCATCGATGTCAATACCGGCATTGCAAAACACCCCGAGATGCTGCAGGTCACCCCGTATGCGGAAAACTGGACATGCGTGCTGGACGCGGACCATCTCGACACCGAAATCCCGGCCCTGAAGATCGGCAACGGGGCCGTGGCATTTTACGAGGAGGAGCTCGAACGGCTGAAGACCCTGACCAAAGACATGTCGCGCCGCACGCCGGACGGCGACACTGCGCCCATCAGCGAAGTATTGTACGCGGGTGAACTTCAGGATCTCAACGACAGGGACCATGAAACGCTCGTCGCGGCATTCTTCAAGCAGTGAGTGCCCGGGTTCTGCTCGCGTTTCTTTTCAAACAACGAATCATTCGATCAGAGGAAAATCATGTCAGAGTATGTCGATGCAGTGATTGCACTTGTCAAAGCAAAAAACCCGAGCGAGCCGGAATTTCATCAGGCCGTTGAGGAAGTCGCTCAGTCCCTGGAATTGGTTCTTGAACGCGCATCCGGAGTACCGGAGCGCCAGGATACTGGAACGCATGGTCGAGCCGGAGCGGGTGGTGATGTTCCGGGTTCCATGGATGGATGAGCAGGGCGAGATCCACATCAACCGCGGCTTCCGCATTCAGATGAACAGCGCGATCGGGCCGTACAAAGGCGGATTGCGCTTCCACCCCTCGGTCACTCTCGGCATCCTCAAGTTCCTGGCGTTCGAGCAGGTGTTCAAGAACAGCCTCACGTCCCTTCCCATGGGTGGCGGCAAGGGGGGATCCGACTTTCGATCCGAAGGGCAAAAGCGACAACGAAGTGATGCGGTTCTGCCAGAGCTTCATGACCGAACTCTTCCGCCATATCGGTCCCGACATCGACGTCCCCGCCGGTGATATCGGGGTCGGGACACGCGAAATCGGCTATCTTTTCGGACAGTACAAACGGCTCACGCGTGAGTTCTCCGGCGTTCTGACCGGCAAAGGGTTGAACTGGGGCGGATCACTCATCCGGCCCGAGGCGACCGGATACGGCGTGGTCTACTTCGCCGAAGAAATGTTGAAGAGCAAAAGGGACAGTCCTTTGACGGCAAGACCGTGGCCGTCTCCGGCTTCGGCAACGTGGCCTGGGGCGCTGTGGAGAAAGGTCACCGAGCTTGGTGGTAAGGTTGTGACGCTTTCCGGACCAGACGGGTTCGTCCACGATAAGGATGGCATCCAAGGAGAGAAGATCCAGTACATGCTCGAGATGCGCGCCAGCGCGCGCGACCGTGTCCAGGACTTTGCCGACAAGTTCAAGATCCGATTCCATCCCGGCAAACGTCCCTGGAGCGTCAAGGCGGATGTGGCACTCCCCTGCGCAACGCAGAACGAGCTCAACGCGGACGATGCGCGCGAGCTCGTGAAGAACGGCTGTATCTGCGTCTGCGAAGGAGCCAACATGCCGACGACGCTCGACGGCGTCAAAGTGTTCCTGGATGCCGGCATTCTCTATTCCCCGGGAAAGGCCTCGAATGCCGGCGGCGTTGCCACCTCCGGGCTCGAGATGAGCCAGAACAGCATGCGGCTTCCGTGGCCCAAAGAAGAAGTTGATCAACGCCTCCATCAGATCATGAAGAACATCCACCAGACATGCCTGGATACCGCCGAGAAATATGGTACTCCCGGACAACTACGTGAACGGAGCCAATATCGCCGGTTTCCTGAAGGTGGCCGACGCGATGATGGACCAGGGACTCGTCTGACCCCGATCTCTTCCCACCCGTAGACCGTGCCAGACGCGTACGATCTACGGGTGTACTGTTTCTGCCGCTACCGATTGATTCCGAAGCCCGGATATTTGTCGCCGGAGACCTCACGGCTTTCTCCTGTGCCCGCCCATCCCACACCGAGTTCATTGAGGAACACGCGTTCCTGAATGGCGATATCCATGTACACATCAAGGTCGCGTATCCGCCGGAAGACACCCTTGGTGTCAGGCGGAAACATCTCCCAATCTTCCTTTTCGACAATCGCTTCTTCGGGAACGGTGTTGATCTCCGGACAACTTTCATGCATAAGATTTATCGCAAGGGTCTGGGCGCGGGCAAGTCCGGGTGGACAGAGCACCTCCGCCTTACCCTGCAGCGCTTCCACAAAGTTGCGGAAGCCATCGTACCGCCACTGCGGATGAAGGCGGTTGTCAAACGTCTCGGATGATCCGTCGGCGTAGCGGATCGCGGTGAGCCCTTCGTCCGACTGCCAGTACGCCCTGCCCCGGTCACCTACGATCACCATCCTCGGGCCCTGCGGTGTTTCATTCGCATGCGTGAGCAGGAAGTGCATCCGCACATTGTCGTCCGTGGTCAGCATCACCTCTGTCGTGTCCGGACTCTCGATCGTGTTGGCTCTGAGAAGCTGGGCGCGAAGAGTCCGGGGTACCGCCGCCCGACGTTCACGCTGCGGATCCTGCAAACAGCAGGTTGAGCACATAGTGGGCGTGCGCGTTGTTGGCCGGACTGTCGAGGATCCAATCCCGTCCGATGCGCAGCTTGCCGGTCCATTCATTCCGGGAGTAGTACTGCTTGCTGCGTGGCCAGCCGCAGAGCATCGTGGCAGTGTGCAGTTGCCCCAGACGTCCGCTCACAACTCTCTGCTTGAGCTGCTGCATCGCATTGCTGCAGATATGCTGGTAGCCTACGGCGACCTGCCTGCCCGGACGGGCCTGCGCATCGATAAGAGTATCGACATCCTGCACTGTTGCTGCCACGGGTTTTTCACAATACACATGCAGCCCCGCCTGGAGGGCCGTAACACTCACCGGAACATGGTGATGGATGCCTATGGGCACGGTGAGCACGTCAGCGACAGACGTGCCATCGTGCATAAAACTCCTCGATGGATGAATACAACGCCACGCCTTCGCCCTCGAGCGTGCGCACGAGGTCGGGCCGGCTCTGGCGATCGATCGGGAGCGCGACGACGGCAGCAAGACGGGCAAGTTTCTGGCGTGCGAGCCAGCGAACGGCTTCGATATGGACAAGGCCATATCCTCCCAGGCCTATGACGGCAAAACGTACAGGGTTCATACTCTCAGTGTTGTGTGAGGGGTCATGTGAGCCGGATCCCGGGACCGGTAGGGTAAGGTACAAAGAAACAGGGGAAAGCGCAGTGGGAATCGACACAGAAAGTGCGTATCTTGTATGAAACGATCCACTCGACCACCATGTGCTCCGTATGAATGAACTCCCCATAAATCCCATCCTCGCGATTCAGAGTATGCTGGCGCCCGCGCTGGGTATTTCCGCGGTCGGGCTCCTCCTGCTCGGGCTGAACAATCGGTACTCTATCATTATCAACCGCATCCGGCTCCTGAATGAGGAGCGCCGGAAATACCTCCGTTACCTTCAACAGCACGATCACCTGGAGTACGCGGATAACATACGGTTCATGAGCATCAGCAAACAAAGCGGCGAACTGCTCACACGGAGCCGCCTCGTCCGCAATGCGATTCTATCCATGCAAACAGCGATTGCCCTGTTTGTGCTGACGTCGGTAGTTATCGGTTTGAACCTGTTTATAGCGGCGGACGTCATGAAAGTCGTCCCCCTGTGGATCTTTGTGGGTGGAATGGTGAGCGTATTGCTGGGGATCATGTTCGCAGGGCGCGAGGTGCAACGATCGTACACCATTGTACTGCTGGAAGTGAAGGCGGATGATTAGCTGCCAAACGCCTCCTCGTAATCCTGCATAGCGGCCTGCACCACCTTAAACGCGTGTTCCGCGCCGTACACGCTTTCGATGGAGACATGCGTGGTGGGCGCGCCGGGAATAAGTTTGTACGTGGCAAAGTAATGCCGGAGCCGTTCGATGAGAATTTCGGGGAGATCGGCGATATCCCGTACGTTCCCCCAGAAGGCGTCACTTTCAAGAATCGCAATGATCTTGTCGTCCGCCTCGTCCCTGTCAACCATCAGAATCCCCCCTACGACCCTGGCGTTCATAATAACTTCCGAACGGCTTATCGGACGTTCGCTCAGGACACAAATGTCGAGGGGATCACCATCGCCATGTCTACCGCTGGCGGAAAGAGCGCCGACCCGGTTGGCGCAATACGTGCGGGGGATAAATCCGTACAACGACGGAGGCAGCGAGGAGCTCCGTTGCGGGCGGTCCACCCGGAGGTACCCCGTTGCTTTGTCCACCTCGTACTTGATCAGGTCGAAAGGCGTGATCTCAATAAACGCATGCACCACGGAAGGCGGTTTGGGTCCGACTTCGAGTCCATGCCAGGGATGAGGCCGCCAGCGGTAGAAGGGATGGGGGAATGGCATACGTTCGCTCTCCACTCAGCTGGTAACACCGGTATTTTTCATGGCTTCAAGCGCCTTGAGATTGATCGAGCCGGCGGCGCTTTTTAGATATGACATCTCGACTCCGTATCCCTCGATATTCACCACAAACCTGCCGGCGACAAAAATATTCAGCTCGCCGTCCCTGGACTCAGTGTTAAATTTTTCAAATGCCTTGTGGCCGTCGTATGTCGTTGTTCGTTCGTACCCAGTCTCCGTTTCCCGATCGACGTCAGCATGCGCCCATGCGAGGGTTGCCATACCGACAAACCCGCTGACGCTTCCCATGTCCGTGATCTTCACTGTCACGGAGGCCCCCTCTTCGTTCTCATAACGCGCATGGGCTTCAGAGACTTTGATGCCCATGACGGAGGTCTTTTCTCCTTCTGCTCCGGAGCGAGTCATCCCGGGGAGTGCTTCCGGCAGGAGGGCCTTAAGATCCCGGAAATTTACGGGTTCCACTTTTGTTCCTTCCACACCCTCCCCGCTCAATCCCTTCATGGCGTCCGCCATTTTCTGAGCACCTTCTTTCAGCGCCTGACCTGCTTCTCCTGCCTGTTTGGCCGCCTCTTCGATTCGCTTCTGCTCAGGCGATTTTCCACATCCGCTCATATTAAGAAGAGCGATAACAAGCATACACGTAGAGAGTCGGATGAACATGGGATTCTGGCCTCCAGGTAGTGGTCATCAGTGGGGGTGTCAATGATGCGCACCGTCGGACAAATTTACGGAATGGTGGGAACACAAACAAGAGGATGTGACGAACGTGATTCTAAAGCCCGGATCGTGAGAGAAGTGACCGCATCTGCTCCATCGTGAACGGTTTGGAGATGGTGTCGTCCATGCCCGCATCCAGGCATCGTTGCCTGTCGCCATCCCGCATATCCGCACTCATTGCAACCACCCTCGTCGAAGGGGATGGCAACGACATGGACCGGATTGCCCTTCCTGCGGAGAAGCCATCCAGCCCGGGCATCCAGCAATCCAGCAGAATCATCGCATACGGAACTGTTCGTGCGGCCTCTACAGCCGCATGCCCATCGGTGACCACATCAACGACGAAACCCAGGTTTTCCATCATCAGACGCGCAATGGTGCGGTTCGTCTCTTCGTCGTCGGCGATAAGCACACGCGGAGAATCCGTGGCCTCTTCCTCTTCCGTAACACCCCGGCGTGTAAGGGCAGTCAACACGATCTGCTCAGCGGACTCCCCATGATGCATGCAGGTGTCCGCCGAAAAGGCAACAGTGAGAGGCAATCCGGACTTCGTCCGGAACAGCACTTCGACATTCCGGTGAGCCCGGCCCTTCTCCACTTCGTCCAGAACAAGTGTCAACAAGGGCACAGACTCCCGAGCGGCGAAGTGAGGAAGATCCTGTCTCAGGAGTTCTGCCAGCGGATACTCCAGAGACTGAATGGCCGCGCCATTGGCGCTCAGGATCCGCCGCCGCTTCCGGAGAAAAATCATATCAGAGCTCGTCGCCAGGAGTCGCCGGTATCGATCCTCCGCTTCAGCAATCTGACGCTCCATCGTGTGTTTGGAGAGCGCAGAAGCGATGGCGGACCGCATTTCATGATCGTTGTACGGTTTGTTGATCATGCCGGACGGATCCGTCAGGTGAGCCCGCCGCAGTGTGGCCGGATCGGAAAATGATGATGCATAGATTACCGGCGTGTTGGAGCGCGCCTTGATAAGCCGGGCCGCCTCCACGCCGTCCATCGGACCCTTAAGGTGGATGTCCATGAGCACCAGGTCAGGTTTCGTCGCCTCCGTCATCCTGATGGCCTCTTCCCCGGACGCCGCGACACCCTGCACGCGATACCCCCAGGACTCAAGCCTGCGTCGAAGATCCTCCGCCGTGATATGCTCGTCTTCAACCACAACGATTGTCTGGCCAGGAGTCTTCCTATTTGAAGGCGGATTCATGAGGATGAAAGAGAGTGCTCTCTGTGATCGATCATAGCGGACTACGTAAATCCGCAATATCCTACGAATAAAGAGATGGAATGTCAAGGCTTTTTCTGGCTACAAATGGGGGGGGGTAACGGAGCACGGGAGGCGCCGGAGTTTCCGATATTGGGGCGCGTGAGGCAGAGGCGACCTTCCGCCGGCGCGGGAACTCAAGTTCGTTTGAGTGCTGCAACCTGCTTGAGGAGTGGAGACCGTGCGATATCAGCCGGTGAAGTAAACCTGTCGCTGGTCCCTCTTTTTAAATCGTGACCGACCGCATTATAGACAGCAGCGACATACAGGGAGCAGAAAAGTTTTCGTTCCCGGCGCAGGGCATCACGTCGTTCGATTCCACCCCCGAACAGCAGCCGGATCCCCAGAAGAACGGCCTTCCAGCTCGCATACTCCTTTCCGAGCTCTTTCTGTGCGACTTCTACCAGGCGCCGACGCTCCCCAACGGACAGCTCAGCCGTGCTCGTGAACCACTCAACGTCGCCGAAGTAGTGGCGGATATTGGAGGAAAGTGGTGTTACGATGACTCCTTTGCTGACTGCTTCCAGGACCATGAGCCGCTGGTTCCACCAGACCGCAAGTCCTGCATGCGAATAGGGTGAACCTGTGACCCACTGTATGATTCGAGATGGCACGGAACGCCCCCGGTAGAGGAGCACGTCCCCATCCCGGATTCGCATTCGGGTCTGTTCATAGACGAGACGCTCCGGGGAAACGTGCCGAAAACGGGGTCCTGATCTCATGGGTGTGCTCCTGAAGGTGTTCTTCTGCAAATGTGAGGAATCTCGAACCCGGAAGCAACTGCGCAGCCGGTTGCATATCTCCGGGAAGTTCAGTATCCTCGAATGTATCAATCACAATTTCTTCCCTATAATAGCTGCAGGGTTTCCCTCCAAGACTCTTCACGCAAAACCGCGGAGAATGGTATGACTGGCTCAGGGTTCCGGGCTCTGCCGAAAAGTGTACTCATCGTTCTGATCTTGCTGCTCCTCAAAGCGCTCTTTGGAATAATCGAGTATGTTCTGCCGTATCTGGCACCACCCATGCCGCTTCCGTTCTACCCGGGTCTCTTTGCATTCGCGGTGCCGTCCGTTGTGATCCCGCTCCTTATCCTTTTTTCTTTCCAGCGCCTTCCTGCGACGGGGTACTGGGGCACCATCGCGTACGTGCCTCTCAGTATCCTCTTTAACGTGACTCTGATCGGGACGCCGTATCTTGTCACCGGTCCCCTGGGAATACCCGTGCCCGACCCGTATGCCACCGCACGTTTTTTCGAAACCGCCGGCCGGGTAACCACATCTATCGTCTCCCTCGCACTTCTCTTCGCGCTCCTCAGACGGCCTGTCCGCAGATGGGTAACCCAGCGGGAAGAGGTAATCCTCGCCCAACGATATCCCTCCAGAAGAACCCCCTCTCTGGCTGAACGCGGGACCTGGGTTTTCCCCCTCGTGACGGGCATTCTTGCTCCCACGGCAGTCTGGTTAAGTGTCCAGCTGATCGTTGGCAGGATTCCACTGGGTGATTCCCTGCTGGACATCCTCCTGGAACATCTTAAAGGCAGGGCGTTACTGCTGAATCTGTTCAGTCTCCTCCCGTTCATTGTCCTCGCCAGTATCAGTCACCATAATGCGGGACGGATCCCGAGCGTCACCCTCTGGTCCGTAACAATCGGAGGAATTTTCGGAATCCTCGCACTCATGGTCCCCGCATACTGGGTTGCATGGGAAACGATTTACAATACGATCCCGGGCGATGAGAAGACCATGGGAGCTCTTGTCTTTTTCTTCACCCCGTTGTACTGCCTCGCAACGATGTTTGCCGGCATGCTCCTCGGCTGGGTTTTCGCGCGCATAGTGCGCCGGGGAGTGGATGATATTGTGGACGACCTGTAAACCCCCTACACTCTTCTGATATCACTGAGGACTGCCATGCGGTGGAATCACACTCAGCGGATCGCTGTGCTTCTTTTCTGCTCGATCACGGTGTTATCCCCTCTTTCACTCTCTCAATCAACACAACGGCTCTCGTTCGAACAAATATTCAAGAACGGTGATCCACAGATCATCTCTTCTCTCCCCACGGTCACAAAATGGGTGGACGGCCAGCGGTATCTCGAGTCGCGCGCCAGACCAGGCGCTGATCGCAAGGTCCCGATCCTCGTTGATGCGGCAACCGGAAACGACAGCGCTGCGCTGGACATTCAACAGTATACAGATGTCCTGGGTAAAGACATCACCCCCTCTTCCTTCGTGGCCACCTCACCCGACGAGTCATTTTTCCTCTACTCTTCGTTGAACGATCTGTACCTTCTCGATACCCCGCACCGCATGCTCCGCCGCCTCACCACATCCGAGGCCGAAGAACGGAATCCGGTATTTTCACCTGACGGGAAGTACATTGCGTTTACACGGGAGAATGATCTGTACAGTCTGGACCTGTCGAGCAACAAAGAGACCCGCCACACGTCCGATGGTTCGAGCGTTATCTACAACGGCTGGGCGTCGTGGATCTATTATGAGGAAATCCTGGGACGGGCCAGCCGCTACAGGGCATTCTGGTGGTCACCCGACAGCAGACATCTCGCATTCTTCCGATTTGATGACACGCCTGTGCCTGAATTTCCCCTGTTTGCCGCTGACGGCGTGCATGGATCACTGGAGCGTGCCCGTTATCCAAAACCCGGCGACCCCAGCCCGGAGGTCCGCATAGGCATTGTCCCGGTTGCGGGCGGCCCGACGGTGTGGGCACCGTTCGACGAAAAACAGGACCAGTATTTTGGACCCCCCTTCTGGAAACCAAACGGAAAAGATCTTGTTGTGCAATGGATGAATCGCGGTCAGGATACGCTTGTGCTGTACAGTCTTGCCACATCTTCGGGCGCAAAACAGAAACTCCTTCTCGAGCACCAGCCCAGCTGGGTCGATTGGTTCGAGTCAATAGAATTTCTCGCCGACCTCTCGGGGTTCATCCTCACAAGCGACCGAAGCGGGTGGCCGCATCTGTATCTTTATGGCATGGATGGGAAACTGAAACAGCAGATTACCGACGGCGCCTGGCCGGTGACCGGGATCCAGGCGGTGGATCCGGCAACCGGGACCGTGTTCTTTACCGCCCGCAAGGAGTCGCCAACGCGCACCGACCTGTATTCGGTTCGACTCAGCGGAAAAGAACTGACAAGGTTAACCTTCGGAGAATTCACCCATTCAGTAAAAGTGGCCCCCAAGGGATCCTACTTCATCAGCACCTACTCATCCGTGCAGCATCCTCCCCGTATGGTCTTGATGAACGGAAAAGGCCAGCTCATCAGGGAACTGGGCGACAGCAAGTCGGAAATCTTCAACACGTATACTCTGGCCTTGCCGGAGATGATCACCATCCCCACCCCTGACGGTTTATTGCTCCCCGGGGTATTAACCATGCCTCTTGATTTTGACCCGGCGCGCAGGTATCCGATCCTCATTTCGGTCTATGGTGGTCCTAACGCAGCAAGCGTGTTCGACGGATGGAAGCCCCTCAGCGCGCAGTGGTTGGCGCAGGAGGGTGTGATCCAGCTGTCCGTTGATCACCGGGGGTCCGGCCATTTTGGAAAGACCGGAGCCGCGCTGATGCATAGAAGACTGGGCTTCTGGGAGATGCATGATCTTGCGGAAGTAGTCAAATGGCTACGCAGAAAACCATTTGTGGACAGCAGCCGGGTATGTATTACGGGGGGAAGTTATGGAGGCTATGTCGCCAGCCTCGCGCTTGCCGCCGGAGCCGAGTATTTCACACACGGCATTGCCGAGTATTCGGTGACCGATTGGCGGCTTTATGATTCACACTACACCGAGCGTTATATGGATTCTCCGGCTGAAAATCCTGACGGGTACCGGGAGGGATCCGTTCTGACACATGCGCACAAGATCCGCGGCCTCCTGCGGCTTGTACACGGCACCATGGATGATAACGTCCACATGCAAAACACAATCCAGCTTGTTGACACGCTGGAGGATATGAACAAGCACTTTGAGCTGATGCTGTATCCCGGCGGCCGCCATGGCTGGGGTGGCGGAAAGGCCGTCCATCTGCGAACCGAAACATACCGGTTTTACTACCGCCACCTGCTCCGGAAAGAGTTTCCCGAAGCGTTGTTTAGGACTCTGGATGCGGCGTCAATGCGGAGGCGTCGCTGACATAAAGCCGGAACATGTGGAACGTATAGGATTATTTAGGACTTTCCCTTTTTTCCCCAGTTTTCAGGCCTCAGCGACCGGACGGTGGTCCCGGCTTTCCACATTTCCGAATTTCTCCATTCGTCCAGTTCAGTCTCCAGCCTATCACGATAACCCGGCGCGCTGCAGGTGTCGAGCACACGCTGTGTTTCCACACCGGTCCGCACGCTTTCATAGAGTTCTTTCATCACCGGCTTGACCGCCGCTTCAAATCGTTTCGACCAGTCCAGTGCGCCGCGCTGGGCCGTGGTGCTGCATGAAGCGATCATCCAGTCCACGCCGTTCTTCCCCATAAGTGGATACAGACTCTGCGTCGCTTCTTCCACAGTTTCGTTGAACGCTTCGCTCGGTGAATGTCCCATTGCCCGGAGCGTATCATACTGTGCCTTCATCAGTCCGGCGATTGCCCCCAGCAGAACACCCCGTTCGCCCGTCAGATCGCTGAAGACTTCCTTCTCGAACGTTGTCGGAAAGAGATATCCCGATCCGATGGCGATGCCCAGTGCAACGACCCGTTCGCGTGCGCGTCCTGTGGCATCCTGATGCACCGCAAAACTTGAGTTGATGCCGCTCCCGGACAGAAAATTATTCCGTACTGTGCGGCCCGCGCCTTTTGGCGCAACGAGGACCACGTCCACCGTCGCCGGTGGGATGACCCGTGTTTGTTCGCGATAGGCGATCGAAAAGCCGTGGGAAAAGCAGAGTGCCTGCCCTTTTTGAAGCTGGGCTGCCACGGTTGGCCATTGTTCCTTTTGGCCTGCATCAGAAAGCAGATACTCTACAATGGTTGACCTCTGCACAACTTCCTCGATGGTCTCGAAAAGATTCTTTCCCTCCACCCATCCATCGGCGATGGCATCACGCCAGCCCCGGCCGCCTTTGCGCTGCCCGATGATCACCTTCACGCCATTGTCCCGCAGATTCAACGATTGTCCGTGTCCCTGTGGACCATACCCGAGTATCCCGACGACTTCATCCTTCAGGATGGATTGCGCCCGCACCAGGGGCATCTCCTCCCTTGTGATCACTTCTTCCTGTACTCCTCCAAAATCCATGACCGCCATATTTGTTCTCCCTCGATAGAGTGAATGGTTGATTAGCCTGCGGCCGCAAGGCGCGCAGGTTGGTCCATCGTCACATAGGTAAGCCATTCTGCTGATCGCGGGTGGTTCCCCCGGATCGAGGCATGGAATGCCTGTTGAATTTGCCGGGTTACCGGGCCGGATGTCCCGGAACCGATTGTCCGAAAATCAATCTCCCGGAGCGCGATCACTTCTGAAGCCGTACCGCACACAAATACTTCATCGGCTCCGTAGAGCTGGTCCCGGGAAAGCGGGGCGACGTCGACCTCGAGTCCGGCATCCTGTGCCAGCGTGATGACGCTGTTCCGCGTGATACCGTCAAGGACCGGTGCCAGTTCCGGGGTGGTAATCCTCCCGTCCCGGACGACAAAGAGGTTTTCGCCCGTGCACTCCGCAACGTAGCCATCAGGGTCGAGCATGATTGCCTCTTCAAATCCGAGCCGGACGGACTCCGTTTTTGCAAGAACGCTGTTCACATAGTTGCCGGCGATTTTTGCCTTGGTCATCATGATGTTGGGGTGATGACGTGTGAACGACGAGACATTTGCCCGTACGCCTTGCTCCAGGGCTTCGGTCCCGAGATAGTTGTTCCACTCCCAGACTGCAACGCCGAACGCGGGGACTCCCCCGTCGAGGTTCAGATTCCACCCGCCCTCAGTCAGGTAGATCACGGGCCGGATATAACACTCCTCAAATCCATTGGCCGCAACGGTACGCTCGATAGCATGACAAACGTCGTCCGGAGTATACGGAAGAGAACGGAACCCCAGAATCCGGCCCGACTGGAGGAGACGCGCCGCGTGCTCGTGCAAACGGAACACGGCGGCACCGCGTTCTGTACGGTAGCACCGGATGCCCTCGAAGACTGCAATCCCGTAGTGCATGGCCGGCGTAAGAAAATGTATGGAGGCCTCCCGGAACGGCACAAGGCGATCTTCCATCCAGACAGATTGTGACATCATGCTCATACTCTCCTCCTCATCGGTATCGTCAATTTCCTTCTCCATCGGTTGCGTAGGTGTGCAGCAGTTTAAGAATGTGTTTCCCCACTGCCCGCGTCCCGGATGTTCCCCCGAGGTCGGGTGTGAGCACGTTGTCTGTTATCGTCTGATTCACGGCACGTTCAAGACAATCAGCTTCTTCCGTGAGCCCGAGAGAAAACCGCAGGAGCATTGCCGCACTCAGAATGGTTCCGAGGGGATTCGCGATACCCCGTCCTGCTATATCAGGAGCTGAACCGTGAATCGGTTCATACAGGCCCGGCCCCCCGTCGCCAAGCGACGCGGAAGGAAGAAGTCCGAGCGAGCCCGCAAGCACCGAGGCTTCATCGGTCAGGATGTCGCCGAACATGTTTTCGGTCACCACGACGTCAAATGCTGCCGGTGAAGTAATAATCCGCATCGCGGTGGTATCAACGAGCATATGGTCAAGAGTAATCTCCGGGAATTCCGCCGCCACTTCTGTCGCAATGGTCCTCCAGAGTCGCGAACTCTCAAGCACGTTTGCTTTGTCAACAGAGGTCACTCGCTTTTTCCTGGATCCTGCAAGTGTGCATGCCAGCCGGATCACACGGGCGATCTCTATCGAAGAATAGGACAGGGTATCGGTCGCGTACGCGATACCATTATCGAACCGGGTTCCCCGCGGGGTGCCAAAATACAGACCGCCTGTCAGCTCCCTTACAACAAGAAGATCCACCCCTGTTAATAAGCGCTCTTTGAGCGGCGACGCAGCGGCAAGCGCAGGATTCGGGCGCACTGGCCGGAGGTTGGCGAAGACACCCAGATGTTTTCTCAGGGCAAGGAGTCCGGCTTCGGGCCGGAGTTCCGGTTGTACCGAGTCCCAGCGTGGTCCGCCCACAGCACCAAGCAGCACGGCCGCGGATTGTGCGCATGCGGCGAGAGTTTCGTTTGTCGCCGGCACACCGTGGAGATCGATGGAGGCTCCTCCAAACGGATGCTCAACAAACGAAAACGTGTGCCCGAAATGTCCGCCAATGGCACGGAGCACGGCGACCGCTTCGTGTGTCACTTCCGGACCGATGCCATCACCGGGTAGCACGACAATATCCGCCTTCATGGTTCTCCTCTTTGCTTCCGGCGTAGTTCGAACGCACTGATCGAGGCTTCCCGGGCGAGTATATATCCCAGTTCATCCACCCCCCCGAGGAGACATTTTCTGGCGAACGGATCGATTTCGAAGGAAGCACGTTCATCCCCCCAACTGACCTTCCGGGAATCCAGATCCACGGTAACCGGAGTCTCTGACCGGTCAAGCAGAGCGATCGCAGCACACGCATCGGGCTGGAGGGCGACGGGAATAATTCCGTTCTTGAGGGCGTTTCCTTTGAAGATATCGGCAAATGAGGTGCTGATAACGGCCCGGATGCCTGCACCCTTGAGGGCCCACGCGGCATGTTCACGCGAAGAGCCGCACCCGAAGTTATGGCCGGCGACAAGAATCGCCGACCCGACCCTGTCCGGCCGGTTAAGGGAGAAATCCGTCCGCAAAGATCCGTCTGGTGACCGCCGGAGATCTTCAAACAGATGGTCGCCGAGCCCCGCTGTGTCCGTAATTTTGAGGAACCGTGCCGGGATAATCTGATCCGTATCGATGTTGTCGGCGGGGAGTACGGTGACTTTCGAGGTGATGGACACCCCCTTCCCTGAAGAATCCGCGGATGGTCTTTTCGAAGAGCTCATGAGAATGTCCTTACGTCCACAATAGCTCCGGTGATCGCGGCAGCAGCGGCGGTGAGCGGTGAAGCAAGAAATGTGCGGCTCCCTTTCCCCTGCCGGCCCTCGAAGTTTCTGTTGCTTGTGCTGACTGCATACTGGCCTGCAGGAACGTCGTCGCCGTTCATGGCGATGCACATCGAGCAGCCCGGTTCGCGCCACTCTGCACCGGCGTCGAGGAACACACGATCCAGTCCCTCCTCTTCTGCCTGGCGTTTGACGTTTTGCGAACCCGGCACCACGAGCGCACGGACTCCCGGTGCAATCTTCCGTCCACGGATGAGCGTGGCTGCTTCACGCAGATCAGACAGCCGTCCGTTTGTGCAACTCCCGATGAATACGACATGAATAGGTTGTCCCGAAATCGGCACACCCGGACGGAGGTCCATGTAGGCGAGGGCATTCCGCAACGTCGCACGCCCCGCGGGGTCGCTCACCGACTCAGGATCCGGGATTCTTCCCGTGACGGGCATACCCATGCCCGGATTGGTGCCGAATGTTATCATGGGTACAAGTTCAGAAACATCGAGCGTGACGGACATATCATACCGGGCGTCCGGATCAGTGTACAGCTGCCTCCATATGCGTACCGCATCGTCAAACCGGGGGGGGACAAAAGGGCGTCCCGCCAGATAGGTAAACGTGGTGTCGTCGGGGGCGACCATGCCGGCACGGGCACCGCCTTCTATTGACATGTTGCAGAGTGTCATCCGCTCTTCCATGGAAAATGCCTGCACCGTTGACCCCGTGTACTCAAACACGTGTCCCGTCCCGCCTCCCACACCGATCTTTGCGAGCAGGGCCAGTATCACATCTTTTGCCGTTACCCCTTGCTGCAGCGTCCCATCGATGCGTACCTGTGCGGTACGTGGGCGGTGTTGAAGGAGGCATTGGGTGGCCAGCACGTGTTCCACTTCTGTGGTTCCGATGCCGAACGCCAGGGCGCCGAAGGCCCCGTGGGTTGATGTATGGCTGTCCCCGCAGACGATGGTCATGCCCGGTTGTGTAAGACCGAGCTCGGGCCCGATAACATGAACGATGCCCTGAGCGGGGTTACCCGGGCCGAAGAGCCGGATGCCAGCTTCCCGCACGTTCTCTTCAAGTGTCCTGATCTGAGCCGCAGCCAGCGGATCTCCCACCTCACCGCGGAGTGTCGGAATGCTATGATCAACGGTCGCGATGGTGCGTTCGGGACGGCGTACGCTGAGCCCCCGTCGTCGGAGGCCCGTAAACGCCTGGGGTGATGTGACCTCGTGCACAAGATGCAGATCGATGTAGACAAGCGACGGCGAATCAGGTTCCACCGCTACCACATGGGCGTCCCAGATTTTGTCAAAGAGGGTGCGCGGTGCACCGGAGGAAGTCACGCGTTCACCTCCATCGTTACCTGTGCCCGTTCCTTGCGCATTGCCAGTGATGACTGTGCCCGGTTCAGTGCTTCAAGGTATGCTTTTACACTGCCGGTGATGATATCAGTGCTCACGGCGTGTCCGTTAAACAGCACCCCATCGAACTCCATGCGGACGAATGCCTCTCCGACCGTGTCGTGGCCATAGCTCACGGACTTCACTGTATACTCGGTGAGCGTTCCGGCGATCCCCGTAATCCGTTCGATGGCGCGGTACGCCGCATCCACCGGCCCATCACCCGTCGCAGAATCCACTTTTCGTACATCCCCCCTGCGCAGGTCCACTGTGGCCGTTGGCCGGATTCCGGTTCCCGTACTTACGTGGAGACTTTCAAGATGATAATAGGATTCGAGTGAGGGCGGCCGGTCCTCAAGGATCGCCACGAGCTCTTCGTCAAAGATTTCTTTTTTCTGGTCTGCGATTGTGGTAAATGCGGCATAGGCACGCTCGAGTTCTTCCGGGGTAAGGGAATAACCGAGGTCCGCATACCGTTGTTTCAGCGCATGCCGCCCGGAGTGTTTCCCGAGGACGAGCGTGCTGTGCTTCATACCGACCGACTGGGGTGTCATAATCTCGTACGTGATGGCGCTCTTCAGCATGCCATCCTGATGGATGCCCGCTTCATGGGCGAAGGCGTTGGCACCCACGATTGCCTTGTTGCGCTGGACCATCATCCCTGTCAGACTGCTCAACAGCCTGCTGGACCGCACGATTTCTTCTGTCACGATACCGGTACAGACCCCCAGCGGTTCACCCCGGGTTTTGATCGCCATGGCAATCTCTTCCAGCGCCGCGTTGCCAGCCCGTTCGCCGATACCATTGACCGTACATTCGACCTGACGCGCGCCATTCTCGATCGCAGCCAGAGAATTTGCCACCGCCAGCCCGAGATCATTGTGGCAATGGGTACTGAGCACCACACGGTCTATGCCTTTCACACGCGCGCGGATTTCCCGGAACATCGCACCATATTCAGCGGGGACGGCATACCCGACCGTATCGGGAAGATTGATGACGCCGGCACCGGCCTGCACAGCCGCTTCCACGACTTCCGCCAGAAAGCTTGTTTCGCTTCGCGAAGCGTCTTCGCAGGAGAACTCAACGTCCGCACACAACGAACGGGCATACGTGACGGCACCTTCCACGTCCTTGAGCACCTGCGCATGCGTTCTTCGCAGTTTATGGGCGAGGTGGATTTCGGATGTGGCGATAAACGTATGGATCCGGGGATGCCGCGCGGGCGAGAGAGCTTCCCAGGCCCTGTCAATATCCGGTGTCACTGCCCGGCAGAGTCCCGCCACCGTTGCGTTTTGTACCCTTTCGGCGATAGCGTGGACCGCTTCGAAGTCGCCGACCGAGGCGATCGGAAATCCGGCTTCAATCACATCCGCGCCAAGATGTTCCAGCTGGACGGCCATGCGTACTTTTTCATCGAGATTCATACTGCAACCCGGTGATTGCTCCCCGTCCCGCAGCGTCGTGTCAAATATCAATACACGATCGGTCGCCATGATCTTTCCTTTCAGTGGCCAGCTCTACACATCGCCCTGGAATTCGCGCTTTAATGCCACCCGGCCGGTGCGTGCGATTTCCTTGATCACAAACGGTTTCATCATCTTGATAATTGCATCCACCTTCAAACGGCTGCCGGTGGCCTCGAGCGTCAGCGTGCGCGGACTGATGTCCACGACTTTCGCCCTGAAGATCTCCGCGATTTGCATGATCTCGGATCTGTTGGCCACGGTGGTCTGCACCTTGAGCAGGACCAGTTCACGGTCCACAAAACTGTCGTATGTCAGGTCGACAACCTTGATCGTATCAATCAGCTTGTTCAGTTGTTTGATGATCTGTTCAATAATCGTATCATCCCCCTTCGTCACGATCGTCATACGCGACACGCTTTCGTCTTCGGTCGACCCCGACGCTCAGACTCTCTATGTTATACCCTTTGCGGCGAAGAGTCCGGCGATCCGGTTGAATGCCCCGAACTTGTTCTCCACGAGGATGGAGATGGTATGCTGCTTGCGGGGAAGGGCGCCGGCAGCCTGTTGTTTACGCGAACTAGCGGACGGTGACTGGGACATGGATCTCCTTTCGTGGAAGTGCGCGCGGACCTTTTGCCAGAGTGGTGATTGCCCCACCATCGGGGTCGATTGGCGTATCCAGCATTTCGTTCACGGTCTGCCCTGCGGGAATCATCGGATACACATTATCTTCCTGCGCGACGGCAAACTCCACGAAGATCGGTCCGTCGGTAAACGCCAGGGCATGTTCGATTGCCGCATCGGCTTCCGCGGGGGTCGTGGCGCGGAATGCCGGACAACCGTGCGCTTCGGCCAGCTTTACGAAGTCCGGATTCGCCATCTGGACATGCGAATACCGTCGGCGCCAGAAGAGTTCCTGCCACTGCCGGACCATCCCGAGAAACCCGTTGTTGATGACGAAGATTTTTATCGGAAGACGGTGCTGGACGATCGTGGTCAGCTCCTGCGAATTCATCTGGAATCCGCCATCACCGCTGATCGAGATCACCGGCAGGTCGTTGCGCCCGAAGGCAGCGCCCATCGCGGCCGGAAGGGAGAATCCCATCGTCCCGAATCCCCCCGAAGTGATATGCGTCCGGGGCTGCATCCACGTGAAAAACTGTGCGGCCCACATCTGATGCTGTCCGACGTCCGTCACGATAATCGCATCCCCGCCCGTCAATTCGCCCAGCCGGTGGAAGACCTGCTGGGCGCGGAGTGCGGTCCCCGCCTGGTACCGCAGCGGATGTTCCTGCTGCCACTGGGCTATCGTCGCAACCACTCTTCTGTCCGCAGCGGATGTACCTGCTCGATCAGAACCGTCAGGACATTCTTGACGTCACCCACGATGGGGACATCGACCCGGACATTCTTGCTGATTGCCGAAGGATCAATGTCGATATGGACAATCGTCGCCTCGGGCGCAAAATCGTCGACGTTTCCGGTCACCCGGTCATCGAACCGCGCCCCGACGGCAATCAGGACGTCGCAGTTGTGCACTGCCACGTTTGAGTACCAGGTACCGTGCATGCCGAGCATCCCGATGGCCAGAGGATCCGTCTCGGGGAAAGCACCGAGCCCGTGCAGCGTTGTCGTCACCGGACATCCGAGTTTCCGGGCGAACGCAGTCAATTCCCCGGCTGCTTCGGACTGGATCACGCCGCCGCCGACATACAGGACCGGTCGTTTTGCGGCGTTAATCACCGCGGCCGCCTTCTGGATCTGTTTTTCATGTCCCTCGACAATCGGGTTGTAGCTGCGGAGTGAGACGGTAGACGGGTAGTGGAACGGCGTCTTCTGTCGCCATGACATCTTTCGGAAGATCGACCAGCACAGGTCCCGGACGGCCACTGGTGGCAATGTAGAATGCCTCCCTGATGGTTTTTGCCAGTTCCGCTCACATCGCGGACGATATAGTTGTGCTTGGTAATCGGTCGGGTGATCCCTGCGATATCCGCTTCCTGGAAGGCATCATTGCCGATCAGGCGGAAGGGGCACCTGGCCGGTGAACACCACCAGCGGAATTGAATCCATATAGGCATCTGCAATACCCGTCACGGTATTTGTGGCGCCGGGGCCGGAAGTGACAAGAACCACCCCCGGTTTTCCGGTTGCCTTTGCATATCCCTCGGCGGCGTGTGTGGCGCCCTGTTCGTGCCGTGTAAGGACATGCCGGATGTCCGAAATATCGCGCAGGGCATCATACACTCCGATGGTCGCCCCACCCGGATATCCGAACACCACCTCCACCTTTTCGTCGATAAGCGATCGCACAAAAATCTCCGCGCCTGTCATCATCGTTGCCCGGCGAGGGCTCCCCTTCGCTGCGTGTGTGTGGCGTCATTGTACCTCCATACCGTGAACGTACGTACCGCTTGACTAAGTTTTGTAAATTTTCTGTTACGCCGCTCGGAGAGTGCGCCGGCTACAAATCCGTCACCGCTCCCTTGCTGCTGCTTGATACACATTTTGCATATTTTGCCATGACACCCGCCTTGTAGGGTAGTGCCCGGGGTTGCCACGTTGACGGCGTCGCGCAAGTTCCACGTCATCAACATCCAGATGGAGTGAAAGCGCTAGTGGCATCGATCGTGATGCGATCGCCTTCGTGCACGAGCGCGATGGTGCCGCCGACTGCGGCTTCCGGCGCGACATGCCCGACCACAAGTCCATACGTTCCCCCCGAAAATCGACCGTCCGTTATCAGTCCGACCGCGTCTCCGAGTCCTGCACCGATGATTGCCGATGTCGGAGCGAGCATTTCGCGCATCCCCGGGCCGCCCCGTGGGCCTTCGTAGCGGACGACCATCACATCGCCGTGCCGTATCGAGTCCGGCCAGAATCGCGTCAAGACATTCCTCCTCGGAGTCAAACACACGCGCTGGACCGGTGATCCTCGGGGACTTTACGCCGTGATCTTCGCCACCGCACCTTCTGTGGCCAGATTCCCCCGGAGGATGGCAAGATGTCCGTGAGCATAGAGTGGTTTATTCCAAGGCCGAATTACCTCCTGGTCCTTTCGGGGGTTCCGCGGGAACATTCTCCAGCAACTTCGGCGATCGTCTGTCCCGTGATCGTCAGAGCGTCACCATGGAGATCAGGCCGTGGTCATCAGCATCCGCATCACCTGTGGTACTCCGCCTGCCCGGTGAAAATCCGTCGTCACATACCGGCCGGACGGTTTCAGGTCGCAGAGCACCGGGACTTTTTTGCGAATTGTCTCAAAATCATCCAGATCAAGTGGAACCTCGGCCGCATGCGCGATGGCAAGAAGGTGCAGCACGGCATTGGTGGAACCACCCAGCGCCATGACCACGGCGATGGCATTCTCGAACGCCTTGCGGGTGAGAAGCTGGCGTGGCAGAATCTGTTGTTCGATAGCGCGGGCGAGTGCGGCGGCAGACGCTGCGGTGCTTTCTACCTTCTCCGCATCTTCAGCAGCCATCGTGGAGGAGTACGGGAGGGAGAGTCCCATCGCTTCAATGACGGAGGACATCGTGTTGGCAGTATACATCCCACCGCAGGCACCCGCACCCGGACAGGCCCGCCGTTCAACTTCCAGCAATTCCGCCTCGTCAATCCGATGGGCGCTAAATTCCCCCACGGCCTCAAAGGCACTGACGATCGTGAGGTCCTGTCCCTTGTAGTGTCCCGGTTTGATGGTTCCCCCGTAAACAAATATTGCGGGGATATTCAGTCGCGCAAAGGCCATCATCGCACCCGGCATATTCTTGTCGCACCCGCCCAGGGCGAGAACACCGTCCATACATTGCGCCCGGCAGACCGTTTCGATGGCATCGGCGATAACCTCGCGGGAGATCAGCGAGAGTTTCATACCCTCCGTGCCCATGGATATGCCGTCGCTGACGGTGATGGTCCCGAACACCTGGGGCATGGTCCCCACACGCTGCAGCTCTTCCATCGCCCGGATGGCCAGGTCGTTCAGTCCCATATTACAGGGGGTCATATTGCTGTAGCCGTTGGCCACGCCGACGATGGGTTTCGAAAAATCCTTGTCGCCAAAGCCCACAGCGCGGAGCATGGCCCGGTTAGGGGTACGTTGAACGCCTTTGGTGATAGTGTCGCTGCGGCGCGGAGCACCGGTAGATTGGGTCATGACAGGTCATCCTCATAGTACGGTACAGTGACTTACCTAGTATCAACAGTCTCTGCCTACCAGAGGCGAACCTTGCGTTACCGTGAATCTGAGTGTGGAGTGTGCGGTGTGTGCTGGTTAACCTCTGGCGTCCGGGTTATCGAAGTAGCCCTAGGACGAGCAGGAGGTTCACAAGCAGAAGCAGAATACCAAGATGCAAAATGGAAAGGGCAAAGGAATTGTCTGCAACTCCCGGGAGGGTTGCAGCAGACATTTCGATATTATAGCCGTTTTCCATGATCTTTTGTATATTGTATCAATATACGAAAATGGGATATGTTGTCAAGTGCTTTTTTTCTGACCAGTTCATCCACGATAAGGCTGAAAGGGCGAACGTATGAATGCAGGCGCAGCAGCGGCGAAACGGCGGCAGGAGCAGCAGGAGGAAGAGGAGAAGAAAACAGGCTACAGACAGGAAGACATACAGGGGTGGGAGTTCAAGATCGTCCGGTCCATGTTTGGGCGGTTCTCCAATCCCACAATTCTCCGCAAGGTTTGCGACGAGGAGGCCCGTGCAGGGTGGGAGATGATCGAAAAATTCGACAATTCCCGGATCCGGTTCAAGCGTAAAGTGGACAGGCGCCACAGCGACCCAACGCTCGGTTATGATGCATACCGGACCGCGTACGGAATTGGAGAAGGCAGATTTGCGCTCGTTATTATTGCGGTTGTGGTGTTTGTGATCGGGCTTGTCGTCCTTCTGTCTAAATAGGATGCATCAATGGTGGTGTGTAGCCGGAGCGTGGCGAGAATTCCGGGTAGGTCGGGGAGTCTTGACTTGCCAAATTCCTCCGGATTGCTTATATTAGTGGCTGACGATGCAACGGGGCGGTAGCTCAGCTTGGTTAGAGCGCCTGCCTGTCACGCAGGAGGTCGCGGGTTCGAGTCCCGTCCGCCCCGCTACTCAAGGGTCACAGAGAACACTTTCTGTGGCCCTTTTTCTTTTTCCCCGCGTCTTATGGCACTTGCGCTCTTTGAAATTCAGTTGCAGCACTTGACCCTCGCTCCACTGTGAGCTAAGTTGTCGCTGTTCCCCTCTCGAAGGAACAGCTATGGACCCCTTCGTAGGTCAGACGGTTTCTCACTACAAGATCCTCGAAAAGCTTGGCGAAGGCGGCATGGGCGTCGTCTACAAGGCCGAGGACCTGAAGCTCCGCCGCACCGTCGCCCTGAAGTTTCTCCCTTCGACCGTTGGCGAGAAAGAACAAGCCCGGCTCGTCCTCGAGGCCCAGGCCACGGCGCAGCTTGACCATCCGAATATATGTACTGTCTACCAGGTCGACGAGACTCTGGGCACTCCCTTCATTTCCATGGCCTACGTGGAAGGCAAGACACTCAAGGAGCGAGCTGACGAAGGGCCCCTGACGGTTGCGGAGGTTCTCGATCTGGGTCGTCAGATCGCCCGGGGTTTGCAGGCAGCTCACAGGAAGAATGTCACTCACCGTGACATCAAGAGTGCCAACATCATGTTGACCTCCGATGGTCAGGTCAAGATCATGGACTTCGGGCTTGCGAAGCTTGCTGGAAGGACGCAGCTGACCAGGGAAGGCAGGACAGCAGGGACGGTTACCTATATGTCGCCCGAACAGGCCCGGGGCGAAGAAGTTGACCGGAGAACCGACATCTGGTCCTTTGGCGTTGTCCTCTACGAGCTCCTGGCCGGACACTCTCCTTTCAGGTCTGACTATGAGCAGGCGGTTGTCTATTGCATCCTAAACGAGAACCCTCCCCCCTTGCGAGACTGCAGACCTGACGTGACGGTCGAGCTCGAGGCTCTCGTGACAAAACTCCTCCAGAAGACAAAGAAGACCGCTATCAGTCAATGGACGATGTTCTAATGGATCTGGATGGCCTGTCAGTGACCGTCAGACGAAGGATCAGCCTTCGGCGGTACTTCGGCAGGCCGCCGGGCCTTCATCTCCGCCGCGGTCCTCCTGGCAATACTGATTGGCGCCACACTGCTCACTCTTTATTTCACGGCCCGAGACCGACATGTCATCGAGTCCCTTGCCGTCCTTCCGCTCGAGAATCTTTCCGGTGACACGGAGCAGGAATATCTCGTCGAGGGTATCCACGATGCCCTCATTACGGAACTCGCCAAGCTCGGGGGCTCGAACGAGTGATCGAACGCGGATCGGTCCTTCGCTACAGAAATCAGCAGAAGACCTTCCAGGAGATCGCCAGCGAACTAAACGTCGACGCCCTGGTGACCGGAGCCGTCGTCCGGGCAGGCAATTCGGTGCGCGTCACGGCACAGCTCATCAATCCACTCACCTCCGGTCAAATATGGGCGAACCGCTATGAACGAGAGATGAACAATGTCCTCACCCTCCAGGGCGAGATCGTAACCGCGATTGCGACGCAGCTCAGGCTGGAACTTCAGCCACAGAAGGTTGAGCAATTGAAGCAGGCCCCTCCAGTCAACCCTGACACCTATGAAGCCTATCTTCGTGGAATGTACTGGCTGAACAAGGCAACGCCCGAAGGGACCGTAAAAGGGATCGCCTACCTCCGGGCCGCCGTCGACAGGGATCCCGGAGATGCGCGAGCGTATGCTGGACTATCGATGGGTTATACAACGGCAGCCCATGGTCCGGAACCTCCATCTGACGCGCTCTCCTTTGCCCGAGCCGCAGGTGAGAAGGCAATTCAGTTGGACAGCACGCTGGACATGGCGTATGCCGCCCTCGGCTTCATCCGGGCCTACTATGACTGGCAGTGGGGAGAGGCCCAGGCACTGATGAACAAGGCAATCCGCTTGAATCCGCACCTTGCAATCGCGCACTATCCTCTTGCCTGGTATCACGTGTTGTTCGGACGCATGGAGGAAGCGATTGCCGAGCATAAGCGCGCTCAGGAATTGGATCCCATGCTTCCTCTGCACACTGCCTGGCTTGCAGAAATCTATCGGCGCCTTGGTCGTTTTGAGGAGGCGATCGTAGAGTGCAAGAAGGCAATCGACATCGATCCCAACACCCCAATCGGGCACTACAATTTGGCGCGCGTGTACGTGGATCAGCGGCGATTCCAAGAGGCGTTTGCGGAGTATGAAAAAGCCCGAGAGGGCTCACCGGCGTTTCAGTTTGCCATTGGCGTGGGGTATGTACGAGCGGGCAGACGCGAAGAGGCCATCAAGGTATTACGAGAATTGGAAGGACTTCCGCCTAATCAATGGAGGGCTTGGTGGCGGGCGACGCTCAACTCTGTTCTCGGGAACAAGGATGAGGCCTTCCACTGGCTGAACTACGAACACCCCCACGCATGGGTCCCGTGGGTACGAGCAAACGATAATTTCATCCCGTTGCGCAGTGATCCGCGTTTTGCAGTGTCGATGAAGCGCATGAATTTGCCGCCTCCAGAAGACTGACAATGGCCGGCAACGAACCGGGCCGGCAACGAACCTCGTCCGCGCGTTTGACTATCGCTTTCTTTCGAGCTACCTTACCCCCGTGTCTCCTCTTGAAGGAACTGCCGTGGCTACTCTCGTTGGTCAGACGGTTTCTCACTACACCATCCTCGAGCAGCTCGGCGTCGGCGGGATGGGCGTGGTCTACAGGGCCCAGGACCTCAAGCTCGATCGCACCGTAGCGCTTAAGTTCCTCCCTCCTGAGCTCGTCAGAGACCCACAGGCCAGGGCTCGATTTGTCCACGAAGCGAAAGCTGCTTCCGCCCTCCAGCATCATAACATCTGTACGGTCCACGACATTGACGAAACAGCCGATGGAGCACTTTTCATTGTCATGGACCTGTATGACGGCGAGACGCTCAAGGAGAAGATCGACCGTGGACCTTTACCGATTAACGAAGCCATCGAGCTTGCGGTCCAGATTGCTCGTGGTCTCGCTGAAGCCCACCATGCAGATATTGTTCACCGGGATATCAAGCCAGCCAACATCCGCATCACAACGAGCGGTGTCGCGAAGATCCTGGACTTCGGACTAGCGAAGCTGGGCGGACGGACGCTGCTGACAAGAGCAGGAAGCACCTTGGGCACCGCGGCATACATGTCACCCGAACAGGCGACCGGAGAAAACGTTGACAAGAGAACCGATATCTGGTCATTCGGGGTCGTGTTCTACGAGATGCTCGCCGGACAACGGCCATTCACGGCGGAGTATGACAACGCGCTGATCTATGCTATCCTCAACACGGACCCAAAACCCCTGTCATCTCTTCGGCCTGAGGTCCCGTCCGATGTGGAGCGTGTAGTGACACGTTGCCTTGCCAGGAATGTGCAAAACCGATACAAAAACGTGGATGAGATTTTGGCGGACCTCGGTTCTCGGCAAGGGGAACCCGTCGAGGGGCAATCTCGGAGCACGGCACATCCGGTCGCGGGGCGGGGACACGCGTGGAAGAGGCGTCTTTGGTATGGGCTGGCGGCCTTGGGAATCGTTGCGGTGGGGATTCTTGGGCGTTTTCTCTTCTGGCCCCGCGGAGATACATCACTTCCTGATGCTCGCCTGAAGATGATCGCCGTCCTCCCTTTTGAAAACCTGGGCCCGGCAGAGGACGAATATTTCAGCGATGGTCTGACAGACGAGATCACCACGCGCCTGAGCTCGATCAGCACCCTCGGGGTCATTTCTCGAACCAGTGCCATGCAGTACAAGAACAAGGGAATGACGCTTCCTGCCATCGCAGCGGAACTGGGCGTGGATTATGTTCTTGAAGGAACCGTTCGGTGGGTCAGAGAACGGGACAAGCAAAAGGTTCGCATCTCGCCACAACTGATTCAGGTCTCCGACGACAGGCACATCTGGGCCGAGAAATTCGATCGAGACTTTGAGAACATCTTCCTCGTCCAGACCGAAATTGCCACACGGGTAGCTCACTCTCTCGGTCTTGTCTTGCGGCAAGATGAGCAACGGGTCATCGCAACCGTCCCGACCCGCAACCTCGACGCGTATCAGGCATACCTCCGGGGAATGTCGTCAGGCCCTGATTACGAAGAGAACAACACGAGAATGGCCCTGGAGATGTACCAGCAGGCTGTGAAACTTGACTCGACGTTTGCGCTCGCATACGCCGCGCTCGCATCCGCTCATACCCGGTACTACTGGGAGGGCTTTGACCGATCGCCAGAACGTCTGGCCGCTGGCAAGCGCGCGCTCGACAAAGCCCTGGCTCTCCAGCCAGATTTGCCTGAAGCTCAAAGAGAGCTTGGGATGTACTACTACCGGGGCTTCAGGGACTACGAGAAGGCGCTGGAGGCGTTGACCAGGTACGAGAAGATGCGTCCGAGCGATGGTCTGGCACTATCCAGCATTGCATATATCTGGCGCCGGCAGGGAAGGTTTGATGAAGCGGCTGATCAACTCCAGAAGGCCTTGAGGCTCAATCCCCGTTCCGCTGGCATGGCGCGTGAGATCGGCAACACGCTGTTTCAACTCGGGAGGTATCCTGAAGCGGAGGTCTACATGGACCAGGCCATTGATCTCCAGCCTGATCAGAGACTCACCTATGAGTTGAAATCCAATATGTACCTCCGCTGGCATGGCGACACAAAGAGGTCCAGGAACATCCTCAAGCTTGCGCCCACCATCTACTCGCCGTGGGACGCCTTTATTCACCTCGAAATCTACGATCGAAATTTCACGGCGGCACTCAACCTGTTGTCGACCTCACCCGGACAGCTCCGCGTGTCACAGCATGAGATTGTTCCTGTCACCCAGCTGCGAGGGCTTGTGTATCGCTTCCTCGGTGATACGGTTCGTTCCCGAACCTCGTTCGACTCATCCCGTGTTATTCTGGAATCAGAGATTGCCAGAAGGCCGGACGATTATCGGCTACTCCAAAGCCTGGCCATCACCCTGGCTGGCCTCGGTCGAAGGGATGAGGCACTCCGGATTGCTGTGCGCGCAACAGAGGCGATGCCGGCATCCGTTGACGCAGTGGCAGGTGTCTGGCCCCAGATCAGCTATGCAGAGGTCCTCGTTATGGTGGGGCACACTGATGCGGCGCTCGATAAGCTCGAATACCTTCTGTCCTTGCGTGGTCCCAAATACATTACCCCCCCATTTCTGCGTCTCGATCCGATCTACGATGCACTCAGGAGCGACGCACGGTTTCAGGCTCTTCTTAAGAAATACGCTCGAACGTAACCACCATCAGGGTTCTGTGAGACCCCCACCCACCCCGCAGAAAGTGCCTGAATCAATTTGATTCGGGCATTTTTGTTTTCGGTGGGCAGCTTTCGCACGAGCAGGTGCCTTGTTCTTTCAACAATTTTTCAACACCTGCTCAGGGTCCTGAAGTGTCGAACGCGTGAGAGATATGTGCTCATCGCACGGTTGACTTGGTTGAAGATATTTCTTTTAATTCAAAAGACGATGGCGTGATAAGACAATGCCCCAGAACATCGGGGCATTTTTGTTTGCGGTCACGAACCACAACACTCCCTTCTTCTCTTTGCTGATGATTTGCTCCGCCGTGTGCCCTTGCTTACCCATATGCCCTCCTTCTGGTCCAAGATAACATTTTTGTCTACAAAATCTTGGACCGAGTTTCAGGGTCACGTCACTCTGCCAACAGGGTAAGAACAACGAAGCGGAGGATGATCCGTCTCAATAGACGCAGGAAATAGCTCATGTCCCTCCTGAGGTGTATCCTCGGCTTTGGTCATTTCTTTTCCCTATCTGGTGGGAACCCAAAATGCATCTTCCCACTTCGGGCCACTTCCATGTCATAGGGAAGCCACGTGTTTTTACAATTCGATGACACTTCGCCCTACAGCGTTCGATACCTTTCTACCAGAATCTCTCACAGGAGCCACCATGAAAACGATCCCATCAACGCTTCTCATTCTAATCTTTGCACTTCCTCTGTCGGGTTGCACCGTTATCGGAGCCCTCGTCGGTGCCGAAAATGATAACCGTGCCTCGGAAGAGCTCACCCCCGTCAAACGGCTGGATGATCTCACGCAAGGAACTCCCATCACTCTGGTCACCATTCACAAAGACACTCTCAAGGGAGAGCTGGCTGGATTCCAAGAAGACCGGAGGTACGACACTCTCTTTCGCGAAAAAGTCTCAGGCACTCCTCTGGGCGATGTCCTTCCTTCACCAGGAGAACACGCGACAATCGTCACTCATGAGAAAGATGAACGCTTCGGGTACCATCAGTACAGATTCGAGGCAAAGGTCTTGGGATTCGATCCGGGAATTGTACGTTTGCTGCCGGTGAAACCCCGATATCGCCCGGATTTTCCCCTCTCCTCATTAGACTCCATAGTGAGCGACGACGGTCACGCCATTGCGACCGCCACACTGGTCGGAATGATCGATAGCAATCGCGTTCCCTTCCTTTCGCAGCTCGGACTACTCCATCCTCGGGACACTCTCTGGATCCCAACTCATGAAATCAGCGGGATCCTTAGGGAACCATCGCACGCAGGTATTGTAACCGGTTTGATTGTCGGCGCTGTCGCAGATGTCGTCAGTCTCATCATCTTCAGATCTGGCATGGGCTTCGGACCGGGGGGCTTCAGAATAGGAGGAAAGTTTTGAGGACGACGCCTATCTCATCTTTGGGACAGCTCAAAATGAGATCGGTACATCGCCTCCCAGGGGTATCCGCCTCACATTCGGTGGACTATACCATAGCCGATCATTCTACTGCAACAGTCGCATCGGTACCGTGATTCGGAATCCCCCCTCATGCTTCTCAATGGTGATCTCCGCCTTCGGCAGTGTCACCTCCTTCCCCTGCCAGGGAATGGTTACGGTCGAATCGGTTTCCGTAGGGAATTTCTCGACCTCCAGCACGTAGCGGGGATCTGTTCCGCCCCACTTTTTGATTTCAGGAAGCCCTCCTGATTTCATTGGAGAAACGATGTATCTCCAGTTAGGGGTTACGGCGTACTCACCAATGAGGGCTCCGCCATTCGTTGCGAGGAGTATAGCGGTAATCCAGACCCAATCCTCGGTCCTATGCGTATGGGTCGAAAACATGTTTGATGAACTCATGTTCGCGAAGCCCACTACATATACTGCCATACTACCGACGAAGGCTCCACCGGCCCGGCCTAGAGTTGAACCTTGAATGAGAATGGATTCGATGTTTGTCAGGGGAATGTGCAGGTTGGAGTCCGCGACATTGAGCACAACGGAGTCGGTGGTGATCTCAAGAATGCTGGCCTCGTGCTCGACAGAGTCTGTCAGCATGACCGTTGCCTCTTTCCCCACAAGAGACGTGGCATTTTCTTTGGTCAGAGTCTGAGATCTCTCAATGTGGCCCCAGAAGCAGCCGGAGAGCATTGTCGCACCAAGTAAACACCAGAGGATATACGCTTTCATTTCATGCCCCTTTCCCATTTCTCTGTGGGGAAGATACTCACGTAAGCGGGCTTTTGTGTCACAGACTCGTAAAACATTTGCCTTTCCCCACCCACGGGGCGTCATATCCCCCTGAATTTCCTCAACTGCCTCGTGGGTTCGCCCTGACTGCCTATCTCGGCCCGGAATGAACGATTGTCAGCACCATGAGGGTTCTGTGAGACCCCCGTCCGCCCCGCAGAAAGTGCCTGAGTCAATTTGATTCGGGCATTTTTGTTTTCCCATAAGTGTGGCATCATGTGCGGCCGCTGCCCGGATCATCCATGATGGTGCTTGGTCCTCTTTGCTCACTTCTTTGAGGCCGCCTGCGACCCGATACGGTAGCGATACGTGTGGGCAACACACGCACCAATGACCGCTCCAATTGCTGGGACTCCCGTCAGAACATATGGCCAAGCAATTAATGCATAGGGGGGAGCGCCCACGAAACTGAGCATTGAAAGGAATCCTCCAGAAACACCCAGCAACAGACCGTCGATCATACCTCGCGACCAGCTCTTCCATGAAACAATTTTCACACTGTCATTTGCAATACGCCTCACCGCCCCAGTCAGCGAATCGCGCCATTGAGTGTGTCCCGTTGTAACTTCCAAATTGACTCCATAGTGTAGGGAACCGTCCGACAATTCCATTTCAACGTGACGCCCCCTACTTTCCTCTGCAAACTCTTCTAGACTAACACGTCCCGGCTTGTGATCGTCGGTCTCAGAAACGTGGTAGTAAGTCGTACAACCACTGAACGCCAGAGAACTCCCAAGAAGAACGATTCTCCAAAGTTTGATTACTCTGAGACGACCCCACCATGATCGTTGGTTCACTGTGACTGGTTTCCTTCTCGAAGACTACACTGTCGCGCCTTACCTGCGCCGCGAAACGAATGCATAATGGCAGGCATACCAACATCTATATATGGTTCGGTGACGACCCCGGTGCGCCAGATGCGGCGTCAGGCACAGGCATTGGTTAGGGGGCACGCTATCGCTGCCACGAGTCATAACCAAGAAAGAGACCGACCCCAACAAAGGTCAACCTTTCCGAAATGCTCACCTTCCCTAGCAAGCCGAGATAGTTGCTGACGATGTTCAACCGAACCTCTACTCCTATCTTGGATGCAAGTTCATTCGATGGCCCAAATCCCCACGTGTCGCGGCCGCGAACACAAGTTCCAAGCAATATGTCGAAGCGGCCCCGGTCCCCAGCTGCGCTAATCCGTAGAAGTGCATTTAGGTCGTGGTAGAAGTTTCGGTCGCCGCCCGCACCGCCGGTTCCCACCCACTCAGCACCCAAGCGAAGGCCCACCTTGCCAGTCGATTCCTTCGTGAGGTTGACGAAATCCACATCGATAGATCCTGACGCAGAGTAGCTGAATATCAACGTCGCGACATCCACATCGACGCTTCGAAACGATACATCCCATCGGACCGGGCTACGAGAATAAACCTTCACCGAGTCCGAACCCGTCGACCTCGCGGACTGCGCGAAGCATGTCCCGCCGACAAGGAGGACAAAACTGCAGACCAGCCGAGATCGTATGCTCATTTTGTCGCGCCCCTCTAAGGCGTGCCCCCTATCGTTGCGATTTCCCACGCCGCGAAACGAATGCTGAGTTGGAAACGCTGTTGTATTCTTCTAACCGAAAACCCCCGTGTGACGAAGTGCCCAACCCCGGTGCCCCAGACACAGCGTCAGGCACAGGCGGGTTAGGGAGCGCATCACACCCGAAGATTACTCAAGGCTCAATCGGATGCCTGCGCCAATCTCCCAATCGGAATAGTTTCTATACGTGATGTCGAATCGTTTGCCCACTTTCCCTGCCACGGACAAACGATCCGAGACTCGCGCCTCCACCCACATCCCGAGGTGCACAGTGAATATCGCCATGGGCCCATATGGAAAGCCCCCAAACCCGAAGTCTCCAAGACCGAGGATTGGACGAAACGTCACTGCCTGGCTGATCGGAATGTACCATCCAATGGCGCCTGATAAGACTATGGTTGGCGACGCCCACAGCCCCTCATACCCATCCAACGTGACCACCCTGACCTGCCCCCGAAATCGAGCCAACTGCCACCTTTAACTTCAAGAAGCAACACGCGCCTATTTGCATTGACGGCGCGGCCGGGAAGGTATCTGGCTTGGTTTGAGCATCACCACTTTCCCATCCTTCCAGACCGCCACCGATTCACCCAATTTCTTATGACGCTCCAGAGCCCTTGCGACAGATTCCTTTACACCCTCGATGATGAGCTCCCGTATCTTGCGTTGCTGCTTTGTCATACACCCTCCCAGAGCTTCTTCCAGACTGGATCCTGATACACCACCGGCTCGCTACTCAACTGCCGTTCTGCTATAAGTACTGGTGCTGGAGCTGAATTATCGAAAACATACCATGCGTCCGCAAGGGAAATGTAGCTGGAACGAAGGTTCGCAATTCCCCGCTCGTACCGGCGACGGACCACGTCCTTGGGAACGTTGTGTCCGCCGAGGGACACACGGTGGCGTATGCGCCGCAGCGCTAAATTCACCGATTTCAGCCAAACATAGATGAGCGTTACCGAGTATCCATCGCGCTTGACATCCTGCACGAATTGGATGAAGTATTTCGAGGCAAGAGTCGTCTCAAACGCGAAGTCCTGTTTCGAATCCGCGAGTTCATGGATGCGTCGCAGCATTATCCTCCCTGCTTCGATCGCAACAGATTCTGGATCGTACGCTGAAAGCCCGCCTGCAATGGAATCTGCATTCACGAAGTTCACCACTTTAAGATACTCTGGCAACAATGTCCTTGCGAGGGTTGTCTTCCCCGCACCGTTCGGACCTCCTATGATATAAAGAGATGGCATGGTCAGAAGAAAAGGTACATCGTTTTGGATTCAGGTTCAACTGCCTCGTGGGTTCGCCCTGACTGCCTATCTCGGCCCGGAATGAACGATTGTCAGCACCATGAGGGTTCTGTGAGACCCCCGTCCGCCCCGCAGAAAGTGCCTGAATCAATTTGATTCGGGCATTTTTGTTTTCGGTGGGCAGCTTTCATTCGAGCGGGTGACATGTTCTTTCAAAACCTGCTCAGGGTCCTGAAGTGTCGAACACGTGAGAGATACGTGCACATCGCACGATTGACTTGATTGCAGATATTACTTTTGCTTCAAAAGGCGAGGGCGTGATAAGACAATGCCCCAGACATCGGGGCATTTTGTTTTACTCATTCAGCGTGGAGTCAGGTAGAGGCGGGGGTTAGGCAACAACCCTCAGTGAGCCGGTTGGCGAACACCATTTTTGTGCGCGCATCCAGTTGCCGCCGTGAAACTGCAGAAGTGTGCAGAGCCTGACCCCGTCGACCGATTAATTCTCTTATGCGGATGTGGGGGCTGAATCTGAGGGGTCGATCGCAGGCGTCCTTCGCAACCCCGCCAGCTGTCGGGCTGCTGAAGATATTCCCGCTATCGCAACGCCCAGCATGAACATGGAGGCCGAGCATATCGCCATCACGATCAGGAAGATAGCCAGAGCAACATAACGACCCATCTGAATGATGTACCCGGTGCGCAGATGGAGATAGAGCTTGCCGTGAAGCCCGCGACGAGCGGCTCTATAGCCCAGGAGATTGCCTAAATGAGTTGTGATCACGATGAGGTATAATCCCCAGACGTAACCGATCAACAGCACACGAAACTGCTCCGGGATCCACACCAGTCCCAATGCCACAACCACACTAAGAATTGCCGCCGGAACAATATGCCTGGGATCGACGATTCGCCGGGCCAACACCGCTTTCTGATACAGAGGGTTTCCTTCAATGGTGTTGATCGGATAACTTTCATAGTGCTCGGAATAGTGCAGTTGACGCTCGCGTTCCTGGCCGATGGTAAGCAACCAATCACTCCACATCAAGAAGAATGTGACGACGCCTGTTACCCAAGGTTGGGCTGCAAACCATTCAATCATCACGGCACCTCATTTGTGGTGTGAGTCAGTGCGTTGCTGCCTAACGGTCGCGCCCTACCTGCTCCTCGAAACGAATGTCGAATTGGAAGCCCTGCCAGAACCTACAAATGACTACGGTGACGACTCGCATCAACCCGGCGCCAGGTGCAGACGTGGGTTAGAATGCGCCAACTGTGACCCTTGGATGGGTTCAGATTCCTTGGTATCGATAGATCTCTCCAGTGAATCTGAGAGCCCAAGCGTGGACTTTGAGCTGCCCCCGGTTCGTGTACTAATATTGATCTCGATTTTTCCCTTTTGAAAACTTTGCCTACGCAATCTTGGGCCGAGTTTCACGGGTCGATTCATGGCACACGCATCCTGTGCTCGCAACGCGTATCAATAAAGCAGAAAGGCCCCCCGTCATTCCAGACAGAAGGGGCCTTTGCACATTTCTCCATCACGCTTCCATTCCGGGGACGCGTGTGTGTGCGGACAGTGTAGGAAAACCGTGGGCGATAGTCAAGCCCCGGCTCATCGAATTGACTTGTCGTTTACCCGTCTACCCGGAATGGGTATACCTGCCACGCAGAAAGCGGACAGATATCTGAAGTTTTCCGTATCTGTTTCGCATGGCATACGATCCGTACGCACTGAAAATACATATCGATGGATCTGCATACCGAAACCCAGGTGGAGTCGGCGGGATTGCGGCCATCGTTGAATACCCAGATACGAGCGACAAAGAACCCGAGACAATCTTACAGATCGGTTTTGCAGAAACAACCAACCAAAGGATGGAGTGGCGAGTACGCGATCGCGGATTCCAATCGGGGAAAGTTGGGCGCTCGAGATTACGCGGCACTTCTTCGAGTCTCTACCCGGCGAAGGGCCAAATTGAGACAGTCAGGATCTATCGAAAGGGTTCCAGCTATGGAGGCCCATCTCAGAAGTCAAAGGTGTTCTTTGAGGTGTATTCGCAAACGGAGAAGACCTATGTCTCAAAACACCATGCCTACACATCACTCAGGATAGAATCCGAAGTCCACAGGGGGCATCTCTACAGAGTTCGCTTCAATGACAATCCGAAGTACCCCATTATCGAGGAGATCATCGAGGAGATTGTACCTGATTGAGGGAATACGGATGACCCGCCCGAACAGCCCACACTCCTTTGGTTGAAAGTACACTCGTCGCCAGACCAATCCGGAGGCTTGAGGAAAACGAGTCAATATTTTCCTTGACTTTGAACTTCCAACATTGTACTTTGTAGCGCAAAGTACTTTAAGGGAACACTATGACAGACGTCAACTCCGGACTCCGGGACATTGCCGAGATCCGCTCCATCATGGAGCGCTCCACAAAATTCATCTCCCTAAGCGGATTTGCCGGGATAGGCGCGGGCTTGGTCGCCCTGCTGGGCGCCTGGGCAGCCTGGATGATGTTCACTGCGGATGGAGTTGCGCTTACTCACAGCGCAACGGCGGCCGACCTGACGCCCGACACACGGATCAACCTCATACTGCTTGGCGTTGTGGTGCTCGTGCTGGCGCTGGCAATAGCGTGGTTCTTCTCACGGCGGATCATCCGGAAGAACGCAGAGGCCGTGAACGGGACCGTGATGCGGCACCTGGTGCTTTCATTCGCAGTGCCCATTGTGGTTGGTGCTATCATGACGCTGCTGCTGTTCTATCACGGTCCGCTCTGGCCAGTTGTTCCGTCAATGCTCCTCTTCTACGGGCTTGGGATCTTCAGCGCCGGGTCGTTTACGTTCGGAGAGGTGAGGACGCTGGGAGTGATCGAGATTCTCCTCGGCCTTACTGCCGCGGTCTTTCCGGAGTTCGGACTATACTTCTGGGCCGCGGGGTTCGGCGCGGTCCACATTGTCTACGGGAGTCTCTTCTTCCGGAAGTACCGCCAGTGAACACCGTCATTGCACAACTCAACCCGGTCTTCGAGAACCGGGTCCGGCTGGGAATCATGTCGGTCCTCCTCGTGGGAGATCCGAAAGATTTCACAACACTCCGGTCAGTGCTCGGCGCCACCGACGGAAATCTCGCCAGCCATCTCAAGGTCCTGGAGGAGCACCGTTACGTGAAGGTGAAAAAGGAGTTTGTTAACCGGAAGCCCCAGACTTCGTACCTGGTCACCGAGGCCGGCCGCAGGGCGTTCCAGGACCACCTGAAGGGGCTGGAGAAAGTGATCCGGAGCGCGCAGTGATCTCTTTTTTTGTCCATAACCTTTGTGACACAAAGTACTCTGACATTTAACACTAAAGGCAAAAAACCATGGCACCACATTCCGCTGCAGCCCGTTCCCTGCTCCTTACCACGCTCCTTCTGGCAGTGACGGGAGATATCATCTTCAGAGCTGAGCCCTGGGGCCTCAACTTCACCGCGGCTGCGTTTCTCCTTTTTGCCGGAATCGGCTTCCTCAGCCACCGGCTGCATGACCCCATACCGATTGAGGCCTGGCCGATCGCCGGCCTGGGCCTTCTGAGTGCTGCCTGCTTTTCGTGGCGCGACTCTCCCGATCTGACCGCGTTCAACTTCCTGGCGACGATTACTGCCGCACTCCTGGTGACAGCGCGAAAGCGCCCGGGAGATCTCCTGCGCATGACATTCTTTGACCATCTCCACCAACTGCTAAATCAGATTATCCACGCCGGCATAGGGTTCGTCTTTCTTCTCCTCCACGACCTTCGCGCCGGATCGCGGAGAGGGAGAAGCCCGGCTTACGCGTCGGGGTCGCGTGTGGCTCGGGATCGCACTGGCCGTTCCGGCCCTGCTGGTGTTCGGATCGCTGCTTACGGCTGCCGACGCGAAATTTGAATATCTGATCACTGAGGTCCTCAGGATCAATATCATGACGCTTCTGGGCCACGCCGCTCTTATCGCCTTTCTTAGCTGGATCATCGGTGGTTGGTTGCGCGGTCGATTCTTTGCCACGGAATCCGTGTTGCCCGCTACTCTCTTCCCCCGTCGGATCACACTCGGGGCAACGGAGATCACCATTGTCCTCGGATCGCTGAATGTGCTGTTCGGAACGTTCGTCGTGCTCCAGATCTCCTACTTCTTCGGAGGCCACGACACGGTCCTGGGCACGCCGGCGCTTACCTATGCGGAGTATGCCCGCCGCGGTTTCTTTCAACTGATCACCGTTGCAGCCCTAAGCCTTCCCCTTCTCGTAACTGCCGACTGGCTCTTCCATGGCGAGCATGCACGAGACCGCCGGCTTATTCGTGCTCTCTCGATCGTGATGGTAGCCCTCCTCGGCGTGATGCTCGTCTCGGCGATGCACAGACTCTCTCTCTACATGGACGCCTACGGGCTGACGACTTCGCGTGTTCATGCCGCTGCGATCCTCATCTGGATCGCGCTGACCCTTCTCCTTTTCTGCGCAACAGTTCTCCGGGGTAAGCGAAACCTGCTTCCCTTTGCTATTGCACTTTCAGGATACATGATTCTCCTGGGGATGAACGCTGTGAACCCCGATGCGCTCGTTGCCCGCGTGAACATGACTCGAATGGTCGCCGACGGGAAGTTCGATCCGCAGTACACCTTCAGACTGAGCGCGGACGCGGTGCCGGTATTTCTCGATGCCCTCCCGACTATGGAGGCGATACATCGGAGTGCCCTGGCCGAGAGACTTTTGCAGCAGTATGCAAACACGGCGCATGGAGAGGATATCCGCACCTGGAACGTCGCCCGCGCAACAGCGGTCTCTCTTGTGCGCGAGCGTGAGCCAGAATTGCGGGGATACGTGCTGTCCCGCGAGGAATCCGACCCCCCGGCGCGGTAGAATGAGGGGACAATCGCCCGGCGATTGGAAGGGACTCTTCAACAGCGGGGTCGGTGGCGAGGATCAGGAAGGTGGCAGCTTCACGTTGCTTACCCTGGTGAATTCCACCATATCAAATGGGGTCACCCTTCGGGGGACGGGTCAACTCGGGATTATGACTGTATCCCGATCCTTTGAGGATCCAGAAAACCACGCCGCTTACCAGCGCCGCAAAGAAACACCAGACCGAAGTGAGATATTCAACAAAGAACACTGCTGTGACCAGACACGATAAGAACATCAGCACGCCCAGGAGACGTGTCTTTTTGATGCTCGAGACAAAGAGGGGTGTGATCCCCGCGATAAAATATATGACAAAGACCGGTACTGCCAAAGACTCCGGGAAGTCGCTAATGTACTGAATATGATGACCAAGAATTTGCGGAAAGACGTTGAGGAACGCCAGGCAGTACGCATAATACAGGGAGACCGATAGGCCCATGACAAGCAGGATGGATTGGATCCGCCTGTTTATCCGATCCTCTTCCATCAGAAGCACTGAGAGCGGAACTATTGCCGGCCAAATGACCCTTGCCATCATCAGAAACAGATAGGTGCCGGCTTTCTCGAAGTGAGCATACTCAGGATTTGTCAATGCCAGCCATACGAACCCTTCAGCAATCTGCTGGATTCCGAAGAGCAATGGAATACCTGCGAACGCCACCTGAGAAGGCTTCTTAACTTCCCTGAGAGTAGCAACTCCTATTGAAGAGATAACAATTCCGCCTGCAAAACTTGCTCCTGCCGAAAAACACATAAAGTGGCCTTATGATTCTCGTGTTTGATGGGTCGTTTCGATGTGCTCCGCCTTGAACTTCGTGAGCCGCACGACCTGAGCCTGGTTGCGGAGGAATATGGGAACGCTCATCAATGCTTCCGCTTTGTCCTCCGCTTCTATAACCGCCCAGCCGGCATGCACCCCATCCTTGCATCCCCAGTCATAATGTGTCAGGTATCCGATTGCAAGCACCTGTTTGAGAGCCATATTGCACTCCGCCGCACCGTGATGTGATATTACCAGAAACCTCTTCATTGGTGTGTCTCCCTTTGTGCGTTGCAGAATTTACACTGTGTTGAGGTATCGATGAACAGAATAGATCGCAGCAGAGCCTTCTCCCACGGCCGCAGCGACCCGTCTGTTGGCACCGGCGCGCACATCTCCCGCCGCAAAGATTCCGGGGACGTTTGTTTCGAAATTGAGGGGATCCCGATCAAGGGTCCAACCGCGGGGCTTGCCGTTGACGCGGGGAAGGTCAAGTCCGGTGAGAATGAAACCCTTATCGTTTCGTTCCAGGAGGTTTACAACGAACTCGGAATGGGGCGACGTGCCGATGCAAATGAACATGGCTGCAGTATCCAACTTCCTGTCGTCGCCCGTCTCAACGTCCCGCAGCACTACGTGTTCCACGTGACCATTACCACAGACGGCGACTACCACCCTTTTCGGGATGATGTCGATGTTCTTTGTGACCTTCACGCGCTGGACGAGATAGTGGGACATGCCCGGGCTGATGTCAGGCGCACGCACCAGGATCGTCACCCGCCGGGCGTATCGCGAGAAGAACAATGCTGCCTGTCCCGCGGAGTTCGCACCACCGACTATGCAAACATCTTGACCCCGGTACGCAGCCGCCTCGCTCAAAGCAACACCATAGAAGACACCACGACCGCTGAAAGTCTCTACACCGGGCACATCCAGTGTCCGAACCGCCATCCCCGTCGTAAGGACAACCGCATACGCTGAGATCTCTTTTCCATCCGCCAGTTGAACGATCCTGTACGGGTCTTCACGGCGGATCCCCACGACCTTTTGTGCGGTCAGGATCTCAGCACCAAATCGTCGGGCCTGCGCACTCGCTCGCTGGGCAAGGTCCGCACCCGATATGCCATTGGGGAAACCAAGGTAGTTTTCGATCATGGAGCTTGTTCCTGCCTGGCCGCCTGGCCCGCTCTGCTCAACAAGGACGACGCGCATACCTTCGGAGGCTGCGTAGAGGGTGTTTGCCAGCCCCGCTGGTCCACCTCCAATGACGGCAACATCGTAAAACGGGCGTTGTGCTTCTGTCTGGAGGCCGATTTTCTGTGCAAGCTGGGTATTTGAGGGAACCCTCAGATATGTTCCATCAGGGAAGAGCACCACCGGCAACCCCGTGAGGCCCTCCGGGAGACCCTCGATGAGCTTGTGCATGGCAGCGTCTTCATCGATATCGACCCACTGGTACGGGACCTGATTGCGCGACAGGAAATCACGAACAGCGTAACTCTGGGGCGAGAGACTCGCGCCGGCGATCCGGATGCCGTCGTAGGGAGGGTGAGCGTGACTCCTCCAATCTGCAAGAAGATCGTCAAGGACAGGATAGAGCTTCTGATCAGGCGGGTCCCAGGGCTTCATCAGATAGTGATCAAGCCCGATCTCATTTATACTATCGATTGCAGCCCTTGTATCAGCATAGGCAGTGAGCAAGACCTTGCGGGCTTCGGGGTGAAGACCCCTCATTTCGGAGAGCAATCGTGTGCCGGTCATCTCAGGCATCCGCTGATCTACCAGAAAAAGGGCAACTGCGGTACCCCTCTGTTTGAGCTGGCGTGCGGTATCAAGGGCTTCACCTGCGGATCCTGCCTTCACAACACGGTAGTCATTCTGGTAGTGCTGACGGAGATCGCGCTCGATCGCCGAAAGCACCTGTGGGTCGTCGTCGACGGTCATGATTACCGGTTTTGCCAAGTTTCTTTCCCTCCCTTGTGTCCCTATCCAAATGGCAACGTTTTAATCCGTTTCCAGGTTCCTGCCGGGGATCCCTATTATTCAAAAGCCGAACGCGGAAACTGAAAGGGGCCGAGAAACGTTAACTGAGGAGCATGGATGAAAGTAATTTTTTTTCATCTGAAGGACGAATTTAAAGGGAAATGACGTGAATATCGAAGAACTCATTGATCGCCTCGCATCTCATCGGACAGTCGGCAAGGCTCCGCGCACTGAACTATCCTGGCTGGCCACCCACGGCACACTCAATCATTACCCGCCGGGTAAGGTTGTCCTCCATCACGGAGAGGTCGTCGAGTCACTCCAGATTCTGCTTTCCGGCCGGTTGGCATTCTACCAGACTCTGGGGACGACCCAGCGACGGATCATGGAATGGCGGGATGGCGACGTTACCGGGGTTCTACCCTATTCACGAATGGTCACGTCGCCGGGCAATACGCTTGTCGAAGAGTCGGTCGAATCCCTCACTCTTCATCGCAGCGATTTACCCGCGTTGATTCGCGAATGTCATGAAGTCACGTCAATTCTGGTCCATGCGATGCTCGATCGTGCCCGGCGATTCACCTCGGCAGACCTTCGTAATGAAAAGATGGTCTCTCTCGGAAAGCTCGCGGCAGGCCTTGCTCACGAACTGAACAATCCTGCCTCAGCCGCCATGCGTGATGCAAAATCGTTAATGGGTGCTCTGCTTGCGGCGGAAGAAGCAGCCCGGAGGCTCGGCTCCTCAGGCCTCACCGCCCCTCAACTGGCGGAACTTGACAGTCTCCACACCCTGTGCATCACCGGGTCTACCAACCCGGCAATCTCGGGATTAGCGCTCTCTGACAGAGAGGAGGAGATCCTCGTGTGGCTTGAATCCCGTGGAGCCGACACAGGTATGGCCGGAGAGCTGGCCCGTATCGCCGTAGCCGATGAGACACTGAACCGCCTTGCCTCCATTCTCACGGGAGCCGGCCTCAATGCTGCGCTCCGGTGGATTACTGCGGGTTGTGAAGCACGTTCGCTGGCGATCAATATAGAACGCGCAGCCGGCCGCATTCACTCACTCGTCACCGCGGTCAAGGGCTTCACACACATGGACCGGGCACCGGATCAGGGTCCGGTGGACATCCCGGCAGGATTAACGGATACGATCGCGCTTCTCGGGGGCAAGGCAAGGAACAAATCTGTAGCCATCACACTCGACACGCCCACGGATCTTCCCTCCGCCTACGGGCTCAGCGCGGAAATAAACCAGATCTGGATGAACCTTCTGGACAATGCAATCGATGCCGCCCCCGACAACGGGCGCATCATCGTGACTGCTGTGCATGAAGGGCCAGCAGTCGTTGTCCGGGTAATAGACGACGGACCGGGGATTCCCCCGGACACGAAGGCCCAAATCTTCGATCCGTTCTTTACGACCAAATCGATTGGCGAAGGGACGGGACTCGGCCTGGATATTGTCCGGCGGATCGTGGACTGGCACAACGGCGAGATCGAAGTGGCAAGCGAACCCGGCCGGACGGAATTTCGCGTCAGCCTCCCTGCTTTTGATCCTGATGTGCACGAGAACTGACGACCCCCCCTCACCTGAGGAGAATCGCTTTTGTTGCCGCCTGTCCTGCTCCGGCTCTGACCACCACCAGGTAAAGCCCACTCGCCATGCCACGGGCATCCCAAACGATGTTGTGTTCCCCCGATGGGAGGTCATCGTCGATGAGCTGTGAGACCGTCTGTCCGAGACTGTTGTAGACGCTGACCGTCGTATGAGCGGACATGGACAGGGCAAAGTGAATTACTGTTAAGTTGTTAAAGGGGTTGGGGAAGTTCTGCTCGAGTCGCACCGTACCAGCTATGAATGGCGGGACGACCTCACGTGCCGCGGGGAAGCCCCCGATCCTTAATACTACGGACGTCGCCCACCCTGGGCCACTGCGCGCACCCGCCAGTACCATTTCGCCGAATCTATTGATTGAGGCAATTTGTGTGGATCCGGTGAATACACTCAGGGGGAGGCCATGGATGCTGAGCCTCTGGCCGTCATCTGCGTATTGAAGCACTTGTAGCTCCCTGCCGTCTATCGTTACCGCGACTTCATATCCGCCGTTGGACAGTCCCCGGAGATGCTGAATTGTTGAGTTTCTGCCGGTGGAGCCCGAGCTGCTCCAGCGTTTCTGGCCTTTGTCGTCCAGGGCCACCATTTCCAATCTTGTTGCCCCCGCTGAATACGACCAACTCGTTCCCGCGATCACACAACGTCCGGCCTCGTCAACAAACAGGCGGTGAGAGAAGCCCCATTGCGCCCCCGCCGATGGTTCTTCGCTCGCAGTCCAGATGGAGACGTCCGAGTGGGCTGAATTTGGTTACGGTCATCACATCTGACGATCCGGATTTGCCCAGCTTCGAAAGAAGGAACACAAATCCAAACCGATCCACGGCGATGTCAACGGGAAGGATGCTGGACTGCGGGACGGACCAGTCAACCGTCCAACATAACTGGCCCCGGGCCGAGTGTTTGAGGAGAGTGATGCCACCTTGTGAACCATACCGCAGAAGCATTGAATAGACGTTGCCGCCCTTGTCGATAACCGGGCCGAGCTCGCTGCTGCCGCTGACCGTGGAGCCATACTTCCACAACTCGTTGCCATTCGTATCGTACTTGATGACTAAAATCGAGTTGGATGAGGTTGTTCCGACAACAACGATATTGCCCTGGCTGTCCACCTGCATGCCGGTGGGATAGTCCCAGTCGTTTGCGGGGCTGTTGTACGTCCGGACCCAGAGTTGTTTTCCCGTAGAGTCGTATTTGATCGTCACAATGTCCCGGTATGAAGAGTTCGGGGCATCACCCTCTCCGCATACGACAACACTCCCCTCTCGATCCACGGCAAGGAAAGGAAACCAATCATACCCGCCGGGTGTCAATTCAAACGTCCTCGACCATTGCAGGACACCATCCCGGTCGAACTTGCACAACGCCATATCATACCAACTCCCACTCCTGCTACTTGATCCCAGCAGATAGATATTACCGCTTGCGTCAGTGGACACGGCGGTTGGGACGACATACGATGAGCCGTCACCGTCATAACGCGTAACCCATTGCTCTGTGCCGAATCTGTCATATCGGACAACGGCAATGTCATTGTCGGTATTGGCTCGTTCGCTCCGTCCCGCCACCGTAAGGTTCATTTCCCCGTCAAGGATACAATGCGCGCCCTGATCGTAGCCGTCCGCTGGACCATTGTATCGCCGAACCCACTCTCGCACGCCATCCCTGGTGAATTTTATCGAGACAAAGTCATCCTGTGCACCCCAGATGGCTCCACTACCACGGCTCTCGCCAACGACATAGACGGATCCGTCTTTACCGATGGTAACGTCCCGGCCCGCGTCGTAATCCCCGGCGGGTCCATCATACACGTCTATCCAGCGTTGATTGCCCACACTGTCGTACGCAATGGTCCCGAGGTCGCCGGATCCGCCACCTTCGTGCTGACCCGTAACGATGACATCATCCCGGGAATCAACTGCGATAGCGTATGGAAACATATACCCATTATTTGGAACACTATATCGTGCCAGCCATCGCTGCGAGCCCGAAGGAGAATACGACATGGTCACCGTTTCATGGGAGTTGGTATGATTGCTGCTCCACCCGGTCACGTAAACATTGCCACTATCATTGCCATCGACAGCCCAGACATACTCGTCATACCCCGGCCCCCTGTCGTAGCGTGCTGCCCACCGGAGAGCGCCTGTGCTATCGAAGCAGATCGTGAGGTAGTCCCAATCCCCTCGCGCATTGACTGATTGGGCAACCACAACAAGATCCCCCGACGGAGTCGCCGTCATCGCTACGGCACCGTCTTCAAGATGATCATTCCCATCATAGTGGGCTGACCACACCTGAGTGCCATCGGGACGGTACTTCAGGACGACTATGTCCCCAGACGCGTTGCTGCCGATTGTGGAGCCGGTGACGCAAATGGAACCGGCACTATCAAGCGCAATTCCCACCGCCGCATCGTCACCACCTGAGATTCCGTCATAACGGGCAGCCCAGAGTTGTATGCCATTCTGATCGTATTTCACCGTGGCAATGTCATCAGTTCCCGAAGCCCCTTCGCTCGTCCCGGTCACAATCACATTGCCGTCATTGTCTACGACGATTCCGGTTGCGCTGTGCGAAGACATGGGAGTTTCGTTCGTGTATCGCGCCATCCACTGCGTCCGACCGGTCGGGTCGATCTTGATCGTCAGATAGCTGCACCCATTGGGAACGAGGGTTCCCGTTCCAGTGATATAGGTATTGCCGGAATCGTCGGCTGCGATGGCATAAGGTATTTCCTGTGCTGGCCCCGCGATCGAGTTGAATGTCGAGAACCCTAGAACACGGAGACTCTCACTGGGCGCGATCCGGAATTCCTGGTGACGCAGGGGTCGGAGCGCCCTTCGCAGCGCAAATGCTGAATCGTCTATGGCAGATGCCCCCGGCAGTCTGGAACGCAGCGGTTGTAAGCCCTTTGCCTGTTGAATTACCGATAGTTCCGGATTAGCCCTGTGGGTCAGTGATTGAGAGAAGGCAAGAGACGGGCACAGAATGAGTGCGGCGATGCTGATTTCGCATCCAAGAGCGGCGAAAATCCTTAAACTCTGCATCGGCATGTCGACTCAAGGGAGGTGGAGGTCCACAAGCGACTGCGACTAACAACAATATAACATTTTTTTGATGTCAATCCCTCATACGACGTCGAGCAGGAGTACTTCAACGAACGGATGACAGAGATGAAAAAGGTTGTCCATGAAGGAGATGTGCTTCTATCGAAATTTCTCCCTAAATTTACGTCGGGGATGTTGTCCGATGGCGAAACGACTCCTTCCGTCGAAGTGCCGGCGCCTGATTTTTTCGCGGTGGGGCACGAACTGTTTGCTCCGGTCAATTCACTGGCTGTTGTGGTGAACCCGCTCAACGCTTTGAATTGTTATTGGCCGATGTCGTTCCGGAAACATGTCCGGATCACTTTTACGAATGAGGGTGCTGAGGATCTGGATCTTCTGGCATATCAGATTACCTACGCCGAAACCGCTGTTCCGGAAGATGCCGGTTATTTTCATGCTCAGTGGCGCCGTGCTGTGACGAACCCGGAGCGGCCCGACTTCGTCATTCTTGACAATGTGAAAGGGCAAGGACGGTATGTTGGTACCTTCCTGGCCTGGATACAATTGTCTGATGGATGGTTCGGCGAAGGTGAATTGAAAGTTTACCTGGATGGCGACACCCGGTTTCCGACCATTTGCGGGACCGGCACCGAAGATTATTTCTGCGGAAGTTATGGATTCCCCCAGGTCTACACTACCGCCTACTCGGGCAATACCCTAAAGCAGCACAATGAAGATGGTCCGCCGAAGTGGAGCATGTATCGCTGGCATCTTCTGGATCCCATCTGTTTCGAACAGGACATCAAAGTGACAATTCAGGCATTGGGCTGGTGGCCGGGCCAACCCCGAAAATACCGGCCTCTTGCTCACGACATTGCATCCACAGCGTATTGGTATCAGCTGGAGCCGCACGCAAAATTTCCGGTCTTTCCGGTAGCACGAAGAAGATTGCCGGTTTGAATAGGAGTATCGATTTCAAAAGAATTTCGCTATTGTATGACGGGCTGCAGCTCGGTGAAGAAGGACGGCAATCAAACAAAAGACGTAGGAATTGACAAAAAAAGGCAAAAACGACATGAATCTACCATTGGCGCAAGAAAAAGCAAGTCAGGTCTATGCGTATATGAAGAGAGGAACCGCAGGACTCACCCAGGTGACAGCACATGAGGTGGACCATGATCCTGCCAGCTGGGGTATGGATATTGATGATTGGGACTGGAATGCAGGAGTTGGCATGACAGCCATTTCGGACTACTATGAGAAGACGCAGAACCCAGAAATACTGCAGTATATCAAAGATTGGATGGCTCGCAACAAGCACCAGTGTGCAAAGAAAGACCATGTCAATAACCTGACCCCGCTTGCCATGTATCCAGATATGTTTTTGAGAACCAAAGAACCGTATTATCGGGAAACAGCGGTCGAGTACGCAGAGTGGGTCCTGGCAAATGCGGGGAGATCCCGGGATGGCGTGTTCTTTCACGGCGCATCTGTTTCGGAAGAAGTATGGGCAGATACTGTCTTTATGGCATTGGTCTTTCTGTCACGCACCGCGAAACTGACGTCGAATACCACCATCGCCGACCAGGTCATCAAACAATTACTTTCGCACCTGCAACTTCTGCAAGACGAGAAGACCGGGATTCTTTTTCATGGGTATCATTGTGTGGGAAAGCACCATATGTCGGGCGCCCTCTGGACCAGAGGAAATTCATGGGTGGTGATTGGCGCTCCAATGATAATCGAGACGATACGTGACATGGTGGAAGTGCCGAAAGAAATCACCGCGAGGTATGAGAAACTGGTGCATGGCATTTTGAAATACCAGGCGGCAAATGGTCTATGGCACACCGTCATGGACAGACCCGATTTTTATCAGGAAACATCAGGTAGTGCAGGCAATGCCGGCGGCATGATGAAAGCGGTACGTCTCGGTATGCTGGAGCCCGGCACGATGGTGAGTGCCCTCAAAGCCATGGAGGGAGTGATCACAAAGATCAATCCCGAAGGCGCAGTCGAAGGCGTATCGGGAGGGACGCCAATCATGCCTACGATTGATGCGTATGGACAACTGACTCGCTATCCGACGCTGTACGGTCAGGGTTTGACACTTCTGATGCTCAGTGAATACCTGTTTCAGAAAAGGTCCGCAACAATTGAGGCAGCGACATGAGTTCCTCCGTACCCATTCGCATCGGTGTGCGTGCCCACGATTTTGGTTGCCTGCCAGCAGGAGAACTCGCTGCGAAGATCGCGGCAAAGCAGTTGGTCTGCGCACAACTCGCACTCGGCAAGGCCATCGCCGGATTTACGTTAAAACCCGGTGTTCTTAATCCTGGTCTCGCATTTGACATCAAAGAGGCGTTTCAGAATCATGGGGTTCAAATCGCGGTGCTCGGCTGCTACGTGAATCCGATCCACCCCGATCCCGCGACACGACAATCGCTGCTAGGACTTTTTAAGGAACATCTGCGCTATGCCCGTGAATTCGGGAACGGGCTCGTCGCGCTCGAAACCGGTTCCCTCAACGCGGACTATTCACCTCATCCCGGAAACCACGGCGAGGCAGCGTTCGAACAATCACTCGCGAGCATCGCAGAACTTGCCGCCGAAGCCGAACGGTTCGGCGTCATCGTCGGCATTGAGGCGGTGGCATCACACGTCGTTTCGACGCCCCAAAAAATGAGGCGGATGCTGGATACTGTCGCGTCGAATAATCTGCAGGTTGTCTTCGATCCGGTGAATCTCCTCTCGCTTGACAATGTTCACGAGCAGGAGCGGGTCATCGGCGAATCGTTCGAACTGTTCGGAGACCGGATCGCGATTATTCATGCGAAGGATTTTGTCGTGGAAAACGGCCAGATCAAAAGTGCAGGCGCAGGTCTTGGAAAACTGCGGCACGATCTGGTAATGAAGTTTGCCGTCAATGACAAACCGGGCATCAGCATTTTGTTGGAAGATACAACCGAGCAGACGGCACAGGCCAGCCGGGAATTCCTGCGGCAGGTTGCAGAGAGTTGACTGTAGCATGCGAGCGCTAAAGGCTGGCGGGGGTCCACGCAGAACTCCGGCTTGACTCTCGCCAAGCCCCGGCCTATCTTAAAGTGTATCATTGCTCTCCTTGCCATCGGGATCACTCACGTCCGCGGAGATTCCCATGATCGGCCAGACTGTATCCCACTACAAGATCCTCGAAAAGCTCGGCGAAGGCGGCATGGGCGTCGTCTATAAGGCCGAGGACCTGAAACTTACGAGAACCGTTGCCCTGAAGTTCCTTCCGTCAACAGGCGGCGAGAAGGAGCGGGACCGTCTCGTCCGTGAAGCACAGGCCATCGCCCAACTCGACCACCCGAACATCTGCACCGTCTATGAAGTCGATGATGCCGGAGGATCGCCGTATATCTCCATGGCCTATGTCGAGGGAATGACCTTACAGCAGTTGCTTGAAACGGGACCTCAATCGGTTCAACAGGTCCTCGGCTACGCCATGCAGATCGCCCGTGGCCTCCAGGCAGCCCACCGAAAGAAGATCATTCACCGTGATATTAAGAGTTCGAATATCATGCTGACTCCGGACGGCCAGATCGTAATCATGGATTTTGGGCTCGCGAAGCTGGCCGACAGGACACAGATCACCAAAGAAGGAAGTACGGCAGGCACAGTCACCTATATGTCGCCCGAGCAGGCACGTGGAGAAGTTGTGGATCATCGCTCAGATCTCTGGTCGTTCGGCGTGGTGTTGTACGAACTCCTGACAGGACGGCTTCCGTTTCAATCGGAGTATGAGACGGCGGTAGTCTACTCCATCCTCAACGACACTCCCCCGCCGATCTGTGGCCGGTTTCCTGGTGTCCCGACCGAGCTCGAGGCGCTCGTCCTGAAGCTGCTCCAGAAAGAAAAAAAAGGCCGCTACCAAACAGCGGATGACGTCGTTCTGGAACTTGAGGCCCTGTCGGGTCAGCCGAGAAAAGGGGCGACGCTGTGGCGAGCGTTCACGACACGCAGATCGCTGATATACGCAGCGGCTCTCTTCGTGGTACTCCTCGGAGCTCTCCTCGTGATTCTCTGGACCACCGTATGGAGGGCTGGCGGCATAACGTCGATTGCCGTGCTTCCGCTAGAGAATCTCTCCGGAGACAGCGAGCAGGAATACCTCGTTGAAGGCATCCACGATGCCCTGATTACGGATCTTGCAAAGCTTGGCTGCTTCGAACGGGTCATCGGACGTGGATCGGTTAAACGCTACAGAGATCAACACAAATCCCCCTCGGAGATCGCCCGGGAGCTGAATGTCGATGCCCTGTTGACGGGGGCTGTAGTTCGGGTGGGCAATTCAGTACGGGTCACCGCTCAACTTATCAATCCGCTCACCGAAGGGTCGATCTGGGCCGAACGGTATGAACGCGAGCTGCGCGATGTGCTGACACTCCAGAATGAGATTGTGACGGCCATCGCGACACAGCTCAACCTCAAGGTATCACCCTCAAAGGCTGAAGAACTGGCACAGGCACGCCCGGTTAACGTCGAAACCTACGAAGCTTATTTGCGGGGCATGCACTGGTTACAAAAGGCCACCCCTGATGGTAAGGCCAAGGGGATGGGATACTTAAAAGAGGCGGTAGAGAAGGACCCCGGAGATCCAAGGGCCTACGCTGGCTTGGCAATGGGATATGTTACCGTCGCCCACGGACCTGATCCACCTGCAGATGCCCTCCCCTTTGCGAGGGCAGCAGCCGAAAGAGCGATTCGGCTGGACAGCACGCTGGATATGGCATACGCTGCGCTGGGATTTATCAAGGGATATTACGACTGGGAATGGGATGAGGCCCGCCGGCTCATAGATAAGGCAATTAGTCTTAACCCCCATCTTGCAATCGCCCACTATCATTCCTCGTGGTTTTATGTGCTCTTGGGACGCTCGGAAGAAGCCATCGCTGCTCACAAACGTGCACAGGAACTGGATCCGCTGTTGCCGCTCCATACCGCGTGGCTCGGGGAAATCTACCGCGGGTTGGGACGCTATGATGAGGCGATTGCGGAATGCCGCAAGGCAATCGAAATCAATCCCAACACACCGGTCGGGCATTTCGTGCTCGGCCACGTGTATACCGATATAGGGCGATACGAAGAGGCACTCACGGAATTTCGCAAGGCGGCGGAAGCTGCGCCGCCATGGCGATTCGCAATCGGAATTGGCTATGTTGCAGCCGGAAGGCCAGATGAGGCACGGAAGTTGGTAACGGAATTGGAACAACTCAAGCCCAGTCCGTGGAATGCACACTGGCTGGCTGTCCTGCACACCCTTCTCGGCAACAAAGACGAGGCATTCCGCTGGCTGAATTACAAGCACCCACACGCGTGGTTGCCGTGGGTGAGAGTTCTTGACGATTTCAAGTCCTTACGGGGCGACCCGCGCTACGACCAACTGCTCAAACGGATGAATCTGCCACCGCCGGAGGACGGAACCTGAGCCCTGAGGAGAACCCCCTACCTTACCGCTCTCGCCTTCTCGGGGACAATTTTCTATCTCGGAACAGCCAGGAGTCTATTTCCGTATGGTTGAGTTTGAGCCGACCATCGACGTCAAGCCCGGCAGCTATCCTAGCAGTATTAATCCCAAGAACAAAGACGCCATCCCAGCCGCCATTCTCACCACGACAACATTTGATGCTTCCACCGTTGATCCCTTGTCGGGGGCGGGTCAGCGGGACCAGAGAGCGTACACAATCGGGATCGATCCGGGATGGGACCAAATGCACTCGAACCCGGGATTCCGCGCACTCCTGAAGCAGATCGGTTTGGATATTTAATGTAGAAGCAGTAGCTTGTAGTACGTTATGAAAACGTTGTGTGCACTTCTCACGGCTTCCCTCCTTTTCCCGCTCCCTGCTGTTCGCGCCCAGGGGAGTGTCTACCTCGTCCTCGGTTCTGATACCGCTATTTGGGACGGGATGAGTGTCTCCCGGTACAATTGTACCTATGCACTCAGCCTGTTCACAGACCCCTCACGGAATGCCACGCGCGTCATGGATCCTGGCTTTCGCCTTCCGCTGAAGGATTCGTACGGGACTCCGGTAAAGCTCACCTGGTGGATGATGGCCGGGAACATCTTCCGGCATGCCACAAACACGAACGTCCCGAATCCCAACACGATGACGCTTTACCTTATGAAAAAGACCCAGGGAGAGCTGCTCAGGTCGTGGGGAGACGAGTTGACGCTTCACTACCATACGTTTGTCTGGACGGACTACGACGGCAATGGAACGTATTACTGGAATCAAGCGCTTTCCTTTCCTGAGTCGTCGGACGATTTCGACGTCACCCTGGCCGAAATGCTCCTGGAGGAGGAGACCTTTCCGGTCTCGTTTCGAAGCGGCTGGCATGCAATGGACAACCACTGGCAGCAACGGCTCGACGTGCTGCTGCCGTACTCTCTGCACAACGACTGGCCTGCGCGACGCACCGACACGACAGAACCGCTGGACAACACCTACGACTGGTCGCGCGCCCCATCTTCATTCGTCCCGTTCCATCCTTCCCCGACTGATTACCAGGTGCCCGGCTCATGCAATGGCTGGAATGTCCGGTCCGAATACATGGCTTCGGTGGATTCGGCTTTTATGGATGCTGTATTCGCCAAGGCAGCGTCCGGAATCGACCAGGTGGTTTGCCTCTGGGCACATCTCCCCGAAACGGACTTTCTCGACAACATTCGAAAGGTCGATGCGTCAACCCACAAGGCGTTGCAGCGATTTCCTGGATTACGCTTCCGATACTGTACTGCCATCGAAGCCATGCAGCGCTGGAGGCAGACCGGCGATACGGTGCGACCTCACCTGACATTCGGGGAGATTTCTGAAGGCCCTATGGTCCGGTGGGCCGTCACGAGCGACGAGCCCCTGTTCCAACCTGCTCCCTTCGTAGCAGTGAAAGACAAATACGGAGAATTCCGTGTCCTTCCCTGCCAGGCAGTCGGCGACCGCTCGTGGGAGACCTCCGCCGCAGTGTCGCGGGCGGATCTCGCAAAATCAGGTGTGGCAGCAACCGACACCGCCGGCAATCTCGCGACAGCGATCATGAGATATCTCCCCGATGACATTATCATAGACAACGCCGATCCCGGATATGTGGAGCGGTCGGGGACATGGACTACTTCCCTGAACGCTTCATGGGGAGCATCATCCCGACAGGCAACCCTCGGTGTATCGGATTCTGCAAGAGCAGAATGGACGGCCCCGATTCAGGTATCATCACTCTATAATATCTCCGTGCGGGTCCCGTCGCTTCCCAACGCGGCACAGCAAGTGGAATTCCAGATGTGGGAAGGATTGACGAAGGTGACTTCACGGCACTTCACGAATGGCATCCAGGGTGACCAGTGGGTCTATCTTTGGACCCCGTACCTTTCTTCGGGTGCAGATATCACCGTCGTGATGGTCGCGAGAGGAACGACACAATCCGGTACGCAGGTCGGCGCTGACGCGATCAAGGTGTCCGCGCTCGTCCGCAACCAGTGGTTGGTGCCTCTTGAGATGTTTGATGCAGGAGAGATGATCGTGCAGGAGGAGAACATGACATCGGTCCTATTGCGCAACGAAGGTATTCAGCCGGTTGTGATTCTTGCGGTGACTTCGGCGCAGGGAACAGTCACGCCAAATACTCCCCTGCCTGTGACGGTTCCTGCAATGAGTGAAGCGCAAATCGCACTCACCATTGTGCCATCCGTGATCGGACCTTTTGCCGACACGCTGGTGGTGCTCTCGGATGATCCCCACCATTCGCGCGTGCTGATCCCGCTGCGTGGAAACGTTCAAGAATATTTCGCTCTCGTGGACGATAACGATGCGCCATCATACGCCGAAACCGGGACGTGGTACTTCAGTGTCGCCCAGGCATACGGTGGAACCAGCCGCTACGCATATCCCGCCCCCGGTGTATTGGCGACATTCAAAGCACAACTCAGGAAAACCGGAGTCTACAGGATTCAGGCGATCGTGCCGACGACCGTGAATGCATCCGTGCGCGCCCGGCACGTGCTGGTTTTGGATTCCGTCCCTGTCGACTCGGCGTACATTGACCAGAATGCAGGAAGTGGCGCGTGGACCACCATCTTCGAACATCCTGTCTCCGGCAACACCGAGGCCCGGCTGGAGATCACCGATGCGATGTCACCCGTTCAGCCGGGAAAGGTGCTTCGCGCGGACGCGATTCGATTTCAGTGGATTCGTGATGGGGCAAGCACGGTGAAGGGAGATGACGGAGTCCCCGGGAAATATTCCCTGGAGCAGAACTACCCTAACCCGTTCAATCCGTCAACGACAATCAGGTTTGATGTGCTGGGCCAAGATCGCGAGTCCGGGGTCTCGGGCCGGGAGTCTGGCGTGGTCCGGCTTGTCGTGTATGATGTGCTCGGCCGCGAGGTGGCGGTGTTAGTGGACGAAAAAAAGGCACCGGGGAGCTACAGAGTGAAGTTCAACGCTCCCGGGTTTGGGAGCGGAGTGTATCTGTACAGGCTTATGTCCGGCGATTTTGTTCAGACACGCAGAATGCTGCTGCTCCGGTAGCCCCTTAGAAGACATTCACAGCATGAACATCTGCTGCCGCATCGTAACAGGCCGGCGGAAACGCGCACGTTCGCATCGGGTGAAAGTAACGCGCCTCCCGACGCGCCAAGGACAACGATCGCGCCAATAGCGGCGGTGATCCCGAATTGTCTGCTCATCTGGAATACGCTCATTCTGGTGTGCTCGTGCCCGCGGTGTCCCCTGTCAAAGACCAACTCCCTTTGTGCTTTCGTTTCCCATCTTCTCACAGCACGATCCGACTTACGGTTTCGCAGGCGGGGTCCGGTCCTGCCGGAGCTCTTCCAGCCGGGCGATCTCCCGGTCGAGGGTGTCCCAATCGGTGAATGTCAGTGACTGCGCATGCACTCCCTTCCTTCTGGACAGAACCAGTCCCGCCGACATCACGATACCCGTTCCGAGGATAACAAAAAGGAGTATCCCGGGCTCAAAAATGGGCGTGCTGAATTCTGCCGGTATGGAGAAAAACAGCAGAACACTGACAAGTCCACGCGGAGCGATAAGGGACTCTGCCAGAACATCTTTGAGACCGGTTGCCTTCAGCGTGCCAAAACGTAAGACATAGACGACCAGAAGTATGCCGAGGCTTATCATCGCCACATTCAGGCTGAGCAAGGATTGCAGATCCAGTGACATTCCAAATATGACAAAGAAGAAGGTGCGCACTACGAAGGCCGATTCCCGGGTCACGACATAAAAATGATCGATGACTTCGGCAAGCACCTCTCTCCGTGCAAACCGTTTGAGCCGTCCACGGAAAAATACGTCTACGTTGTTGAGAACGAGACCGAATATCAGGATAAACACCAGCGCGGCAAGATGGAGCATTTTCCCCGCCGCATACAGAAGCACAAGCAAGGAGATGAGGAAGAAGAGCTTTGCGCCTTTGCCCATCGATTGAAGGATGAAGATCAGCACGAAACTGATGACAAACCCCAGAAGCGTTGAAGCACCCAGATTAATCATCACCTCGAGTGAAAGCGAAACAGCGGACCCGCCGTCAGCCATGCCGAGGGTGATGTTGAACAGGAGTATCCCGAGGATGTCGGAGATCGTACTTTCGTACACGAGAAATTCACGTTTTTCCTCGACCAGGCTTCTGACACTGGGTATAACGATAGCGCTGCTCAGGACGGAAAGAGGTATGGCGAACAGAAACGCCCTGAACGGATCCAGCGCAATCGTTGCATGCAGAAGGTACGCGATCGCAAACGTTGAAACGAGAAGGCCCACCAGGGCGACAACAAAAGCCCTGATGATCAAGGATCGTTTTTCCCGGGTGAGTTTTAGATCAAGCGCCGCCTCCAGCACGATCATGATGAGCCCCACGAGCCCGACAATCTCCAGCACCTGAAAGATCTGGCCGGTGGTGTCGACATGGATCGCTTCGAGGAATTGCTCGATCCCGACCCCCAGGCCAATCAGGAGCAGAACGGTGGGGATGTTCGTCTTGCGGCCGAGTCCACCGAAGAGGTGGGATAGGATGAGCACGGCGCACGCCGCCATGACCAGGATATGAGAATTGAAGTAGTCCATTTTTCTTAGTACCTTGAACGTGGCACCACAACCTTCTATCAAGGTAGGAAAGTATTACCGCACATGCCAGGCACTCCACGATTTGGGACCTTTGGCGGAGTGTTCACGCCTTCCATCCTGACGATCCTCGGCGTGATCATGTTCCTGCGACTTCCGATGATCATCGGAGAGGCCGGACTGTTCGCCGTCATCGGTATTATTGTCATCGCACACACAATCTCTCTGACCACCGGTCTGAGCGTTTCCTCCATTGCGACGGATAAGAAAGTGCAGGCGGGAGGGACCTATTACATGATCTCCCGCAGTCTGGGCCTGCCCATTGGAGGGACACTGGGTATCGCGCTGTTCATCGGACTTTCATTCAGCATTAGTCTCTACCTCATCGGGTTTGCCGAAAGTTTTGTCGCGTACTGGGGACTGGAACCCACCCGGGACACAATCCGTCTGACCGGGACGATTCTCCTGGTGGTCGTTGCAACAGTCACACTGATAAGTACATCACTGGCGATCAAGACCCAGTACTTCATCATGGCTGCGATCGCGCTCTCGCTTCTATCAGTGTTACTGGGCCGCCACGAGTTTACACCTGCGGAGCCCCTCCTGTTTAACCCCGGGAGCACGATTCCGCTGATGGTCCTTTTCGGGATTTACTTCCCCGCTGTCACCGGGTTCGAAGCAGGCGTGTCGATGTCAGGCGACCTGCGTGATCCCAAGAAGTCCATACCAACCGGCACCATAGCAGCAATCACCGTCGGATTCTTCGTCTATATTGGTCTCACCACCTTCCTGGCATATACAGTTGACGGCACAAAACTCGCAACAGACGCAAATGTGCTCCTGGACATCTCCCTGGTCCCACAGCTTGTAGTCGCGGGAATCTGGGGGGCGACGCTTTCCTCCGCTTTCGGGAGCATCCTGGGCGCCCCCCGTATCCTCCAGGCGGCAGCCACGGACCGGATTGCCCCGTCGTTTTTCTCTCGCGGTTCCGGCCCCGCCAGGGAGCCACGGAACGCTCTGCTGCTTACGGTTCTGATCGCCGAGGCAGGCATCTTGATCGGCGAGCTGAACCTTATCGCCCGAATCGTTTCAATTTTCTTCATAACGACGTATGGATTCCTCAACCTGAGCTGTGCATTCGAGGTCTGGACCAGCGCGGACTTCCGGCCGGAATTCCGGTCCCCCGTGTGGGTCAGTCTGCTCGGCGCCCTTGCGTGCGTCGTCGTGATGATCCAACTTGATTTTGCAGCCATGGTGGGGGGCATTCTGCTCCTGGGCGGACTTTTTACCCTGCTCAAGAGGAAAGAACTCAGACTCGAGACGGGTGACGCCTGGAGCAGCGTGTGGGCATCGCTGGTCAAGTCAGGCATTGAACGACTCACCCGTGAGACCACCCACCAGCGTAACTGGCGTCCGAATATCATCATGTTCCGCGGAGAAGCGGCGGAACGCCCCCATCTCCGGAGTCTTGGCACCGCTATCACCGGACGTCTTGGCGTCCTGAGTAATTTTGAGCTTTCTCCCGGAGAAGGTGACGAGTCGAGGCGGCTCGAGCCCCTGGAACCGGTTGATAACGCCCCCGTGCACACACTGCGCCATTACTGCACCGACGTGTACACCGGCATGAAGGAGATCATCCGGTTGTATGGGTTCTCGGGTGTGCACCCCAACACCGTGCTCATGGGATGGAGCAAGCACCTCAAGTCCAGACCAAAGTTTGCAGATCTCATCCGTACGGTGATAAAGAGTGATATGAACATTGTATTACTCCGTCATCATCCGAACAGGCAATTTGGGGACGCCACGACGCTGGACGTATGGTGGGACGGCCGTGGATCAGACCTTTCCTTTGCCATCACATTGCTGCGTTATCTCTCCACCTCTGTCATGTGGCAGACTGCGCGGATGCGATTGCTGGTCGTCAATGATGATGCCAGCCGGACGGAAAAGGTCTACCGCACACTCCACCGGATTCTGCGAGACTACCGCATGGGGATGGAGGTACGGATCATTGAACGCGAACAGCATCAGCTGTCCATGGAGGAAATCATCCAGCGGGAAAGTGGAGGCGCAGACCTGACGATTATTGGTCTCTCCGGCACGACACCCGACCGACTGGAGGCCACTCTCGAACGTCTGGAAGGATTGCTCGCGGTCCTGGGCTCTGTCATCGTTGTCCACGGCTCCTCACAGTTCGAGGATCTTGAAATAGGGCTTGCAGAGGAGGATGAAGAGACGATCAGCCCGCCTGCTGACACCGAAATCCAGCTTCCTCCTTCTCCCTCGTCCCGATCCGCCCTCCTCAATGAGGATCTCCAGAAAATGGAGGCCAACGGCGACCGCGTGCTCCGCCTGCTCTTCGAGCGGGGGATAGCCACGTGGTTCACCGAGGAACGCCGTCTGATTGCCGCGCTCAGCGATATCGGACTCACCTTCCACGATACGCTCGATCGCGCGAGCCGTTTTCCGGATCCATTCCGCCGACGCAAGGCGATCGTAAAAATCCAGAACGAGTATCTGTTCCGTTGCAGATCCCTGGTCAAATCGATCAACAACGACATCCTTCCGACGCAACGTGATTCTCTTGCTGCGGCGCTTGAGGAATATGCCGACCGACTCGCAGGGGATGCTGCACGCATCCCGACATCGCTCCGCATGGTGTACTCGCGGGAAGAACTGCAGCCCAGACCTGATGATGCTGCAGTGACCAGAGTTCGCAAGGCCGCACGACGGCTGGTGCATGGCGTGCTGGGCTATCCGGCAACACGCCCGGTTCCCTACCGCAAGACCGCCGAACACCATGTGCTGCACACACGGCATGTTTTCCTCAAAGCCTACCTCCAGCAGTTTCTCGGGGCGACGATGAAGTCGCTCTCGGCCCTCAAAGCGGAAATGCTGGGCCTTGCGGCCAGTTTTCACGAGCTTGAAGTTACCCTTGCAGCCCGTGGATGGCGGGAGGAGGATGTGGATCAGATTATGGCCTCATTCCGCACGGGCATGGAATCTCTTGACGCTACTGTGGTTGCCCGGCACCGGTTGTTTGATCATCGGTTGCACCTGGAATTCCGGAACGCTCTCGTGGCCCTGCGGGACGAACTGGAACGTTTCGGGGGCGCTCCCCGATCCCAGCGGCAACGGGTCTCCTCGAAGGCGTACAAGGAGCTGGTTCGCGCCAACAAAACATTTGCCGACTCATGGATCCAGGATGTCCGCCTGGTCGCTGATAAGGTCACCCTTGATATCGCCATCGCCTCCCTTCAGGGTCGCGTCACTGACAGGGCCGAGGAACTGCTCACGGAGATCCGCCGGAAAATCGACGCTCACGTGCTCACAGATCTTGCGCGTGTGCGGGAGAAATTTCAACAGGCCCTCAAGGAAGGCACGGACGTTTCGGCCGAGTTCGACGTTGAGCCGTCATTTGGATTTCTGGAGAGTCTCGATGATGCGCGTGAGGATATCCATGATCTGACGCGCACGCTTCCCGAGTCGATGCTGGTCTGCGACGAAGAAGGAAGCACCGAAGGAGTATTGGAAGCTGTCGAAGTCCCGGCCGTCAAGCTCGCACATCACCACCTTGAATCACTGTTTGTCAGCCCGGTACAGCAATATCTCACAGAAGCCGGGGAACAGCTCCGGAAAAGCGCTTATACGATAAAAGACCAGGTGAACCTCACCAAGTTCGAGGTGGACAATATTGACCGTGATATCGCGGACCGCGCATCCGCACTCTCGGCGATCGTAAAAAATGCTCTCGCCCGGCTGGAGCTCGAACACAAGCACCTTGGTGAACTCAAAAAGGAAGTCTCTTCGGTAACCCGAACGGCTCTGGAACGGTCCTATACCCCCCTGGCCCCGCACATGATCGTGAAGAGTGCGGTGGACCTCCGTGATGTTCTGCGTGGATACAAAGGCCGGTGGATGCTTTCGTCATTTGACCGGTATATAACGCTGGGGCGGGACTTCCTCGAGAAGAATCTGGTCCGCGTCGTCTACAGCAGAAGCGTCGGTGTGCTTATGGCGGGAAAAACCGGCCGGACTGCAACTGCGCCGACAGCGGAGGTACAGGCCCTCGTTGCCTCCGTGACACCAAAACCCGAAGTCATCAAGAGTCTGCCCCAGTTCTACGCCAACCTGTTCAGCGGCAAATCTACCATCGGTGAGGAATTCTGGGTCCCCCGGAAGACCGAGGAGGAGGCGTTTGCCCGGGCAGTGCGCCGGTTTCGGGCCGGGGGCCAGGGCGCGGTCCTTCTGCTTGGCAGCAGAAACGCGGGGAAGACGTCATTCTGCAGGCGGGTTGACGCGTTGAACTTCAAGCGGGGGAACCAATTCCATGTCTTCCCACCGCGGGAGGGATCTGTTGACCGGACCGTGTTCGCCGCAACGCTTGCCCATGTTACGCGATTCTCCGGGGATGCGTCCGAGATTCTCCGCTCCCTTCCGCACGGGAGTGCCGTCTTCCTTCATGATATTGAACTCTGGTTCGAACGCAGTTCCACCGGACTCGACGTGCTTGCCGAGATTCACTCTCTGATCGATTCGTGCTCAAGGGATGTGATGATTGTGCTGAATACAAGTCCCGCCGCGTTTTCGGTGATACGGCACCTGGAGCCGCTTCACGAAGTGTGTACGGAAGTGATCCACCTCGCCCCCCTGTCGGCCGAAGACCTCAAGACCATGATCATGCTCCGGCATGCCTCGAGCGGAATGTTGTACCGCCTCGGGCGGCGGTCAGAACAGGAATTGTCTGGATTTCTCGCAGCCCGACTCTTTGACGCATGCTTCCGGGCCTCCGAGGGCAACCCCGGAACCGCGCTCAATGTGTGGCTGTCGTGCATTATCCGCGTGAATGACCGCGTTCTGGAGATACGGAAGCCGGACGTGGTGTCAACCCGGCTGCTCGGGAGCCTGGACCCTGACTGGCTCATCTTCCTCGCGCAGTTCGTGATTCACAAGCGGCTGACGATCGTCAAGGCAGAGCGGATTACAGGAATGAAAACTGAAAATGTGCAGAGAACAATCCGCAGGATGACCACCGTCGGGTTGCTCCACGAACGATCTGCTGGCGTCTATACCATAAATCCATACATCGACCGGCTGGTGCTCAAGCTCCTGGAGGAGAGACAGATACTATGAAGGTGATATCCGTTCTGATCGCCGGAGGAGCACTGGTGCTGGCCCAGATTTTCATGGCACGGATCACGCTCCTCATACCTCTCTCGGATACCGTCCGCCGGAAACTTGAAAGAATCCGGCCCGGCCTTCTGTTATTACTCTGGGTGTTGTTCAGCTTCTGGACACTCAAGACGCTGTTTGCAGACGCTCCGTTCTATAGAGGACTGACCGGAGGACTGGCCGGAGTGCTGCTCCTGCTGTTCGCATGGTTCATCCTCCGGGATCTTGTGGCAGGCGTGATTTTCTCCACAAAACATCCTGACGCGTTGAATCGGCGCATCAGGGCGGGCACGGTGACGGGAAGAGTTCTTAAAGCGGGGTTCACGGGGCTCCAGGTTGCGGCCGACGGCGGAGAAGTTCTTTCGGTCCCGTATAGCAACCTTGTTGGCGAGGTGGCCGTCGAGAACGCCCAGGATCACTCCTTGCCGCGTTTTCAGACCACCGTCTCTCTTGAGGGGATCCCGGGAGACGTCGATAGCGTGCGGAAAGAAATTCAAAAGGAGATTCTTCTCTCTCCCTGGGTAAACCATCGCCATCTGCCATCCGTCCGGCTTCTCGGCGGGGGAGACCACCGCACGGCAGAGGTGGTGTTCCACTGCCTAAATGACCACCACGCCGCGATGGTGGAGGAACGGTTACGTTCTCGCTATACAGTGATCCAGGCAAGCGCCCCTGGATTGTAGGGCACCTTCATCACATCTGCCCGCTGAACCATTCCACCGTGTGCCGCGGTCTGCTTTTAGCCCATCGACCTGGTCGTCATCCCAGGATCCGGGACACAATGCACAAGACCGGTCAGTTCCTGTTCGAGGATATTGTCTTGCGGATATGCATGCCCGCGATGCTGGCGAAAGCCCTCTGCATAGGGAACACCAACCATTGTACCACGCATCGTTGATAAGGTTCTCATGGTTGCCACGTGTTCGGCAGTCCGGTGATGTGTCGTCAACCAGCTGCGCTGACTCTCGTGACACAGGAACATCTGCTCTTTCTTCCCTATCGTGCTGCTGATATCCACGATTGTTGTTGGTTGGACGGCAGTACCCAGTATGTCTTTTCCTTCCACCGGGTCCAGATAATACAGATGAGGAATATTCGGAATCGGTTCGATGCCGTCGGTATGGATATTGTTCATACCGGCTGAAAAACACGCGGTGCGCACAACACTACTCGTCATTTCATGATCGACCATATAGTCCGCAGGGCTCATCGTGAAGACGATTTCAGGCCTGACCTGTCTGAGAAGTTTGATGACCTTCAATAACGTGGGACGGTCGTACGTGATAAAGACGTCGTCGCATTCCAGACAATGGTAGGTACCGTTCAACAGTGCGGCCGAAGCCGCGGCCTCCTTCTTCCGTATGGCACTAATGTCTGCCCTGGTTTGAGTCGCGGATCCGCAGTCTCCCGGTGTCATCGTGGCACATTCCACGTTCCAGCCCCTTGTATGCAACAACGCCAACGTCCCGGCGCACAATATTTCCAGATCATCCGGATGAGCTCCGACGGCGAGAACGGTCCGTTTGTTGTGGACGTTCATCTAGTGCATTTCCGTTCCGACGCTTCGGATGGCTGGTCTGTAATAGTTAAACTGCACATTGGGGTGATCCGCAAGGAGAGAGATCGGAACTGACGTATCGACGATGCGTTTGGCAATCATAAATGCCGAAAGTCGCATTCCGAACGGATTGTCATGATTCCCGGCATGCCAGATTGAGACTTTCTCCGCCTTCCACGTTTCAAGCGGGCCGACGGTAAGCGCCTGCTCCAGGCACTCCGGAGACATATCCTCCGCCTGACGTTCTGGCGTTCTGTGCGAGAGTAATCGGATGCAGATCAACCCTGCGGGCCGACAGTTTCCTGTATTCCTCCGGGGATGGTGGTGCTTCGGTATAGTTCCCTTCCCGCCTGAAGGGATCGTTGAAAGCCCAATGTTTCACTTCTCCTTGCCCCCCCTGCATGACGGCGCACAAAACGTTATCAAAGCTCTCAGTATAGGATTGTAACTGGTCTGCCGTGGGAAAATGGATATTCTCTGCAGGCATCCTCAAATCCGGTCTGATTCTATGAAAACACAATTCCATATCTGCCCGTGCGAAGGAAAGTGGATGAGTGACCGGTACTTCTTTCCCATCCATAAACCATTCATCCATCCCCCAGAAGTGACAATTCCGCAACGAGAGATCCAGACCATTAACCAGTTCAGCGACCAGAGGTAATTGTTCGGTCGGACCAATGGGCCCGCAAATGCCTGCCGGACGGGACGACGTTGCCCGCCTCCAGGCCGAGATGTATTCCAGAGCCTCATTCATGTAGAACGATTCTATCGTATCGTACAGAACAACCCGGAATCCGGGACGGGAGAGCTCGAAGAGATCCTTTTCCGAGAGTTGTGAGGCATCATGCAGGATCTTCTCATCCAGAGTGGTATAATCCCACCATCCTTCTGCCAGAATGCTCTTTTTTCTTTTCAATGCTGTGGCTCCACATGGAATGGGCGGTGAACAGACGATGGAGGTGTGGCTTTTCGTACCCGTTTTCTGGTTTGGGTCATTGTCTCCCTTTTGTTTGCTCGGCCACAACACCAGCTGAACGAGATCCCTTTCCATTCTGCAACATCATACGCTGCGACCTCCATTCGTTGATGTTGGCCGGCGGCTGGCCCAGTTCGCCCGGGGGGCGGCGCTCCAGGTGGAGTGCATCGGTGGAACAGGCCTCTACACATAACCCGCAACCCATACATTTATTGTAATCGACTACGACAATCTCTTCAGCCGCTGCAAGGGCCTTGAACTGGCACCGCTCGAGACAGGACCCGCAGCCCGAACACATCCCGGCCTCCACCACCATGCGAAAATCAGAACGGGCAACGGCAGTGTGTATGCCAAACTCGGCAATACCGCGAAGGATCCCACAACAGCACGTGCAGCAGTTGCAGATGTAATCAATACCGTCCCGGTAGTTGCCGGTGGTATGAACCAGTCCGGCTTCTTCGGTCGCGCGCAGGATTTGCAGGGCTTCCTCTTTCGTGATGACGCGGTCGACTTTGCTCCGGTCAAAAGCATGCTCAACCGGCGCAAACACCAGGCAGGTCTCCTCCGGGGGGTTACAGCCTTTTCCCACGAGTCGCTGCTGAACGCGGCAAATGCACGGACGCACCCCCCACGACGAGGCACCTTCCAGCAATGCGCTGGCCTGTTCATACGGATGGATCGCTATCTGAAATGGAATCGCCCGTCCGACAGGGATCACGCGGTGAAACGCTGGAACTTCCCGCAAGATGCTCCCCTGCGTCTCCAGAAGATACTGGTCAAAGAGCGCCGCCATTTCATCGTCCATTCGCGGCAACTGGGTTTCGTAAAAACCGACGACGAACGGTTTGAGTGCGAAGGCGAATTCTCCTTCTCCTCTCGTGAGACCAATCAGCCCTTTTGCTGCCATTCTTTTCAGATCGTTGCGGGCATCTCCGGGATCAACACCGGCGCGGCTGGCAATGTCCGCCACCGGTTCAGGCTCAAGACCCATCGCGCAGGCAAGCCCCGCCTCCTTCACGGTGAAGAGCTTTGTCAGCAGTTGTAGTTCTACACCGCTCTTCGTCGAGGGGAAACGGTTCGGAAGTGCATCCAGCCGCCGGGCCAGCAGACTGTACACAGTGTCGGCCATGTGTTCCTCAGGTGTCTGCATCGGTATTCAGAGAAGACCAGAAGAAAGCCTCTCCATCCATCGGACAAAGAGGCCCTGGAGAGTATCGTTGTTCATTCCCCCGATGTGAGGGGTAATGTAAGGCGGGGATGCGTGATTGTCAATCAAAAGCCGCGGATCGAATATCCGCTGATCTGATCGGCACTCGTGTCCATCTGCCTTCCGGCAGCATCTACGCCGGAGAATTTGAAAACCAGATGTTTGGGGTCGATGGTGGCGCCGGCATTCCCGGTGCCAAAGTCTATACTGCTGTTCTGGCTCAGGATAAAGAATACTTTTGCCTGACGTGTCAGGGGATCATAGGTGACAGAAAAGGGGCGGTTCGGGATGGTGACTTCATTGGGGCCGATCGGGAGAGTGTTGTTGTAGAAGCCACCTTTCGTGTCTTTTGCCTTTGAGATTCCCCAGTTTGCCGGATTCATGACCGATGCGATATCCATCTCATTGGTGAACTGGATGGCGACCGCAACCCGTACACTGGCATTGGGTGATGAGAGCTCTTGCGGATTGAGCATCCAGACCGGGGTCCCTGCTCCAAGTCCGGCGTTGAAGTTGAGGCTTTTCGTCCCGTCTATGGAAGATATTCTGGGCTTGTCGAGCAAAAAGAGCAGGTCGCCTGCATACCCTGCGTCCTTCGTCAAGAGGATGTCCAGCTGCTTGTTGGCTTTTTCCGTTTCACCCATTTTTACATAGGCAGCGCCCAGTTCATAGTTGGCCGCCGGAAAGTCCGTTTTTAGTGACAACGCTCTTTCCAGTTGTTTCGCCGCCGCTTCCGCCCGCCCCATCTTATTGTACAGGACGCCGAGACTATACGGTACGTTGCCATCGGAGGGTGAAATCTTGGCAACCTTGTTGAACTGGGCCTCAGCCTCGCCGAACCGATCGGTCTCAGTAAACATGATGCCGAGAGTATAATCTGCAACCGGGTCGGCCGGGTCCAATCTTGCGGCAAATTCGAATTCTTCCTGAGCATTGGCATACTGTTTATCCCGCACGTACGCGTTGCCAAGATTATTGCGGGCCTCAACGGAGAGGCGGTCCAACTGCACAACTTTTTTGAACTGGTCTATCGCCTCCGCCATTTTCCCCTGGCCTTGATATATCCTGCCGAGATACGTGCGGGCGGTCGCATTCTGCGCATCAAAGGCCAGAACTGTCTTAAATTCCTTGATCGCCTCTTCTTCGTTCCCTTCACTCAATTTCTGTGCAGCCTTGTACATCGCAAACTGAGCCACCCGGCTTCTTTGAGCCTGGACCTCCTCGCTGGCCGCAGCGAAGGGGTTCGGGCTCGATGTCGAATCAACAGTTGCCATAACAACCACCTCGTTGTTCCTGTTCGTATCCTGCGCGCAAACGGCGCGGGGACTATCCGGGCATGTATTGCGGATCAGCAATGCACAACCCAGAACTCACGGACCTTTCCCCTCGTGCCGGTGCAGATCTGCCCGACGCACAGAATGATATAATACCTATATTAGTACAAATGACATGCCAGAACACTTCCTTTGGAGCAACTGTCGAAATCCTCCCGAAACCGGAAATATGCTTATGTCTGGCGGGCCCCGACTGACCGTAGGTAGCCACATGTCGATGCAAGAAAATGCCGGAAAGCAGGGGCAAGACGCCCGGGAAAACGGTCGCTCATGTGGTGTCGTGAAACAGCATCAGGCTCAGCGGAGAAACTTGAATCTATCCCGTTCAACCGGTAGTATAGAGTACGGCAACCGGATCCTGGCTGTTGGCTTGCCGCGTTCTTATCACAAGCAACAGGGAGGTGTCCAATGAGAGCTTTCACCGCGCGCAGAGTTCATTCGGTCACCGTTGCATGGCGACATCACCGTGGCATGTTACACGTTTCCTTCCCACTCATCTTCTGTGTTGTACTCATCACGACGCAACTTTACGGTTCTCAACCACAAACCAACTCGCCGGGTTCCTGCGACGTCTCCCCCGATATCATCTACTATAATGGCACCATTATTACCATGGACCCGGCCTTTCCGCGGGCAGAGGCCATCGCAATCAAGGCGGGCTCGATCCAGGCTGTCGGTTCAAACGGGGAGATCCTGGCGCTGCTGGCGCCGGGATGCGGGGCGAGCGTTGTCGACCTCCACGGGCTCACGCTGCTCCCCGGCTTTAACGATTCGCACACCCACTGGTTCAGCTGGAGACAACACATTTGTTCGGTCACCAACGACACAACGTACCCGTCACTGGAAGGCATCATGCGCATGCTGTCTGAAAAAGGGTGGACAAGCATCTCTGAATTAAATTTCGGCCGGCCTGATTTTGTGCGCGACCATCTCGAAAACGCCGTGGATCTGGATGCGCGAGGTGAATTATCCGTTCGTGTGAATGGGTACTGGGGAACGCTTACCGATCCTTCACTGATCCAGATCCTCGCAGACTCCGCGATCGCCCCTCGCACCGCTTTTACCAATCGGATCAGGGTCCCGGGCGTCAAGATGTACGTTGACGATCCATTCGGCACTACGGATATCATGACACAGGAAGAGGTAAATCAGCTTGTTCAGTTCGCCCACACCGGCGGATGGCAAATTGCCGCACATGCAGTAAACCAGAGCGCTGTCGAGAAGATCCTCAACGCCTATGAACTTGCTCTGGGGTCGGGATCCAACGACAACCACCGCCACCGCATTGAACACGCCGTCAAGGTATCAGACGATCAGTTGACCCGGATGAAGCAGAAGGGTATTGTTGCCTCCTTTCAACTGATGGGTCCGCCGGACTGGCCTGACCAGACGACGTTCCAGACGTACATCAGCAACACCCATCCCGAATGGTGCCTGCGCTGGAAGGACTTTGATGGTGCCGTAGCAGAAGGATTGCGGACCACGGGCAGCACCGACGCTCCGTTCAATGATACGCCGTGTGATTACTCTCCATTCCGTGCCATCTTTCAGGCCATCACACGCGAGGGGTATTTGAATCGCGCCCATGCCAACTGGGAGCTTTCTCAACGTCTGTCGGTCCAAACCGCGCTGAGACTGCTCACCGTGGACGGCGCCTATGCGACATTTGAAGAGAACATCAAAGGGAGTCTGGTACCGGGCAAAGTGGCTGACCTGGTGATCGTCTCGGAGAATCCCCTGGAGATTTCTGTTCCCGAAGATCTTCTCGGCATCCGGACTCACCTCACGATGGTGGGCGGGGAAGTTGAATACTGTGATACGGCTTCACACGGTTCCCTTTGTCCGACCGTGAAGATCCTTCAGGACCGACTCCGGCCTTGTTTCGGCATCGGCATATATTCCGGGTTTCACGCCGGATCAGGCTTTTGACGGCGACCCCGCAACCATGTGGACAGCAGGAACCCATCCCCCCCAGTGGATTCAGGTGGACCTTCTCAAGGATTCCCGGATTATGGGTGTTGATCTCCTTGTCGATCAGTATCCTGCAGGTCGAACCGTCCACCAAATCTGGGCGAGAGGCAGTGATCCCTCGGACTCGCTGGTGCTTCTGTCCGAGTTCGATGGCCCTACAGAATCGGGTCAACTGCTGACCTACACAGCTCCGCCGGGCCTGCTTCCGTACCGTTATATAAGAATCTTTTCTACGGTGAGCCCGTCGTGGGTCGCGTGGAGTGAGATCGTCATTCACACGCAGAATGTGACGGGGATTTCTGAAGACAGCCCTGGTATCCCCCGGTCAAACTCCCTCCTCCAGAATTATCCCAATCCCTTCAACCCGGGCACGACAATCGGGTACGGGATCTCAAGCGGGGAATCTGGATGGGTGCGACTCGCCGTTTTTGATCTTCTTGGCCGCGAAGTGGCACTACTGGTGAACGAGAATCAAGCGCCAGGGCGCTACGAGGTTCGTTTTGATGCCGCAGGTCTGTCAAGCGGTGTGTATCTCTACAAACTCACTGCAGGGAATTTTGTCCGGACACGAAGGATGGCCGTGATCAAATAAGTGAATGGGCACCTCAGACCACTTTGCTTGTCTTTTTCCACGGAATCCCGTATGTTTTCCGGATCAGCGAAGCCACCTACAACCCCACACGTCAGGAGCCGCCATTGAGCCAGCATGAACCGGAGCAGCCTCAACTGCTCCGCGCCCTCGGACTAAAGGAAGGGATCGCCCTTCACATGGGCGTGATAATCGGTTCCGGAATTTTCCTTGTGCCTGCCACGATCGCGGGGCACCTGCAAGCCATGGGTCCGATTATGATCGTGTGGATCTTCGCAGGCTTGCTGTCATTGTTTGGAGCCCTGTCTCTTGCGGAACTCAGTTCCGTTCTCCCGCAGACCGGCGGACCGTACGTTTATCTCCGCCACAGCTTTGGACGCGTCTGGGGTTACATGTTCAGCTGGAATGATTTCTTCATTAACAAGGCGGGATCGGCCGCTGCAGTCGCGATAGCGTTTTCCACGTATCTCGGCTACTTTATTCCGGCCGTCAGCCCCGAGAACGCATTCTACCAGAGCCAGTACATGTTCCTCGGCGAGCACATGGAATTCGCGTTCGGGTGGAATCAGATTGTTGCCATCCTGACCATTCTGCTCGTGACATTTATCAATGTCCGCGGAATCCGATTCGGCGGCCGTGTCATGAACTTTTTCACAACCGTAAAAGTGGCCGCGCTCATCGGGTTGATTCTTGCTGTGGTCTTCTCTGGAAAAGGGAGCAGCGAGAATTTCCTGCCGTGGTGGCCGGCGGAGTGGAGCGGCCAGCTGACTGCCGCCTTCGGGCTGGCGATGATCTCGGCCTTGTGGACATACGACGGGTGGATTGATGTCACCCTCACGGCGGGTGAGTTCAGGAACCCGGAACGAAACGTCCCGTTCTCCCTTCTCTTCGGCACGCTTGCGGTGATTGTGCTCTATCTTGCAGCCAACCTGGCGTATGCCTACGCGATCCCGATCGACCAGATGGCCGGCTCAACACGGATTGCAGCGGATGTCGCCGGCGCGGTGCTGGGCCCGGTGGGAGTATCACTCATCATCGTCGGCATCATGGCGTCGACATTCGGGACCACGAACGGCATGCTCATGTCCGGACCACGATCATTGTACGCCGCCAGCACCGACGGCACGATCGCCAAGGCGTTCGGGAAAGTTCATCCCCACTATCGCAGCCCCTACATTTCCATCATCACACTCGGAGTCTGGGGGGCAATACTGACGATGAGCGGCTCGTACGATCAGATTACTTCGTACGTTGTGTTCGGGTCCTGGTTTTTCTACGCGCTCACCGCACTCGGCGTCATCGTGCTCCGCCGCAAGATGCCCGATGCAAAGCGGCCGTACAAAGTGTGGGCGTATCCCTATGTCACGCTCCTCTTTGTCGCGCTCGCGGGGTGGTTCGTGTACAACACGCTCGTGGAGGACACACGCAACGCGCTGATCGGAATCGTCCTTCTCCTGCTCTCGCTGCCTCTCTATTACTACTGGACGTGGCGGCGCAAGGAATAACGACACCGGACCATCTCCTCCTACAGCCGTTCGTACTTCGCCTGGAAGAATCTCAGGTATTTCGGCTCATACACCATTTTTAAGCCGTGGGTTTTTTCACGCTGGTCATATACCGCACGGACTGATTCTGCAACAACATCCATGTGCGCCTGCGTGTACACCCGGCGTGGTATGGTGAGCCGCGTAAGCTCGAGTTTCGGGTAGTAATGATCACCCGTTTTCGGGTCACGTCCGGCACTCGCAATTCCCCGTTCCATCGAACGGATTCCCGAATCCAGGTAGAGCTCCGCCGCCAGGGTCTGGGCCGGAAACTGGTCCTGCTTCATGTGCGCGTAGAATTTTCTGGCGTCAACGAAGATGGCGTGCCCCCCGACCGGCTGCACCATGGGGATGCCCCAGTGTCCAAGAAGATCACCGAGATACCGGACCTGGCCGATACGTGACCGGACGTGATCGTCTTGAATGGACTCCACGGTACCGATGGCCAGGGCTTCCATATCGCGCCCCGCGAGACCACCGTACGTGTGCAGGCCTTCATACACTACTACCATATTCCGGAGTTCTTCAAAGAGCGTCCAGTCGTTCACCGCAAGCCAGCCACCGATATTGACCAGGCTGTCCTTCTTGGCGCTCATCCATGCACCGTCGGTATATCCGCAGAACTCTTTCAGGATTTGCGCAATAGACTGGTTCGCGTAGCCTTCCTCTCTTTCCTGTATAAAAAAGGCATTTTCCACCATGCGCGTCGCATCGAGGTAGACCTTGATCCCGTGTTTGTCAGCCAGAGCACGCAGCGCCTTCACATTTGCCATGCTCACCGGTTGGCCGCCGGCCATGTTCACCGTCCCCGCGAGACTGATGTAGGCGATCTTTTTCGCCCCTTCGCGCTTGACCAGTGATTCCACCTTCGCCAGGTCCACATTGCCCTTGAACGGGTGAAGGTTTTGCGGGTCGTGGGCTTCATCGATAATGACGTCCACAAAAATACCACCCGCCAGTTCCTGGTGCAGGCGCGTGGTGGTGAAGTACATGTTGCCGGCGATGAACTGCCCTGGCGTGATCGCCGCGCGGCTGATAAGATGTTCTGCAGCACGACCCTGGTGGGTCGGAATCAGGTATTTGTACCCATAGTAGGTCTGAATCGTCTCTTCGAGGTTGTAGAAGTTCCGGCTCCCCGCATACGCCTCGTCGCCGAGCAGCATGCCCGCCCACTGACGGTCGCTCATTGCACTCGTGCCGCTGTCCGTGAGAAGATCGATGTACACATCGTCGGACTTCAGGAGAAATGTATTGTACCCGGCATCCTTCAATGCTTGTTCCCGCTGTGTGCGATTGATCATACGCAGCGGTTCGACCATTTTGATCTTCCAGGGTTCGGCCCATGACCTGCGGCCGAACTGTTGACCCATTGTTTTAATATGTGATTCACTCATACTTGGCGTACCTCCATGGTTCGGTATTCCACAGAATAATCATCAAGATACGACAGTACGCCGGAAGAATCAACGCTCCACCGGAGCAGGCCTCATACGACCGGCACCGCTCGGGTTGACATAAGCCAAAAAAAAAGTTATCGTAAGTATCCAACGCCGCATCAGCTCTTTCGAACTCCGGATGCCCGGACCCACTCAAGCAAATCCTCATGGAGCGATCCTTTCCTAAAGAGATGGTTTCACTCGAGGAGATTTTTGCGTTCGTCGCAGAATGCCTCTCATCCTTTCCCGCCGACCCATCGACTGCATACGTGCTGAATCTCGCTGTTGAAGAATTTTTCACCAATATGGTGAAGTATGCCCCCGAGGGAGTCCAGGATGTTTGGATTCGCCTCGAAAAACGAGATCAGAGGGTGATCGTGACGATGGTGGACCGCGACGTCGAACCCTTTGACGTCACACGTGCTGAACCCGCAAACACCTCGCTTCCCCTTGAAGATCGGGTACCGGGCGGCCTGGGAGTCCATCTGGTTCGCGAGATGGTGGACTCACTGGAATATACGTACGCCGACAGATGTAGCACGATTACTTTCACGAAGATCCTGGAGAATAGCTGATGTTTTCGACCACAATAGATGATAATGGAGAAGTTCTTCTTGTGGGCCGTCTTGATGCTTCTCAGGTCGACGAAGCATCCCGCGTTATGGATGGCATCACAAAAACCTGCAGGGTCAATTTTGAGGGATTGGAGTATATTTCCAGCGCCGGCCTGGGGCTTCTTCTTAAGACCCAGAAGCGGCTAAGCCTTACAGGGCAGGACCTTATCCTCACACGGATGAACAAAATGGTCCGTGACGTATTCAAAATAGCCCGATTTGACCTCGTCTGTCGCATTGAAGACTGATTTTCCGGCCAACTTTCTGACCCGTACACAGTAATTATGGTAGAACAACAGGACGAAGACCTCAGACTGGTGCTGCAGAGTCGCGAAGGCAATCGTGATGCTTTCGCTGCGCTGGTCAAGAAGTACCAGACGCCGATGTTCAATGTCGCGCTCCGCATGATGTCAGATCGCGATGAGGCAGAAGAGATAGTGCAGGAAGCATTCGTCAGGGCATATGAAGCCCTCGGTTCGTTCGATGTTCGCTACAGGTTCTTCAGCTGGTTGTATCGAATCTTGACGAATCACGCTGTTGATGTTCTGAAACGAGGAAAACGACGTGAGTCACTTTCACCTGATCTCCCCGCCAATGACCTGTCACCGGAAGAGCTTCATGAGGAATCTGAAGTCGCTGCATCCGTACAGAATGCAGTCTACCAGCTCCCTGTTGACTACCGGGCGGTTATCGTGCTGCGGCATTTTCAGGAACTCTCCTATGAAGAAATAGGACAAATTTTAAGCATTCCGGAAAAACGTGTCAAGTCGAGACTTTTTTCGGCCCGGATGCTCCTTCGGGAAACTTTGGTGCGGAAAGGATATGGTGCAAGTGGGAAAATCTGAGATGATCACATTACTGAACAAGGAGTTGGACGGCACACTGCTCCCTGCCGAGGCGGCACAACTGAAGAGTATCCTTGCAGCAAGCGAAGAAGCACGTTCCTTGCAGGCGGATCTCCACACGCTCAAGGCCACGCTTGCCTCTGCGGACCAGGCCGTTGCTCCTCCTTCCCTGCTTCCCGGCGTCATGCGACGCATCGAACAACACGAAAACCGATCTGTACGCCACTCCCCATCCTCAAAAGGTCTGTTCGACAGCTTCCGCGTGCGAAAACTGCGGATTTCCCTTGCCTTTGCCGGCGGCATGGCGTTCGGCATTCTCGGGTTCATTCTGGCGTCCCAGCTCTACCTTGTTCCGGAGGTTTCGGAGGGTGAAATCGCGGGGACGATTGTGTATCACGAGCGAACGGATGGGATGGAGGGTTTTAAGATCACCCCGCTCAGTGCGGAAGGTGTTCAGGGTAATTTTTTCACACGGACGACGGACAGTCAGATCATCGTCGGATTCGACGTGACATGTCCAGACTCATGCTCCGCTGCTTTTACGTTTGATCCGTCTTTGGGGGCAATTGAAACGGTCCGGCCTCTGGATGGATTCACCGGCAGCCTCACGGTTGATCCGGGAATTGTCACTGTCCGCGCGGGAACGCATGCCCGCGTGGAGCTCACGGTGAACCGTAGCACATCCGGGCGGCTGACCTTGCAAACGCACATCTCCCGCATGAAGACCAGGCTCGTATCGACTACGGCATTTATTGAATAACAGAACCGGGTAAGAGTACGGCGCGTATCCGGAGGAGGGTTCACCCCTCCTCCGCGTGCTTTTTTTGGCTGTTCATTGGCTTTTTTCGCTTGCCCCTCCAGATGCAGAAACGATCCCTGCGGGAGCGACGCGGCAGTCCATCAATCATACTTCATACTTCCGGATGATGCATGCCCAAAAAACCACTACTCCTGCTTGCCTTTCTTGCCGGTGCGCTGGTAACGTCGACCTGCTACGGAGTGGATTTTTACACCCTGCGCACTGAGCAGATGCGCATTGTGTATTACTCGCCGGCGCACAACTATATTGTTCCGCATCTCACACGCAGCTTTCAGAATTCACTCTCCTTTCACCAGAAACTGTTTAACTACACGCCATCCCAGGACGTGCTGGTTTTTTTGCAGGACTATGACGATTACGGATATGCGGGCGCCACCAGTATCCCCCGTAACTACATGATCCTCGGCATCTCACCTTACGAATACACGTACGAAACCTCACCGACGAATGAGCGGTTCAATTGGGTGATCAGCCACGAACTCGCCCACATTGTTGCCACAGACAAGGCCGCCGCCTCGGACCGGTTCTTCCGGACCCTGTTCTTTGGAAAGGTTCTGCCTGTTACCGAGGAACCCGTGTCCATGATTTACAGCTATCTGACGACGCCACGAAAGTACTCGCCGCGGTGGTACCATGAAGGAATAGCCACATTCATGGAAACATGGATGTCAGGTGGAATCGGACGCGCAATCAACGGATATGACGAGATGGTGTTCCGCACTATGGTCCGGGAAAACAGCTATTTTTATGACTTTGTCGGTCTCGAGTCCGAAGGCACAACCATCGACTTCCAGATCGGAGCCAACTCCTATCTCTACGGAACGCGGTTCGTGACCTACCTGGGCAGGGAGTTCGGACCGCAGCGAGTCATCGACTGGTTCGACCGCTCCGATTCCAGCAGTGCCTACTTTGCGTCGCATTTTGAAAACGTCTTCGGACGGGACCTGGATGACGTCTGGTCTGAGTGGATTACCTTTGAGCATCGCTGGCAGAAGGCGAATCTCGACTCCATCAGAATGTACCCGCTTACCAACGATCGACCTCTCGTTGTTGAGCCGCTGGGCGCCATCTCCCGCGCCCACTTCGATGCCGGCACGCGACAACTGTACCTGGGCGTAAATTTTCCGGGAGAAACGGCGCACATCATTTCCCTTGATGTTGATAATGGCTCCATCCGCAAGATTACGGACGTACCCACTCCCTCGTTGTACAATGTGACTTCGACCATCTACAACGATTCAAGCGGTACCCTTTACTACACCACCAAAAACTCCAAGGGATGGCGAGACCTCGTCGCACTGGATGTCCGGACCGGGAAGAACAGGGTCCTCCTGGCCAACGCCCGCATCGGCGATCTCACGTACAACAAGACCGACAAATCCATCTGGGGCATCCAGCATCACGATGGGATCTCGCGCCTGGTGCGCGTTCCGTACCCGTATGAGGGATACCAGGAAATTGTTCCTTTCAAGTACGGCATCGACCTGTACGACCCGGACATTTCGCCGGACGGAGAGACCCTTGTTGCTTCCATGACCGAGATCACCGGACGCCACACGCTCATCATGATCCCCCTTTCAAGCCTGCTCAGCGCGAACGTAGACTATACGGTGCTCTATGAGTTCGAGAACACCGCACCTCTGAACTTCACGCACTCGCCGGACGGGAAGTACCTGTTCGGCTCCACATTTTACACCGGTGTGAGCAACATCGTTCGGTACGATATTGCCCAAAACAAAATGGACTGGCTCACCAACGTCGAAACAGGGTTGTTCCGGCCGGTCCCGATATCTCCTGACTCCCTTGTGGCGTTCCGGTACACCGCCAGGGGATTCCTGCCTGTCATGATCGCCAACACCACCCGTGATGATGTCCATGCGATTTCCTATCTGGGGCAGTCAGTGGTGGACATGCATCCTGTCGTGAAGGACTGGATACTTCCCCCTCCTTCTCCTCAACGGATCAACATCGATTCGCTTACGGTCTCCGCGGGCGACTACAGCGGCCTGGCACACATTCAGCTCGGATCAATCTATCCCATCGGCCAGGGTTACAAGAACACGGTGGCGTGGGGCGCCAGGGCGAACCTCTTTGATCCGCTGCTCATGCACAACTTCGAGATGACGGCCTCCTATTCTCCGAATCAGGGGCTTGATCCGGCAGAACGATTCCATGCTTCCCTGCGCTACACGTACTGGCAATGGAGTATCCGGGCCGGATACAACTCCGCCGATTTTTATGATCTTTTCGGGCCGACCAAACGAAGCCGGAAGGGAAATTCCGTCACCGTAGGGTACCACGACAACATTCTGGATGATCGTCCTTCCGCACTCGACTATTCGCTCAGCGTGAGTGCATTCTGGGGGCTGGAACGATTACCGTATTCGCAGAACATCGCCGTGACGTACGACAAGTTCTTCGTGCTCAGCGGCAGCCTGGACTATCTCCGCCGTTTGCGTTCTCTCGGAGCCGTGGATTACGAAAAAGGGATCCAGCTGTCGCTCGGCAACGTTACCTACGTCGTTCGTTCGGTGTGGTTTCCGCAGTTCTACGCGACTGCCGATCTTGGGTTCGCTCTCCCGTGGAACCATTCGTCGCTCTGGTTCAGGACAGCAGGGGGCTATTCCCCCAAAGACGAGGACGAACCCTTCTCGAATTTCTACTTCGGAGGTTTCGGCAACAATTACGTGGACTTCCGCGAAGTCAGCAGGTACCGGGAGTTTGACAGTTTCCCGGGGGCAAAGCTCAACGCGGTCGGGGGCACGACGTTTATCAAAGGTGTGGCGGAATGGACGCTGCCGCCGGTTCGTTTTAGACGGTTGGGTTTTGCAGCATTGTACTGCACATGGACCCGCCTTGCGTTTTTCGGCGGATCAATCCTGGCGAACCCCCACAACCCCTCTCTCTTCCGCGTGGTCTCGAATGTAGGGGCCCAGGCTGATTTCAAACTGGTCATGTTTTCGAATCTCTCGGCAACTCTCTCCGTCGGGTACGCGCTGGCGTTTGAAAAGAAGAATCTCCCGACGAAGGAATTTATGATATCGATCAAGATCCTTTGATGGCGGAACGAATTCTGCAGCTGGGCATTGCTCTTCTCCCCGTTCTTGCCTTTCTGGGGAGTCTGGTGCTTCTGGACAGTTTCAAGCTTTTACGGGTCCGGGAAGTCCTTCTTACGATTGTGATCGGGTTTCTGGTTGCCGTGGTGAGTTATTTTGTGAACACGTCGATAGTGAGCAATTTCCATATCGAGGCGAAAACGCTCACCCGGTATGTCGGCCCGGCCATAGAGGAGCTTCTCAAATCGTCGTTTCTCATCTACCTCATCCGCAGCCACAAGGTGGGGTTCATGGTCGATGCCTCCGTGCGCGGGTTCGCCATCGGAGCAGGATTCGCCATAGTGGAAAATCTTTACTACATGCAGGTACGTCAGGATGCTCATCTTGTCGTGTGGATCATCCGGGGATTCGGCACCGCACTTATGCATGGCGGAACCACAGCGATCGTCGGGATTACCGCAAAAGCGTTGATTGACCGCGCAGGTTCCTGGAAAAGTCACCTGGTTCTTCCCGGTTTGCTGATTGCGATGGTGATCCATTCACTGTTTAATCACTTTTTCCTGTCTCCGTTGATTTCGACCCTGCTGACCATGGGGATTCTCCCGCTCCTTCTGATTATGGTCTTCAGACAGAGTGAATCGGTGACCCGCGAATGGCTGGGGTCAGGGTTTGATACAGACAGGGACATCCTCGAAATGATCAGTGCCGGAGTGCTTGCGGAAAACAGGGTCGGCCGGTACCTTCATTCGTTACAGGATAGATTCCCTCCCGGGACGGTGGCCGACATGCTGTGTTTGCTCAGATTACACAGCGAACTTGCTGTCAAAGCAAAGGGGATGCTCATGATGCGAGACTCGGGGTTTGACGTTCCCCCGGATCCGGAGGCGAAGGCCCAGATACAGGAGCTTCAATACCTTCAAAAGAGTATTGGCAGGACGGGTTTGCTCGCACTGCACCCCATCCTGAACACACGGAGCCGGGACCTGTGGCAGCTCTCTTTTCTCGAAAAGGACTGATTTTGCCTGTTTTCGTCCAATTTGGGCGAAAAGCACTGTTCGCAGGGAGAAAATATCATAAAACCGGCCAACTTTCAGGCCTTTCAAAAGTAGTTAGGATAGACCAGATACCTCACCATCACCCCACAACTCTCTGTTAGGAGGCACCATGGAAAACTCAAAAACCCCAGCGTCAGGAAAGGGCAAGTCCCGCATCCTCATAGGCAGCGCAGCAGCGATCATCGTGGTTATCGCCCTTGTCGCGATTCTGCTGCCCTATCCTCCCGAAGAGGATGCGGCTGGAACGATCGGGGCCGCCACGAAATACCGGGCGGAACAGATCAGTGAAGCGGACGTTCAGCTTGCAGGTCAGGACGCGGCCACATCGGCAACGGACAACCCCGCGGCCAACGTTGATGCAAACAGCCGCGTTGCCGCAGATGGAAAGACCTCGCTCATCAGCCGCGCCGCACTCGAGCAGAGAGCTGGCTTTTTCGCTGCCCTTCCTGCCGAGCAGATGAAGATTCTCCTGGACCGGACCCCGGCCGAGGCAATGAAAGCCGCATTTGATCGAATGAGCACGGAACAACGGAATCAAATCCTGGCAAAAATGCCGGCCGAAGAACGGGCGACGTTTGCGGAACGCCTGAGCAGCCTTGACGCGCGTGCGTTGAGCCTGGCGAAGATACCGGTGGAGTCACGGACGGCCCTCTACAACGCGCTCCCCGTTGAATCCAAAATGGCAACGTTTAATGCGCTACCGGTTGCCGAGCGGACAAGCGTCCTCAATGCGATGCCGATGGAAGCACGCAACGTTATGGAAGGACGTAATGTCATGGAAGGACGTAATGCGGTGGACGGACGTAATGCCGTGGAAGGACGTAATGCTGTGGAAGGACGCACAGCAAGGTAGTACAACACGGTACATCGTAACAGCTGTACAATCGAGCGGGCAACCTGAGACTCACGGGTTGCCCGCTCTGTTGTTCCGAGAGTTCATCCGGCCACAAGCCGGCGTTTCTCGTTTAACGATGCGACGCGGGAGATTTCCTGTGGAGTATCTTCGCCCCGTCAAATCCATTAAACTTTGTTGAGGATGCCGTACTGTACGCCCCGATGTTCTCCGTGTAGAGATAATCCCCCACCTCGAGATTCCAGGGGAGGTCCACGGAAAGAGAAATCTTGTCAAAACTGTCGCAGGTAGGTCCGACCACCGCACAGATCTCCGTTTCGCCCTCCTTAAAAGCGTGAAAGTTCGGAATCCAGTGATCGTACACCACGCCCGAGAAGGTATGATAGACCCCGTCATTAATGTGGTAGAATACCTTCCCGTCCCTACGGGCCTTGCCGATGATCTCCGAGACCAGCGTGGCAACCGTTGCCACAATAAACCGCCCCGGTTCAGCAAGGATTTCAATATCGTCGGGGAACAACCGCGCGAACTCGGAGTTCAGGAGAGTGGCAAGCCGTTCGAAATGCGGAACCCCGGGGTCGTACGGAACCGGAAACCCGCCTCCGATATCCACAAGATTCAAGGGGAACCCCTTTTTTCGCGCATCATGGAGAACAGTAGCAACGATGTCCAGGGCCACGGTATAGTTGTCGAAGTTTGTGCACTGGCTCCCCACATGGAAGCTGATCCCCTCGACCTTCAGACCCATATCAAAGGCCTGTTGTATCAGTTGCTGGGCGTCCCCCGGTTCCGCACCGAATTTGGAGGCCATCTCCACCTGAGAACCGGTGTCAGGCACCTTGAGGCGCAGCACCAGTCCCGCAGTGTCACACTCATGCTTGAGCTTGATCAGTTCGGCGTTGTTGTCGTATGTCACCAGGGGTCTGTACTGCTTTATTTTCGCAAGTGTTGCGCGGTCTTTGATCGTGTTGGAGAAAATGATTTTGTCCCAGACAAAATGTTTCTTCTCTTTTTTCTCAAAGTGTTTGATGTACTGATAGACCTGCATAAATTCCCGGTACGAGGCGACATCAAAACTCGATCCCTCCTCGAACAGGGTCTCGATGATCTCCTGCTGTGAGTTCGCCTTTACCGCATAGTAACATTGAACCCGCGGCAGGTGCTTTTTGAATGTCCGGTAGTTCTCCCGGAGTTTTTCATGGTCAACGATGAACAACGGGGAGCCATGCTGCTCCACGAGGTTCAAGAGGTCTTCGTGATTGTCCAAATCGTTCTCCAGGTAACGGATGTGAGGTACGGGATAACCATCAGGCGGGCAGCTTCTTCATGACGGATTTTAGCTCTTCTATTTCCTTGTTGTTCTCAAGATACGATTTGATCAACTTTGCCCTTAGTTCGTCTCCCCGGTCATAGAGACGTTTTTGTTTCTTGGGCTTTGTTGTCTGCTGAACGTACGCTACCAGAAGCGGGAAGGCCACAGTCACATCGATGTAGGCGGTCACGGTTTCCTCAAGCTTCGTGGGGTCGATCTTCCCCCAGCTCACCGCTTCGCTGGGAGGGGCGCCGGAAAGACCACCCGTGTCCGGACGTGCGTCGGTGATGTTGATATCGTAATCCTGCCCGACCTCCGGGATCATCAGCACTTCCTGAATCTGCGGTTCTGTCTGGAGCAGGAAGTTCTTCGGGCTGCCGCCACCGATGAGGAGCACGCCGGTCTTCCCTTTCTCGTAGTTCTTGGCATTCAGGATGATGGCGGTGGAATCGTTGACATCCAGACTCGGATTGATCTTAAGTTTAAAATGCTCTTTAAGCCCGGCCGCCTCAGCAAGGAGTTCCAGTCCCGCGACATTCATGCCGATGGTGGAATCCCCCGGCGAAGAGGTAAAGACCGGTATTCCATTCCGGTATGCTGCCGCCAGGATGCTGACCTCGCCAAGATTGGCTTTCCGTTCGTACTCGTTGAGCACCTTTCCGAGGTGATGGTAGTATTCTCTCGTCCCCATCTCCTTCTGGAATTCCGGCTGTAACATGATCTTCCGCAGGATACGATCGGTCGCCATCAAGACGTCCTGATAATCAAACAGGATATCGTAGATCCGGGTCACCCCTTTTTCACGCAGGTCAGCGTCGTCAACCGTGTGGGTGCCGCGGAACAACGGCATATTAAAGGCGAAATGCATGTCATGATACATATTGGCGCCCGTCGCCACCAGCCAGTCCACGAACCCGTGGTTCATAAGGGGGATGATGGTGGATGGACCGAGACCGGCCGGTGTTAAGGCCCCCGCGATACTCAATCCGATGGTGACATCTTCTTTCGAGTACTTGTCACGCATCAGCTGGCAGGCAGCCCTCAGCCTTCCCCCATTGTAGGCATCCATGTTATCGATGACGCTGGCAATGTCGCTATCCTTTGTGATCGGTTTGGGAAGTACACGTTTTCCCGAAAGGTATCCGTGTCTGTCCGGATGGTGTTTCTGAGAGTGGTCCATAATAGTTGATATTCCTTTGTGTGTTACGTGGCAGGCGGTTCCTGAAATTGTGTATCGTGTCACGTAAATCTATGATAGAAAGGGCTTATTCGCAAGGGGAGAGCCGGAGGAAATTGATCGTCGGACGGCAACCAGTGTGATGTCGTCGGACTGGGGGGCGCCGGCGGCGTGATCATGGACCCGCGCAACGATTCTGTCCAGAAGTTCATGCAGCGGAAGATCCTGATGTGCCATGAGAATCTCCGTCAACGCCTGATGACCCAGCAGATCACCCTGCGGGTTCATCGCTTCCGAAATTCCGTCTGAATAGACGAGCAAGAGGTCGCCCTCCGAAAGGGAAACGGCCTCTTCCTCATAGGCGAACTCAGGAAGGAACCCGAGGGCCGTCCCCCTGTCACCAGAGTCCGGAGTGTGCCGTTTGTCGAAAGCAAGAAGGGATGTTCATGGCCTGCATTGCAGTATTGCAGCGTGTGCGTGCCGGTGTCGAGGATGGCGTAAAATACCGTAGCAAATTTCTCAGGACCTGTACTTTCATAGAGCAGGCGGTTGGATCGTGCCAGGCACCCGGCGGCCGGGAGATTATGGAGTGTTTGTCCCCTGAGCGCGGCTTGTAAATTCGCCATCAGCAGCGATGCTGGTAGGCCTTTACCGGAGACATCCCCGAGGGTGACGGCCAGACGTTCGCCGGTGATCCGGATAAAGTCGAAATAATCGCCCCCGACCGTCTGCGCAGGAATGTTCCGACCGAGGATTTCATAACCGGGCACCACGGGTTGCTCTGCGGGCAGCAGGTCCCGCTGTATCGCGGCGGCCAGACGGACTTCCTCCTGCATACGGGCCAGTTCGCGTTCCTGCACATAGAGGCGCGCATTCTCCATCGACACCGCGATCTGGGATGAGAGAAGCCGGAGGATCTCCAGTCTGGCAGGCGTAAATGCATTCGAGAGAAGATTGTTTTCAAGGTACAGAATACCCGTAAGACGCCCCTGGTGTTCGATCGGCATACTCAGAACAGACTTCGGCTTCACCCGGAGAATGTACGGGTCACCGATGAAGTCCCCCTCTTCTACTGCGTTGTGGAGAACGACGGTCTGATGCGACCGTGCGACGTATCGGACGATCCCTTCACAGACGCGCTCACACTGTGCGACCGGGAGGGAGTGCATCACGGTCGCGGCCGCCATGTTGACATCATGCTCCGCCTCCACAACCAGCGTGTTCCCCCGTTCCATCACCAGGACTCCCCGTTGCGCCCCAGCGTTTTCCAGGACAATCGTCATCATGGTCTGCAACAACCTGGAAAAAACGATTTCACCAGAGAGAGCCTGAGAGGCCTTCAGCACCGACAACAGGTCCATGCTCGCGGGAACGGCATCCGTGACGGTGGACGGTTCCCGCGTCTGCCCCGCGGCCGATGAACCATAATGAGTACGAGAGGCGAGAAGACCGTACATATTTTCCATCTGGCGGACTTTTTCCATCGCCCCCCAGAGCGAATAGCCCTGTCGGGCCTCCCAGAGATACGTCCGGGCCACCTTCTCCCGCCCGAGCCCCAGGTAGAAACACCCTGCCAGTTCATTGGCCAGCGCCTCGTTCTGAAAATACTCCTGCTTCCGCGCCCCCGCGATGGCCTCATCGTACAGCCGCATGGCCGTCTCACCATCGCCTTCCAGGCGGGCCTGCTCTGCCGCGATCAGTTGCCATCTGTGGAGGAAATTTTCCGGACAGTATGTTGCCCAGCGCTTCATCTTTTTCTGGTTGGATCGTATTGCTGCGCGAAACATCCGTCGTCTGGTATCATCGGCTCCTGCGCATGCCGCTGCCAGGGTAAGCGAATGGTAAAAAACAAACTCCGCTTCCACGACCTGGCCGGTTAATGCGTGACTGAGGGCGGAGGATTCTTCAATCACCGCGAGAGCCTCTGGGTATAAGCGGTGGTGGTAGCACAGTTGTATCCGCAAGGCGCGGTAGTACATGCGTGGAGCGGTCCAACCGGTCTTGTCGAGTTCGCGCACATACGCTTCCTCATCAAACCCTTCCCCGGTGAGGGTAGCCGGGCCCTCCGTCTTTCCCTGGAGATTGAGGATAAACTGGCGTGCGAGGACGAAGTAGTGAATCATGTCCTTGTGCTCGATGCCTTCGACAAATCCGAGATACTCTGTGGCCTTGTCGAATACCGTGGCCAGTGGGTTGCCGGTGAATATCCCGACGATTGTTTCCTGAGAATAGGCATACGAATCGTAAAGCAAGTCTCCACTTTCAGCGCTGCACCGATGGCATTCGCTCATATAGCGCGGATTCGTTCGGGCATGATTGTGCCAGTGATTATGCAGACATCCAACGACGAAATTACATCTACCCTTCAGCAGAATGTTGTCAAACTTGTCGCTCACGTCCAGCCCCAGGAGTGCCAGGGCGTATCCGGATGACACTGCACCGAGGGTTCTCAGGATGAGGCCGTAGATGCCATAGGCATAGGCTGAAACGTCGGTGTTGCCGTACCTGAGGGTAAGGTTCATCATCCTGGCGACCACAAGGGCGGTCATCTCCTGACTCAGCGAATAGGCGACACCAAAGAGACTCATCAGGATATTCATCGCCACGCGGGGTTCCTCCGCGGTCATCTCGGGCAGGTGAATCAGGTCGCCGATTCTTCTATTCCGGAGCCTCAGACGCACCATTGCCATCTCCCGCAGGACCGTAAGCCGGCCGGGGTGTGGCGCGAGCCGGACCCCCAGAACGTTCAGACCTTTGATTCCGGTTTCCAGCGCAAGATCTATCCGGCCCTGATGAATAAAAAGATCAATCATCAGGCCGTAAATCCGTCCCCGGTCCGCCGCCGTTCGTGCGCGTGTGAGGGCAAGGTCGTATGAATGCTCCGCCAGCTCAAAGGACCCGGTAAGGTACGCGCATTCTCCCTGCTCCATAAGCAGGTCCCGTGCAACGTCATAAAGATTGGTCCAATCCTCCTCCCGGAGCAGGGATAATCCAGCCGTACAATACTGAAGGGCGGGATCAAACGCTGCAGAAGCTTTTGCCTTCTTCCCCGCCGCCAGAGTGAGACGACAGAGTTCCACACGCTCCTGCTCATTTGCCAGACATTCCTTTCCCCTGTTCAGATGTTCCACGACATCGAAAAGGCGGTCGGTGCGCGCACGCAGAAGATTCTGCCCGATAGCGTAGTGCACTGCGGGGGCTTCCTCAGCGGGAATCAGCGAGTACGCCGCCTGTTGAATACGATCGTGCGCGAACAGGTAGGAGACATCCACGCGCAGAGAGGAATGCTCCCGGCTGAACCTCTCTGACACTGCCTCTGCACCATGCATCCACTGCGTTGCATCCCCCATGGGGAGAAGGAGCCCCTCTTTGATAGCAGCCGTAAGTCCGGCCGCTATACGTTCGAGCCCCTCGCCTGAGACCTGGAGAAGCGTCTCGAGGTCAAAACGATTGCCAAGGCATGCTGCAAAACGCAGCAGATGCTGCGTCTCCTCCGGCAGGCGCCGGATCTTCCCGGTCATCAGCGCGACAACGTTTTCCGTAATCCCCTTCCTGCGTATCGCCTCGAGATCCCATGTCCATGTCCGCTGTTCGTCATTAAAACTGAGCAGACGCTCCTGATGAAGCGCCTTGAGGAATTCACCCACAAAGAAGGGGTTTGCGCCGGTTTTTGAAGCAACAAGATCGCTTAATCCCCCACACTGCGCTGCATCACTCTGCAACGTGTCCGCAAGCAGATGAGTCAGGCTCTCCGCTCTCAGGGGGGCCAATGTTATACGATGAACGGTTCCCTTTGCCTCAAGAATCCCGTCGATGGCAACCGCCAGCGGATGGGGGGACACCACTTCGTCATCCCGATACGCTCCGATAAGGAGAAGGGATTCCATAGCGGGATCTGTCAGGAGGAGATGGATAATCCTCAGCGAAGCACGGTCAGTCCACTGGAGATCATCCAGGAAAATCACCAACGGATGTTCGGGGCGGGAGAGTGCCCGCACAAAACTCAACAGAGCACGATTCGTCCGGTTCTGCGCCTCTACAGCCGGCAGATCGTGCGTCCGGGCCACGTCGCCGACGAGAAGTTCCATACCGGGAACAATTCCGTTAAGGGCATCGCCGTTGGGTCCGAGGGCTTCTTTGAGTTTCAGCCGCCAGACGTCAAGCTCAGCGGGACTTGAAGCGAGCAGCTGGGAGATCAACCCGCGAAAGGCTTGAGTCAGGGATGCGTAGGGAGCATCCCGGTTAAACTGATCACACTTTCCTGCGATGAAGAATCCGCGGTGGCGGACGATCGATCGCTGGACTTCATGCACCAGCGCAGATTTCCCGATTCCGGGACCGCCCGAGACAAGCAATAACTGTGAGTCACCCTTGCTGGTGCGCTCAAAGGCCTGCTCCAGCTCGAGAACTTCCTGCTCCCTTCCATATAACCTCTCCGGGATCCGAAACCTGTCCGATATGTCACGATCACCCGGCGTGAGATCGGGGATCATTCCCCGCTCCTTCTGAAACCGTACACATTCTTCGAGATCGTGCTTCAACCCGGCAGCGCTACGATAACGCTCCTCCGCCGTTTTAGCCAGGAGCTTCATCACGATCGCCGAGAGCGCACGCGGGAGCGCCGGGTTCAATTCGGACGGGATCCGGGGAATGCGGGCGATGTGAGAGTGAAGCATCTCCATAGGGTCACCAGAGGGAAACGGCAGCCATCCGATGAGCATCTCGTAGAGCGTCACGCCAAGCGAATAAAAATCGCTCCGGTAATCAAGAGACCTGTTCATCCTCCCTGTCTGTTCAGGCGAGATGTACGCAAGGGTTCCTTCAAGAAACCGCGGCTGGAAGGTCCGGGCACTTTCCATCGGGAGAGGAGAGGCGATACCAAAGTCAATAATCTTCACCTGCCCTGTGGAAGGATTGATGACGATATTTGACGGATTGATGTCCTTGTGGATCACATTGGCCGCATGAATATCCTTCAGCCCCTCCGCGAGCTGGATCGCAATCTGAAGGAACGAGAGGATATCCACACGGGTCGTCGCCAGATGTCTGTTGAGCGACAACCCTCCGAAGTCTTCGAGCACCAGCGCGTGAACACCTTCATGCCTCTCGAACCCGACGGCCTGAATAACCTGCGTACTCTGTATCCCTCTTATGATTTCGTATTCATGGTGGAGGCGGAGCGCTTCACTGAATGGAGCACCGGAGGGCTGAAGGGTTTTGAGGACTACGGGATGTCCGTCGGGTCGGCGTCGACCCCGGACAACAACAGTGTGATTGCCGCGGTACAGCTCGTTGTCAATGGTGTAACCCGGAATATCACCTGAGTGGAGCAGGCTCACCCACGTTTCCTTTTCGGCCTTTGAGGAAGAGGTAGAGATAGACATTGTCGATGATCAGCGCCATTACTCCCAGAGAGAGGAGAAAGTGCAGATGCGGATAGTGGAGAAACAGGAATATGGTGTTCAACCCTGTGCCGATCATCCGGAGCCAGGAAATACTCAACGACTGCCAGACCAGTTTCTGGTGACGAAGCAGGAGCACAAGGTACAGGACGGAGATGAACATCTGGGCAATGTACGCGGAAGTGGCGCCGATCGGCGTGTCGTATCCTCCCGACTTGAACAGGTAGTACACGATTGTCCACCCGGCAACCGTGACCAGGACAAGCGGTTTGAATGCTTTTTTTATCGCCGGTACCGTGATCTGATCCGAGCCGTAGCGGTAGACCCCGTACATGATGTAGAGGTCCAGAAAGAACCATGCACGGTAGGCCCAGACAAGGAGAGGTCCCATGTCCGTGGACGGCGGAATAACTCCCCAGACGATCTCCCAGCCAAAATTACTGCACGCGGCAAACACCGGCATGCCGATACATTTCCGCTCCCGGATTTCTTTGATATAGATCGCATACACAACAACCCACATATAACACCCGACCCCGAAGAGAATGAGTTCAAGCGGGGTGTAACTGGAAAGATTTACGAGGTTGCCGAGCATGAGTCCCTCACGTGTCGTAGGTCATGGTCTTGAGCTGCCGCAAGTTTTCCGGAACGGTGAACGTCACCTCGCCGTCATATGCGACGTTGATCATGTCCTGGAAAATAATCAATCCGAACCGTTCCTCAATCCGACTCAGCGCACGCGCTTCGGGACTCACAAGCGCATGGATATGGGTCAATATCCACTTGAGCAGCGCATGCCCCCTCACCTGCGTCATGTCAAGCCGGGCACACGCTTCGCTTCCCAAGAGTTCCTGCATACAAAGTCTCGGAAGGATCCCGAAACCGAATAAACGAAAGAGGAGCGGAATCTGACCCTTCAACATCGCAAGGTTGGCTTTCGCCAGATCCACTCCATCGGGATTGTGCAGTGATTGCACGTAGTGGCGGCGCTGATACGCACGGTAAAAGACCGCGGCATCGTCGACGTTATCGGGGATGTACGCCCGACTGTTGTGTTCTCCGGCAGGGTGCACTCCCATCATACGGGCGAACACCAGCCAGAGATACAGATAGTCTTCTTCTTCCTCCCGGCTCAACCCCGCCCCGAGTGTGCGCCAGCCCTCAAGAACAAGCAACGAGAATCCCATAATCGTACCGAGCATATCTTCCTGGCAGACAGGGATCCCGTAGGTTGATTCGTAGTCAGGACGGTATTTTCGCGTAAGGTGGCGGATGCCGGCATGAAGAAGCCGGAGTTTCTGCGCCGTTATGATGGCACGTCCGTCCCGCTGGAATCCCCCGCCGGTTGACACGTTTACAACCGTTTGAAGGGTTGCGAGCAACCGTTTGTACGTGTGGGTTCTGAGTTGTCCTGATATGTTCAGGATTATGGAAAGATTGGGGGCCTGGTACCCTTCGGGGAGGCTTTTCGTGAGCAGCACCAGAGCACCCGCAAACACATGGCGACGAAAGACCTCCTCGCCTCGCCGGATCCGGTCAGGGTCAACGTCCGGAGGAAGATTGCCGGTCGTCTGGAAGAAGTCTGCAAGGACGGGAAAGGTGCTTCCGATGGGAATGTCATCATTCGAGTTCATCCGGCTGAACACGGCGCGGATCGCGTTCGCCTCCTGGTCCGCGACGATACGGCGGAGGGCCTCATCGGCGTGGGGATCGGATTCTCTCCGGAGCCGGTTCAGGAAATCTTCAGTCCAGCGATGCGTGGTCATGCGGTAAAGCTCCGTTTTGTACTCAACAACATTTACGGACGAATCGCCTTCCCGGATTCCCGGGGAGACCCTGACGTGTGGTAAGAACAGGAGACAGAAACGCTGTACAATATATGTTGCCGGGACCTCTGGTGCAAGAGCTGCGATCAACGGACCAGCATCATGCTCTTTACCAGACTTGATCCGCCATACATCGCGCGGCAGAAGTACACACCGGAGGCGTTACGCCTTGCGTCCCATCGAACCAGGTGTGACCCGGCTGCCCTGAACTCGTCCAGCAGGAGATCCACAACCAGGCCGCGAATATCTGTCACCTCAAGCCGGACATGTCCCGGGCGGGGTAACTCAAACTGAATGGAGGTGGAGGGGTTGAATGGATTGGGGAAGTTCTGGCGGAGCAGAAAAGACTTCGGCGTCGTGGCCGTTAACCCATCTGCGTACGTGGTCCCGTACACGTACGGCTCGTTGAGCAGATGCCATTCATCCTCCAGCTGGCCGTTGTAGTCTCTCCGGAGATACTGGGTGCGTAATGGATACCGGTCAAAACTGTTCAGAGGTGTGGGCACGGCGGATCCATCAGCTTTCCATTCAAACACAGGAATAGATGCTGGGTTGAGGATGGTCGACAATCCCTGCTCCCGCGCGATATGCAGAACACCGAGGTTTCCCGGCTCGTGACCTGCAAGCCAGTAGCCCACCGTATCGACATGAAATGGATTCTTCCCAAAAATGATCATGTTTGAGAGATGGTCGATCCCCTTCCCCTCCGGGGAGGGACCGTACGTGAACGGTCCTTCACGCCCGTAGACCGCCTCAATAATATTGAGCCCCGCGTGTGTGACCGAATTGTTATCCATGCACCGTGCTGCCCAGGTTTCCTGCCATATTCCACCCTCTTCCCCAGGTCGGTCCCAGCGTGGTACCCCTTCACCACGGTGGCGTGTATAGTCCTCCAGGATGCGCGCCTTCGCTCCAGCCTGGATGTGCTCGGGGGCCATGTTCATGTTGTCATTGTACCGGATACAATGCTGCACATACGGCGTAGCAATGGCGCCCTGAATGTTCTTGGCACACAGGGTCATTCCCATAAGATGAGTCTTTAGCTTGGCGATATTCAGAAGCCAGGTGTCGGGAGCGTTCACCGGCCAGAGGAACGGGATTCTTGTGAACCAGCGTCCCCCCGGAACATCGACCCACTGGAGATCCGATTCGGCGATGACGCCAATCGGGTCATCGAGTTTGCGGAGATCTGCACCTGTGCGCTCCGCCATCTGCGCATATCCACTATTGGCAAATTGGCCGGGATCATTCACTTCACGAAGGTAGAATTGGTTTGACTGCAGGCCGAGCAGTTTCAGACTTTCAATAACCCCCTCGACGAAGTGCGCGTCGGTAACGATGCCCATATTATCGACATCGGTATTGGGCATCATGACAATGTTCGGTTTAATGACTACCCGGTGCGAGATCGGAACTCCCCCGGTCGTGCCTCCGACAAACACAGACGATCCAAACGTCAGGCCTGCCTGCTTGACCGCTGCGGAGTTGGTCTTGGCGTCCACAGCGGTACGCATAATGAACACTGCCGTTGGATTTGCCTCGATGAAGGGGTGCACGCCGAAATAGTCGGCGGTGGTTTTCCATGTACCGGCCAGGATCTCCCGTGGCACAAGCGCGAGTGTCGCACTGCTTGCGGCCAGAGATTGGAGGAAAGAACGGCGCGTGAACATCTGGAGGCACCCCCTGGAAGTGTGTGACACGGCTTTCTGTTTACACTATGGAGCAATATAGCACCTCCCCCACCTAAGGTCAAATACGGATCCCGCCTGCAGAGTCAATCGGACTCTGGTCAACACTCTCTCTCCGCGTGAACCGTGACATCCTCAGGGAACCATCACAGGGCAAAAAGGGTTTGAATGGTTAGTTGACACGAAGTACACAATCATGTCCACCTACGAGAGGAAAAGACCATGGCAGAGAAGAAGATCATTGCGGTAGTCGGTGCCACCGGCGCCCAGGGAGGCGGTCTGGTCCGCGCCATCATGAGCGACCCTCACAGCGCTTTCACAGTACGGGCACTGACACGAGACATCAATTCTGATAAAGCCAAGGCCCTGGCGAAGCTGGGCGCCGACGTCGTCGCAGCTGATGTCAATGACGAAGCGAGTCTGGAGCGGGCATTCAAGGGCGCGCACGGAGTTTTTTGCGTCACCTTTTTCTGGGCCATTTTTCACCGGAGACGGAGATCGCCAATGCGACGGCCATGGCACGGGCAGCGAGGGCGGCCGGTGTGCAGCACGCCATCTGGTCAACCTTCGAGGATACGCGCAAGTGGGTGCCCCTGACCGACAACCGGATGCCGACACTCATGGGCAAATACAAAGTGGCTCACTTTGATGGAAAAAGCGAAGCAGATCATGTCTTCAGAGACCTCGGCGTCCCGACGACGTTTTTGCTTACATCATTTTACTGGGAAAACCTTATCTACTTCGGGGCCGGTCCGCAGAAAGGTCCGGACGGCAAGCTGGGCATCACGTTCCCCATGGGTGACAAAAAACTCCCCGGGATCTCATCCGAAGACATCGGCCGGTGCGCGTACGGGATTTTCAAGAAGGGTCGCGAATTTGTCGGGAAGACAGTCGGGATTGCCGGGGAACACCTGACCGGCGCACAGATGGCCGCCGCTCTGACCAGAGCGCTTGGACGGGAGGTACGCTACAACGACGTTCCACCTGACGTGTACCGCGGTTTTGGTTTTCCGGGAGCCGAGGAGATGGGGAATATGTTCCAGTTCAAGCGCGACTTTGAGCAGGACTACTGCGGTGCGCGCAGCATCGAGGTCTCCCGGGAATTAAATCCGGCATTGCAGACATTTGAAAGCTGGCTCAAGAGTAACGTCAGCCGCATTCCGCTGGCGTAGTCTTCCATTTCCGCCTCTTCACATCCTCCATCCCGGAGGTAGGAAATACGTATTCCGGTGCAACGAGGGATCGGTGACCCCGATCCTTCTGTTGCCCGTTTGATTTTCTCCTCTACGCCCTGTACATTACGCCGTACCGGTTACACCACTCACCGTCGCGCACTCACTCGCCCGGGCAGGCTGCCCATGATCGGCAAAACAGTCTCTCACTACGAAATCCTCGAGCACCTCGGCGGTGGAGGCATGGGCATTGTCTATAAAGCCCTGGACCAGAAGCTCGACCGCCCCGTCGCCCTGAAGTTCCTTCCCCCCGATCTGACCCGCGATCCCGAAGCCAAACAACGTTTTATCCGTGAAGCCAAAGCCGCCTCAACACTCCAACACAACAACATCTGCGTTGTGTACGACATTGACGAGGCCGATGACGGCCAGATGTTCATCAGCATGGAGTATCTTCAGGGCGAGACTCTCAAGAAGAAGATAGAAGGTGGTCCGCTAACGACCGAAGACGCAGTCAACTACGCCACTCAGATTGCCCGGGGCCTCTCCAGGGCCCACTATCATGGCATCATCCACCGCGACATCAAGCCGGCAAACATATTAATCGCCTCTGACGGTGTGGCAAAAATTGTGGATTTCGGGCTGGCGAAGCTCGCCGGACTCACCAAGCTGACCAGGGCGGGAAGTACGATGGGTACACCGGCCTACATGTCGCCAGAACAGCTTCGTGGCAAGACAGTTGACCAGCGATCTGATATCTGGGCGCTGGGGACGGTGCTCTACGAGATGCTCTCGGGACGACAACCGTTCATGGGCGAGTATGATCCGGCAATTCTTTATGCCATTCTCGAAACAGAACCGGAACCGATACAAAATCTCCGGCCAGACGTCCCGGAGGCTCTCGCAGCAGTTGTCACGCGGGCGCTCTCCAAAGACACCGCACAGAGGTATCAACGGATCGATGAGTTGATACGGGATATGGAGTCATGTGCACTCAGCCCTTCGGCGTCTCCGACACCCCCCCGTCGCATGTCTCCCCGGAACCGGAAGAGATGGCTCATGATTGCCGGCATCGGTGCGGCGCTCTGCAGCGTCGCCATCGCCGTGCTTCTGATAACCGGACAACATTCCGGAAGTCAAACCGTCCGTTCCATCGCCGTTCTCCCCTTCCGGAACACGTCTGCGCAGCTCGAAGATACGGTATTCGCCGAAGGGATGACGGAAACCCTGAGTACAGAGCTCTCCAAGATCAGGACACTCGTTGTGCGTTCATCCCGATCAGCGATGCGATTCAAAAATTCCGACAAACGGCTTTCAGATATCGCGCACGACCTGAACGTTGATGCTCTCATCGATGGCTCCACCCAGCTGTCGGGACAGACGGTGCGTGTATCGGTCAACCTCATCATTGCCAATCCGGAGCAACAAATCTGGGGAGAGAACTACAAGGAAGAGATTGAAGATATTAATGTCCTGCAGGGCAAAGTGGCGCAAGCAGTCGCGAGCCAGATTAAGGTTGTCCTGACTCCCGAGGAACAGGCCCGACTGGCAGGTGGGTCGCCCGTGGATGCGGAAGCGTATCAAGCATGCCTGTATGGACGGTTCTACTGGAACAAGTGGACTCCGGAGGGATTTCAGAAGAGCCTCTCTTACTTTCGCACGGCCGTGAACAAGGACCCTTCGTATGCACCAGCCCATGCTGGAATCGCCGACGTCTACGCGACTCTCTGGTACAATGGCATGGTTCCGTTCGATTCGATTAAACCCTATTGGAGACCCGCGGCACAGAAAGCGCTTGAGCTTGACCCGCAGATGGCGGAAGGCTACGTTTCAATGGCAGCCACACGCCTGATATACGACTGGGATTGGTCCGGAGCAGAACGGGAACTGAAACATGCGCTCGTGCTGAACCCGAGCTACGCGACCGGGCATCACTGGTACGCCCTGCTCTTTTCAGCGCTTGGCCGGCACGATTCCGCGATCAGCGAAATACGCCGTGCAGAGGAGCTTGATCCGTTATCCGTCATCATTGTTGCCTCTTCCGGATGGATTCACATCCACGCTCGGAGGTATGACCAGGCGATTGCAGAATTCCGGAAGGCACTTGAACTGGATCCACTCTGTGCTCCCGCACATTCAGGCCTCGGTGAGATATTCGAGAGGCAGGGAAAACATGAGGAAGCGTTAGAGGAATACCTGCTCGTTGCGAACGTCTCGGGAGGCAGCTTCGCAACAATCGGTGGCGGGCCCGCAAACCCGGCAGCACGTCTCCGGTCCGCGTACAGGTCATCAGGATGGCAGGGGTACTGGACCGAGCAACTCCGCCAGCTTGAAGAACTCACGCGCACCCGATACGTCTCGTCATTCCATATCGCATCGGTCTGCGCCCGACTGAAGAGGTACAACGATACGTTCCGGTGGCTCCAGAAAGCATACCAGGAACGCTCCACAAACCTGATCTTTTGTAATGTCGACCCGATCATGGACAATCTGCGAGACGATCCGCGCTTCAGGGCCTTGATGACAAGAATTGGACTGACCGGACACCCCTGATTGTTGCCTTCAAGCGCACCGGCACTGCCCATGCAGACAGAATGCTCACGAGAACCCTCTGTGCGAACACCACATTGGCCGGCATATCAGACGTGAAATCACCGCACCCACACACCGGGCAAAACACCGCCGATGAGGTCCAACGACTCCGGGCTGCAGTCGAGGAGCTCAAGCTCCTCAACGCGATCGCCATGAAGGCCAGCGGTGCTGGCTCGATCGAAGGTCTGCTGGGAATGATCATTGACATGTCGCTCAAAGTGGTGAACGCCGAACAGGGTTCGATTCTTCTTGTCACGGACGAGGCCAACGCATCCCTGAAGACCTACATCCGCCAGGACGACCGGAGTTCGCTCCGTCCCAGCTATCACGTGGGAGCACATATCACGGGCTCCGTGGTGTACAACCGGGAGTCCCTGCTCATTGATGATCTGGCTGCCGACAGCCGCTTCGAGACCGACTGACAGGAACGGTCGGACATCCGGTCGGTGCTCTGTGTGCCGGTCATCAACCAGGGCCGTCTCATCGGGGTGTTCATGATGACGAACAAGAAAGGCGAACACTCGTTCACACCGATGATCAGCGCCTCCTGATGATTCTGAGCGCGCAGGCGGGACAACTCATCGTCAATGCCCAGCTTCTGGAAGAAACGAACCGAAAGAAAGAAGAACTCGCCCTTGCACGATTGGAAACAGAAAAATGGCGTGAAGCTGGATGAGCTCAAATCACGGTTCTTCGCGGATATTTCACACGAATTCCGAACCCCGCTCACCCTGATTCTCGGACCCATCGAACAGCTGATATCGGGCGCCCATGACCGCGACGCAAATGCTGACTACCGGCTCATCCGGCGGAATGCACACCGCCTGCTCCGTCTTATTACTGACCTTCTCGACCTCTCCCGGCTCGAAGCGAAAAGGTCATGAAGCTCCGCGTCGCAGAGGGGGACCTCGTTCCGCTGGTTCGCTCGATCGTGGAATCCTTTGGTCCGCTGGCTGAACCGAAGCGTATCTCTCTCCTTTTCAACTCCGGAGCATCCGCAATGCCACGGGATGTTCGACCGGGAGAAGGTAGAGACCGTGCTCTACAATCTCCTCTCGAACGCGTTCAAATTCACTCCAGCCAACGGATCGATACACGTTGAACTTGCCCGGAGTACCACGGAGCCTGCTTCAACGCAATGGGTTTCGCTCGCCGTCGTTGACAGCGGGCGAGGCATCCCCGCCGAAAAGCTCGCTCACCTCTTCGACCGGTACTACCAGGTTGAGGAGGCCGACCAGCAGACCGGGTCCGGACTCGGGCTGGCCCTTACCAAAGGCCTCGTCGAGCTTCATCACGGAACGATCACTGCCACAAGCGAGGAAAACAGGGGATCTTCATTTCACGGTACATTTTCCGATCGACCCGAGTTGCTTTGAGCCAGAGGAGATCCTGGAGGAACAGTTGCCAGCCCCGGATGCCGGGCTATCCAGACCGGAGTACTATGGCGAGATAGCCGGACCCGGAAGCCCTCCCGGATCAGGACAACCGACGACACCCGGTCTCCCCCTGATGCTGATCGTTGAAGACGATCCTGACATGCGGCGCTACCTCTGTGACCACATGAAACGATCGTACAAGATCTTCGAAGCCTCCGATGGAGAGATCGGACTCTCCATTGCCCGCGACATTCTGCCCGACATTGTGATCAGTGACATCGGCATGGAGATCATGGATGGAATCCAGCTTTGCAGGAGCCTTAAGGACGATGAGCGCACAAGCCACATCCCGGTTCTCTTCCTGACAGCCATGGCCGCTCAGGACACAAAGATCGCCGGGCTCGAGACCGGTGCGGATGATTACATCACCAAGCCCTTCGAGTGGAAGGAACTGGAGGCCCGGATTCATAATCTCGTCGAGGGTCGCAAACGCATGCGCGAACGTTTTGCGCGTACTACACTTCTGAAGCCTTCCGAAGTCGCGATCACTCCCATGGATGAGAAGTTCCTGAAAAGGGTCATGGCATCGATCGAACGGTCCATCGGAGACGAAACATACACCGTCGAGACCTGGCACGGGATAGTGCGATGAGTTACAGCCAGCTCCACCGGAAACTCACCGCGCTCACCGATTTGTCCCCGAATCAATTGATACGGTTCATGCGCCTCCACCGGGCGAAGGAGCTGCTGGAACGCGAAGCGGGCACGGTTTCCGAGATCACCTACACTGTCGGATTCGGCAGCCCCGCGTATTTTACCAAGTGCTTTCATGACCAGTTCGGCATTGTCCCGAGCCAGGTGAAGCGGAAGCCTCCCGCCCCACCACGGGATGGATAGACCCATCCGCTCACTCCAAACAACAGCCATTTTCACCTGTATGCGAGAATTCTCATAGATTCCTGTAGAATCCTGTTATGTTCATCGTCTTTTGGACCCGTATATTGCGGCATGAACTGCGGCCTGCGGGGCCATCCCCGCCATGAACATCGAGTAAGGAGAACTACCATGGGATCAACCTTGAATCATGTAATGGGGATTCTCCTGGCTGGTTGCCTTTGTGTGTCACCGTCCCTCTTTGGCCAGGAAGCGCCACAATCATCCTCCGCCCCCGGGGGAATTCAGAAAGGACCTGAGCGTATGGAGTCCGGGGCGACGGTACGATCTCTCACTGTACTTCCCATCCTGCTGGCGGGTCGGCCATACGACCGGGTTTCGGAGGTCGTCGGGGTTCTCCTCGAACAACAGGGGTTGGAGAACATTGAAGTGGGCGCGACCCCATTCGTGCCGGCCGCTGGAATCGGGATGGAGCAACTCTCGGCGCTGCTGTCCGAATTCTTGAAGAAGAATCCGGTACCCACAAAGTACGCCCTGTACGCTGAGTACAATGGAGACCGTCAGACCGGACTGGTGGAGCTCCGCGGGATCCTTGTCAACACCTCTGGCAAGGTAGTGTGGATGGAAAGTCTGGGTGATCAGGACACGGCCTTGCAGCAATTGGAATCCAGAGAGCCGATGACATTTTCCGTTCTGCTGTCTGAACGATTGTGCCCGGTGCTTGGGCTGAATGAGGAAACAGCGAAGGCCGCAAAGCCGGGCAGGATGGCCCGCCGGATGGAAGAGCGAAGCGGACTGCCACCCGAGAGCGAGCGGGCCTTGCTTCCGGAGCGCCAGAAATTGCTGAAGGAGTCCAGGGAGACGATCACCCTGGGGGTCTTCCCGATCCGGATTGGTGGAGAGGCCGACACGACCAGCGCCATCCAACTCGCATCAATGATTCGCAGTGCGGACCTCTGCAAGTCAACCCCTACGGCGAAGTCCCTGTCACTCCGAAGTTCTCAAGCCGACCCCAACGAGATGAAGGTACTCTGGGACCTTGCCCGTGAATTTAGAGTATACTGCAGGAAGAATCCTGTCACGACCGACTATGTTCTGTACGCGGACTACATATTCAATCCGGAGCGGTGGGAGCAGGGGTATGTGCACTTTGTGGTGTGTGACCGCAACGGCGAATGGGTGATTGTCGATCATGCAGAATTCACACCAACCTGAGTACCAGAACGTGCAACCCAGGTCCAAGGAAGACTGTCACAGACTTCTGGTCAAGCGCCTGCAGGAGTATCTGTTTTAGCCGGGCAGTACCAAAGTACAAGGAGGCAGACCAATGAGCACAGATTCAGGATTGCCTGAGAAACACAGGTTCAACAAGACGGCAACCATACTTATTGCCGTGGGATGTATCTTTCTTGTTCTTGCATTTGTCATCGGGATTTCCGACAATCCTCCCGGTATCGTGGCAATGCTTGCCGGATTCTTTGCTGTCGTGCTGGGCATTTTCAACGGTGTTGCAAAGGGTGGAAGACGTAAGCCTGCCTATCAATTGCTGTACTGGTCTCCGCGAGCACTTTGTATCGTGTTCGCCCTGTTTATCAGCATGTTTCGCACTTGACGTGTTTGATGAAGGAAAGGGCTTCCTGGATACAACTCTTGCCCTTCTGATGCATCTTATTCCGACGTTTGTCCTTCTCGCCGTCCTTGTCATCTCCTGGCGCCGGGAGTGGATAGCCGGGATTTTCTTCCCGCTGGTGGGGGTTGTGTACGTCGTGTGGGCCTGGAATGCGCCATTTGCCCGCTTGTCGACGTTTCTGATCATGGCCGGCCCGCTTGTGTTCACGGGAGCTCTGTTCCTGCTCAATTGGTATTACAGGAGAGAGCTCAGGGAATAACTCTGAAGCCGGCGGAACACGGCGACTCACAGACATTCAAAGGGTATTCTGATGGATGCTCTCGGCCTCCTGGTGCTGTTGGCTTCAGTCCTTCTCATCATTATCACCGCGAGATCTTTTTACCTTTCTTCGAAGTACGGTGAGTTGGAGGCCAGACTCAAGGTACTCGAGCGAAGGTCGGCCGGAGCGCAAGAGCCCAAACAGTTGCCTGTCACTGCGACGCAGATGCCACAAGCCGTTCCGACGGCCACATCCGTTCCGCCGGCGCCATCACGCACCAGGGAAGAATGGGAGGCGTTAATCGGGGGAAAACTCCTGAACCGGATAGGAGCCCTTGCGCTCATTATTGGCGTGGGGTTTTTTCTGAAATATGCATTCGACAACAATTGGATAAGTGAAACCACCAGGGTTCTGACCGGCGCCGTCATAGGGTTCCTCTGCCTGATCGGGGCGAGGAGAACACAAAAGAAGGGATTTCAGATATTTTCCCAGGGTATCGCCGGAGCGGGAATCGCAATCCTCTATCTGTCAGTCTACGCCTGTTTCAACTACTATCAGCTTGTTTCACAACCGGTAGCTTTCGTGCTCATGGCTGCCGTCACGGTGATCGCCTTCTTTGAGGCGCTCCGGTACGATTCCCTTGCCGTGTCGGTCCTGGCGTGTGTGGGTGGGTTTCTCACGCCCTTCATGTTGAGTACCGGAGAATCCAATCCAGCCGAGCTCTTTACCTATGTCGCTGTGCTGGATATCGGCGTGCTCTTGGTGCTGCTCAGGAAACATTCCTGGTTCGTCCTTGAACCCATGTTGCTTGCAGGAACATTCATCCTGTACTTCTCCTGGTTCGATGTGTATTACACCCGGCCTGATACACTTCTCACGCTCATCTTTCTCGTTCTATTCTGGGCCATCTTTCACGGATTTGACATGTTCAGAGGTGCCCGCGGAATCGCAGGTGATACTGCGCTGCGACGCGTCGTGGCCTGGTTTCATGCAGGCCTTTTCTGGATCGCTCTTTCCATCCTCCTTGAACCCCACTTTCACGCGCAGATGGGACTGGCTGCGGCGGTTGCTTCAGCGCTGTACGCCGTGTCGACAATTCCGGTTGAACGCCGCCGCCCGGGTGCCTACGGCGCATTGATTCAATATTCGCTGACAGCCGCGGCGTTCCTTCTGTTTGCGATCGCCATCGAGTTTGAGAGTTTTACCATCGTGATATTCTGGACAGTTGAGGCGGTTGTGCTTGTCTGGGCAGGAACCCGTTACCAGCGGCGGTATCTCTGGGTCGCGGGACTTCTGCTTTTCGGGGTTACAGTGATTACACTGTTGAGCCTGGAAGGGTCGCTGGTCGCATCACCTCTCGAAGGATTCCAGCTTCTCCTGAACCAACGTACCCTTGCATACATCTTCCTCGCCCTGTCACTCGGAGCATGTGTGATCTTCCTTCGCGACGTTGTGGGCACGTCGATCACGGGACTGGTGGAATTGCTTCACTATGGGTGGGTTTTTCTCTTGTTCGTACTTCTTACGGTGGAAACCAATGACCTGTTCCGTTCGTGGATGGTCAATGCGGGCGGGCTGAATAAGGATGCACTCGGTTTTAACCGGTTCATGGTCATGGCCGGCGTCTGGTCCCTCTATGCGCTCGCACTCGCGGGTGCGGGTACCCGCCCGTACACGCGGCCTGTCATCTTCTCCGGAATTTCGGTAGTGCTGATCGCGGCCTGCCTCACGGGAATTCGCGGAATCGCTTTTGCCCCTCTTGCGGAATTTATCCCCGTCTTTAACATCAGAGTTCTTGCGCTTGTTCTCACGGTGGTGGTCATGTTCCTTGTCGTCCGCCGGCTCGGACGCACTGTCGGCCGGTCAGCCTGGATCCCGGAGATCCGCGAAGCCATGCAGATTATCGGAGTCCTTCTCCTGCTTGTTCTGTTTACCGGCGAGATACGAGATATCTTCGAGAAGGCTATTCTGGGAATAAGCGCGGGGATGGGGCTCCCGGATGTTTCCGCCGAAGGGAAACGGTTGGAGAATCTGAAACAGATATCCCTTTCCGGACTCTGGCTCACATTTTCCATCTGCCTGATGGTCTTCGGGATCTGGCGACGGATGCGCATGCTGCGGCTCCTGGCAATGGCTCTCTTCGGCTTTACGATCCTGAAGATATTCATCTACGATCTGTCGTTTCTCGAAACGCTCTACCGCATATTCTCTTTTATGGCCCTCGGGTTGATACTGCTGGCCGTTTCGTATCTGTATCAGCGGTACCGGGCTATCATTCTGGAGCCATCTGCCGGAGACACCGTGTAGCCGTCTTCCGGTGGCCGGGAGACGGTCCGGTGAGTGGCGGGATCAGTCCTCGCGCTGGAGGGACGTGCGTGCCATTTGGAGAAGCCGCCAGTATGGCGGTTCAAACCCGCGGTCGTGCCGGAATCGATCAGCACTTTCGCGTACGGCGGCGACTGCCGCCTCGTGCCGCGTAACATAATCCTCGTGCTTCAGACCCGCAGCCGCACTCATCCCCTCGGGGATGGGTCCCGCGAAACCAAACAGGTTCAACACCACCGAATACGCCTTCACGACGCGCGCAATGGGCAGAAGGTACCAATCGTATCGAAGCCGGTCGCCGCGCTCGGCCCCTTCGAGCATTGCCTCCGTGACCGCATTGTCAAGGTGATCCTTACGGAGTGTCTCAGGATCGCGCCATTCCGCAACCACGCGGACCTGGGGATCATACTCCAGATCGGAGGGTTCCTCCGTCGCGAAATGACGGACCCCAAAGTCCCCGAGCCAACCGCGAAGCCCCGGGGAAGATATATACGATTTGCCAATCCAGAGATGGACGCCGAACATTCCGTACGCCGAAGAGACCACTTCGGAACAGAACAGCTCCGTGGAATCGTCATGCGCCATGGCGAAGTCATAGGGTATGTGCCCCGCACGGGCACGCCGGAGCATCATCGATGCCGCCCGGTGCGGAAGAAGCGGATCGTGAACCAGGATGGGGAGGTCCGCCCTCAGGCGCAGCACCAGAATGCGGAGTTTTGTGTCGCGCAGATATTCTTCCCTCGTAGAGACCGTAACACCATACTCAATATGCGATTCTATAATCGACAGGCGGCCCGTTGCCGAGTCGACATACACCAGCGCGGCATGGGAGAAGTTGCCGGGAAAGTCGTTTCCGCGCGCAATAAGTGCCGACGTTGGCGCTCCACCGCGCGAAACCAGGATATCCCCGCTGTGGACTGTGACGTCGAGTATCACCGCCGCCGGCGTGGCCGAAGGTTCTTGAGTTCCCTCGAGGAGCGGGGAAGGACGCTGCTCACGGGGGGTCTGAAGAATCACTTCCTCCGCAGCGCTCCGCGTGCCGTAGAGGAGGCGGTAGAGTATCTCGCGCGTCTGTCTGTCGGTCATGTCCCACCGCTCGGATTGGCGTTTGAGGGCTGAGCGCAGCCGCGATACGAGCGCAAGAAAATCGGGAACCCCCCGCGGACAGGCGCCGAGCAACGTGGCGGTCTGGAATATCCTCTCTTCAAGATGCGAGAATGCCGGAGACGTTGCAGACTCCGTGTGCGTTTCAATGTGGAGGATAATATCCTGAAGGCCTCGCATGCTCGCGTCAAACTTCAGGCGCATAGTATCACAGCCGGCACGCCGGGCCTTCACATACATTTCCTCCAGCGAATCCCATCTCGCATCCTGGTTCCAGAGGAATGGACGCGCGTGCAAGGATGGTCCTTGCTCGGGCACATCAGGCGCGGACGGTGGTAGTGCAAGAAGGAGATATAGCCCGATGAGGCAAAGGGATCCATAGGTAAGGATCTTGTGCACGGGAAGTTGTCCGAGAAATGGCATATGAATGGTTCGCAGGAAGGCAACAGTGTTAAAAGGGGGGCCCGAATCAGGGATCCGGGCCCCGCTGGGAACTACTTACCCTTCTCTGCAGCCATCTGTGCAGCCGTCCAGGGTGGCACCACGCCCACCGACCGCGCGTAGGCAACGGACTGCCCGAGATGTTCGTGCATGTGTGAAAGGAGGACCAGCAGGACACTTCGCACCGTCATCTTGTACCCGAAGAAATCCACCATATTCTCCAGGCTGGCGTCAGACATGGCGCCGATCTCATGTTTCACGAAATCAAACGACTTCACCATCTGCTCGTGGAGCACTTTCTTGTCTGTGGATGCCTTGTCCCACTTTGCCGCATCCTCCGGAGTTGCCACAACGATGCCCTCGGGCAGCGGGAACCCCGCAAACTTCCCCATCAGGTAATTTGCAAAGGAGATGTGCGCGTACACTTCACTGATGGAGCGAACGTCTTTCGCCGGACGCCACGTCATCTTTTTGTCCGGGATGCTGGCCTCAAGATCCAGAATCTGCTTCTGCACGTACTCGATCTGGCCGATCAGATCCGCGCGAAATCCTTTCATTTCCTGCGCCCGAACCAGCTTGGTCGCCGGTACGAGCAGCAAACAAAGAATGAGAACATTACGTACGCTCTTCATAACATTACTCCCTGCGGTGGGTGTATGTATGGTTTTGAGAAAAAGGGGTGCAAAGGCACATCGAAGAGGAAAATCGGACGGCGAAGCAAGATTGAACAAGCCAGAGCTGGAGTTTAGACTGCCAGGCATGTCTGAGGACCGGAGACGTGTGAGAACAGTGCGAGCACACTCGCGCGTATTTCGCCCTAAAATATGGACACTCTTCGGGTGAATGTCAAGATCCCGGCGGCATGGAGGGCGCCCAAAGAATGGAATACAGTCCTCCTCACATACGCGCGATGGCATTGTTTCCGGGCTTTTGTATATTGTACCACAGCATCGTGATGCCAATTCTCCTCTTCTCCTCCCCCGGGAACCCTGTCATGAAAAGAATTCTTCTCCTTTCTCTGTTCGCTGCAATGACGGGGGGTGTCTCTGCCCAGGAGAGCCGCATTGAATTACAGAGTCACTACAGTCCCCTGCTCGGAACCCAGAAGAACTACAACATATTTCTCCCGGAGGGATACGACCGGGACTCGCTGCGTTATCCCGTTGTCTACCTTTTTCGGGGGCATGAGCGGGAATGGGCAAATCCCACTGAAGACGGGAGCCGGCGTGGGAACATCAAGACCGTAGCCGACAGGCTCTACGCTGCAGGAACGATCGGGAGAATGATCCTGGTCATGCCCGGAATCTCACAACCCGGCACGTCAGCCGACTTCGCGTACGCGGCGGAGGAACTTATCCCGTACATCGATGCACATTTCCGAACCATACCCGTTCGCCAGAAGCGGGGTATGGACGGGTTTTCGTTGGGGGGATACGATGTGTTGCAACTCCTGCGGAGAAGCCCGGAACTCTTTTTCACGGCGGGTGCATATGACGGATCCTTCTGGCTTGTGAATCTGAACACATTTTTCGCAGGCACAGGCGAACCATACTGGAATCTCTTGCGCCAGATGAAGTTCCTTGTCCATTCAACCCCCTCCGGCAACTACACATCCAACCAGCAATTCCTTTCTATTCTTCAGTCCCATGGGATCACCAACGCCTTCGATACGCTCGCTATTGCCCCCAGTTCTTCTCACAACTGGTATTTCGCAGACCTGCATATGGAAAAATCGTTGCCTTTACACTGGCAGCACTTTCTCGTGGGATCGGAAACGCTTGCGGTCCAGATCGTCTCCCCCCTTCCTGCCTCGACAGTATCCGGCGCCGTCCCCGTGTCGTGGTCCGTGCAGCCACCGGCAGAAAACGTTCGGACAGTTGTTGAGTACAGTCGAAACCGGGGAAAAAGCTGGCTGGAGCTGTACTCATCTGCAACCACGGATACGTCATTCCTCTGGAATACCCTCCCGTTGCAGGATGGAACCGGGTACAGACTGAGGGTACGCGTGCTCGGGGATACAACCTATGGTTTTACCCAGATGGCCGGGTCCTTTACCCTGAATAACCCAGGAAACGCGGTGCCCGAGGTGGAGATTCTGTTTCCCGACTCCGCACAGACTCTCACCGGGGTGCAGGCGGTCCGCTGGCGGGCCGAAGATGCTGATAGTGATCTCCTGACGATTTCCATCGAAACGAGCACCGATGATGGAACCACATGGACTCATCTTGCAGACCCGTTACACGATGGCATGTACCTCTGGAATACCGCTGCGGCTCCCAACACGTCACGTTACCGGCTCAAAATTCGCGGCAGCGACGGAACGAGTTCGGGTGTTGCGATTTCTCCGCCCTTCTCTGTATTCAACCACCGGCCTTCGCTTCAATCAACGCTGGTTGAGCACGTCAAGGGGATCGCAGACGGGTCGATTGGCGTGCATGTCGTGGATTCCGCTGCCGTCTCGGGCCGCAGATACCGCATTCTCTTTCACGACAGCATTCCAGGATCAAAAACGTATTCAGTAATTGATCTTGATCAAGATGTAATGGCGGTCCCCGGCGCACCTGTTGGTCTACCGGGCCAGGAGGGTCCCCTCTTCGATGGTCTCCGGCTTGTCCTTGCCGATTATGACCCTCCCCGCATTTCCAAAGATTCGACCCGCTGGATCACGGGGGGAAGCGACCTCATTCCGGTCATCAGTCTCCCGAGTTTCTACCCGGACACGGGGCTCGTCACCGGAGTTCCGTATGTATCCGATTACACCATACAACTCTTCGACCAGACCGTTGATACCTCGGGTTCTTTCTATGGGTGGACGCCCGCCCCGATGAATTTTACCGTCTGGAATATGACGGAATCCCACCGGGTTGAGGTACTTTTTACTGACCTGAATGGTGATCGCATGATCGGACAGTATGATGACCTTATTCTGATTGAGAGAGACGCTCTCGGAAAGCCATTCCCGACATGGGAATTGTTCTTCACCGGTCCTTCAAACCCTGTACTTCCGTCTGCCGGCGATCTGTTTTTGTTCAAGATCCTGAAGCCATTTACCAGACGGGATATCTACGAATTTACCGCCCATCCGGGAGGCATCGTGACTGTCGGTCCACTCCCCTCCCCCGTGACCATTCGGCTTGAACAGAACTATCCAAATCCGTTTAACCCCATGTCATCGATCGGTTATGAGGTTGGACACACGGGCGACCCGCTCGGCGGGACTGTTGACGTGAGGATAGCCGTGTATGATCTACTTGGCCGATCGGTCGTTGTTCTGGTCAATGAGCGGAAGCGGCCGGGACGCTACGAAGTGGTTTTTGACGGATCAGGACTCGCGAGCGGAGTGTACCTGTACAGACTGCAGACGGGCTCCTTTGTTCAGACCAGGAAGATGCTCCTTCTCAGATAGAGGGCTGTCTGCCGGCCAGTTCTCGCTTTTCTCATTCTCTTCTGGTATATTCACGGCGAGGCTCTGAACAACCCTATCCTCACCGGGAGGATCCGCGATGAAAACCTCCACCCCGATTCTGCTGCTCATGCCTTTCGTTCTTCCTCTTCTCTCTGGCTGTGTCAACCCGGATAACAACAAGGGCCCTTCCCGCTCCGGGCGAGAATCCGGAACGGCTCAGGCGCCGGGATCAGATGTGGATTCCGAAAAATACACCTTGCGGTTCCGCACCGAGGTATGTTTTGATAGGACCGGGACAGGTGTCGAGGCGTTTCGCATGCTCGTGCCGGCCGGCTGGAAGTTTACAGGCGGAATAACCTGGATTCTGGACAATCCCGGCATGCCTGCGACAGCATGGCTGCGGGCGTCTCACCCGTCAACCCCGGAGGGACTGGAAGTGTTTCCGAACCAGTCGTTTTTCTGGACGGACAATCCCATGAACCAGCAGATGTTCCCGCCGGGCTCGAAGTACTTTGGCGCCGAGGTGCGAACGCCTGTTGGTCCGGTACGGGCCCTGAAGTCGATCATACTGAAGCGGTTCCGCCGTTCAGCACAAGCACTCTCCATCGTGCATGAGGAGCGGTTGCCCGGCCTGGCAAAGTCACTCGGAGTTTCATCACATCAACCAGGTCTGCACGCTGACGGTGGTATGATCAGGGTGAGGTACACCCAAGCAGGGACGGTGCTGGAAGAAGAGATGTACGCGCTGGTTGAGACATTTTCAATCCCGATTCAGTCCATGTACGGGAATTTCACCAACACGATCTGGACGGTCAGTTATATTTTTTCCGTGAAGGCGCCCGAGGGAAAGCTCAGTGCGCTCGGCGCGATGTTTCGCACGATGGCCTCCTCCATACGCGTGAATCCGCAATGGATGAACACGTATGTCCAGGTAGTTGCCTTTTTGATCCAGAACCAGATGCGCCAGATCCGGAACGCCGGCGAATTAAGCAGAATCATCAGCCAGACTCACCGGGAGATATCGGACGACATGATGCGCTCGTGGGAGAGTCGCCAGGCGGTGTATGACCGTTTGTCGGAGCGGTTCAGTCAGAACATCCGGAGCGTGGACGAGTATTACGATCCGGTGTCCGAACGTCCGGTGGAGCTTCCCGCTGGCTATCGAAACGCCTGGGTGAACGGACTGGGTGAATACGTGATTACAGAGCAGGAAGATTTTAATCCGAACATCGGTTCGAACCAGAACTGGCGCCGGATGGAGAGAAGGGATAGATAAACAATTGACTCTGGCCCTCCTCTCCTGTACATTATCTTCGTATGGTTCGGGATCCAGGACCCATCGTATCATTCGTTTCCGTGGAGATATCCAATGAGACAACAGGTTCGTTTCCTTTTCGGTGTCGCCCTTACCGTGTTCCTCCTCTGTCCGCCCGGACTCTTGGGCCAGGACAAAAAGCCGCGCACTCCGGAGCTGGAGGATCAGTTGGAGCAGAAATTCAAGTCTCTGGACCACAGGCTCGACGAAATCCGGAAATCGATCGATGATCTCCTCTGGTATCAGAAGGTGGGGGACGTTGCACATATTGACAAAGTGTATATCGTCGGACCACCCCCCGCAAAGGTCGCGAATCCGACCGCCATGGGTGCAACAAACCCCTTGAAGTTCTGGGCATATGTGTTCATTCCGCAGAAACTCGACCGTAAGAAATCAAGTCCGCTTCTGGTACTTCCCCACGGCGGCGTACACGCCAACTTCACCACCTACCACACACACATTATCCGCGAGCTCGTCGGACAGGGTTATGTCGTGGTGGCTCCGGAATACAGGGGGAGCACCGGTTACGGAAAGTCGTTTTATGAGAAGATTGACTACGGGGGGCTCGAGATCGAAGACAATCATGCAGCCCGGGATTGGATGGTCGAAAACTATGACTTTATCGATAAGGACCGGATCGGCATCATCGGCTGGAGTCACGGCGGCTTGATAGCGCTGATGGATATCTTCGAGCATCCCCTGGACTATGCGGTCGCCTTTGCCGGGGTTCCGGTCAGTGACCTGGTCGCCCGCATGGGATATGCGGACGATGAATATCGGGAGGAATATTCAGCACCGTACCATATCGGTAAAACGGCGCGGGATAATATTGCGGAGTACAGGAAGCGGTCACCGGTCAATCACGTTCACAAACTCTCCACTCCGCTTCTCATCCATTCGTCCACGAACGATGACGACGTACACGTGCTGGAAGTCGAGCATCTGATCGCAGCGTTAAAAGCGGCCGGCAAGAAATTTGAATACGAAATCTTCAACAACGCTCCGGGGGGGCACAGTTTTGACCGGATCGACACCAGGCTGGCGAAAGAAACAAGATTAAAAATCTACAGATTCCTGGGAACCTATCTCAAACCGCCGCATCCTTTTACATCGGTGGCTGACCTCGAGAGGGCGGGATATAAATAGGCGGTGGAATCCGCCACTCCCTTACGCGTCTTTGACGCACTCGGCGAACAGGTTCACTCCCTGCCCCTCGAACTGAATGCGGGAACACCTCCGCTTGAACGCGGAATTCTCGAAGATCCGGTGCATATCGTCTTCGGTCCGGTGAATGAGATTCCACTCCAGCACGTAGTCCATGAACTCTTTTGCCGGATTCCGCGGGTGGAAGTTACCGATGATCACCCTTCCTCCCGGTGCCAGATTCTCATAGACGTACTGCAGTAACCTGTTGATGAGTTTGTCGTTCAGATAGTCAGTCAGACCGATGCTGTAGATCAGATCCTGTGGCTCTATCCGCGTTTTACTCCTCCCAAGATACAGGGCAATCAGGTTTTCGTTGATGAGCTCGATCTGGCCTGCAAGTTTCTGCCTGCTCCGAATGTCGTCCACAAAGGCGAGCGCCTGAAGATCGATATCCATGAGTGTCACCTTCAGATGACTCCTGTCCGGCAACAACGCGAACGCGTCAAAGACCTCTGTTGCCGGCCCACTTGCCATACAGAGAACCCTCACCGGCCTGTTTGACCTGGCGCTGACGGTAGCCACGATCTCGTCCGCGAAGATTTTTCGCCTGTTACGAACCGCTACTGAGGGAGGTGTTTCCAGGAACATCCGGTCCATCAGTGGTCCGAGCCGGCTGTTCCCTCCCGGGATGTTCTGGTAGATCCGGTGGATGGCCAGGTAATCACCCGCATATCCCCGCGGCTTCGAGTAGAACCGGTCGGCAGTTTCAGTCGTGAGAAGGTAGGGAAGAAATTCATGCTGGAGCCGGGCACCGATGTGCCCTTTGATCGTGTCGTTGAGCGATGAGCGTGGTCCGAGGACTTCGTTGCACACCAGCATCAACCCGTGCGCCTGATGGAGAAACGAGCCGTAACTTTCTTCGGAAATCGACCCCTGTTTGAGTGCCTCCTTGTCCAGAACCAGCATCGTCCGCTTGAACCTCTCGACCTCCTCCAGGGCGAGCTTCACCAGGGGGTTGTTGCGTTCATCCTCCGTCACGGCCCGTTGCGCGGCGTAGAGATGAAGAGCGGTCTGCTTGTGCTGCAGGGCGACCACACTCAGCACCGCTCTGTAGAAATCCGAGGCATATCGATGATCAAACTGGAGCTTCTCCCTCAGCAGGCTCCCTGGGATTTCGAGCACGACAGAGGGTTCCTCGGCAGAAATCGTCTCTGATGCGATACCATCGGTGAAGAACGAGAGCTCTCCCAGGATGCTTCCCGGAGGAAAGTGCTCGATTTTCTGACCCACAATCCCCTTTACGGAGAGACCAAAGAGGCCATCAATAACGATGAAAAGTGAGTCGTTGTGCTCATCCTCTTTCAGGAGAATTTCTGTCGTCTGAATATACCGTTCCTTCCCTTTTTGCACCAGCCAGTGCAGTACATACTCAGGAAGGGTTTCCAGAATTGACGCCATAGACCACTCCTCCTCACACGATTCGTTGGTTGTCAATGAACGGCTAATTTGTGAGCGCAACCGAAAACTGTCTGCGAAACTACCAATTTGGGTAGTGAGAAGCAACCAGACGGTTTGATTCCCGGTTCTCCTCTCGGGCTCTATTTTCTGAGCTGTAATTTCCCTATTCTATACAATTATTACGAGTTCATCCACCCGGCATCACGAGTGCATGCTTATGGAAGAGCAGGGATTATCGGTCATATCAGCCATGTTCATACTCCTTTTTGTCATGGACCCGCTGGGGAATGTTCCAATGTATATCACAACGTTGAAGGATATCCCGGAGCACAGGAGAAAGAGAATCGTAATACGGGAATCTCTTATTGCCCTGGCCGTGCTGGTGTTTTTCCTTTTTGTTGGACGTTTTTTTCTCAACATGCTTCAGATCAGCGAGCCGGCGCTTGGCATCGCGGGGGCCATCGTGTTGTTCCTCATAGCCGTCAAGATGGTCTTCGGAAAAACTGATGGAGCGTTCGGACCAAGTCCCGGCGGTGAACCATTTATCGTTCCCCTGGCTGTGCCGCTGGTCGCAGGGCCCTCAGCAATGGCAACGGTGTTATTGCTCCGGGGACGTGAACCGGAGCGGGTGTTCGATTGGCTTCTCGCTCTGGTCGTCGCGTGGCTTCTGTCAACACTCGTCCTGTTCTTTGCCTCCTCACTGAGCCGGCTCCTCGGCGAAAGGGTTCTCGTCGCGCTCGAACGACTCATGGGAATGATCCTGACAGCAATAGCGGTACAGATGTTCCTGACCGGGTTGTCGCAGTTCTATGTTCCGTGATGGACGGTTGTCCGGGCATGGACGTCCGGTTGAAAACCAGCAGCATTTTTCGTACTTTGTAGGAGTACCGGAAGTGCATAGTGTTCTCGTCTGGCAGGATATGGCGCCACGGACCTCGTGCCGGAAAGCGACGGGCTATTCGGGTGAAGGGCTCACGTGATCGTGTGACGGGAAGCAAGCGCGGGGCGACCTTGCTATCGGTCTCCCCCGCCAACAAGAAAGGCAGTGACGGACGTGACGAACGGACCAACTCTCTGGAATACTCTCCGAAAACATCTCCCTCGCCGGAAATGGATACCCTTTACACAGGTTCTTGATATTGTCGAGAATCACATCTCCCTGGATGCAGAGGATTTGGCTAAGACCAGCACCCGCTCAAGCAAACCCCTCTGGAAGACGAACGTGCGTAATCTCCTGCGGATGAAAGAAAAGGCTGGAATCGTTCGGGCTCGGAAGAATCCGGCGCCTGATCAGGGTACGACCTGACGATAGGTACGATGCTGTGGGCGGGATCGACTATGAAAGTAAGCATTATCGGTGCAGGGATGGTAGGGAGCGCGGCGGCGTTCGCGATGGTGCTCCGACGCGTAGTAAACGAAATCGTCCTTGTCGACATCAATGAGTCCCTCGCCCTGGCACAGGCGGAAGATATCCTCCACGCCACACCGGTGACAAGTCCCGTACAGGTTTCATCCGGAGACTACGCCGCGATCAGCGGAAGTTCTGTTGTTGTTCTCTCATGCGGCGTGAGCCAGCGTCCGGGAGAAACCCGCCTTCACCTCCTTGAACGTAACGAAGCAATATTTGCAGATGTCGCCATCCGCGTTGCCGCAATCGCGCCGGATGCCATTGTCCTGATCGCATCCAATCCCGTCGACATCATGACCCAAATCGTCACTGAACTCGGGTCCTTCCCCCCGCAAAGGGTCATCGGATCAGGAACGATACTCGACACCGCCCGGTTCAGGGCCCTGTTGGGAGAGACGTACGGGGTGTCCGCCCAATCTGTTCACGCCCAGGTGCTCGGAGAGCATGGTGATTCAGAAGTTCTAGTCTGGTCTGAGGCGAAGATCGGCGGTGTGCCGCTGGCGGAGTTTGCCAAGCACCACGGGAAAGCGCTGACCCGCGAACTGAAGGAGTCCATCGACGTACGGGTTCGCCGGGCGGCCTACCGGATCATTCAGGGAAAGGGCTCGACGTACTACGGCATCGGTGCCGGGCTGGCGCGCATTATCCAGGCGATCCGGAGCGATGAGCGGAGCGTGCTCACGTTGTCCAATAACGATGTCCCGGGATTTGAAGGGGTAAGCACTTCCCTCCCCCGTATCATCGGGGCGGACGGAATATATGCGACGCTCTCCCCTTCAATGAACGATGAAGAGAAGGTGGCGTTCGCCCGGAGTGTCGAAGTGCTGCGCAGCGCCCGCTCAACACGTTGACATTCTCACATCTTCAGGCAATATTAGAGCTTTCTCACCGACAGAGACGGATACGCTCGTGAAGACCTACTGCGCCATTATAGGGGATATGAACAAATCCCGGTCGCTTCCGCATCGGGGAACGGTTCAAAGGAAATTTGCCGGCTCTGTCTCAAAGATCAACGCTGAATTTTCTTCTGCAATCGCATCACAGTTTCTTATCACTCTTGGAGACGAATTCCAGGGGCTCCTGACCACACCCGCAGAGAGTTATCAACTCGTGCGCCGTTTTCGGGATCTCATGCAGCCTGTTCCTTTTGCCTTTGGCGTCGGTATCGGCACCCTCTCGACGCCACTCCGGAAAGACGCCGCCATCGGGATGGATGGAGAGGCGTTTTATCATGCCCGCAGAGCACTGGACGAAGCGAAACACCAGAAGACTCCCCTCCGCTACTCGTATGACCTGGAGTCGGTCCGGCTGGTGAATGCCCTTGTGGCCCTCATGGACAGACAATGGCTCCGGCTCACGCCCCGTCAGAAGCAGATCGCTCAGCTGCTCAAAGACCACACTGCCAAGGAAGTGGCCCGGCGTCTCCATATCTCCCCGCAGGCAGTCTCCAAAGCAGGATTGTCGGCAGCAGCAAAAGAACTTGACGAAGCGGCCGGCTCCCTCCGGGAGTTCCTCGCGCAACTGACTCAACCTTAAAAGGTTGTTTATAACACACACAACCTTAAATAGTTGTTTGACAATAAACTACACCCGGGGGATGTCCCGTATTGCTCACCGCACACGACACCATAGTTTTCGCGAACATTATCTTCTGCTACGCATTCTTTGAGTTTTTTTTGAAACGCGTATTCCGGGGGTTTTATGTGGCGCGGGGATCCGGCTTTTCAGCCGCAGTAAAAAAAGCGGCTTCTCTCCTTGTGGCGCTCCTCATCGGAACATCAGGTTTTGTCTCGCCCGCACTGGTTCTCGCCTTTATTGGTGTAGCGTGCCTCTATGCGCTCGCCGATGGCAGGATAGAGACAAAGAGCCATGGAAGATATGCCAGGAAATCGCTCGAATACTATGTGCTCAAACAGGTGGTAATGGGGATACTGCTCTACGCCGCATGGCGTGTCACCCTCCCCTTAACGGTGTTCCACTGGTATACCACCATCGAGGCAGATGTCCTTAACGCCTTCGGCGAAGGCACGGGGGTGCTGCGGGAAAAAATGACGCTCATCCTGGCAGTAGGTGCGGCGTTCCTCTTCGTCATTGATGGCGGGACGAGCATCGTCAGAGGATTACTTGGAAAATTCCAGGGCCTGTATACCAGGGTCGTGCAGCGGCTGAATGCGGAGACCGACAGTTTGTCTCCTCTGAAATCCGGAGACATGAAGTCCGCACCGAACGATGCAGAAACGATCCCACCGGCCGATCCTCCCCGCGCTGTGGCGTCTCCCGGCGACGGCGAAGAAAACGTCGGCGAATGGATCGGGATACTTGAACGAATCATCGCGCTCACCTTCGTCCTTACCGGCAACTTCACCGCGCTTGCATTCGTTCTTACGGTAAAATCAATTGCCCGTTTTAAAGAACTGGAACAGAGCAAGGATTTTGCGGAATACTATATTCTGGGCACATCGGCAAGCATGATCGTCGCGCTCGGCGCCGGAATGGCGGTGAGACTCATGTTCGACCTCTGACAGACTGTGGACAATCTGGAAACACGCAACCCGACTCAACCATCAACCATCAAGGACCTCTAACAATGAATACGCGCTTTGTTTCCAGAGTGACAGCAGCCACAGCCATGCTCTTCTTTTGTTCCATCATGGCGTATGCAGGGCCGTTCGACAACCACCTGAAGATCAGCGATGTCGAAAAAGCCACGGGGCTCAAAGGAGTAAAGTCAGTCGCCAAAGGCTCGGCGACCGGTGCGGGGGGAGACCTCAATTTTGCAACCGCCGACGGCAATCTCGCATTGATGGTCCAGATCGTGGACAAAAGTCAGTATGTCGGGTTCAAGCAGTACTTCTTCAAGGCCGACCTCAACGGAGTGGGAGATCAGGCCATGGTAGGTGGGACGGTACCAAAGTCACCGTCAAATCTGGTGGTCTTCACCAAAGGATCCAGATGTGTCGCCCTGACTGCGTTTGCCGATCCAGCATCCTACGGTAAAAAGTTCATGCTCACAGTCGCGCAGCTGACCGATCTGGCAAAGACAATAGCCTCAAGAGTAAAATAGACCGGCTGCGGGGATACATACAGCCTTAGAACGAATATCGCATCCCGAGCCTCAACCGCCACCTCGAAAGCAGCGGATCGGGAACGAGTGGCGTAGTTCTCGGCGACCACTGAAACAGCGGCCGCCCGATCGGATCCATCCACAAGAACCGCAGCACCGGCACAACCTGATAGGGTACCGACTGCACCAATCCCCAGGATGGGTTCAAAAGGTTGAGCAGGTTCAGCACTTCAGCATCGATCTCCAACCGGTCGTTGCACCTCAGCGGCACGGTCTGCGCAATGCGTAAATCCAGTTGATGTGTCCAGGGTGTGCGCGCACCATTACGTTCGGCGACCTGCCGGCGGCGTGTGGACAGGTAGTCATCATGTGCAATGTACCCGAACAACAAGTTGTAGGCCGCGTCGTCGGGCAAGAGAAGATTACCCTCATCATCCGCAAGCAGGATCTCAGAAGACCGGGCCGGGATATAGAACAGATCATTCATTGATTCTCCGTCCCCGTTCACATCACCGTCATACACGTACGAATACGGAATTCCGGAGGCGCCGGTATAGACAAGGCCGATGGTTGTGCTGTACCCCGGTGACCAGTCATACTGGTATACAACGGCCACCGTGATACGGTGTTTGCGGTCAAACGCGGAGAAGTCCAGACGGGGATTGTTTGGATGGTAAGCGGGATTGTACCGCCATTGATCGTATGCATTGTCCCACGTCCCGCTGTTCACATCCATCGTCTCCCCCGTGCTGTACGCGATACTCGCAAAAAGCCCGTCCCCGTCAGGCCGGCACTGGAGCTGCGCGGTAAGGAATGTTGATGTCCCGGCATCAGCATTACTCAGGTACATCACATCGGTGTATCGGTCGTCGTTCCGGGCGTAATCCCACCCCCCCAGAAGACGACTTCGCCCATACACGTCCCTCCCATCACCACTTCTCTCCGCATTAAGTGTTCCGGACGGTCTCAGGTTGATGTTCTTGAACACAACCCCGTTCCTTGTCCGTGAATACACGGCCTCCAGCGATCCCATAATATTCCACGGGAAGGCGTAGTCCAGCGCAACAGTCCACCGCACGACCTGGGGAAGCACGAAGTCCTTGCTGATCACGACCACCTCGGACGTCTCGACAAGCGGGGAACCGGACCCGGGTTTGGGTTGACGGAGTGGATCGGCAACGAATGCCGGTGTGGTGGCTGAGGTCTTGATATGGACATACTCCAGACCGGTGTTGCTGTAGAGATTGCCGATCCAAGAATACGGGATTCGTCCTGTAAACACACCGATACCGCCCCGGATCTGTATGGAACGATCCGCTTTGGGAACGATCGTGACCCCCATCCGCGGCGACACCATGACCTGCCCGCGCGGAACCCACGACGTGTTGACGTCATAACCAAGCGGAAAGAAAGTTTCATGCACCGCACTGTTTTCCGCAGGGGAATCCGGGAACACCGGCAGGTCCACCCTCAGACCAGCAGACACCTTCGTGATCGGCGAGAGCGTCCACTCATCCTGCACAAAGGCACCGAACTGCATGGCCCGCCACCGCGTCCTGTTGTCCGCCTCTGTGCTACGCGCATACCGGTACTCGTACTCACGCGGCCGCCCGGCGACGAAGTCTCTGTATGAACCAAATATGTAATGTCCCCAACGGTAGGACAGAATGTCATTGTTGAACCAGTGGATATCCCCCTGAACACCTACCGTGAGAAGATGATCCCCGCGGCTGATGCTCGTATTATTGTGTATTTCCAGATGATCCTGCACCAGGTGGTCACCATCTCCCCCGATTTCACTCCCTGCCGTGAGGTGATTCCACCACCCGTACCGGTCTGTGACGATCACGTCCACAGACGGGAACGGCGTACCCTGGGGAGTAGAGGTGAACCGTCTCCCCGAATAGCTCACCAGCAGCTCATTGACGACCTTCGGTCCAAAGATACTGTTCACCTCCGCAATCACAGAATGGACGTTCGTGCTATTCCGGGCAAGGGTTCCCGAGGCAAAGACCGTGGTGCCATGCGGCGGTCGGTCAGACCGGGTTGAGAGAAGATTGTACCGTATGCTTAACCGGTGTTCAGACGAGAGGATAAGATCAAACCGAGTAAAAAGGTTGGCTGACTGGCGGTCCACAAACACTGCATCAAACTGCCCCGGATCATAACCGTGCACCATGGCAAGGGTTGATGCGAACTGTGTGACGGCGCCAGCAGGGAAACTGAATGTTGTCCCCTGCGTTTTCGGCTCGCCGAATTTCCGTTCTATCGGAACCCGCATCCCCGTAATCTCCCCGGCCACAAAATAGAACACCCTCGATTCCGTGATCGGGCCCCCGACCCGGAAGCTTGCACGTTTATCGGCGAAACCGCGGAAATCGGACCGGCCGTCGTCAGGGTTCCGCCCAACCCACCATCCTCCCCCCACGGCCCCGTTCAGACTCCCGGAAAACGTATTTGTTCCGCTCCGGGTTAATGCGGCAATGGCAGCTCCCGTAAAACCACTCCGCCGGACGTCAAACGGGGAAAGGTCCACCCGGATCTCCTGGATCGACTCCAGGGTGAGTGGATTATCGTACATCCCCCCGATGTTGGCCTCAACGTGCTGGAGTCCGAACTGGTCGGCAAAACCCACACCGTCCACCGAAACATCATTGTACACTCTGTTCACACCCAGTGCACTGCCGTTGACCATATATGGGGAGAGACGGCCGGCGTCCTCGAACGATGCGGACGGCAGCGGTAACGCTTCCAGCTGTTCCTTCGCAACATGCACGGCGGCACCCGGACGTTGCGTGCTCAGCATATCACCCTGCTGCCCGGTGATTACCACCTCCTCCGTGGTCAGGTCCGCCTCGAGAAGGACAACATCAATCCGCACCTCCTCCAGCAGCTTGAAGAAGAGTCCCTGCCGGACCTGAGTTCCGAATCCTATATGGCTGACTTTTAGCCGGTAAGGGCCTCCAACACGGAGGCCTACGATAAGATACTGACCGTCTTCCCCCGCAAACCGATTCGACACGCTGCCCGTCGGTTCGTGAATCAGTTCCAGGTGTGCCTGTGGTATCGGACCTCCCTTCTCCGTTCTGACCATCCCCTTGAGCACTCCCGAGCTCGAGGTCTGAGCCTGCAGGAAAGCAGGAAAGAGAAGTCCGGCAATCAGAAGAAGTTCTGGAAGAATAAGGCGGTGTCGCAGGGGCTTGTTCGCCCGGGGGACTCCGTTACAGACGAAGCGGAGGGGGTTCATGTGCGGTCAAATCAAAGTTCCGGTCAAGTTCGAAACGGAATCCCAATTCTAATATCTGCACGATATGGCAGCCATCGCAAATGCCTCAAGATGGTCGACCGGTGTCTCAAAGAAATGGTCGGCACAGGAGAGAATATACCCTCCATCGTAGCCGACTTTTTGGAAAAGTAATTCTACTTGTGCTTTGATTTCGGCGATACTTCCTTCTGTGAGTACGGAGTGTTGATCCATCCCGCCAATCAGGGCAATCCGATTCCCCATCTTCGCCTTCACCTCCCAGGGTTCCTGATTTCCGCCGATGCTTGTTGGCGCGAGCGTTTCCGAGGCATCCGCACCGTTCTGAACAATCAAGTCCTCTATTCCGCGTGTTCCACCGCAGGTATGATAACTGACCGTGAAGTGGTGCTCATGCAGGGCATCATGGAGCTGACGATCGTACGGCATGCAGAACTCCCGGTGTAAGGCGGGAGAAATGACCGTGGACGATGACGCACCTCCGCCGGTTTCCACCACGTCAAACTTCGCCCCCTTCATCCCCTCAACGAATTGAAGTTTCTTTTCCAGCAGCATGTTCAGAAACCGATGGACCCAATCCGGTTCATCCATCGCCCTGTAGATCAGTTCTGTGATGTCCATAAGACATGCCGCGTGCTGCCAGCACCCGGCCTGGTCGCCCCAGACAAAACCGCGTACAATTCCCAGGTCACCGACTTCATCATACGCCCGACGCAACGGGGCGAGATCCAACGTGGGTACGGGCATATATTTCCGGACAAGTTCTATATCCTCGTCGTGTTTGACGAGATACTCCGTAATCCACGTGGTCTTCCGGTCGCCTGCGGTCTTGTACGAAAGTGTACCCTCCGGCGTGCGGATGACATGATGGTTGATTCTCCTGTCAGGGTCTGCGCTGATGACCGACACCTCATCACGCCATTGTGGGGTTGAAAACTTCGCAAAGTCCGCGTCCACCAGCCAGAACTGCCCCATATCCTCAAAGTACTGAACCGCTGCATCCATGCCGAACCTCTGAAATGCTTCCAGGGGCGTCGCACCATCGAGATACTCCTTCAAATGATATCCCTGCCATTGATGCACGGTCACGGGAAGTCTGTCCGGCTTTTCTCCGTGCAGCGCACACATCATACGTTCTTTTGATGTCACCTGGGTATTCCTCCTGTATCTATGGCAACCCAATGTACAACGAGACAACGACACCCGCAACCCGTGGCGCTTTTTCTCTCGATCGTGAGTGCTCCTCTTGCGTATCGCGCAGAGTGTTCCGATATTAAATCCATGAAAACTTCTTCTGCTTCCGGTTCCGCCAGCATGTATGTGAAACTCTGTTTTTTTCTTCTGTGTATTTTCTCAACAACATCCCTCCACGCCGGAGAGCAAGGACGGTTGCCCTCGGCCCGGGACGGCGACCCGTGTGGTCTGCCTGACACGACAACAGCGGCATACCGGTTGGCCGCAGCCCAGAACTGGGGATATGGTTATGATTCGCTGCGCGCCGACCTGCTACGATGGTCTGCCAGCCCCTTTGTTCGCATCGATTCAGTCGGGGCGAGCGTGCAGAACCGGGCACTGTACATGCTCACGATAGAAGACACGGCCACAACCCCACAACCGCGGAAACGTATCTGGATCCACGCCCGGACACACCCGGCTGAAGTGCAGGGGACCTGGGTAACGAACGAGATGATCGCCCAGCTGCTTGGCAACTCAGACTTTTCCCGTTTGCTCCGCCGTGAGTGCGTCTTTAATATACTCCCGATGATCAACCCCGATGGCGTGGAGCTCAGACTCGCGCGCTGGAACGCTCACAATGTTGATATCGAAAGTAACTGGACGGCTGTTCCGGGCGAGCCGGAAGTACAAACGCTCCGGAGGATGTTCGGTACGCTTATGCCATTGGGTAATCCCATCCGCATCGCACTCAACATGCACTCGGCTTCCGGAGAAGTCAGGTATTTTGTGTTCCACGCTGCCGGGGGAACGTCAGCGGCCTACGCCGTTATCGAACAACGTTTTATCGATGGCGTCAGGAGTTTCTTTCCGGGGGGCATTCAACCCCACAATTTTTTCGTCACATGGCCCAGCGCCCCGTCCCTTGTCTATCCGGAGAGCTGGTTCTGGCTGAATCACAGGGAGGCCGTTCTCGCCCTTACGTACGAAGACATGAATTCAACCGCCGCGCGGGCATTTGACTCGACAGCCAACGCGATCCTCCGCGGCATCGCAGTTGAACTGGGAGTGTCAGGCCCCACCTCGGCGCCACACAATCAGGTTCCTCCTGCCGCCTTTGCCCTCGAACAGAATTATCCCAACCCATTTAATCCGGTCACCACGATCCGGTACAGTGTTCCCGCCGGGGCCTTGAGCACCGCGGGCAGCGGCGGCCGGACATTGAAGTTAGCAGTATATGACATTCTGGGCCGGGAAGTGGCGACGCTGGTGAATGGTGAAAAACCGGAAGGGACGTTTGACGTTCGGTTTGATGGAGGGCGTCTGGCAAGCGGGGTCTATCTGCTCCGGATGGAGGTGGTCGGATTGATCCTGACAAGAAAAATGACACTCGCGCGGTAATCCCTCTACACCGCAGCGTTGGCCGGAACGGGCCACTTTCCGCGTCCCTGCATCCGGGTGAGGACCGAATCTTGATAATCAAGGGCAGAATAGGTACTATAAACGATGTGGAGCAGCGGTAACAGCCGGCCACCCACCGTTATAACCCGCCCGTCACCTTTTTTGGAGATCTTGAATGGCGAAGCCGCCAAACGAATCATCCCAGAACGTTCCTGACCACATCGATCAGATCCGGGATATTATCCTCGGTCCGCAAAAACGACGGAACGACCAGCGATTTGAAGAGATTGTGGCAGAACTAGATCGATTCCAGGAGGAGTCCCGCACTTCTGCCCGGAAGCTGCTCGATGAACTGCACGAAGAAGGAGCCAGACTTCAGAAACTCATCGACCAGTCTCAATCGTTAGTTCGGACGGAGCTATCCTCGAAGATCCAACAGTTGGAAACCTCCCTTTCATCAGTCCAGGAAGAACTTGCTGGCACCAAGACGAAGCACCGGTCGGAGATGGTTCTCCTGAAAGAGCATTTCAGGGAGGAGCTGCAGCAGCGGGTGGCTGATCTGAGGGACACCAATGTCTCCAGAGAAGCGATGGCGGATCTCCTTCAGGAACTGGCTGCGAAACTCAAAGGTGTGAAAATCCTCGAAGAACTTACAAACGCCGTTGGCAGAAAATCAGGCAGGTGATTGCTGATGGCAGTGCCGTCAGAGTTCCAGCAGCTGCGGGAGCTTCTGCTCACCCCGGAAGTTACCTCCCTCAACACCCTTCAGCAGGATCTTGAGGCTCTCCAGCGTCAGGTCCAGGATCCCGTCCAGCTCTCCCGGCTTCTGGAACCGGTCCTTGTAGAGATGATCCGGCGCCGTGACCCGGCCACGAGTCTGGCGATACTCAAGACTGTCACCCCCCTCCTTGACCAGGCAATCCGTGAGAAGATTGAGCAGGACCGGACAGCCATGACGCAGGCCCTGGCACCTGCCAGCACAGAGGCAATCGCTATTCATTATGCGAACACGCCTGCATCGGCTGCCCGCGATCTCGCCCCGTTGGTCGGCGCAGCGATTAAAGAGCAAATCCGCAGTGAACGGGATGCGGTGATCGATGCCCTCTATCCTGTCATCGGCAGCACGATATCCAAGTATCTCTCAGAAACTCTTAACACGCTTGTTGAGAGGATGAATGAGAGAATCGAATCCCATCTCAGCCTCGGCGCAATTTCTCGTAAGATCCGCTCCCGCGTCACAGGGGTTTCCGAAGCGGAACTCCTGCTTCGCGACTCCCTCTGGTGCACGGTGGACGCGGCGTTTCTTATTCACAAAGCATCCGGTCTCGTTATTGCCCAGTCCCAGAATCAGGAGGCTCCGGCCCTTGACTCCGATCTCCTGTCGGGAATGCTCACGGCAATCCGGAGCCTGTTTAACGAGTCAATGAACACCGGGAGAAGTGCCCGCGAACTGGACCAGATCGAATACGGGGAATCCAGAATTGTGCTCGAGGGTGCAGGAACCTGTTATGTGGCTGCAGTGCTCCGGGGCATTCCCAATGAAGCGTTCCGCACACAGCTACGCGAGACTGTGAGCATGATCGTCCAGCTGCCCGGTGAGCATATTGCAGAGTTTGTTGGCGATGTAACCCGGGTCCCCGACAGTGTGGGGCACTCCATGGAGAAGCTCGTCAGGGGCTCATACGGTTCGACACCCGCACGGCGAAGTTCCAAACCGCGTGCTGTGATCGCCGTGGGACTGCTTCTCCTCATCGCGGCCTGCATCCCCCTGGGGGTGTATCTTTATCGCAATAACACCGACCGGAACACTGAAATCCGAACCATGGCCGTTCTGCGCGCGACAGACTCCGTATCGTTCAGAGATGTCACCGTTGAGGCAAACCGGGGTGTCCTCCGTCTTACGGGATCTGTCGCGAATGAGTATCAGCGTGAGAGGGCCGGATTGGCAGCCGGCATCGGACCACCCGCTCCGCTTATCGAAAACCACATTGCCCCGGGACCTGCTCCTCCTTTTCCGGTTCTGCTCACCACGAGCACGGGGGCGATTACGTCGGCATTAAACACCATGGACGGCGTGTATCTTGACGTTCAGTGGAAAGGACCGGAGCTCATTGTCTCGGGCATCGCGCCGGATTCCTCAACGGCGGAGAATATCAGACGAACGTTCGCCGACCTTCCCGGGCTGCGATCGTTCCAGCACCTGGTTTCCCCGGGTCGGAATGACATTGCACCACGATTATTGTTCGATGTGAATTCCATCGAGGTCGGTCCCGCAGGACATGCCGTTCTGAAGCAGGTCCACGACATTGTGGAAGAAACGCCATGGTCAACGTTACGTATTATCGGGCACAGTGATCTCTCGGGCGACAGATCCGGAAATCAGCGGATCGCCCTCGGACGGGCACGGGCCGCTCAGGCTGTCCTGCTCCGGTCCGGCATTCCGGCGGCCCGAATGATCGTAGAGGGAAATCCCGCTCCGCCTCCAGGGAGCACGCCTGTCGCCCAGGACAGCCTCAGCCGCTGTGTCAGGTTCACACTCCTCTCACCCGATTCAGTCCGTCGCCAATGAAACTCGCAAAAGTGTGCATTCTGGGAGAGGTTTCGGTCGGAAAAACAAGCCTGATCCGGCGTTTTGTCGACCGCTCATTCAGCGACGCCTATCTCTCGACGGTGGGGGTAAAAATCAGCCGGAAGCTGCTTCGGATTCCGGCGCCAGAGAGCGGCCGGGAGGACGATCTTCAGCTTGTTTTGTGGGATCTTGAGGGGGGCCACACATGGCTCGATATTTCTTCGACCTATCTCAAAGGAGCCCGGGGAGCAGTTATTGTGGGAGATCTCACCCGGCCCTCCACGGTTGAAGAGATCCGGGGTCATGTTGGCCGTTTCAGGCGGATCAATCCGACCGGGCGGATTGTTGTCGCGCTGAACAAGATGGATCTGCAGGGCGACGCGCAGAATGATGCGATGATCGACATCTCGGGAGACAACACCGGGGTGTTGGCAACGCATCATACATCCGCAAAATCAGGAGAAGGCGTTGATGAGCTCTTCATACAGCTCGGATCCCACCTTCTCAGGGACATGGGAAATGGATCTCACGATTGACAGTATGTTCCGCCCGAGGGTGGTCGAGTTCGTGATGCTCGACAGGGCTCTGTTGATCACGGGGATCTCCGAACACGCTGCCAGGCTTGCGGATGATCCAAGCGCGGTGACTGTGGGCAATGACGTCCGTCTCGCTTTTCCGGAGCTTGTGGGCACAGAGGACGATCTCGCGGACGTCCTCAGCGCCGACCGCCGTTCCCTGATCATCCGCGGCATCTCCCGTCCGCATGATAACACTCCCCCTCTCTATATTACGGTCACCGTATCCCGCGATACCAGGTCAACAGATTCGCTAGTGTTGATCGTCGAGGATGTGACGGAATGGATGGAGGAGATTCAGAAGCGAACACAGACTTCGATTGACGCGTTGTTATTGATGCACGCAATGACCGCCTCGAAGGCCTTTATAGAAAATATTTTCGATGCAATGGCCGACATGCTCATTGTTACATCCGCCGACGGTGTCATCAGTGCCGTAAACCGTGCCACCCTCACGCTGACAGATTTTACGGACCCTGAACTTGTCGGCCGGCCTATTACGGATTTGCTCCCGGATGAGCGTATTGCCAGAGGGACGAAGATAAGCTGGGAGTCCATTCCTACCGAGTTACGTTGCCTTTCAAAAGACGGCACCGCTATCCCTGTCAGTTTCACGCGTGCCCCGCTCGACACCGGGGAACATGTTGTACACGGCGTCGTGTATCTCGGGCGTGATCTCCGAGAACAGAAACAGGCCGAAGCCCGGATTTCAAAACTTGAAACCGAAAACCTGACACTGCATGAAGTCCTGAGTACAAACCAGGGGACGTCTGAAATTGTCGGATCCTCCCCTGCGACGAAGGCTCTCATGAAAGATCTTGCCAAGGTTGCCGTCACGGACACGACGGTACTGATCACGGGAGAGACGGGCACGGGCAAGGAACTGGTCGCGAGAGAGATCCACCGGTTGAGCAATCGCAGCAAGAAACTGCTTGTTACAGTCAACTGCGCGGCACTTCCTGCAAATCTCGTCGAAAGCGAACTCTTCGGGCACGAGAAGGGAGCTTTTACAGGCGCTCTGCAGAAACGTATCGGTCGTTTTGAGCTTGCAGACGGAGGGACTGTATTCCTGGACGAAATCGGAGAGCTGCCACTCCCCACCCAGTCGACTCTTCTGAGGGTCCTGCAGGAGCAGGAATTTGAGCGCGTCGGCGGGACGCATGCCATCAGGATCAATACCCGGGTCGTCGCCGCCACGAATCGTGATCTCAACGAAGAAGTGAAGGCAGGGCGATTCCGTGAAGACCTGCTGTTCCGACTGAACGTCTTTCCCCTTCATATCCCCCCCCTTCGAAATCGTACGGAGGAGATACCGCTGCTCACCGAACATTTCTTGCGTCTTTTTGCGCGCCGGACCAACAAGCACGTTACCTCTGTCGATCCAAAGGCCATGCGCACTCTGATGGGCTACAGCTGGCCGGGAAACGTAAGGGAGCTGGCAAATGTTATCGAACGCGCCATGATTGTATGCGAAGGAAATACCCTCGAAGAAAGTCAACTCGCGCTTGTTCATGTGCAGCATCAAACGGGCAACAAAAAACAGACGTATGACGAGATGGCGCGCCAGCACCTTCTCCGTACGCTGGAAGAATGCGGCGGCGTAATCGAAGGACCCCGTGGTGCGGCTGCTGCTCTGGGCCTCAAACCCGCAACCCTCAGAAGCCGGATCAAGAAACTGGGAATAGAGAGAACAGAAAGCGGATTCCACCCGGTTTCCTGACAATCCCCCACCCCCACGATCTACACTACTCTCGTCACCCACGAATCCCACGATATATCGTGAGACCGCTATATATCGTGGGACATTTCAAGCATCTCAACCGGTAGCCGTCTGGAAAAGATCCGATAACCTGTTATTAATAAACACATTAGCAATTCCCCGTTCTTGACTAGAATCATGGCACGGGTTTCGCAATATATACAATGATCGGTCACATGACTAATCCCAAAGAGGCTCGCCGACCCGTTTGAGCATCCGGGGTAGACGAACCGACCACGCAAAGCGTGACAATGAACTATCTTATCACACATTGGAGTAAATCTATGAAAAGACTTTCTTCTGCTCTCTTTCTGCTGCCCCTGATAGCCACTTTTGGCCTCGCACAGGTGGCCCCTCCACAGAGTCCGGGCTGGTTTAACCATTCCGGCCGCTGGTCCTTCGGGGTCCAGGGTGGAGGAAACATGTGGGTCAATGATTTCGACACCCGGACGATCACCGCAGGCGGAGACGCGTTCCTGCGTTATTCATTCACGCGTGATTTCTCGCTTGGTCTGATGGGCGGGTGGGATGAGCTTACCTCAAAAGAGTCCAATGTGCCCCAGGCCCCGATCGCTCTTCAGAATTCCTACCTCTCGGCAAAAGGGATGAGCGGTGACCTTGTTGCATGGTTCCACCTGAATGCCGGCAAGACTGTTGCGCCGTATATCTATATGGGCGTAGGCATGATCTCCTATAAGCGAACGATCGCAGGTGACAAAGGCTGGCCCGCGGAGGACAATTACACTTCGATTCATGTCCCGGTCGGAGTCGGTATGGAAATCGCGCTCTCCAGGGGCGTGGCTCTTTCCGTGGACCTCGGCGCTCGCATCATGGACAAGAATACCGATAATTTTACAACCGGCACCGAAAATTTTCTGGGAACCGATTGGTACCCCACAGGCCGGTTGGGTGTCAACTTCTATCTCGGCGACAGCGACGATGATGATACTGACGGCGACCTCCTGACAAACGGGTACGAGAAATCCATCGGTACCGATATGAACAAGCCGGACACCGATGGTGACGGTCTGACTGACTACGAAGAGCTGGCAAAGCACAACACCGACCCGAAGGTCGCGGACACCGATATGGACGGCCTGCTGGATGGCGAGGAAGTTATTACATTCCATACCTCCCCTGTAAACGCTGACACTGATGGTGACAAGCTTAAGGACGGTGATGAGATCCACAAACATCACACCGACCCGTTAAAAGCAGACACTGATGCTGATGGCTTGAACGATGGAGAGGAAGTCTCACAATACCTGACGGACCCCCTGAAAGCCGACACCGATGGAGATGGCCTGAGTGATAGCGACGAAGTAGTCAAATATCGCACCAGTCCCCTCAAGGCAGATACCGATGGTGGCACCGTCAGTGATGGCCAGGAAATTGCCAAAGGCAAGAACCCTCTTGATCCGAAGGACGACGTCCCGAAGAAGGCCATCCAGGCGATAGAGGTTGGGAAGGCTATCGTGCTCGAAGGAATCGTATTCGGGTCCGGCAAGTCTACCATCGAACAGGCATCCGAGGAGAATCTGATGGATGCACTCAACACCCTCAATGACAATCCGACCATTGCCGTAGAGATTCGCGGCTACACCGATAACGTGGGCAGGGTGGCGAGCAACAAAAACCTTTCTTTACGCCGTGCAGAAACCGTCAAGGCGTGGCTTGTGATGAAGGGGATCGCACCCGGCCGCATCGCGGTGAACGGATATGGCCCCGAGAACCCGATTGCGGACAACTCGACGCCTGAAGGTCGTGCGCAGAACAGACGTATCGAGTTCTATCGCACGAAATAGTTCTATCCGCCAGGAGCGCCTCCGGCCCCGCCGGAGGCTCCTTGCGCGGAGAGGTAACGTTCTGAATGACAACTTACTTTTTTAACCGATCACAAAAGGAGATATTATGGGAATACTCGAAAGCATCGCCGGACAGGTTATGGGCGGAGGCGGCTCACAGAGTCAGCTGATTACTGCAGTCATGGGACTTATCGGAAACCCGAAGAGCGGCGGGATTGAAGGCCTTGTGAAACAATTTGCGGGACAGGGGCTGGGCGACATCGTCAATTCGTGGATAAGTACCGGGACGAACCTCCCGATCACACCTCAGCAGGTGGAGAAGGGCTTTGGGACGAAGACGATCACGGACCTTGCAACAACTGCAGGGATGGCTCCCGGCGACGTGACATCCCAGTTGTCCAAACTTCTTCCCGACGTGGTTGATAAACTCACCGCGGGCGGAAAAATCCCGCAGGGTGACATCATGTCGCAGGGAATGGGGCTCCTGAAAGGGCTCATGAAGTAGACTACACACGCATTACCCTCACGCTCCACAACAGGGGCCGGATCACACATCCGGCCCCTGTTCGTTTGAGCGCTGCCCTCGCTCCGCTACCTCTCTTGCTAATGCATCTCGCGTTACGCATCTTACACACGTACCGCATGCGCACATCCCGGTACCTCAATTCCCATCGCGTACTGTTCCGTTTTACCCAAACGGCAATCACCCGGAGGAGAGTATGCCCGCGACAGCTGACGTTACCGATCTTCTGACCCATGCCCGATCCTATCTGACGCAATCCCTGCTCCCCTTCTGGATGGAACGCTCCCCTGACCCGTCAACAGGGGGGTTTCTTGTACACTTCGACCGGAACGGCAAACCCACGGGTGAGACGACAAAGACGTTCCTCTCTCAGATTCGGATGCTGTACACGATGGCAAGCGCGCACCGGGCGGGATACGGCCAGGGGCGCTGTGCGGAACTGGCCGAAATGGCCGCCACGTTTATCCTTGATCATTACTGGGACGCGGAACATGGAGGCTGGTACTGGATAGCCGACCGCGAGGGGAATCCGACCAACACCGCGAAAGTGGGATACGGTCATACATTCGGAATCTACGCATTTAGTGAATACTTCCTCGCAACGGGCGACGAGCGGGGCCGCACCGCTGCGGAGGCGACCTACAGGGTAGTGTGCGAGCACATGGTTGATACCCGGCACGGCGGGTTCATCGAACTCATGCAGCGGGATTGGCAACCGGAACGCCCCGGACGTTTTGGTGGCGACAGGAAAAGCCTGGATGTGCATATGCACATGATGGAGGCACTAACAACATTCTACGAAATGACCGGCCATCCCACCCATCGCCGCCGCCTTCTTGAGGTTATCGACCTGCTGCTCGCCCGGATGCTCCGCCCTGGATCCGGCACTGGGTATGCACAGTTTACGTACGATTTTCGTCCGCTGCCTGCAATAATCTTCGCTACTGCCTGGGGACGTGACGCCGCACCCGACGACGGGTCGACCCATCCGCTGGACTTTACCTCATACGGACATAACGTTGAATTTGCCTGGTTGTTACTGCACGCAGCGGAAGTCCTCGGTCTGGACCCGGCTCACTATACGGCGGTACTCCGAAACATGTGCGATCACTGTCTCCGTTACGGCTTTGACCACGAGTTTGGCGGCGTCTATTGCGAAGGACCGGATCAAGCGCCGACCACCCATACACAAAAACAGTTCTGGCAGCAGGGGGAAGTGCTTATCGGATTGCTGGATGGGTACATTCACTTCGGTGAGGAACGGTACTGGACTTCATTCCGGAAGGTCTGGGATTTCCTGTTCACCCACATTGTCAATATGGAAGGCGGGGGAGAATGGTACGAACGTGTATCCCGCGAAGGGAAGGTCATAGATGGAGTGCTCGGACACGGCTGGAAAATCAACTACCATACCGTGCGTTCGATGATCCAGGTGGTCAGCCGATTACAGCAGATTGTGGACTCACCGCCGGGCAGACCAGCATCAACCGGCTGAAGGTACCGGCAGTGGGCATTTGAGATACAGCAGAATAATCAGTACTCTACTCCGACGTTACGATCATCGAAACTTACCCTGACAATCTCTTACGAGGCGTGCCAGATGAGCAAATCCCATTTCCTGCCTGTCCTGGTCCTTTCCGCGTTTGTCTGCGGTTGCGGCCAGCCGGAACCTGTTGTAACAAAAAAGATCCCCACGACATTTGTGGAGTTCGGCCAGACGCGTGTTGACAATTACTACTGGCTTAACAACCCGGCCGACAGCGCCGTGATCCGGCATCTCCGCCAGGAGAATACCTTTACAGAGGCCAAACTTCGAGCCACCGTGCCCCTCCAGAACACGATCTACGACGAACTGGTCGAACGAATCGAACAGGAGCACCAATCGCTTCCGGTCAGGCGCAACGGGTACTGGTACTACACACGGTATACACAGGGCAATCAATACCCCTTTTACTGCCGGAAGAACGGGGAGCTGAGTGCCCCTGAAGAGATATTTCTGGATATCCCGGGAATGTCTGCAGGCCACCAGATTTACCTCGTACGCGGTTATCGTATCAGTCCCGACAACCAGTGGGTGGCATACGCTATTGATACATCTGGAGACCGCCGTTCTGTATTACATGTAAAAAACCTCCGGACGTCCGCTGAAACGCAGGAAACGATTCCCAATACGAGCGGATCCTATGCCTGGGGAAATGATAATACCTCGATCTTCTATGTCAGCAATGATCACACCGTCCGTCCATACAAAGTCATGATCCATCAGCTCGGGACTCCGACGTCCATGGACCGTGAAGTGTACCGGGAGTCTGACAGCACTTTTGACGTCGGGCTCACAACGACGAAGGACAATGCATATATTTTTATCACCTCTGGAAGCACGCTTACGAGCGAGTGCCGGTACATACCGGCGGATTCACCCTCCACTCCGCCGGTCCTCGTCCAGCCGCGACGCAAAGACCTTCTGTACACGATGGTTGACCACGAGGATAATTCCTTTTATATCTACACCAACAGGTACGCCCGAAACTTCAAGCTGGTTCGCGCGCCCATTCTCAATCCCGGCCTCGCGGGATGGAAAGACGTTGTTCCTCATCGTCCGGACGCACTCCTCGAAGAAGTTGAGGTGTTTTCCGACTACGTTGTGGCACAGCAGAAGATCAACGGTCTGACACAGATTCTTATTACGGATCGACGCACTCGGAATTCGGAATATGTGGAATTCTCCGAGCAGGCCTATGTGGCAGACATTTCGACTGCAACGGATTCCTATACACTTGACAGCATCCGCTTTTCCTATACATCGCTCACGACACCACGGTCCGACTACCGGTACAATCTCGCCACCAGCGAACGGTTGTTGCTCAAGAGACAGAAGGTCGGAGTGAAATATGATATGTCACTGTACGAGACGAGGCGTATCTGGGTCCCGGCTCCGGATACAGCACACATACCGGTCAGCATTGTGTACAAGAAGGCTCTTTTTACGCAGAGTGGGACCAATCCGTTGTTGCTCTATGCATACGGATCATACGGCGCCAGTTCCGATCCGAACTTTAATGCATCGGTGATAAGTCTCCTGGACCGGGGGTTTGTTTATGGAATCGCCCATGTGCGCGGCGGGCAGGAGATGGGACGCCAGTGGTACGAAGATGGAAAGGTCCTCACGAAGAAAAACACCTTCACTGACTACATCGCGTGTGCGCAGTATCTGGTGGACAAACAGTTCACGTCGGCGGACAGGCTCTTTGCCAACGGCGGGAGTGCCGGTGGGATGCTCATGGGAGTCGTGACCAATATGCGCCCGGACCTTTTTAGAGGTATCCTGGCCGAGGTCCCGTGGATGGATGTTATTACCGACATGCAGAACCCGGATCTCCCCCTCACGACGCTTGAATACGATGAGTGGGGAAATCCGGGTATCGAAGAGCACTACCGGTATATGCTGACCTGGTCCCCGTACGACAACGTACAGGACGCCCGCTACCCCGCGATCCTGGCGACCGGCGGGCTGAACGACACCCAGGTACCCTACTTTTCCCCTGCCAAGTGGGTGGCCAAGGTGCGGGAGCACAACACCGGCGCAAACCCGGTCCTTTTTAAGGTGAACATGGGTGCAGGGCACTCGGGAGAATCAGGCCGGTTTGAGCGCCAGCATCTGACGGCGCTCAAGTATGCGTTCATGCTCGATCTGCTGGGCATGAAGGACTAAATTCACCCCTTACTTCTCGCGCAGCCTTTTGAGCGTCTCAGTGATACGTTTCCGGTTTCCTTCGTCGTTGACCCTTTGCAGGGCTTTTTCATAGTTTGTGATGGCGCCTTTTACGTCTCCGGTGTTTTCGAGCCCTTCCGCGAGACTGTCATAGACATTCCAGGAATCAGGGTGGTCTTTTACGTTTTTCGCAAACATCTCTAACGCCTCTTTCATCTTCTTCTGCGCCATAAGCGTGTAGCCGAAAGTGTTAATCTCGGCTTCTGTCGCTGTCTTCATGGCTCTTGCACGAAGGGGTGCGGCTTCGTTATTCCGCCCCAGTGCTTCCAGCACCGCGGCCTTCGTCTGGAGATTCGTGAAGTTCTCGACCATTCCGGTGGAGCGGTTCGCCCACTGGAGCGCTTCCTCCAGATTGGTTTTCGACTGCAGAGCGTACTGTGCCGCCTGATTAAAGCCCTGCCACGAAAAGCCCGCCAGTCCGCGCAGGTATTCGTCGCGTGCATGCGCCAGAATCTGCGCGCGCGTGTCTACGCTGATGACGATCGGAATACGCAACTTCTCCCAGCGTAAGGACAGAACCCCGCTGGTGTCAGTGAGGTCTGAAAACTCATACTGGAGCCATTCGGTAAATTCACCCTGCCGCGGTGTCACGGTAAACCGAACCGCATCTTCTTCCTGCTTGTAGAAGTAACTTCCCCAGGATGTTGCATTCGTACTGAGAATGATGGTCCAATCCGCTTTTGTGGGAATCATGTGAAGACCGTAACTCCCTGCGTCGAGCACGGTCCCCCCGAGTTTGACTGCCTTCGAAAAAGTAAGAACGGTGTTCTCATTTGCACCTGCTCGCCAGATTTCACCGTAGGGGACCAATCCTCCCCAAACGGACCTCCCTTTTACGGCCGGACGGTGATACGTTACCTTGACCTCGGCGATGCCGATGGTCTGCACGGTGGTCGCTGCGGGACTGGGTTGTGGCACGGGTAGCTGGGGCTGGGCGACAGCCTGTGAAACAAGCGCCAGAAACAACGCAAAGACTGCTGGTGTTGAACATCTACGAGTCGTCATGGAGAATTCTCCGTGGTGGATGGAAATGGGTTGATCAGACCTAAGGATTATGTAACCATTAACGATGTACATCCGTCCCGGGTTCCCGCTCCAGCGCATCCCCAAGCACGTTCGTCGACCCCGGACGCGGATTATCCGCTCTTTCCTCTAGTGTTACGAAATTGGCGCGTCGGAGTTTCCTTTGAAATCCTCCCCCTGCTGCCTCTCCCGACAGGGATGTGTCGCTCTTTGATACAGCTGAGTGTCCGCTCTGATAACACAAAAAGACAACGTCCGCTTGACATTAGGTCACATAATTGGTAGCATATGTCAGCGTAACCTGTTCTTTCTGATCTGCACACTATGAGACCCTCGTGGTACCCCGTTAGCGAGGTATCGCGAAATCATTTGTTTCTCTGTCGCACATTGATCGGGGATGAGCGTTGCGAAGGGCGATTTGTACCGGGCAGATCAGACGTTTGGTTCGCTTTGGCGTCTCTATTTTTCCCTTCCCTCACAGTCCCCCATTCTATTTTCCGACGCAATCCTAATTTCACCCGAGACGCGATCGGTTGCAATAGCCGCAGAATCGTGTTGTCCCAGAGTCTTCTGCGGGGATCGTTGTAACTCCGTCACCGGATGTAAACCAGTCTTACGAGTACAACAACCTGGAAGACGATGGGATGTAGACCCACCCGGACCTCCGGTTCAGGCATTATCACCGGCCCGGACGTAACAAAATCCGCATTTGTGACCATGCATCCGCCCATCCTTGACCTGCTTTCGCAAGCCGTCAGGGTGGCTCAATCACAGGTAGCGGTCCTGATAACCGGAGAGAGCGGAACGGGGAAGGATGTGCTGGCAAAGTACATTCATGGCCAGAGCGCACAGGCCGAAAACCCCTGTATTGAAGTAAATTGCGCAGCTCTCCCGCAGGACGTTATTGACAATGAACTTTTCGGACATGAGCGGGAGGCGTTCACGGGGGCTTATTCCAAAAAGATAGGCTGTTTTGAACTCGCCCATCGCGGCACGCTTTTCCTTGACGAAATCGCCGAAATGTCACCAAACGTTCAGGCAAAACTCCTCCGGGCACTCGAAACAAAACGATTCCGCCGGTTGGGTGGAAACGAGGAAGTCGAGGTGGATGTACGGATCATCTCTGCTACCAACCGGGATGTGAAGGAAGCCCTTGCATCCGGCCTTCTGCGCGAGGACGTCTACTACCGGCTTGCCGTCGTAGAGCTGTACCTTCCTCCCTTGCGTGAGAGACCATGTGATATCCCTCTCCTTCTGGACCACTTTCTAAGAACCCTTAATGGCGCGGTGAAGGATCACAGCAAGGTCTTTTCCTCTGATACCCTCGAGATCCTGACTGAATACCCGTGGCCCGGAAATGTCAGAGAGCTGCGCAACCTCGTGGAGGCACTCCTGATTACCTGCCCTCACTCGGAAATTATGCCGGAGTGTCTTCCGGAGCGCCTCCTCCGGGACCAGGCGATACGCAAAGCTATCACCATTCCGGTCGGATCGACGATACTGTCGGCCGAGCGGCTCATGATCGAATACACGCTGAAGGCAAACGGGGGGAACAAGGCAAAAGCAGCACGAATATTGGGTGTGAGCAGAAAGTATCTGTATGATCGGTTGCGGGAAATGGGCCCGGGGCCCCCTGAGACATCCGCCTAGAAACAGCACGGCCCCACCGGGAGGCGGGGCCGCGGACTGCACTTCCGTTTAACAACCATCTAACGCAAAAGCGCCATAGACCTGGTAAAGACGGCTCCCGCGACTTCCAACCGGGCGAAGTAGATTCCGGAAGCAAGCCCGGCCCCATCAAACCGTACCTCATGGGCGCCCGCCTCATACTCATCTGACACCAATCGCGCCACCTCCCGGCCAAGAAGGTCGTACACACCAAGATTCACAAGTCCTTTCTCAGCGATCTGAAACCGGATGCGCGTTTCGGGATTAAACGGGTTTGGATAGTTCTGCTCCAGCCGGTATTCACTGCTGATTGTCTGTAAACCGGGCGTATCGGTGGGCTGGGTGAAAAACGCCTGCTTCACCGCCTGCAGGAGCTTATCCCGCTGGCCGGCAGGAGCGCTCGCACGGTACCCTCCGCCCAGCTCCCAGATAATCATGCCGCCGATACCTTTGCTCTTGACATACGCACCTTTGGCAGCCATCGTCTGTTCATTGTCCAGTGAAATAAATTTCCCCGATCCGGTGGGAACACTGATAAAAGCGGCATGGGCGATGGTGTCCCATTCGGCTGTGTAAGCCGCATAGGTGTTCATCAGCTGGTAGTACGGTACGTTATCTGTGACGCTCGGAGTAGACACCCAGGTCTGCCGTGGCCGTGTGACTCCGGACCACACGTAGCCATAGAAGTCGGCTCCGATGCCAATCTTGTTTTTGGCGATACCGGCTGCCAGGAAATCCTTGACATCCCCATCCGCAGAAGGAACGGTGCTGTTTGTGCCGGGAAACCTGTAACCGCCATCGAACACCGGCGCATTATGCCACACGACCCATCCTTGCCATGCACCGGACATGTCATAGGTCATGATGTTGATCTGATCAAAGTGGGCCTGTACTTCGGCGATCGCGGAAGAGTTGTCACCCATCGATGCGATTGTCAGAAGCAGTCCCGGTTTCGCCGCATTCAGCGCGGCACGGAGTTCCGGAATAAAGAGTTTGAACTGGCTCGCTGATGTTATGGGTTCCCAGTCGATATCGAGACCATCGTAGCCGCGCGTTGTAACGAAGTTGACGAGATTGCTGATAAAGGCCGCGCGGTTTGTCGAATTTGTCGCACTCGCGAACGCCTGGGCATCCCCCCACCCGCCGCATGTCACCAGCACCTTCTTCCCCGCCGCGTGTGCTGCCTGGATAATTGCCGACGAGGCAGCATTGGTGATGCCATTCCCGCTTGCATCGATGTTGGGACCCCCGGTGGGATTTATGGAAAAGTGTATGATGTGGGTGACCGCGCCGTAGTCGATCGCGGACGGCGGACAATAACTCTGCATCCACCCCGCATAGTATGCGCTGACCCAGGGTTGCTGCTGTGCCACCAGTACAGAAGTGGGCAACAGGATACATGCCAGAAGAACTGTGATACGTTTCATTCCCTTCCCTCCATGTCATCTCAAAATGGGTAACCGGAGCGATCGAGCCCACGTGTCTTGCCGCATATCATGTGCCACAGATCACATCCCATGATACGAGCAAAATCTCCAACTGGAGAGTGCCCCGACGCCATTTTTCATCTTAATATCGTAGAGAAAGGATGTCATTACAAATTAATTATCATTAATCCCCTTTTCGAACTGGGATGTCCACTCATCGCGTCTTGAGTGCCTTCTTCACTGACTGAAGTAGACGATCAGGCCTTTCTGCCTTCGGCTCCCATCCTCCGCCAAGTTCCCAGATGATAACACCTCCGAGCCCCTGCCCGCGTACATACGCAATCTTCCTGCGGCACGATGTTTCGTCATCGTACGACACGAATCGGTCTTCTGATGATCCCGGCTTGTCGATGGACAAATATGCCGCCTGCGCTGATGAATCCCATCGATAGGCACCCGCATCAAAGAAGGATTCCATAATCTGGTAGTAGGGAACATTATCCTTGACCCATGGCGCGGTGTTCCAGGTCTGACGGGGCGCCGTCACTCCGCCGGTTGGCGTGCCGTTTCCGCTGTTCCACACGTAGCCGTAGAAATCGATCCCTATGCCGAGCTTCGAGGCCGGCACGCCTGCTGTGAGGAATTCCTGGACATGCGCGTGGATGGAGGGTGGAGCGGCACCGTTACTCGGAAACCGTGCACCGCCGTCATAGATTGCCGCGTTGTGCCACGTGAACCATCCCGGCCAGGCTCCAGAGTAGTCATACGTCATCAGATTTACCTGATCCAGCACAGGATGAATCCGGCCGAACAACTCCGGCGCACTATTGCAGGCGACAGTCAGAAGCAGGCCGGGATTCACAGCCCGCATGGCCTTCCGCAGATCCTCAAGGAATGCTCCATACTGACCAACATTCTCTCGCGAAAGCGGCTCCCAATCCATGTCGATTCCATCATAACCCCGATTCTTCACAAATGAGAGGAGGTTCATGATAAACCGTTCCCGCGTGCCTTTCTGCGTGGCGCCGGCGAACCCGCGCTCGGAATTCCATCCTCCGACACAAATGAGCACCTTTTTTCCGGCATTATGAGCTGCCGCGACAATGTCTGCGGAGTTCTCCGCGGTGATTCCATTTCCCTCGTCGTTCAGCGTTCCGTCGGGATTTGGCCCTAGTGAAAAATGGATAATGTGTGTCACGGCATCAAAGTCAATATCCTTCGGACGGAGGTGAAAGCTCCACTGATTTCCCTGCATCCAACCGGCGTAGTACGCCGTAACCCACGGTTCCGACGCTGTCAGCGTCGATCCACAGAGAAGCAGGGAGAACAGCAACATGTGTACGCGGAAGTACATTCAATCAACCTTTCTTGATGTTTCCGTTGGCGAGACGGTAGATATATGGCAGCAGCATGTTCGCAACGTACGCATGCCCCGCCGCATTCCAATGTCCATCGACATGATAATACAACTCCGGACGTTCCCACTTCGAAGGCGCCTCGACGACCGGAATGGCATAGCGCCCGGCAACGTCGCGCAACACGGAAAGCCGTTCCTTGCCAACTTCAATGGCGAGCACAATTGCCGGAAGGTGGTGCTCCGCGCAGGCCGAGAATACCGCATCGAGCAACGCATACGTGAGAGAGTCGGCCTCTTTGCGCGGCACGGAAACGGGTCCCTCTCCCCATCCTTCCGAGTAAAACTGCCTGGCGAGTCCCACAAGATGGGAATACGAAAGTCCGGGGATCGCTTCGATAATCGCCTGAGCCGTGCGTGCACCCTCCTGAGGCGGGGGATGATCCGAGAGTACGATCTTACCGCCGGGCCCTACCCGATACATCCCCTCGACCTGGTTGTCAACAAAATCATTGACGCAGAAACCCAGGACGACCATGCGCGGATTGTACCGTCCCATTTCAGTCTGAAGGAATTTTAGCCAGTACCCGTTACCAATGTTTCCGCTGCCTGCATTCACAACCGGCGGGGCCGCACTGCCTCCCGTGTTCTCCAATGCGCGGCGGATGATCGCCGGAAACTCCTCTCCGTCATTCACGCCGTAACCGCTGGTAAAGGAATCACCGAGAAAGAGGATACCGTCCGATGGAAACGACGCTGGCTCAGGACCCCGGAACCCCAGGCTGTTCGTTGAAAATTCCATGGTAAACTCTGCGGCAATCCGTGTGCAGGAAAAATCTTTTTTGAGCCGCTTTCCATATGCCGGATCGTATTCTGAAAACGTGGGCCCAATGTTTCGCACCGGCACAACAGCCCTCACGAAGAGTTCCCCAAGGACAACTGTCACACAGACGGAAGCGACAAATAGAAGAGCCGTTCCCAGAAAGCCGGATCTTTTTGAAGGTTGCGAAGGGGTCGTTCGGAGCCTCATGGCTTTGCCTGCGACACCGTGAGTGGCAAAGATTCCCCGGCCAGGTACGCGCTCACGACCCTTCCCACAAGGGCATGGCCGGCCGGGGTCATATAGGACGCAATAGGATAAAAGAGGCGTTCTGTGCGCGCTGCCTCCCGCATAGCCGGCAGCACGTCGACCTGCTCGATGCCTTCACGCGCGCAAAATTCTTTCACGAGTAGCTGGGGTTTGTCCAGATCGTAGTCTGCTGCGTTGAGACCGAACGTCGTCACGTGGTGCGTCCAGAGGTCCTCGTGCACCTGGTATTGCGTGGGAAGCGTTACCACCACCAGTCGGATCTGCCGGGCAGAACAGAATTCCGCCATCCGAACCAGCACGCTTCTTGTGACCTCCCACCCCTGCTCCATTGACGGAGACATGACCTTGGCGCAGAAGTCCGGCGGCGGCGGATTGTTCCGTAATCCGAGGCGCCACAGGGTCTCTGAAAAACGTTCCCGGAGGAACACGTACAGTGCGCTGTGTGATGCAAAAAAGGCTCTCAGCTCAAGGGTCGCAGTTCTGAAGGAACGTTCCTGCCGGTCGTACCGCGCGCTCGGAAAGAAGGCATTGGCCCGGAGCTGTCCGTCCACCACATCGATGGTGGGTCGTTGTAATGAGTCAAAAAGTTCCTGGGAGTCCTGAAAATCATTCCCGACATAAAAACCAAGCAGCACCACATCCGGCGCAAGTCTAATGCCGTCACGTTCGAGATATCGCATTTCCTGGATTGTGCTATACGCAGGGACTGCAGCGTTGATCACCTCAACACGTTGACCACCGCTTTCTGACATCATGCGTTCGATCTGCTTGAAAAAAGTTTCCTCAAGATTCACGGAGTTTGAGTAGCTGAAGGAATCACCAAGCCCGAGAATCCGCTTCGTGTGGGCTTGTTTCGGGGGGATAACTCCTTCCCGGAGTCCCAGCGAGTTTGTGGATTCCCGGATCTCAAATTCCGGCTGCTGGTAGAGAGCGTTATAGTTACGTTTTAGCCGGTAAACGAGGAGGGTGTCGGCCTCATAGATCGGCCTGTACGATTCCATTCGCTGTGGAGCGACGATCCGCACGATCCCTTCGGCCATCAAGGCGGCGATCAGGCACGCGAACAGAAACAGGCCTGTGGTTCTTGCCATCGCTGAGATCTTCAGGGGTTTATTCATAGTCTGTCCTCCCCCGGAGGCGGGGCAGCAGGTCCCGGTACAGCTCGCGCGCAACGATGTCATGCCCGACAGGCCGCCAGTGTCCGTTGTAATCATAATACACGGGATACGACGAAACACTGGACGAGCGGAATGCCTCACACATGTTGGTTATGGGGATTCCGTTCCGCGCTGCCCATGCCACAATTTCACTCTGTGGTTGCGTCCCATAGACGGTGTCCGGACGAAAGCCCCAGAATTCTCTTCCGGCTGCCCATTCGTGCGGATGCACCTGGATACCGTACGGATACACGTTCATGCGGAACTCTATACCTCTTGAAGAGAGTGTGTCACGAATAAGGAGAAGGTGTTTGAATGTCAGCGCGCCATCACGCTCCAGAACAACGGAAGAACCCGGGCGGAACATCGCGTACTTGTCATTGTTAATGTTCCCCGACATGTCAACCGTGTGCCTCGCCCCCTCCAGGTACCGGTCGATCCGTAGACGGACAAAGTTATACAGCCGTGTGTGTTCTTTGAAAAAATCCTTGATATTCACCAATCCCGCGGCGATCCAGGAATCCGGCCGCTTCTCCTCCTCCACTCCTGCTGCAATCGGAACACCACGGACGTCCAGACGTGCAGTGCTGGCATACCCGAGATCATCAAAAAAGTCTGAAAGATCCAAATTCAGGATGACAATGTCAGGTTCGAGCGCCAGTCCGCCGTTGATCAGATACAGGTACTCCACCATGGGCGCGTAGCTTCCCACTCCTGCATTAATCACCTCCCAGTGTTTTTGTATCTCCGCCGAGTCAAGCATCTGCTGAAGACGGCTGGAGAATGTTTCATGGTATTCCACGCCGTCCCCTTCCGTGAAGGAGTCCCCGAGCATGAGGATACGCCCTGTTCCCGCCGGCTTCCGGAGTGTGGTTTCGGGATTACGCAGACCCTGCTGATTGATAGTATACACGACGTCAAATTCAGTGGTCTTGTAATGTCCCGATGCTCCCGGGGTGAATCGGTGATGCACAATGGGATCCGAGGACATGAAGAAGTAGCGCATCACTTCGCGGGGCTCGATCATGCGGACCACCCCTTCGAGAAAGAGAAGCGCGACGATACAACTCACTGTCGTCAATACCACCGTCCGCGTTCCGTTCCGGAGCCGTGAGGACAGGCCTGCGGGTGAAGTCGTACCTGTGCTCATCCGTATGCCTGAAGTTCCTTGATTTGAAGATCCCCCATTGTTTTTCGGGACAACGCCTCGGCAAGCCGGTTTGCAAGCTGGATGTTTGTCAGCAACGGAATGCCGAAATCCACCGCCTTACGACGGATGACATAGTCGTTGGTAAGTTCACTTTCCTGAAAATTCTTCGGGATATTGATAACCAGGTCAACCAGTTTCTGTTCGATCAGGTGACCGGCGTCCGGTTCTTTTCCCTCGGACGGCCAGTGCACCACTGTCACGGCGAACCCGTAGGAGGCAAGGAATTCCGCAGTACCCGATGTGGCAAAAAATTCGATGCCCATTGCGTCCATCAGCCGGGCGCTATCGAGAAATGCGACTTTGTCCACAAGAGGCCCCGTGGAGAGTAACACACGCTTGATGGGGAAACGGAATCCGACCGAAATCAGCGATTTGAGGAACGCTTCTTCAAAATCATCCCCCACACAGCCAACCTCTCCCGTCGATGCCATTTCAACCCCGACGGTGGGATCGGCGCCCTGCAGGCGGGTGAATGAGAACTGTGGAGCTTTTACGCCGACGTAATCAAGTTCATAGAGATGGTTTTCGGAGATCCCCAGATCACCCCCGACCATAGCCGTGACTGCCATTTCAATGAAGTTACGTTTGTAAATCTTCGAGACAAACGGAAAACTCCGGGATGCCCGCAGATTACACTCAATGACCCGGACATCCGTTCCTTTGGACAGATACTGGATATTAAACGGACCGGTTATATACAGCGCCTTCGCGATCTTTTCCGTGATCGCGCGGATCCGGCGTAATGTTTCCAGGTATGTGCGTTGTGGCGGAACGACAAGCGTCGCATCACCCGAATGAACCCCTGCGTTCTCCACATGTTCCGAAATTGCCATGGTGAGCAGGTGGCCGAACGCTCCCACGGCGTCCACTTCGATCTCCCGGGTATTCTCATAAAACTTGGATATCACCACGGGATGGCGTGGAGAGACTTCCGCGGCCTTTTCAAGAAACACCTGGAGTTCCTCCCTGGTGGTCGCGACCCCCATCGCCGCACCACTCAGCACATACGACGGTCGGATCAGCACCGGGTATCCCACGGACTCGGCAAATGCCTGCGACTCTTCGAACGAGGATGTTTCCTGCCACTCCGGCTGGGCGACGCCGATTTCATCCAGGAGGCTCGAGAATTTGTGGCGATCCTCTGCTCTGTCAATATCAATAGGTGAGGTCCCAAGCACACGAACGCCGGCCTCATGTAACCGCAGCGCAAGATTGTTCGGGATCTGTCCCCCCACGGAGACAATAACCCCGATACACTTTTCACGCTCGTAAATATCGAGCACCGTCTCCAGATTGATGCCGTCGAAGTACAACCGGTCGCAGATGTCGTAGTCCGTGCTGACGGTTTCCGGGTTGTAATTGAGGAGGATGGAGCGGTATCCGAGTTTCCTGAGCGACTTTGAGGCGTTAACGCAACACCAGTCGAATTCAACCGAACTGCCTATCCGGTACGCACCGGACCCGAGTAATAACACGTTTTTCTGTTGCGTGCACTCCACATCATCTTCGGATGCGTCATAGGTCATGTACAGGTAGTTCGTCTGGGCCGGATATTCGCCCGCAAGCGTGTCAATCTGTTTGATGTGAGGCACGATCCCCGCATTATGCCGTATCCTTCGTACCGTCGCCTCGTCCAGCGTAAGAATCCGTGCAATCTGACTATCGGAGAACCCGGCCCGCTTCGCCTCGCGGAGCAATTCATTCGGACAGTGCCCGCCCCGGTAGGATTCCAGTCTGCGTTCAACATCAACAAGGGAGGCAATCGCCTGAAGAAACCAGGGATCGATGTGCGTTAACGATCTGATTCGTTCAATGGAATATCCTGCCCGTACCGCCTGCGGAAGGGCAAACACACGTTCGGTGCCCGGTTTTGCGAGTGCTTCATCAAGCTCCTGGAAGTGAGGGCCGGGAGTTGCAACAAGCCCGTCCACGCCAATCTCAAGCATGCGTAGTGCCTTCTGAAGCGCCTCTTCGAAGTTCCGTCCGATAGCCATCACTTCGCCCACGGACTTCATCGCTGATCCAAGCTGCGTGGCGACGTTGCGGAACTTCTTGAGGTCCCACCGCGGCATCTTCACCACCACGTAATCCAGAGCCGGTTCAAAACATGCGGTCGTCGTGCGCGTCACTGAATTCCGCAGCTCGGTGAGACTGTATCCCAGCGAGAGTTTGGCCGCGACATACGCAAGGGGGTATCCTGTGGCCTTTGACGCCAGGGCTGAACTCCGGCTCAGCCGGGCATTCACCTCGATAACCCTGTACCGGTCGGAGTATGGATCCAGCGCAAACTGCACGTTACATTCACCCACCACTTTCAGATGCCGGATCGTCCGTATGGCCACTTCCCGGAGGTGGTGATAATCCGCATCCGTGAGTGTCTGACTGGGGGCCACAACGATACTCTCCCCGGTGTGGATTCCAAGCGGATCCACATTCTCCATGTTGCAGACCGTGATACAATTGTCAAAGGCATCTCGCACAACCTCGTATTCCACCTCTTTCCAGCCGCTCAGGTACTCTTCGATGAGCACCTGGGGTGAATGGGCAAAGGCCTTTCGGACGCGGTCTTCGAGTTCCTTCTCATCCGCGCACATGCCCGAACCCAGTCCGCCGAGCGCAAATGCCGCCCGTACCATGATCGGGTATCCGATCGATTCGGCTACCTTCTGTGCGTCCCGCACGGTCGTCACCGCCTGTGATCGCGGAGTGTGCACATCGATCTCTCCGAGGCGCTGGATAAAGAGCTGCCGGTCTTCCGTGTCCTTGATCGTCTGGATTGGAGTTCCGAGAACCTCGACGCCATATTCCTTGAGGACTCCTGTATCAGCGAGCGTGAGAGCACAATTGAGTGCGGTCTGCCCCCCAAATCCGATGAGGATTCCGTCCGGCCGTTCCTTGGCGATGACTCCGGTGACGAACTCCGGGTTTACGGGCAGGAGGTACACCTTGTCGGCCAGTGATTCAGACGTCTGAATCGTAGCGATATTCGGGTTCACCAGGACCGTGGTGATTCCCTCCTCTTTCAGAGCTTTGAGGGCCTGACTTCCCGAGTAATCAAATTCGCCGGCTTCACCGATTTTCAGGGCCCCGCTGCCGAGGATAAGAATTTTACGCGCTGTGGATGGCATGGGTCAATGATCTCGCAAACGTGTCAAAAAGGTGGTCTGTGTCTGATGGCCCGGGCCGCGCTTCGGGATGGAACTGAACGGAAGCAAGGCTGCGGCCGCGGTGACGGATACCTTCGTTTGTTCCGTCATTTGCATTAAAAAACCATGGAGACCATTCCGGGGGCAAGCTGCGTTCATCAACCGCAAATCCATGATTTTGTGATGTCACGTAACACCGTTTTGTTCCGACTTCGATGCAGGGCTGGTTCTGCCCGCGGTGACCGAACTTAAGTTTATACGTATCACCCCCTGCCGCGAGGCCCATCATCTGGTGGCCCAGACAGATTCCAAAAATGGGAATATCCCGCTCAAATCCTTTCCGGAGTATCCGAATAGTCTCTTCGCATTTCTTCGGGTCACCCGGGCCATTGGACAGAAAGACACCGTCAGTATCTTCTCCCGTCCAATCATAGTCCCACGGAACCTTCAGCACATTGATCCCACGCCGGATAAGACTCCGGACAATGTTGTCTTTGCACCCGAGGTCAACAAGGACGACCTTTTTGTCCCCCTCGGCCTGAAACCACTGAGGCTCGGGGATGCTGACATCTGCTACAATATTTCGAACGTTGGGATCGTCCCACCCGGTATCGTTGTCAGCCACAACAACTTTCCCGAGCATGCACCCTTTGGACCGCAGACGTTTTGTCAGAGCGCGTGTGTCAACACCGTGAATTCCCGGGATATTGTGGCGCTGCATCCAGGACGAGAGGGAGTCAACCGCGGTCCAGTGACTGTATCCGGCAGACAGCCGGGACACGACCAGGGCGCGGATGTGAATCCGGGAGCTTTCAAAGTGCCGCGATATCAGATCAAGATGCTCCTCCGGTTTCCCGTTGACAGGAATTCCGTAGTTTCCAACCAGCGGATATGTCAGGACAAGAATCTGTCCGGCATAGGACGGGTCGGTCATGGATTCGGGGTAGCCCACCATGCCGGTGTTGAACACCACCTCCCCCGCTGTTGAAGCGGGGGCGCCGAAGGCGGTGCCTTCACATCGATAGCCGTCTTCAAGGACAAGTTCTGCTTTCATAGCTCCCTTTTCTGAATGCAAAAGATCTGATGGACTCCGGGTTGCGCCACCGGGTATCAAAACAATGTATAGATAAATGGCGCGAGGGCTGATCCCTGCGTAAAGACCAGCAGCAACCCTAACATCAGCAGCATCCCGATGATGGGACCAAGCCACCACTTTTTTCTGATTTTCATAAAGTCCCATAAGCCACTCAGGACCGACAGTTTTCCAGATGTGCCCATATTTTCTCCTAACAGTTTTGTGAAATTCGGATATCCAGACATTTGTGCAAAGCTAAAAGAGCCGTTCATACTTTTTGGGATCGAATGCCGTTTCCGGACCACGTTTCACCCAGTACGAAGGGGCCTGGCGATCAATCTTGCGTGTGAGGGGGTCCCAGCCGAATATGCGCATGATCACTCCCAGCGGCGTGAGGATACCATAGAAAAACAGACCAAGTATCAACCGCGTGTTAATCCAGCCCAGGACGAAGGCAAATTTCATCCAGCCGATGTAGACAGGTCGGAGAGCAGAACGAAGGACCAGTCCGCCGATGGCAAAAAGCCCGCTTCCCCCCAGAAACCAGGGCCACACGGTGCCGCTCCTGTACAAGCTGAAGGCCGCGATGGCAAGACAGATAATGCTGAACATGATACCAAACTTCCGGACCTCACGGTCCGACGCATTGATCTTCATATCAGTCAAGCTGGAACTCCTTTCTCCAATTGCTGTCCTCTTCGAGTTGTTTCTGTGCCGTTTTCGCGATGATAAAGTTGCCCATCACCAGATAGTCCATCTCTGTTCGCATAAAACATTTGTATGCTTCTTCCGGACGACAGACGATGGGTTCTCCGCGAACATTGAATGATGTATTGATGATCACCGGGCACCCGGTCTTGCGTCCGAACGCCTTGATAAGATCATAGTACAGAGGATTGGTCTCCCGTGACACGGTCTGGACTCGTGCGGAATAGTCGATATGCGTTACCGCAGGTATATCAGACCGCGACACATTGAGTTTGTCAATGCCGAAGAGCCGTTCCTGATCGTCCGTCATCGGGATCCGTCGGTCTTCCGTGACACCCGCCACGAGCAGCATATACGGACTCGGGGTATTGATCTGGAAGTACTCGGAAACGTTTTCTTCGAGGACCGAAGGAGCGAACGGACGGAACGATTCCCGGTATTTGATCTTCAGATTCATAATGGACTGCATTTTGGTGGAGCGTGCATCGCCCAGGATACTCCGTGCACCGAGCGCCCGCGGGCCAAACTCCATACGACCCTGAAACCATCCGATGACGTTCTCATTCGCGATGAGTTCCGCAGTCTCCTCGGCGAGTTCATCCTCGCTGACTTTGCGATATTCGATTTCGTTCATCTGGAGATAGTGTTCGATTTCCTCATCGGAGTACGCCGGTCCGAGGTACGATCCGGCTTGCGCATCCTGCTTTTCCGGAGAAACATCCCGTTGGTTTTTCAGGTAACCGTACCAGGCGAACAGTGCTGCGCCAAGCGCACCTCCCGCATCACCGGCCGCCGGCTGGATCCAGATGTTTTCAAACGGTCCTTCACGGAGCAAACGTCCATTGCCCACGCAATTGAGTGCTACGCCTCCGGCCAGAACCAGATTCTTTTCACCGGTTTGTTTCTGAACGTGTCGCGCCATGCGCAGCATAATCTCCTCGGTGACTTCCTGAAGCGACCGTGCAAGATCCATCTCACGCTGGGTAAGTTTTGATTCCGGTTGACGCGCGGGGCCATCAAAAACCTCTGCAAACCGGTCATTGGTCATCCGGAGTCCGGAACAATAATCAAAGTAGTCCATATTCATCCTGAATGATCCATCTTCCTTCAGGTCGATCAGGTGATCATAAATACGCTGGACGTACCGGGGTTCGCCGTACGGAGCGAGTCCCATGACTTTGTATTCGGCGGAATTCACTTTGAATCCCGTAAAATATGTGAATGCCGAGTAGAGCAGCCCGATGGAGTGGGGGAAGTTCAACTCGCCATGTATCGAGAGCGTGTTCCCTTCACCGACCCCGTAGCTTGTGGTAGCCCATTCGCCGACTCCGTCAAGTGTAAGAAAAGCCGCCCGCTCAAACGGAGAAGGATAAAATGCGGACGCCGCGTGCGATTCATGATGTTCCGTGTAGAGTAAGGGGACATCAACACCCAGGCTATCCGTGATGAGTGACGGAATCCAGAGCTTCTCTTTCAACCAGAGAGGCATTGCCATCAGGAACGAGCGGATCCCTTTGGGTGCGGTGGCCAGGTACGTTTCCAGAATACGCTCAAATTTAAGGAGAGGCTTGTCATAGAACACTACATAGGACAGGTCTTTCGCCGTTATGCCCGCCTCCTTGAGGCAGAAAGCAATTGCCTCTGAAGGAAAATTGAAGTCATGGCGTTTTCGCGTAAACCGCTCTTCCTGCGCAGCGGCGACAATCTTGCCGTCTCTGATAAGTGCGGCCGCCGAATCGTGATAATAACAAGATATGCCGAGGATATACATGAGGATCCTATCGCTTGTGGTCGAACATTATTGCCGGAGATCAATCCTGCTGTTAACTACCTTTGGATCAACGAGCGACGGCATACCTGCATACACGACGCCACCGGCCGGTGAGAACACTTCATCAAATCCTATATTCAGCCGTCGCACCGTCAGTCCAAGTGCACGGGCTTTCTTCATAAGTCTTCGCTGGACCTCCGGCTTGATATCGTCACTCGAAATGAGCACCTCTTGGATGCTCTTGCTATAGACCAGCCGCTCCAGCATCCAGTGTCCGCCGAATACCGGATAGCCGTTCACATGTTTCCCCTCCAGGCTCGGGCGATCGTCCAGAAAGCCCGCGGGCGCAAGGATTGCTCCCTCTGAATCCAGAAGCCTTTGGAGTGCGAACACGCCATCACGATCGGCCCCGTAAATAAGGACGTTTCTTTTTCCGCTCCTGTTCTTCTTGAAGATATGGTGCAGCACGCGGAACGAAAAGCGGGACCCTATGGTACAGGTGAGCAACAAATAGAAATCGAGCATCAACGTTGTTAGGTCGACGTGCGGCACCGCCGATGACAAAAGCGCGAGCCCCAAACCGCACAATGTAACAGCAAGAAATGTGGTCTTGGTGATGGCCAGTGCGTCCCCGAGTCCGAATTGCCGCATGGTGAACCGGTACGTTCCACGAAGCCAGAAGACAAGAAACTGGATGAGACTCACCAGGGCAACGGTCACGACAAAGTCTCGCTGGATGTCGTGCGCATGGTTCACTCCGTCGTGGATCAGGTGCGCAACGCCATAGGATGCGATAATAAAGACGATATCCAGAAACACCTGGAACACATTCCTGTTCAGCAGGCGCAGATCAAAAAGGGGAAGGAAGACCCCATTCTGAAGTACGGCGATTTCCCGGTATCGGAGTTGCCGGACTCCCAACACGAGAGCGATTCCCACCACGACAAGAATGAGAGACGCTTCTGCGTTGTTCGCAATCGTGATGGCAAACGCGCCGATCCCGAGGGAACATGAAACCAGATACAGGAGGAGCACGACACGCCGCTGCGACAATCCCCGCGCGAGCAGCTGATGATGGATATGTTCGCGGTCGGGAATGAACATTGCGCCCCACCGGCCCTTTTGTCCTTCCCTGCGGGGTCCATGATGCATGAATGAACGCAGGAGCCGACGGACCATGGAAAGAAGTGTATCCATAATCGGAAGGCCCAGCGCAACCAGGGGAATCAGGATGGCGAAAGCCGTGGTGCTTTTTGTGGAACTCTGCAACGAAAGGACGGCGAGCATAAATCCCAGAAACAGGCTGCCCGAATCACCGAGGAATACCCGGGCGGGATAAAAATTGTACCGCAGGAAACCGAAGACGGCTCCTGCAAGAACCAGTGCAATGATCGCAGTGCCTGCATCGTTCTGCAACAGCGCGATCGGAAACATCGTCAGGAGGGCAATCCCCGCAACACCTGCGGCAAGCCCGTCGAGTCCGTCCACCAGATTGATGGCGTTCGTAACCCCGACGATCCAGAACACCGTTACGAAGTAGTCCAGGGCGCCGAGATTGATCTTCCCCTCGCCGAAGGGATCCGTGATGCCCGAGACGTGGAATCCGGCAACATACACGAGACTCGCGAGAAGTATCTGCACGAGGAATTTCTGTGAAGGGCGAATATCCCGGAGATCATCCCAGACTCCCAGGAGCACCACCATAATCATCGCGATGCCCAGCATGATACCGCGTGACCCTGTTATCCACACCGGAAACGGCAGAACGGTATCAAATGCCAGCAACAGTACGAGTGAAGTCGCGAATGCCACGCTAACGGCAAGGCCGCCGAGGCGCGGGGTGGCCACCGTATGTGCCTTGCGCGCATTGGGGCGGTCGATTGCACCGACAGCATGCGCCAGCTTGATCACAAGTGGTGTCAGGACCAGCGTGAGCAGGAGCGGAGCAATAAAGGCGATCGCCAGATGGAGCAGTGTGGTCATACCGATCATCCCCTCCTGCCCGTGCCGGAGAGGTATGCCGGAAGGTGCTCCGGGAGAATCGTGTCGTTCTGACTCATGACTGATGCATATTCAATAGCGTTTCTCAAGTGGCGCAAGTTCCCAGGCCAGTCGAATTGCAGACATGTCTCCAGCGCCGCATCGGAGATACGAAGGGAGGCCGACCCCATCCTGTGTTGTATTTCCGCAAGGAAACCCCCGACCAGCAATGGTATGTCTTCACGCCGTTTCCGCAAAGGGAGCAGTTCTACCTGTATGGGACTCAGGCGATGAAGTACCTCTTCGGGCAACCCCTCTCTGGACGGATTGGAGTGGGACGGAACACTCATGGTGGCAATGAGCCGCACGTTCACGGCAATGTCGATTTCTCCTGCGATCCTGCGCACACTCTGATACTCTGCGGCCCTGGCAATACGCATGAGTAATGTGGGGGGGACAAGTCCGATTTCGTTCAACACGAGCGTCCCATCACTGGACCTCTCAAAAGCACCGGGACTGATATCAACATCCTTCCACGTGATCGCTTCATGCCCGAAGAGCTCGCGCTCCAGACGCTCCGCAGGTAATGCGGCACACTCGACCGTTATCAACCGTCCGGCTGAGCGGGGACTGGTGGAATGTATGATATTTGCACTCCACTCCTTCCCTGTTCCGTGTTCCCCGGTAATCAACACGTTTACGTGGCTCGCGGCGATCCGCTTGATCGTGGTGAGGGCGTCCTGCATGACAGGATTGGTCGAGGATTCGAATGCAAATCCTACGGCATGTTTGGGGTGTTTTTCTGCAAAGCTCAATGGCAGCGCATCCCTATCGTTGGATGACCGGTCGTCTGTCGGTTTTCGTTCGGCAAGGCCTGTCATAAGTTCACCATCAGTGATACCCCCGAAAAACGGTTCTCTGCGCGGCTGGGACCAGACGCAAAATCTACATGCACCCTCCCGAAGTGAAGTCCGAACCCATACCGCGCAACCCGCTCCAGAGTTCCAACCTTGAACCCCAGGCGGAGTGAGAGAAACTGAGTCGGCAGCACTTCCAGCCCCCCCTTGGTGCTGAACAGGGAAACCCCGGGAAAACTTTTTTCTGTCGTTAAGGAAAGTGTCACGATTGGCCGTTCGGCACGGGCGGGATACGACATTGTGGCGCCGATTTCCAGGTTCTGGATGAGATCGGGCTCCGGCTCCACGCCGCTCTGATTATTCGCGTACCAATACGTGTATCCCCGGATTACCCGGTACGCCATGCCATAGGAAATTCCCGGTGACGGAAAATAGAACATCCCTATCTGCCCCCAACCCATAGTCCGGGACTCACCATCGAAGGCCGCCTTCCGTGCTCCAAACAGTCCACCGACACTCAGCGTCGGGAGGATGGCATATGACCCTGCGAGATCGGCACCGTATACTTTCAGGGAGACCACGGGCCCCCCCTCGGGCTCCAGTTTTCCGGCATGTGCGTAGACTCCGGATGCGGCAACGGTAAGACCACGTCCCACCTGTACAACGCCAGCAAGATATTCTGATTGCAGCCGGGTTTTGACATCCAGTGTGTGTGTCCCGATGATGCCCCCGCTCCCCAGGAACGACAGGCTCGCCGGATTCCAGAACATTCCGGTCACATTCGATGCGTCAGCGCTCGATGCGTCTGCCAGTGCAGCAGCCCGCATCCCATGCCCTTGCGGACGGACGGTGTAGTAGAATGGCGCCTGGGACTGCGCAGCAGCTGACAGGAAGAGCGTGACCCCCACCGCGGCCATAATGTATGCTATATGTCGGCGCAAAGAGATCATCGGATAATCGCGAAAATACCGAACAAGACGATGACGTCACGCAAGAGGTCGGCAAAATCCCGGATCACATTTTCTTCCTTCGGGACATAAATAAGATCCCCTGGATAGACGAGCGGCAGGGTCTCGTTCCGGCCGGGCAAACTGGAGAGTGATGCCGAAAGATCAATTTCTATGGTTGACTCGGCATCTCCCCCCCGGAACACACGGATATGCCGGAGGTCGGCGTTCGAAGAGGGCCCTCCAGCCATTGCGAGGGCTTGAAAGGGTGAAACCGGAGCAGTTGCGGTATACGTGCCCTGTCCGGTTACCGAGCCCAGCACAATGACTTTCTGCTCGAGAACGCCCTTGATCCGTATTGTCGGGACTACCGTGGTAGTCACATAGCCGGAAAGCCGCTTGATAATCAGCTCCGTAAGTTGTCCCCGTGTAACCCCTTCCGCAGTAATTTCACCCACCAGGGGTATCTTGATCGGCTGATTTTCACGGATGACCTCCGAGACATTAAACTCCGGATAACCCGCGAACGTAATTTCCAGCTGATCGCCCGGTTGAAGAACGTATTCTTCCGATTCCTCATTCTGGCGCTTCCGTTCGGCGGACCACGACATAATATCCTTCGTGATCAACTGGTCGCTGCCACATCCCCAGAAGAAGATCATAACCAGACTGCTGAGAATTATTCCGCGCACGTGGTGTCTCTTCATGGCTTCCTGTAATTAGACAACGGTGTGTTCCGAACGAGGCTCGTTCTTGACAGGACAAGACTTTGCAACAACCGTGCCTGTCCAGAATGTCCGTGTTTCCGGCGTTCTCACAACGTGTGCGCGCAAGAGTGTCTCTTCTGGATACACCCCGATAATTTGCTGTACCCTCCCGGCACAAAATTCCGCCCGGGTTTCGCCTATCCTTCTCGCCCCGACCCTCCATTGTACGCGATGCGTGCGGGAATCAACAGTACGAGCATCTTGGCACACACGTTGCACCATCGTCAACGATCATCGTAACCACTATGGAGAGAATCTTGCGATCCCCTCAAATTAGCATGCATCTGGTGCTTGGAATGCTTCGCCGCCGCAAGGTGTGGCTTGTTGTTCCTTTTATTCTGGTCAGCATTATCACGACCATCGGCGCGTACCTCCTCCCCCGCCGGTATGAATCCAGCACAACGATCTGGGTTCAGCGGGATGAGATTCTCAACCCTCTCGTCAGCTTCACGATGGCCGTGCAGCTCGCTTCCGAAGACAGGCTGCGGACCTTTAACGAAATTGTGTACAGCCGTCAGACGATCGAGGCACTTATGGACAGCCTGGAAATGCGGGGCAGCGTGGAAACACAGGCGGCCTGGGATGAGCTTATCGACCGGACAAAGTCCAGCATCCGGACCGACCGAAGCGGATCGGATTCATTCACCATGCTCTTTTCAGACACTGACCCGGTGCGCGCACAGCGCGCGGTAACGACGCTTGCCAACATGTTCATACAGACCCGGCTCCGCGCAGAGTTTCAGCGGAATGAGTATACGGTCCAGTTTTTTGAAAACAAACTGAACGAATATGAAAAGAAGTACGGCGAAACCCAGGCTTCCGTGGTCTCACTGCTCCGGCAGAGATCCAAGGAATTGCCCGGTGGAACCACGTCATTTTCAGGACGATTTGATATCATGAGCGAACGGGTGCGCGAAACATCTGAACGGATCCGGGACAGGGAGCGTGCACTGCAGAACATCGCCATGTTCCCGGCGGCGTTCCGGACTGAACGGGGCAGGGCAGCCCTTTCTCAGCTCGAGGCGGCTGACATTGCCAATGCTGCAGACCTGCGTTCGCTGACCGCCGGTTACGACAGTGTTACCGTTCGATACACTCCAAAGCATCCAGAGGTAACACGGTTTGAAGCGCGCATTCTGGACCTTCTGGAACGCACCCGTGTCATCCTGCAATCAGAAATGAGCATCCTCACGGCCCGTCTGTCGGATATACAAAAATCACGCGCCGAACTGGTGCAGGTGATAACCGCGTCTTCTATTTCACAAACGGTCGACAAGGAAACAGAATCCAACTATTCATTCTACCAGCAGCTCTATAATGACATGCGTGTAAAACTCGAACAGGCACGGATTGCCAGAGAACTCGGGAGGAACGCCCAGAATGCCTTTATCATCATCGACCCGGCGCGTGTGCCGACCAAGCCCACAAAACCGAAACGTTCACTTATCATTGCGGGTGGTATGATTGCAGGACTTATGCTCGGCCTCCTCGCGGCTGCCGCAGCGGAATTGCTTGATACGACAATCCGATCCCCGCGCGAGATTGAAGTGTATCAGAAGCCGATTATCGCCCTGATCCCCGAAGGAGTCCATCGATCGTGATTATGAATGACCCCATCTCACTAGACCAAACAACCAAGCACGAAACCCGGAATCCGATTGGCATGCGCGCGCACCATAGAGAAGACCAAGGCGACACGAAGGAATCTCACGCCGAACTAATCCGCCTTCGCCGACCTGTGATCTTTCGTCCCGATGCCGGACGCCGTGTTGATGCGAAGATCGTCTCGCCACAATTCTACGACTCCTTCAATTACGCCCTGCTCTCAAACGGCGGCGAAGATATGAACATTGCCGTGGGTGTCAGCAGCGCCAACGCAGGGGAGGGGAAAACTCTTGTGGCCAGTAATCTGGCGATTTCGCTGACCGTCGCCTATCAGCGTAAAACGGTCCTGGTGGACATGAATGTACACAAACCCCGTCTCCACGAGGTGTTTGATGTGTCCATCGGACCGGGATTACTGGAAGCGGTCGGCGACGGGGGCGTTATCCAGGTTGCTGGCACGGCGATCAGTGACCTCTACGTTCTTACCGCAGGCATTCCGAACGGACGTCTTGCCGGTGGCCTTAGCACTGTCATGGACGACGGAGATCACAATCTCGAACCATCCCTTCAACTCGAACAGGTCGCAGCCTTCCGGGATGTGCTCTACTCGTTGAAAGGCGTCTTCAGCTTCGTGATCGTTGACATGCCGGCCGTTCGCGAACACCTCATTCCCCTCCTCTTCACCAACCAACTGGATGGTGTGCTATTTGTCGTTCACGGAGGAGTGACCAAGCAGGGGGATCTGGACCACGCCCTGCAGCTGCTCAACGAGCGAAGGATACTCGGATTTGTGTACAACGGAGCAGAGCGGAAGCGGGCTTCACGAAGGAAGACGGAATGAGTTCTCTCGCAGCGCTCTTCGCCGGCTACATCGTGGCAGTCCTGCTCGGTAAGAATGCACAAAGAATCGGCCCTGGAATAATCTTCGTCATCGGCGTCACGGTGTTGATCGAAGTCCTCATTGTGATCGTGAGTATGTTTCTCATGGACGCGCCACCCACGGGGCGCGGCGGATCATGATGCCGGTGGACCAGCGATCGGAATGATGATGTCAGATTCGGGAACCCATATACTGTCCTCTGAAGAGACATGGTTTGAAGCAAAGAACCGCGGCCAATCTCCACGTGCTTCGGGACTGGCTATCGCCATCGTTGTCTCTACACTGATCGGAGGTCTCATCCTTTTCGGAGGTGACACCCCCATCGGTGCAATCGGATTTGTCTGCCTTCTTGGCGTAGTCTTTTTCAGCTTCTACCGCCTTGAATGGGGGCTGTACATCTTCCTGGGAACGGTCCTTCTGATCGATCAGTTTGAAGTTCCCGAGTTTACCTCGCTGACGTACAAGACAAACTATTTCAACAACATCAATGTCATTCCATACCTCCCGCGCATTGAAGTCGCTGCATTCAGCCCGATGGATCTCCATCTCGGCCTCCTGTTTGTCGTGTGGTTAACAGGACTTCTGTTCCGGACCATGCCACCCCTGCGCAGGCCGGTGGCCTGGCCATTCGCTCTGGCATTTGTCGTCTGGCTTGTGCTCGGTTTTATCGCGGGGTCAGGCCGCGGCGGGGACATGACTGCTGCCCTCTGGGAACTCCGCGGGCTCGGTTACCTGTTCATCGTGTATACTTTTTTTGCACAGATTATCCGCACCCCTGACCAGGTGCGCAATGTGGTATGGGTGGTCATCGCCGCTATAACCGTCAAGGCTCTGGAAGGAACAATCCGGTTTGCCGGATTGGGATTCACGCTGGGGGGGCACGACGCATTACTTACCCATGAAGACCCCATTTTCTTTATCACCCTGTGGGTTCTCCTGCTCGCTTTTGCGGCGAATGGCGTACGGTCGGTACAACGAACCGCCCTGTTCTGGGCGCTTGTTCCACTCCTTCTGGGATTCTATGCCGCCAACCGACGCGCCGCATTCGCGTCCCTGGCCGCATCGCTTGTCACGTTTGCCGCCCTCCTGCCGAAGGAGAAACTCACAAAGGTCATCAAACGATCTCTGCCCGCGATCGTCATCATAGGCATCTATGCAGCAGTGTTCTGGGGCAGTGCCAGCCCGCTTGCGGCTCCCCTCAATCAGATTCGGTCCGGGTTCGTGGATGACTACGCAACACTCGGGGACCGCAACTACTACTCGAACCTCTACCGCAAGATTGAGAACTTCAACCTTGCCTACACAGTTCGCCTTTACCCCGTCGGCGGCATCGGATTCGGAACGAAGTACTACCAACCGCTTGAGCTGGTAAAGATCAACTATGCACTCCGGGATTACATGGCTCATAACAATATCCTCTGGCTCCTCGTCAAGGTCGGAGGAGTCGGATTCCTCCTGTTCTGGCTGTTCATCAATATCTTCGGGGCCCGGGGAGCAATGATCGTTTCACACCTGCAGAACCCATACTTAAAAGCTGTGGGTATCATGATTATTGTCGCGGTTATCAATCAACTCGTCGCCGCATATTTTGATCTTCATCTTGTACGGTACCGGACCATGACATATATGGGTGCGTTGATGGGATTGTTTTCCGTACTGGAGGCCACACTCAAGACTGAGCAGGACGCCGCCACGAAACTCCGGACGGGCGAATCAGCACCGGCGGGGAGTGGCTCCCGATGACGCCGACCCGCCTCGTCGCCCCGGGTCAAACGCCCCCGGGAGCACATCAGCGTCGGACCGCACCGTTGTCGGATACCGAGCGGCTCTGTGTTGACGGAGTCTGTTTTGATAATATCTCAAGTGGAACGGCCCTTTCCATCATACGACACTACCTGACCGAATCTGAATTCCGTCTCCCGCGAACAATCTTCTTCGTGAATGTGCACAGTATCCATGTGGCGCGCGAGAGCCATGCATTGCGCAAGGCTCTGCGGGAGGCCGATCTGGTTCTCCCCGATGGGTCAGGCCTGGCATTTGCCGGCAAGATCTCCGGGAAGCCGGTATCGGAGAATCTGAACGGAACTGATTTTGTTCCGCGCATACTCGATGAACTGGTCGCAGCAGGGGGATCTGTGTACCTGCTCGGTGCGCGACCCCCGGTCCTTGAAAAATGTATTAGCACGATTGCTGCCCGGTATCCGGGACTTGTCATCGCAGGCTCACGACACGGGCACTTCCCGGCAGAGACTGCTGCGGAGGTAGCCCGGGCCATCAACGACGCCGCACCCGATGTAGTCCTTGTTGGTATGGGCACTCCTGCCCAGGAGACGTGGATCGCCAACCATCGTTCCGACCTCCACGCGAAAATCTGCATCGGCGTGGGCGGGTTGTTTGATTTCCTCTCGGGCGAAAAACCGCGGGCGCCCGAATGGATCAGGAACCTCGGCCTTGAATGGGGATACCGTTTTACGCATGAACCCGCATCAAAATGGCAGCGAGTGTTTCTGGAGATCCCCATGTTTGTCGCGCGCACGTTGGCGCGACAGATTTCGGTGACGGCCCATCCTGTCCGCTCGCATAGAGTCGCACAACCACTGACTGAAACCGAAAAGTGAAGGAAGAATGAATCTCACAACACGACTGGCACAGGGAATGCTTGCTGAGGGTGATCCGTATGGCATCACAGTACTGCGCTATACCATCCCGTCCCGGCACTTGTCGCCTCCCAGGGGGAGCCGGGATGTGCCTCCCGGAAATATTTTACGGAGACATCTTGATCTTCTGGACCGCTGGGGTTTCACCCTCATCACCCTTTCCGACTGCCGGCTGTTCTTGAAAGGTGAGCTGCATCTCCCCCGGAAGCCCGTCGTGCTGACATTTGATGGAGGTCCGCCGGAGCTGTACCGCACACTTCTCCACGTGTTCCGTGAGATCGGTGGCCGGGCGGTGGTGTTTGTGGCAAGCGGCGACCCTTCAACAACTCACACACACACCCGATCAACCCTTGCCGCGTGCGGCGATCACCTCCATGCTCTCGCGGAAACCGGAAGTGAGATCGGCTCTCTGACGTGCACGGGGAGGCCGCTGCCCTCACTTCCAGCAGAGGTCGTTGAGGGCGAACTGACCCGATCGAAGGCACTCATTGAGGATCTGCTCGACATGCCTGTGCACAGCTGCGCCTACCCACACGATGCCGTCACGCCGGCGATCAAGAGGATGGTAATCAAAGCCGGATATGATTTTGCAGTCGGGGGTGGTGCATCCCCGACCGTGTTTGGGACAGACCTATATGAAATCGGGCGCCGCCCCGTGGGGATCACCGTAGGACCATTGGGGCTTGCGATGCAGGTCTTTGGCCCTCGCGAGCGGATTAAGCGGATGCGCCTGAAATCCCTGGCGCGGCTCGGACAGGATACCAGCATTCGGATTCCAGGAAACTCATGAGCAAAGAGATAGCCACATCCATAGCCCGTAACGCCACCGTGATGATGGGATCTCAGGTGGTCACGTGGGTCTCGTCGTTCGTGTTGATGCTCTTCCTGCCGCGATATCTCGGCAGTGAGGATTTTGGCCGACTCTACCTCGCGATGTCCGTCGCCATGATCGCACAGGTCTTTGTGGACTTCGGCGGTGCGTATTTTATCGCGAAAGAAATCGCGCGGCATCACGATCACGCCCCGTCGTTGATCTCGGACTCTATTGGCTTCCGGATGATCCTCAGCGTTGTCTCATTGTTGCTTCTTGGACTCTTTTCCTGGCTCGTGGGATATCCCTGGCCTGTGCAGGTTGTCATTCTCATTCTCGTCGGCGCGAAACTCTGGGAAGGCCCTCTGGGAGTGTTTATCAGCGCATTTCAAGGATTTGAGGAGATGGTGCACCGATCTGTGGTGTCGATCGTAGAACGAGTATTCCTCACCGTCGTAGGTGTTACCGCGCTTGTGATGGGTGGGACCTCTTTCACCATTGCAATTATTATGGGAGCCAGCACGCTTCTGGGTTGTGTTATTGCGTTCCGCCGGCTCCGGCCTTTTGTTCCCCATCTGCCCCGCGTGAACTGGGCGAACGTAGCGGGGCTCGCCCGCGAGGGGCTCCCCTATCTGATGATGGCCATCTTCGCCGTTATCTACTACCGGATCAACGCTGTGATGCTCTCATTGATGGTGCCGGAAGAAGTTGTGGGGTGGTTCGGCGCGGCGTTCCGGTTTTTTGATATCCTCATGTTTTTTCCCAGCATTCTGTCTATCGCCGTATTTCCTGTGCTTTCGAGGAGTGTGGATCAAAAAGGTACCGTGGTGATGACGACAATGAAAAGTCTTGAAATAATCCTCATGGTCGCGATCCCTCTTTCCATCGGCACGTATGCGTTTTCCGAAGAAATTATTACGACGCTGTTCGGTGCGACGGACTACGCCGGTTCCGTTGCAGTGCTCGCAGCACTCTCACCCGGTCTGATACTCGTGTATATCGATTTTGTTCTTGTGACGGCATTGATTGCCATGGATAGGCAGCGTCAGTGGTCGTGGGTTGCACTCGCGGCGATACCCTTCAGCATCGGGTTGAACGCCCTCCTCATACCGTATTTTCAGGATGTGGCAGGAAATGGCGGAATCGGATCGGCGATCGCAACCAATATCACGGAATTGGGAATCCTTATTACTGCGCTCTTGCTGCTCCCCCGGGGATTCTTTCCCAAAAAACGATTTCATCAGCCGCTCAGAACCATACTCGCCGGCATTTCATTGGCTCTCTGCATCTGGGGTCTCAGTACACTCCAGGTCCACTGGCTTCTCCAGGCCCTTGCAGGAGCCGGGGTCTATGTGGGCGCTATCTTTCTGACCGGGGCGATCCAGCCGGAGGACAGGGCCTTTGTCAGATCCACGATCTCGTCCTCGGGCCTCCGGGGGTTCTTTCTGACCGGGAGATCCGTCAAGTCATGAAGATCCTGAACCTCATACCGTACGCGCCGGTGCCGCCGACCTTTGGCGGGGGTCTTCGTGTCTTCCACCTTCTGCAATGGATGACCCGGTACCATGACGTGCAGGTACTGGGTTACGGCACTGCAGGCGACGCCCGAGCGCTGGAACGCGCACTCGGCCATCCGGCAGAAAAGACCACCATGCTCCCCGAGCCCCCTCTGCTCGCTGAACGATGGAAGAGGATCGGACAACTCTACGCACTAATCCGGAATACCTCATTCACAGAGGTTACGTCCAGGAACCGGGCGATGCAGCGCGCTCTCGATCGGATTCTGGAGCGGGAGTCGTTCGATCTGGTCCAGATCGCTTACCCGGTCATGGGGTATTTCACGTTCAACACTCAAGCGGTCAGGGTCCTCGATGCTGCAAACATAGAATATGACATCCACCGGAGGGTAGCACAATCCACAGATGGGTTTGTCCGGCGATGGTGGGCTGACTATGAGTATCGCAAACTGTATCCACAGGAAATATCCATTTGCCGGGAGCAGGACGCCATTTTTCTGACATCGAGGCGTGACAGCAACATGCTCGAGGCGGATGTGCCTGATGTCCCAAAATTTGTTATCCCGAACGGTGTGGACACTTCGTACTTCCAGTTTCCGGACACTACGCCGGAAGAATACTCGCTCGTTTTCACCGGTGCGATCAATTACTTTCCAAACGCTGAAGGGATAGAATATTTTATCAGGGACATCTTCCCTTTAATCCAGCGACAGGTACCGCAAGTAAAATTGTACGTGGTGGGTAACGCGCCGCCGGAATCCGTGCGGCGGTATGCCTCCTCCAATATTATTGTTACCGGATTTGTTCCGGATGTGCGTCCCTACGTGCAACGGGCATCCGTCTATGTTGTGCCTCTTCGTATTGGCGGGGGAACCAGACTCAAGGTGCTTGAAGCGATGTCCATGCGCCGGCCGATCGTCACGACATCCATCGGATGCGAAGGGATCGATGTCGAGCACGGCAGAACGGCGCTTATCGCGGATGAACCAGCGGCCTTTGCGGACGCGACAGTACAGCTGATGCGGGATCAACGGCTCAGGAAATCACTCGTCGAGAACGGGCATGAACTTGTCAGCGCCCGGTATGATTGGTCAGTCGTCGGAAACCAACTGAACGACGCGTATGCTGCGGTGTTCCGGTCCCGGATGGCTGAGGGAGTGGCAAAGGCGTGATCAACCTTATCCAAATCGTTCTCCTGCTGTTGCTGGGCCTCCCTCTGGCGTATCTCGCGCTGCTGAGTGTGCTGGCGTATCTCGTGCCACGGAAACATATTCCGGAGACACTGACACACCGGCGCTTTGCGCTCGTCGTTCCGGCCCACGATGAAGAAGCTTCCATCACCGAGACTGTGCGAAGTCTGCAGGCAGTATCCTATCCTGCCTCCCTGTTTGACGTGGTGGTCATCGCCGACAATTGTTCGGACGAAACCGCGGACCTTGCCCGGGCCGAGGGGGCACGGGTTCTCGTGCGGACCTCTTCCGGTGAAAAGGGAAAAGGATATGCTTTACGGTGGGCATTCGACACTCTTTTACAGGATTCGTATGAAGGATTTGTCGTGTGTGATGCCGACACCGTGGTTTCATCGAACCTCCTTGCGGACATCAACGGAGCATTCGAACATGGAGCGGCCGCCTGTCAGTGTAATGACCAGGTGAGGCCGACACCCGGTTCCTGGAGCGCTGAAGCCACACGCGCGGGATTCCTGCTCTACAATTTTGCGAGGCCGCTGGGCCGGTCGGCGCTTTTGTGTTCTGCCGGGCTCCGCGGTAATGGAATGGCATTCACGGTTGACACGTTGCGGAAGATACCCTGGGCAGCGTATTCAAGGGCCGAAGATCTGGAATACGGGCTGGTGCTCCTTCTTCACGGGATCCGGGTGTGGTTCCTCCCTGAAGCACAGGTGCTTGCCACGATGCCCACCGATGCGCGGAACGCTGAATCCCAGCGCGCACGGTGGGAAAGCGGACGTGTCCCGGTTATCCGCCGTTACGCCTGGCCCCTGCTGGCTGCAGCGATCAGGAACCGGTCATTCAGGCTCCTGGATGCATGGATCGACCTCCTGACACCTCCCTTCATCACCGTCATGATCTGGGTTTTCTCCATGATTCTCCTGAATGGGGTCCTCTGGGCCGTTGGCGTCCTCCAGAGTCCACTGTTCCTTTTCCTCTGGGGTCTTACGGCCCTTATGGGCACGATCCATGCCCTCCTGGGATTTGCCGCGGCCGGCGCGCTTCGGGAGATCCTTTCTCTGCTGCGCTATGTGCCCCGGTACGCACTCTGGAAGATCCGTCTTTATCTCCGTCTTGCAACGACCGGAGATACATCACAATGGATACGTACATCACGAGAGGCCATATCGTCAACAAAGGAGCCCCGATGAGCAGTATCCAGCCGCTTGTGTACCACCGCGTGTGTTCTGATCGGGAGGATTTTTCGTCGACGTATGTCGTCCGCGAGTCGGATTTTCGCCGGCAGATGGAATACATCCTTGCTCACGGGTACCGTGCGGTCACTCTGGACGAGCTCCTTTCTGACGATGGCGGAGCAGTCGGACAGACGGCAAAACGGGTGTTAGTTACGTTTGATGACGGCTATGAAGACAACTACATTCATGCATTCCCGATTCTCCGAGAGTATAAGATCCCGGCGGTGATATTTCTCGTGGCCGATTTTTCACGCCGGACAAATTGGTGGGACGTCCCTCTCGGCATTCCGGAAACCCGGCTCCTTACGCCCGGGCAGATAGCCGAGATGGCGGGCCACGGAATAGAGTTTGGATCGCACACGCTTACACACCGTTCTCTGCCGGGCCTGAGCGACAAAGATCTGTATGCGGAGCTTATGGACTCAAAAGCGAACATCGAGCATATAACCGGTTCCGGATCCAGGGCTTTTTCCTACCCGTACAGCCATATTGATGGCAGATCAAAGAACGCCCTGCGGAGCGCCGGATATCTCTGTGCATTTGCCGTAAACGGGGGGCCCTTCCATCCGGGGAGTGACCGCTGGGAAATCCGCAGAGTCAACGTAACCACGAACGCACAAGGCCTCCGGTTTGGGGCGAAGTTGTCAGGTGCAGAAAAACTGGGATTATGGGCCTGGTGGAAAGCCCGCCGCATCGTGGGACAGACCACGCCGCTCGAAATCCGGAAAGGGTTCTGATGAATACACAATTCCAACATACCATGACGACGACCCCCACACTGAGAAAAGATCCCATGGTGAAGATGGACCTCCCCATCCAGGTGCATCTTCTGAACACTTCAACCGAATTTGATGCCCTGCAAAGGGAATGGGATGACCTGCTGGACAGAAGCGAATCCCGTGTCTTCCAGACTTTTGAATGGCAACGGACGTGGTGGAGGCATTTTGGGGAGCCGGACAAACGCTCACGACTCCACATGATCGTGGTCCGCGAGGGGGAGATCCTCATCGGGATTGCCCCCCTGTACATAGAGCGGGTCGCAGTTCTCGGACCTCTCGGATACCGGAGGCTGTCTTTTACAGGCCGAGGAACGTCCGACTATCTTGACCTGATCGTCGAGCGTGGAAAAGAAGATCTGGTATGCACGCAGGTCGCACGACATCTGGCCCTACGCCGAAAGGACTTTGACATCGTCCTGCTGGAAGACATCCATGATGGCTCCCTGACCCATGACCGATTACGAACCGCACTCTCTGCCGCCGGATTCTCGGGTGAGCGTTTTCTGAGCGAATATTGTCCCCGCACGACATTGCGGGAGACGTGGACAGATACCGTCGCGACATTCCCCAGCGCACACCGTAACCGCCTCATGAAGCGCATGCGGGTCATCAGCGAGGAATTTCGCGCCGAGTTCGAACATGTAACGGATTTCGGACAGGTCGAATCGGCCATGAATGATTTTATCCGGATGCATCAGTCTCGCTGGAATGTGGTGGGACACCAGGGTGTATTTGCCGATTCAATAACCGATCAATTCCACCGCGGCGTCGCCCCCCTCTTGATGAAAAGGGGATGGTTACTTCTCGCATTCTTGAAAATGGAGGGGAAACGGTTTGTCGGAGACTACGGACTGGTCTACCGTTCCGAATGCTCGACATATCTCGGGGGGGCATTCGAGACCCCGAAAGTGAACCGGTATTCACCAGGCAATGTCCTCCTGATGCACATCATGCGCGAGTGCCATACGCTGGGCGTAAAAGTGTATGATTTTATGCGTGGAACGGAACGGTACAAGTATACGCTCGGCGCAGTAAACGTTCCGAACTGGACTCTGCTCATGTACAGCAAGGGAGGCAGGAAGGCACAGTTGCTACACAGCGCGCGACTCCTCCGCGATGCCCTGGTCCGGCGTTCGATTCACGAGTGGTCGTACCTTGCGCACCATGCACGCAAACATGGCGTCTTCTCAGCGGGATTTCTATCCTACTGTGTGAAACGATGCGGCACAATCCTGTCGGATGCGATTCAGAAGGCCCGCGAACCCGACAAGTCTCTTGTGATAGCGAGGGAGCAGAAGTGAATATCCTCATGATTTCACACTCAGCCCTCTTCCCGCCGGGATCAGGCGTCGTACGAAGAAATCTCCACCTGTTCCTGGAAGCCGCCAGAGAACACACGGTGTCGCTCCTCATTCTGGGTTCAGGCCATGACGACGCAGGGTTCCGCGAAGCCTATGGCGAGCGTGCACACAGAATCGTTGTCGCCGATGTACAGAACCACGGGTGGCGGAGAGTCCTGCGCGTCGTGCTGTATATCCTCACGGGCTGGGGATGGGTACGCCACTGGCACAGGGCCCGTGTGCAGGGTGCGATCGACGCGTTGTGTGCACAGTCCATGCCTGATGTCGTTCACATCACGAATCCACTCCTCAGAATGTACCGGTTCCCTCCCGCTGCAAGGGTTGTGGCCGATGCGCACAATGTTGAGTATGACAATCTGGTCCGTGTAGCCCGGGAGTCAGGCAGCCTCCTGCGGAGAATATTTTTTCAGGCATTTGCATGGCGATTGAAGCAGGAGGAAGCACTCAGCTGCCAGCGTTGTGATATGGTTCTGGCCGTTTCCGACCGGGACCGCGCGATATTCAGAACGATGGCTCCTTCAACCACGATCGCACTGGTCCCGAACGGAGTCGATCTTGCAGAGTTTGTAGCGCGTCCGGACAGGAGGAAACCTCTCTCCGTCCTGTTTGTGGGTATGCTGAATTATCAGCCAAACGACTCCGGGATCCAGTATTTTCTCAACGCGATCCTGCCGATCATACACAGGCGGGTGCCGGGAGCACATCTGACCATTGTCGGCGGGCATCCATCCCAGGCCGTCCGTAGTGCCGCCTCACCATCCGTTCGCGTGACTGGTTTCGTGGATGATGTCAAGCCATTCCTCGAAGAATCTGCTGTCTTCGTCGCACCACTCTACGCGGGCGGGGGAACCCGCTTAAAACTCCTGGAGGCCATGGCAATGGGCATCCCGGCGGTCTCCACCTCCCTCGGGTGTGAAGGTCTGGAGGTCCGGCACAACGAACATCTGCTCATTGCCGACACCCCCGACGCATTTGCAGACGCGGTCGTGCGTCTCCTGGAGGACCCCACGCTCCGGGGCACTCTTTCCGCAAGGGCGTTAGAGGCGGTCCACGCGCAGCATGGATGGGATAAGATTGGAGAAACGCTTCTGGCGCAGTATGCATCACTCTCAACACGACCGGCTCCACGACGGCACACGATCACACAGGCGGCGGCATTATGAACGGGACACAACACTTGACTCATCCTCTCACCCAGACGGCGCTCCGCAATCATTTTCTTTTTGCCATCTGGATGGTGGGAGGAATCCAGACCGTTTACAGTAACCTGAAACGTTCCCTCGAGACACGGAATGATGTGACTGTATCCTGGCTGCCCATCGAGATGTATCCTGACGACTGGATCACAAAAATTCCCCCCATTTCGTTGAACGGGTCATGGAAAAACTCCATGGCCACCTGGTTGAGAATGCGTCCCCTTGTACGGCAGCACGGCGCTCTGGATGCTGCGTATTTCCTCGAGCACAGTCTCCTTACCTTTCTCTGGGGCTTCCGGCGGCGGGTTCCTTATCTGCTCTCGACCGATATAACACCTCTGTTCTGCGCAAAACACAAACTCTGGTACGCAGTTCCGGAATTTGACCCAGAGTCCCACATATCAAAGCTCAAGCACCGGATAACCCGGAGTGTCTACGCCAGTGCGTACCATCTCCTCCCGTGGTCTACGGCCGTCCGCGATTCGTTCGTGAATGAATATGGCATCCCGCCGGAGCGGATCACAGTCCTGCCTCCGGGAATTGATCTGAACAAGTGGAACCCCCCGGACCGCATTGCCTCCTACGCGCGCGGGGTGCAGAAGCCATTCAGAGTACTCCACGTCGGCTGGAACTTTGAGAGGAAGGGAGGCGACCTCCTCCTCCGCCTTGCACAGGAACCGGAATTCCGCGATTGTGAATTCCATTTTGTGACATCTTCGCCTGTTGGCAAATCGGGACCGAACATTGTTGTGCATTCAGACCTTGAACCGAACAGTTCCCGACTCGTGGCCCTCTACGCCGAAGCGGACGCATTTGTGCTCCCGACAAGAGCGGATACTTATTCCATCGTGGCGCTGGAGGCAATGGCGATGGGCCTCCCGGTCATCATATCCGATGTCGGCGGAATCAGCGATATCGTCGTCGACGGCGAGACCGGGTTTCTGGTCCGGCCTGATGACCTGGACCTCCTCCGCGACAGACTCCGCACACTGCGATCCAGCCCCCCGCGGTGCCTCGAAATGGGGGCCAGGGGCAGGAAGCGTATTGAAGAACACTACGATCTCTCTCATCATGTCTCTACGGTGATGGAACTCCTCGCTGCCGCAGCACATTCTCGAAGAAAGGAAAACAACCCATGACCACCCGATCCCCCGTACCCGCACTTGTGTGCGGCGAAATCGGACTCGTTCGCAGTCTCGGCGAGGTGGGCATTCCGGTCTATGTCGGATCATATTATGATGACAACATCGCATACTATTCCCGATACTGCACCCGCAGGGTCCATTTTTCACACTCTCTTTCCAGGGATTTTGTCGATCGGCTCATCGCCCTCGGAAAAGAAGAGGGGCGAAAAATGGCCTTCTTCAGCGACGACGACAGGGCTGTCCTGACATTCTCGCAGTTCAGGGACGAACTTGCGCCATACTATTACTTTAACCTGCCCGATCATGATCTTGTACACTCGATCCTGGATAAACGGGCATTTGCCAGGTTGGCGGAACGACTCTCCCTGCCGGTCCCAAAATCCTTCATGCCCGCCTCGGTGGAAGAGGCTGATCACTATTCCAGCCAGCTGGCATTCCCCTGCATTCTGAAGCCATCGCACAAGGACGACTGGTGGCATCCACGGTTTCTGGAACTCGTCGGGCCATACCGAAAAGCGATCCTTTGCGAAGACCGGGAATCACTCCTCACCATGTTCAGGAAGGTTGTCCAGATAAACCCTGCGGTCGTTATGCAGGAGTACATTGATGGGGATGACCTGGACCTGTACAGCGTGAATCTGTATTTTAACGCGCATGAACAACCCCTTGCCCATTTTATCGGACACAAGCTCCGGATCTATCCCGTTCACGCAGGCGTCGGTTCCATCGTGGAAACAGTACGGGATGACGAGATGTCGGATACCGCCTTAAAGGCCGCACAGCGTCTGGGGCTGCGCGGACACGTAAACATTCAATTTAAGCGCGACCGGAAAACACGCGCACTAAAGATCATGGAAATGCACACGCGAAACAGTCTGTGGGCATACCTTGCCACCGGTAGCGGACTCAATATTACCGCCCTGGCCTATTACGATTTGATCGGCGCCGAATCCCCTCTGAAACCAGATCTCCAACACGGCGTCAAGTGGATCGATCTTAACAAAGATGTAAAAGCCTTCATGGACTACCGGAAGACCGGCGAGTGGACGATCGGCACCTGGTTACGGTCATACATGGGGAAGAAAGTGTATCACGTACACTCCATGCGCGACCCTGTCCCCTTTCTGATGGATTCGTGGTTTCTCGCCAAACGACATACCGCAAACGGAATCAGAAAGGGAGCTGCCCCCCATGCGTGAAGACACTGCCGCCGTCACGGAATCCGTCCAGAAGGAGCGTGTTCGTTCCTTTTTCGATGAGAGTACCTCCTGGCAGGGAGAGTTCTACGAAAAGAAGGACGAATACTTCTCCCGGCTGATCCAGCGCAGGAAAAAGTATGCCGTCAACATGCTTCACGGGGTCCCACAATCGGCTCATCAGACCGCACTCGATATCGGGTGCGGAGCCGGCGCATATCTCGAGGAACTTGTCACGATGGGATACAGGGCTACGGGGGTAGACCTCTCTCCGGAAATGCTGGCCTCCTGTAGTAGGCGGTTTGCCTCCCTGGGGCCATCCACCCCTACTGTCGACCTTCTTCTGGGGGACATTGAAAATCTTCCCGCCGGAGACAAACAATTTGATCTCGTTCTCTGCATCGGTGTACTCGGATATCTCCTGGCGGATGAGAAGGCTCTCGCCGAGATCTTGAGGGTGCTCAAACCCGGGGGGTATGTCCTTATCAATGTGACCAATCTCTACTCCCTCTCAGACCTTGATTTCCATCTTCGTAAGAAGTTGCTTTCTCTCTTCTCCCGGAGGAGAGAGGAAGATGTTACAGTCAAGAAACTCGGATATGCGGCGCGGTCGGATTGGATGCTCAAGAACCGTCAGTATTCAAACAAATCGTACGACATCGCCGCGTACGAACGACTCCTCGGCCGTTACGGACTAGAACGGGTTGATGGAATGACTTTCGGCTTTGAGTTCAGACTCGCGCGTCGTCTGCGTGTTCTTCCCCGCACGCTGCTGGATCGAACGGAGGCACTCCTGGAGTCATCCCTTCGTCGATATTCGATCCCGTACTTCTCGAATTCTGGATGGGGATATATAGGCCTTTTCAAAAAGGCGTAAAAGCCCGCAGGGGAAAAGTTGACATTCCCCCCATCCTCCCCTATCTTAAGGCATCTGCCACCGTAAGTACCAACGCAGGTGCCATGGACATTGAACCCAGATCTTTTCCCGATCGATGGTCCAGAATCCTCTCTCAAACAGAGATGTATTTGACGTGCCTCGCCAGAGTTCTCCCCGTCGCGGCACTCTTGGGCGCGTGTTTGACGGCCCGCGGACAAGTCCGACCTTCCGAGTTACTCTTCCACCGGATCTCAACCGACGAAGGACTTTCACAAAGCGTGGTCCTCTGTGTGATCCAGGACAACAGAGGGTTCATGTGGTTCGGAACGGAAGACGGGTTGAATCGGTATGACGGTCATAACTTTGTAACGTACCGGCACGATCCCATCGACTCCAATTCGCTCTCCTCCAGTTACATCTGGGCATTACACGAAGACCGGGACGGGCTTATCTGGATCGGGACATGGGGGGGTGGTCTAACCTGTCATGATCCTGTTCATCACACATTCACCCGGTACCAGACCGATCCGTCGGACTCCACTTCGATCAGTCATGACCGCGTGACAGCGATCTCGGAAGATTCCCTCGGATTTCTCTGGATTTGCACTGCGGGAGGAGGGCTAAACCGGCTTGACCGCGCGTCCCGAACCTTCACCCGGATGCCCAACGTATTTGCTTCCCTTCCCACGGCTCCTCGGGACGATCTCTTCTGCATGCTGATAGACAGGAGCGGGATCATCTGGATTGGGTCATATTTCACAGGTCTCCTCACATACGATCCCCGCAGCGGATCCGTAAGTGAATTCCGGCATAATCTCCGGGACGCCACATCGATCTCTGATGACAGGATCCTCTCACTCTGCGAGGATGATAACGGAGACTTGTGGGTAGGCACGTGGGGGGGGGGACTCAATCGGCTAAACTGTTCCCACCGGAAGTTCGAACATTTTCGAACCTCCCCGGATGACACGCGGTCAATCCCGGGTGACATCATCCGGTCACTGTATCAAGATCGTAAGGGCAGATTGTGGATAGGGACGGTGGGGGACGGTGCTGCCCTCTTTGACCGGCAATCCCGGAGTTTTACCAGGTTCAGCTATTCTCCTTTTCCGAAAACTTCGCTCAGCGATGATGTTGTTACCGCGTTGTTCGAAGATGCCGCCGAAGTGATGTGGTTCGGCACAGCCAATGGCTTATGCGTCTCTTCTCCGTACATCCAGAAGTTCGGATTGTACACTCCTGACGGAGGAAAGCCTCACTCTCTGAGCGGAAGAAGGGTCTTTGCCATGTGCATGGATTCAGCCGGATTCGTGTGGATCGGCACGGAAGACGGTGGTCTTAACCGGTTTGACCCCCGCACGGGAACATTCCTCCACTACCGCCACGACCCTTCAAATCCGGCCAGTCTGCCCCACGACTATGTGTCGGCCCTGATGACGGACGCACAGGGATCTGTCTGGGTCGGCACATACGGCGGAGGGCTGGCACGACTTGACCGCCGTACCGAACGGTTCCATCGATACCGGATGGACCCGGACAATCCATCGAGACGGCTGAATGCATACATCAGTGCGATCGAGCAGGACCGGAATGGGAACATCTGGGTAGGAACCTGGATTGTCGGGTTAGCCATGATCAACCCTTCCGGTTCCATCTTGAAGGTTTTCACCCACGACAGCAAAGATCCTTCGAGTCTGCCCGACGATGACATCCGTTCTCTTGCGGTCGATCAATCCGGCACCCTCTGGGTCGGAACGGCACGCGGAGGGATCGGCCGCTATGATGCTGCCACCGAATCCTTTACCAGTTTTCGGAAACATCCGGCTAACCCGCGCAGTCTGAGCAGCAACTATGTTCAGGCGATTCTTCCCAGCACAAGCGGCACCTTCTGGGTGGGGACATTCGGGGGCGGTTTGAACAAACTGGACCCCGTTTCCGGAGAGTGTGTTCACTTCACCGTACACCAGGGTCTCCCGAACAACGTGGTGTACGCCGTGCTCGAAGATGCGGAGGGGAAACTCTGGCTCAGCACGAACCAGGGGATCTCCTGTTTTGATCCGGTGAAGTCGACATTTGAGAACTTCACAAAACACGATGGCCTCCAGGCGGATGAGTTTAACTACAACGCGGCATGTCTGGGCCCTGATGGTACGTTGTTTTTCGGCGGAGTGAATGGCTTTAATAGTGTCCGTCCTGGAGACATCAGAACAAATCCGCATGTTCCCCCCATCGTCATTACGGGGTTCCGGGTATTTGACCGGCCTCTCCAGCACCACCTCGCACCCTTCGCAACCGACGCCCTTACGCTGAGCTACGAGGACAACTTCTTCTCCTTCGAATATGCAGCTCTGGATTTCTCACTCCCTGATCGTAATACCTACGCGTACATCCTTGAAGGGATAGACAAGACGTGGGTGATGGCAGGAACACGACGGATGGCGAGTTATACGAATATTGAGCCCGGACAGTACGTCTTCCGGATCCGCGGGGCGAACAACGATGGGATCTGGAATAATTCGGGCGTATCCATGCGGATTACGATCTCACCTCCGTTCTGGAAGACGTTATGGTTCCGGATAGGTATTGGGCTTTTCTGCATCGCCGGGATTACCATCGCCTACCGGCTTCGTGTCGCATCGTTGTTAAGAGTCGAACGGATGCGTCTGAACATCGCCGCAGACCTTCACGACGAGATCGGAAGTAATCTTGCCAGCATAGCCGTCCTTGCAGATCTCGTGCGCAGACGTCTCGCGGACACGGCGACGGTTGCCGATCAGCTGCAGGATATAAGCCGCGCCGCACGCACGACGTCGGACTCGCTGCGAGATATTGTCTGGTTTGTCAATCCCGAGCACGACACAACAGATAACATGAGAGATCGTATGCAGGGTATCGCCGCCAAACTTCTGGCCGGAATGGAATACACCTTTCAGGTGGATGACCGTGCCGTTTCAAAGCGGCTCCCGATGACTTTTCGCCGAGATCTTGTGCTGTTGTACAAGGAGGCTCTGAGCAATGTCGTCCGGCACGCCGGCGCAACGCGAGTATCGATTCAGCTTGGAGAACGGCAGGGACACCTCTCGTTGCAGGTTTCAGATAACGGGAGGGGCTTTGACCCTCAACTGCCAACCGCCGGAAACGGGCTTACCACGATGCGAAGAAGGGCGGAACGACTGGGAGCCCCCCTCATCGTGACCAGCAGCCCGGAGAAAGGGACGATTGTTTCGCTGGAGGTAAAATTACCGTAAATACGGTATCGTTTCGGGAGGATGATCTGTATACATTGGAATAGAACTGCCCTTCCCGCAATAGAATCGTCAATCTGGGGCAAGCACACAATGCCGAGAAGAACAACTCCGCCTGTAGAGGAAAAGGAACTCTGGGTTGTAGAGGACGACAGCCTTTATCGGAAGACCATCACAGGCCTTTTGCATGATGTGGAGGGCATCCGTTGTGAGCATACATATTCGCGGTGTGAGGATGCCTTGCGGGCACTGGATACGGAAGCCGCACCGGATGTGATCCTCATGGATATCGGCCTTCCCGGCATGAACGGCATTGATGGGACCATGAAGGTCCGTGAGATCTCTCCCGCCACCCGCGTAATAATTCTGACAATTCACGAGGACGATGAGAAGGTTTTTGACGCGCTTTGCGCAGGGGCCTCCGGATATCTTCTGAAGAGTTCTCCGCCTGAGGAGATCATCAGCGCGATGCTGGAAGTGTTTAAGGGCAGCGCGCCCATTAATGGCCAGATTGCGCGCAAAGTGCTGACGATGTTTACGCAGCTGGCGGGACCCCGTACACCCAGTCCGCTTACCCATCGGGAGCATGATATTCTGAAACTTATGGTAGATGGGCTGACAAAGAAGCAAATTGCAGGCGAATTGATCCTCAGTTATCACACGATCGACACGCATATCAAGAACATCTATGCCAAACTGCACGTACACACCCGTACGGGCGCCGTCGCAAAGGCCCTGAACGAACACCTGCTCTAAGATTTATTCTTCCGTCGTACGCTCCCACTGGCTCACACAGCACGAAATACCGCGAATGCGGTATTGTTTCACTTGCGTTCGCTTGCGTACTATATACATGAGAAGCATTTCGAACGACTCCTTCTCCACGCTTTTACCACACCATTCGGAGGATTCCCCTATGACACGGTTACGCTTGGTCGTCGTGTTTCTGGTTTGCGTGGCGCTATGCGGAGCATATGCCGCACCGCAGACTCATGAGGAACTGCGCAGTGATCAAGCTACATCAGCAGTACCTGCATCTGACAACCTGCACCGGCTGACAAAGGAGTTGTCGCTGGCGCGTAAAGCCGGAGACATCACCCGGGTTCGTGAACTGGAGCGGGATATCTGCCAGACCCTGCCATCACTCCCCCCGGACGCGGCGCCACCGGTGTACCAGGACAACCGGGATGACACATTTGATGCAGCTGCCGGGCCTCTCTGGGGAGATGATGTCAAAGTCTACACGGGTCCGATGTACTCCCACGGCAGACGCCAGCTCGCACTTGATGTTGACACGCTTGGAGGAATATTTCTTGCCATCAATTCACGATATCAGGACACGCTCTCGATCCTCAGGGCCTATCGCTCCACGACCGGCGGGCGCACCTGGAGTTACGTCGGCGGATTCATGTCTGCGGGGCGAGCCATCCAATCATTCGATATGTGCGTGACTGACTCATCTGCAGGAACATGGCTGCTGGGTTTTGTCTTTATAACCAAGAGTGATCTCAGTAGTAACGGTGGCGGACATCTCTACTGGGGAAGCATGTTGAGCAATGGGTCAAATTGGAGATACACCCTTATTGACGCCGCAGATGCGTCGACCAACTACCGCAATCCCAGCATCTGCACCGATGGAACACTGTTCACGCCGTCGATGACATATCACTACATTGCCACAGAGTACATTACCCCGTCGACCGATCTGTCACGGGGGTTATTGATCACACGGACGACCAACTGGGGGAAAAACTGGCTAACGCCCGATACCACGGTAAGAGGATTTCAGGAGGCTACTCCCACAATCGCAATCGACTGGAGCACATCTCCCGACAGCCTGGTTGTCGCGTTCACACGCTTTGCCGCTCCATCCAGATCGATCAGGGTTGCACGCAACTCTTTTACATTCCCAGCTTCATGGACCATTTCGTACCCCAGTACCCCGAAGGACGACTTTGACCCATCGCTGGCTATTGATCCGGTCAGGGGTAATGCGATGATCACCTACACGCGGGCCACCGGCGCGCCAACATATAACGATGCAATGTACCTGTACTCCACGGACCTTTTCAGGACCTTCACGCGTGACAGTATCGCAACGTCAACGGACAACGAAGAATTGACCTCCGTAGCCTATGCTCCATGGGCAGCCGGATACTACTGGCGAACTGCATACCGGTCCAGCGAGGGCTCCGACGTTATTTACTATAAAGCTGTAATGGACAAACTTTCCGGGTTGTATTCCGCGACGCCCCGGGCCGTGAGCCAATTCAGGCCTACAGGAACCGTTATTCCGGTAGTCGGTCATGACCGTGATCTGGGCGGGACTTCGTACAGGGGAAATGTCGCGTATGTCGGGTATGGACCTCAGGATGTATACTTTGATGCGGTCGACCTCGCGCTTGATGTCCCGGATGCTGAGGTGGTGCCGGGAACATACGCTCTCAATCAAAATTATCCGAATCCGTTTAATCCGTCCACAACGATCGCGTTCCATCTGGGCCAGAGCGGGCCCGTGAAGCTGAGCGTGTACGATCTCCTGGGGCGGGAAGTTGTAACGTTGCTGGACGGGCAGAAGGATGCGGGCCCACACACGCTGACGTTTGACGCCTCAACACGTGCAAGCGGAGTGTACCTCTACCGCCTTCAGGCAGCCGGGTTCATGCAGACGCGGACGATGGTCCTGATGAAATAAGACAACGCGCCTGACCTGAGCCGCATCGGCGCTGTTTGTGTGGGGAATGGCACTGTTGTTGTGTGATGTCCGAAAGAAGTTGATGTACTGAAGTGTGTCTTTGTCGACTGGCTGGCACCCTCTATCCTGATGGTGCCAGCCGGTTTGTAACCAGTTGGGAGCTAACGCCCCGTCCTATAGTGCCAGCCACTTTCTTTTTCGTCTGACCCTAGTGCCCCGCTCCACTGACCACCTTGAGTTTGTTCCCCGTCTCTTCGGACACTTTGCGGTACCATGCCGGTCCATATCCGGGCTGTTTCACCTTCGGATTCAACTGATTTGGAACCTTCGTCTTGATGTTTCCATCCATGTAGGTTACAAAAAGTGATCGGTAGAGTTGTTTCCATTCACGAAGGGTAGACTCACCCTGACCTACGGAATACTCTGTCAGAAACTGAATTGCCTGCTCCCTGTTCTGTTTTGTCAACGACAAAGCTGCGTTGTCAATGGCAGGAGTCAGCGCCAGATATTTGCCTTCAATTTCCGCCTGTTTCACTCTGATATCCACGCTGATGGTATCAAAACGGGTGTACGAGAGATTGGAGACCTGATTAAACACCCAGAATGCCGCGTCGTCCGAAAACTCCATCATAGCGCCATTTCCCTCTGCAAACGCATGGGGCACCCGGGTCATGCTGCAGTACATCGGGGTGTACACCGTATGATAAATGTCATCTACCCCGAACCAGAGAATGCCGCCGATGTGGTCGGGAAGCCACGAGCGTGCCTGTGCAACAAATGAAAAACCGGTTTGTTGGGTTGCGATTGCCCGTTCGTTCAGATAGGTGACAGAATCCACCTTCCAGGTAAGGGGGCGCCAGCGGTACGGACATCCAAAGGCACCGGCGCCTGCATCCTTGCTCATATCAAATTCCGTCCCCTGGTAGTAGTCACGCATGAGTTCCATCACATCACGGGTGGAGAGTTTCTTGTCGGGTTTGATCCAGAGCGGCATCCGGTTCGTCAGGTCACTCCCACGGGCATAGCTGATATATTTCTCCATCCCGCTCGAAACTCGGTTGAAGACCGCCCACACACGTGCTTCGCAAAAACGTGCTGCACTAAAATCAAGGGGCGCATACGCGTCTGAGAAACTGAACTCGTCATCCTTGCCTGTAAAATAGCCCCGTGCGCGGGCGACACTGATCACATCGGACGCATACAGGCAGTTCAGAGTATCTCCACGCGGGAACGTCATGATTCGTGCATGATTTGCGTGTCCGGCGATGTACCCATCGGGAATACGGCGAGCCACCCAAACGGCTCCCTTCTGTCCCGGCCCTTTTCCGATCATCTCCAGAATCCAGACTTCCTGAGGATCGCTTATCGAAAACGACTCGCCAGAGCTGTTATAGCCAAATTCTGCAACGAGGGATGTCATCACGTGGATCGCCTCCCGGGCGCTGCGGGAACGCTGCAGCGCGATATACATCAGACTCCCGTAATCGATGATCCCCGTACTGTCCACGAGCTCCGGCCGCCCTCCGAACGTCGTTTCTCCGATGGAAACCTGGTGTTCGTTCATATTCCCGACCACGGAGAACGTGTGCCGTGCCTGAGGGATCCGGCCCAGAAACTTTCCGGAATCCCAGTCAATGATATCCATCATGGTTCCGGCCGGATAATCCGCGGCGGGCCGGAAGTACAATTCACCGTACAGCGTATGAGAATCAGCGGCATAGGTGATCATCGTCGATCCGTCCTTCGAGGCTCCTTTTGTCACGAGGATATTCGTGCAGGCCCGAAGCAAAGAGGCCGGTTCTGACCAGATCAGCAGGAAGTACACAGAGAGCAGATAGAAGATCTTACGATGAACACGCATGCCGGACTCCTTTGTGCATGGAACGAATCAAGGAAATGTGTGTCTAATATACCAATTTGTCGGGTCTGATACCGTCCCTTTAGTGTACAAGGGGGACGAATCGCACGGGCAACACAACGTGCTCTGTTACTGTTCCGTTTCGTTTTTCCAGCAGGAGGAGTTGTTGCACCGATGACTCCTCCCCGCGCGGGATTACCATCCGTCCGCCTTCCCGAAGCTGGTCTACCAGTGGTTGTGGGATTGTGGGCGCCGCGGCAGTAACCACGATCGCGTCAAACGGAGCTTTCTCTACCCAGCCGGCGTATCCGTCACCCCGGCGCACAACGATGTTCTTATACCCCAATCGAGCGAGTCGATCTGCAGCCGTTGTCGCCAGCGGTTCAACAATCTCAATGCTGAACACCGAATCCACGAGCTCTGCAAGGACAGCTGCCTGATAGCCTGAGCCCGTACCAATCTCCAGGACGCGGTGTAAACCGGCTGGCCTGACGAGCTCTGTCATCAGAGCGACGATGTACGGTTGAGAAATCGTCTGCCCGTATCCGATGGAGAGGGGGTGATCCTCATAGGCCAGGGCCGCGTCCGTGGGGTGGACAAAATGATGTCGTGGGACAGTCCGCATTGCCCTCAGAACGGCGGTATCAGCAATGCCCCTTCCGGCGATCTGCGAATCCACCATTTCTGCCCTTCTTCTACTGTAGACATCCGGCGTCCCGGAAACCTGTGGATCGCCGCAGTGGCACACACCGACGACCGCCGACAGTAACAGGACCACCACAGCTTTTCCGAACCGTTGCTCCATATTTCCTCCATGTCCGGGTGTAGCATATACCACTGAACCCACTGAAACCTCTGCTTCGCGGATACGTAGACGGTGGTATATTCATCCCTGCTGCTCAATGTGCGGAGATACTATGAAAAGTTCCAGACCTTTCGTGTGGGGACTTCTGCTGCTTCTCTCGTCCTCCATGTGCTTTTCACAAGGCAGAAACAACGAGGGACTTCCGGACGATTTCTGGACCCGATTTGAGGTCGGATTCGACCGTTTCATGAAGACAATTTTTGACGACTTTTCGCCAGAAAATCGGCTGCCGGCAATTGACTCAACGGGCATGATGCACACGCGCATAATTCGCTCGGACACTACCATTCAGACCGGAGACACCTTGCGCGGGTCAATTTTCCTGGACCACGCTGTTCTGAGCATCTCGGGGATGCTGGATGGAGACATCGTCGCCCGAGGAGGGACAATTTCCATGCGTCCGGGGTCGCGGATCACCGGTAATGTCCGGTTGAGGGAAACCACACTTTTACGCGATCAGGATGCTGCTATCATAGGAACTCTTGAGCAATCCCGAAGCCCCAGGACCGGCACCTTTGAGGAGTCCAGATTGACATTCCACCCAATCCGCCGCCCGTTACCCTGGGCAAGCGAGACATGGACTACCACACCGTTCTTTCTCAGGTATAACCGTGTAGAAGGGCTCTTTGTGGGCCTGGGCACCCCGAAGAAATACAACTGGGCGGGGGAACGTGAGTTTAATGCATTTGGGTCTGTGGGGTATGGATTTGTTTCACACCGTTGGCGTGGAAATATCGGTATCGCCCGCCAAATTGCCCTCCCTTCAGATTCCGATGCCTGGCTTCTGGAAGCCGGGGTCGAAGGATACTCTCTCACCGACACCAAGGATCCATGGATCATCGGACAGGCCGAGAACAGTGCGGCTGCGTTTTTCCTTCGTGCTGACTATCGGGACTATTTTCAGCGCGAGGGATTCACTGCTCATGTTGCGGCGTACTACCGAACAACTGACGTCTTCGCCGAAGCCAAACTCTCGTTCCTTGCCGATCGTTATGCCTCCGTTGCTGACAACACCTCCTGGGCACTTTTTGGCGGAGCCCGGACGTTTCGGCCAAATCCTCAGATAGATGACGGTCGCATGCGCAGCATCACCGCAAATCTGGGAGTCAGCTCTGCAATCAGCGAATCAAAAATCCCTCGGGGCTGGACCGCCTACGCGTTTACGGAATTCTCCAACCCGCGTGTTTTTGGCGGCGAATTTGAGTTCGAAAAATATGTGGTTGAAGTGCGACGTTATCAGCCCCTGGGATCCTATGATCGGTTGAACATGCGTCTGCGTGCAGGCACCGCCCACGGACTGCTGCCCCGTCAGAAGACGTATGAGCTGGGTGGCCCGGGACGATTCCCGCCTTCGGGTTTTCCTCGTTCCCGGGGGATAGTACAGGCGCGAACAGGATGATCCTCCTGAACGCCGAATATCTGCTTAACGGAGATGTGTTACACGATCTTTCGTTCTGGCCCAGCTGGCTGCTCCGGCATATTAACTTCATACTCCTCGCCGATGCCGGTGTCGTGCGTACCGTTGCTCCAGACGTCTCCGCGTTGTCCGGGTTCGGGGGTATCCGGTGGAACGACCTGAGGAGCGATGTGGGCGTCGGCATCGCCAACGTCAGCGGGTCCGTACGGGCTGCGGTCGTTTGGCGCACGGACAAGAGTGAACCTGCGCGATTTATTCTTCGTTTCAGCAGACCTTTCTAATCTGCATTTCCTGGTATTGCCGGTGTGTCTGGGTTTGCTTCCAGGTCACACCGGCATCACGCATGCCGCCCTTCTCCACTCGGGGGGACTTTGAATCTCCGTTCTTTCTTTGGTACATTCAATTCATGATGGGCCACGCTAAGACTAAGAGCGCCGCACCCTGCCGGGCCGACACCCGGAGTCACCGACGATCAAAGGAGCGTATCCGCATGGTATCCACCCACCGTGCCGCAAGAATTTCCGTGGTGTTGTTATGAAGATCCGCTATGGTCAGCACTCCGACAGAGGATTGGTGCGATCCGAGAATCAGGACACTCTGGGAATGACTCCGGAGGCGACAACAACCCTCGAAGACTCCAGAGGTGTCCTCTTCGTTGTGGCTGACGGTATGGGTGGCCATCGTGCTGGCCGCCATGCCAGCGAGCTGGCAGTATCGACCATCATCTCAACCTTTTCCGGCGCCGAATCGGACGCTCTGCCAGGTCTCCTCTCCTCTGCCATGAATGAAGCAAACAGCAGCGTGTACCAGAAGGGGTCCTCTTCCCCGGCATTCTCTGGGATGGGAACAACATGCACCGTTCTCGTGCTACAGGGATCTTCGGCGTGGGTTGCCCACGTCGGGGACAGCAAGGCCTTTCTGGTCACAGAGAGTCATATTCGCCAGATCACGACAGATCACACTCGGGTATGGGACCTGTATTCCCGCGGTGTGATCACACGTGACCAGGCGCGGATCCATCCTGAGCGAAATCTTCTCACACGCGCCCTTGGCCTGCACCCACATGTGGACATGGAGCTCGTGGGGCCGCTGGAGCTGATGCGGGGGATTCGATTTGTCCTCTGCACGGATGGTCTGACCAATCATGTGGAAGAAGGCGAAATCCATGAAGTCGTCGTGCGGACGCCGCCGGACGAAGGGGTGCTCGAACTGGTGTCACTGGCGAACGCACGGGGTGGATCGGACAATATCTCTGTGCAGATCGTCGAACTCTCCGCAGAATAGACGCGCATGCGAGGAGGGAGAGTCAATCACGGGAACAGAAGTTGGACGAGCGAATCCAATTGACAGAAATCCGGAATGATCAGATCGGCACCAGCCTCGATGAGTCTTCGCCGCTTCTGTAGATCCTGTCCGTAACGCCGGATCTCATTACTCGCCACACCAACCGCATACCCGCCGCGTTTGTGGGTCTCACGAACCTCGACCGGACCGTCCCCGAATGTCAGAATGCGTTCGTGCGCTGCATCCCCGATATCGTTCATGATCCGTTCAAGCACCATACGTTTTGCTTCTTTCGTCACATCCCCGACTGCACCATAGATCCTGCCGCCGAACAGGTTTCGATATCCCAGCATCTCTGTCTCACGTACAACATCATCGTGGTCCGTGCCGCTGGCGAGATACAGTTCAACATCCCGCAAAGAAAGCTCGCGAAGCAACGCTCCGGCGTTCTTGATAGTGAAATCCTCGACATCCAGCTCTCCCTTCGCTAGCTGCGTAATCCGGCCATTGACCATGCCGAGAAGCTCCTCGTTGTAGATGCTCTTGTACCCTGCCTCGTCCAGAATGGAACCTTCCGGAACACACCTGAAGCGCCGCACAAGATTGATGAGCCCCCGCATCTGGACCAGAGTCTGGATACCCGTTGTTTTATCAATAAAATCTCTGACGGCACTTCGAACTTCGTTGTAGAGTGTCTCATCCACGTCGTGTGCCTTGTCTCCAAGAATAGCCCGGGTCATCATGGGTTCCATGATATCTTCCCACCCCTGCCGCAACGTCGACAGTGTCCCATCGTGATCGAAGATGACATGCGTAAACCGACGGCGTTCCGGAAGAATCGAGACAATCTCGATGTTGGTACCGGGCCGGTACGTTGCCTTGCGAGGCTGCCGGGCCAGATCGGGTTTGTAACGGAAATCAGGATCGGTGCCTAACTTGAGGATTTCCTCGGGCGATGCGGTGCCCGTCTGCATCAACTTCTGGACCGTCACGCCTGCCACGAGTGTCGCCGAGTTCGGCTGCTGTGTACGGTTCTGCCCCCGTCGCCAGGGCTGCAGCGATCCCGGCGAGCATGCTGTCTCCGGCACCCACGGGATCCACTGGCGACAGTATAAGCAGACCCGGTATCTCTCTATATCCTGAATCGTCACAGACGCTGCACCCGTGTTCGCCCCGCGTCAGGAAAAGCGGTTTTCCCCAGCGCTCAAACAGCTCCCGCGCAAGTGTCTCAATGGAGGATCCATCCGGGGAGTCGCCCCTTGCCGCCTGCACCCGGGACAACCGGGACGCTTCGAGAACATTCACCTTGCGCATCGCTCCGGCGTACACATCGGAGTAATGGCGCGAGTCCACGATAAACCGGAATTCCGGATGCCGCTGTATAAGCTCGGTCAATCCCTGGCGAAATTCGGCGGAGTGAAGTCCACGGATAGCCTGCTGATTGATAACGACGAGGTCAAGCGTAGGCAGAGCGTTTTCGAGAAGCTCGAGAAGCTGGCGACCGGTCGAGGCCTGCAACTGGTTAAAGTTACCAAAGTCAATCCGGTGCTGCTCATGCTCCCGTTCGTGTGGCTTTGTGTACACGTGGGTGTCCCAGGTCTCCCGCTGGACAAGGAGACCGTCCGTCTTGACACCCTGCTCCGACATCATACTCTGCATTTCTGCGCCGAAGGGGTCGCGGCCGATGACGCCGAAGACAGACAGCTGCCCCGCTCCCATGGCCAGCAGGTTGCTGGCGACATTTCCTGCCCCGCCGAGGAAGTACCGCTGACTCCGAACTGCCCGCGTGGCAAGGCCGGTCTCAACGGATACTTCGGATGCTGCCGGATCAAGGAGAAGGTACACGTCCAGAAAAAAATCGCCGAGTATCCCGATTCTGGCGTGCCGGATATTCTCAAGAAGTGCAGTGAGCGCGTTGGGTGTCATGGACTTGGTTCAACGAAGTGTCTGGGGATGAGTGATGGATCAAAATAACTTAGGGACGAAAAGAAGCATTAGCAAGGGGAGGTTGCATTTCCTGGTTTGTTTGTGGACCTTTAGAAAATATCCTTACGCCTGTCCTGGACAAACACCCCATGACTCTCAAGCCGTTCCACGAGATGACCGAAGCAGACTATGCGGCCATCGGTTTCAAATCCGGTCTGGAAATCCATCAGCAACTCCTGACATCAAAGAAGCTGTTCTGCCGGTGCCCATCCGGACGCTACAGCGATGAATGTAACGCGGAGATTTTGCGGCATATGCGGCCCACGCTGTCGGAATTGGGGGAATATGACGGCACGGCCCTGATGGAATTTAAGACGAAGAAGGAGATCATTTATCTTATTCATCGCGACACGGTGTGCACGTATGAAATGGACGACACCCCCCCTTTTGAGCTCAACCCGGAGGCTCTGGACATCGCCCTCGAAGTAGCAATGCTGTACGGATGCACGATGGTTGATGAGATTCACATTGCCCGGAAACAATATCTCGACGGCAGTATCCCCACCGGGTTTCAACGCACCACCATCGTGGGGGTGGAAGGCTCAACACCCTATAAGGACCGGCATATCCGCATTCTCCAGCTTGGACTCGAAGAGGACGCCTGCCGTGAGGTCAGCGATGTCGGCCACCGGCGGACGTATCTTACCGACCGGCTCGGGATGCCGCTGATTGAAACCGTCACTGCCCCCGACATGCACACGCCGGCTGAAGTTGCCGAGGTGGCGCAGATCCTCCGGCAGCTGGTCCGGAGTACGGGAAAGGTCCGCACGGGTGCCGGGGCCGCGCGACAGGACGTAAACGTCAGCGTGACAGGCGGAACGCGGATCGAAATCAAAGGTGTCCCGCGTATCCCGGATATCCCCCTTCTGACCTATCATGAAGCCATGCGTCAGGTCCAGCTCCTCCGGCTTCGCGACGAGTTGCACCGCCGTGGTATTACCTCGGAAACATTTCGCTCACACACGGAAGACGTCACCAAACTTCTGCGGCGGACCCTCTACCAGCCCATACGGGACGCAATCGCGGGGGGCAAGTTCGTCTACGCTGTCGCGCTTTTTGGTTTCAGGGATCTCCTGCGGTGGCAGACACAAACTGACACATATTTCTCCAGGGAAATTTCCGATCGTGTTCGGGTGGTTGCCTGCCTTACAACACTGCCCAACATTATCCACTCCGACAGTCCGAGCGAAACACTCGCCTCATCCGAATGGCAAAGTGTGCGACGCACACTCAATGCGGCAGAAGACGATGCACTGGTCCTCGTCTGGGGCAGCAAACAGGATGGACCTGCCGGAGCGGCCGAGATCATCATCCGGGCGCAAGAGGCGACCCACGGCGTCCCATCCGAAACCAGGCAGGCGCTCCGGGATGGTACCAACGGATTTGAACGTATCCTGCCCGGACCTAACCGGATGTACCCTGATACGGATCTCCCGCCACTGCGCATCTCGGCCGAACGGCTCGCACGTATTCGTGCAAACGTCCCCCAACCGGTCTGGGAACGCGAACAGTGGTACCGTTCGCTGCACATTCCAGAAGATTGTGTGGGTCCATTGAGCATTTCACACTACGCAGATCTCTTTGCCGAAGCCGTCACGGCTTGGCGACTCCGGCCTACGGCTGTCGCCGTCATTCTTATCCAGCTTCCCAAACGTGTCACACGGTCACTGGGCCGTCCCCAAACATTTACACGCGAGCAGATGCAGGAGCTTCTCTGTGCGTTGAGAGACGGCGTGCTAACCCGCGAAGGTGTACTCCCCGCCCTCCGTGGCATCGCCGAAGGCAGGGCATTTTCCAGGGAACAACTCCCGGGCAGATGTACGGGTGACGAGCTGGATTCGGTCATCACGTCGTGCAAAGAACACATAACAGGCATACACATCCGTCACCCAGAGCACACGGCGACAGTCCTGATGGGATGCGTGATGCAGAAGCTACGAGGCAGGGTCGAGGGCGCGCAGGTCGCAGAACTGATTGTCGCACTCCTTATGGAGAACCGGACATGAACGGCGATTTCAGAGGGTATCGCGAGGAAGCGCTTTCGACATTGAAGGCATATGGCGCGCAGGTCTGGAGCGATGTGGAGATCCATACGGCGAACGGTGTATTTGTCGGCATTGTGCTCCCGAGATCAGAAACTGCTGATCCCCACCACATCGTCTTGAAACTCCGAAGCGGATACAATGTCGGCATCGCAGCGTCCGGTGTTCAACAGATCAGCGTCCACGGACGCAAGGAGGCCCACTATAAGATCCCCGAAAAGGAATTTCCGTACGACCCGCAGAAACCGCGCGTAAAACTCCTGGGGACGGGCGGCACCATAGCAAGCCGGTTGGATTACCGCACCGGTGCGGTTATCCCCGCCTTTTCGCCCGGTGAATTATATGGTTCCGTGCCGGAACTCGCCGACATCTGCAATCTGGAAACAGAAAAACTGTATGGCGTCTTCAGTGAGAATATGGGGCCTGAACAATGGATCGGTACAGCACAGGCCATCGGACGTGAGATCGAAAAAGGGGTTCAGGGTATTGTTATCGGGCACGGGACGGACACCATGCATCATACGGCGGCCATCCTCTCCTTCATGATCCAGGATTCCCCGGTCCCTGTCGTCATGGTCGGCTCACAACGCTCGAGTGATCGCCCTTCCTCGGATGCGGCATTGAATCTCATGCACAGCGTGAAAACTGCCGCGGAAAGTGACATCGCGGAGATTACGGTGTGCATGTTTGGTCCGACCTCCGATGAGTACGGTCTTCTGCACCGCGGGACCCGGGTACGCAAAATGCATTCCAGCTACCGTTCCACGTTTCGTACGATCGGCGATATTCCGCTCGCCATGGTCAGCCGGGACCGTATCACCCCGCTTCGCCAGGACTACCGGAGGCGGCGGGATGACCACCGGGTTGTCGTCAATACGGCGTTCGAGGAAAAAGTCTCAATCGTGTACTACTACCCGAATATGAAGCCGGACATTATCGAGTCGTTGATTGACAACGGGTACCGGGGGATCGTCATCGCGGGCACGGGGCTCGGCCATGTTAACAAACCCCTCTATCCCTCCTTACGAAGAGGCCCATCAGAAGGGGATTGCCGTGTACATGACTGTTCAGACGTTGTGGGGGTATGTTCAGATGTATGTCTATGACACGGGGCGCGACATGATGGAACTGGGCGTTATCCCGGGAGCCAACATGCTCCCGGAGGTCGCGTACATGAAACTGGGATGGGCACTCGGCCAAAGCAGACGACCTGTCGAGAAGGTGAGGGAGATCATGATGACACCTGTTGCAGGGGAGATTACCGATCGTGAGCCGAGCAACGGATATCTCATTTTTCAGGGAGGGATCCCGGAAGTCGAGGAGTTTATTTCGCGGTACCGGCGTTAGACCCCCGCTCCCCTTTGTGCAATCTTTGCCCACGTATCCCGGAGCGTCACTGTGCGGTTGAATACGGGCGCCCCCGAATCGGTCCGTGCGGAATCCACGCAGAAATATCCCACACGTTCGAATTGAAATCTCTCTCCTGGCGCCGCTGATCCGAGCATGGGCTCCAGCTTGCATCCGGACAGAATCTGCAGCGAATCAGGGTTGAGGTTTGAAAGAAAACTCCCGTCTTCATTGGGGTCTTCCTTGAGAAAAAGACGGTCGTACAGGCGTACCTCCCCATCGACTGCGTGCGGGGCGGAGACCCAGTGTATTGTGCCCTTCACTTTCCGGTTGGCCGCCGGACCTCCGCTCTTCGTCTCGGGATCGTACGTGCAGTGCAGCTCAACAATCTTTCCGGCCGCATCCTTTACCACGTTTTCACACTTGATGATATACGCGGCGCGCAGTCGCACCTCCTTACCGGGAGAGAGTCGGTGATATTTTGGGGGAGGAACCTCGCGGAAGTCGTCATGGTCAATGTACATTTCCCGGGAGAACGGTATGAGCCGTGTCCCGGCACTCTCATCTTCCGGGTTGTTCAGTGCCGGAAGTTCTTCGCTGGTTCCCTCCGGGTAGTTTGTAATGACAACCTTGAGGGGATGAAGAACGGCCATCACCCGCTGTGCATGCTTGTTCAGATCTTCCCGGATACTCCACTCCAGCAGCGCCACATCGATGATACTGTCCTTTTTTGATACACCAATCTTCTCGCAGAATGTTCGGATGGCCTCGGCGGTATATCCGCGGCGGCGATACCCGGCGATGGTCGGCATACGCGGATCATCCCAACCGGTTACGTGGTGCCCCTGGACAAGCTCCAGGAGCCGGCGTTTACTGAGCACGGTGTAACTGAGATTGAGCCTTGCAAATTCTATTTGCTGCGGATGGTAGATCTCCAGTGCGTCCAGAAACCAGTCGTACAAAGGCCGGTGGTTCTCGAATTCCAGAGTACAGATGGAGTGAGTTATACCTTCGATGGAATCCTCAAGTCCATGCGCCCAATCGTACGTCGGATAGATGCACCACGTGCTCCCCTGACGGTGATGGTGCTCGTGAACGATCCGGTACATGATCGGGTCGCGAAGATTGATATTCGGTGAGGCCATGTCGATCTTCGCCCGGAGGGTTCGTGCGCCATCAGGGAATTCGCCTTTGCGCATACGTGAAAGCAGATCAAGATTTTCTTCGACACTGCGGGTTCTGTATGGACTATCTGTGCCGGGCTCCGTCAGCGTCCCGCGGGATTCGCGAATCTCTTCGGCGTTCAGGTCACACACATAGGCCTTCCCTTTTTGTACGAGATCAATCGCCCACGCATACATCTGCTCGAAATAGTCCGAGGCATAGAGAACCTTCGGGTCAATACGCCCGGCAATCCAGCGGACATCGGCAATGATAGAATCCACGTACTCCTGCTCTTCCTTTTCAGGATTTGTGTCGTCGAAGCGCAGGTTGCAGATTCCGCCCGGATTCTCCCTGGCAATGCCGTAGTTTAGATTTATCGATTTCGCATGCCCGATATGAAGGTATCCATTCGGTTCCGGGGGAAAACGCGTATGGACGCGCCCCTGATATTTGTTGGAATGGAGATCTTCTGCGATGATATCGCGTATAAAATCGGTCTTTTCGGTCAGAGACATGGGGTTCCTGGTGATAACATGGTCAACTTCTTAAAATACGAAAAAAGTGAAGGGGGGTCAAACCGGGGTCGCACTCGAGACCGGTTCCGTACGTGCCTGCGGATGGAAGGTGACGGTAAAAGCGGTGCCGCCGGTGCAGTCTACCGAAAGCGACCCGCCGATCTGATCGACCAGCGAGGTCACCAGGGTCATTCCCATCGAACTCTCCCGAAACACATCAAGTCCGGTAGGAAGGCCGATCCCGTCATCCTGCACAGAAAGGAGAACGGTGCCACCGGCGTATTGACGGAGTGACACGGATATCGTGCCCCCGGGTCTGTCCCGAAACGCATGCTTGAGAGCATTGGTGCAGAGTTCGTGCACGATGAGACCGCAGGGAATCGCCTGATCGATGTCGAGTGACACCATTTCCGCGTCAAGGTTGATGGTAATATGTTCATTCCCGGAGGAGTGGACAAGGTCTTGAATGACGCCTTTCAGGTATTCCTTGAAGTCGATGCTTGCCAGACTTTCCGACCAATACAGGCGCTCGTGTACAAGGGCCAGCGCGCGGATGCGCGAACGGCTTTCGTCGAAAAGCATCCTCGATTCCTCATCTTTGACCCTGCTCGCCTGCAGGCTGATCAAGCTGGAGATAATCTGCAAATTGTTCTTCACGCGGTGATGGATCTCTTTCAACAGGACTTCTTTTTCCCGGAGTGACGCCTTAAGCTGCTGGTCATGGCGTTTCCGTTCGGTAACATCACGGACCAGACCGATCATGCCATTGACCGAACCACCTTTCACAAGTACCGACGCGCTTAGTTCCCCCGTGAAAAGCGTTCCATCCGCATGCCGGAACACGAGATCCATCTGGTGTGCCGGATTGTCGCGGTCTGCCGTTGACCGGAACAGGTTGGAGACGGGTATCCTCTCGTCTTCGGGCAGGAACTCTATAAAAGCCGATCCGATCACCTGGTCGGGGGTTTTTCCGAACAGACGCTCGCACGCCGGCGAGACGTAAGTGATAATTCCTGCCCCATCTGTCACAAAGAGCATATCGGCGAGTTGTTCCGTCATACCACGGAAGCGGAGTTCATTCACACTTAACGCCTCCTCCACCCGCTTCCGCGCAGTGATATCAAACAGTATGGTGATATATCGTAATGGTGACCCGCTATCGTCTTTCACCAGGTCGCTTCTCCCGTACATCCACCGTATCTCTCCATCGGGCCGGACGATTCGATATTCGGAGTCAGAGATCGCGTTTTCCATAAGGAGCGCGGAGATCCCTTCCTGCACCATCTGCACATCGTCAGGATGAACGCGTTCAAAAAAATTACGGTGCGTCGGTTTGAATGCCTGGGGAGGATATCCCAGCAGACGGAACGTCTCGTCAGACCAGAACACGTCCAGCGTGGTGGAGTCGATATCGATGAAGCCCAGATGGGCACAGCGGTGAATCAGATCCAGTCGTGCATCACCCTCCCGCTTAATGGCATCGTCCTGGCGTTGGAGGGTCCGATCACGGGACACTCCGCAAATCTCCAGCCTCTCCGTGATCTCGTTCATCAGGAAGCGTGTCCAGGTGCGTGTCCACACGGTTCCGCCGTTGCGGGTGGTCTGTTCGAGATCATCGACGTAGGTCTGGATACTTCCGGCCTGGAACGCGCTTATTCTTTCCTGCATTACCTCCAGCAGACGGCCGAACGAATCACGGGTGAGCGCGGCGGAAAGATTCTGTGTGAGGACTTCCGCAGCAGAGAACCCGCGTAGAGTCGCGACGGAACTGCTCACATACAGAAAATGGAGCGTCTCCGCATCGACAACCCAGAGCACATCGGCTGTGGATTCCGCGAGAGATTGGAATCGGAACGATTGGGTTGAAGGCCGGGACCTGCCCCACACCGGGGCACCGTCGGGCCTGGTGTGAAGCCGAATCAGGATATACACCATCCCGGTAAGAAGTATCGTAAAAAGCAGAACGCCCAGCAGATCCCACTCCCTCGACCGTGCGCCGGAGTCGCTGTCCCCGGGAAGGACAATCTGCATGAGAGATTCCCCGGCAAATAACCAGACTATGCCGAGCAGAAGGGAGAATATGCCCGTTTGCAGCGCTATTTGGGAGGCCTTGGTTGACATTCTGTCGGTCGGGTGATTCCTCCCTCCGGGAAGATCTCTGTGTGGTGCCGGCGATCTGATGACTGGGACGTGGGCAGACGCGGTCTGGTTGAGAAGATACGTGTGCAAGTTCGATTTGTCAATACCAGACGACAGATTCGCAGAAGGAAGAATCCCCCGACCGCGATCCGGTATGCGAACAACGGGGGACATTGCACTCCGTAATTTCAATCGCTATATTAGTATGACTGTAATGGCTCTTGTTTTCCTCGGTTACAGCTCATTCTCCAAAGGCCTTTCCTATGCCCGTACATATACGTGAAGTCACCACGCGCCAGCAGCTGCACGCCTTCATCACTTTCCCGTTTTCGCTCTACCGGAAGAATCCCTTCTGGATCCCTCCGCTTATATTTGATGAGCGGAATACCCTGCGGCGGGACAAGAACCCTGCGTTTGAGCATTGCACGGCACGATACTGGCTTGCTGAGCGGAACGGGAAAACCGTGGGACGGGTTGCGGGCATTATCAACCATTCCTACGTAAAACTCTGGGGCAAAACCACCGGCCGCTTTGGCTGGCTTGACTTTATCGACGATGAAGAAGTATTCGCCGCGCTGCTCGAGACGGTGGAACAGTGGGCCCGGGCCGAGGGTATGACCGCGCTCCATGGACCGCTCGGATTTTCGGATATGGACCGTGAGGGGATGCTTGTAGAAGGGTTTCAGGAATTGGGCACGATGGCGACGCTCTACAATTACCCGTACTACCCCAAACATATGGAAGCCCGCGGTTACGTGAAGGATGTGGATTGGCTCGAATACCAGATCACCGTTCCCGACGAGATTCCGGAGAAAGCACTCCGCATCGCGGCGATCACGGCAGACCGGCGCGGCGTGCGCGTCCTGGCAGCGCGCAAAGCCAAGGACTTCCTCCCGTATGCCCACCAGATATTTGAGATTATCAATGACACGTATACCGGGTTGTATGGCTTTGTGCCACTGACGCCCAAGGAAATCGACTATTATGTGAAACTCTATATCCCGAATGTTTCTCCGGAGTACACGAAGGTCCTTGTTGACGCAGAGGATCGGGTTGCCGGATTCGTCATCGGGATGCCTTCTTTTTCGCGCGCGCTTCAAAAGGCAAACGGCCGGATTCTTCCCTTCGGTTTCATCCACCTTCTGCTTGCCATGAAGAGGCCACGCTATGTTGACCTGTACCTCGGTGCAATCCGGAGAGACCTGCAGGGTAAGGGAGCAGACGCCCTCCTGATAACCGCGCTGGGCGAATCGGTTATCCGGACCGGAATTGTCTCCGCGGAATCCAACGTTGAACTCGAAGAGAACAAACTCGTCCAGGCGCACTGGAAAATCTTCGAGCGACGCCAGCATAAGCGCCGGCGGTGCTTCATCAAACAGCTCACCTGAGACGTTTCACGCTGGTCAGCGAATTTCCACAAGCTCGAGATTGACCAGGGCAGCGAATTTTCTAAGCCGTGAAACGACATGTCCCGTCCCGATCGCACAATGGTGGGCCGGTCCCTCCTTGCTCCACGCATCCACAAACCCGCGCGCACCGCATGCGAACCGGTAACGGCTATTGGTATTCCCGATTTCCAGGGTGGGACCAGGGACACAGTCCCCTTCTGCAACGAGGAGCTTAAGTTTTCCCTCCCGCGTCTGAACCACAGACAGAAGGGTGACCGGGCCATGCTTCACTTTCATTTCAACAGAGAGCCCCGTGCCGGGTTTGCCGTGAAACACCCCGAGGGGCCTGAGGAGAGGTTTTCCCTCAGCGATACCAATGTGGCCGGGTCCGTCATGACCCAGAAGGACCACATCGTCATGAAAATCCATCAGATAAAACTCGCTGAACGATCCACCGGCACCGAACGCATCAAGGATCTTCATTGCCTGCACATTACGGACCTCACATTCACCGGCGACCGGAATGTGCCGGGCCGTGAGCAGTGAGTTGCCCACAATCAGAGATGTGACAATATCTTCTTCCTCGCTTCCCGGACTTCCTTCATAGTAGTATGCGATCCCGCCGAGACGCCTGTCGGCCACCAGACGGTCCAACGCACAGGCCGTGCGCGCTGCACGTTCGATTTCAGCCTCCCCACATTCGGGAAGAACCGTAAACGACTGACGGATCTCGCGGATTTTTGCCTTCACTTCTTCCTCGCTCACCTGGCGCCGAAACATCTTCAGGGCATCAATCTCAAGATGTTCAACGTGTGTGCCAAAGACCACAGATTGCAGCGCGACATCGGCATACACATCCAGCATTCCATTGTAGTAGTGACCGAGGATACCAAGACGGTTGTCCCGCATTATCCCCGCCACCCTCGCAGCATCCACCCATTCCGCTATTTCGTTCCAGGAGACCGGGTCCTCAAGTGTTCCCGTTATGAGAGAAAAATGTACCCCTGTTTTGAGGCAGATATTCGCCACTTCCGGCACCGCACAAGCCTGACAGTACGCAAGCCACTCCCCGGTCATTTTGCCACGATCACCCAGCGCATTAAACGCCTTGTAGTCGATAGACTTTTCGGGCTGCAGATTGAGGATGACCACCGGCACATTTGCCTGCTGCAGTACAGGCAGCACCGTTGACGAGAGCGCGTACGTTGAGACATAGAGGAATAGTACGCGCACATCCTGCGATTTCATCAAGGCGGCGGTGTGCCGGGCCTTGTCGACATTATCTACGAGCCCTCCCGAAACAACATCAACCCCGAGTGTGGAGAGTCGTGTTTCAATACGGTTCAGATATCCTTCGAGCCGGTCACGGAGACCTTCAAACTGTCCCCAGTAGGTATCGAGGCCGATCCCGAACACCCCCACCTTCACCGCGGGGGGGGATGGCGGTTGGGCGGAGAGATAGGGCGTGATGAGGAGGATGAGGACAAGGAGACGGGAAACAATGATCTGCATGGAAACCCTCTCAATCTTTTTTCATCCAGAAGGGCGCGGTGACAAACCACAGGATCATCCCGGCGATCATAAGGTCCGCATGAGTCTGCCAGCGGAGACCTCCGGAAGCAACCAGCACCGCAGGTATGATGGTGAGGCCGAGTCCGGCCATCGAAGCACTTTTTAGCAGGAGTTTCAACGTGCTGCTCCTTTCTCTTCGGATCGTTGCTGCACGTAACTCGCGGCGACAAAGGTTACAACAGCGACGAACCAACCCGGAAGCGCCTTGAAGTACAATTCCACGGGCAACACAAAACACACTGCCAGCGAGATAACCCATGCCGCGAGGGCGGGCCATGAAACAAGCAGGCGCCGTGTCTCGGCATACGCCGGACGGAGTCGGAGTTTCGGGAAGAGCCAGAAGTCGGCAAAGATCACCGCGCCCATCGGCATCAATATAAGCCCGTAGAGCGCAACAAAATCCAGAAGCTTCATCATCAGAGCAGGGAACAGGGCTGCGACGGTGGTGAGCAATCCAGCACCGAGAGTCACCTTCCATCGTTTCCAATTCGGAGTGGCAACCTGCAGAGCGAGTCCGGCCCGGTACAGTGTTGGATTGGCTGTCGTCCAGCCGGCAATCACGACAGAAACCGCTCCGGCAACACCCGCACCAAGATACGCGATCGGTCCGGGAGCGACATTGCCTGCGGCAGCGGCACAAAGTATTCCGGATGCCACCCAGGCGACGACATGTCCGAGAAACATCCCGGCCGCGCTGGTGAATCCATACGTCCATTTACGCGCAAACCGCAGCAGCGACATATCCGCCATGCCGATGTGCATTGCCAGGTTGCAGAACCAGGCAAAGAACGTCACATGCCAGAAGGTAAACTGATGCATCCCTGGGAACGGGGTTCCGGTCCAGATCTTTTCTTTCGCCACACGCCAGAAATCATCAACGGAACTGACACCGAGAGTGGGAAGCACGGCGAGTGCGCCTGCAACAAACACAAGGACCATCCACGGAGATGCGATCTTCGCAAAATGGGCAAGTTTCTCAAAACCCAGAATCGCCAGGAGGGTTACCACAGATCCGACGCCAAGAACAACAAGGACCCACTCAATACTGTTCGGGAGTGTGTCGTCAAGCCGGGGCATATCCATATTAAACGGAAGGCCGACTGCTGTCGCCGCGACAGAGATCATGGAGCCGGCGAGAAAACAGAACATCAGGGCGTTTACAAGGCTGTATGCGGCGGTAAGGCCGGGACCGGCGATTTTACGAAGCTGCCAGTAGAGTGTAAGCCGGGTCCTGACGGCGATGGGAGCCACAATAAACGCCCAGCTCAGAACTGCCAGGAGATTGCCGAGCAGAAGGCCGCCGAAGAAATCGGTCACCGTCACCCCGTGCGCCACAAACAGCGGCCCGATAATATACTCGGTTCCCGCAATATGCTCCCCGGCATACACACCCCAGAATTTGCCCGCACCGTAAAGATGCGAATCCGCGACCGGTTCTCGGTCAAATTCGTACAGACTGTCCAGTCTCTCGGTAACCGTTTGGGTTGAGGTCATGCGGCGTTCAGGATGGTTACGGAATAACATGTTGATCCGAATTGGTCAAGTATAATGAGGGAAAAGCTGAGAAGAAAGAATAAAGATGAGCCTTTGACAATTCCTCCAATATTTGTAGATTTCGTCCTACAAATTTTTCAGGAGAATTCCCCATGAAGCTTCTTGCCACCTTCGGGCTCGGCGTCCTGCTGTGTGTCCTTGCAGTGCAAACGACTACGCTGTCGCAGGAAATCACGCCCGACCAGCCCGCGGCTGTACCCGCTGCACCACATTCTGAGGCGGCTCCGGGACATGTTCAGGCTGATCCACATGCTGCACCCCCGAGCGACTACTGGTCGATGATCTTTGTGTTCGTCCTTGCAACCTTTATCGGCATGGGAGTGATCGCAAAGGTCTCACGTTTACTCCACACTCCCCTGATGTCCCTGACGAATGCCATTTCAGCGATTGCAGTCGTAGGATCGATCATTGTCACCGGGTCGGACTACCCGGTGGAATATCGTATTCTCGGTGCCATCGCGCTTTTTGCCTCCATGACCAACATTGTCAGCGGATTCCTTATTACTGATCGTATGCTGAAAATGTTCAAACAGACGCGCCAGGAGGATCGGCCATGATCCCCTCACTGGCACAGTTGGCGTACGTGGCGGCGTCAGCTCTCTTTGTCTTCTCGCTCCACTGGATGAATGACCCAAAAACCGCGCGAAAAAGTGTGCGCGCCGGTGTGGCGGCAATGGTGCTCGCGGTGCTGGCAACGTGGATACAACCCGGCATCATCCATCATGTCTGGATCATCCTTGCGATCATCGCCGGATTTATCGTTGGTGTTCCCCTCTCACGCGTCGCACTGACTGCCGTTCCTCAACGAACTGCACTCTCCCACGCATTTGGCGGCCTGGCGGCCGGACTTGTCGGCACGGCAAAGTTCTACCTCTGGCTCAGCGAAGGAGCCGTCCAGTTGACTCCGTTCCGGACTTCCGCCATCATCCTCGAAGTGCTTCTGGGTTTTCTCACTTTCACCGGAAGCCTCATGGCGGCAGGCAAACTCCAGGAACTCAAGTGGATACCGCAACGCCCGGTCATCTATCCTCTTCAGAACGCTTCGAACATTGGGCTCATGATCCTTGCTGTGGCTCTCGGCGTGCTGGTGGTTCTTGATCCGACCAGTCCGTGGGCCGCGATCGCCTTCCCCATCATCATTACACTCGCGCTGATGTTCGGTGTGCTGTTGATCATCCCGATCGGCGGAGCGGATATGCCCACGGTGATTTCCATCCTGAACTCGTACGCAGGCCTCGCGGCAGTGGCCATGGGATTCGTGCTCGACAACAAACTCCTCATCATCGCCGGCGCCCTGGATGGATCAAGCGGTCTGATTCTTTCCATTATCATGTGCCGCGCCATGAACAGATCATTTACCAACGTGCTCTTTGGAGCATTCGGGCAGGTGAAAGCTGCAAAGGTGGGAGGAGACGAGAGAAGGTACAAAGAGGAGACGATCGAAGGCGCCGCACAGATTCTGGATCAGGCATCCCTCGTCGTCATCATCCCCGGATACGGAATGGCTGTCGCGCAGGCACAGCACAGAGTCCGCGAGCTGTACGACCAGCTGACCAAACGGGGGATATCAGTAAAATTCGCCATTCATCCCGTTGCGGGGAGGATGCCCGGACACATGAACGTGCTTCTGGCCGAGGCGGATATCCCGTATGCTGATCAGGTTTCGATGGATGACATCAATTCGGATATGCCACAATGCGACGTCGCCCTGGTGATCGGAGCCAACGATGTGGTAAACCCCGCTGCAAGAACCGACAAATCCACCCCCATCTACGGGATGCCCATCATTGACGCCGATAAGGCGCGCACGGTGTTTGCCATCAAGCGGAGCAAGAACCCGGGGTTTGCAGGAATAGATAATGAACTCTATTTCCAGAATCGCACATTCATGCTCTTCGGGGATGCAAAGGCCGTCGCCGGCGATCTGGTAAAACAACTTTCCGGCGCTTCGGGATTACACTGACTGAAGCTGATGCTCTCCGGGCCCCGCAGGCGTCATGCGACCGTTTCAGGAAGAACCGGCATCGTATGACGCCCGGGGGGAGCGGCGGCATTTCATTTTAGAAGGACCGGCACGGAATTTACCATGTCCAGTACCAGGTGCCTCTCCATCTGCACCCTGAGAGAATCGTCCAGACAGAAAATCATGGATTCGTGATTCCGATCCGCCGAGTACATGTCAAAATTCCAACTACCAACTGCGGAAAGCAGCCTGTCGAAATAAAACTCTTTGGCGTGGATGTAGTTGATGTACTGGTAGACCCTCAGCCCGACCCGCAAGAACGGCTTCATCGTCACGCGAACACCCCGTGCCACATCCCTGCCTCCACCGTCAACGATTGGCGTCATGATGTCAATCCACAAAGGATCGTCCACCAACTCGGAATCCTTGACCCGGGTGCGGAGAAATATCGTGGACTCCCCCCATCCTCCATCGATACCGTTTGTCACGACAGCGCCCTGAAATGAAGGTTCCCGGATCTTGTCGAGCAAGACCCGGGCCAGCAGATCAATGCCTCCCGGCGAATCGGATTGTGGTTCGCACTCGACCCCAGGAGTTGAGAAGTAGAATGAATGCCTGGCCTTTTCTGCGTAGCGCGTTAACAACGTGACAATCTTCTGCGGATCGGCATCATCGCCCTGAACCGCGGTGCGACAGATGCCGTTCATCCGCGTTCGTGGATCCCCCAGCCAACGGGCATAATGTTCCGCCCCGCGAACTCCGGCTGCACGTTCCTCCGCGAGCCGAAGTGCCAGGGTGGACTCGCCAAGGGTTATCGGTCTCGCCTCTCTGTCATACCGCTTCCAGAGCTTGATGTAGCTGTCCAGAAGACTCGTCACGGCCGGTCCCCGTACCAGCAGATCCGTGTCCCGATTCTGAAAATCAAATCCCGTGGATGTGTTTTCGTAGTCGAGCACGTTCATACCACCCAACACCGCCTCTTCGCCGTCCCGAATCCAGAATTTGTTGTGGAACATCCTGTCAATCTGGTTCAGCCGCTTGTCCGCAACCCTGGCCACCGGGATTCCTTCCCGTTCAAGAGTGCCGACGGCGAAGCTGGAGATGGAGAACGTGTAAAAGTCATCGATGATCAATCGTACATCCACCCCCGCACGCTTCCGGTTTACCATCAGTCGGATGAGTTCGCGACCCGTGGAATCGGCAACGATCGTCATCACGGCAACATACAGAAACTTGCGCGCAGAAGACACCATCCGCAGTTTTTCGGGGTATGACTCCCGGCCGTTGTACAGCGCACGCAGAGTGTTCCCATAGGTCAGCTCGGTCTGGGTTTCGAGATCAAGAGACCGCTGAAACTCCGGATCAAAATACGGGGACTCTGCTGCCGCCGGATCAAAACCGGCGTCAAATCCAGCATAGTAGAATGGAACCGGATGGGTGAGCTCCTTGATCGGTGGGAAAAACAACCCTCCCCAACTGGCAAGCGTCCTGTAGGGCAGAATGGATGCCTGCCGCGCATGGTCAAACGGCCATCCGGCATAGGCATGGTAGACCGCCCGCAGGAAGTCAGTCTCCCCTGACTCGTGAACAAACCGGGATTCATCAAAGACAAAAAGGCTCTGCACTTCGTCGTGTCCGCAGACCGATGGTGCCACGACACGGCGCCTGTTGAACGGATCCCACGTGAAAGAGAGCGCGCGGCGAAACAACGCTGTGTCCGTGACAGCCGGCGTGATGAGTCCGCCAGATCGTTCGTCATAGTAACGGGAAAGCTCGCCGAGCGAAACCGCCGGAGGATCTTCCAGAGCAACGTGGAATGTCCCCCCGCCTTCATACAGTCTGCAGGACCCCAGCAGCAAACTTGCACAGACCCATCCCCATGCCACTCCGCGCATGACTCGCTTCTCCTTATCGCCGGATGTACACGTTCACTCCGAAGTAGTACCGTAGCGCCCGGTCAGACACCTCGGTGCTCTGAAAGTCGATATACTCCCACTCCTTCTGGATACCGCCGACCACGTTAAACCAGCGTCCCGTCCCCTGCAGGCCCAGGAACACTGAAGTCCGAGCGATGTCCGAGAAGACAATCTTGTTGGAATGGGTAATGAGGGCGCCCGTGGAAAAACCATATTCCCCGCCAAGATAGCCTGCAAGGTTGAAAAAGGTGTTTGCATTCCATCCGAGGGAAGCCATCCATCCGATTGACCCGATCTTGGCCCCCAGAAAATCTCCGGGGTCCGTAAAATAGGCCTGGTATTTTATTCCCAGCAGATCGAGACCCCCGCAGATCGCGAGGTTCACCCCGCCTTTCCTGGGCGAAAGAGGCATCACGTATCCCCCCGCAACCTGAATCCATGTCCCTTCGAATTCAACTCTCCGGCCCATCGCACGGTCACCTGCGAGCATGAGGTTTCCTTTGGATACAACCACACCGATACCGGGCATTCCCAGTCCCATGGTTTCGGTGATCCAGTGTATCCTCACCTTGTATGCTCTGAACCCGCGCTCCCGAAACGGGTATTCGAACGAGACCTCCGTGGAGAGAAGGTAGTACGGAACATTCTCTTCTCTGAGCGGCTCAAAGGTCCATTCTTTGAATCCGGTCGTTCGAAGTCTGCCCTGGACGCTATATCCGTGGGTCTCATACGCAGACCATCCCGAACCAACCGCAATCTGAAGCGGGGAATCCAGCATATACTGGATGCCGAAATAATCAGCATTGATCCGCGTGAAGGAGGATTGAATGGTGTTTTCGTGAGGGGTGGGGATTACAGAGCCACCGGATCCCTGACCGGTATGATCGGGCGCGTTCTCCGGTCCGAAAGGATCATACAGAATCTGGTGGGCCGCAGAGGAATCCGGCGGCGTGGAGGATGGATTCTGCGCGAGACCGGTGGAACTCCCGGCTCCCTGCAGAATCAGTGGGATCACAATGAGAACGTGGCGTCCTGCCATATGATTTCCCGAAAGAACGGAACGATGTCAATCTAACCTACAGAGTTCAGGAATAAGAGGCAAGGACCCTTAAAGCCCTGTTCTCAGCCCAAACTGGACAAATGGCATAACTGCGTATCCCGGACTCATTAACGTCCCTGACACGTCATACACAATCCGTGCACCTGCAAGCAATACGGTGGAGGATCCACCGCACCAGTTTGTGGTTCTCCTTCTGATTGTCTTGTTCAGGATGTTACCGGGTAATATCGTCATGAACCTCTACAATGTCAATTTCCATTGATTCTCGATGAATGATTCCATAGGTTTCAAATATCCTAAGCCACCTGACTCCCCCACCCGAGCACGGAGACTCCATGTTCTCACGAACTTTACGCACTCCACTCATCCTTGGTCTTCTTTTTTGTTCACAATTTGTTTTCGCCGCCGGTTCTGACGGAGGTGTCTTTTTTGAACCACAGAACGTGGCCCGTTACCGGCAATTGTACGCCGGCCATCCGCTTTTCTCTACGCTGAGGGGTCAGATGGACACGCTGGACCGTGTCCGCGAGCGGCATTTTCTACGCTCCGAGGTCCGTTACAATGACCAGTTGTACGATATCGCCCGGATCGGAAACCTCGCGCAACAGATGGCCCTGGTGTATCTCTATACAGGGGATGCTGATGCAGCCGATCTGGCCCGGGAATGTATCGAATCTCTGATGAAATTCCCGAAGTGGGATTATTTCCTGGAAGGTGGTACAGATATGATCGGGCTGCAACGCGCGCCGAATTCCGGAATCGCTGTTGCACTTGTGGTGGAGGCCCTCGGAGAGCGTCTTCCACTCGAATTGAGAAAACGCTGGCTCACAACGATGGCCGAGCGTGGAACGGAGCCAAGCTTCCGGGCTACCTATGGTATGCGTTATCCTGATCGTGTGAAGGGGTGGACGATGGATACCGCCAGCACCTACTTCACCCACCGCCCGCTGGACCGGGAACTCAGTCTCGCCCGATGGCCGATCATCCTGAATACGATCAACCTGAAGGCTATTCCCGCCTCCGCACTTGCGCTTACCGCCCTCGTGTATCGGAAGTACTGGGGAGAGACCGACGATACACGACGCTGGCTGGAACAGGCGACGTATAGCGTGAATACATTCCGCGACATCTACGCGCGTGATGGGTCCTACGACGAGGGCGTTTCCTATGCCCATTATACGACGCTGCACATCGTTCAGGCCATCGATGCCCTGCACCGGGGGGGCGTCGCGGACCTCACGGACATGCTTAATTGGAGCGGTTATCAGGACTACCTCCTGGCAATGACGCTCCCCGCACGGGATGACCTCCATGCCACCGTCAATTTTAGCGACGCCAGCTCGGGAGGGCATGCCTCTGTCTCCTTCTGGATTTCCCGCCAGACAAGGGACGGCCTGGCCCGATGGTTCGGCGAGAATCTTGCAACGTCAAAAGACATCTGGTCAGTGTTGTACTACGATACAACTGTTGCGTCAACCCCTCCTCCTCAGGGTACCCGTCTCTGGATTTCGGATCTTGACTGGGTGGTCGGCCGTACCGGATATCTCCCCGATGATCTTGTCGTCGCCATGCGGAGCGGGCCTGCATTTAATCATGAACATGCAGATCGCAACGGACTTATTGTAAAGTGTTTTGGCGAACGGCTTGTCGTTGACCCCATGAGGCCCCCGTACAGTTTCCGGGATCCTTCATGGAAAATGCGACTGACCGGAGGACATAGCTCTGTGCTGATTGATGGCCAGGGGCATCAGTATGTGGATGGGCGCGAAGGGACCAACGCGTCGCAGGCTTCGGCGTCGATTATCCGGCATGGAGAACGGCAGGGATACTTCTTCTGGACAAGTGACGCTACGCCGGCATATCAACTCGTCCTGCCCGATGTCCAGGCCATCACACGAACCGTGATCACGCTGACCGATATCCGTGCGGTGGTGGTCGTCGACAAGGTCAGCAAGAAGACCACCCCCTCTACAATCCAGGCCCGTTTCTACGCCTACAACACGGATGGCAATGGAACGACAAATGCAACCCCTGATGCATTTACCGTAGGCAGGCCGAATGCCCGCCTCGTTGGCCGTGCCGCCTCCAATGCCGGCATCGCGTATACTGCAGCGTTGCCGGATATTCCTCCTGACAAGGCGCAGTTGTATCCTTTTGCCGATGTCGCCACAACGATTCCCTCAAAGGACGTCTGTCTGGTGACCGTGCTGCTCCCCTCCCCCGTACAAGGGGTAGCACGGAGTGCAACAATCAAGAAGGAACCGACAGGATATACAGTGCGCATCAGCGCCGGTGACAGGTCGGCAGATGTGCGGGTCACGGATTCCGGAGCAATTCCTGAGTTTGAGATCAGGTTCAAATAGGCGTGATCTTCTGAAGACCTTGAACTTTACGCGGGGGAAGATTGATATTTTCTCTCCTTACAACGATGGGACTTCAATTGGTGATTGCGACTTCACCTCAACCTCCTGATTGGATGAACCCCCTCGTCACGGGGATCAATACGGAGCCGGCACACGTAACCCTTATGCCGTTCGACGACCGGACATCCGCCATTCGGGGTGTCCGGGAGGAGTCTACCAATTTTTTCCTGCTGAATGGATCATGGAAGTTCTTCTGGTCTGCCCGGCCAGCCGATCGCCCGACGGAATTTTTTACACCGGACTTTGATGTCACTTCCTGGGATGACATAGAGGTTCCAGGGAACTGGCAGCTGCAGGGATATGACATCCCCATCTACCTGAATGTTCCCTATCCATTCAAACCCGACCCGCCGCGGGTTCCCGTTGAGTACAATCCCGTCGGATCGTACAGGCGGAGTTTTGAGGTGCCGGCGGCGTGGAAGGACCGTCAGGTGTTTCTTCATTTTGACGGCGTGGAATCCGCATTCTATGTCTGGGTAAATGGTCAGAAAATCGGATTCGGCAAGGACAGCCGCACTCCGGTGGAGTTCAACATCACCCCCTTCCTTAACTCCGGCCTGAATACTCTGGCCGTAGAAGTGTACCGATGGTCCGATGGTTCGTATCTGGAATGTCAGGACTTCTGGAGACTGTCCGGTATTTTTCGTGACGTCTATCTTTTCGCCACCCCGTCCCTTCATATACGTGATTTTGAAGCATTCACCTCGTTTTCCGACTCATACGGGCAGGCGCATCTGAAGGTTACCGCGCGGGTGCGGAACTACGGCACAACGCCCGCCACAAAACCCACTGTTGAAGTCCAGCTCCTTGACGCTGCCGGTTCTCCGGTGGGGCCGGATGTTCCCGGGCTGGCGGGAAGTCCATACATTCACCCGGGTGCAGAGGCTATCCTCCCGATTACCATGCCGGTGTCCCGTCCGGAACTCTGGTCAGCGGAGCTTCCTTATCTGTACACGCTCATTCTCACACTCCGCAATGGTGATGGAAAAGTCATTGAGTACGAACGGTGTTCGATTGGCTTCCGGGAGGTCGTGATTCGAGGGGGCCAACTTCTGGTCAATGGCCAGCCTGTTCTGATAAAGGGAGTAAACAGGCACGAACACGATCCCGATCGCGGACACACCATAACACGGGAGTCGATGATTCAGGATATCCGGCTGATGAAGCAGCATAACATTAATACCGTCCGGACATCCCATTACCCCAACACACCGCTCTGGTATGAGCTCTGTGATCGTTATGGCCTGTACGTTATCGATGAAGCGAATATCGAATCCCACGGGATGGGCTACAAACCGGAGATCACACTGGCGAACCGGCCCGAGTGGATGGAAGCACACCTGGACCGGATCCGGCGGATGGTGGAACGCGATAAAAACCACCCCGGCGTGATACTCTGGTCGATGGGGAACGAGGCAGGCGACGGCACCAACTTCGAAGCCGCGAGTGAATGGATACATCGCCGTGACCCCTCCCGGCCCGTCCATTATGAACGGGCGGGATTGCGGCCGCACACCGATATCTACTGCCCGATGTACCCTTCACCCGCCGAGATCGCTGAATACGCGCAGACCAAACGGGACAGACCGCTCATCATGTGCGAGTATGCGCATGCCATGGGCAATTCCGTGGGCAACCTGCAGGATTACTGGGACGTCATCGAAAACAACGATCAACTCCAGGGTGGCAGTATTTGGGATTGGGTGGATCAGGGATTCCGGAAGAAAACTCCGGATGGCCGCGCCTACTGGGCGTATGGGGGCGATTTTGGTGAGAAAGAAACCGACGGCAACTTCTGCTGCAACGGGTTAGTTTTGCCCGACCGTGGCATCACACCAAAACTCCTTGAAGTAAAGAAGGTCTACCAGAACATCGGGTTCCGGGCCGCGGATATTCTGAGGGGAACAATAGAGATACGGAACAAATTCTTCTTCACGAACCTGCAGTCGTTTGGCCTGACCTGGCAGCTTTTGGAGGACGGAGAGACCATTCATGCCGGGAGTATTCCGGCGCCCGATGTCGGACCGGGTCGCACCGCTTTCTTTACCGTCCCTCTCCCGGAAGTGACACCCGCTCAGGGATCGGAGTACCACCTCGTTGTGAGTGCCCATCTGACCGGCCACACTCTGTGGGCACCGCAAAACCATATCATCGCGAGCGAACAGTTCTCCGTTCCATGGAAGAGCCCATCATGGAAGGAGAAAGCAACGATTCCGCCGCCTGACGTCGAGGAATCTGTGAATGGCATTATTGTCTCCGGCCCGGGATTTACGATCACGTTCGATCGCACGAGCGGTACGATACGTTCATGGGTAGCTAATGGGAAAGCCGTTTTGACCGAAGGCCCCGTTCCGCACTTCTGGCGGGCGCCGACGGACAACGATTTTGGCAATGGCATGCCGGACCGGTGTGCTGTCTGGCGCAGGACTACGGAACATCAGGTAACCCGCAGTCTCGAGGTGGACCGACAGCACGAAGGAGGAGTGGTAGTCCGGGTTGAACATGGGTTGCCTGAAGTTCAATCCTCCGTATTCACCTCCGTATTCCCTGTACGGAAGTGGAGATGTTGTCATCGAGACACGCTTTGCCGGTCCCGGTTCACCCATTCCGGAAATGCCGCGGTTCGGTATGCGGACACGGATTCCGGAAGAATACTCCCGGGTCGAGTGGTTCGGCCGGGGCCTGCACGAAAATTACTCTGATCGCAAAACATCGGCATTTGTCGGGCGTTACGTTTCCACTGTCACGGACCAGTTTTTTCCGTATGTAAGCCCCCAGGAAAGTGGCTACAGAACAGACGTCCGGTGGGTTGCTCTGAGTACACCTGATGGGTACGGCGTGGCCGCCATCGGTCTCCCGCAGGTCTGCTTCTCCGCGTTGCCCTACACGACGGAAGACCTCACGCAGGACCGGAGAGGCAGCACACATCCCACGGACCTCAAACAGAAACCCCATGTTGAGTGGTGTATCGATTACGGGCAGATGGGTATCGGCGGTGACGATTCCTGGGGTGCAACACCGCATCCTCAGTACCGGCTCGAAGCGCAGGAGTATGTGTACCGTTTTCGTCTGCGCCCATTCACACCCGATGAATCGCCCGCCCGTCTTGCCAGACAGGCGTTCGATGTGTTGCGCTGAATAGTGTGCCCGGTGTCTGGTATCCCCTTGGTTGACTCACATGTCAAAGGACAGCATTATGTATCGACGCTTCTTCTGCACTTCGCTTCTCCTGACGTTCGGCATTCTGGCTCACGCCCAGGAAAACGCGTACCGTCCGGTCTTTGAAGTACGCACCGACATCATGCTGGATTCCATCTCGGCCCGACTGGAAGCCAGAAAGTCCGGGAAAGATGCAAAGAAAAAGACCATGATGGTGGACTTTGCCGCGATCCCCCAGCCAAAGGGGATCGGGGATTTTACTTCGGTAAAACATCTTCCGCCCTTGATGCAGGGGCGTTCCGGGATGTGCTGGTGTTATTCAACGACATCTCTTCTCGAATCAGAGATACTCCGAACAACCGGCCGTTCGATCAAGCTTTCAGAGCTTCACACGGTGTACTGGGAATATGTCGAGAAAGCACGGGCGTTTGTCAGGACACGTGGAGAAACGTATCTCGGGGAAGGTTCGGAAGCCAACGCCGTGTTCAGGATCTGGAAGCAGTACGGGGCACTCCCGGCGGAGGCATACACCGGACTCAGGCACGGCGACCCATATCACGATCACGAATACACGCTGTTTCCGGAATTCAAGAGGTTTCTTAACGGCGTAAAAGAAGCGGCAGCGTGGAACGAGGAGGAAGTGCTTTCCACCGTGCGGGCGATTCTGGATCATTACATCGGCACACCACCGGCAACCGTTGTGGTTGATGGAAAGCGTTTGACTCCGAAAGAATACCTGAAGACAGTAATCCGGTTGGACCCTGACGATTACGTGGACTTCCTGTCACTTCTGGAACACCCGTACTATCGCACCATCGAGTTTGAAGTCCCGGATAACTGGTGGCACAGCAAGGACTACCACAATGTCCCGCTGGACGAGTTTATGACCATTATCAAACGATCCATCCGCAACGGGTACTCGCTCGCGATCGGAGGGGATTTTTCTGAGGGGGGATACTCGCGGGGCAAGGCGGGCATCGCGGTGATTCCTTCATTCGACATCCCCGCCGCTGCGATCGATGACGCGGCGAGGCAATTCCGGTTCAGCAACGGCACAACGGCCGATGATCACGGCCTCCACCTTGTGGGGTATACGGAATGGGGCGGCGCGGACTGGTTCCTGGTCAAGGATTCCTGGAGCAGCGCTTACAACAACGACCATCCCGGTTATTATTTTTTCCATGAAGATTACGTAAAACTGAAAATGCTCGGGTGCGCCGTGCACAAGGACGCAGTCAGAGACATCCTGAGCAAATTCACCCCCTAAAGCCCCGCCCGCTATCCCCCGGACTTGACAACGGGAGAGGATTGTTGTATACTAGTAATGAGCATATGCTCATTACTATCATGTCCCGACCCGTCAGACAACGTTACGTAGCCTCTGCTCCCCGTGTGACCATTTTTAAACCGCGTGGTGTCCCACTCTCACACCTGACATTCAACTTCCTGACCGTCGATGAATTTGAGGCGTTACGCCTGGCCGATGGTGAAGGTGATTCACACGAGGAGGGTGCGGCAAAGATGAATATCTCACGTCCGACGTTCGGGCGGATTCTGGGTCGCGCCCGGAACACCGTCGCCGACGCCCTGATACACGGCAAGGGACTGCAAATCGGCGGAGGAGAAATCGTGTACACCCATCACGCACGCGTCCGCTGCAAACGGTGCCGCCAGCCCTGGGATGTACCAACGGCCGTCACCGATTCGTTCCGTTGCCCCCGGTGCGGGCAATAATGAGGAATCCCTATGCCTGACTTGCTTGTTCCTGTCCTTCGCGAGACCACCCAGGTCACCCTCCTGGTGTTCGTGATGATGCTCCTGGTGGATCTGTTGAATGTGTGGACGCATGGACGCATAGCGGGTATCCTCCGCGGGGCGCGTCAATGGAGACAGTATGTCGTCGCCCCGGCGGTCGGAGCAATCCCGGGTTGTATCGGGGGTTTCACATCCGTCTCGCTCTATATCCACGGCATGATCAGTTTCGGCGCCCTGACCGGCGCAATGGTTGCGGCTTCCGGCGATGAAGCCTTTGTCATGCTCGCGCTGATCCCGGAAACAGCCATCCCCCTTTTCTTCCTGCTCGCAGTCTGCGGCATGGGATTCGGATGGATCACCGATGTTTTTGTCAGGCGTCTGCGAATCCGTACGAGCAGTGATTGTGCCGTACCGATTCTTCATCCCGCTGAGTCGGGGTTTCGCCACTATTTCGTGGAACACATCTGGCACCACATTCTCCGGCGACACCTGTGGAAAGTCGCCCTCTGGACATTCACCGCATTGCTCATCGTCGAAATCGGCCTGCAATACGCCGACCTGCAGGGATTGGCTTCACGGTACCCATTTGTCATTCTCCTTTTCAGCTCGCTCATCGGACTCATTCCGCAATCCGGTCCACACCTACTCATCGTAACCATGTTCGCAAATGGACTCGTTCCATTTTCCGTGTTGCTTACCAGCTCGATTGTGCAGGATGGCCATAGCATGCTCCCGATGCTTGCACATTCAGTCAGCGACTCAGTAAAAATCAAGATCTTCAACCTCATTTTTGGATTGACTACGGGAATGATCGTTTACGCCACCGGGTGGTAGCCGGCGGCATCTAATCCACGGAACACCTTCACAACGAGGGATATTCAGAAGAGAAGGCCAATATCATGCAACAGAACAAAATTGCTTTTGTAACGGACGACGGTAACGCCATCTCCGCCCACTTCGGACGGGCGAAGTTTTATGAAGTGGTCACCGTGCAGGATCAGCAGGAACTTCAACGGGTGCGTATTCCGAAAGCAGGCCATCACACGTTTGGCGGACAGGAACATCACGGACAGGAACATCACGGGCAGGAACATCACGGGCATGGTCATGAACGTAAGCACGAAACCATGACCGCCCCCATATCCGACTGCGCCGTGCTCGTTGCACGCGGGATGGGCATGGGCGCCCATCAGCACCTTATCGCAGCGGGGATCGTTCCCATACTTACGGATGAGCTGACGATCGACGCGGCGCTGGAAAAACTAAAAGCCGGCACGCTGGTCGATAACCCCCGGCGGCTCCATCAGCATGGAACGGGTAAAGGAGCTGACAACAATTGACATCGTGGATGGAATACGTTATGTTTATCGCATGAATGTGCGCCTCCCCGGTACGAAGACAAGCAGTGTTGTGCCACCCGCCAACCCGAACACCCCGTCAGGTGACGGGTGAGGTGGGCCTGATGCTGTGTGGTTGTCAACAACAGACCGACTTCAGCCTCCTGAAGTCGGTCTGTGTATGAGGAGAGTTCTCAGCCAGGTCAGCGATCTCAATCAATGTATCTTTCTCAGACATCTCTTAAGGACGCAGATGATGGACAGGACGGAAAATCGTATATCAATACTTGGCACCGGGAACATTGGAGCAGCGATAGCCCGGGGACTGGTCTCAGCCAGAGTTCTCACGCCCGACCGCATCGTCCTTACACGACGCCGTCTTCCCCTTCTCGATCATTTTCAATCAGAAGGATTTATCACGACCAGTGACAATGTGCAGGCCGTCTCTTCATCCACCATGGTCGTCCTCGCCGTCACACCGCAGCAGCTGAACGCGCTTCTTGCGGAAATACGCCCGGTTCTTGATCCGCGGCGTCACACACTCATCTCCGTCGTGTCCGGCGCATCGATTCTGCAGATCCGCACACAGCTGGGAATGGACATTCCCATTGTCAGGGCCATGCCCAATACCGCCATTTCGATCCGGGAGTCAATGACCTGTCTCGCCGCAGACCATCACGCCGACGCAGTAATGCCCGCGGTAAAGTCGCTTTTTGACGCACTCGGCAAGACTCTGGTGATAGATGAAACCCTCATGGTTCCGGCCACCGCACTCTGTGCCTGCGGGATCGCGTTCTTTTTGCGGGCGGTCCGGGCTGCGTCCCAGGGAGGAATTGAAATAGGTTTTCACGCTGATGAGGCGCTCCTGATGGCTGCCCAGACTGCGCGGGGTGCGGCAAGTTTGCTGGTGCAAGCAGGCGTCCACCCTGAAGGAGAGCTCGATAAGGTCACAACGCCGCAGGGTTGTACGATAGCGGGCCTGAATCAGATGGAACACCATGGATTCAGTTCTGCACTCATCAGAGGCATTGTTTCTTCCGCCGAGAAAGCGGCCGTCCTGTATGCCCCGCAAACCCGTTCTTCCTGACCGGACGTACCGGGAACCGTGGTTGATTCTCGACCATGACCCGACTATATTGAGACAGAAGTTTCACCTGATGTCACCACGCTAATCGAGGTCACGATGCGCTCATTCATTCTTGTTTCCCTTGCTCTCTTGATTGCCGTCCCCACATCGGGCCAGCCGCAACTTCCCGAACCCATCCCCTGGGCCATTGATATGCAGAGAGGGTATTGGACTGTCCCCAATATCACATACTCTGTCGCCGACGGATATGACTGTAAGCTTGATGTGTACGCCCGGCGAAGCGATACCGGTCCCGTGCCGACAATCGTGAACATCCATGGCGGAGGCTGGGTGGCAGGAACGAAGGAAGGTAGTCTGGTCGGACTTCTCCCATATTTCGGGATGGGGTTTTCGATTGTGAATGTGGAGTACCGTCTGGCCCGCGTTGCGCTAGCGCCCGCCGCCGTCGAAGATTGCCGCCTCGCTCTTAAGTGGGTCATGAAGAATGCGAAGACGTACAACTTTGACACGTCACGCATCGTCGTCACAGGAGGCTCTGCCGGCGGCCATCTTGCGCTGACCACCGGAATGCTGGATTCAACAGCGGGCTTTGACGCATCAACGGACTGGGATCAAACCAGTCCGAGACTGACTGTCGCCGCCATCATCAATTGGTTTGGCATTACGGATGTGGCAGATCTGCTTTCCGGGCCGAACCGGCAGAACTACGCTGTTTCCTGGATCGGAAGCCGGAGCGACCGGAAGGAAATTGCACGGCGCGTGTCTCCCCTTTCCTATGTTCGCGCTGGTCTTCCACCCATACTCTCGATCCATGGGACCAGAGACCAGCTTGTGCCGTATGCACATGCAACCCGGCTCCATGCGGCTCTGGACAAGGCCGGAGTCCCGAACCGTCTCGTGACCATCCCCGATGGCAATCATGGAGGATTCTCACGTGACGAGATGCTCCGCATTTACATCGAGATCAGGGAGTTCCTCACCCAGCACAGGATTCTTTAGGCAGCAAACCGGTGAGAGGCAAGCACGACCACTGCGCGCGCATGAGGGCAAGCCTTTACAAACCCTGACATCGCCGGTGCGGGATTCCAGGACATTTTTTTCCGCTTGCTATTGATGGCGAAAACCTTTTCCTTGGATGTATGCTAACGAACGTCTATCACGGCTTTTCTTTTTATTACTTTTATCCCGCGAGCGAATCCTGTCGGGACTGATGCACCCCTCACTGCATAGTCAATAACCAATCCCGACAAAAGTCGGGATTTTTCGTTATATGGACCCAGACCAACTTACGATTGCGATACAGGGAGTCGCTGGCTCGTTTCACGACGAGGCGTCGGCACAGCATTTCCCTGACCCGTTCACCATTGTCCCCTGTGAGACATTTCGCGACCTTTTCCAGGTCATGAAAAAGCGAAAAGCCCGGTATGCTGTCATGGCAATCGAAAACACGGTCGCAGGGACAATTCTTCCGAACTACGCCCTCCTGCGAACCTCCACGCTAGCCATCATTGGTGAAGTGTATCTGGCCATCCGGCAAAATCTTATGGCGCTACCCGGGCAGAAACTTGAGGATATCCGCGAAGTACACTCCCATCCGATGGCCATCCAGCAGTGTCACACGTTTTTCGAAAAACATCCTCATGTGCGACTGGTTGAGACTTCAGACACGGCTGGAAGTGCGGCCTGGATCAAGGATCACCACAAAAAGGGGGTAGGCGCGATTGGAGGAAAACGCGCCGCGGCTCTGTACGGACTTCAAATACTCGCACCCGGCATCGAAACCCACAAAAGAAATTTTACACGTTTTCTCGTTCTCACCGATAGAGACCAGCTCAACGGGCACATCCTGCCCCCGGACAAAGCCTCCGTGGCGTTCCATGTTTCGCACACCAGGGGAAGTCTGGCCCGCGTGCTAACAATTCTGGCCGACTACGGGTGTAACCTCACGAAAATTCAGTCACTGCCTGTGCTCGGGCGCGAGTGGGAATATTTTATGCACATAGACCTTGAATTTGATGACCTTCAGCACCTGAAGGACGCACTTGCGTCAATCACCCCTTACGTTCATGAATTGCATATTCTCGGCACCTATCCGCGAGGGAAAAAAGTTCTATGATCATTCCGCCTTCTGAACGCCTGCGGAGCGTCGAAGAATATTATTTTTCCTCCAAGCTCCAGGAAATTCGGGCGATGGTCTCACGTGGAATCCCGGTCATTAACCTGGGGATCGGCAATCCGGATCTGCCCCCCTCTCCATCAACGATCGAACAGCTCGCTTCTTCTGCCCGCAAAGTAGATCACCATGGCTATCAGGCGTACAAGGGCCTGCCCGCCCTGCGCGAAGCCATTTCAGTCTACCTCGACTCCACGCACGGACTCTCGGTTGATCCTGCAACTGAGATCCTTCCGTTGCCGGGCTCCAAGCAGGGGATGATCTATCTTGCCCTCGCCTTTCTTAATCCAGGAAATCGGGCGCTCGTGAGCGACCTGTCGTACCCGACGTACACATCCGTCACACGCCTTGCCGGAGGTGAGATCGCCGTGTACCCGCTCAATCCGGAAGAGGGTTGGGCACCTGACTGGGCGGAGCTCGAGCGTTTGGACCGTTCGGGTGTGACAATGCTCTGGGCCAATTATCCCCACATGCCAACCGGTGCGCCGGCGCAACGGTCCACTCTTCAACGCCTTGTGGATTTCGGCCGGCGACACCGTATCCTCATCTGCCACGATAATCCGTATTCCATGCTGAGTTCCACGGCAGAACCGATGAGCATTCTTTCGTGCGACGGGGCCAAAGACGTTGCGGTCGAATTTGGATCCATGAGCAAGTCACACAATATGGCGGGATGGCGCCTGGGCTGGCTTACCGGCCGTAAAGACTACATCGAAACCGTTCTACGGGTGGCAAGTAATGTCGAATCAGGCATCTTTCTTCCGGTCCAGGAGGCTGCGATCGCCGCATTGCAGGCCGGTCCGGAATGGTATCGTCAAGTGCAGACCGAGTATGACCGTCGGCGCGCCATCGGGACGTCGCTTCTCGAAAAACTCCGCTGTACCGTGGAATCCGGTCAGGCGGGCATGTTCGCGTGGGGACGCATTCCTGACGACGCACCGGAAGCGAGGCTTTTCAGCGACTGGATCCTGCAGACCATGCAACTCTTTATTACACCGGGCAGCATCTTCGGACCGAGGGGGGCGCGCTACCTTCGCCTCTCCCTCTGCAGTCCGGTGAACATACTGCAAGCCGCATCAGATCGTGTGAGCACGCATGTCCCTTCTGCCAGTGCCCCACGGGAGGTTGTATGACGACGACAGTGATCGGTGTCGGGCTTATTGGAGGATCCATGGCACTGGATCTTCGAGCTGCGGGTTTTTCCGATCGGGTATTGGGGGTAGATCAGAATGAGGCCCATTCCGCAGCTGCGCTCCATCTCGGCCTTATTGACGAAATCGTAACCCTGGATCAGGGCGTGCGGTCGGCTGACCTGATCATCCTCGCTGTGCCTGTCAGCGCTGCAGTAAACATACTCCCCCATATCCTGGACATGATAAACCCCGGCACGGTGGTGACCGATGCGGGGTCAACAAAACGTACCATTTGTAATGCCGTACGCGCTCATCCGCGCCGGGGTCGATTTGTGCCTTCCCATCCGATTGCGGGTACGGAGAACAGCGGCCCCGCAGCAGCACAGAAGGATCTTTTCCGTGGCAAGCCGGGGATCCTCTGCGAATCCGGCGCCAGTGATGTCGATGCACTGGAACGTGTCAAACACCTGTACACGGTTCTCGGCATGCGCCTTCTTTTTATGGGCGCCGACGATCACGATCGCCATGCCGCATACGTCTCGCATATTTCGCATATCACCTCATTCGTCCTTGCAACCACGGTCCTTGAGATCGAGAAGAGCACGTCCACGATTTTTGCCCTTGCCGGTTCCGGCTTTGAATCCACGGTGCGTCTTGCAAAAAGCTCACCGGCCATGTGGGCTCCGATTTTCGAACAGAATGCGGAATTTGTTTGTGAAGCCCTGGATGCATACATCCGAAACATCACCGCATTCAAGCAGATGCTGGAATCCGGGCGCACGGAGCACTTGGCACGCACCATGGAAGAGGCAAATGAAATCCGGAGGGTGCTGGCGGGGCTTAATGGTAGCGGCCATAATGGACCTGACGGCGGATAGCACTGAGACAGAAATCGATTACCGTACAACGAAAAGGATTACCCGAAATGGAGGCACATTTATCGTTTGAACGTCAGCGCTTGATCGGACTTGATGCACCGCGACCGCTGATCATTTCTGGACCCTGCAGCGCCGAAAGTGAAAGCCAGGTATTGCAGACGGCATTGGAGTTGAAGAAACTCGGCCGCGTACACGCCCTCAGGGCGGGCGTCTGGAAACCCCGCACACGGCCCTCTGCATTCGAAGGAATCGGAGGCGTTGCATTGAGCTGGATCCGGGCCGCAGGAAAAGCAACAGGCCTCCCTACCGCCGTCGAAGTCGCAAACAGCCGTCATGTTGAAGAAGCCCTCAAGGCGGGGATTGATATCCTCTGGATCGGCGCACGATCCACCGCCAACCCATTTGTCGTGCAGGAAATCGCCGATACAATCCGCGGAACTGATACGCCGGTGCTCGTAAAAAACCCTATCAATCCGGATATCGAGCTGTGGATCGGAGCTCTTGAACGTATCAACAAGGCGGGCATCACAAAACTGGGCGCAATCCATCGCGGCTTCTCGACCTTCGAACGGTCCAAATACCGGAACAAGCCCAACTGGGAAATCCCGATTGAGCTCAAACGGCGCGTTCCCGGGCTTCCCATCGTCTGCGATCCCAGCCATATCTGCGGCCGCACGGATACACTCCAGGAAGTGGCTCAGACTGCCATGGATCTGAATTTCGACGGCCTCATGATCGAATCACACATCCATCCTGCGGAAGCACTCAGTGATGCGCAACAACAGCTGACACCCGAGGAAACAGGGGTCCTCTTAAACCATCTTGTTTTCCGGCAGGAGAGCATTGGCGATGTAATGACACGCACCAAGCTCGAGGAGCTGCGGGAACGCATCGACAAGATCGACCACGGCGTCCTGGATATCATGTCGGAACGTATGGCGGTGGCGGAGGAGATAGGCGCCTATAAGAAAAAGAGCAACACTACAATTCTGCAATCATCACGCTGGGATGAAATTGTCCGGACGCGGCTGGAAGAGGGGCGGGAGAAGAACCTGACAAAAGAGTTCGTCATGAAACTTTTTGAGATCATCCACCGGGAATCGATCGAGCATCAATCCCGGGTGATGAACGATCCGGAAAAGGACACGGGGGAAACAGGCGACGTACAACGTATTGGCGGGAAGGACAGGGAGTGACTATTGCCCGATCACCCGTACGGTCTCACGGGCAACGACAATCTCTTCATCGGTCGCCAGAACCACTCCGACGATGGTTGAATCTGCCGTAGTGATACGATCTGCATGCGCGTTATTCTTCGCATCGTCGAGCTTCAGCCCGAGAAAACTCAGGGCGCTGAGTACTTCTCGACGCAGAGCCGCATCACGCTGGCCGATCCCGCCCGTAAAGACAATCACATCCACGCCCTCCAGCAACACAAGGTATTCCCCCACGTAACGCTTGCAGTCATAGACAAAGCGGTCACGCGCGAGGCGGGCACGGCGATCCCCCCGCGCCACGGCTGCATTGATATCCCGCATATCGGCGGAGATTCCCGAAATCCCTGCCAGACCCCCGTTTTTTGAACATTCCGCAAGCGCCTGATCGAGCGTGATCCCCTTCTTCTTCATCACAAACGGCAGAACAAACGGATCCATATCCCCGACCCGGGTACCCTGAAGAAGGCCTGATTGCGGGGTGAAGCCCATTGAGGTGTCAATGGAAACCCCATTCTTGATCGCGCACAGTGATGAGGAGCCGCCAAGGTGGCAGGAGATTATCCGGTGATTGTCGACAGGCAGGCCAAACCGCCGCACCGTCTCCGTGGCAATAAACTTGTGCGATGCGCCGTGATACCCGTATTTTTTTACGCCCAGGCGTTCATACCACTCAAACGGAGCCCCGTACACCCGGGCGTACTCCGGTATCGTCGTATGGAATCCCGGTTCGAACACGCCGACAAGCGGCGTACGGGGAAGGAGTTCCCTGAACATTCTGATTGCCGTCAGATACGGGGGATTGTGCGCGGGGGCCAGATCCCTGTACACTTCCATGGCTTCCAGAACATCCTCGGTCAGGAAAACAGAACCATTTTTCTCTCCACCCTGCACGGTCTTGAATCCTACGCCTTCGATCTGATCGAGCGAAGAAAGCACGCCGTTCTTTGGATCGACCAGAAAGTCAATGGCATCCTGTACGGCCTCACGGTGTGAGGGAACGCCCTTTACCGCCTGGTAGACCTGCCGGTCCTCAACCCAGTACGTCGTGATCGCGTCCTGCGCGCCCACGCGTTCGGTGTACCCGCGTGCACGCTGGCGTTCCCCCGGCATGTCGAGCAGCTGGAACTTGAAGCTGCTCGAACCGATGTTGCAGACGATGATGTTCATTACGACTGCTGGAGTTTCTTCATGACCGCATCGGTGATGCTCCGGATGAGCGACTCATTGTCCTGCCCTCCGGCCGGCGGTTCGGGGTCGGGTGCGGCGCAGGTTGACGCATCATCATCACATGTTACGCAACCGACGCTTGTCCGGATCCCGAACTTCTGCCTGAGATCAGTCAGTTTCTGCACCTGATCTCTGTTCAGCACCGTCATGTGACCGAGCTGTTCGGCGACAAAGGCAATGTGGGCGAAGTGCTCAAGCGTTTCCATCTTGTAGTAGGCGTTATAGATATCCTTGCCGATGGTGAGCGCACCGTGGTTCGCCAGCAGGAACGCATCGTACTTGTCGAGAATCTTGAGGACGGGCCTGAAGAAATCTTCGGTACCGGGCGTTCCATACTCCACGAGGGGAATACCGCCCAGGACAATCACCACTTCGGGGAGGATACATTTGTCCAGGGGGATCCCCGCCACGGCAAATCCGGTCGCATACGGGGGATGTGCATGACACACGCTGTGGATATCCGGCCGGTTTTTGTAGACGGCAAGATGCATGTACACTTCGGACGATGGTTTTCGGGTTCCGGAGAGCACCTTCCCTTCCAGGTCCACAACCGTCATATCTTCGGGCGTCATAAACCCTTTGCTGACGCCGGTCGGGGTAATGACAACACGTTTTTCGTCAAGTCGTGCACTGATATTTCCGTCGTTGGACGCAACATAACCGCGTGCGTACACACGGCGGCCAACTTCAACAAGGTCCCGTTTCAGGGTAAGCAGGTTGTTCACCTGAAGATTCCTTATGCTTTGTCAGTCCGCTGAGGGAGAATGGTTTCGATTTCATCATGCGGACGCGGAATCACATGGGAGCTGACCAGCTCACCGACCCGCTGTGCTGCTGCCGCACCGGCATCCGTCGCCGCCTTACACGCCGCGACATCACCGCGAACAAAAATGGTCACGAGTCCGCCACCGACAAGCACCTTGCCGATAAGCTGTACGCGCGCGGCTTTGACCATTGCATCCGCCGCCTCGATAGACCCGACAAGTCCGCGGGTTTCGATCATTCCAAGTGCTTCCATTGCCATGTGAGTGCTCCTAGGTGTGAGAAAATGTGAAGTATTGTCGTTTCTTACGTTTAGTGTTCATCGTCAGAGTACTGCATCAATCGTCAGACGAAATGAAGACTCTTTCCAAATGCCAGACGCCGCGTACGGGCAAAATGGCGGGGAGTACAGACCCCCTCACCGGTCGGACTCGAAACAGTATGCGAGAATGTTCCTTCGCCCGCCAAGCCGCCGAGCCCGACGAGACTGGAACCGTTCACGACGATAATCGATGTGTTCAGAGTTCTGCTAAACCGCGTGATGGTTTCAAGATTGTTGGAATGAATCATCGCGGTGTGTCCGTACCGGTGTTCTGCCTTGTGTGCGAGGCTGATACCTTCATCAACATCGCGGACACGCACCACGGGAAGGTACGGCATCATTTGTTCTTCCTGGACGAACTCACAGTCAAACTCCGCTTCGCCGTACAGAAGACGGGCACTGTCAGGAAGTGTTATCCCGACGGCGCGGGCCAGGACATTGGCATTTTTGCCGACGAACTCGCGGCTGGTCTGCACTTCCCCCCGCTCATTCTTCAGGAAAACCTTCCGCGCAAGCGTCTGGATTTGTTCGCGGGTCAGTCGCACCGCTCCGTGTCGTGCGAGCGCATCCAGGAACTGGCGATAGACCCCATCAACCACAAAAGCCTCTTTCTCGGCGATGCAGAGGATGTTGTTATCGAACGAGGCCCCCTCGATAACGTGCTTTGCAGCCATGTCCAGGTCGGCCGTTTCATCCACGAGAACCGGAGGATTGCCGGGTCCGGCCGCGATAACCTTTTTGCCTGAGCTGAACGCCGATTTTACCAGGCCGGGTCCGCCGGTAGCTCCGATGAGACGGATCGAGCGTTCGCGAAAAAGTGTATTCGCGCTCTCGATTGTTGGTTCGGCAACCATGGTGGCGACATGCGAAGGCCCGCCATTCTCGCAGATGGCACGGTGGAACAGCTTCAGGGCGTGAGCGGATACCTGTTTCGCCGCGGGATGGACGTTAAACACAACGGTATTCCCTGAGGCGATGATAATGACGAGACTGTTAAACAGTACAGGGACAGGGTGGGTCGACGGTGTCACGGCGGCGACAACGCCGTAGGGGGCGAACTCTTCGACTACCAGTCCCTTGTCGCCACTCCAGGAGCGTGTGTCAAGGTCCTCACACCCGGGGGTGGCATTTGCAGCATTGTGAATTTTCACCACTTTGTCTTCAACACGTCCGAGCCCTGTCTCTTCCCATTCCCGGCGGGCAAGATCTTCCGCATGGGCATGCATCACATTGCGCAGCGCCGTGATGACGCGCTCTTTGACGGCCCGGGGGGTAGAAGCCCACTGGGGTTGTGCATCACGGGCCGCTGCAATCGCATCCTCTATCCGTTCAAAGACGCCAGAACCATGTGCGACCGGAGGGGGACCGGTTCCCGCCACTCCTTCCGCTTTCAGGCGGGCAACCACAGTTTCCACAATGTCAGTGATACTTTTCTGGTCTATCACGCAACCTCACGTCAGTATTCTCAATTCACCCTGTTTGATCAGGTTTCCTTCACAATCTCTCCCGTTGCCCCGGCCCCCAGCCCTGCTGCGTTCGCTTCGTCTGTATCGATGTGCATTTCCCTGCGCGCATTCTTCCCCACCCTGAGTAACACCTGGTGGAGCGTGACCGCCATAGGCCCTGTTGTTCGGACATTCACCATCTGACCGTTGCGCAGACCGAGGCGGAGGGCGTCTTCTTCGCTGCAGTGAATATGGCGCAACGCCCGAATCACCCCCTCCGGAAGATAGAGTGATCCTTTTGGACCGACCAGGACGACCGGATGCGTACCGGCGATGTCGCCCGACACGCGCGCCGGGAGATCCATTCCCAGATACCGTCCATCTGTATACGAGAGCTCCACCTGCGTCGCTTTCCGCACAGGTCCAAGAATACGTACCTGCTCGAACACACGGCGGTTGTGGCCGACAACCGTGACGGTTTCGTTTGCGGCGAATTCTCCCGGCTGCAGCAGATCTCTCAGCTTTGTGAGCTGGGTCCCGGCACCAAACAGCATTTCCAGATGATCCTGGCGGATATGCAGATGGCGCGCCGAAATGTTCAGCGGCACCTTGTTATGTGAAGGTGATGACAGCTGACGTTCGATCGCCTCGCGCACCGCACGCTCCACATAGGGCCGCAATTCCTCTGGTCTCATTCACGCTTCCGGTCATATTCGATATGATCGACAATGCCTACAATCACGCTGCGAAGGGGCTGGCGGGCGGTAAACCCGAGAATCTCCATCGCGGCCCGGCCCTCCGATGCCACCAGAACAATATTGCCCTCCCCGGCTCCCACGGTATCCACGGCCACCATTGTTCCTGATTTTGTAACCCCGTCAGGACTGACCGGCCGCACAAGCATGATTTTCGCGTTCCGGTATGCATTATGCTTGACGGTGGAGACAATATTGCCAACTACTTTGCAGAGGATCATGGTTTCAGTCGTCTTGAAGGTCGAGTCGATCCACCAGACCCACGATGGAAACGTCACTTGGAATCTGTCGTTGGGGGAAAACGAACGTTGCCTCTGCTCCGCCAACCCAAAACACGAGATCGCCTTCGCGCGACCCGATGGTATCCGCGGCAATCAGTTCGTTTCCCAGGGCATTGCCTGACTCGTCCACGGGCTGCATAACGAAAAGGGGAATACCGTTGAGTTTGGGATCCTTGATGGTAGCCCAGACTTTACCGGTCACTTTCCCGAGTTTCATTCAGGAACTCTTCCGGAAGACGGTTTTGCCCCTATACTCGATGGAATCAACGATAGCCACGATGCTGGTATCGGTGGGGATATTGGAAAGGTCATCAACCTGCCGGGCGGAACTGCCGCGCACAACAATAACAACTTCTCCCTCTCCTGCGCCTACGGCGTCTACGGCGACGACATGGTTACTGCCGGGTGACGCATCGGGTCCGATCAGATTGATCAGCAGGAGCTTGTAGCCCTTGAGCCGGCCTGTTTTGGCAGTAGAAACAATCGTGCCTTCGACGCGCCCTAATTCCATGGGACATTCCACATATGAAAAGAAGTGTTATTACTGAAATTTACGAAACGGCACGCTCAGAGTCCAGCAGCGGACACACTTTCTTCTGGCAGATTATTCCGGCATAGTTGTCACCACCACCCGGGCTTCAGCGGTGAGTGACCCGGAGCCCGGTGTGGATTGGGCTCGGGAGGTGCGTAACAACGCATCGAGGGTGCCCGTTATGTAGGCGTAACCCCCGCGTTGCTCGACCGCCAGACGCGGAAGGGTTGTGGTTGAGGCGAAGGCCTGGAGGATCTCAGCCCCGTAGGGAGCATCACATTCAAACTCACCCGGGACGCGAATGGCATTCCGCACCGCGCCGGCTGTGATCCGGTACTCATCAAGCAACAGTGTCCGCTGTCCGTCGGCCAGATGATAGATCAGACGTACAACGCACGGCATATTTGCCCGCACAAAGACGCGCATTCTTTCACCGCGGACGAACACCGGATTCTCTTCGCCTTTGTTGGTCCACAACTCCAGCTGGAGTCCACCATGAGGGGCAGTTTCATGTTCAATCTTCCGGAGGTCGTGTGCGACCTCTGAGAAATTCGCCGGCGTCGTAGCAAGCCCGGAAGCATCAACAATCGCTTCGGCAATTGTCACGGAGGCGCTCCCAACAATCGTACCGCCGGGGGCCTTTCGCGCAATGATGCGAACGCGCACTCCGCCGGCCACATCCCAATAGGTCCCCCGGACGAGGATCCGGTCGCCTTCCTGCACGCCGCGCACACGAAGCGGTGCTTCTGCGGCGTGGACTTCCCACGAGGGGATCGATGCGGCACTGCTGAGAAGTGATTCATGCAGATACCGGGAGAACGGACTTCCAGATCGTGTGTCCTGAAAAGAAGGGGGCTCAATGCCCATCGTGAGGTGTTTCTCCCCGAGTTGCCCGGCGAGAATATGGGTAAGGAGGGTGGCGGCATCATCAAGTGTTCGTACCGGCCGCTGAAGTAACCGTACCATCTCCTGTTCGACGGAAGCAGTCAGCTCTGCGTCATGGCGTGCGGAGGCGGATGTCTTCTCCATCTGCCCCGGGCTGCTCTCGCGAAGGACCATCAAGATTCCTTCGAGCTCTTCGATCTGCCGGAAGAGTGGCAAAACCTGAAGATAACTCGTCAGCGCGTTGGCAAGATCATTGGCCGCCGCAGCAGCTCTTCCGCTCTTCAGAAGGACGGCAAGCCGCGCCCGTAACAGACCGGCAGTCCGGTTATATCGATCGAACAACTGGTCCCGGCGGGCAAAGACCAGAGCGTACAGAAGCCCCGCTTTGTCGTCAAGATACGTCTTGCTGTCCAATCCCTCCAGCTCCAGAGTGGTCCGGGATTGTGTCACGGTGCTGAAATATTGACTTAATGAAGTGTCCCGTTCTTCTGTCCGCAATTCGACCGTACCAAGAATGGACACACGCACTTTTTCAGCAGCGTTCCGGAGGGCGCCGTTCACGGCCTCTTCCAGAACTTCATTCCGGGGTTTCCCTGCCTTCAGCTGGGCGATGCCAAAACCGGTGAGGTACGTCGAGGAAGGATACGTTGCCCCGCCCCCCATACCGGTTACCCAGTCGGGGGCCTGAGCAGACATCATGCACGGGATGAGCAATACGAAAAGAGAGCGCATGGAATTCGCGGTGAACTAGCGTGCGATGAACAGGAAGTCACTACCAGGATCGTTGGAGCCGAATTCTCCCCCCCGCGGTTCAGGTGTGACCTTTTCAATGTATTGATGAACTTCACCGAGTGTCAGGATACCATCCTTCCCACCGTAACTGCGTAGGGCTTCCAGAAAACGGCGCGTGAATGGCGAATGTTGTCCGGGCCGGCCATCAGGAACATATTCCTTCCCCCCTGAGGTGAGAAAACGCCGTGTCTTGAAGCGCAGTTTCCTCTCAATAAATTCTGTCTTCGTCACCTGGCTGTATTCGTCATCACCTCTCTGATTTGCGGCGATCAACGGATCAAACGTGCCTCCGAAGCAGGCATCGACAATAAGAAGGATATGCCTGCAGGGGATGTTGTTAATCACGGTGCGTAACGTGGAATGGGAAATATAGCTGGTCTTGATGTCATCACGCAACCGGGAATCGCGGCCCACAATGTACCCGTCCCCCAGAACCTCATCAAACTGGCCGTGCCCCGCAATAAAAAGCAGCAACTGATCACCGTCGGCATACGTCCGTGCGGCATATGAACGCAGCGTTGAGAGGATTTCCGCCTGGGTCGGGTTCGAGAGCAACTCCGTCTCAAATCCATATGACGACCGTAATTCCGCCGCGATTGCCTTGGCATCATTGACGGGATTTGTGAGCGGTCTCCATTCATCGTATTCGTCCAGCGCAAACAGAAGAGCGTACTCCTTGCCGCGGCGTGCCACAAGCTGGCGGGCGACAGAGGGTGACTCACGGGTAACAGTGAATGTTTCCTCGACCGCATTCTGTTTCTTGTCCACAGCACGGATCGTCATGACGTTCTCCCCTTCCTCCAGAAGGACAGGGATCGAGAACTCGCCGTTTTTCACAAGCCGGGCTTCCTTCTCATTGACGTATACTTTCTGGATCCCTGCTGCAGGCGTTACTTTACCCTTGATTGTGACCTTCTCCTGTTGCTGCACGACCTTCATGCCGCGCGAGGGAGATGGTTCCAGAAGTGTAATCCGCGCCGGGATTTTGTCGGCTATGTCGGTCTGGGGGATATCTGCCACGGGAGGGGGTATCTTTCGCTTACCCGGTGTGAGATTCCAGAGCCGGATGATCTCATCTCCGCCTGCACTCGCCAGCAGGCCGCCCGAGGGTGCGAAGGCCACACCGTACACCGCGTCCTCATGGCCGGGAAGAATTCTCAGCTCCGTGCCCGTGTCCGCCGACCAGAGTCTCACCGTGTAATCCAGGCTTCCCGATGCCAGCATCTTTCCGTCGGGGCTAAACGCAAGGCATGTCACATCGTCGGTGTGCCCCAGCAACGATTTCGTGATTGATCTGCTTGCAACATTCCACAGAATAATCTGTTGATCGGACCCGGCTGAAGCGAGTACTTTCCCGTTCGGGTGAAAGGCCAGCGCCAGCACCTCGCCAGCATGCCCGGCGAGCGTCGCGGTGAGCTTGCCCGTTGCGGCATTCCAGAGCAGGATAGCCCCCCCTTCGCCGCCGGTAGCCAGAATCGTCCCGTCATGGTTGTACGCAACGGCCTGCACCTCTCCCACGTGACCTTCCAGTCGCGACAGAGCGCGAAGGGTTGTTGCATCCACGACTTTTATCGTATAGTCGCCGAGTCCACAGGCAATAGCTTTTCGTTTGCCATTGAGCGCGAGAGCCAGGACGTCGACGTTCCACGTATCGTCCAACACTCTAGTGCTGAGCGACGCACCTCCTGCATACCAGATACCGAGATGGTTGTCCGTATCACGCACCCGGTCTCCGCCCTCGATGCACATGCGGCCATCCGCCGAGAACGTTACAGTACGGATCGTACGCCCTGCATCAAGGACGGTGCCGGGTTCATACACGGCGCCTTTTCGTTCCCAGATCCGCAGGGATTCATCCTTCCCCCCGCTCACAAGGAACTTGCCGTCGGGGCTGAATGTGAGTGCGAGGACGGCATCGGTGTGTCCGGTCAAAAGAAAGGGCTCCCCGTCTGTCCCCGGCTGGGAAAAGAGGAGAGAAGAGCACAGACAGGTCCACATGCATGTGCGTACAGCACGGGAGAGCAGGATGCGAAGTGGCATGTTCATTTGAAGGATCGGAGTGTTCACATAAAGATACCAACCGTGCCTGACGTTTTCAAGCTTTTGTGCATGGGGCCAGAACCGGTTGTTATTGCTGCTGTTACGGAGCTCTCAGACGCCGAGCTCCTGAAGCACGTTCTGTGCACCCCCTATAAATTCGGTAACCCACAGAACGTAGCGGATGTCCACGGCGATGGAGCGGCTGTACTCCTCACTCCAGGCATAGTCATTGATTGTCGCTTCGAGCGTTCTGTCGAAGTTTACGCCGACCAGTTCACCGGCCGCATTCAGAAGCGGACTCCCTGAGTTCCCCCCGGTGGTATCAAGGTTGTACAGGAGGGCCACAGGGACAGAGCCCAGGGACGTGTGCGCATATCTCCCGAACAATCGTGCCCGGTACAGCGCAAGCAGTTTGTCGGGCGCGTGGAATGGTTCGACGCCTGTCGTTTTTTCGACGATTCCCTTTAACGTTGTAATCGGCCTGAACAGCGTTGCGTCAGCCGGAGCATAACCCCGGACGCGCCCGAATGTGAAGCGAAGCGTGCTATTTGCATCAGGAATGAACGTCGTCTTCTGGAAGGCCTGTTTTACTTCGACAAGGCCGGCATGAAGGCGCGTGAGCCTGCCTTCCCGCTCCTGGCGCTGCTCTTTCAGCATCTGGTAGACGGGGGCGAGTCGCCGGGCCAGGCCGACAAATGGGTCCGGTGATCGGTCCGCTTCTTCCGGGGATCCATCCATAAGCGCAAACACGGCTTCCGGCGTTCGCAGTGTTGCGCGCGCGTAGAGTTGTTCCATCCAGCGGTCTGTGCCACCCTGCTGTTCTATCTCTGAAAACAGCGAATCCAGGATCCCATGGTGTTGTGTCTGTGGCAGGTTGCGGAGCCGACGCAGCGTCTCGGCAAACAACGCTCTGTCGATAGGTTCATAAAAATTCTGCAGACTCAGGCGCACGCCATCCTTCGTACGCGCCAGGTTTCTTTCCATGAAGGGAGCATCACGCTGAAGATCGGGCTTGCGCAATTCTCTGGCACCTTGGGTGGCGGTGAATGCAAGGGAGAGGGAGATCGTGCTGCTGCGGAGATTGTCCAGCAACACTTCCGCAGCTGCTGTCGCCGTCATGGCCTCGTACACCCCGGCGATATCCTGGAGCATGGTGCCATACTGCTCGCGCAGCCGTGTATCGGCAAGGATAAATTCCTGCATCCTTTTTTCTTCGTCGCGTTTTGACTGTACAAGGTGGAGACGCTGGAGTCCCTGGAGCTTACCGCGGGAGTTCTTTGCAGTGTTCGAAAGTGATTTTACGCGTGCGTCGTATTTCAGCTCAACACTCCGGTCGGCTGCACCCAGCCGGCGGATTGTCGCTATCTGCCATTCGTACAGGCCCGCAACTGCCGGGAGCCGGCCCTCCTCTTCGTAGGCCAGAAAATGTGATGTCCGGTGACGGTATGTTCTCCCCGGGTATCCCAAGATAAACACCGCATCTTCTTCATTGACACCGTCTGGCTGGATACGCAACCACTTTTTCGGCCGGAAGGGAATATTCCCGGGCGCATAGTCTGCCGGGGCTCCATCGGGCCCGACATATGCGCGCATGAACGCAAAATCCCCCGTGTGCCGCGGCCACATCCAGTTGTCTTCCTCCCCGCCAAAATCCCCAATTCCGCGGGGCGGGACATACACCAGGCGGACGTCACGCAGGTAGATATAGACAAAAAGCACATAGGTTCGCCCGGCGAACATCTCCGCCACCTCGGCTCGCTTTCCCGGGTGCCGGTTTTCTGTTTCGGCCACAATGGCCTTGGTCCGTGAAGAAAGCGCCCGCGTCCGTTCTCCCGGCGACATTGAATCAGCCAGTACCTCCAGCACTTCATCGGATACGTCACGGTACGACTCAATGATACGAACGGTATTTCCCCTGGCACGAATTTCTTCATGTCGTTGGTGTGCCAGAAACCCGTGTGTGACATAGTCTTTTGCCGGGGTACTCGCAGCCTGAACGGCGGGGAAGGCACAATGATGGTTTGTCAGGATAAGTCCGTCCTGCGAAACGAATGAACCCGTACATCCCCCGATATTCACGATGGCATCAATCAGGCTCACTCCCTGCGGATTGTACAGCTCATCCGCACTGATGGTGAGTCCTCTGGCGCGCAGATCCAGCGCCTTCAGTTCTGTGAGGGGAAACATCCCTTCGTCAGCCAGTCCGGGTTGTACTCCGGTGGAGAAGAGCAAAGCGGCACACAGCACGAGTTGTAACGGAGACACCGACCGACGATCGTGCGGTGAAAAGAGAAGACTCATCATTGCCGTTACTTCCTTTCTGTATCGATGGCGTATGACTATTCTGATTGCCCGAACCGTTCCCGGATCATGGCATCAATATGGTCTGCAAATTCCGGGTACCGCGAGATAATTCCGTCGAAGGATTTTTTGTCGAGCGCGTACAGATCACAGAAACCCGCCGCGCGCACGCTTGCGCTGCGAGGTTGACCGAGTACGAGTGCTCCCTCTCCGAAAAACTGACCGTCCCCGAGGGTGGCCTGCACGGTGATTCCGTCCTTTCCAAGCACTTCAATGCGACCGCGGCCGATAAAAAACATTTCTCCGCCCTTCTCCCCCGCCCGGAATACAAGATCGCCGGGCATGTACACCTGCGGGCGCATGGCGAGTGCTATTTCTCTGATCAGTTCGTCCGTCGCGCCATGGAAAAACGGGACCTTCTGGATCACGTCTCTCTTGAGAAACAACGAGACATCCCCCTGGAGTGAGGGAGAGAGATCATCCAGGATGGCCGACTCGTCAAAACCCAGCCGCTTCTCCCACCGGTAGGAATAATACTCGCGGATTCGCCGCCGCAGCGCGGCGGGGAGTCCGCGGTATTCCAGAAACGCGTTTATCCCTTCCATTGTCTCGACATACCGCACTCTGGATGGATGCAAATTCGAAATGATATGGGCAATATTGCCAACCACGTAGGCAAACATGCCCACGCCGGCCGCCATGACGAACACTGCGTAGAGCGTTTCGAAGTCCGTCCTGGGCGTAATATCGCCATACCCCACGGAGGTTAACGTCGTGACACACCAGTAGAGGGCCTTGAGATAACTGTTTTCGAGCCCGTGCGTTCCGGGTGTCAGCGCCCGAACGGCAACCCAGCCGCAGGAAAGTCCGTGCACCACCAGCGCTATCCAGTACGCGGAATAGACCAGGCGAAAGACATTCCATCGATCAAGGTAGTGCGACCACCATTCCCGCATGCTCTGCACGACGCGCAGGAGCTTGCCCAAACGGAGGAGTTCAAAAGACGGAAGTCCGAGGAGGCTGACAAACGGCAGTGCCGCAACCACGTCAATGACGAACCACCTTACCCGGTACATCCTGAGTGTCCGCATTCTTTTCCAGCGCACGACAATATCGATCACCATAAGAACTGCGACTGCATAATCCAGCATGCGGGTCCAGGGTTCTGGAGTCGCGGCCGTCAGAACGTGCAGCGGACTGAGCACGGCGATGACGGTTGTAGCGCCGAACATCACAACGGACCATATGCGGTAGACTGCAGTCGAGTTCATCTCACCAGCTCCCCGATGATCCGCCGCCGGAAAAACTTCCGCCTCCTCCAGAGAAACCGCCCCCGGAGGAGCGGCTCCCGCCGGAACTCCATCCACCCCTGCTCCCGCCGCCGGACAGTGCCGTAGTTCCAATGCGCTTCATCACGCCCTTGCCCCAGGTTGTCTTGGGGAGAAATATTTTTATAAGGGGGAAGCCGAATGCGTACAATAGACCCAAAGCCGGTCCGACCGGCGCGCCGAGCGTGGCATACGGAAAGGTACCCCAGAACGGGAGGAGAAATGCATAGATAAACCAACCCCCGCATCCGGGAGTGGCCAGCGCCATCAATGTAAACAAACCCACAATGACGAGGAAGAAAAGGAATGCGACAATATTGACGGCGAAGTCTTCCCCCTCTCCATCTCCGTCCTCGGCTGTATATTCTCCGGCGATCGCGGCAAGAATCGCCTCCAATCCGGCACGCACACCCCTGTCATACTCCCCGCTCTTGAACTTCGGCACAATCTCATTCCGTATGATACGGGCACAGAGAACGTCAGTCAGCGAACCTTCCAGCCCCCTTCCAACTTCGATCCGCACCTGTCTGTCGTCTTTTGCGATAAGGAGCAGCACTCCGTTATCCTTCCCCTTTTTCCCGAGCTTCCAGGTATCAACCACGCGGATTGCGTACTCCTCGATAGCTTCATTTTCCAGCGAGTGGATGGTAAGGAGGACGACCTGGTTTGACGTGGAGTCTTCATGCTGCGCGAGCAGCGTTTCCAGCTCACGCGCGGAGTCTGCCGACAGCAGATCCGCAAGATCGTTCACACGGCCACCAAGGTATGGTATTTCGGTCGCCCCGGCCCGGGAAATGATCAGGCCGAACAGGAGGACACCGGCGAGAAGTATCGCCGCACCAGCAGCATATCGTGAAGGAATTTTCATCGATCGCTCATTCTCAAGCCGTCTGACAGTTCATCCGTGTCGTCGGCGCGACGCTGCACCCCTGATCCTTGCAGAAGTTCGCCGCACAAGCCAATCGCACGGACGAGCCCGTCAGCGGGAGTACCCGCTTTCAGACCTGCGATCACGGTAGCCACAACATCCTCCCAGTCTGACTTCTTGACCACCCTGTTGATGCCGGCATCACCGACCACGAGAACGCGGTGTTCCAGCAGACTGACAAAGAGGAGTATCCCGGTTCGATCCTGTGTTTTGAACACTTCTTCAGACACAAATGCTTCCGCTGCCCGTTGAGAAACACGGTGATCTATCTCCGCGCCTCCGGCCAGCACGCGCTTCAGCGGGCGGAAAATCCGCACCATCAGCATCCCTGCCACAAATGCGACAATGGTGACGATGACAAGCCCGGCGAAATCCAGCGGAAGCCAGAGGGGGGTCAGTTCGTGGAGTGCGGCGAACACCGTTGCGACGGTCATCCCAAGAAGTGCTCCGCCCCGCCACTCGGCAAATTCGTACGTGTCACATCGATCAACTACATATGGGACGATTTCTCCCGACGTTTTCTGCTCGGCGTCAACAACGGCTGCGCGGATACGGTCACGATCGGTTTCGGAGAACAGGCGTGAGACCACTGATGCCATACAAACCTCTCTGGTGTGAACAAACGATGAGGTACCACAACGTGCTACAACTCTACCGCACTCTCCAGCATGCGAATACTCCCATCATCCGCATTCATCTCCACCTCGATGCCAAGCGGCACCGTGAATTTGTTTTCAATGTGCCCGATCATCGCGCCGGCGAAGGCGGGAATCCGGAGCGGTGCGACAAGATCACGGAAGACCTCCTCCAGGGTAAGGGATCCGTACCCGTCCGCGGGCTCACAGTGTGTGCATTTGCCGAACACAAAGCCTGCAAGGGTTTCGAGAATTCCCGCCAGACGAAGATGCGTCAGCATCCGATCGATCCTGTAGATCTGTTCCCCGTCATCCTCAAGAAAGAGAATCACCTTTTCCCATCGCGGAAGATAGGCAGACCCGATCATGGCGGTCAGGACAGACAGGTTGCCTCCGACAAGAACGCCGCGGGCCGTACCCGGTGTTATCACCTGTATGCGGTCGCGGGTCTGTGCGAGGTTGTCACCGGTGATCCGCGGGTTCCGGAACACCTCCTGGCTCCCATCCATAAGCACCCGCTTAAAATAGCCGACGGAGAATTGATTCCAGGTGGATGTCCCGACCGGTCCGTGGAATGTTACCAGACCGGATCGTGCATGACAGGCGACGAGCAACGAAGTGATGTCACTATATCCCACGAGGATCTTGGGGCGCCGGGCGATCAGATCATAGTCGAGCAGATCGAGCAGCCTGTTACACCCCCATCCTCCCCGGACTGCCATAATGGCATGGATGTCCGGATCCCCAAACATGGTGTTGATATCGGAAGCGCGGTCTGCATCGCTGCCTGCCAGATACCCGTATCGGTCCGTGAGGTGTTCGCCAAATTTCCAGGAGAGTCCGAGAGTTTCCAGCGTCTCCGTCACAATGTCCAGATCCGCCCTGACATGGGTGGCGCCGGCGGGATTAATGAGCCCGACGGTATCCCCTTCTTTCAGACGGGGGGGTTTTCGAGCGGGCCGGGGTCCGGCAAGGGCGGTGTCAGGCAGGAACAGACTGGCAGCAACGGTGGCACCGGCTGCGTGGAGGAATTCACGCCGTGCCCGCTGTGCAACGTGAGTGGGCATAGGTTCAGGGCCTTCTGGCATTCGAGTATTGATCTACTTTCGTTCTTCAGGACGCACAAGCGAACACCGCGTGTAGGCCACCCGGAATCCCTGGCGTTCAACATTACGCTGGGACACGCTGCCGGGGCGGGTGAGTGTGTATGCAACATCACAATCAGCTTCGAGTGCATAGGTGATCAGTGCCCGGATCACAGCACTCTGCACGCCCAGGCGTCGGAACGAGGGAAGGGTGCTGGCTCCAAAAATGGCAGCCACGCCATCGTGGATAGACAACGCGCCACCTCCCGCAGGCCTTCCCCCCACCCACGCAAGGACGCATTTCGTCGTCGGCCGGAGGACAAGATCGCGGAGCACCTAAACATTCTCCGATGTGTCAGCGAGATCTTCACCAAATCCGATCGCCACCGTCCGCGCCCATACATCAGCTTCCTCTGGCGAGCTTAGCTGCACGCTGATCGGCGATGAGGCTGCAGGGGGCATTTCGATGACGCGTATCCTGCGCACGAGCATGTTGGAGAATTCCCGCAGGTCATATCCCCGTTTTCCGAGTTCTTCCAGCAATGATGGATCGGCCATCGGGCACACTTCCACGTGAACCGGCGCACCGCGCGAAACGAAAAACCGTTCAAGCCGGTCCATCTCCGAGGACCGGACCGGTCCCCGCATGCCGATCCCCAATGCCTGCGTCAACGACGAATTGACCCCCACAAACACGGCGATCCCACCGGCTATCGGTTCCGCCAACGCGCCCGATTCCGGATGCAGCCGGGCGTGGATCTCGGCCGATGTCACCCCCACGGCGGCATCAGCGGCTTCGATACGCCGCGCGAGCGCAAGATCCGAGAGCAGAATACTTTTTAACTGATCAGGCACTGGGATCTGTCACTCCTGTTTCAACAATCCAGTCACCGTATATCCCATATCCAGGAGGGCCGGCGCACTTGCCCGGATGAATTCACGAATCGCCTCAACAGGCACTGCCTGGGTAATCCCGGATTCGATTTCCGTCTTTCGCTCGACATACAGGGAGCCCGAGTACGGAACTGCAGGGTCGTAGACGGTCTCCCCATTCTCTTTTTCTGGAACCAGAACATACGAAGACCGTGCGGACACCAGTTTGATAATCCCGACAAGTTCAAAATTCGGCACTCCATCCCGGATTGCCAGGGCGATCCCCCCGCTGAAACCACGGCTGAACATGGCATCCACCATAAATGTGCCACGGCGGTCTTTGTTGGGACTGCTGATAATACCCTTTGTCACCATCTTGTAGCCGGACGGATATCCGAAAAGGTAGACGAATGATCCCCATTCCAGCTCGCGGGCCTTGCCGGCCGGATAATTGAACACCCGGATTCGATTCGCAGGCTCTGTCGAAAACCGTTTTCCTAGCAGCACAATATCTTCCTTCTTGTCCATCGCGAGGATGGTCATCTCGCCACCTTCCGGCAGGACGGCCACATAGTTTGTCTGTTTCTCCTTGACCGCGACACTTTTGAGGGCCGTCGTCATCCGCCGGTCGCTCCCCACATAAAACGAGAGCACCGTATCTTCGAAGTCCACGATATGCGCGCAGGACATAAGAACCACGCGCCGCTCGTCGTAGTGAATCACCGTAGCAGTCCCCGAGGCCGTGCTGTTCACATAGACGGATCGATCCTGCCTCTCTTTGAAAAGGCGGGGCGTCAGTTGTGAACGGGTGATCCGTTCAGATTCGGTAAATGTATACGTTCTGTAGTAGGCGATGCTGCTGAGCATATGCACCGTTTCGCTGATCGCCTCCAATTGCTCGGAGCAACCCCTGTACGGGAACTCGGAATCGTACCGTTTATCGGTAAGTGTAGGATACACTTCCCGGTACACGGATCGGGAGCAGGAAGCGAGAAGCAACGCGGGGGTAAGAACACACATGACAAAGCGGAGTGTGGTTTTCTGCATGGATCAATCCCTCTCGATGCCTGCAACCCGTTTCAACTCGCGTATTTCTCTGGGCGTAAGAGCGCGCGTTGCCCCGCGTGGAAGTCCTTCCTTCGTTACCGGACCGTAGGCGACCCGGTCGAGTTTGCGGACATCGTATTCGAATGATTCGAACATGCGGCGGATCTGCCTGTTCCAGCCTTCCCGGATGGTGATGCCGACCTCTTTCCCGCGACTTCCCGGCACCGGAAACACCTCAGCGGGTGCAGTCATCTTCTTGTCCAGACGGATCCCTGTCCGCAGTTGTGCGATGTGGTCGCGTTCCACGGCTTTGTCACAGGTGACAAGGTATGCTTTCGGGACTTTGGAGCGGGGGTGCATCATGGCGTGTGCGAATTCGCCATCGTTTGTGAACAGGAGTACGCCGGTGGTATTCCGATCAAGTCGCCCGACGGGAAACACACGTTTCCGTGAGTGAACAAGATCCATCACCGTGGGACGTCCGCGTTCATCATGTGCCGTTGTGATGGTATCTTTCGGCTTGTTCATCACCAGGTAGATCGGCGCGTCCACATGGGCAACCTCTTTACCATTCACGAACACGCGGTCCTTTCCCGGACGCACGGTACAACCCAGCGTGGTCATCACAACGCCGTTCACCTTGACGAGTCCGCCGGAAATCATTTCATCCGCTTTGCGTCGGGAGGACACGCCGCACATGCTGAGGAAACGGTTGAGCCGTACCTTCTGCCCGGCGTCATCCTGGCGTGTGGAGGCTTTAGGCGCGCGTTTGATCATTCGTCGTCTCCGACCAGGTGAAGTCCCTGTCCGCCATCACTTTCTTCTTCCGCCGCCTTTTTCTCCTCAAGCTCACGCAGCATACGTTTTTCCACCTCATATTCGGCTTCTGCCATAAGTTCGTTGATTTCCCGCGGTTTGGGAAGTTCGGCGAGGTCATTCAGGCCAAAATGTTTGAGGAAATCGCTTGTGGTACCGTAGAGCAGAGGCCTTCCCGGCGTTGCCGCACGTCCAACAATCGTGACAAGATTCCGCTCCATCAAGGTACGGAGGACGTAGTCCGCGTTCACGCCCCGGATTGCTTCGATTTCCGGCTTTGTCACGGGTTGTTTATAGGCGATCACCGCAAGGCTCTCGAGCGCGGAGACGGAGAGCTTTCGTTTTGATTTTTCTTTCACCAACCGGCCGAGCCAAACAGCATACTCAGGCAGCGTGGCAAACTGGAATCCGCCCGCGATGGCTTTGATGCGGAAGGTTCTGCCGTGATGCTCATACTCGCGATTCATAAACATGATGCACGAGAGGATTGTGTCCGCATTCAGGGGCCGAGGACGTTCCTGGTCTGACAGGTAATCCAGCAGATCGATCAGCTGCCTGGTCGAAAGCGGTTCGTCCGCGGCAAACAGGAGTGCCTCAAGAATGTCCAGGATTTGTCTGCTGACGGGCGGTGGGAGGAGTTCGGCATTCATGGCATCGCAATGGTCATGGGCGCGAGTGGGATCAAAGGCCGGATCGCGATATCTTCGCGGCCCTCCACGGCGGCAAGACCAATCACCTTGTTCTTTGTGAGTTCCAGCACCGCCATGACCGTGACGATGACGCGGATTTTTTCAACCATATGCGCGACGAGCTGAAGTAAGGTCGTCGGACCATGCACACGAAGAAAATCCATGACAAAGCTCATTTGTTCGTCCACCGAAACCGACATCAACTGGACCTCGTGGACGATCTTTCGCGGCATCTGATCGAGTGCCGATTTGTATGCCGCAATAAGGTTGAAGAGGGAGATATCCTTGAGGAATCCATCCTCCTCCTCTTCCACGAGGATTGTTGTGTCGGCATCAAAGAACCGCCGGTAGTAGATTTTCCGTTCTTCCTCTTCCAGTGAACCGAATTCCTGTGCCATCTCTTTGAACCGTTTGTACTCGATCAGGCGACGCACAAGTTCCGCCCGCGGATCTTCCTCTTCCGTGGTTTGTTCATCACGCGGCAGCAACATGCGCACCTTAATCTGCATCAGGGTCGCCGCCATGACGATAAAGTCACCTGCCAGCTCGAGGTCAAGCGACGCCATCAGATGCAAGTATTCAAGGAACTCCTGGGTAATCTGTGAAATCGGGATGTTGGTGATGTCCAGCTCATCCCGTTTGATAAAGAACAGGAGGAGGTCGAGCGGGCCTTCGAATTCTGTGAGTTTAACGCGATACATGCTATTATCCGAATTTCATGGCGGTGTGAACTTCGGCCATGGTCTCCCGGGCGCGAAGGCGAGCACGTTGTTCCCCATCGTCAAGGATCTGTTCGACCTCTCCGGGATGTGCATCAAAGTATGCACGTTTCTCACGAAATGGAGCCAGCGCATCCGTGATCCGGGCGCATACGCGGCGCTTGCATTCCACACACCCGAGAGCTCCGGACCGGCACCCTGCCGCGATCTCGCCGGTTTCCGCCGGGTTAAACTTCTGATGATACGTGAACACCAGGCAAATCTCCGGCCGGCCGGGATCATTTTTCCGGACCTTCAACGGATCAGTTACCGCCCCGCGCAGTTTTTGTTGAATCACGTCCGGCGGATCTGAGAGCACAATCGTATTGCCTACCGACTTGCTCATACGCTTTCCGTCGAGCCCCGGAAGGCGGGCAAATTGTGTAAGTTTTGGCTCCGGTTCGGGAAACACCGTTCCATACTGTGTATTAAAACGCCGGGCTATCTCGCGGGAGATCTCGACGTGCGGAACCTGATCTTCACCAACCGGCACGAGATCGCCTTTGTACAGGAGGATGTCAGCCGCTTGCAGCACCGGGTATCCCAGGTGGCCGTAGGTAATATTCTCAATCTGCAAATCACGAACCTGGTCTTTTACCGCGGGATTCCGTTCGAGACGGGCGGCGGTAATAAGCATTGAAAAGATCAGATGCAGCTCGGCATGCTCCTTGATCTGCGACTGGCGGAAAACCGGACTCCGTGAGGGGTCGATGCCCGCCGCCAGCCAATCGATGGTCATGTCGATGGAATTAGCCTGAATGGCGGAAGAGTCGAGATTGGTGGTCAGGACATGATAGTCTGCAATAAGATGAAAATTGTCATACTCGCCCTGTAATGCGACCCAACTTTCCAGCGCACCCACCAGATGGCCAAGATGGAGTTTGCCGGTCGGGCGCATCCCGCTCAGAATAGTCTTACGTTGATTCATACGATCCGTAGTGGATTGGTGTGCAGGGGGACATCCGAGCGAATGACCCCGGCCTGCATCAATTCAGGAAAAGGTAGGGCTTCCACCGCTCGTCGAGAGACCCCACCACATGACGGATAAACGTGACATGGTTGGGGCGCATGGGTTTGCGTCGCAAGGATATCAGCGCCTCCTCCGGAGTCCGGTCTCCCTTCTTGTTGTTGCACCGGACACAGGCACAGACCAGGTTCTCCCAGGCGTCCTCTCCTCCACGTGACACGGGAATCACATGGTCTACCGTCAATGGAAGGTCCCCCCTTCCACAATATTGACACCGATGCCCGTCGCGGCGGAGGATGTTCTTGCGGGATAGTATGATCTTCTTGTAGGGGACTTTGACAAACACTGACAGGCGGACAATGCTGGGGAACGGCATCGCCACCGACACGGCACGGACAAGCTGTCCGTTCTGTGCCTCAATCAGCTCTGCTTTACCGCGAAACAGAAGACCTATGGCCTTCTTGACATTCACGACGCTCATGGGCTCGTAATTCTGATTCAGAATAAGAACCTTCGCGTTAAGCCGACCCGGGTGACCGTATACACTCCTATGTGCGCTGAAGTTGCCTTCCCCTTATGTGTCAACTGGTCCAACGTATTAAAAAATATACGTCCAAGGGGTCTATTTGTCAAGTTTTCGGCCCGAATCGCAAAAAAAACAGACGGGCCCCGGCAGTCAATGCAGGGACCCGTCCGGAGTCTGTGGGATATTAACGGGGTATCTGCAGCGCTATAAAGGCGGTTGTGTTGTCCCGTTTGACCCTAAATAGAACTGATTCCCCTGCTTTTCGACCCTCGATGATCCTCTTCAGATCGGCCGGCGAGGCAACTTCTTTCCGGTCGGCTTCCAGGATGATATCGTCCTTCCGGATGGACCGGCTGGCCGCCTCCCCGTACGGCTTAACGTCTGCCACGATCACGCCTTTTTCACCGTTGAGCGCTTTGGCTTCCGCTGAAGTAAGCGCCCGAACACCAAATCCAAGATTGTCAAACGTGACACTTCGCGGTGAATCCGCTGTGGCCTCCCGTTCTGCCGGTTTCTCGCCCTCCCCGCGTGCGATTTCGGGTTCCGGCTGTCGTGGCCGTAAGACAACCTTTTTCTCGAACGTCTTTCCATCCCGGAACACCTTCAGCGTGACTTCATCGCCCGGATGGCGTGTGGCAATATACGACTGAAGTTCATTCTGCCTGTTCACTTCGCGCCCGTCAACGGTAAGGATCACATCCCCTTCCTTAATGCCCGCCGCCCTGGCCGCTCCGTCTGCAACCAGCGCCTGAACCATTACCCCCTTCGCTTCCTTCATCCCCAGCGCATCAGCCATTTTCTGATCCACAAGTCCGATCGATACGCCGACGTATCCCCTGCGCACCTCCCCGTACTTTATAAGATCAGCGGCTACCGTCTTCAACAGGTTCACCGGGACTGCGAACCCATATCCCTGATATCTGGCGTTTGTCGTGGCAATAGCGGTGTTGATACCGATCAGTTCGCCGCTCATGTTTACTAACGCTCCGCCGCTGTTCCCCGGGTTGATTGCCGCGTCGGTCTGGATAAAATTCTCAATCCCATAGTTATCCTGGATGATGTTGATATTCCGCCCGATCGCGGAGACGATCCCTGCGGTCACCGTGGAGGTGAGGCCAAGCGGATTGCCGATGGCAACGACCCATTCCCCAACCTGAACAGATTCGGAGTTGCCAAGCGCCGCGGGAACAAGGTCCGTCGCTTCGACCTTAATCACCGCAAGGTCCGTTGAGGGATCTGCCCCAACAAGTTTTGCCTTAAAATAAACCTTATCATTGAGTGTCACCTCGATCCCGCCATCAGCCGCGCCCTCGACAACATGGTTGTTGGTAGCGATGTAGCCGTCGGCCGTAAGGATCACCCCGGACCCAAATCCCTGTGAGGGCTCAGGCGCCTGATTCGGGTTTTGCAGTTCCGGTCCAAAAAAGTGGAAAAAGTCGCGCGGCATTCTGCTCTGACGTTCCTTACCCGTTGTCGTCGTCTTAATCGCAACAACTGAAGGTGATACCGCCTTTGACACCGCGGCGAAATTGTCGCTCAGGGCTTTTACTGCTTGATTCTGGATAGCGACTGGTGCGGTTCCTCCGAGTTTGACGTCACCCGAGCCCAGCGCGAAACCCAGATCCACGCCATTCCCCACAGATGAGACCAGTATCGCACCGACGATAATGCCCACGGCCACCAGGAGCACAGATGCAAAAACATACTTCTTTACCATTTCACTTTCCTCCGTTCAAGAAAATTCACGTCAACTTTGAAAACACCTGTTCTGATCGAAGCGGCTTCATGCCCGTGAGGTGGTGCATGACAAGCCAGCGTAACACCTCTTCGATGGTACGTCGCATCTCCGGCGTCAGCATGATCCGAAATGCCGCTTCGGCCAGCAGCGTATCCTGTAACGCCGCCAGAGCATGCAGGGCCGGCAGTGTCATACTCATCTCGCCGTGTTCACGATTCTCGCACGCTGAGCAGAGAACCCCGTGCACGCTCAATCGAAACGATACCCCCCCGGAGCGCCCCGCTATTGTCGCGATCGGACCTTCGCAGAGAACGCAACGGCGTAATTCGGGTCGAAATCCCAGCAAGCCTAACAGCTGTACCTCAAAATAGTATAACGCATTTCCAGGGTGCCGAGTTGCACTGCTCAACGCTTCCAGAGTACCCACCACAAGGTCAAATACCTCAGGATGAGTTTCGTCGGGGGAAATGGCGAGATTGGTGAGCTCTACTGCGGCCATCCCGACAGCCATCCGTTCTAAATCATCCGAAAGCCCCTTAAAAACACGGACCGGGTCACACTGCGTCATGAGTTGAAGATCTCTTCCCGGTTTACGGTAGATGACGACCCGCACATAATTCATCGGTTCCAGGGCGGAAGCTCCCCCACGGGACCTATTCCTGATACCTTTTGCGATGACTGACACTTTGCCATAGTCCCGTGTCAGAAGCGTAGCAATAATGCTGGATTCCCGGAATTTCATCGTTTTGAGGACGATGGCGTCACTTTTGACGATCATAAAGTCTGCAATGTCCTTGCGATAGACGCATCAAAAGGCTGACGGAGGATTCCGTTCTCTGTAACAATGGCGGAAATGAGTTGGTTCGGCGTCACGTCAAAGGCGGGAGCATACACGCCGACTCCGTCAGGCGCAACCCGGACTCCGGCAAAGTGTGTCACTTCCATCGGATCACGCTCCTCAATCGGAATGGCCGACCCATCAGCGGAATGTGCATCCAGCGTCGACGTTGGAGCTGCAACATAGAACGGAACATGATGACGGTGAGCGAGGACTGCGAGGGGATAGGTACCAACTTTGTTCGCGGTGTCTCCGTTGGCCGCGATACGATCCGCTCCGACAATCACTGCCTGCACTCTGCCTTCCCGCAGAACTGATCCCGCGGTACTATCCGTTATCAATACAACCGGTATCCCGGCTTTCTGCAGCTCCCAGGCAGTCAGCCGTGCCCCCTGCAGCAGAGGTCTGGTTTCGTCCGCAAATACCCTCACAACTTTTCCCTCCCGGGCTGCCGTTGTAATGATGCTCAGGGCAGTACCACTGCCCGCCGTCGCCAGCGCCCCGGCGTTACAGTGCGTCAGGAGTGAAACCCCTGTCCCAAGGAGCGAAGCCCCGAGTTCTCCTATTCTGTCACAGGCCCGTTGATCTTCTTCCTGAATTCTCTTTGCCTCCTGCATGAGCAGCGGCAGAAGGTCATCGTCACCCTCCCGGGGGTGCATGTCCACTACCCGCTGCATGCGGTGGAGGGCGTTGAACAGATTCACCGCTGTAGGGCGGGTCATTCTCAAGACGGCCACAGCATTTTCGACGCGCTCGCGGAGTGTGCGTCCATCACTCCCTTCACCCCCCCTCGCGGCAAGTACCACGGCGAATGCCGCCGCCACCCCGATGGCAGGCGCGCCCCGGATTCTGAGTTTTCGGATGGCCTCTTCCACCACGCGGACGTCGTGAGTATCGACAAAACGCTCCTCGTGCGGGAGGAGCGTCTGGTCGAGAAACCGTATTTGGCCATCGGTCCAGTCAACAGCCTTCATGGTGTCAATCAGTCCTCATCAAATCGGGAAAGCTCTCTGAACTCACGGAACCGGTCCTGGATGCGAAGATACGTCAGGTCTGACAATCCCTCAACACCGAACTTCTCAACACAAAATGAAGCGAGCGTACTGCCGTAGATCACTGCGCGTTTTAGATTCTCTTCCGACATGTCTTCTGTCCGGGCCAGCCATCCGATAAAACCTCCGGCAAATGAATCCCCTGCACCTGTCGGATCAAAAATATTTTCCATGGGGTAGGCCGGCGCAGAGAAGACCACGGAATCGGTGAGCAGCAGCGCACCGTGCTCTCCCTTTTTGATGATGATAACGCCGGGGCCCATACTGCGGATCACCTTCGACGCCTTGATCAGATTCGGTTCTTTTGATAATAGCCGTGCTTCAGAGTCATTCAGAATCAACACATTGATCATCGTGAGCGTCTTCAGGAGTTCTTCCCGCTTGCCCTCGATCCAGTAGTTCATCGTGTCGCACACGACAATGCGGGGATTCTCCATTTGTTGGAGCACCTTACGCTGGAGAACCGGATCAATGTTGCCCAGGCACACCGTACGGATTTTCCGGTGCCGCTCCGGGATCTTCGGATCAAATCGTTCAAACACGTTCAGGTCGGTGGAGAGTGTGTCCCGCATATTCAAATCATAATGATATCGGCCCGACCAGCGGAATGTCTTGCCGTTTGCGATAACCTCGAGTCCTTCCAGATCAACCTTACGTTCCTCAAGAAATGCCAGCCCTTCGCGGGGGAAATCCCCTCCGACCACACCAACAAGCCGGATGGGGCTGACGAAGTAGCTTGCCGCGGCGGAGATATAGGTTGCAGATCCACCGACCGCATCATGCACTGAACCGAACGGTGTTTCAATCGTATCAAGGGCTACGGAACCGACAACGAGCACGCTCACGGGGTCTCCAGTGCATTGATGAAACCGAAAATCGGAACAATTGCAGTATAAGGTACGGAAAGCCCCCTAGAGTTTCAAGAAACGTCCAGTTCTAACCTGTATGCCGCCTCCTCCCCCTTGACGATGTACCGGTCCACCAGATCAACAGCTTTGCGATGGCTCGGCCAGACCAGGCGTGTCCGCGCGGACTCATGTGGAAGCCAGGCATACGTTATGTGTTCACCGGACAGGACAGGATTCGTCCCATCCTTCACTTGCACGGCAAAAACAGGGCACATGTTGATGGCATTGCTGCGTACATCAAAAAAAAAGGTGAGCATTGGCAGAGACCAGCAGTGTTCCGGCACCAGCCCCGTTTCCTCTTGTAGTTCCCGCAAGGCCGTATTCAGGGCCTTTTCTCCCTCTTCCACCCTGCCGGTGACAATCTGCCACATTCCCGGATGGACCTGTTCCTGTGGCGCGCGTCGGAGAACAAGGTATTCAATATGATCGGCCCGGAACCTGAACACACAGACCTCTATGATTCTGCTGACCATTGGTATCATGATGGTCCTGCCCTCGTTGACAAGCGGTCCAGCACTTCATTCCTGGCACGCGCGTGAGACCGGTACATACCCGCACCAAAAAAATACGGTGTGATTTGTCGGAGTTGGAAGCCGGAAATCAATGGCGGGTCTTCCGGCGTGAGAGCTGCGGCGCCGAGAGAAGGCGCCTATGCCCGGGAACGGACTGCATCACGGATGGCCGCCGCCGTCATTTCGGCACCCATCTCTGCTACCGGCTCGAAGCCGGTCTGGACAGCCCCAGATGCGAGCACGAAGACGATGTCGCCGTCGTGTGAAGTGTGGACCGGTTTGACAGCCCGTGCCATGCCATCATGTCCGCGCGAGGCCGCGCGGTTTGCTTCCACCTTCGTGAGCCTCGCATTGGTAAGCAGGGCTACCAGAGTCGTATTCGTGAGCGGAGGTGGCTGATCCAGGCCGAACCGGGCTTCCTTTGCCGCCCATCCACCATGTGTTCCGGTCGCTCCCGCAAGAATGGTCCCGTCCTCGGCGAGTACGTCACCGACTGCATTCACTACGGCCACGGCCACCATAACAACTTCTCCGAACCGTTCGCCTGCCACACCCAATCCGCCGGGCATGGATCGGTCAAGGCCTCTCCATTTTCCGATTGTGGCCCCGGTTCCGGCACCCCTGCAACCCCCCTCAACACTTCCCACCGCGGCCACGCAGGCCGCATATCCCGCGGCTGGCGTTGGCCGTATGCTCGCAGATCCCACGTTCAGATCGAAGATGACCGCTGCGGGAACGATGGGGACCCGCGCCCAGGGCGTGGCATATCCGATCTGGTGTTCTTCCAGAAATTGCATCACTCCATCAGCCGCCGCCAACCCGAAGGCGCTGCCGCCCGTGAGCAGAACCGCATGAACCTCCTGCATACTTTTTTCGCTTGCCAGGAGTGCCAACTCCCGACTTCCCGGAGAATTTCCGCGTACATCACATCCACCAACTGTAGAAGGCGGACAGAGAATAACGGAACAGCCCGTGCGGGCGGCGGGGTCACTCCAGTGACCGATACGAAAACCGGGAGGAAGAAGGGTCATCATCCAATCAGAGGTTATTGGTCCAGCAAACGGTGCACACCGGAAAGAAGAATTCCACACGCGACGCCCACGTTCAAAGATTCGGCGCTGCCATAGCGCCGGATCGCCACCCTCACATCCGTGATCGTGCGCACCGGATCTGACAAACCCCACGCCTCGTTGCCCAACACGAGAATCGATCGTTGAGCGAAGCGGACCCGGTCAAAATGCGCCTCCCCGTCGGCATCGGCCCCATAAATCGTATACCCCAATTCCCTGGCATGAGAGAGCGCGGCAAGCAGGTCCACATCCGAAACAACCGGAAGATGGAACAAGCTTCCCATCGTGCTGCGTACCACCTTGGGCGTGTAGAGATCAACACTCTGCCTCCCGACAAGGACGGAGTGCACGCCAAACCAGTCGGACGTCCGGATGATGGACCCAAGATTTCCCGGATCGCCAACACCGTCCAGCGCAACAACCACGGATTCACCTGCGGTCTGCCCGAGAACTTCCTCGAGTACGGGGTGTTGCTGGCGGACCACCGCGAGGAGACCCTGGGCTGTTACTGTGTCAGATACACTCTCCATGTCACGGGCTGAAATCCGGTGGACGGGACACGACCGACGCTCCGCCAGGGTGATGAGTGATGCAGTCGCGGGATCCGCTGCGGCCTCGGCAGTATGGTAGCATTCAAGGAGGGTGTATGACGAATGGAGGGCTTCCCGCACCAGCCGCACGCCGTCAACAATGAACGTGTCTGTCTCGTCCCGCCCTTTCTTCCGGTTGAGATCGCGAAGATGCTTGAGGTGTGTCCTGCTTACAGTCATGGTCAGAGTTACCCTTGGTCGCAGATGTCACAGTATACTCATCCCGTCCAGGAAATGCAAACCAACGGCTAACGCCAGAGATACCGGCGGACGGTTGTACCGTCGCTGCCCAGCATCACTGCACCATCCTCGTCTGTTCGCGCGATGTGGATTCCGCGTTTCAGCAGCCGGCGAAGCACTGCCGCCGATGGATGCCCAAAGCGGTTCCTCTGTCCGACAGTGATGATGGCATAGACCGGCTGCACAGCATCCAGCCAGGCATCTGTGGTCGCAGAGGCACTGCCATGATGCCCGACTTTCAGCGCAGTAGATTCAAGCCCGACTCCGTATCCGTGTATCATCCGTACTTCCTCCGGTACTTCAGCATCTGCCGCGAACAAAAAGGCGGTTCTGCCATACACCAGGCGCACGACCACGGAGAGACGATTCGGATTCTGCTCTGGAGCCGGAAGACCGGCATCGGGTGGCGCTGCATGCAGAATTTGCAGGCGGCAATCGTCTTTCCAGGAGATGAGCGTCCCGGCACGTGCTGTCGAATGGGTGATCAATCGCCCGACCGCAATCACCTTGCACAGAGAACTCAGGCCACCGTTATGGTCGTCATGGGGATGTGTGATAACCACGACGTCAAGAGCTGAAATGCCCCGCCGCCTCAAGAATGGAACGAGTCCTCTGCGCTCGTCAAACGGAACCGGACCTGTATCGATAAGAGCCGCGCCTCCATCAGGATGTTCCAGCAGGATTGCATCACCCTGGCCGACGTCAATAGCCGTGACGAAGAACGTTCCCGGCTCCCGCTGATATCGCCCGGGAAGATACACCGCGAGGTTGGTGCCCGCAAGCGCAACGATACACCAGAGGCGCCGGGTGGAAGGATCTCCGGCGTGATACGCAATGCCAAGAACGCCGAGAAATGGAAATGTGTACACCGGTTCAAACCAGAACGTTGTAAATGAGGCCCAGGGAATGCCGGCGCTTATGCTGACAACACGCAACGTGAACGCGAGCACTGAGGCGTTCAGTGCGCTGAGCGATGCTGCAGCAGTTGCGCTGAGAGGTTCAGCGGCAGCGGACAGCAGCCCGAGCACAACGGACCATCCACTTACAGGAACAACGACAATGTTGGCGAGAAGCCCGATGACCGAGACCTGCCCGAAGGCCCCGGCGCTCAAGGGGAAGGTCCCGACCGATGCCACAAGCGACACTGCGGCAAGCCGGAGCCCTCCCCTGGTGATCCGGCGGAACCGCGTATTTCCCTTCCAAGCGATGATGCGCCGGTTGACTTTCGGGTAGAGAAGAATGATCGACAGCACTGCACCAAAGGAAAGCTGGAAGCCCATATCGAATACCTGCCGGACGTCCAGAAAGAACATGATCAGTGCAGCAATTCCAATGGCATTTAAGCCATTACCCCGGATTCCCCTGCGGGAAACGAGCAGACCGACAAGAGCCATAATCGTGGCTCGAACCACGGAAGGCTGGCTCCCGGTCAGGAGCATATACAGAAGCATCGCGCAGGCCACCGGATATGCATGCAGGCGCCGCGGAATTCGTAGGAGCAGGAGTATGGCGAACAAGGCGGCTGCCACGACGGCCACATTGGAACCCGAAACCGCAAGGATATGCGCCACGCCCGAGGTAAGAAAGGCAGCACGTAACTGCGGGCTGAGCCCGCCCCGCTCCCCGATCATCAGCCCCTTCAGAAACTCGCCCTCCTCACCGCCGATGCTGCGGTCGATATGATCGAGAAGCGTTCGCCTGGCAGGGGCCACGATGGTGCGCATAGCCCACCAGCCACCACCACTGTCGAGGATACAAACATGGTGGTTTCCCCGGACACGCAGGAGTATGGCAATGTCGTTGGCGCGGTAGTATGCCCGGGCGTCAAACTCCCCGGGATTAGGAGCGGAACGGGGTAGTTCGAGCAATCCGTGAAGCACCACCGTCATTCCGTAGTCGGGCACGATGGTGGATTCTGCACCCTCCCCGCTACGAACGGCAACCAGCGCGGTGACCGGGACGTGCGTGACAATCGTGTCCGAGAGAATCGTATGGACGGCGAGACGAAACCTGAGGGAGTTCCCGGACCACGATGGAGGCTCCAGGACCTCTCCGATGACCGTCACAGGTTCGCCGGTTATTGTTACAGGCAGCAGTGGCTCTGCCGACCGCGCAGCAGCACCCATCACTGCTCCCGTCGAGACAACGATCCCCGCACCGATGAGGGACAGCAGAGGAGAGACCCCATGCGGGGTGCGGATTGTGGAGGCGCAGACGGCGACGGAAAGGAGGAGAATTCCCCCCGCGGCAAGTTCCGATGATACGAACGGGAGGCCATATCGGTAACCTGGAACAATGCCGACGGTGAGGAGAAGAGCAGCGAAGAGGGCCGGCCAGCTATGGTGATTGCGGTTGCCCGCGCTCTGCACCCAGAACCTCCATAAGTGTCGGGAGGACATGTGTGAGATCGGGCGAGCGGCCCCCGAAGTGCAGAACTCGTTCGGCTACATCGGCATGACGTGTGCCGGCGAGAATCAGGGGGACGGGATAACGGGTATGGGTCTTTGTCGAAATGTCTTCAATATTGCCGTGGTCACTCGTGAGAACGATCAGCGTCTGTGTACTATCAGCTGCTTCAAGCACACCGCCGAGGAGATCATCAAACATCTCGAGGATGTGCACTGCGCCAGCCATGTTCCGGCTGTGCCCTGCCTGATCGGTTTTCCAGTATTCAAAAAGAACAAACTCATACTCTCCTGTCAGTGCAACAAGACGCCGTCCCGCTTCCTGCGGTGTGATGACCGGGACGGTGGGATGACCCAGTGCAGCCCACCCTTCTCCTGTAATATCTGCGGAAACCCCCTTCCCCTGGACAAGGTCAGCAGCGCGTCGTATCGGGATCCCGGCTGTGAGGCACGAAAACGTCGTGACGGTGGTTCTGGTCTTCCGATTCTCAATGTAGTCGAAATACTTCTGTGGAAATGCGTTAGCAAAACAGCTTGCACGTCCTGCCAGCTGGAGGCGTTTGAAGATGCTGTGTGCTTCAATCACCGGCCGGAGAGTTGAGTACGGGAACGGCCCGAAGTGTTTGCCGATCAACTTGGCCGCATTCACTCCGGTAAAAAGAGCAGTCTGCCCGGTGCCGCTCTGCGGCAGGCCAGGAACTCCGAGTGTTGCGTCCAGAGGAAGAACCGTTGCGCGTGGCGCATTCCATCGCCGTTTCCCGAGCGTCGGGACTTCACCCCCAAGGAGTTCCCGCAAGAAGGGCAATCGTGCCGCGACGACGGGATTTATCCCTGGATCCTTCAGGCCTATCCCGACACCATCGAGAAAAATCATGAGCACGCGGGTCACGGTCCGGACCTTTCTGCCGTGCGAACCGGACTCTCTACTATTACTGTCACCGGCCCGTCATTTACGAGGTGAACCTGCATCATTGCCCCGAACACACCGGTCAGCACACGGTCCTCTCCCAGGGTCGTCCGCAGGCGCTGGACGAAGAACTCGTAGAGCGGCCTTGCCTCGTCAGGCCTTGCGGCAAGCGAGAATCCGGGGCGATTTCCCTTCTGGGCGTCCGCATACAACGTAAATTGAGAGACCACAAGTACACTCCCTCCCACATCCTGCAACCCCAGGTTCATCTTCCCCTGGTTGTCCTCGAATACCCGCAGCGCCGCACATTTGTCCGCGAGAAATCGCGCGTCTTCCTGCGTATCACCCTGACGTATCCCCAGCAGAATCAGATATCCGATGGAGATTTTTGCATGGTCCTTCCCGTCAATCTGTACCCCGGCCTCGCTCACCCGCTGGAGAACAACCCGCATACCATTATCCTCTTCCGTTGACAGGCATGACAGCTACGCGACCGTGAAGCACACGGGGAATTCCGGCCAGATCGGGAAATATATCCAGAACCTGGATGCCGGCTGAGCTGGCCAGGAGCCCGATAGCATCAGCCTGGCCATACCCGATCTCACAGAAGAGTCTCCCTCCGGATCCCAGCACCTTTGCTGCCAGAGCAAAAAGTGTACGATAGAACGAAAGGCCATCACCTTCATCGGTCAGGGCGATACGGGGCTCATGATCACGGACTTCGGGTTGTAGTTTCAGGTACTCATCGATGGCGATATACGGGGGATTTGACACCACCACATCATACGAGTCCGCGTCCCACACACCCTGGCGCACATCTCCTTGCCTGACTGATACATGCTTTTCGTGATGCCGTTCGACGTTGAGGCGGGCGATCGTCAGCGCCTCCGGACTGTGATCAACGGCCGTGACCCTTGCAGAAGGAGCGAGGCGTGCCACGGCGATAGCGATATTGCCTGATCCGGTGCCAACATCCAGAACGCGTACTGATTCGCGGTCCAGAGAGCGAACATGAGCGACCACCTTTTCAACAAGCAGCTCGGTCTCCGGTCTGGGAATGAGAGCGCCCGGCGCAACAGCAAGGGTTATTCCCATAAACTCCGTTTCACCAAGGATGTACTGCAGGGGCTCATGATCCAGGCGCCGCTTGAATACTCGCTTGAAGGAAGCCAATTCGTCCGGCGTCAGCGGACGGTCAAACTGAAGGTACAACTGCAGTCGCTTAAGCCCGAGCACGTGGGCGAGCAGAAGTTCAGCGTGGAGCCGGGTTTCATCAAATCCCATGTCTTCAAGATGCCCGGTTGACCATTGGATCAATGACAGCACGGTCCATTGATCCGGTACCGGCCGGGTGCTTGGGCCACTCCGGCCTGTCATTCCGCCATCTGCCGCGGATCGCGGACCCGTGTTATGAGGAGGTAGCTTCCGATGAGAGAACACAGAATTCCCAGAAGAAAAACGCCCTGATACCCTACGGCGTCACTGATGACACCACCGGCAAGGCCGGCGAGATAACACGGCGCGAGCACGGTATTCATCAATCCCACGAATGAGGATCGTAATTCCGGCGGGCAGTATTCGATCGCCATGTTGAACCGTGCCATCATTTCCCCGCCCAGCGTGATCCCCAAGAAGACGTACACGAGCGTAAACCATCCGGGGGAGGGCGCAAAGAGTGCCCATGTGCTGGCGAGAAGCATTGCGGCGGATGTGCACAGCAGGGCAGTCTTGTTGCCATACCGGTCGGTGATAAAACCGATGGCCAGGGCGCTCACAACCTGAATCGAGACCATCGCGAGTGTGTACTGTCCGACTACAGATTCATCAGCCTGAAAATCCCTGAGAACATAGACCGTAAAAAATCCCGAGGGCACCATGGCGATGACAAGAAAGGCGGAAGCGAAGAGGAATCGGCCGAATTCCGGGTTGGATTTGAGTACAGCGGGAAGATTCCGGAGGAAGGCCATCATGGACCGGCCGGGCACCACCGGGCTGGGATCGGATTCAATCAGCCGTGACTGCACGACAATCGAGGACATCTGAAGCAGGAACGCAATAAAGAACCCGACAGCATAACTCACGGGGAACATGTACGTCGCCAGCAACCAGGTCAGAATGAATCCACCCAAAAACGCACCAACTCCTCCAAGGGAATTTCGGATGCCCACCAACCGGCCGCGCTTTTTCACGGATGTCAGTTTTGCAAATAGGTCAAACCACCCCGGCGTCGCAATGCCGCCCATAATGGAATTCAAAAAGAAGAGAAGAAGAAACGCCCAGAGCACGGTGCCGCTTTGAAGATCGCCGAAGAGCAGCACAAGAAGGCCCATAAACAGGATCACGGTGCGTTGTGCGGTACCGAAGAAAATGGACCAGGGCTTTTTCCAGGGGAGCGTTTCCACATACCGTGCAGCGAAGAGCTGAGGGATATAGAGTCCCAGATAGACCAGCACCCCCAGCGTCCCGATCTCAACATTCGTCCCCCCCAGCCGGGCGACCATTGCCGGCACAACAGTCTGGGGAGAAATAAACGCCGTGGATGAAATGTAGAGCGCTCCCTCGGAGATATTGATGATGATATTGCGCCGCTCAACAGATTGCATGAGTGTGAACCCTCAGCATGATCGTCCGGGCCGGATAAACATCCGTTTTCTTCATTGAGTATTTCCGGAGGATTCCTCGCCTCGATAGACGATCTTCCCGGCCACGATGGTCAACGCAACACGAGCCGAGGCAAGCCGGTCATCCGGAATGGTCATAATGTCCTGATGGAGAACGGTCAGATCGGCATGTTTCCCCACTTCAAGAGAACCCGATCGACTTTCATTTTTTCCCGCATAGGCAGGCCAGAGTGTGAAGCCCTTCAGCGCTTCTATTCTTGTCATTCGCTGCTCCGGAGACCATCCCCCGGCAGGGTATCCTGATTCATTCTGCCGCGTTACGGAAGCCGAGTATCCGAGCAGCGGCGATGGGTGTTCAACCGGGAAATCTGAACCCGCAGGGATGATGCTACCCGCATCCAGCAGCGATCGCCATGCATAGGCATACCGCGCGCGCTTCTCCCCCAGCCGTTCAATCGCCCATGGCATGTCCGATGTGCAGTGTGTAGGCTGCATGGAGGGAATTACGCCCAGTCTGGCAAATCGTGGTATGTCTTCCGGTGAGAGCACCTGAGCGTGTTCAATCCGGAGCCGAACATCCCGGGCATCACGTGTGGAAGACCGAAGGACCTCCTCATACACATCAAGGGTCATAGCATTGGCCCTGTCTCCGATCGCATGGGTGCACACCTGGAACCCCGCTTTCACGGCATCCTGTACCAGGGCCTTCATTTCTCCGGACGACAGCATGGTGATTCCGCGATTACCCGGATCGTCGCTGTAGGGTTCAAGGAGCGCGGCGCCCCGTGAACCGAGTGCACCGTCAGCGTAGAGTTTGAGAGCACGGATGGTAAGATGATCATCCCCGAAGCCCAGCACGGGACCGGAGACACGGAGTGAGTCCCAGGTCGGACCCGGTCCGTCAATTGCTGCATAGATACGGAACGGGAATTCTCCGTTGGTGATCAATTCCTTGTAGATGTTGATGAGTTCCAGATCCACACCCATGTCGTGAATTCCTGTCAGCCCGACACTCAGGCATTCGTTCACGGCCAGGCGAACGGCACGGATACGGTCCTCCCGGGTGGGCCCGGGCATGACCGTGCGTACTGCTTCGATGGCGTTGTCAATGAGCACTCCGCTGGGGTTCCCGTTTTCATCACGCAGAATTCTGCCGCCAGGCGGATCAGGCGTTGCCGAACTGATTCCCGCCAGCTCGAGTGCCTTACTATTTACCCATGCCGCATGTCCATCAATCCGCACCAGAAATACCGGGGTGGAAACACTTACCGCATCGAGATCCATCCGGGATGGAAACTTTTTGCCAGCCCATCGATTCTGATCCCATCCCCGGCCGCGCACCCAGGATTGCCCCCCGGAATTCCGGAGGTCCGTTTGAACACGGGATTGCACCTCTTCAATGGAGACACTGCCGGAGAGATCAACAGTCATGAGCGCGATACCGAGCCCCTCGAGATGCGCATGGGCATCCACGAAACCGGGATAGACGGGCTTGCCCCCAAGATCTATCACCGTGTCTGCCACAAATCGATCTCTCATCTCAGCCGCCGGGCCCACGCCGATGACAGTTCCGTCCCTGATAACAACGGCTTCGGCGACCGCCCCTCCCGCATCCATGGTATACACGATACCGTTGACGAGCAGCATATCGGCGTGTTCGGGTCGGGTGAGAAACCACAGAAGGGCCAGACCGGCGGCTGCACCGAGAAGTATGAGAACCAGTTTGCGCATGTGAGCAACCCTTGGGTTGGAGGAAGATCTGCTGAACAACGACCCACGATAGGAAGAAACAGGGAAGATTGCAAGTCAGAGTTGATTTGGCTACGTTGTCACTCCAAATACATCTTTCGGAACAACCAGCGCACACACCTCAGGATTCTCCATGCCCAGAGCATATCCCACCATTCCACAGAAGGAATTTCTTGCCTTCGTCCGGGTAGTCCGCCGTCTCCGTCGCGATTGTCCCTGGGACCGGAAGCAGACCCATAAATCTCTGCGTCACGCCCTCATCGAAGAAACATACGAAGTCGTGGATGCCTTGGATGACGGCGATATGCGGGAACTCAGCAAAGAACTGGGCGATCTGATGCTTCACGTTGTTCTCCAGGCAACCATCGCCGAGCAGTCCGGAGAGTTTTCCTTGCGCGACGTGTTCGCGCAGGAGACGGACAAGCTGATCCGCCGCCACCCGCATGTCTTTGGAACGTTGAAGGTAGACACAGCGGAGGAGGTCAAGGATAATTGGGAGCGGCTCAAGATGAAGGAAGGCCGCACCTCTGTGCTCGAGGGGATCCCACAGCACATGCCGGCACTGATCAGAGCACTGAGGGTCCAACAACGGGCTGCAAAAGTGGGATTCGACTGGGAGAACGAGGAGCAGGTCTGGAAGAAAGTCCGTGAAGAGCTGGAGGAAGTCCGCGAGGCGCTGCGCGGAACGAAACACATTCGCCGTGAAGAGGAATTCGGCGATCTGCTGTTCGCGCTCGTCAATTATGCCCGATTCCTCCACATCAATCCGGAAAATGCGCTCCGGAGCACGATCAAGAAATTCACCTCACGGTTCCATTATATCGAGGCGGAGCTGGCCAAGAGGGGAAAAACCGCTCATGACAGTTCATTACAGGAGATGGACACGTTGTGGGAGGAAGCAAAGAAGAAGAAACGTTCACGCGTGCGTCAGAAGAAAACCGTCAAGAAAACCTGAGAGGATGACGCGAACGCGCCAACCCGTCACATCCCGCCTGCCGGGCTCTGGCCGGCCTCTCCGGCATGGTGCCCGCCGTTGTGGTACTTCTCATAGGCGTCAATGATGTCCTTCACCAGCCGATGCCGCACAACATCCTGTTTGTCAAAATACACAAACGAAATTCCACCCACGCCCCGCAGCACTTCCTGAATTTGCACTAATCCGGAGCTCTGTTTGCTGGGAAGATCAATCTGGGTCACATCCCCGGTCACGATGGCACGGGAGTTGGGTCCGAGGCGCGTAAGAAACATTTTCATCTGCATGGCTGAGGCATTCTGTGCTTCATCCAGAATGACAAACGCGTTATTGAGTGTGCGGCCCCGCATGTACGCGAGAGGGGCAATTTCGATAACCCGCTTCTCAACATACGTCCGGAGTTTTTCGCCGGGAAGCATATCATCCAGCGCATCGTACAACGGGCGAAGATACGGATCGATTTTTTCCTTGAGGTCCCCGGGCAGGAAGCCGAGGCTTTCCCCAGCCTCAACAGCCGGGCGGGTAAGCACAATTTTTGTGATCTCATTGTTCTTCAGACTGGCGACCGCAAAGGCGACCGCCAGATACGTTTTTCCAGTTCCTGCCGGGCCTATGGCGAAGACAATGTCGTTCGAACGAATCTGCCGGAGATACTCGCGCTGGCCCGGTGTCTTTGACCGGATGATCTGGTTCTTTGTAAAGAGGATGACCGCGTCCAGCTCGTCCTTCGACAGGCCGGAGGCGAGAGACTTGGGCACCGCGGGTTCACCATTTGCGGTCACAAGATCAATGACTGTCTCGACGTCGTTCGTCGTAAGCGATCCATTCTTCCTCAGTAGGAACAGGAGCTCTTTGAAGATTTTTTCAAGGTGATCAACCTCGTCAGCAGTTCCGCGCAACGTGATCAGGTCACCCCGCACGACGACCGTAGCATCAAAACGCCGTTCCACGATCTCCAGGTTGGAGTCATTCAGTCCGACGAGTCCGAATGTGTCGGCACCCTCGATCTTGATTTTTTTCTCAATCACGTTCCGTATGCTCTCCGATAAAGACAAAAACCCCCTTCCCTGTGCGGACACTGGGAAGGGGGTTCGAATCGACGCGAGGACGCATGAACTACTACTTGGCCGGTACTGTGGCCGGAGTCGTCATGGCGGCGGCGTCAGCCGCTGCCTTTTTCGCGTAATATTTCTTTGCTGCGCTAGTCTCTTCCGCGGTCATCACGTTGCCCTTCGGAATCGTCAACTTCTGTCCGCGGCGGATGACATCAGGATCCTTAATCTGATCCCGATTTCCCTGCCAGATACGCGGCCAGAGCCATGCATTACCGTAGATCGCCGGTTTCTTGGAGATATTCCAGAGGCAATCCCGATCCTGGGCCCAGGTACCGACCGTATACACCTGCACCTGGTTGGCCAGCGTGGTCTTCAGGCTCTTCACCTTATTGTCAAGCTCGGTGAGGCGATCCCAGAATTCGGGGATCAGCGAAAGTTTGTTTCCCCACAGCTCTTTCGACTTCGCCTCGAGATCGGTGACTTCACTGCTGCGCGCCAGCAGGTCGGCGTCCGAGAGACGCATGAGTTCAGCCGCTTTGGCTTCCGCTGCATCAAGTTCGTCACGATAGGCAGACGCCTTTTCGCGATCGGAGCCGACGAGGGCATACAATTCGTCCAGACATTTCTCGTAGTCGGCGTCAAGTTTGACGGACATCGAGTTCGCGCTGGCAATCGAAGCATCCAGGGTTTTCATCTTTGCCTGGAGTTCATCGCGCGTCTGTGTTATCTTGGTCAGTTCCTGCTGCCATTGGTCCTTGGTCATCTCCTGTGCAGTCGCAAGTCCGAACGACAGGATGAGCACGGCCGCAAGCAGGAAGAATACTATGCTATTCAATTTCATTGTTAGAAACTCCTTGCTATGTGTGTTACTTTGCGAGCCGTTGTTTCACGATTTGCTGGTCGTCGTTGCATTTCTTAAGTTTTGCATTCTTTTCTGCAATGATACGATCCAACTCTGCCTTCTTCCCATCTTTCTCCTTGATTTCCTTCTGGAGCTGGGCCACTTCATCCTTCAGCGTCTGGAGCTGCTTCATCTGGGCCTCGTCGGGACCCGAAGAGCACCCAAACAGCAGGAGCGACCCGGAGAAGAGAAGCGTCACCCCAATGGTCGTGACCTTTCTGTTGAGTTTATACATGTGAACCCTCCTGAATTATGAACTAGACTATGGGGTACTTGGATTAGGGAATTAAATCATCTAATTATAGGAAAAAAAGAGGTCTTTGTCAAATAAATATTCCACGCTGCAGATCCATAAAACTTACAGGATCCCCCGTTCCGCAAGGCTTGTGGCGTGGTCTCCGGCCACGATCATATGGTCATGGAGGGGAATCCCGATGATCTTTCCCGCCTCTACGAGTTGCCGCGTAATGTCAATATCCTCACTGCTCGGTTCCGGGTTTCCACTCGGGTGGTTATGCACTACGATAATGGAGGCGGCACCATTATCAATCGCCACTTTGTAGACCTCGCGAGGATGGACAAGGCTCGCGTTCAGTGTTCCAACGGAAAGTTCCACATCGATTTTCAGTGCATTTTTGGCATCCATAACGAGGACGTAGAACACTTCGGTTTTACGGTCGCGCAGGAGCGGCACCATTCGCCTTGCAACATCCTCCGGCGAACGGAAAACTGGCCGGATTTCCTCCTGTTCGGCCTGGGCCCGGCGTCCGACCTCAAAGGCGGCCAGCAGTTCCAGGGCCTTTGCCGGCCCAATCCCCCGCTGGCGCATGAGCTCACCCGGTGTCCTGGACCCCAGGAGGCGGAGGCTGCGCTCACGAACAAGAAGGCCCCTCGCAAGGTCTAATGCCGTTAACGCGCCACAGCCCGTACGAAGGATCAGCGCAAGGAGCTCTGCATCGGAAAGTGTATGAATCCCCTGCCGGAGAAGTTTTTCCCTTGGCCGTTCGTTTTTCGGCCAGAGAGGTATAGGAGCTCTATTCTGTCCGGATCTCATCAATCCGGAGCACATTTCTCCCGTCGAACTGGAGTATGGGAAGCCACGTGTTCACCCTTCCACGGGAAAATCCTATTTTCGAGTGTAGTCCCTGGTAATCCCTGACCTCTGCGAAGGCCCGGATGAACCCCCTGCGGGTCGTAGCCCCCTCCCCCAGCGTCAGAAGGAGGATCTCGGCCGTATCGTATCCATAGAACGTATGATGAGTCGGTTGCTTCTTGAACCTGTTGTAAAACCCTGCGAGCCAGTTACGGTACTGAGCCGTGAGAGTGTCTACATGAGAATCGGCTTCGAACACCACACCCGTACAATAGCGCCGATTGGCATCCAGCTCGGGTAAGTTATTCCACTCGCCTGAACCGAGCATCTGCGTGCGAAAATTAAAATACACGGCCTGCGAAGCAACGATGCCGATTTCTGCAGGCGAGCTGATGGGCATATACAGCCCGTCGATGGCGGTCACCGGGTGATCCAGACTGTCGACGTACAGCTCCTCATACACCACGGAAATCCCCAGCGAGTCAAGTCTGGCTCCGGCATCGGGTCCGATCAGTGTCGTTGCATTTACCGTGGCACCTTTTTGCATCAGTGAATCAAGAGTCCGCACCGAAACTCCCAGTCCGGCAAGTTTCATCAACTCCCCGAGCTTTTTCTTCCCTCCGAAGGCAATCAGGGGATCGGCGCCGGCACGCATGCCTGCCCGACGGATCGCACCAAGTTGTTTTTTTAAATCAGACGATCCCCGCTCGTACCATTCCGCTGCTATCAACCGCGCACCCAGACGCCGGACTTCTTCACCAAACGCCTCTGCCAGGAATCTGCCGTACGTGTCGGATGGAGCAAGTACGGCAAGACGGGTAAACCCGCGGCGCAGGACCGCGTACTGTGCCATCGCTCTGCCGCGTGTCCGGTAATCGGGATTCGCCTGAAACACATGGGGTCCAACGGCTGCTATGCCGTTTGCATTCGCCGTAGGGGACACAAGCGGAATTCCGAGATCCTCTGCAATACGTGCGGCGGCGACCGTCGAACTTGAAAATATGGGCCCAACGATCGCAACCACTTGTTTATCCGCTGCCAGTTCGCGGACAGCCGATGAAGCTACCACCGGATCCCGTTCACTGTCGAGTGTGACCTGAGTGACACGTACGCGCTGGCCGGACTCCGCCATGAACTGCTCAACAGCAAAGGTCACTCCCTCGAGCACTTCCTGGGCGATTTCTTTGGCCGCCGACGGTTCTCCACCCCGCATGAGGGGAAGGAGAACACCGAGCTTGACGTCGCTCCGTTCCGCGGTCCGTTTGAGCAGCGCAGCAACACGCGGATGATTCACCTGTGCCGGGTACATGAGCAGGAGCGTGTCAAGTGCCAGCCTTGAGCGTACCATATTTTCCGCCGCAGCTTCGTTCTCCGCGATTTTGAGCCAGAGAAATGCCTTACATTCACGGTCGGACGTTGTCTCGATGAAACTCCGCAGGCGGGGAGGAGAAATGGATTCTGCCGCCAGTGTATCAACAGCAGTCACAATATCCATTGCCAGGCGTGGTGGCTCCGGCCGCGACATCGTTTCCCACGCCTTCAACAATTCCTCCATTGCATCCTCGGCGCGCCCGACTCGCCTGTAGATGCTCCCGAGGATGAAACGGGCGTCAGCGACATACCGGCTGCGTGGAAAGTCCGTGAGCAATAAACGCGCTGTCCGGGCGCTTTCCAGATTATCACCGAGCCAGTAAAGGGCCTTGCCTTTCATGATAATTGCGGCAGTAATACGCTGATCACCCGGATGAGCGGCGATAATCCTTCCGAACGTTTCAGCCGCCTCCTTGAATTGTCCGCTCTGATACTGTGAAACTCCCGAGTTAAAAAGCACACCGCCTTCCCCGTCGGAGGGACTGAATGTCTGGGCCGTTGACACTGAACACCATTGAAGGAGCGCCAGCAGGAAAAGACCCACCCGCTCGATCAGACGAATCGTCCGCATCCGTGCATGCAAGCGTCCGTCCATGGCTCGTTGATGCCCGGGATGCAGACGCAACGCAGTCGTAAACGCCGTCAGTGCCTGTTCCATGTCGCCTTTCTGTACACAAAGTTCTCCCATCAAGACCGATGCATCGGCGGATGAGGGATTAAGGTCAAGAGATCGCCGGAGTGATGATTTTGCCTCGGGAAACCGGCGCAGGCGCATGAGGGTCTCGCCCCTGTATTGCCACGCCAGCGCATCATCCGGATCAATATCTGCTGCCATGAGAAATGCATCGAGCGCCTCCTCCAGGTTGCGGTTCTGAAGCAGCACCTGACCCATGAGTCGATGACTCCGGGAACTGTACGGATCGAGACGCAGCGCGAGTCTGAGCTCGTTCGCTGCTTCGGCCGGTCGACCTGTGACCAGCAGTATCTCTCCAAGGAGCTCGCGCGCTTGAGGCAGACGGGTCTCCATTGACAGAGCCTTCCGCACCTCGAGTTCAGCGTCCGCTGTCTTGCCCAGACGGATTAACGCCCGGGCAACGCGCACATGCACGTGTGGCAGTTTTTTCTGCGCCAAGGGTGCAAAACACGCAAGAGCGCCACGGAGATCCCCGGACTCCAACAGCTGGTCCCCCAGCATCAGCAGGCAATTCGTGCTCTCTCTACACAACTGCACTCCCTGACGGAGTATACGTCCGGATTCTTCGTTGTGCCCGGCTTCCCGGTACAGGGCTGACAACCGGATGTAGGGTTCCTCGAGTGCCGGATCGGCGTTGATCAGCCGTCGGTACATTTGCCCTGCATGGAGCAACCTCCCCTCCTCGATATACCGCTGCGCCTTGTCCAGCAGGCTCTGAACTGTGTTCCGATTCACCGGAATGCTCCTAATAGTCTTTCCGCAGTGCCCGAAGACCCAGGCGGTGCGAGAGGATTGTCACAGCGCACGCAATCAATACCGTCCCGCCCAGAGCCACGAGTTGAGCGCCCAGGGGGGATCGTTGTGATATGACTCCCGTCGCAACCGAGGCCGGCAGCGCGAGCATACCGGCGATGACAACCAGAATCACGAGACTTCCGAGAAAGGTCACTGATGCTCCCTGTGATGACGCAACTTTAACCGGGTTCTTTTCCTTTAACGTTGCATAGTACGCGCCCGATCCAAGATTGAGGCTCACCAGGGCAACCACAACACCAGCCATGCCGGTGACGGCAAGCAGGAGCAACGAAGAAGGACCCCGCAAGGCCGGGAGTGTGGCAATGATCATCAACTCCGCAGGCACCAACACCAGGAGAAGTGCAATGATGAACTTCATCCAGTACAGGCGGGAGAGTGTAATCGGTGCGGTGCGCACCGCCCAGAAGGCGTCTCCCTCGAGGCTCACCGCAGGGAAGACAAACCGGAGAATCATCGAGCTGACAACGAAGCCAACAAACACAAAGACCGTGACGAAGGAAAGCACCTGCGACGCCGGACGAATGATAGCCACATCAAACGACCGGAGTGAGAACACCACACCACACACGAGGAAGACCATCAGGAGCAGGTGCATCCGCTGGACCGGATCCCGGAAGAACATCCAGAAATCACGTTTCAGAACGGCCTCAAGATGCGGCCGGTAGCCCCAGAAACGGCCGAATTCCATGAGCCGGAAGCGGAACCAGCCCGTCGCCGAATTCCTGCGCGAGCGCATCTCTGCCGCCGCAAGCCAGGAACTATAGTACCACCTCCGACCTACCAGCACCGCTGCCGCAGCGAGAAGCCCGAGCAGCAGCAGCAGGAGACCCACATACGACAAGGCCTCTGCAGGCCGGTGCTGAACCAGAGATTGTAGAGCACGCGAAACCCATTCACTGGGCAGCCAGAGCAGAACAGCCGCACCTCCCCCGCCTGTGTTGCCTAACGATCCGCCGGACGGAAGCGTCGCAGACCGGATCAGCAACATGGGGTCGACGTTCTGCAGAAGGAACGCTGTCACGCCGACGTACGCCGGGATTGCAAGCGCGACCATCCAGCGGACACCGATCCGGGCAGCCATCAGGATAAGACCTGTCAGGGTCATCACTGCCAGCATTCCGGCAATCAACACAAAGGGGAGAAAGACGCCAAACATAATGAGCAGGTATTGCCAGAAACCCAGATGAAAGACCGACCCGTATGCAAGAACCCCTGCCATTCCCAGCAGGGTCAGGGTCGCCCCGCTGGTGACGATATTCTCCACCATACGCACACCGAACACAGCCGTGTGCGAAACCGGCAATCCCAGCAGGAACGGGACATCATCCGCCGTGTACAGGGTTGCGTAGCTCACCAGGAGGCCTACCATGTTGACCGAAAGAAAAAAGCTGAGGAGCACGAACGAGAGAAATCCGTGAAGAGAATACAGATCAACCTGAACCTGGTGAACAAGATAGACCGTAAAGATCCGGACAAAGACAAAGGTGCCAACGGCCACACTGCCAAAAATCACGACAGAAGAAATGTTCTTGCTGAGGGAATGCCAGCGCAGGTCGGTGATGTTCTTGATCAGCATCATGGCCCGGACATTCAGCAAGAGCAAGAGTGCGTGCATGGAGGCTATCGTGTGATGTGAAGAAAAGTCTTCTCAAGCTGGCCATCGTCACCCCATGAGGACTTTGAGGCATCCTCGTAGATGATCCTGCCTTCCTTGATAATAACAATCCGGTCACACAGCTCTTCGACAACCCGGAGGAGGTGGGTGGACATAAATACGGTCAGTCCCTTCTGGGTCAGCTCTTTGAGAGTCTTCTTCACCAGCCATCCACTCCGTGGATCAAGCCCCAGTAACGGCTCGTCGATGATGACCACGAGCGGATCATGCACCAATGCCGCGACAATCGCCACCCGCTGTCTCATCCCCTGAGAATACTCCTCTGCGGGCTTGTCCAGAAAGGGCTCCATTTCGAACAATTCGGCGTACTGTTCAATGCGAGCCCGCAGAACGTCTCCGCTGACCTTGAACAATCCGCCGACAAAAAACAAAAATTCCCGGCCTGTCAGTCGTTCATACAGGTGCGGTTGATCAGGCACGTAACCAAAGGACCTCTTGGCGTCCACCGGATGAGTCTGCACATCAAACCCGTTGATCAGGCACGATCCGGAAGTCGGACGGCTGAGACCTGTCAGCATCTTGATCGTCGTGGTTTTCCCGGCGCCGTTCGGGCCAAGAAATCCGAAAAATTCTCCGGGAGGGATTGTTAAGGAGATGTTGTCGACCGCAACGAATGATCCATAGTTCTTTGCCACATTCCGGAGTTCTATCACGCATGCACCCCATCTTCCAGCGATGTGCCGAGAAGCCCGATAAACGGGGGAGGGACACACTCTCTCCGGATCGTCTGCGTATTCATATTACACCCGTGCTGTTCGTTTTCCGACCGCGGCAGAAACCCATTTCCGCATCTCCTTCAGAAGAGCCATGTCCTGTTCAATGAGCGAGAGCATTTCTCGGAGCTCGCCCTTTTTTCCGCCCCCCCGGAGAATCTGATGCCTGGTTAGATGGTTCAGCAGAGTCAGAGCTACCATGGATTCCGCAACGGGCACGATTCGCGGACAGATACATGGGTCATGCCGGCCATGCACGGAGATGCGCGCGGGTTGCCCGTCGAGCGTGACCGTCTCCTGCTCTTTACGGATTGACGACGTGGGTTTCACCGCTATCCGGACAACGACATCCTCGCCGTTTGAAATCCCTCCGGCGATACCACCTGCATTGTTGGTTCGGGTCCGGATACGCCCCGACGATGGATCAGAGAAGATCGGATCGTTGTTCTCGCTCCCCTTGAGTTTCGCCGCAGCAAATCCGTTTCCAAACTCGACACCCTTGACCGCTCCAATGGACATCAACGCATGCGCGAGGTCGGCGTCCAGCTTGTCAAAGACCGGTTCTCCCAACCCGACCGGCAACCGACGCACGATCACTTCCACAATTCCTCCGACAGAGTCGCCTTCATCACGGGCAGCCATCACTGCCCTCTCCATCTCCTCCGCAGCGCGCGGATCCGCACACCGCAGCGGATTCTGCTCAATCACCGATTGCTCGAACCCCAGGGCCCGTATGCCCGCCACCTCGACCGTGTGACCGATGATCTCAATCCCCCGGGCGGCCAGAAATTCTTTCGCCACTGCCCCCGCCGCAACACGCGCAACCGTTTCTCGCCCAGAAGATCTCCCGCCTCCACGATAGTCGGCAACTCCGAATTTCGCCAGATAGGTGTACCCCGCATGTCCCGGCCGGAACATGGCCTTGATCTTCTCATACGCCATCGGACGCTGATCCGTGTTCCGAACGATCAGGCAAATCGGCATACCCGTGGTCTTTCCCTCAAAAACTCCACTGAGCACTTCAACCCTGTCAGGTTCTCTCCGGGGTGTTGTCAGCGTACTCTGCCCGGGACGCCGGCGGTCGAGCTCCCGCTGAATCGCCGCAACGCTGAATCGTTTCCCGGGACGCACGCCATCAATGAGCACGCCCAGAGCGGGACCGTGGCTTTCACCGAAGGTGGTAATACGGAAATATTTTCCGAACGAGTTTCCAGCCATGACCAAAGATACGAAATTAAATATTGTTATTGATGAACAGAAAGTTTGTCCAGCTCTTCCCAGAATCGGGGATACGACTTCTGCACGCATTCCGGTTGCTCCACGACGATCCCCGGGATCCGTAACCCTATCAAGCCAAAAAGCATTGCCAACCGGTGGTCTTCATGCGGATCAAGTGTTGCGCCGTGTAGCCGGGCCGGGCGGATTTCGAGCCCATCCTCCACCACGCTCACGTCTGCCCCGAGCCCCGTCAGCTCTTCTGCGAGCGTTCCGAGCCGGTCCGACTCCTTAAACCGCAGATGTGCGACATTCCGGATGCGTGTCGGGGTCTCCGCGAAAAGCGCTGCTGCAACCAGCGCAGGGACGGCGTCGGGCATCTCGTTCATATCCACGTCGATTCCGCACAACGCCCCGGACCGGGTAACGGTAACATGCCTTCCCTCCCGGTTTACGGTACATCCCATTCGTTCAAGCACATCAAGAAAGCCAACATCACTTTGCATCGAATCTTCGGCGAGATCCGCAACGGATACGGATCCCCCGCATATCGCGGCTGCTGCGAAGGGATATGTGGCGCTGGATGCATCCGCCTCTACGGTATACTCGGCCGGGTGATACCTGGTGCCGGCCGGAATCTCGAATCGTCCCTGGTCCACACGAACCCCGGCACCGAAGGCCTGCATTACCCGGATCGTCATTGTCACATACGGTGCGGAAATACGAACACCCGGTACTTCCAGAAGCAGTCCGTTCTCCATTCCGGGCGAGGCCAGTAACAGGGATGAAACAAACTGCGAACTCAGATCACCGGCAACCTTCGTCCTCCCGCCACGCACGATTCCGCCGTGAACGACATACCGAGAGTGCGCCTGCTGGAATTCGATCCGGACTCCAAGACCGGCCAGCGCATCAAGCAGAGGTTGTATCGGCCGCTGGGCCATTCTCTCCGTTCCTTCAAACACCGTCGTTCCCGACGCACGGGCCGCCACGGAAAGGAGGAAGCGGAGCGTCGTTCCGGCATTTCCGATAGGAATGGGGTATCGCGGCGCATAGAGTCTCCCTCCTGTACCCTGCACTTCCGTTACGTCGCCCGACCGTCTCGCCAGCACTCCCATCTGGTTTAGTCCGTTGATCATCATCGCGGTGTCACTGCTGTCCGACAGATTGCGGATGACCGACCCGGCCTCCGCCAGCGCCGCGCAAACCAGCGCCCGGTTCGTTATACTTTTAGAACCGGGAACACGCATGTGCCCATTGAGGGAGGCTGCCGGTTGTATGATCCGTGGAGTTGACATGGGAGGGTGGCGTTAGGACCTGGCCCCGGGGGGAGCGGTTGTGGCAGTCTCGAATAAACGCCGGATCCTGGAGACGGTGACCCGCACACCGGTGAGGAGGCGGATCTGCTCAGCGGCCTGCCGTGCGTACATCTCCACCCCGGTCACCACCTCTACACCCCGGTCCTTTGCCATCTCAAGCAAACGGGTCATGGCAGGATTATAGATGGCATCAAAGACAAGTTGCACACTTCCCGGTATTACGGGCACCGGTGTGCAGTGCACTTCGGGCCACATTCCGACCGGGGTTGTATTCACAAGAATATCGGGCCGGAGGTCCGTCGCGTTGTTCAACAAAGTCCACTCCACATCCAGCTCGGCCGCCATGGCCTGTGCGTTTGCCGCAGTCCGGTTGGCTATCACCACAGCGGCACCGCGGCGTTTTGCCTCTGCGGCAATTGCCCGTGCCGCTCCGCCCGCGCCCAGGATAACAACACGCGTATCCCGTACACGCACCCTCTGCTCGATGGCATCCAGAGCGGCATGAGCGTCTGTGTTTGCCCCAAACCAACCGTCACGAGTCCGGACAATCGTATTCACGGCTCCTATCGCCGCGGCGCTGGCGGTCGATGAAGAACAATACCGCATCATCTCTGTCTTGTGTGGAAGGGTGACGCTGCATCCTGACAGAGAAGGACCCACCTCTTTCATGAACCGGGCAACATCAGTGACCGCAAATCGTACATAGATGCCGTTATATCCGGCTGAATGGTACAGAGGGTTATGAATATAGATGCCCTTGCTCTGTGCAACAGGATTCCCGACGAGACCAAAAACTCTGGTGCGCCTGGTACGCGTATGGGCGCGGAAGACGGTGCGCAGCGTGCGGGCAGGGAGTTGTCCGGAGGCTGAACCCGCGCCCTGTTCCGGTGCACCATAGGTAGCCCATCCGCCGAGAACCTTGTAGAGTATCCGGCTCGCTTCCCCCGGGCCGCCCATGGCAAGGGCGATGGCGTTCTGCCGGTCAGTGCGGGCCATGTTCAAAAAATCCCGCACCAGGACCAGCTGCCAGGCATCTGAGGCCATAAAGGCGAACTTCACAACGTCAGCACGCGCAGCGCGGAGGGTTCTGTATTCTTTGCGGATGTCGGGGATGTGGCCGTCAAAAACATGTTTTGAAACAATAAGTTTTGTGGACACACGGGCCGCCTTGAGCCATCCGCGAAACTCCCGTAGAGCATCATGCTCAATGTCCACGTACGCAGCTCCGGCGCGCGCCGATTCCCCGAGCAGGCCCAGGCGAGTGTGCTCATCTCCCTCATACAAACCTCCCTCGCGAGCCGGACGGCACGTCACGATACATGGCTTCCGGCTGCTCCGGAGAATCGCGGTGCCCGCTTCATGCCCGATCATATCGAGCCGCAGCTCCATCATGTCCGCATAACGGGAAGACCGTTGTACCTGCCGGAGGGCGTCGCTGAGTGTCACTCCCGTGATGGTCACGATAATCATACGAGAACGGAGCGGATAAGACGAACGGGAACCGGTACATCTATCGCCGACATTCCCATGATCTTCGGTAGGACAAACAACGGGCCGTCAGCGTCCGCTTTTTTGTCGAGCGCAAGGTGATCCAGCACACTCTTCACATTCAGACCGGAGGGTAACCGGGTGGGCAAGCCGACTGCATCCAGCAGGCGCTGCAACCGCCTGAACTCACCGAGGGGCAGAAGGCCGGTCGTGACCGCAATCCTGCCTTCCAGGATCATCCCTGCCGCCACAGCTTCCCCGTGCCGCAGGCGGAACTTGCTTGCGGCTTCGAGTGCATGGCCGAACGTATGACCCAGGTTCAGGGCTTTTCGCAGCCCTGCCTCCTGCTCATCCTTCATCACCACGGCAGCTTTTAATCCGACGGACGTGGCAATCACGGATGTCAGAAGTTGGACATTTGCCGGTTTCAACTGGTGTGCGCGCCGTTCGAGAAGTGCAAAAAACCTCTTGTCCAGCGCGGCTGCAATCTTGACGATTTCCGCGATGCCGTTCCTGAATTCGGCCGCCGGAAGGGTCTTCAGAACGGCGGGATCAATGATCACGAGGGAAGGTTGGAAAAAAGCACCGATCAGGTTTTTCCCCAACTGATGGTCGATACCGACTTTGCCTCCGACGCTGCTGTCGACCTGGGCCAGAAGACTCGTCGGCACTTGAACAAATGTCACACCGCGCAGAGCTGTTGCGGCTGCAAAGCCCGCAAGGTCCCCGACAACCCCGCCCCCGAGCGCAACCACAACACTTGATCTGCGAACATGATTCTCGAGAAGCGCGGTCAAAAGCGCATGATACATATCGATGGATTTCGATTTTTCGCCCGCGGGGATTTCAATGAGCGTGACATCACGGCCTGCGCGCTGGAGTCTGCGCTTTACCGCACGGCCATACAGCCGACCGACGTTCGTGTCGGTCACCACAAACAGTGCGCGCCCTTTCCACCGATCGTTCAGAAGCGTGGGAAGCTTTTTTAGTAGCCCCGGCTCAATCAGGACAGGATATGTGCGGTCTTTCCCCCCCGGCAAACGTACGAGAAGATTCCGGTTCATACATTCAGAGTACGGCAAGAGGGTGAGAAAGTCAAGATTGGATATTTGACCCTTATTCCGTACTTTGCGGATGCGCCGGCATTCAACGCATAACTCTGTACTCATAACTGCACCACTATTCCCCTGGAAAAACACTACGTCCGTTCCCTGTTCGACGCCATCGCGTACCGCTATGACCTGCTGAACCACCTGCTGAGCGGGGGGGTGGATTTTTACTGGCGGAAGAAAGCCATCGACACGCTGCTGGACTTGCAACCCCGCCGCATTCTGGATGTGGCAACCGGCACAGCAGATTTTGCCATCGCGTCCCTCCGCCTGAATCCGCAGGAGGTTGTGGGAATAGATATCGCCGGAAAGATGCTGGCCATCGGACAACAGAAAATCCGCCGGAAGGGTGTGGACCATATGGTTCGTCTGAATCCCGGCGAGGCCGAATGCCTGGAATTTCCGGATGATTCGTTCGATGCCGCCATTGTGGCGTTCGGAGCACGAAACTTTGAAAATCTTCCTCAGGGATTACGCGAAATGCGACGCGTGATCCGACCCGGCGGGCGGGTGTTGATACTTGAATTCTCAAGACCATCGGTCTTTCCGCTCCGGCAGCTCTACCTGTTCTACTTCCGCCGCATTCTTCCGCTTCTGGGTCGGGCAATCTCGGGAGATCGGGCGGCATATACATACCTGCCGGACACCGTCATGAAGTTCCCTGAAGGAAACGAGTTCCTCGACATATTGAGGGAGACGGGCATCCGATCTCCGCAAGAGAAACGTCTGACTTTTGGCATAGCCACAATTTATACAGGAGAAAAATGACCACGCATTCTGAACGCGTGATCCGTGTAGGGCATAGCCCGGATCCCGATGACGCATTTATGTTCTACGGACTTGCCAGCGGCAAGGTGAAACTGGAAGGCATCACCATCGAACATCAACTCGAAGACATCCAGTCGCTCAATGTCCGCGCACTGAAGGGTGAACTGGAGGTCACGGCTATTTCGGCCCATGCGTTCCCTTCCGTGGCGCACCAGTACTGGATCATGCGCACGGGGGCGAGTATGGGCGAGGGGTATGGACCAGTGATTGTGTCGCGGAAGTACAAGTCGCTGGAGGAACTCAGGGGAAAGCTCGTGGGAACACCGGGCCCGCTGACGACGGCCACCCTCCTCTTCCGCACATTCACCGAAGGTATCCGCCACGTTGACATGCCGTTTGACTCGATCATGCAAGCGGTCGATGCGGGCGACGTGGATGCCGGGCTCCTGATCCACGAAGGACAGATCACGTATCAGTCACTCGGATACAACAAGATTCTTGACTTCGGGGAGTTCTGGGAGAAGGAGAGCCGGGGACTGCCGCTCCCGCTGGGCCTGGATGTTGTGCGCAAGGATCTGGGGATGGATCTGGCCCAACGTCTCTCACGCGGCCTGAAGGAGAGTATTGCGTACGGTTATGCCCACCAGGATGAGTCCATCCCGTATGCCATGCAATGGGGACGGGGGATCGACTACACCCTGGGCGAGAAGTTCGTTAAGATGTATGTGAGCGAGCTGACCATCGACATGGGGGAAAAAGGCCTTCGCGGGCTGAAGTTGCTGTTCGCCCGGGCTGCAGAGAAGGGGGTCGTCGGGACAGTGCCCGCGATCGAGCTGGTGTAGGTCGATCGGAAGCCACCAGCCCCCGCCGGGCCGGTGCCACACATCATACAAGGGATGTACTCCTTACCGCAAACACCTCACGCAGCTTCCGCCGGCGGCGGATAACGCTTTATCACTTCATACAGCGTGTTCCGCTGCGCCGCGACAAAGCCCGCATCGTGAATCATCTGAATACACTCTTCGGTGTTTGTCGTGTTCACGAAGTTTGCCGCTGCGTGCACGTTTTCCTCCTGCAACGTCCCGCCAAAATCATCCGCGCCAAAATGAAGGGCGATCTGCCCCGCCTTCTTTCCCTCTGAAAACCAGGATGCCTGTATGTGCGGCACGTTATCAAGATACAGCCGCGACATGGCAATCATCTGCAGGTATCGGGTCGGGGTGGCATAATGAGGGATAATTTTTTCAAGGGGAGTATTCCCGGGCTTGAAACTCCACGGCACAAATGCCGTGAACCCATGATATTCGTCCTGCAACGCCCGCACAACTTCAAGGTGCTCGATAATATCCTCGTCCCGTTCCAGGTGACCATACATCATCGTCGCGGTGCTCTTGTATCCCAGCCGGTGTGCCTCACGCATGACATTCAGCCAGTCGGCGCTGGTCCCCTTGTGGCTGCTGATCTTCTTCTTTACACGGTCCGAAAGAATCTCGGCGCCTCCCCCGGGAAGGGTCCGGAGGCCTGCATCCCAGAGCTGTTTCAGCACTTCCGGCACCGGGAGCCCCGACACATCCGCCATACCCAGCACCTCGGAGGTGGAGAAAAAATGTGGATGGATCCCGGGGACTTCCTTCACCGTGCGTTCCACGAGTTCCAGGTAATACGTCAGGGGAAGGTCCGGATTCACCCCGCCTTGCAGCAGCACAGTGGTGACACCTTTTGCCGCCGACTCCTTGAATTTCGTAATGAGATGGTCGACGGTATGTGTGTACTCCCCTTCTTCTCCGGGATGCCTGTAGAAGGCGCAAAAGATACAATCAATTGTACACACATTGGTATAGTTCGGATTGGTATCAACCACGAAGGTTACGTGAGGATCCGGATTTATACGAAAACGAACCTCGTTCCCGACTTCCGCAAGATCCAGAAGCTCCGCTCCCCGCAGAATTGCCAGACCTTCTTCCTGCGTGATCCGATGACCGGCACGTATCTTGCCGTAGACACTCTCCAGATTCATTCTCGCTCTCTGCGCGTTGTTCTTGTCCTGTCCATCGGCCACATTCTCTCAGGCTTTTTCCAGTTCTTCCACCATGTCCGCAAACTTCCCGATTGCCTCCCGTTCACGTTCGCCGAGCGTATAGTTAAAACCTGTGAGATAGTCGACCGTCTCCAGTTCCGAGAGGCCCAACCGGCGCCCGTGTGCACCGGCGATGGCCCAATAGTCCTCACTGCTCTTTTCCAGCGAGAGGGTCAAAGCTTCACGGAGCTGGTTCTTTGTTTCCGCGGGCAACGACCGCTTTACTGCCCATACGGCAAACACAAACGGAAGTTTCTGCCATTCGTACCATTCCCGGGCAAGGTCGTACACAAGATCAAAACCAGCAAGGCCCGTCTTCTGATGCCGCAGCGCTTCGTCGCCGATAAGCAGCACAGCATCCAGACCGGTATGGTCATTGACGCCGGTGTGCAGGCGTTCGAAGTGCGCCGTAACGCCGTACCGTCTTTCCAGGAGAACCCTCAACAGTCGGACGGAAGTCGCGGTATCGTCGATGATCCCTATCCGCTTTCCCTCGAGATCACGCCATCCTTCTTTTGAAAAGAGCATGACGCTCTTCACCTGGTCACGCGATGCGAGCCCGTAGCCCAGCATTTCAAGGTGATCCGCCTGCCGGACATAGTCCATAACCGAAAAGAGCCCGCCATCAATCATCCCCTGTTCGCTGAGCAGGCCCATCCTCCGGGGGATTACCGGAAGGATCTTGTAGCCGGGGAGATTGAGGTACGCATGAAAGGCAATGGAATTAAGGTAGGGGATTTTGCCTATCACATGGTCGGTGTGTATCCGGAGTGGATTATAATAGACATCCCGTTCAACCGGAATCTTGCCGGCATCGCGGATGATACGGATGATCTGGTCTTTTTTGAGTGCCATCGGACTCAGCGCACCGGCATCATGGGCAATTTTTTCACCACCGACCGTGCCATCCATGTCGTCCGCGCCAAAGTTGAGGGCGACGCTTGCAACTTCCTCCGTCAACATGACCCAGTATGCTTTGATATGGGGGAAGTTGTCCAGCATCAACCGTGAGATCGCAATGGTCTTCAGGTCGTCAATTGCCGATGTGTACCGATTTGCCGGTTTGATTCCCGTTTCACCCGGCTGGAATGCAAGAGGAATGAACGTCAGGAAACCACCGGTTTCGTCCTGTGCTTCCCGGAGTTTGATCATGTGCACGAGCCGCTCTCCGAGTGTCTCGATGTGCCCGTAGAGCATGGTGCTGTTCGTCGGGATGCCAAGACGGTGTGCGGTCTTGTGCACTTCGAGCCAGCCCTTTGCTCCGATTTTCTGGTTGAAGAGCTGTTTTCGTACCCGCTCGGAAAACACCTCCGCACCACCTCCCGGCATAGTGCGAACGCCGGCAGCCTTAAGCTGGCGGAGGACTTCTTCAATTGACAATTTGAACTTCTTATGGAAGAAATCGATCTCGACCGCGGTAAAGGCCTTCACATCGGCATCCGGAAGGTGGCGGTGAATCGACTCGACAATATCCAGATATCGTTCCCAGGGCCAGTCAGCCGGCATGCCACCCGTGATATGCACTTCTTTGACGTCGGGTGTCAACCGGTCAAGAACATCCTGTGCGGTCATTTCGTAGGCCCGGGCTGAGCCCTTCTTCACTGCAAAATCACAGAATTTGCAGGAGAGCACGCAGACGTTCGTGTGTTCAATTTTCTGGTTGATAACAAAATACACTGCGTCGCCGTTGCGAGCCCGTTGAACTGCGTGTGCCATCTTGCCGAGCGCAATGATGTCCTGCGTGTGGTATAAGATGAGGCCGTCCTCAAGAGTCAGCCGTTCACCCCGCTCCACTTTGGCCCACACAGGTTTGAGCGATTTATCTCTAAACGTTATGTTCATGTCTGCAGTCGTCTATGCCCTTCAATACGTGTTCAGCCCTCCTTTTGGGCGTCTACCGTCTGTATCCCTCGTGTGTTCCTCACTTCCACAACCTCTCCCATTTTGATTCCACCCGCCTGCGCACTTCCTCCGTCATTTTGAGCACTCCCGGATAGCCGGGCTTCCAGGTGGCATCAATACCCATAACACCTTTGTACACCGGACTGATCCCGATAAGTTCCCGGTGCGTAAAAAGAACGTCCCGTTCGCAATCAAAACGGGTAAAGAGTCCCCAGATGTACTGTTCACGATCCTGCAGATCCACATCCTCACTCACAGCGGCGATCACCGCCACGCCGGCGAGCGCCGGGTGCTGGATGAGCTTTTCGACAACCCGTCTTCCTTCCCCGCGAACTTTCACGAGCAGGAGTGTTTCGTGCACAAAACGGACATCAACAATTGCCGGATCTTCATTCCGCACCGCCAGCACTGTTTTTTGGTTCGGCAGCCGCTGGATACGTGTTAGCTCTCCTGCGGGACGGCTTTTTCGGGTCGCATCCAGTATCATCTTGCTGCCGAGATTCATCGTGAAGCTGGTGAAGTCGAGTGTGTCGAGGGGCACCTTCGGAATAAGAACAAAATCATGATGGGGATCGAAGTGGTCCCGGACTTCCCTCATCACTTCGTCGAAGTTCCGTACATTCACCCCTTCACTTACGAGTACGAGAGTTTTGGTGAGCGACAGCTGCGACATCCCCATGAGTCCCAGCGCAGTTTTCATGGCCTCCTTGCCGTACCGCTGATCAACAGCGACGACCAGAAGGTTGTGGAATCCAGCCTCGTAGTAGGCCCACATCCCGGTGATTTCGGAATGAATCAGGCGGGCAAGAGGGCCGAGGATGAGCTGCGTTGCATCGCCCAGATACTTATCTTCCATCGGAGGAATGCCGACCACCGTCGCCGGATAGATAGGGTTCCGTTTCCTCGTGATCCGCGACAGATGGTACACCGGAAACTCCGCCGCATGGGAATAGTGGCCGAAGTGATCGCCGAACGGACCTTCCATCCTGCGTTCACCGTGATGGACAATACCCTCGAGGACAAACTCCGCATGGGCAGGGACATCTATGCCGATGCTGACCCCGCGTGTAAATTCCGTCCGCTTGCCCCTGAGGAACCCTGCAAACATCGCTTCGTCAATGTTCTCCGGAAGTGCGGCAATCGTGGCCATAAGCAATGCAGGGTCTGTCCCGATGGCCACTGCAAGTTCCAGGTCCTGACCCATTTTTTCCGCCTGGTGGTAGTGGAACCCGCCCCCTTTTTGAATCTGCCAGTGCATGCCGGTGGTGACCTTGTCAAATACATGCATCCGGTACATGCCCATGTTTCGTTTGCCGGTCAGCGGATCGTACGTAATCACCTGCGGGAGTGTCAGAAACCGGCCACCGTCCTCGGGCCAGCAGGTCAGGATGGGAAGTTGATCGAGGTCTGGTGGTTCCACAATCTGCTGGGCCGATCCTGACCGGACACGTTTTACCGGTGCGGAGAGAAACCTCCGCGCAAGCCGCCGGTGCTTCCACACTGAGGAGGGCCTGGGCGGAAGCACATCGCCAAGAAACGTGATGAGTTCCTCTCCGAGTTGCTCGGGGTGTTTTTGCAGGGCGAGCTCACACCGCAGATCGCTGGCCATGGCATTCACGAGTACCGGGTACGGCGATCCTTTGACCCGCTCAAACAGCAGCGCCGGGCGGTGTTCCTTGATGGCCCGGCTTGCAATTTCGGTGATTTCCAGATAGGGATCCACCTCTTCCTGTACGCGGCGGAGTTCCCCCACGCTTTCGAGATAACGGGCGAAGTCGCCGATGGTCCTGAACTCGGCCGGCTTCACGTGAACTCCTCCTCCCGCCATCCGGGACCGGTTTTGACGCCGAGCACTCCCAGCACCTTATTCGTGTACGCGCCGACATATGATTCAACCGAATCCGGGACAAAGTACAGCGGAGGGGAGATCGGCATAATCGTCGCACCGTATCCGGAGAGGCGGGCACACTGCTCCAGAGTCAGCGTCGAGAGTGGCGTTTCGCGAACACAGATAACGAGAGGATACCGTTCTTTGAGACAGACCTGAGCGGTGCGCGTGATGAGGGTATCGCCGATGCCTGAGGCTATCTTCCCGATTGTCGATGTCGAAGCGGGAAGAATAACAAACGCGTCAAACTGATTGGAGCCGGAGGCCGGCGGCGCAGTAAGGTCGTCATCAGAAAAGGAACGAGCGACAAACGGGGCAAGGTCTTTTTCGCTCATCTTCAGTTCGTCCCGCAGAAGTACTTTTCCCCATTTGCTGACAACAAGGTACTTCGAGGCCGGACACTTTTTCAGGAAGTCAAGCGCGTAGACCGCACCGGAGGACCCTGTAATGCCGACGACAATTTTCATCACCAGACTCCCACAACGATCATCGTGAGCACCGAAAACCCTGCCACGGTGTTGATCTTGAAAAATGCAAGCTCTACGTCGTCGGCTTTTTTCTGTTCGAGATACAGAAGAAATCCCGTAAGGAATAGAAGCGGGAGTGCCATCAGCGAGAGGACGGATTGCAAATACAGGGCCACGAGCACGGTAAATGCCGCCAGGTGAAGATAGCCGGAGTACCGGAGGGCGCGTTCACGGCCGAACCGCGACGGAAAAGAAAACAGTGATTCTTTTCGATCGAAGGCTTCGTCCAGAGTGGAATAGATAATGTCAAAACCGGCAACCCATAACAATGTGTACAGGGAGAGGAGCGCCGGCGTCAGAAGTCCCTCGAAGGAGGGCGAAATGGCGAACCATCCACCCAGTGGTCCCATAGCCAAACCCAATCCGACGCCGAAATGGGCAAGCGGCGTGAACCGCTTCATCATCGGATACACGAGGAACACGACAAGCGGTATCGGAGACATCACGAAACAGAAGAACGACAGCACATAGGCCGAACCGAAGTACAGACCGAGGCCGGCTGACAGGACGCCGATTCCTTCTCCAACCGTCATCCGCCCGGTCGGCAGGTCGCGCGATGCCGTCCGGGGATTCCGCGCGTCGATCCGACGGTCGATAATCCTGTTGAGTGCAAAAGCGACGGTCCGGGCGCCTGTCGCGGCCGCAAGCACGAGAAGAACGGGTTTCCACCCTGGGAAGACACCGCGGGAAGCGAGGAACACCCCGGCATACACCAGCGGCAGGGAAAAGAGCGTGTGCTCAATCTTGACGAAAGAAAAATACTTTTTCACGGTGGGTCCGATTTGGAGTGGTCTGCGGTCTGCGCCCGGGGGGCACAGGCTATTCCCATTCGATGGTTGATGGAGGTTTCGAGCTGATATCGTACACCACACGATTTATTCCGCGAATCTCATTGGTGATGCGCGACGATATGGCCGCCAGGACTTCATGAGGGATGCGTGACCAATCTGCGGTCATCCCGTCCACACTGCTCACCGCACGGATCGCGACGGCGTTTTCATAGGTGCGCCCGTCTCCCATGACACCCACCGATTTTACGGGCAGAAGTACCACAAACCCCTGCCAGATTTCCCGGTAGAGTCCTGCCTTTTTGATTTCATCCACAAAGATTGCGTCTGCCCGGCGCAGGAGGTCCAGGCGCCCGACGGTAATCCCTCCGAGCACGCGCACGGCCAGACCCGGCCCCGGAAAAGGATGGCGCCAGATCAGATCATCAGGCAACCCTAACTCAAGCCCGACGGCGCGTACTTCGTCTTTGAATAACTCGCGGAACGGCTCGATCAGTTTCAATTTCATCCGCTTCGGGAGTCCGCCGACATTGTGATGGGTCTTGATTGTCACTGACGGACCCCGGAACGACGTCGACTCGATCACATCAGGGTAGAGCGTCCCCTGCGCAAGAAAATCTACCCGTCCGTATTTTTTTGCTTCTTCTTCAAAGATGTCAATAAAGAGTTTGCCGATGATCTTCCGCTTGCGCTCCGGATTTGTAACGCCCCGCAGCTTTGTCAGAAACCGGTCTGTTGCATCGACGAAGTCGAGCGGAATGGCGTACGCATCCCGGAATGTGCGCACCACATTCTCCGATTCACCAAGCCGCATGAGTCCGTTGTTAATGTGCACACAGTGCAGCTGATCGCCGATAGCTTTGTGGAGGAGGACCGCGGCAACCGAGGAATCAACCCCGCCCGAGAGGGCGCAGACAACCTTGCCATTCCCTACCCGTTCACGGAGCTCTCCGATTGTACTCTGGATGAACGATGACGGGCTCCACCCACCAACACAACCACAGACTCCATAGAGGAAGTTCCGGAGGACCAGCTTTCCGTGGGGTGTGTGTACAACTTCGGGGTGGAACTGTACACCAAATATTCGTTTGTCGGGATTCCGGATTGCACAGATCGGGGCATTGTCGGTGTGGCCGATCGCTTCAAACCCGGGGGGCATTCGGGTCAGGTGGTCGCCGTGACTCATCCAGACCGTCATCCCCTGCCGTGTCTCCTCGGGGAGATCCGCAAAGAGATCGGTTTGATCGTCAATCCTCAGCGTCGCCTGTCCATATTCCCTGCGGGCGGCCCGGTCTACCTCTCCCCCGAGTTGATATCCCAGAAGCTGGAGGCCGAAACAGATTCCCAGCACGGGAATCCCGAGCTCAAAAATCTCGGGGGAAGAGATCGGCGACCCGTTTTCATAGGCGCTGTAAGGACTCCCGGAGAGGATGATCCCCCGGGGTTGAAGCTCCCTGATCCGCTCAACCGGCAGATTAAAGGGATGGAGCTCTGAATAGACGCCCAATTCCCGGACGCGGCGGGCGATCAACTGCGAAGTCTGGGATCCGTAATCCAGGATAAGGACAAGTTCCGGGTGGGTCATGGGGGAATATACGGAATTTGCCTAATCTCTACAATCATGCCTTCCGGGCACGTTTCCTTTTCAAAACCCCTTGCAGTAGCTCAGGCAATCCGGGTTGCGTCCTTTCTTCGAGAGAATAGGTCACGCGGACCGAAGGTTTATCAATAGTAATCACCCGCCGCAGGTCGATCGGTGTGCCTATCACCACCGCGTCGCACGGCACCTGGCGAATGGTCATTTCGAGATCCCCCATTTGAGCCGCCCCGTAGCCCATTGCCGGAAGCAACCTTCCCGTTGCGGGATACTTTTTGTACGTATCGGCAATACTCCCGACAGCATACGGGCGGGGATCAATGATTTCACGTGCGCCAAACTGCTTCGCCGCGATCGTCCCGGCCCCGTACTGCATATCGCCGTGCGTCAAGGTAGGCCCGTCCTCGATGACGAGCACCCGGTTCCCTTTGATGATCGCCGGGTTTTCCACGATAATCGGCGATGCAGCCTGCACGATCGTCGCGCGGGGGTTCATCTCGCGGACACTCTCCAGCACAGCATCAATCCCTTCCTGCGTTGCCGAGTCCACCTTGTTGATGATGATGACATCGGCAATCCGTACGTTTGTTGCGCCGGGGTAGTATGACCGTTCATGTCCCGGACGATGCGGATCCACCACCGTGATAGTCAGGTCGGGCTTATAAAAAGGTGTGTCATTGTTTCCGCCGTCCCACACAATAACATCGGCCTCCTTTTCCGCCTGGCGGAGAATCGCTTCATAGTCCACACCCGCGTAGATGACGGTGCCTTCCACAATGTGGGGCTCGTACTCTTCCATCTCCTCGACGGTACACTTGTGCTCCTTCAGGTCTTGGATGGAGGCGAAACGTTGGACTTTTTGCTTCACCAGATCTCCGTACGGCATCGGATGGCGAACGGCCACCACGCGCTTGCCCTGGCTGCGGAGATAGCTGCAGACGCGCCGTGAGGTCTGGCTCTTTCCGGCCCCTGTACGCACAGCCACAACCGCCACCACCGGCACAACCGATTTGAGCATGGTCTGTTCAGCACCGAGCAGTGTGAAGTCTGCGCCTGATGCCGTGACAAGCGACGCTTTTTCCATGACCGTCTGAAAGGAGACGTCCGAGTACGCAAAGACGACCTCCTCAACCCGGTATTTCCTGATAAGGCGTACGAGGTCAGTTTCGGGGAAGATGGGAATTCCACGCGGATACAGCCTGCCCGCAAGTTTCGCCGGATACTTCCGTCCATCAATATTCGGGATCTGTGTGGCTGTAAAGGCCACCACATCATAGTTCTTGTTGCCGCGATACACGGTGTTAAAATTGTGGAAATCGCGTCCCGCTGCACCCATGATCAGAATGCGTCGTTTTTGCATAACACCATCTCCTCAAGGCAAACTGGATTGTTGAATTCTCATTTTCGAAATGCACCTCTGCCACCCGGGGGTTGTGTTCAACACGACAGATCATCCTACGAGTCAGGATCGGGAATGATGTGTGTACCACCACGTCCATCCACGGCGTCAAACATATGCTTATGATTTGTGATAATCGTTTCCTTCCCGCCGCGAGAGAGGAAGACCATGGCTGCATGTATCTTGGGCCCCATACTTCCTGCCGGAAATTGGCCGGAATCAAGATGCCGGCAACATTCGCTGACGGTCACCGTATCCAGCATGCGCTGGGTAGGTTTTTTATAGTCCAGGCACACTTTTTCGACGTCCGTGGCGACGAGAAAGAGATCGGCATGCAGCTGTGATGCGAGAATCGCCGATGTGTGGTCCTTATCAATCACCGCCTCCACGCCTTTTGAGAGGTCATGATCATTAAACACCGGAATGCCCCCGCCGCCCCCTGCAATCACGACCAGTCCGCGGTCAACGCAGGCCTGGATGGCTTCCAGTTCAATGATTTCTCTTGGTTCGGGAGAAGAGACCACCCTGCGATAGCCCCGTGAGGAGTCTTCAACGATCACCCAATCGAACAGATCCCGGTATCGCTCGGCCACGTCCTGAGTGTAAAACGGACCGATCGGTTTGGTGGGCCGTTGGAAAGCGGGGTCGGCACGATCCACAAGCACCTGCGTGATCAGTGACACGACGGGCACGCGCAGGCCTTCCTGTTGCATCGCCTGCCACATAGCATACTGCAACACGTATCCGATTTCACCCTGTGTGGCGGCGACGCAACAATCAAGGGGGAGGCGGTAGGCATGCGCGGCGGCAAGCTCCGCGCGCGTCAGCATGGCCCCCACCTGGGGCCCATTGCCGTGGGTAAGCACCACACGATGTCCGGACTTGATAAGCCGTACGATCGCGCGCGCCGTTTCGACGGCGTTTTCAAACTGCTCTTGCGCGGTCCCCTTCTGTCCCCCCCGAATAAGCGCGTTGCCGCCGACCGCAACGAGGATGAGTTTCCCCATATTATTTCCGTAACAACGTAAGCATGATTGCTTTCTGGGCGTGCAGCCGGTTTTCCGCTTCCTGGAAGACCACCGAATGCGGCGAGTCGATCACCTCATCGGTAACCTCCTCCCCGCGATGCGCCGGCAAGCAGTGCATAAAGAGTGCATCTTCGTGAGCGTGCGAAAAGAGATCCATGTTCACCTGATACGGCGCGAAAATCTTCCGGCGGGACTCCGCCTCCGATTCCTGTCCCATACTCGCCCAGGTATCTGTGTAGATCATATCGGCCTCCCGTGCTGCCTCAACCGGGTCAGCCGTCCAGAGTATTCGAGCGCCCGTCTCCGCTGCGAGTGCGAGGGAACGATCCATGATACCCTGCTGCGGTTTGAACTCTTCAGGAGTCGCCACAAACATGGTGGCGCCCAATTTAGCGGCAATCAGCATCAACGAATGGGCAACGTTGTTCCCGTCACCGATGTAGCTGAGCTTAAGCCGTTTTACGTTCTTCTTGTGTTCGATCACGGTGAAGATGTCCGCCATTGCCTGGCAGGGGTGTTCCAGATCGGTCAGGCCGTTGATCACCGGAATTGACGCATGGTGTGCGAGGCCTGTGCAGATGTCGTGGCCGAATGTGCGGATCATAATCCCATCCACCATCCGCTCAAGGTTTTTCGCGACGTCATAGACAGATTCACGTTTGCCGAGGTTGATGTCGGCGGGCGTCAGGAGCAACGAATCACCCCCGAGTTGTTTGATGCCTACGGTAAACGTGGTGCGTGTGCGCAGCGATGGTTTTTCAAAGATCAGCGCCATCATCTTGCCGTCAAGAGATCGCCGGTACCGTTTTGGGCGCGCTTTGATTTCCGCCGTCAGCGTGAGCAGGGATCTGATCTCCGCCGGAGAAAAATCGTCAACAGAGAGAAAGTCCCGACCCCGGAGGGTCGTTTTCCTGGTCGTTGTTGTTTTTTTCTTCATGGAACAGTCTCCGCCTGGTGGAAGGGTGACTCAGAAAGCTCAAATAGTATGCCCAGAGGTGGGTAGGGTTTAACTCACTTAAACGCCGGTTTCCTGTGAAAACTCCGCCTGTTTTCCCAAGTTTGGGAACCTTCTGACAGGATGTACTCATTGAATATCAGAAGTGTTCTCCGTATCTTCAACACATAATTTGGCACTTCCTGCCTAACCCTCATATCACAATCGCCAGTTACGACTTCCTATGCCAATAAACCTGTCTCCTGATGCCTCTTTTATGCGGCGCCACATCGGGCCAGGCCCCGAGTCCCTCCCGGCTCTTCTTGCAGCTCTGGGCACCACGTCGCTTGATGAATTTATCGCCACGGTTATCCCGCACACACTCCGGTCGGAGCAGCCCCTGCACATCGGCGACCCGCTCACGGAAAATCAGATGCTGGAAAAAGCCTCCCACTTTGCAGGGATGAACCACCGGTTCCGGAGCCTGATCGGTATGGGCTATGCCGGCACGATCACCCCTCCCGTCATTCTTCGAAACGTCCTAGAAAACCCCGGATGGTACACCGCCTACACCCCCTACCAGGCAGAGATCGCCCAGGGCAGGCTGGAAGCATTGCTTAACTTTCAAACCATGATTATCGATTTGACGGCGATGGAGGTGACAAACGCATCGTTGCTTGATGAGGCAACTGCTGCGGCCGAGCTTATGATCCTCTTCCACGCGACAAAAGAACATCCCCCGGGGGGGACCTTCTTTGTTTCGGAAGAGTGCCATCCACAGACGATTGCGCTTCTCCGGACAAGAGCAAAACCCCTGGGCATCCAGATTCTCGCCGGCGACCATCGCACGGTGGCTATCACCCCGGCGCTGTTCGGGGCCTTGCTGCAATATCCCGCCAGCGACGGAGCAGTGTACGACTACAGCCGGTTTATCGACTCCGCACATGCTGGGGGCGTACGCGTAGGCATCGCCGCAGACCTCCTGTCACTGGCGTTACTCACTCCACCGGGCGAGTTTGGCGCCGACGCCGTCGTTGGAAGCGCACAACGTTTCGGCGTACCCATGGGGTATGGTGGACCGCATGCAGGCTTCCTCGCCACACGTGATGCATACAAACGACACATGCCAGGCCGCATTATCGGCCTGTCGATCGACGCCCAGCAAAAACCGGCGTTGCGCATGGCGCTTCAAACCCGTGAACAGCACATACGCAGAGAAAAGGCGACTTCAAATATTTGCACGGCGCAGGTTCTGCTTGCCGTCATGGCCGGGATGTACGCGGTGTATCATGGACCGGCCGGCATCAGGAAGATCGCAACCAGAATTCATGAGTACACGGGGCTTCTTGCCCGCGGACTCAAGGAAGCAGGTCATACGCTTGTACACGATGCGTACGTCGATACGCTGAGGGTCCAGCCCCGGAGACTCAAGGCGGAAGCCGTCCGCAAATACGCCGGAAGTCTCGGCTACAATTTGCGCTACTTTGACGACGGCACGATCGGCATAACACTGGATGAACAATCAACACCCGCGGAGCTTGGAGATCTCCTGATGGTCTTCTCGGGAGGCAGACGGGGCGTCAGGGACATCCAGGCGTGGGCATCGACATCCACGCCGGGTTACGCAGGGCCGCAGGCCCGGACAACGCCGTATCTTACCCATCCCGTCTTCAACACGCATCATTCAGAGACGCAGATGCTGCGTTACCTGCACATGCTCGAAACACGGGATCTGGCCCTCAACGTCAGCATGATCCCCCTCGGGTCATGCACAATGAAACTGAACGCGACTGCGGAGATGATACCGATAACCTGGCCCGCCTTCGCCGGGGTGCACCCTTTTGCACCGGCGGAACAAGCCCGGGGATACACCGAAATCTTCCGCGAACTTTCAACCTGGCTGACCGACATTACAGGGTTTGCCGCGGCATCACTGCAGCCAAACGCCGGAGCCCAGGGCGAATATGCCGGACTCCTTGTTATTCGCGCTTATTTAGACGCCCATGGCGGAGCCGGCCGCAACGTCTGTCTGATCCCCTCTTCCGCCCACGGCACAAACCCCGCAAGCGCTGTGATGGCCGGTATGCGGGTCGTGATTGTCCGGTGCGACGATCGGGGAAATATCGACGTTGCTGACCTCCGCACAAAGGCAGGCGAACATCGCGACCATCTCGCCGCCCTCATGATCACCTACCCTTCGACGCACGGGGTCTTTGAAGAAACCATCAAGGACATTTGCAGCATCATTCATGCACACGGCGGGCTTGTCTATATGGACGGCGCAAACATGAACGCACAGGTGGGCCTGTGCCGCCCGGCCGAACTCGGAGCAGATGTGTGCCACATTAACCTCCACAAAACGTTCTGCATACCCCATGGAGGAGGGGGCCCCGGCATGGGACCCATTGCCGTGACCACCCAGCTTGCGCCGTTTCTCCCCGGCCATCCGGTTGTCCCCACCGGCGGTGAGGACGCGATCGGCCCCGTCTCGGCAGCCCCGTATGGCAGCGCCAATATCGTCCTCATATCCTGGGCCTATATTGCCATGATGGGTTCTGAAGGATTACGACAGGCCACCATGATGGCAATCCTGAATGCCAATTACATGGCTAAACGGCTCGAGGCACACTTCCCCATCCTCTACACAGGCATCAACAACCGCGTCGCTCACGAATTTATTATCGACCTTCGAGGGTTCAAGGCCTCAGCAGGGATTGAAGCCGAGGATGTGGCCAAGCGGCTCATGGATTACGGCTTTCACGCTCCGACTGTGTCGTTCCCTGTCGCCGGGACGTTGATGATCGAGCCGACGGAAAGTGAGGCAAAGGCGGAACTCGACAGATTCTGTGATGCGTTGATTTTGATCAGGGAGGAAATCAGGGAGATCGAAACAGGAAAAGCGGACAGGAGTGCGAATGTTCTGAAAAACGCGCCGCACACGGCAGAGGTTGTTGTTGCAGATACGTGGAAGTTGCCGTACAGCCGGGAGAAGGCTGCATTCCCTGCCCCGTGGACACGGACGCAGAAATTCTGGCCGGTGGTCAGCCGTGTGAACAACCCTTACGGCGACAGAAATCTGGTGTGTACCTGCCCGCCCGTCGAAACATATGAGCGGCAGCCGTAGGGTTTTACGTACCCAACAGGGCTTTGTACCCGGCTGCGTCCAACAGGTCCTTCACCTCATCGGGGTGGGTCAGACGGATCTTTACCATCCATCCCTTGCCGTACGGATCCTTGTTCACGATCTCGGGAGTCCCCGAGAGTTCTCCATTAATTTCGGCAATACTCCCCGAGACGGGCGCGTAGAGATCGGCGACTGCTTTTACCGCTTCAATCGTCCCGAATGAGTCGCCGCGCTTCAGACTCCTCCCCATGGCAGGCAACTCCACGAACACCACATCGCCAAGTTCGCCCTGGGCGTGGTTCGTGATGCCCACCGTTCCTACCATCCCCTCCACCAGAACCCACTCGTGGTCTTTTGTGTACTTGAGGTTTTCAGGAAGGCTCATGGAGTGCTCCTTGCTATAACCGTATCCAAAACGTCACACCTCTGGGACAAACTGAAATGCGTCAAGAAAGCTTGTGTCGAATTTTCCCCGTCTGAACCGATCGTCCTTCATAACCTGACGGTGGAACGGTATGGTGGTCTTGATCCCTTCGATGGTGAATTCATCGAGAGCCGACGACATTTTTGAAACGGCTCCATCGCGCGTTTGTGCGAACACGACGAGTTTGGCGATAAGGGAATCATAGTACGGGGGAACGTGATAGCCGGCATACACGTGGGTATCGACTCGCACGCCGAATCCCCCGGGCATGTGGAAGTCCGTTATCTTTCCCGGATTCGGCCGGAAGTTCTGCGCCGGATCTTCGGCGTTGATCCGGCACTCGATAGAATGTCCGCGAGGCACGATTTTCTTCCGGGGCAGGCGTTCACCCGCGGCCACCTGAAGCTGGAGTTTCACAAGATCGTGGCCGGTCACCTGCTCCGTGACGGGGTGCTCGACCTGGATTCTTGTATTCATCTCCATAAAATAAAAGTTCTTATCCTTGTCCACCAGGAACTCGATGGTCCCTGCATTTTCGTAGCCGACAGCTTTGCACCCCTTTATCGCGGCTTCACCCATCTTTTTGCGCAGGACCTCATCAACAAACGGGGAGGGAGATTCTTCGATGAGCTTCTGATGCCGCCGCTGCACGGAACAGTCCCGCTCACCAAAGTGGATCGCGTTTCCCTGCTGATCCCCGAACACCTGGATCTCAATGTGGTGCGGTTGCTCGACAAATTTCTCGACATAGACACCCGGGTTTGCAAAGGCCTGTTCGGCTTCGTGCTGAGCGGTCATGATCGCCTGCTCCATCTCGGCTTCTTCACGAACGATCCGCATGCCCCTACCCCCGCCACCCGCTACAGCCTTGATGATCACGGGGAAGCCAAACTCTTTGGCGATCTCAATGGCCTCGCCGGCTGATTTGACGATGCCTTCACTGCCGGGGACGACAGGCACTCCGGCTTTCTTCATGGTTTCCTTCGCCAACGCCTTGTCTCCCATCTGGGAGATCATTTCCGCGCTCGGTCCGATGAACTTGATACCGGTGGAGGTGCAGATTTCTGCAAAACTGGCGTTTTCTGCGAGGAAGCCGTATCCGGGGTGGATCGCATCAACGTTGGTGATTTCGGCGGCCGCGATGATCCGTGGGATCTTCAGGTAGCTTTCCTTGCCGGGAGGCGGACCAATACAGACAGCTTCATCGGCAAATCGCACGTGAAGGGAATCCATGTCGGCTTGCGAGTACACGGCAACGGTTTTGATGCCGAACTGCTTGCAGACCCGGATGATGCGCAGGGCGATTTCCCCGCGATTGGCAATGAGGACCTTTTTGAACACGCGGATATTCCGGAGTTCGGGCGAGAAATTACGATTTTTCGAGAACGAACAGCACCTGGCCGTACTCGACAGGTTGTCCGTTTTCGACGAGGATCTTGATGATTTTGCCGGCGACGTCAGCTTCAATTTCGTTCATCAGCTTCATCGCCTCGACTATGCAGAGCACAGTACCGGGCTGGATGACAGACCCGATCTGGACAAATGGCGCTGCGTCCGGAGCAGGTGCGTGATAATACGTACCTACGATCGGAGAATGGATTTCGTGAATATTGTCTGCCGGAGGAGCCGGCAAGGGCGGTACAGACACCGGAGGATGTGCGGCGGCTGAAGCCGGCGCGGCAGCAGGCAGATGGTGCATATCCTGCCTTGCTTGTTCCGGCACCCACTGCCCGGGTCCGCCGGTTCCTATCGCTCCGCCACGTTGCGGATGCTTTGCGATCCGGATCTTCTTGCCCTCTTCTTCGATCTCGATTTCATCGACATCACTTTCAGACAGAAGCTTTACCAACTTCTTTACCAAAACTAGGTCCATTGGCTCTCCACGGATGTGTGCTTCAATTCTTCACCCGCTCGATGTAGCCCCCCGTCCGCGTGTCGATCTTGATCTGATCCCCCTCATTGATAAAGAGTGGCACATTCACATTTGCACCGGTCTCGACCTGAGCTGGCTTTGTTCCTGCATTGGCACTATCACCCCGCACGCCGGGGACGGTCTCCACAACTTTTAATTCAACCGTAATGGGGATTTCCACACCCGTAATGTCCGTGCCGTTAAAGAGAATATCCACCGACTCGCCATCCTTCAGAAACAATGCTCCATCGCCTATCTGTTCCTGCTGCACGGTAAGCTGCTCGTAGTCACTTTTGTCCATAAAGACATAGCCGCTTGCATCCCGATAGAGAAACTGGAATTCCTTGCGTTCAATCCGGATGATCTCAATTGCCTCACCCGCACGGAAGCGGTTTTCGATAACTTTGCCGCTTTTCAGGTTCTTCAGCTTCGTTCGTACAAAGGCGCGCCAATTTCCCGGATTGACGTGCTGAAACTCCACGACGGTCCATAATTCAGTGTTGTATTTGATGACCAATCCGGGTCGGAAGTCAGAAGTAGACGGCATAGAGATTAAGGCAATTCAAGGGTGATCAGAAATGGAACATTAATATACCCACCCTGGCTCTTAAAGTCAAGAAATCCCCGCCCACTCTGCGTTGACTTCCTGCAAACAAAGCCGTATTCTACACATATGCGACGTCTTGCGCCTCTCTTTCCTCTGATTTTCCTCCTTTCCTGTCAATTCGGCCCTCGCCCAGCGGGGGTCCTCGACCAGGACCGTTTTGTTGTCGTCTACTGTGACATGCTGCAGGAATCCCTGAGATCACGTAATGCCAAAGCCGACGCTCATACATCTGCCGGCAATGCCGCAGCCGTTCTGGATCGTACAGGCATCTCCAGGGATACCTACGAGGCGACGGTCCGATGGTACAACGAGGACGTTTCACGCTGGAAGAGGTTCATGGATGAGGTCGCACAGGAGCTGGAGCGCCGGGAATCTACCCCGTTACATGGCCGATGACGACCGGTTTTTCGCCTTTCCGGCGGAGGGACCGGATGATGGATGCGGCAGAGGTCGGCTGGACTATCAGGATGAGGCCGATACCGAGGTTAAAAGTTCTCCGCATGTCCGCTTCCGGGACTTTCCCGAGCTTCTGGATGAGACGGAAAAGCTCCGGACGGCCCCACGCATCCCAATCTATCCGGAGACGGAGACCTTCTGGCAAAACCCGGTTTGTATTGCCGCTGATCCCGCCACCTGTGATATGGGACATCCCCCGCAGCGCCGGATTCTTCAGCAACGGTCGGACGGGAGCCAGGTACGAACGATGTACGGCGAGCAAGGCGGTGGCGAGTGTCTTCCCGAGTTCCGGGACGCGCTGGCTTACACGGTAGTGTTTCAGAAGCACGGCCCTGGCCAGTGAGTAGCCGTTGGTGTGGAGCCCTGTAGACGGTAGCCCGATGAGAACATCTCCCTTCCGCACCTTGCGTCCGTCAAGTATATTCCGCCGGTCCACCACACCCACAATCATGCCGGCCAGATCATAGTCCCGGCCTGAATACAGCCCGGGCATTTCCGCCGTCTCGCCTCCAACAAGCGCGCACCCGTTCTCACGGCATGCTTTTGAAAAACCCCTGATGAGGTCTGAGGCTATTCGCAGATCCAGCCTCCCCGTGGCAAAATAATCGAGAAAGTACAGAGGAGTCGCGCCGCATACGAGAATATCGTTCACACAATGGTTGACAAGATCCTGACCAACCGTATCGTGCTTCCCTGCCAGGCGTGCCACCAGGAGCTTTGTCCCGACCCCATCCACACTCGAGACAAGCACTGGTGAACGATATCCAACAAAACGCGCATCCACGAACGAACCGAATGCACCAATATCCCTCAGGACTCTGCCGGTAAATGTTGACCGGACTTCCTTCTTGATACGGCGGACGAAGGCATTTCCGGCGGCAATATTGACCCCCGCTTGTGCATATGTGATCGCCACGACTACTCCGATGGAGTGAAAAAGGTTGGTGTGCAAGAGTGTAGTCAGTTTTTTGTGGAATTGCAAGACGGCCATAACTTGCGATTCTCTCCATGCGTCTCTATATTAAGAGGGTGGATAAACAGACGCTGCAGACAGGATTCTGGCAATGACTCTCCTTCGATTTGGGGGCTCGGAACGCACAGTACGTCCAGGCAAGATTATCTGTCTCGGACGGAACTATATTGAGCACGCAAAAGAGATGAACGCCGATGTTCCATCGGTGCCTGTGCTCTTTCTGAAACCTTCCAGCGCACTCCTCGAAGACGGAGGTGCTGTTCACATTCCGGCCTTTTCGCATGAACTTCATTATGAAGTGGAGATGGTCCTGCTCATCGGACGTGAAGGGAAGGACATCCGTCCGGATCGGGCCATGGAGTATGTGCAGGGATATGCCGTCGGGCTTGATATGACGCTGCGCGACATTCAGTCCGACGCCAAGAAAAAAGGTCTTCCCTGGAGTGTCTCAAAGGGGTTCGATACATCAGCCCCTGTCGGCTCGTTTGTGCCCGCTGAAACGATCAAGGATCCGCATACACTTGACATCCGTCTCAGCGTGAATGGTATGACGCGCCAGCAGTCCAACACCCGACACATGATCTTTCGGGTTGAAACCATGCTTGCCTACATTTCTTCTGTGTTTACCCTTGAACCCGGCGACCTCGTCTTTACCGGGACCCCTGAAGGCGTCGGCCCCGCACTGCCGGGTGACATCCTCACGGCCGAATTGCAGGATGTCGGATCTCTCACAGTCAGCGTGGCACAGCGTGACTGACGGATCAATGGAGAGACATTCGTGCTGAGGACATCCATCAAGATACTCTACCTTATCGCCGCAACGCTCCTCTTCCCCGGCAGTCTGTCCTGGAAAACGGTTTCCGCTCCGGAAGCAAGAAGGCCTGACGTCAACCCGTACGACTCCATCCGGACCGATCTGTCTTCGTACATCTGGCCGATGACAACCAGTACCACGATGACATCCTCCTTTGGTGAGTACCGGTCCACACATTTTCACGCAGGAATTGACATCAGCACCGGCGACACGATCGGGCTTCCCGTTATGGCGTCCCGCGAGGGATATATCAGACGCATCACCATTTCGCCGACAGGATACGGCAAAATCATCCACATCCGTCACGCAGACGGTTTTACAACCTCATACGCGCACCTTCAGGGTTTTCCCCCCTGGATTGAAGCCATCGTGCAGAAAGAACAGCTGCGCAAGGGATACTATCCAGTTGATATCACCTTCCCACCGGACTCTTTGCCGGTGACAACCGGCCAGATAGTCGCTTTTGCCGGGGACACCGGGTCGGGCTCTGCGCATCTACATTTTGAAATCCGGGACGAGTTTAATAACACCATCAACCCTCTGCTTGCCGATCCCTTTTCGATCGTTGACGGGCTACCCCCCATTTTCCGGGCATTGGTATTCACCCCGATCGATTCTTCCGGACAGGTTAACAATGTCCCCGCACCACGGGTGATCAAAGCCCGCCAGGTTTCTGCGACACGATATGTCCTGGATGAATCCCCCGTCCTGGACGGCCGCATCGGGATTGCCGTTGACGCGCGTGACAGATCTGATTTTTCGAACTACCTTCATGGTTATTATACGCTCCAGCTTGTCGTGGATAGCACTGAACTGTTTAGTGTCCGTTATGACCGCGTCCCGCTCCGGGACGGCCATCAAATTCGACTGGTTTATCTCCAGCAACCGGAGATCAAGCAGCGCGGACGGTTTCACAAACTGTTTGTCGATACCCACCATCAGCTCCCGATCTTTTCGGGATCGGCTCCCGGCAACGGTATTCTTTTTGCTCCCGGGCTGAGCGAGGGACGGCACACATTTACGGTCATCTGTGTAGATTACAATGGCAACACGTCAGAACTTGCCGGCACATTTCAGTGCCGGCGAAACGAACCGCACACCAAAGGAATGTCCCGGACACAGACACCGTTCGATTCCGGCCCCCGGACCCACCGGATAGATCCATCAGGTGCGGGAGAGATCATCCTTGACCGCGGAGCTATGATCATCAGGTACCCCCGCTCCTCATTCTTTTCCACCGTCGATCTCAGCGCCACGCCACTCCAGGAGGCGGGAGCCACCGGCTATGGGATCGAACCAACCGGCACTCCACTGGACGGCGGTTTGGACTTCCTCGTCAAGCAACCCTCGAAGATGAACCATGCGGGCATCTATACGCGGAGCGGGACATCCTGGACGTTTCTATCCCGTGCAAACCCTGATTCAGCCGGCTACGTTCCGGCCCGGCTGAGGCGGTTTCTTGGGGATATTGCATTGATGCAGGACTCCATTCCCCCGACCATTTACCGAGTCCGCATAAGCGGGACCGATCGCCAACCCCTCATTTCGTTCCGTTTTCGGGACAATTTGTCCGGCGTTGAATATAAAGAAGTAAAACTGTACATTGACGCCACGATGATCATACCGGAAATTGACGGCGAACACCACAGAGCAACCGCACAACCCACCTCCCCCCTCAGCAGGGGTTCCCACCGGCTCTCCATTCGTCTGGCCGACAAGATGGGTAATAGCGTTCTTTACGAACGCGCTTTCCGCGTTCGCTAAGAAGGTGTCCACCGCCGGTCATTCAGCACGATAACAACCCGTTGGAGCAATATTTGTCGGATCAACCCCCAGCATCAGCAATCCCGAAGACGTATAGCCCTCAGGAAACCGAAGAAAAGTGGTACCGGTTCTGGGAAGAACATCACCTCTTTCGTGCGCACGTTAACCCCGAAAAGAAGCCGTACACGATCGTTATTCCGCCACCAAACGTGACAGGTGTACTGCACATGGGACATATCCTGAACAACACGCTTCAGGATGCGTTCATCCGGTACAAACGTATGACAGGATTTGAGGCGTGCTGGATCCCCGGCACGGATCATGCCGGAATCGCAACCCAGAATGTCGTTGAACGATCGCTGATCAAAGACGGAAAAACGAGACACGATCTTGGACGTGAGAAGTTCATCGAGAGGGTGTGGGAATGGCGGGCGCAGTATGGCGGGGTGATTATTCAGCAGTTGCGAAAACTCGGCACCTCCTGCGACTGGGACCGCGAACGGTTCACGATGGACGAAAGCCTCTCAGCCGCCGTGCGCGAAGTGTTCGTCCGGCTCTTCGAAGAAGGTTTGATCTACCGCGGCAAATACATCGTCAACTGGTGCCCGAAAGATCATACCGCCATTTCTGACGATGAGGTCAATCATAGCGAACAAAAGGGAAAGCTCTACTACATCAAATATCCCATTCTGGCCAAAGGCAAGAGCACGCCAACAAAGAAGTATCTGACTGTCGCGACCACCCGGCCCGAAACGATGCTCGGTGATACCGCTATTGCGGTGAATCCCTCGGACGAGCGTTACAAACACCTGATTGGCAGAATGGCGCTCCTCCCGCTCACAGAGCGGGAGATTCCTATCATTGCCGATGATTTTGTGGATCCTGCCTTCGGCACGGGTATGGTCAAAGTTACTCCTGCTCACGACCCGAATGACTTTCAGATCGGACTGCGGCACTCGTTGCCGCAAATAAATATTTTTGACATCTCTGCCAGAACGATCGACACCGTCCCCAGGAAGTACCGCGGCCTGGATCGTTACGAAGCACGCCGGCTCGTGCTCGAGGACCTTGAGAAGGACGACCTTCTGGCCAAAGTTGAAGATCACATCAACAATGTCGGGCGTTGTTACCGGTGCGACACCGTGATCGAACCCTATCTGTCCGATCAATGGTTCGTCCGGATGGAGCCTCTTGCAAAACCCGCCCTCGAGGTTGTGCAGAACGGGACGATCCGGTTTTATCCTGACCGATGGACGAAGGTCTACCAGCACTGGATGTCAAATATCCGGGACTGGTGTATCTCCCGCCAACTCTGGTGGGGTCACCGGATCCCGGTCTGGTACTGCCAGGGACAGGACGGCAGGCCCGCATGCCCGGAGCCGATCGTGAGCCGCTCGACACCGGAACTGTGCCCCCGGTGTGGAACCACGAACCTCAAGCAGGATGAAGACGTGCTCGACACGTGGTTTTCTTCCTGGCTGTGGCCGTTCTCGGTCCATGACTGGCCGGGGCAGGGAAAGCCCGGATCGGAAAAGGACCTGCAGTATTTCTATCCAACGGATACCCTTGTCACGGCGCCTGATATCATCTTTTTCTGGGTGGCACGGATGATTATGGCCGGACTGAAGTTCGGCCCCTCGTTCACCGGAAGTTCGGATCCGGCGCTTAATGTACCGTTCCGGGACGTCTACTTCACGAGCCTGGTCCGGGATGACAAAGGCCGCAAGATGTCCAAGTCGCTGGGCAATTCCCCCGAACCGCTCGATCTTATTGCCGAATATGGAGCGGATGCAGTACGATTCACGGTTATTTATCTCGCGCCACTCGGACAGGATATTCTCTACTCCAGGGAGAAGAACGAGATCGGGAGGAACTTCGCCAACAAGATTTGGAATGCAGGCCGGTTTGTGCTTATGAACCGCGATCAGATCGGCGGCGTTCCGCAAACAACCGGGGCATCCTTCAACCTCGACCATCTTGATCTTGCGGATCGATGGATACTCTCCCGGCTCCATTCGACGACTGCAGGGATTGCTGCAGCCCTGGAGCAGTTTGACATCAACAAAGTTGCAAAGATAATCTACGATTTCTTCTGGCACGACTACTGCGACTGGTATCTGGAGATGGTGAAGTCCCGTCTGTACGGTACCGAACCCGAGCCGGTAAAAATCGCAGTGATCTCGCGGGCAATCGACGTCTACGATGCTGCGCTGCGCCTGTTGCACCCCCTGATGCCGTTTGTCACGGAAGAGCTCTGGCAGAATATCCGGGAACGCGCGCCCCTCGAAAGTATCATGCGCACGGAAATCGTCCCTGCCGATACGACGTATATCGACACGGATGTGGAAAAGGAAATGGTCTTTGTTCAGAATGTCATCGAGACAGTCCGTACCATCAGAAGCGAGATGGGGATCGCCCCGTCGAAGGACATCGGACTCTTGATGCGGCTGGGTGATCCGCAATCGCGTGAGAGCATCCGCCGCTATGAGGGATATCTTCAGCGTCTCGCACGTGTGACATCACTGGGATTTCTTGACGAAACAGCGCGTCCACGTCTTTCTGCAAGCGCAGTGGTCGACGGCAAGGAGCTCTTCGTACCGCTCGAGGGTTTAATTGACCTCGATGTCGAACGCGCACGACTCCAGAAAGAAATCGACCGGCTTGCAGGCATGCTCCAGGGTGTCCAGCGTAAGCTCGCCAACGAGAGCTTTGTGGCAAAAGCTCCTCAGGATGTTGTTGAGCGCGAACGTGAAAAGCTCGACTCGTTTGCCCATGCCATGGAGAAACTGGAGAAGAACCTCGAGATGCTCAAGGGTTAACACTCCATGCCGACATCAATCCCCCCCCGCATTCTCTCCGAAGACCTCCTTAACGCGTTTAGAAAGATTCTGGGGACGGAGTACGTCCGGACAGACGGGGAGTCTCTCGCACTTCACGGCCGGGACGAAACGGAGGATCTGCTGTTTCTTCCCGGCGTGGTACTCGAACCGGATACGACGGCCCAGGTCTCGGCCATCCTCCGACTTGCGACCCAGCATGCGATCCCGGTCACGCCGAGGGGCGGTGGAACCGGACTTTCCGGCGGCGCTCTCCCTGTGGCGGGAGGGATCTGCCTGTCCATGCGGCGGTTTGACCGGATCGTGGCGATTGACACACAGAATCTTCAGGCCACGGTGGAACCGGGCGTCATTACGCAGAAGTTTCAGGAGGAAGTGGAGAAGGCCGGACTTTTTTACCCGCCGGACCCGGCATCAAGGGGTAGCTGCTTTATAGGAGGAAATCTCGCCGAATGCGCGGGCGGGCCGCATGCCGTGAAGTACGGCGTGACAAAAGACTACGTCCTGGGCATTGAGGCCGTCCTGCCTAACGGAGAAATCTTCACAACCGGCGCACGCGTCCTGAAAAATGTGTCAGGGTATAATCTCACTCAGCTGATCATCGGAAGTGAGGGCACGCTCGCAGTGATCACCAGAGTGGTGGTCCGACTGGTGCCCCGCGTTCGTCTGAAAAAGGTGGTCCTTGTTGCCTTTCATACGCTCGAAGACGCCGCAGCAGCAGTCGCCTCGATATTCCAGCGCGGTATCACCCCGTCCGCCATGGAATTCCTGGAACGCGCCGCCGTACAGGCCGCCGAGGAGCGTCTTGGCAAAAGTTTTCCCAACGGCACTGCGGCGGCTCAACTGTTGATTGAAGTGGACGGCAACCATGAGGATGCGCTCACAGAGGAAATCACCGCAATCGCGGAAGTGGTAGAAAAACACAACGCGGCGGATATCCTGCTGGCTGAAGACAGGCAGAAAGTGGACGAAGTGTGGGCTCTCCGGCAGGGTATCGGCGAGGCCGTAAAGTCCATATCCGCGTACAAAGAAGAAGACACCGTCGTGCCACGGGCACAGCTTCCCCAGCTGGTCAAAGGCGTGAAAGAGATCTGCGGGCGGTATGGACTGACCTCCATCTGCTACGGCCATGCCGGGGACGGCAATGTCCATGTGAATATCCTGAAGCACACGCTCGACGAGGACACCTGGAACCGGGTCATAGACCCTGCAATTCGTGAGATTTTTGCGCTGACCGTAAGTCTCGGCGGGACAATTTCCGCCGAACATGGTATTGGCTACGCGCAACGCCCGTATCTTCCTCTGGCCCTTCATCCCGTGGAACTAAGATTGATGAGGGACATCAAACGGGTATTTGACCCAGCTGGAATACTCAATCCCGGAAAAATCTTCCTGGATGATGAACCCTGAGACGCAACCCACCCGGTTGCATCTCCTCTTCTTTCCCCTATATTGGACCGTATGGACCGTACTCTTGTCGACCGCATTGTCCGTGAAGTTTTAACACAGAAGCTGGGCGCGCCTTCCGGAACTTTGGCCTGTCAGGAAGGAATGTGTAAGGACGGCCTCTGTGTTATTCACAACACCGAAGGGGTCCGCTGTATTGTTGAGAATGGTGCGTCGCGTATTACCTCCGGGACCGGCATCGAACTGGCAGGCGGAGTGGATCCTGCTCTAGGACGGATGATCGATCACACCATGCTCAAGCCGGACGCGATGCCGAAGGAAATCGAACAACTCTGCGCCGAGGCGCGGAAGTTCAGCTTTGCGAGCGTGTGTGTAAACGCGAGCTACGTGCCGTTGTGCGCCCGCCTTCTCAAAGGATCACCCGTAAAAGTGTGCACGGTTATCGGCTTCCCCCTCGGCGCGACCTCAAGTGCGGCAAAAGCGGGTGAAACGGAACTCGCCATACACGACGGCGCTGAAGAAGTGGATATGGTGATTAACGTGGGAATGCTCAAAGGCGGAGAGTTTCATTATGTCGAACGGGATATCGCCGGAGTGGTGGCCGCGGCCCGACGCCATAAAGTGCTCACAAAAGTGATTATCGAAACCGGGCTCCTCTCGGACGAAGAGAAAATCAAGGCATGCGTCCTGGCACGCCGTGCAGGCGCGGATTTTGTCAAGACCTCCACCGGATTCGGCAAGGGAGGAGCAACTGCAGGCGACATCGCTCTTATGCGCCGGGTCGTCGGCTCCGCCATGGGCGTCAAAGCATCCGGTGGCGTGAGGAGCCGGGAAGATGCTCTCACAATGGTCGCAAGCGGCGCCGATCGTATCGGCGCAAGTGCCAGCGTAAAAATCGTTGGAGGATGAGCGTACGAACCCGCACAGTTCTGCTGATATCACGGTATGGAGATTTCCGGTGCGACCTTCCGGGGTCCTCGCCATCGTGAGTGCCTTCTTTTTTGCAGGATGTGGGACGACCGCGCCAGCGCCGGAGATACCCCTTCCACCGGACTCATCGACCGTTTCCGCTCCTCCCCCAGCATCGTCGGAAACTGTCGAGTTTGTTATGCGCACCGACACCGTAGATGCCCTCCCCAAGGATGAACCGGGACCAGCCGATTCCACGTTCACAGCCGGAGAAGAAGGATTTGCCGTGCAGATAGGAGCGTTTAAGGATCCACAAAACGCTATCCAGGCGCAAACCCTCGCCCGTAGGCGCTACCAGTTTTCTGTGCGCAATGAGTTTTATCCAAGCCTGGCCCTGTATCAGATCCGTATCGGTTCGTTCGCGAGCCGCGCAGAAGCGCGAACACTCCTGCTGCGGATGCAGGCAGACCATCCGGCAGAGTACAGGGATTCCTGGATTGTACAAATAAAGAGGTAGGCATGAATACGTACATCCCTTCTCCCGCTGGTCTGCCATGCCGCCCACCGGGAGCACTGCTGGTTGCCCTGCTTTGCACCACGATCGGATTCGTGATGCTTTCCGGATGTGCGTCGACCAAAGCCGTGAAGGCGGGGGAGCATAAGGCAACAGAAGAGGAAATCCGTCGGTTTGAATCCACATTCCAACCATCAGATTCTGACCCGGCTCGTGTCCTGAACGTTGATCGCCACCCCCGGCATGTCGACACCAGCAGTGTAATCGTGGCGGATGAATTTATGGTTCCCGCAAGCCAGGAGACGACGCAGGGATTCCGGGTCCAGGTCTTCTCAACGACCAGCATCGATGCCGCCCGCGACAAGAAGTCAGAATTCGAAGCGGTCTTCCCTGAGGAGTGGTTCTACCTCCATTATCATGCGCCTACCTACAAACTGCGGGCAGGAAACTTTCAGAACAGATTTGAAGCGGATCGATTTGCACGAAGGATGACAGAACTGGGATATGTGGAGGCGTGGACTGTTCCCGAGAAAGTTCTTATTTCACCCGGCAAACGGCCATAACTTCCGCCCGTCCCGGGCCAACCCGGGCCAGGGTACCACAGTCCTGTACATAAACAAATCACCGCCTGCGGTGGGGTTCTGATCCAGTCTCGTTTGGACTACCTGCCTTCGGGAAACCTGAGTATCACTCCCTCTATGCTCCATCGCGCGCGCACCTTCACGGTGTCGGGATAAACAACAAAACGTTCAGACGGACGAAACGGAGACGGAAGCCCCGCACTGTATGCGCCGTTCCTATCCTCATCACGGTATCCCTGAATCGTGTACTTTCCTTCAGACAGTTCCCGGATCATGAACGCGGTTCCCTTCTCGACAACGACTGAACCTGTTCGCGGAGGAATCAGATCCACACTCCGCGCGGTAATCATAACATTCCCTTTTCCCGTGGGATCCAGCACCTGTCCTTCGATTGACCCTGTCGAGCGCAGGTCAAGAGTCCTGAACCTCACGGTCACAAGCGAATCCTGATACCGATTTCCCCGGCTATCCACCAACGAGTCCATCACCACCCGGATGGAATACCACGCAAGAGGCGAGAGGCTGGCATGCGGGAGAAGAAGTATTTCCGCGGGGGTTCGAGCAACGATGGTGGCAGGGACAACACTGTGTGAGCTGTCCATCAGCCGCACCGCTGCCAGTGCCCCGCGAAGAGAGACAGGCTTGCCAAACTCTATCTGAAAGGGAGAGTTGAGCGGAACACCCTGGGCACTATCGGCTACCCCCCTTATTCTCAGCGAAGGCCTCGAAGTATCGGGAATACCCGAGCCGGAAAAATCCGCGATACTGTGCACGGTGTCGATGGCATTACCGGTACGATCGAGGAATCCCCGGACACGTAGGCGGTACACACGGGTGCTGTCAAGAGGATCAAGCAACTCAGCTCCGAGCAGTGCCGGATTCGCCATATCCGGATAGAGCGCCCCGAGCCGCACAGGGAGTGCGGTGAGCGTATCAGAGACACTTACGAGGGCCGTAGCAACGGAGAGCGTATCAACGGCTTCACTAAACCGGATAAGCAGATGATGTTGATCGGAAGCGGCCACACTGGAAAGGAACGGTCTGGTGGTGTCTTCCTTTGCAAGCCGGAACCAGATCCCTTCTTCGCGGGGGCGGTCCGGGGCGAGGGTGATGTCATGTTGTGAGACACCGTACTCATCAACTTCTCGATCGTAGAGTAGATTCCGGTACTCATCGCGGACTGCGATCACCCGGTATGTTGAGAGAACAATATTTCGCAGCTGAAATCGGCCGTCAGCTCCCGTCTGCATAATGTAGTCGGGGCGGGCACGTGACGGATCAAGGGTATCGGGATCGACTCCTTCAAGATTATAGGCGAAGATCATCACTCCGTCCGGCCGCTCGTCCACAACATGTCCCTGAATCACACCCTGATCAAGAGAGTCTCCCGTGCTGAAGGCGAGCGTATACCCCCGGGCCATCCTGTTCTGTGCACGCAGATCGATCACGTCAGTCCCGACTGTTACCACATACGTTGTGTTCCTCCGCAGTGTGTCCGCGAAAATGATGCGCACATCCCGTCCTCCCCAATCAAACTCCAGCGCACCGAGATATGGGGAGATAAATATCGATTCCTCCACGGACCGCCGGTCGACATATTCGTTGAATTCCAGTTCGAAAAACCTTGTGGCGACACGGATTGCATTTGTATCGGGAACGGTCCGGATAATGGTCGGAGGAATGGAATCGGCTGGGCCACCGGAGGGGTGAATCTGCCCCGCGCACCCTGCAAAAACAATCGCTGCAAGCCATTGAAAAACCACGGCTCTTGAACGACCGCGTGAGGTGGGAACTTTGTTCATACTCTGCTCGTTCCTACAGGTAGAAGCATGAGGTAGTCTGAACCAGAGAATGTGCGACATAATGTTTACGCCCGGGGTGTACAGGAGTCACGTGCAGTTGGACGTGCTGAGCCGTTGGTGGAAGGTGGCGGTAACGGCTGACCCTGATACACCCCGGCATTGTATTAAGAGGATGCATGGTGGGTGATCCAGGGAATGCGTCTCTAGTTCAGGAAAAGGCCTCACCCCCCGGTGAGGCTTTTTTCTTCTCTCCACCGCCGTGCCCTCTCGTGCCGGTACCGTCTCACATTCTTCAAGTGATCTGTGTACGAAGCTGAAAACCAGTGCCCCCCTCTGCCATTCGCGACAAAAAACAAATAGTTGTGCCCCGCAGGATACAGAGAGGCGAGAATGGAAGCCTTTCCGGGATTATTGACAGGACCCGGGGGCAGGCCGACATACTTGTACGTATTGTACGGATTATCTGCACGCAAATCTGAATAGAGCACCCTCCTCGGTTTTTCATCGAACATATACTGGATCGTCGGATCTGCCTCCAGCTTCATGCCGATGCGAAGACGGTTGTGGTACACTCCAGCAATCACCGGCCGTTCTTCGTCCAGAACCGCCTCACCCTCCACGATCGAAGCGAATGTCACGGCCTGATGGATACTCCAACCAAGTTCTTGCGCCCGCTCGATCAGGGAATCTGAAAAGAACGTCTTGAATTCGCGCACCTGCATCTGTATCAGATCCTCCTCATCGAGTCCCCAGCGCAGGGAGTATGTTTCGGGCAGGAGATATCCTTCCAGTGATGCAGCATCGATTCCGGCGTCGCGTGTAAACTCCGGATCGTACGCTATTGAACTGTAACGCGCCGAATCAATGCCGATTAAACGGGAAAACAATCGTGCCTGCAGGCGTGGGCTGGCCCCTTCCGGAATCGTGACTTTGATGAGCTGATTCCCTTCACCGTTACGCAGCATCAGGAAGATCTCAGCATTGGAAAGCCCGCTCGTGAACCGGTATTTCCCCACCTGTATCCTCTCGGTTCCGCCGTAGATGCGGGCCACCCACTTGAACATGTTCCTGCTCCGGATTACCCCCTGTTGATCGAGTGAATCCACGATGTGGGAGAAAGACTGCCCGCGCCGGACGAAGAAGATCTTCTCCTGTTCTTCTCCAAAAGTGTTCTCCCCGAAAAACACGACATACACGGTCAACAGGAAGAGTCCCAGCAGGACTCCACCGGCGACCACAAGTGTGCGTCGGGAGAACATCCGCGGGAAAGAAGCAGAGATCGGTTTCATAGGTTTAGGCCAGCTCCAGGGCAGCGACAGCGGGCAATGACAGCGGGGATCGAACACCCCGGCTCAATTTCATCCAGCCAACGTACGCAATCATGGCGCCGTTATCCATACAAAATTCCAGCCCCGGCGAAAACAGGCGGAATCCCTGTGTTTCGCATTCATCCCCCAATCGTGACCGCAGGCGGGAATTCGCCGAGACTCCACCGGCGACCGTGATGTCAGATACTCCTGTCCGTCGTGCCGCACGCAGTGTCTTTTCAACGAGCACATCCACAACCGCATCCTGAAAACTCGCACAAAGATCTGCCATCCCCTGTTCGGTCTCAGGTACTCCGTTGTCCCGCACATGGTACAGCACGGCGGTTTTTACCCCGCTAAAACTGAAATCAAACGTGTCGCGGTCCAGGAATGATCGTGGAAAACGGATTGACCGGGGATTGCCCTTCTTCGCCAGTGCATCTATCCGCGGGCCCCCGGGATACCCGAGGCCCAGCATCTTCGCCACCTTGTCAAAAGCCTCCCCGGCGGCGTCATCCCGCGTTTGACCGAGTACACGATGCTGGAACGGCCCGGTGGCATGAACCAGCATCGTATGGCCTCCGGATACGATGAGCGCGAGGAATGGGAACCCATGGGCCTGCGGGCGCAGCATGTTCGAGTACAGGTGCCCTTCCATGTGATTCACTCCGACAAAGGGTATTCCAAGCCCGTAGGCCATGGCTTTGCCAAAATTGAGTCCCACAAGCAAAGCGCCGATGAGTCCGGGACCGTGGGTGGCGGCGATACCCCCAAGATCCTCACGCGTCGTGTGTGCCTGCGTGAGCGCTTCCTGCACAACATCAAGGATCAGTCGCTGATGGGCCCGGGATGCAAGTTCCGGAACAACACCACCATAAGTTCTATGGACCAGTTGTGAGGATATTATGTTCGACAGGACGACGCCGTCTTTTACAACCGAGGCGGAGGTCTCATCGCAGGAGGATTCAATGCCAAGAATTGTCATAAAATCATGGTACGCAAAGGTGCCCTGAGATTCAAGATTGAGGGGGCTCAGGCACGATACTCTCGACGATGTATCATCCGGTATGCCAGCGGTATCAGCAACAGGGTCAGACACATAGAGGAGAGCAGGCCGCCGATGGTTCCCAGCGCCAGTGAACTCGATATTCCCGATCGTTCACCAAACAATGCCATGGGCAGCAGCCCTCCGGTGGTTGTGAGCGTAGTCATGAGCACCGGACGCAGGCGTTGTCCAGCAGCCGCAACAAGAGTTTCTACCGTGCAGCCATGCCGGCCGCACTGGCGTGAGAGGCAATCCACGAGCATGATGCTGTTCGTAACCACAATGCCGATCAGGAGGAAAACCGCGGCGTATCCGCCCCGCCCGAACGGAGTGTCCGTGAGATAGTATGCCTGAAAGAGCCCTATCAAGGAAAACGGCACAGCGAGAATGATGAGGAGGGGGTTCTTGAATGATTCGTAGAGGGATGCCGTGATCATATACACCAGCGCCAGCGCAATTCCGGCCGTGAGCAGCAACCAGTCCCTGTCGTTTTCCGAGAAGGTAAAGCCTGAGGCCGACCGGTCAACCCGGTAACCGTGTGGCAACACCGTGGCCCGGATGGATGCATCGACGAATGAAATGGCGTGCCGAAGTGGTCCCCGGTATTCAAAGGAAATCCACCGGACATAGCTCCGGTTTTCCCGCAGGATCTCTCCGGGTGTCGGGTGTTTGCGAAGCGAGAGAAGCCCAAGCAGTCGTACAGTCTGCCTTTCCCTGCCTGTGATCATGACGTTCTGTAACTCCTCCGCACTACACTCCTGATATCCTGCAAACTTCACGGTGTACGGCACCCGTATCCCGTCGATCGTCAATCGGTTCCGGTGAACTGCTCCCGGGGTGTGGGTCCGGATGGCGTTCACAAGCTCTGCCACAGGGATATCATGCCGGGCCGCTTCGAGCCGGTCTACGTATGCAACCACCTCCGCCGCCTTTCCCCGTTGTCCTGTCCAGGAACGGTTGATATCCACATCAGCAATCCGGGGATTTGCTTCGAGCCGGGTCCGGATTCTTTCCGCGATTACTTTCACCCTCTCATAATTGTATCCGAGAACCCTTACGGCAAATGTGGGTGGGGTCTCACCCCCGCTGGTGAACCCGGGTCCGAAGCCCCAGATGCCTATCGAAGCCCCGCCCGTTTGCGAGGCCAACTTCGTCAATCGATTCTTGACGATAAAAGGGATCTCCGTACTGGCACGCGCATCGGGAATGGTAATGCGAATAAACGCATAATCCTGCTCCACGAGGCACGTCACCTTTTCGATGTGTGCACCAAAACTCAGCGCCTCCGATTCGACGGCCTTTGCAATGTCATCACAACGGTGCAGGTCCATTCCCTGCGGGAACGTCACACGGACGATCAGGTAGGTCTCCCGTTGATACTCCCACACCTCACCCATCCGCACCTTCGTAAAAAAAAGAAAACAACTCCCTCCCAGAATCTGATTCAGATACGGCCGAGCCGCCCGATACCAGCCGCTTCCAAAAACGGTGTTGTAGACATGCCCGGGGAATCCGGGGACGTTGCTGTTTTCCGGCAGCAGCCAGATGGGAATGCCAAACAACCAGAGTACGACAAACATCACAACCAGCCGGTGCGTGAGCACTTTCCGCAGGAGCCATGCATATGTCCGCATTCCCCATTCTCCCGCGCCCGCGTACACATCAGGCAGCAGGGGTGACAGCCGCACCCTGTGCGCTATCACAGGGATAAGCGTGCAGGACACCACCAGCGACATCACAAGTGATACACCAACGGCCAGAGCGAACTGGAAGAAGTAGGGCTTCAGGTCTGCCGGGAGGAAACCCGTTGGTAACAGGGCACCGATGGTGGTCCCGGTTGACGCGATGACCGGCAGGGCTATCTCCGCCATAGCAGAAGGAATCGCCGTTCGCGACGTATCCAGTGCGCCCCTCCTCTGAATATTGTCCAGTACCACGATCGAGTCGTCCACCAGCCGGCCAGAGCCCAGTATCAGTCCGGCCAGACTGAACAAATGCAGCCCGATGCCGAGCAACCAGAACAGCAGAAAAGTGCCTGCAAGGGAAAAAAGAATCGAGGAGAATACGACAAGAGGCGCGTTCCAATGACCGAGGAACAGGAATAACACAATCAGAATGCACAGGATCGAAAGGACACTATCCCGATAGAGGGCCGCCAGCTCTGCACGCATGTCCCGGCTCGTGTCCGATTCTAGGATCAATTCCACTCCCTCAGGCAGTAAACTCCGGAGCTCTTGGATGCGGGCAGAGACTCCGTCTGCAAGCCTCAGCGTATTCACTGACGGATCCTTGTCTATCCGAATTGTCACGCTGGCCTTCCCGTTGATCCTGAACAATCCCGTCTTTTCGCCGGTTGTCAGGCTCACCGTGGCGATGTCTCCAAGCCGAACCGGCGAGCCGCTTGACGTGTGTGTTATGGGTACCCGCTTGAGCCTGTCCAGCGTGAGATCCGCTGTCCGGACGGAGACAATCTCGCGGGTTGAACTGCGTGAGAGCACCCCGACCGGCGCATTGTACTCCAGCGTGTTGAGCCCGGCCGTCAACTCTTCAACTCGGAGTCCAAGGGAGAGAATTTTCTGTGCATCAAGCTCAATGTGTACCTCTTCTTCCTCGCCCCCGAGCACGACCACATCCGCCACACCCCGGATCGAGCGCAGACGCGGGGCAATCTCTCCCTGTCCCAGATTCCTCAGGACAGAGGCGGACTGGGTTCCCACAAGCGAATAACTCATAAAGCCGTGAAGATCCCGGAGATCCTCGGGCACATACGGATCAAGAGCCGGAGACCCGATTCCGGGGGGCAGGGTTCGGACAAGTGCCGCCAGTTTCTCGTATAATTCAAGACGGGCGAAGTCCATTTTTGTCTTCGGTTCGAATTCGGCGTGAACCCGTGAGTGCCCTTCGGAAGAGACAGAACTCACCCTTCGTATACCGGGGATCGTATGAGCGGTCTCTTCAATAGGTGATGTGAGGATCATTTCCACGGTTTCGGCGGGGACGCCGGGCCAGGCTGTCTGGATTGAAAGTGCTGGAAAATCGACGGCAGGTGTGAGATCAACAGGGAGCCGTTCCAGAGCAAACAGACCTGAGGCCACAAGCGCTGCATAAACCGTCGAGACCGCGACAGGCCGGTGGATAAGAAACTGCGTGAAACGTTCAATCATGTCCGCACACTTCCCCTCATTCCCACTGCCCATTGATCAATCGACGCATACACAGCCGGAATCACCGCCACCGTAAACAGCGTGGAGGCGACAAGCCCACCCACCAGTGGCACGGTCAGCGCCCGCACGAGTTCCGACCCCGACCCGAATTCGAACACCAGTGGGATGATCCCCAGAACCGTCGTTGTGGTTGTCATGAGTATCGGCCGCAGCCGTTGCTGCATCCCCCTGACAATGGCTTCCCGGAGCGCGATACCATCACGCCGCAGGCCTGTAATCAGATCCACCACGATAACGGCGTCGTTATCCACCGCACCGATCATGATCACCAATCCCACAAGCGACATGACATTAAAGTGTTGTCCGGTTATGCCCATGGCGAATATTGCTCCGATGAATGCGAGCGGGCTCGTCAACAGTATGACGAGCGGATACAGGATGGACTCATACTCCGCGGCGAGGATCATAAAGACAAGAAACAGGGAGAGAAGGATCACGACAGACAGCCCCAGGAAGGATTCACGGATCTCTTCGTTTTCGCCGCCTATGAAAATGGAATACCCCGGCGGCAGATGAAGCTCTTTGGCCGCATCTTCCATATCGCGTACGACCTTTCCCACCGATCGCCCGCTCACATTCGCCACGAGAACATGAGTCCGCTGCTGATTCTCCCGCCAGATCTCCGCATACCCGCGAGTCTCTTTCCACGTTGTGACTGACCGGACAGGGACCGCGTTCTCTCCCGCACCCACATACGACTCAAGCACAGCGCTGACATCGCCCCGGTTCCCGGCCGAGGGCTTTACGCGGATCGTGACCTTCCTGTCGAAATCACTCAACGACGATGCTTCGTTTCCGCGCACCGTGCGCATCAGATGCGTGGCGACCTCCCGCACGCTCAATCCGTGACGACCCGCTGCTTCGCGATCGATCGTAATGTGATGTTCCGGAGTGCCTTCCTGTAGAGACAGGCGGAGATCTACCAGACCGGGAATACGTTGGATTTTCTGCGCGTAAAGACCGGCGAGCCGTTCCACCGCTGCCATGTCATGGCCGACGATGTTGCAGCATACATCATTTGGTTCCGGTCTCAGAATCTGTTCAAAGGAGGTTCCGCGGGGTTTTACAGAATATTCGATCCCATCGGTTGATGCCGAAAGATGCTGCAGAAATGTCCTTGCCGCATCCATGATCACCGGAGCCGCAGCCTGCTCCTGCAGGATCACCTCAAGAAACGCCACCTCAGATGATGCCTCATGGACGTGCGCAAAGACATCTCCCTCCGTGGCACCTACACGCGCGAACACTCCCCGAACGCCCTGCATGGCCTCCAGAGGGGCTTCGATGGAGCGAGAGAAGTTGCTGGTCCCCTCAAGAGACGTTCCCCGCGGCAAGCGGACCTGCACGATGAACCGGCGTTGATCGATGTCCGGTGCAGGTTCAGCGGGAATATGAAGGGCAATGATTATGGCGCACACGAGAAGAACGACGGCCGTCCACAGCACCGCGGCACGATGATCAAGGGCCCAGGTCAAATACCACCCTACACCCTGATGCAAACTCTCGTCGAGCCTCTCTATATTCAAGGAAGGCGTCACCCTCCTCCAGATGGCACTCTCCCGGTTCACGGGTACCATGCGCCCGAGCCTCCTGACCGACCGGCTACCCCGGAAGCCTTCGCGAGAGACCAGCATCGGAACGAGAGTCACTGCCACGAGCAACGACACCATAAGGGAAATCGTCATCGTTGCTCCCATATCAGCGAACAACTGTGCGGCTACACCTTCCACGAACATGATTGGCAGGAAGATCGCGACGTTGGTAAGCGTTGAGGCTGTCACCGCCGTCCCGATCTCCCGTGCCCCTTCCAGTGTGGCATCGACAAGCGGCATTCCTTGCTCCCGCAGGCGGGACACATTCTCAATCAGCACAATTGCGTTGTCTCCCAGCATTCCTATTCCCAGTGCAAGACCCGTCAGAGATATGACGTTCAGGTTGATCCGAAGGAAATGCATAACAACGATCGTCGCAAGAATGGACACCGGTATGGTCAGGCCGATAATGAGCGGGTACCTGGGCTGCTTCAGGAAATAGAACAGGACGACCGACGCCAGCAGCGCCCCGATGGCAATGGCGTCCTGGACATCGCTGACGGATTGAGCGATGAATTCCGCGTGGTCGGCGATGACCATGAGCGAAAGGCCCGGATTTTCATTCTGCAACTGATCCAGGACGGAGTGCACCGAACGGGAAACCCTTACGGTGTTGGCGTCCGCTTCTTTCCGGACCTGTATGACGATCACTTCACGCCCGTTGTACCGCGTGAGTCCAGAACGTTCCCGGTGTGCGTCCCGGACTGTTGCGCAATCGGCAATCCGGATCTGCCGACCCGCGCCGGTCCGGCAGATCACCACGTTGCGGATGTCGTCAAGGTCCTTACATTCACCCGCTGTTCGTAACGCATACCTGAACAGTCCCTGCCGTATGCTCCCTCCCGGGAGATTCACGTTTGCCGCGGCGAGGGCCTCTGACACCTGATCGATACCAATGCCGAGTGCCCGGAGCACGGGGAGATGAACATCAACATGGACCTCGCGCTCGACTCCCCCGATGACGGCAGCCTGGGCCACGCCGTCAACCTGTTCAATCCGGCGTTTCAGCAGCGTCCGGGCGATCTCATTGACCTCAGCCAGTTCCCGGGTTTCATCCCCTGATGAGAATCTCAACGAGGAGACGGCAATCGTCATGATGGGTTCCACCGACGGGTCCACGCGGAGAATAGCAGGTCGTCCCACCTCAACGGGAAAGGCCCACCGTACCTGGTCCAGCTTCTCCCGGATCTCAAGCACGGCGAAGTCCATGCTGGTGCCCCAGTAGAACTCCACCGTAACGACAGACAAGCCCTCACGTGTGATCGAACGGATCTTCTTCACTCCCGCCACAGTACCCAGCGAGGATTCGATCGGCTGGGTGACCACAAACTCCACCTCTGCGGGAGACGTACCGGGATAAAATGTCTGAACGGTGACCTTCGGGATCTGAATGGTGGGCAGAAAATCGACAGGCAGATTGAACAGTGCAACGAGTCCCAGCAGCACAATTCCCGTGTACAGCATCAGAGTGGTTACGGGTCGCCGGACGGCGATAGACGCGAGGCTCATTTGCTATCCAGGAACTTACGGCAATCTGTTGGTGATCGAGACCCGTGCGTCGTGCGCAAGGGTATGGTGACCGTCAATCATGACGGTATCGCCGGCTCCCAGGCCGTCCAGGATTTCAACGAACTCTTCGTTCCTCTCTCCCGTTTCCACGTAGTGCCACTTTGCGAGAGATCCTTCGAGGGTAAACACCAGACTACGTTCGTCGCGCTCCAGGACGGCAACACGCGGAACGACAAGCCGGTCATAGAGGACATCCGTCTCCACAAACACGGTCGCAAACATCCCGGGTCGCAGGAATACCAGCGGAGATGACCTCCCCCGGCGTCCGGACTCGAGGACGATGGTCACCCTCATCGTCCTGGATTTCACATCCACAAGAGGATTACGATGGAGGACAGAGCCATAAAATTGTCTTCCGGGAAATCCGACAACCTGAATCCGGGCTTTCTGTCCGACAACAATTCTGCCGACTTCACTTTCCAGAATATCCACATCGACAAGGAGTGCCGAAAGATCAAGGAGCTTCAGGAGGAGTTGTCCCTCCCCCACATGCATGTCCGGGACGAGGAGGCAATCGGCCACATGCCCCGGAAACGGCGCTGCGACGCGTGTCCCCTGCAGATTCAGGTTCGCCGTTTCGAATGCCTCCCGTGATTGTGCAAGTCCGCTGCGTCCGGCGATCACGTCGCCCCGGTTGGCGGTAAGATAGGCCAGTGCAGCTTCCCGCTCGCGGTACAGTCGTGCGTACGCCTCGTCGTCAAGGTGACCCGAGTCATACATCTGGCGGAGTGTATCGATCCGGAGCATCTCCGTTTCTCGCCGGCGTTGGGTCTCCAGGGAGTCGGATGCCACAAGGAAGGGTGTCGCGCTGAGGGTTCTAAACTCGATCTGAGCATTCAGGAGGTTTGCTCTGGCTCGATCGAACGCAAGACGGTACGCACGGTCATCGATGGTGGCAAGGGGTTCTCCCCGGTTGACAAACTTTCCGTTGTACGCAGATACGCCGGTGAGACACCCGGCAACACGGGATCGGATTTCGACCTCACGCCGGGCGCGTAGTGTACCGCTGGTCGAGAGGCGTTTGACCAGGATCTGCTTGCGGGCGATAGCCGCACGAACGGGAAAAACAATTTCTCCTGACCTGTCAATGATCAATGCCTCTTCCGGGCCGGTTTTCGGGGCGGTATTAAGAAAAGACATCCACGCCGGGATCAACAGAGCAAAGGCGGCAAGAGCGGGGCCTGCGATCAGACAGGTGATCCTCTTGATGGTCATGGCGGCTCCCCCCGGGTGGGCATGAAAGGGTTGCACAAGGCAGTGGACGGATTTTCTTCTGGTTTCATTAGGGGGGGGCACAGCCTGCTAAACCCCTCAGGGCAGCCGGCCCGAGAAGCCCCGCAATATATACAGGGCAGAAGGGCGAAATCCGAATTGCTCGTTTCCCCCTGCTGTTCTGCCTCGCATTGACTGGCAAGGGTAGATCAGGTCCCTTTCACGCGGGATCCTTTTCTCCTTGCTTTTTTTCGCAGGAACTGCTATATTTATATGCTATAAATCAAAGGCATGAAAAATGGCACGAGTTTGCGATATCTGCGGCAAAAAGCCGATGAGCGGCAACAATATCAGTCACGCGCATAACCTCACGCGCAGGCGCTGGATGCCGAACCTCCAGGAGGTGCGGGCACTTGTGAACGGCCGCACAAAACGCCTGACGGTCTGCACGAATTGCCTGAAATCAAACAAGGTGCAGAAGGCCGCCTGACGGGTTGTCAGACAATCCTGTCCCAAAGCCATCATCTTTGTTCGATGGCTTTTTTATTTATCCCAGAAGCGCGATGCCGAGACTTCACCTCGAACTCAACCTTCCAAACCAGCTGACACTGCTGCGTATTGCTTTAACGCCGGTGTTCGCCTGGTTTCTCCTCTCGGACAGCCCCCTGTTCCGTCAGCTTTCACTTGCCATTTTTATCATCGCCGCGCTCACCGACTGGTACGATGGATGGATAGCGAGGAAATTGGACTACACCTCGCGCTGGGGAAAATTCCTCGATCCTCTCGCAGATAAGATCCTTTCCTCTGCCGCCCTCCTCGCGTATGTACATCTTGACCTTGTCGACGCATGGATGGTCTGGATCGTCATCGGCAGAGACTTTCTGATTACGGGTCTGCGGAGTTACGCCGAATACCATGACCGGCCTATCGTCACATCAAAAGGTGCCCAGGCCAAGACGTTCGGCGAATTTGTCGTTATCTACTATATCCTTATACTTTTTGTAGCCCGGAGTGTACCTTCGGTGTATGAGCAGTTCGGCCCGACCATCGAGAGTCTTATGCACCCGCAAGTGCTCTTTGGCATGATGCTGCTGGTGACCCTTTCGACCGTCGGGACCGGCATCGCGTATCTTTTTGATAACGGGAAAACTCTCCTTGAACTCTCCGAACGATTCCGTACACGCCCGCGAAGCTGACCGGCCGCCAGCCACGATTCCATTCCTCCACCGATTTATCGCAACGGGATTCTTCTCGGGCTACAGCCCCTGGGCGTCAGGCACCGTCGGAACCCTGGTCGGGCTTCTGATCTACCTGATACCGGGCCTCGAGTCCCCACTTACGCTCGGCATCCTGATCGTTTCCGGGTTTTTTGCAGGCGTCTTCTCATCCGCCCGTGTGGCCGACGCCGTGGGACACCAGCTCACAGAAACAGCCAGGCGTGCAAAAGCGGTTTTCCAGCCAGACGACCATACGACACCCGATCCTTCTATCGTCGTCATCGATGAGATCGTGGGGATGTGGGTAACTCTTCTGTTCCTCCCGAAAACACTTCCCGTAATGCTGATAGGATTTTTTGCCTTCCGTGTCATGGACATTCTCAAACCCCAGCCGGCACGATACATGGAACGGATTCCAAACGGCTGGGGGATCATGCTGGATGACGTGGTTGCCGGAATCTACGCAAATCTTCTGACCTGGGCAGGGTGGTGGGGATGGCAGTGGGCCTTTGTTTAGCGTAACACGACTGTTCACTCACGAGAGGGGGTGTCCGGAAGGATGACGAGCGAGATTCTCACCATCGGCGATGAGCTGCTGATCGGCCAGATCCTCAACACCAACCAGGCCTTTATCGCTGATCGGCTTACGCTGATCAATATCCGCGTCGCCCGCATGGTCACCGTTGCCGATGAAATGGGGCCTATTCTTGATGCCTTCGCCGATGCGTGGACCCGCCACGATATTGTAATCGTTACCGGCGGACTTGGCCCCACACACGATGATATCACAAAACAAGCAGTGTGCACGTTCTTTGATTCCACGCTTGAGCGCAACGCTGACGTGGGCAACCATATTGACGAATTCCTGAAACGCAGGAACCGCACATGGTCCGCGTCTGCCGAAGAACAAACGATGGTTCCCCGGAAAGCGGAGGTGATCTGGAATTCCCTCGGCACGGCGCCGGGCATGCTCTTCAAAGATGGAAGCAAGCGTTTTATCGTGTTGCCCGGAGTCCCCTATGAAATGAAGGAGATGATGGACTCGGGCGTCATTCCGAAGCTCGCTTCTCTCGTGCAGGGTTCAGTGATCAGACACCGGACGCTGCGAACGACCGGAATACCCGAGAGTGATCTGGCATCCATGCTCGGGAACATCGACGAATTACTGCAGGGGGCAAAACTCGCCTTTCTCCCTTCGCCGGCCGGAGTGAAACTGCGCATTACCGTCCTGGATACGGATGCGGTGGCAGCAGACCGGAAAGTGGGAGAGGTTGAAGAGAGGATCCGCTCAAAAGCCCGGAAATATATTTACGGCGCGGGGCAACAGGAACTGGAGGAAACCCTGGGGCACCTCCTGACCGAGCGTAAGAAGACCATTGCCGTTGCAGAGTCGTGCACTGGTGGACTGATTCTGGAAAAGCTGACGCGCATCGCAGGCAGCTCGGCATACGTGGAGAGAGGTGCGGTGACGTACAGCAATCGATCAAAGATCGAGATGCTGGGCGTGCCGTCGGATATTCTCGACGTGCATGGAGCGGTGAGCCGGGAAACGGCGGAAATGATGGCGTCCGGAATCCGGCGCGCGGCAGGCACCGACATCGGGCTTTCAGTCACCGGGATTGCCGGGCCATCCGGCGGTTCCGCTGAGAAACCGGTCGGCCTGGTCTGGATCGGTTATGCCGACGAGTCCTGCGCCCTTGCGGTGAGACACCAGTTCGGTGGAACACGCGATATTATTCGAGAGCGGGCCGCGGCGGCCGCTCTGGAACTGGTACGACGCAAGCTCCTCTGACGGTACTGGCGCCGCACCGCACACCCTTCCGTCATTCTGCAGAAACCCCACTCCCCCCGGGGGTTCCCCGGGACACTCCCCCAATCTTTCATGCGGCGTTCCAGGAAACGTCGCCTGAACACCATGCATACAGAGTCTTAGGACAGAAACTCAAGAACAACTTTCTGAAAGAGCTCCGGCACGTCAGCCGGCACCCAGTGGCCGGCGCCAGGGAGAGTCAGAAACTTTGCGGCGGGAAACAGCTGTGTGATAGGCCCTTCGTCCTCCGGCGTTATGTGCGAGGATCGCTCTCCCCGGATGAACAGCGCGGGTTTCAGGAAGGGTGCGGCAAGGTCAACGGGACCGGCGAGAAGACCGTAGGATTCGCGAAGGACGGGGAGGTTCATCCTCCACCGCAAGTGGCCGCGTGCATCGCGCACAATATTGGTCACCAGAAACCGCCTCACCGACGAATCGTCAATAAAGGGTATCAGTGCCCGGTCTGCTTCCTCCCTCTGCGATAACGTCTCGAGGTTGATCGAATGAAGCGCCCTGAATATCTCCCCGTGCTCCTCCGGATAACCTCTCGGCGCGATATCCACAATGACAAGCGCGTTTGCCCGCCCGGGATACATCCCACCAAACTGGATGGCCGTCTTCCCTCCCATCGAATGCCCAAGCAGGACGGCGTCAGAAATACCAAGCACATTCATTAATGTGTGAATATCTTCCGCCATGGCAGGATAGGAAGAATCAGGATCGTGCGGGGACATGCCGTGGTTACGCTGATCAACGGCATATACAGTAAAGCGACTGCTGAACGCACGGGCGTGCGAATGCCAGATGTTCAGCGAGCCGAAGAGTCCGTGCAAGAGGATAAGGACCGGCCCGGAGCCGTACTTCCGATAGTGTAGGTGCATGGGCAACCGACTGGAGCAGTGTGAGGTGGTTACGTTACGGCGACGGGCTTACGACATCCTTCCGCGCAATGAAGGTATAAACGGCCGGGACCACAAAAAGAGTCAATACCGTCGCGAGCACGAGTCCTCCGACAACAGCGATACCCATTGACACCCGGCTTTCCGCTCCGGCGCCGAGTGCAAGGGCGATCGGCAGTGTTCCCAGAATTGTCGAAAGTGCGGTCATGAGGATCGGCCGCAACCGGGCTGCCGAGGCGTCCTGGATTGCATCCTACAGCGACGACCCTGCCTCACGTCGCTGATTCGCGAACTCCACGATCAGAATGCCGTTCTTCGTGACCAGCCCGATCAACATGATCATACCGATCTGACTGAAAATGTTCATGGTCTGTCCAAAGTACCAGAGCGAAAACAGGGCACCGCTCAGCGCCAGCGGGACGGTAAACATGATGGTCAACGGGTCGCGGAAGCTCTCAAACTGTGCGGCGAGCACAAGATAAATCAACACGATGGCCAGTGCAAACGCGAAGACCAGGCTGGATGAACTTTCGGCGTAGTCTTTTGACGCACCATCCAGAGCGGTGCTGAATGATTCGTCCAGAACACGATCTGCCACCCGCGCATGGCGGTGATACCATCCCCCATCGTATAACCGCGGCGAGACCCGCCGACACGGTGGCTGCGACATACCGGTCGAACCTGTAGAGCGCGGGAGGACTACTCTCTTCCACCAGGGTTACCACGTTGTCCAGCTGTACCATCTCGCCCCGGCTGTTCTTGACATAAAGCGACTTCAGGTCGATGGGATCATCACGGTCCTCCCGTCGTACCTGTCCGATAACCTGATACAGTTTTGCATTCATGACGAAGTAGTCGAACCGCTGACCACTGAAGGCCGCCTGGAGTGTCTGTGCAATGTCGATGGCAGAAACACCGAGGGCTTTGGCCCGGTCGCGGTCGATCTGGACACGCGTTTCGGGTTTGTTGAATTTCAGGTTGGCGTCCACAACCTCGAAGTCCGGATGTGATTTCGCCGCCGCGAGAAACTGCGGAAGTCTTTCTTTGAGCTTCTCGAAGTTCGGCGCCTCGATAACAAATTGTACAGGCAGTCCCCGCGTACGCCCGCCGATCGTCTGATCCTGTGTCACAAACGCTCGAGCACCGGTTATCCCGCGCACCAGTGTAGAAATCTGGTCTGCGATCTGCTGTTGCGTCCGCGTGCGCGTACCGGCATCCCTCAAAATAATGTTCATAAAGCCCGAATTCACTGCCCCACCGCCGCCGCCGGAGGTGATGGCGATGATCGCTTCCCGTTCGGGGACCGTACGTTCGGCCTTTGCCACAAGCTCCGCCATGTACGCATCCATGTACTCGAAGGAGGACCCCTCGGGTCCCGTCACATTTACCCGCATCCTGCCCCGATCTTCAAGAGGGGCCAGTTCCGATTGCAGCGACATCCCCACCACGGCAATCAGCACGAATGCCCCCCCGACAACGGCAAACGCCATCCAGCGGCGTTCCAGGAACCCGGCGAGGAGATCCCGGTATCGGTCCGCCATGGTCCGGAAAAATGGCTCCGTCGCCTGATAGAATCGGCTGTGGTGTTGATGTTGTCTGAAAATCCGGGTACACATCATCGGGGTGAGGGTCAGAGCGACAAACGAGGAGATAATGACTGAGCCGGACAGCACAATGCCAAATTCCTTGAACAGACGCCCCGTGATGCCCTGAAGAAAAATCACCGGAAGGAACACCGCCACCAGCGCGACTGTTGTTGCGATGATCGCAAAGTACACCTCTGAGGAACCCCGGTTTCCCGCCTCGCGGGGGAGCATACCCCCCTCGATCTTGGTAAAGATGTTCTCCAGCATCACGATCGCATCGTCCACCACAAGTCCGATGGCCAGCACAATGCCGAGGAGCGTGAGCACATTCACAGAGAAATCTGCGATGTACATAATAAAGAACGCGCCGATCAGTGATACCGGCACGGCGAGCATCGGGATAATCGTTGTCCGGAGGTCCCGGAGAAACAGGTAAATGACGAGAAACACCAGGGCAAAGGCCAGGAGAACCGTTTCTGCAACCTCGGCAACGGCCTGTCTGATATACCGTGAGGAATCAAAACCAACACCCATCCCGATGTCCTCGGGGAGATCTCTTTTAAGATCTTCAACCCGCCGGTATGCTTCATCGACGATAGTAATGTAGTTCGCCCCGGACCGCGGAATGAGTACCACTCCCACCATCGGAGTGCCGTCACGGCGGAGAATGCTCCTGTAGTTCTCCGGTCCCAATTCGGCGGTGCCGATATCCCGGAAGCGTATGATACGTCCCTCGGACTCGCGCACAATCAGATTGTTAAATTCCTCCGGAGTGGAGAGACGGCTTAAGGTGCGGACGGTGAGTTCAGTCCATTGTCCTTCGATTCTGCCGGACGGCAATTCCACGTTTTCGCGGAGCAGCGCACTCCGCACATCAAGAGGTGAGAGGCGGTACGCTGCAAGGCGGGCCGGATCCATCCACAATCGCATCGCATAACGTTTTTCTCCCCAGATCTGCACTTCGCTCACGCCGTCGATCGTCTGCAGCCGTTCCTTGAAGACATTGGTTGCAATGTCTGTCAACTGCAGCAGATTCCGCCGGTCACTTTTTACACTCATGAAGAGAATGGGAATGGCATCGGCGTCGGCTTTCATCACGACGGGGTTATCCGCGTCAGGGGGGAGAAGTCGGACCGCACGCGACACCTTGTCGCGCACATCGTTGGCCGCAGCTTCCATATCCACGCCGAGCTCGAACTCAACGGTAATGTTGCAGCGTCCTTCGGAACTCGTGGACTTCAACGAACGGATGCCGGCAATGCCGCTGATGGTTTCTTCAAGCGGCTCCGTGATCTGTGATTCAATGACATCCGCATTTGCGCCGGTGTACGAGGCCGACACGGTCACAACCGGGGGATCAACGCTGGGGTATTCGCGGACGCCGAGATAGCTGTAGCCGATAATGCCAAACAGCACAATCGCTATGGACATCACGATGGCGAGGACGGGGCGCCGGATGGCGGTTTCTGCCAGACTCATGGTGCTCTACTCCACCGACGTGAGCTGTACGGGGAGTCCAGGTGCGAGCTGCAGCATGCCGGTCGTAATAACGGTGTCCCCGGGCCGAACGCCCGAAAGAATCTGCACACGTGCTTCCGTACGCATCCCGACCTCGACCTGCGACTGCTCCGCTCTGCCGTTACGCTGCAGAAATACCTTCTGTCCCTGCAACTCGGGAACGATTGCCTGGCTTGGCACCAGCAACGCCCCCTCAAAGTGTTCGAGTTCCAGCACTACCCCCGCAAACCCTCCCGGGAGCAAACGGCCGCCCACATTCCGCGAAAGCGCGCGTACCTGGAGCGTGCGCGTTTGAGGATCTATTTTGGGTTCAATCGCAAAAATCTTGCCCGAAAATACCTCCTGCGATCCTGCTCGGGTAAAACGTATCATCTGGCCCACCTTCACGGACTGCGCATACCGCTCCGGCACCGCAAAATCTATTTTGACCTGCTCCAGGTTTTGAAGACTTGCAATCCGGGTGGTTGATGATACATAACTCCCCTCACTCACGTAGCGGAGTCCGATCACCCCTGTGAAGGGAGCCCGGATCTCGGTCTTTTCCAGCCGGGCGCGATTGTACTGAAACTCGGCCTTGATGGAATTGAGTTCATTCAGTGCAATGTCGTAGTCTTCGGGACTGATATTCTGTTTTTCAAAAAGAAGGCGGCGCCGGCGTTCCTTTTCTTCAGCGAGTTTGACCTGCGACTCCAGTTTTTGAAGTTGTGCCTGAATTTCATCGCTGTTGATCTTCACCAGGAGCGCACCCTTCTGTACAACACTTCCCTCCTGGAAACCAATACGCTCAATTTTTCCGGCTATTTCGCTCCGCAGTTCCACTTCCTCATACGCCAGAATGGTGCCGGTCGCACGAATGGAGTTCGTCAGAGGTTCAGGGCGCACGACAATGGCGGACACCGGCAGGCGCACATCACGTTGCCCGGATCCGCCAGGAAGAGTCTCTGAAGGGGAAAAGAGCTTTAGCCGCGGACTTAACAGAACTGCAAGAATCGCGAGGATTGCTACTACGAGTATGATACGGGTCTTCGTTTTCATGCTACCGCTTTATGGGGTGTCCGATGGTGTTCATTGTAGGAACAAGGGGATCAAAATGCAACGAGCCGGAAGGTGTGCCGCCCCCTGCGACGGCCCGATCCAGAACCCTCTGATTGGCGAGGCCATTTTCCCCCGGTGTGTGCAGGGCCGAACCCGTGCGGATCGCCTCTGCAAAATGGGAGATTTCCTTCACATACAGATTGGGGATCTGAAATGTCTCTTCCAGCACTCTGGCCGGCGCGGAGTCCTTCGATGTGTCAATCCGGAGTTGTGCAGAAATACCCCCGACCGTAAAATCCTCCGCCGTCATCCGCCCCTCCATCCCCAGAATTTCGATTTCCTTCCGGCGAACCGGCGCGGCATACGAGCAGAGAATGGACCCGGTCGTTCCCCGAGAGAATTGAAGTCCGAGCAGCGCGGTTTCTTCGGTTTGTGATTGTGTCGGCAGCGGATCAAGAACTGCGTGCACGGACCGCACTTCGTCATCCAGGATAAACCGGAGCGTATCAAGGCAATGCACACCCACGTCGAACACTGGACCGCCTCCCGCAATGCCCCGATCCCGCAACCAGACCCTGTGCGAGAGTCGCCCGTCATACACGAAGTCGGCCCTGACAAACACGAGTTTTCCCAGTATGCCGGATCGTATGACTTCGCGCATGCGAAGAACCAGCGGTGAAAAACGAATCATATGGCCCACCATGAGCCGTACCTTGTTACGCGCACAGACGTCGATCATCTGTTCTGCCTCAGGCACGGTCATGGCCATCGGTTTTTCCACAAGCACATGTTTGCCTGCACGTGCTGCAGCGCTTGTTTCGGCGCAGTGTGACGCGTTTGCCGACACGATAAACACCGCGTCGACGTCAGGATGGGCCGCAAGTTCCTCTGCGGTGGAAAAGAACAGGGGTATGCCATGCTCCCGGGCCTTGTTGCGGGCAGCGTCAAGCGATCGTTTCTGAATTGCCTGAAGTTCTACCCCGGGGGTCTCCCGTATCGCCGGAGCGATTGCCCGTTCGGCAAAACTTCCGAATCCGATGATTCCGAAACGGAGAGGGGCATCCCGGGTGACCATAATAACCTCCTTCACCGCACTTCTGCGGCATCACATGTGTGCAGAACAAACGCGCGCGGACAAGTACTGGTAGGATCCGAGGATAGCAGGGGAAGGAGCTCCTCCACTATCCCCGGAAGGACGCGACGGCAAGTACAGACGGGGTTCTATGCCCCGGGGCCGGGACCTGCTATTTCCCCCGGTTGCCGAGTTGACGATCCAGCATCAGAAGGGCAGTTGCGCTTTCTCCAACCATCTTCAATTGCACGATGATTGCCTCCGCACTCTTTTCCTCTTCAACCTGCTCCTTGATGAACCACTGGAGCTCAACCTGCGAAGCGTAATCGTTCTCTTTGAGAGCAAGCGCGTACAACTGGTTGATCATCCCCGTGACCTTCTGTTCATGCGCCAGGACCTGGGTGAACACCGCCGTGGGTGAAGCATATTCGGCCTGGGGCTTCTCGATGGCGCCGAGCAGCACGCGACCGCCGCGGTCATTCACGTATGCGACGAATTTCATCGCATGTTCCAGCTCCTCCGCCCATTGTGCGGTGAGCCAGGACGCGCACCCCGGAAGGTTGACGGCTTCGCAGTGCTGGGCCATTGCCAGATAGAGGTATGCAGACTGAATCTCGTTCCGGATCTGCTCGTTAAAGGCGTCTTGAAGTGTCTTGCTTAGCATTCGATGGTGTCCCTGATTGTGGATTGGTGGTAAAAGGAATATACGTACTGTAAACTACCAACTCGGCGCCGAAAAGTCAACTCGTTTGCAGGTCGCACGCGAGGTTAGTATCTTAGAATCTATGAGATTTCCATGGTGGATCGTTATTTTTTCAGGTCTGTTGTTCTTCGTTCTCTCCGCCGCCGGCGGGACGGATGAAGGATGTTCGGCAAAGAGCAAGTTTCTGGCACGCCCGAATATCCCCTCTTCCGCAGGAGCACAGGGTATCGATGTAACCTATTACGGGATCCATCTGCGGGTTGACCACGTGACCAGTCTCATCAGTGGCGACGTGAGGATTGAGGCTCTGGTGCTGGCAGACTCTCTGGCCTCCGTTACGCTGGATCTCGCGGCCTCCATGACGCTGGATTCCGTACGGCAGGGATCTTCCCTCCTTCAGGTGGCCCGTTTTCCTTCCACGTTTATGATCCAGCTCCCCCGAAAATACACCAGGGGCGAACACATAGTGGTCGATATCGGTTACCACGGGACACCCCTGGCATCGGGGTTCGGAAGCTTCGTTTTTTCGAGTACCTTTGGTGGAGCATGGGTCTGGTCCCTCAGCCAGCCTTACGGAGCCAAAGACTGGTGGCCGTGCAAAGATCATCCGCTGGACAAAGCTGATTCCGTCGATATCTCCGTCACCTGTGCGACGGGACTGAAGGTTGGTTCCAATGGGCGTCTCCTCGGCGTCCGCGATAACAATGACGGAACATCCACACACATCTGGGCAGAACGATACCCCATCGCCACATACCTTGTTTCAGTGGCCATCGCTCCGTACGTAGAATTCAGCAACTGGTACAGATACGCTCCCGGGGACTCTCTGGAGATTCTGAATTACATCCTCCCGCACCATCTCCAGCAGGCACAGGCGACACTCCCGAAAACTGTCGACATGCTGGAGATATTCTCACGGTTGTACGGCCCCTATCCGTTTCTGAAAGAGAAGTACGGCCACAGCGAATTCGGACGCGGTGGCGCGATGGAGCACCAGACGATGACATCAACAACGACATTCGACGAGGATGTTATCGCGCATGAATTGGCCCACCAGTGGTTCGGAAACATGATCACCTGCCGTACCTGGGAGGATCTCTGGCTGAACGAGGGCTTTGCAACATACAGCGAATCATTGTACCGTGAGGCGCGGTATGGGATAGCACAATACCAGGCTCTCATCCGTTACCGGATGTCCGATGCGCTCGCCGCACAGGGATCCCTCTTCGTGCGGGATACGGCGAGTGTTCCCAACCTGTTCGCCCGGAACCGTGTCTACTCCAAAGGAGCATCCGTTCTGCACATGCTCCGCCATGTTATGGGTGACTCGCTCTTTTTCCGGGCTCTACGGGCGTATGCTGACGACCCGCGCTTCCAGTATGGAACGGCGAGCACCGCTGATTTCCAGCAGGTCTGCGAATCCGTCTACGAAAAATCTCTGGCCTTCTTTTTTGCACAATGGGTGTACGGTGAGAAATATCCGCGTTACACGCTCCGGTGGACCGCGTTCGCAGACGGGTCTTCCTTTCGAATCGAAATGGACCTGGAGCAGAAGACCGGAACAACCAACCCGGCGGTGTTTGTCATGCCCGTAGACATTCGATTTTCCGCGGCCGGAAAGGACACAACAGTCGTCGTCTGGAATTCACGGAACAGTGAGCAGTTCGAGGTCAGACTTCCGTTCCGGCCTGAACGTGCAGAAGTTGATCCGGAGCAATGGATCCTGAGGGAAGTGATTGACCCCGCTCCCGAACTTCCTGTTACGCCACTGCTTGCCCAGAACTATCCTAATCCATTCAACAACGGAACAAGTATCAGGATTGTAATCCCCCGGCGGGACCATATCACGTTAACCGTGCATAACATCCTCGGACAGCTCATCACCACGCTCCATAGTGGAGTCGCAGAACCGGGCATCCACGAGTATCAGTGGGGTCCAGGGTATTCCGGGGGGAGCCCCGAACGCACTCCCGACCGCCAGGTGGCTACCGGAGTGTACTATTACCGTCTGGCCGCAAACGGGGCCATTCTCACACGCACTATGCTCTACATAAGGTAATCGTCCTATATGCAACAACCAGGAACTGCGTGCATTACCGGGGCTTCATCCGGTATTGGAGAAGCTTTTGCGCATCATTTCGCCTCCCGGGGGTACGCGTTGCTCCTGCACGGACGCAGAAAGGAAAAACTCGAACAACTCTCCCGGAGCCTGCAGGCGCGCTACGGGATCCGCGCGGAATATGCTCTTGCGGAATTCTCCCGGCTGGAAGAGGTGAAGGCTCTGGAGCAGCGCATGCAGAGCATTCCGGACCTCGTGGTGCTCGTGAATAACGCCGGCTACGGCTTGAAGAAGAGCTTCACGCAGGAGAGCATTGAAGCGCAGGAGGAGATGGTCCGGACCCATGTTCTCGCCACAATCCGGCTGACCCACGCGGTCTTGCCAGGCATGCGCAACCGCAAGAACGGCACCATCATCAACGTTTCGTCCATCGCCGGTTTTCTCGTCGGGCCGAAAAGCGCAACCTACTGCGCAACAAAGGCCTATATTACGAGTTTCACCGAATCGCTCCACCTTGAACTGTCAGGCTCGGGAATTCGTGTTCAATCGCTCTGCCCCGGTTACACCCGATCTGACTTCCATGAACGACTCGGCATTGACACCTCGGGGGATTTTTTCCGGCATTTTATGACTGCCGAAGAGGTCGTGGCCACGTCGATACGGGACCTTGAGAAAGGGAGGGTCGTTTCCATCCCTGGACTCCGTTATAAACTTGTCGCGCTGGCCGCCCGCTGGCTTCCGCGGAGGGTGTACTACTGGCTTGCCCACGCCACACGCGGCTCCAGAAGCAGGAGGGCGGAATAAGTACCTGCCAGACACCGCAAAAAAGCGAAGAGAGAAGAAGCTCAATGCCTCTTCTCTCTCCGACGATCCATCGCTGTATGTCTATGCGGCCTACTTCTTCTGCTGTGCGGGTTCCGGCTTGACAAAAATAGCGTCTGCAACGCCGGTGTTGATCTCACATTTGTCGAGTGACATCACAAACGACTGACCCATCACAGTCTGTTCATATTTGGTTGGAATCAGATAGCCGCTGAAGTCTTTGTAGTCGGCAAAATCCGTAACCTGTTCGATCGGTCCGCGCGGGGTGGTTCGGACGGTCACCTCACGGACTTTGAGGAAGTCTTTTGTGCCAAAATAATGAACCATGGGACTTCCCGAATCAGCCGAGAACGTCACTTCATAACACTCCCGCTCCTTGATGTCCTTCATCCCGGTCACCGCTGCCTTGAGACCGAGACTCTTGTACTGGCCGTAGAAGTCCATGACCCCCTCAATCCTCATGGCCTCGAGTTGATCCCCTTCCAGATCCTGCGTGCCCATCGGGCTGGAAGACCATCCTCTGGTGCCATCGAACCCCGACTTCTGCACCATTCCCATCATCGCTGTTTCCTGGTAGAATTTTGACGGGGCCTTCTGGCTGGTCTTCACCTTCACGTCCATATTCTGGATTTTGCCGCTCATTTCCATAGTCCTGTCTCTCAACGTCTTGAACTGTTCCTTGCCCCCGGTCCGTTCAAGGAATTTCGCAAACACTTCATCGGCCGTCATCGAAATCGCCGACGCCGGCTTTTCGACGACCTTCTTGCCTTCCTCGTCGAACATCGTGACCGGGCCAAAATGCGCGAGTTTATCCTTGACGTCCTTACCCGATCCCACCACGGCGACAAGCATCTTCTCCGGGGTCAGATACTGCCGGGCGACGCGCTGTACGTCTTTCGACGTCAGCGCCGATATTCTCTGTAGATACGTCCGGTAATAATCCTTCGGAAGATCATACCGTTCGATTTCGATGGCGTAGTTGGCCACGTTGGTCGCCGTTTCCAGACTCTGGACGAAACTTCCGCTGAGCGAGTTCTTGGCGCGGTCCAGTTCCAACGGATCGACTTCTTCGTTCCGGATGCGGTTAATCTCAAAGAAGATCTGGGTGAGGGCGCTGTCGGTAACGCTGTTCCGGACGGAGGTGGATGCCGTGAATGCCCCGATCAGTTCATCGGGCCCCATTGCGCTGTACGCGCCATAGGTGTAGGAATGCTTTTCACGCAGGTTCGCAAACAGACGGAATGCCCCGCCGCCGAGCACCTTATTCATGAGGGTCACCGCCGTGACATCGGGAGATGTGCGCTGGAGAGGAACACTCTGGGCGACACGGATGACCGACTGCACGGAACTGGCCCTATCCACGAGTGCAATCGAACGTTCAGGCAGCGGCGAGACCGCCGCGTATACGGAAACCGGAAGTTTCCCCTTCTTCCACGCACCAAAATACTTCTCGATAAGTGAAAGTACTTTCTTCTTCTCCACATCACCCACCACGGCGATAATCGCCGCGTCAGGCTTAAAATATGTATCGTAGAGTTCCTTGCATCGGGCCTGTGTCACACGCCCCACCGATTGCTCTGTCTCCACCTCCCCATACGGATGGGCCTCACCATAGAGGATCTTTCTGCGGAGAAGGTCGGCAATGGCATCGGGTTCCGATTTGCGTGCCTTCAGATTCGACTGGTTTTGCATGATGAGCTTTTCCAGCTCGTCCTTCGGAAACGACGGCCGGAGGGTGATATCGGCAAGAAGCGAAAAGAGTTTTTCCGTGTGCCGTGACAAACCAAACGCTGAGAGCGACGTGCCGGAAGCGGAGATACTTGCTCCAATCCCATCGATCTCCTCATCCAGCTGGTCCTTTGTCCGCTTCGTCGTCCCGGCCCTCATCAACTGGCCGGTCACATCAATGCCGCCGACAGTTTCTTTTTCGAGAATCGGCGCGCGGTCTATAAGAAGCCGGATGGTAACGGTGGGGAGTTCCGCGTTCTGCACGATAATCACGCGGATCCCGTTGGATGTAGTCACAATGTCGTAATCGGGAAACGATGCCGCCGGCGCAGGTCCCGGAGGGGGGACGATACTCCGGTCCAGCTGGGCAAAAAGCTGCCCCGTCAGAACAACAAGGGCGGCAAGCAGCAACATAATGGTCCTTCTCATGGTCATGGTTCCTTACTGTCCTTGCACTTTGGGAAGATAATAGAGTACAGCCCGGCTTTCGTCACGAAGATATTTCTGTGCGGCATGCTGGATATCCTGGCGGGTGACCTTCATAAACCGGTCAAGATCCGCGTTGATCAGGTTTGCGTCTCCAAAGAAGATGTGATAGTTCGCCAGCTCAAGCGCTTTGCCCTGTACGGTGGAGTTCTTCTGGATAAACTCCGTTTCCCGCTGGTTCCGGATCTTCTGGAATTCCTTTTCACTGATGAGTTCCTTCTGGACCCGTTCGATTTCTTCCTGCATCACCTTCTCCACTTCGGGGAGAGTCCGCCCGAAATTTGCCACGGCAAACGCAAGGAACAAACCTGGATCTTCAAGGCTGAGTGGTATCGACTGCACGGCAAGCGCCAGTTTTTCCTTGTCCACAAGGCGCTTGGTGAGTCGTGAACTCTCACCTCCCGAGAGGAGCGTCGTCAGCATACTCAGCGCATAGGATTCATCTGTTCCCTGGGCGGGCATATGATAGGCCAGGATAACTGCCGGAAGCTGGATATTGTCATACACCGTGTCACGCACCTCGGCAGTTTGCGGCGGTTCAACTTCCTTCGGACGGAAGATATCGCCGGCACCCCGGGGAATGTCACCATAGTACTTGGCGACCAGGGCTTTGGTCTGCGGAAGGTCAATATCCCCCGCGATAACCAAACAGGCATTGTCCGGAACATAGAACGACCTATAGAAGCGGTAGAACTCATCAATCGATGCCTGATCGATGTACTGGACGGAACCGATCGGTGTCCACCGGTACGGATGCACCGTGAAGGAGCTGGCCATGGTCTTTTCCAGGATGGTCCCATAGGGACGGTTCTCCAGGGACTGCTTCCGTTCTTCCTTGACGACACCCCGTTGCGTTTCGACGCCAATCGAATCCACCTTGAGTTGCAGCATCCGTTCGGATTCCATCCACATCGCCAGCTCGATCTGGTTTGAAGGGACCGTAATAAAATAGACGGTCTGGTCGAAACTGGTAAACGCGTTAAGATTTCCTCCGGCATTCTGCACCATCTTGAAGAATTCGCCCCGGGGGATATTGGGTGATCCCTCAAACATCAGATGTTCAAAAAAGTGCGCGAACCCCGTGCGATCCGGTAGTTCGTTCTTCGACCCGACATGATAGGCGACGACCTGAGAGACGATCGGCGCAGATCGATCCTGGTGCAGGATGACGTGCAGGCCATTGGGCAGATCGTACTGCTCGAAACGAATATTCACCTGTCCGAATGCCAGTGCGCCCACCAGCATCAGGAAGAGTATTACTTGCAGGGTTTTCACTGTGCCTCCTTTTTTACGTTTGCGGATTACCACACATTATGATCCGGGGGATGTTCAGCCCCCCATTCCTATTCCCATCTGAACAGCCAGACTGCCAGCGTAATACTCACGGGTACCCAGACTCCCAGACCGGCAAGCTGGGGCAGGATGTCGAACACACCTGCGCCGTCGATTGCGACACTCCGTAATCCATCGGCAAGATATGTCAGGGGAAGATACTCGGTAACGACCCGTACAAAATCCGGCAGATGCGACCGGCTGAAAAATACGCCCGACAGAATTATCATCGGCAACGAAACGACGTTGGCGAGGGGCGGAACCTGGTCTTCTGTGCGCGCAATGCCCGCGATGGCAAAACCCACAGACAGAAATATCGCCGCTCCCAGAACCCCGATCACCAGCAGGAGCAACGCATTCCCGACAAAATGCAGGTTTAGCACCAGCACACCGAATCCCACCATCACGACCATCTGTGCAATCAGCACAACCATCCTGCTCGTTACCTGTGCGGCAATAAAATCCGCGGGCCGCAGGGGGGTCGCTTTCAGCCGGAACAGCACTCCGCGCCGCTTCAGTGACACAAATCCGAATGCCACTCCAAAAACGCCAAGCTGCATGATCGACATCGACAGGATGCCCGGAAGCAGGAAATCTACATACGTAAGATTACGTGTCGCAACGGGCTGTACGTCAACGACGAGCCGGGCAGGAACGGCCACCTTCTCAAACAACTGTTCGTCAAGAACACGCTGGATCACAAGTGCGCCGAGTTGAGTCTCGCGCGGTTTTGCTTCGCGGTCGGCAAGGAGCAGAACACGCCCGCCGTCAATATCCGGCCAGCCTTCCGGCAGGACCAGGACCAGATCCCGCTCGCCCTTCACTAATTGCTCCCGTTCGTATGCACCCGTTCCTTCGGAAAGTTCCAGGGTCTGCATTGCACGGAGTCGATCAACGAAAGGTTGCCCCCGTTCCCCTGCCTCGTTTACCACGCCAAGTGTGAGCGTGCCGATGCCGTCGAACCTGATAAACCCGAACACGCTCAGCAACAAAAGCGGAAAGAAGAATGCCCAGAGCAGCACCTCCCGCTGCCGGAGGTACATTTTCAGCGATGCGAGAGTCAATTTCCAGGTCTTTTTCATGTTTCATCCCGGAGTGAATGACCCGTCAGTGACAGGAACACATCCTCCAGATTGGCCATGGCGTGAGTCCGTTCGCGGGTGAACCCGGTCTTGATCAGCCGGTGGACCAGAGCCTGCGGGGTATCCATGGCAACAAGCCGCCCCCGGTCCATAATGGCAACGCGGTCACAGAGCTCCTCCGCCTCCTCCATCGAGTGCGTGGTCAACACTATTGTTTTTCCTTCGTCCCGGATCCCCCGGATGACACCCCAGAGATGCCGGCGCGCCTGGGGATCCAGCCCCGTTGTCGGCTCATCAAGGAACAGCATCATGGGATCGTTTACCAGAGCGAGAGCCACGGAAAACCGCTGTTTTTGTCCGCCCGATAGATGTACCGGATACGCCTTTGCCTTTTCTTCAAGATCTACCTTGTCAAGAAGCCCCGACGCGTTCACGCTCCTGCCGTAGAATTCGCCGAACAGGATGAGCAATTCCTCCAACGAGAGACGGTCAAAGAAGGAGGACGACTGGAGCTGGACACCGATTATCTGTTTGATCTCTTGCGGCGAACGCCGGACATCAATGCCGTTGAGCGTGATGTTGCCTTCGTCCATCGGACGAAGAGTCTCAATCATTTCGAGCGTGGTCGTCTTGCCCGCACCATTCGGGCCAAGGATACCAAAGATCTCCTGACGTGACACAGAGAAGGTGATCCCGTCGACTGCAACGAGCGTGTCGTAGGATTTGCGCAGCCCTTCGACGACGAGGATTGCGCCGTTATCCGGGGGTCGTCGGGGGTTTACAGCATACACATCACTCTCCACCGGGAACCCGGAGCGTGTCATGACGGGCGATGGTCAAGCGACTCCGGACAATACTCAGCGGAGCCGTGGCCCGTACAGGCGCGACAAGCGTGTCATATGTCGCCTCAACTGATTCCGTTACGCTCTGTCCACGGCGCACCTGCAGGCGGACCGGAATCCGGAGCGGCATCTCGGGAAATGCGTACCAGCTGAGTGTGGCAGTACGGTCCGACTTCCCTGCGCCCCTCCGACGGCTGCCAAAGGCCCAGGGCGATGTTACAGTCATGGGTTGATCGGATTGATAACGGACCTGGATGCTCAGCGGCCGCACACGGCTGTCCAGATCGATCACGCGGTCGACACGAACCAGAGAATCGGGGCGCGCTGAATCGGGAAGGACCGCGGTGGTCTGGTCATACGCTAACCACGCTGATGCGGACGGTGGTGTGAAGTTCTTTTTGTATATGCTCGTCCCGGGTTCAATCGCCTGTTCATTTCCATTGACAAACACGGAGATTTCGTCGACGCCTTCAGACCCCTTGAGTGTTACTGTGCTTGAATCTTCGCCCATCACATAACGTTCTTCAACGCGCACATTCTGCATCCAGAAACCATCGTAGACCGGCAACGTGAGAAGGTAAGCACCCAGTACGACAATACCTGCCACAACAGGACCGACAGTGCGGACTCCCCTGAACCGCTTCAGAAGGAAAAGATCCTGCCCGGAAGATCTGTAGAGCGAAGCAAGACCGTAGACGAACGGCACCGAAAGAAGAGCAAACACTGCCACAAAAAACAGATCCGTCAATCCATCGCGAATCACGCCATCATACAAGGACGCAGCAAACCCTCGCTGAATGAGAACCAGGGGTTCGATGAACACCAGGCGGAGAGGAAGATATGCCGCCAGCAGAAACAACAGACCCTTCACCCATACCGGACGCAGAAGGACGGCGAGAGAGATCCAGAATAATGGCCAGGCTGCGTACAACCCGATTTCAGGATTAATCAGCACGGTACCGAACACGCCGCCGACCATAAGAATAAAGAACCTGACAAAGTACGGAAACGGATCACTCCCCAGGCGCCACCGGGAAGCGAGACGGAGAACAATCCAGATACCCGCGAGTGCCGTAAAGAGGGCAAACAGTGCGTACCACCCAAAACCGTTCACCCAGGGGAAGCGATACCCTTTGAGCAGTCCTATCAGAGTTTCAGGAACCCAGACGAACACCTGCACAATTACAACAAAAAGTGCGAGCTTCAATCCGGAATAGCGCGGTTCCGCCGTGCGGTCCTGCAGCCGGCGGCGCCGGAGTGACACAAACGCCATAATGGAAATGGCGAACGCCAGTCCGACGAACACGAGCAGCATCTGATGGGTGATAAAGAACAGGTTCTCATCCCACTGCAGCAGATAGTATTTCTCGGTGCTCCGGGATGGGACCCCCTTATCAAAACGTTCCACCAGTTTAAGAACAAGATTCCCCGAACGGGCAAGCCCTGCACTGTCGAACGCTGCAAGGTTGTCCAGCGGCGTGTGAATCGGATACGCGATATCGGACGTGAAGTCGAGGGCGGGAATTCCCTTTTCAAGAAATGGAATGTGATCCGAACCCGTTGCGCCCGGCGTCGAGGCATTCAGCGTCGAGCCGTTTGTCAGATACCGGAGATCCGAATACCCGAGCGTTGAATAGTATTCATGGACCGCCGCTTCCACGAGCCAGCGCGGCGCGCTGACCTGATCCGGCGCATCCGGATCCAGTTCCAGGAACGATGAGCCGTCGGCCATGTCAATCTGAAGCATCAAGACCACACTATCGATCTTCTGGAAGTTGTCAACAAAATATTTGCTGCCGAGAAGGCCTTCTTCTTCCCCCCCGAAACAGACAAATACAATCGTGGACTGGAGCTCCCGCTTCGCGAGGACGCGTGCAAGCTCCATAACACATGCTGAGCCGGATCCGTCATCATTGGCCCCGGGGATATCGGGACCCGAGGAGTCAATATGGCCTCCGATGACAATACTCCGCTCTGTTGCCCCGCGCAGAATGCCGATCGCTACACCGCTTGTTGTATTCACCCCTCCGGGGGAACGCATCGGCATGATGTAGGCGGTGTCGCAGCCGTACGCGGCGAACGTGCTTACGGCAAAGGCCAGAGCGCGTTGTTCAGCGGGAGAGCCCATCGGACGGGGACCGATGTCCTGGGCAAGGACCTTCAAAATGGCGTAGGCATTCGAGCCCGAAAATCCGGATTCCGCGGGTGCGGTCGCGGGCCAGCACATCAGGATGAGGGTGATCAAAGTACCGGGCAGGCCGATCAACATATACCTTCTCATACGCATCCGGAATAGCCGGGTTGCGTTCAAGATTTCCACTGTACCTCGGGGACGTTAGCATTATGGTTGGAAAAGCGGGCAAGAACAAATAACAGGTCGGAGAGCCGGTTCAAATACACCATACAATCATCGCCGATATCTTCTTGACGTGAGAGCCGGACAATAACACGTTCGGCGCGCCGGCAGACGGTTCGTGCAAAGTGGATACGGGCAGCGCCGGGCGAGCCCCGGGAAGGATAAAAGAGTTGAGAGGTTGAAGCTCTGCGTCAAAACGATCAATCTGGTGTTCAATATACTCCGTCTCTTTTGCTCCGATCCGCCGGCTGCCCTTCTTCTCGAGGGAGCGCGGCGTCGCCAGATCAGCCCCCAGGACAAACAGGTGATCCTGTATGGTCCCGAGCACCGCATCCAGTTCACGGGCGGGACCTTCGGCACGAACGATGCCCAGAACGGAGTTCAGCTCGTCGACCGTCCCGTAGGCTTCGATCCGTAAAGCGTCTTTAGGGACACGCTGCCCGCCAAAGAGAGAAGTATCGCCTTTATCACCCGTTTTCGTGTAGATTTTCATGGCCCAATGTATAAAAAAGAGGGCTGACAAGCAAAAAAAAGGAACGGGGCCTCCCTCGGGAGGCCCCGCACGATCAAACACTACGTCCGACAATCATCAATTACATCGACTGCATCATCCCCATGGCACCAAATCCCAGAATGGCGAACATGATGGCGGTCATGATGGCACCCAGGATCGCATAAATAATCACGAGGACAATGATGGTGACGACGAGATAAAGAACTACCTTGTCTGCCGGCGTCTTCATGGTATGTGGAAGCCCGAGATACATCAGGTACAGGCCGTACAACCCGAGTAAAGACCCGAGCCATCCGATCACAGGAAGTATGTTCAGGATTCCGGCAATCCAGGCGGGCGTATACGCATACGCTACTGTCTGCATGGCGCGGCCGAAATTTTTCTCCGACCCGAAATTAGGAGCGAGAAAGTTCATCACCAGAGCGGTCAGATACACGCCGATCACGGTGGATACGAATGACACCGCCCCCATCCCTATGCCCCAGGTGACGGATGAGAACATGGTCCCGCCGATGAAACCGTGTCCGATGACCATCGCCACTGCGGGTATAAGAGCCAGCGGGATCACATACCCCGTCATGATCGCACCGGCGTTAGGCTGTTCCGCCGCAATGGCAGCCCACTCTGTCTTTGGCGTCATGATGATGTTCTTCGCGCGATCAACAAGATTCATACTACCTCCTGAAGAGATGTGTGGTACTGGTGGAAGATTTTAGTCCCCTGAAGAAACAAAAACCATCTGCGTGGATCGAGTGGGTCATACGCCTTAAGGCAATCACCACAATGCTGGCACGCATGGAAGGCCCCGGAAGAGACGTAGGAAAGGAACTATCGGCAAGTCGTGCTAATATAGTACATCACTACGGCTTGTGCAAGGGGTTTTCTTCTCCGGGGCGGGAAAATCCCCATCTCCCGACGTTGCTTCTTGGTGCCGATCAAGGTATAATGAGTCCATTTCACTCTATAAACTGAGGACCATATTTGAAACACGATCTCTTCCGCCTCCAGGGGCTTGAACCCCCTGCAGGCGACCTGGGAATACGCCCCGGAGTTTCTACATGCAGGGCCGTCTGGACGACTCCCCTGAAAAACGAATCAACGGCACCCGCACACCGGATTATTCACAGCCGTACCCTTCAGCTCCATGCACCAGCCCGATTGAGGCGACTCGGACTCCGCCGCTCCCTCGGTTATCATAAGTGCGGCAGCCATGTGGAACATGACTGGGTAAAAGCCCTGCGCATCCTGATCTGGGACGGTACACGATGGGGTGTGCACCTTCATGAGACGAATCTGCCCAGGCCGGAAGGCGATCAGATTCACTGGATAAACCTGAACGGCATCGAAACAAGTGCCGCGCTTTTTGAGATCCGCGAATGTGTTTCGGACCCGTGGTGGCCTTCCTGGAACCTCTGCGCGGGTGGCATGGTCCTCGACGGTGACCCACCTGACGCGCCTCAACTCCGAGGTGAGCGTGCACTCCACGTCGATGCCATCGATCTTTCCCCGACACTACCCGGTGTGCGCGTGAGCCATGCCAACGGCGAAGTCCGATACCGCACCCGCTACCTGGATGTGGGATTCTGTCTCCGCCGCGCAGGGTTATCACACCTCAGTATCGATGATGAAGGAGAGGGCCGGACGGGAACCAATCTCCTCCGCATGAGCCCCGGAGTATCTGTGCAGGGATTTTTCTTGCACCCGGTGGGAACCGGTCCGACAATGGCATCCTCAATCCGCTATGCGGTACAGGGGACAACAAAGGTAAAGGGAAATTGTATCACCTATGACGTGCAAACCGAGGTTCACGGTCAGCACTACATTGCCCGGTGGGAGGTTTTCGAGGACCGGCTTCTCCTTCACCTCTCGCGCACCGGCGACACGGAAATCCGGGCATGGGACAGCAGCGCCTGGACGATCGGCCTTGATGCCCGTGCGTCGGCGACCACCGCACTCGGCCCGATTACGCGAAACGGAGAGTCCGGGACCATGGCACTTCCGGTCATCTTCCATGCACCGGGGTTCGGCAGTTTTGAGATCCAGTCCACCGCCAACACATCACTCTGGCGATCAGACGCCATTCGTCCCGCCGACCTTGCCCTGCACCAGGCAAAACTCGGCGAAATCCCCCAGCCGGAAGGTGATTATCTCCTTCTCTCAGGGAAACACGAGGCCACATTCACATTTGCCGTTCGCCAGTTTGGTCCCCCGCTCTCTGCCGGTACACCGCACGATATCGTGCGCGCCGTCCAGCGATGCACTGTCACATCACTTTCCTACCGCCCTGACACAGGAACATTGAGCAACAACGGGAATTCCATGCATTGTCCGCTCTGCATGGACAACTGGTCGGCATTGGCGACGCGGATCGGCCAGCTTGTCACCGGCCTCTCGGCTGTTGATCTGCTCCGTGATTCCATCGAGCGGTGGCTTGATGGCGGACCGGGCTACGCGAGCGGGGGCTTGCTGGGAACCGGCGCTCCTCACCTGGCCGAGGATGAATACATCATGACCGGCACCGCCGGCCTGCTCGGCATCGCCGATTTTCTGGAACACAGCGGAACCGAAGAATGGCTCTCTCGTTTTGGACCTCAGCTGAATGCGCAGCTGGTCGCAATGAAAAAAAGGGATGTGGACGACGATGGCATCGTGGAGAGCAACTACCGGCTCGGTAGGAGCGGAGAGTATCAGTGGGCAACATGCTTCTACGACGTTATTTCATTCGGCTGGAAATGCACCTTCTCGAATGCGTTGTTGTACGCAGCGTTGAAGAAACTGGCTCGCGTGCTTCCACCGCTGCATCATGCGGATATGGCGGAAGGTCTTGATGCATGGGCTGACCGCCTGAAAACGAATTACCTGCCGGCGTTTTTTAACCCCGCCACGGGCTGGCTGGCAGGATGGCGATGCAAAAATAACCAGTTGCATGACCATGCGTTTATCACAATCAACGGAGCGGCAGTGGCAAGCGGCGTCGTCGATGTGGATCCCGGGCGGGAGATGATGCGGCGCATATGGGAAGAGGCAAACCGTCTTCAGCTGCCCTATCAGTGGGGAATGCCGGCGAGTCTCTGGCCCATCCCTGATCATGACCTGTCGGAAATCCAGCACGGGTTTCCGTTCGGGTATTATGGGAACGGCGGTTTGACCACGGCGCAAACCCGCCATGTCGTCACAGCGATGTACCGGGTGGGCATGATCGCAGAAGCTGATGAAGTCCTTCTGCGGATCTGTACGGGTTTCGCCAATGCCGAGCTGTTCGGGGGTGCCAAATCGGGCATCGACGGGCGGAGCTGGGATGGTTGGCCGTGCGGTTACGAGGGGCTCCTCACCGATCAGTTCGGGATACTGGCAGTCGCCATGGAACGCTACGGTAAAAAAATGAGTCGTCAAATGTGAGGACTCCAGTCAGACCAGACGATTACGGTACGTGCGAGAGTAGTACGTGGAAGGCGAGGAAGACGAGCAAGAGCCCCCCCACAAGATCGGCACGTTTTCCAATGATAGTATTCAGACGGCGGCCCAGCCGGATGGCAAGAAGAGATACTGCTCCCGTCACCATGCCGATCACCAGGCTCGGCCACCAGATGTCGGTGCCCAGTATGGCCAGACTGAGCCCTGCAGCCAGGGCATCAATACTCGTCACGACAGCCAGTGCCATCAGGGTGAGACCGCGTGACGGATCGCCCGATATTTCTGCGTGTGTTGAAACAAAAGACGCACGGATCATCCGGGCCGCCACGTATAACAGGAGCACAAACGCTATCCAGTGATCAAATGGCACGACGAAGGGCGCGAGGCTGAGGCCTGCAGTCCATCCGAGCACCGGCATCATAAACTGGAACAACCCAAAATGGAACGACAGACGGAACGTCGCGCGCCCATCCTGAATCCTGCCTGTCGCGGCCACAGAAAGTGATACGGCGAATGCGTCAATCGACAATGCCAGGGCGAGGAGAAGTATCTCGAGATTCGACATGGCGCGTAGTTTCTCGAAAATCTGCGCGAGATGCAACTTGTGTGGCAATTTTCACGTACATCGAAAATACATCCAGAGAGGAGATTCCATCATGCGTCACCTGGTTCAGGTTCTGTCCGCCATCATGCTCCTGACGTCCGCCGCCGCGGCGCAATCCTGGCAGGGAGGGCTGGATTTCCTGGTCGGGGTGCCCCAGGGCGAATTCAAGAAAAACGTTGATAACGTCGGGTTCGGCATAACGGGGAACGCCGGGTTTGCACCGGAGGGCACGCCAATCATGCTTGGACTCGAAGTCGGCTTCATGAATTACGGGTCAGCCGATCGGCGGGAAGCATTCAGCACAACCATCCCCGACGTATTTGTGAATGTTTCCACCACAAACAACTTTTTTCTCGGCCATGCGCTGCTCCGGCTCCAGCCGAACACCGGCAAGGTGCGTCCCTACCTCCAGGGGATGATCGGGTTTAACTACCTCTTCACAGAGACAAAAATCGAGAACATCAATGTTCCCGGCCAGGAAGTTGCCAGCAGCAACAACCTGTCGGATGGCACATTCAGCTATGGCGGCGGGGCGGGATTGATGATTCTGGTATACAGCCCCGCAGACGGGAGTATCAGCGACGTGTTTGTGGACCTCGGAGCACGGTATGTGTTTGGCGGAGAGGCTGAATATCTGAAGGAAGGTTCGGTCCGTAATGTGAACGGCCGTGTTGTGTACGATATCCTCAAATCAAGAACCGACCTTCTGGTGCTTCAGATCGGAGTGTCGGTTCGATTCTGACCGGTGCGGAATCGCCTACTGCGACCACTTGTGTATCGTTTGCTGAAGCGCCAGAGGGGACTTTTCGGCCCTGCTCTGCTCCCTGGCGCCTCAGCGCACCAATCCGGAATCAGCGGCCTCCGGGGCGGTTTCCCTGAGGGGGACGATTACCCTGCTTGCTGATCTCTTCAAACTTTTTCTTCTGTTCAGCAGTGAGAACACCTTCAATGGCCTTGTTCGTTTTTTCCCTGCCTGTTCGCATGGTGGCCCGCATGGATTCGCGATCACCCTCAGCACTTTCGAAGAGTTTCTTCATGTCCTCTTCCGACTTTTTGAGAATGACCAGCACTTTCGCCGCCTGCTCGGTATCCAGCGCGAGCTGTTCCGTCAGGTTTTTAGTCCGTTCCTCTGCCGAGATCCTCATTGGCTGTGCCCGTACCGTCGAGCCGATTGATGCCATCACAAGCACAAGAAGCGTGAATACCAGCCGGCGTGTCGGGAAAAGTGTCCTGTGTATCATGGTGCCTCTCTTTCAAATGTGAAAAAAAGAAGCCGGTTGCCCACACAATACCGGCTTTCATATTGGACAACAAGACGACCCAAGTGGTTTAACCCGCCTGCTCATCGATCCGCCAGTACTTCCCTCCCCCTCCCTCCCTTGCCATAAACCGGAACTCTACGAGGGACCGGCGCAGGCGTGCCGTATCATCATTGTACCTGGACAAAATCTGGTTAACCCGTTTTTCGGTATATTTTACCCCCGGGTCAAATGCCTTCAAGACATACCGTACCAGGACAAGGTACTTTTTCTCCTGTGCGGGAAAGGCCTTGATCTTCCCATCCGGCGTGGTGAAGGTTTCGACGACCTTACGCTCGAAGGCATCCAGCATACCGGCATCAGCCGGTCTGGGCTGTTGGGTCTGCTTGAGGATGGTCCGCGCCATTGTCGTCAATACTTCTGTCCTGAGCGTGTAGACGTTGTAGTAACTCTCCGCCCGTGCGGTAACGAGTCCGGCATCGGAAAGACGTGAAAGGTGATGCGACACGGTCGAACCGCTGAGCCGGAGGGTTCGCGCAAGGTCTTCCACCGTGTGCGGGCGTTGCGACAACAACCCCACGATCCTGAGCCGTTGCGGCTCACCGAGCACCTTAAAAAACTGTACGAGGTCCGAAAGATATGCCTCGGGCACCATAATAACCTCCATATAACTATTTCGACCAATATAGAAATATATTGATACATTGTCAAGTCTCCCGTCTTCCCCGCAACTATCCGCCGGGTCCCGGTGCAAATGGGGATTTGTTTCTCTATCTTCTGTTCCACAGATGCCTGTAATGACTAAAAGAAGGACAGGTCCCCCATGAGAGCAGTTGAACCCGCTGGTGTACACGCGTTGAATATGCGCTATGTCTGGCTGGTGTCGCTTGTGGCTGCTTTGGGAGGGTTGTTGTTCGGGTACGATTGGGTGGTCATCGGGGGCGCCAAACCCTTTTTTGAACCATTTTTTCACCTCAACCATGAAAGCGAAAGAGGGTGGGCGAACAGCTGCGCGCTGCTCGGCTGCCTGGCAGGCGCAGTCTTCACCGGCGGGCTCAGCGACCGGTTCGGACGCAAACGCCTGCTCCTTCTTGCGGCCGTGCTCTTTGCCGCTTCATCCGTCCTGACAGGCTGGGCCGGCACCTTCAGCAGTTTTATCGTGTGGAGGATCCTCGGCGGGGTTGCCATTGGCATGGCAAGCGCTCTCTCGCCCATGTATATCGCAGAAATTGCTCCCGCCCATATCCGCGGCAGACTTGTTTCTCTCAATCAATTTACGATCGTCATCGGCATACTCGCGGCTCAGATCATCAATTGGCTTATTGCAGAACCGGTGCCGGAGGGTGCCTCCACAGAATTTATTCGTGCTTCATGGAACGGACAAGAGGGATGGCGCTGGATGTTTACCGTGGTGGCACTCCCGTCAGCGGCGTTTTTTGTCGGATCCCTCATTATCCCGGAAAGTCCGCGCTGGCTGGTAAAGAACGGCGCGACGGAGCGCGCGCACAGAATCCTCGCCAGAATAGGGGGCACAGACTACGCAAATGGCGAAGTAATGTCGATTCAGGAGACGATCCGGAAAGAAGACATCGGGCAGGTACATTTTCGAGATCTTTTCGAAACCGGGTGTCCGGAGGATCCTGTTGATCGGCGTCGCCCTTGCGGTACTGCAACAATGGAGCGGGATCAATGTCATCTTTAACTACGCGGAAGAGATTTTTCTGGAGGCGGGGTACGGGGTAAGTTCGATCCTCTTTACCATCGTGATCACGGGCATCGTGAATCTTGTATCAACACTCATCGCACTGGGCACTGTGGACCGTTTTGGCCGGCGGGCCTTGCTCCTGATTGGTTGCGCCGGGATCACATCGTTCCATACACTTATCGGCCTGGCCTACTTCTTTCACTGGACAGGTCCGGTGATCGTGACGTTTGTGCTCCTGGCTATTGCCAGTTATGCGCTCTCCCTGGCTCCTGTGACGTGGGTGCTTATCTCTGAAATCTTCCCCAACCGGATCCGCGGCGCTGCGGTCTCTACAGCGGTTGCGGCCCTCTGGATAGCATGCTTTATTCTCACATACACATTTCCGCTTCTGAATACCCTGCTCGGGGCTTCAGGAACATTCTGGCTGTATGCAGCAATCTGTGCAGGCGGGTTCGTTTTTGTTGCCCTGCGTGTTCCCGAAACCAAGGGGAAGTCGCTCGAGCGGATCGAGGCAGAACTTGCCGGATAACACTTTTTGTTTTTCAACTCTGCCATACCCTCAATGTGCCCGGTGTGGCAGGTTCGTGTTCTTCGCGCCGTTCACTCTGCGTGTGTCCGCCGCTTCAGCAATCTGTTGAGGATCCACGGCGAGGCGGCAATCCAGAATAACACTATAACCCACAGTCGGCCTGCGGCGATATTGTAGTCATGGAAGAGGTGTTGCCACGGGTGTCCCATCACATAGTGGCCAAAACCGAACTCAAACACCACAGTCAGGACAAGCCAGAGGAGGCCGATCCGCACCGCTTCCGGGCCTGATTCGGGCTTCAACCATAGGAGAATGAGCCACACGTACGCGCCAAAGAGGACGATAAAACTTGCCGCCGAGAGTTGGTGGGCATGAAGTCCGTTCATCATTTGAGTGTACACCATTTCGCGCAGAAAGCCATTCGCAATAGCTATGGGGATACCGGGAATCCAGGCAATGACAAATCGCCATTTCATTGTAGCACTCTCTTGCATGTGCTAAAACAATATAACTCCGCACGTTCACCGGCGATCGGATGCCGGGGGTTCTTGAGTCCTGTTTGCAGCTTGTTGCGTGCCTCCCGGCTAACTCGGGGGGCCAGGCTAATGACGGAAGGGCCGGGTATATCCTTTAGTCGATTGGACCACGAACGGCGAAGGATACGAACGGAAGGCACATCTTTTCGTGTGATCGCCACCAGGGATTGGTGAATTTCGGCTGCGGTCTGCTTCATTCTCACGATGTAGTCAATACTAAATCAGGTGGATGCACTGCCATCTTCACCGACTTCTCCAGAAGGTCAGAAGTTCAGAGTGCCGCCAATCGAAAAAACCCGGCGGTCCTTGTGCGCGCGCTGGTCTTCACTCTCGCCAAACGGGATAAATTGCCGTACTTCTCCTTCCAGACTCAGGGAGGGCAGCACTCGAAAGGACACACCCACGCCGGCAAACCCAACCAGTGCGCGGTCAGAAGAATTCTGGCCACCGTTTCCCGCGAGGTCAGCTCCTCCGATGTATTCTTGCCGCACGAAGTGTTCCGCAGCTCCAACAAATACGCTGATCGGAATCGGCACATGTTGGTCCAGTTCACGCGGGTGGAATTCCATACGCATTGCGACAACATGACTACTCTGCGAATACGTGACCATATCCATGACAGGAAGTGGTCGGTCAATACCATCGGACCAGTATCCCCAGGAGGCACCCCATCGAAGATAAGGAAGAAACAACATCCCTCCAATCTGAATCTCGGGATAGAAAGCCCAGAGTGGGACGGAGACTGAGCCATGATCGTGCCACATTGTCCGGATCACGCCTGAGCGGATGGTCACAGAGGAGACATTCACCTGAGCCCGGACAAACGGTGAAAACAGGATAAGAATTCCCAGGAGTATTCCGGCACATCTTCTGTGTATCATCAGGACCTCATCACGAGTGGTAGTCGGCCAACCACCCTGTAACAGGCTCGGTGCCCACATCAGAGCACGAAGGCATCATTGATGCGAAACTACTGCCGTGTTAATACAATTTTACGTTCCCGCTGGTGCTGCTGATCATGTTGCTCCAGCATCAGTTGTTCACCATTGTATGTGAACGAGAGAGGACAAAGAGAAATGATTTGTCCATGGAAACCTCCCCCATTGAAGGATTCTCATCAACCGGCAGCGGACTAGACCATGCCCGCGGGCTTGCGATTCGAGTGACCTGTACCTGATATAAACGAATGACCGGGGCAATACCCCTACGGTGAGGCAAGATTTGTGCTCTTTTTCCGGTCTTTTTCGGCACATACGCCGCGTCCCGGCGAGCGGCATCAGGGCGAGCCGTCAGTCAGGCCCGTCTTGTGATCTCGCGTCAAAAATGAAGGCGTGATTCTCAAATGCGGGCAAGTTCGAGAATCTGCCATGATTGCAGTAGTACGTCTCCGTAAACCCCAGATCGGCCATGAGGGCGCGGAGATCCCCATCCGTAATACCCCATTGAAAGATGTTGTGTATGTCACCCCATGGCTTGCCGTGGATTGGATGGATCTCTTTTTTGTGCGCATACACTTTCCGATACATCAGCTCCCTTCCGGCAGGTGCAATCGCCAGGTACTCTTCCAGGGGGAGATCTGTCAACCGGATGGTGTGTGCGCTCCTGATATACTGCTGGTTGAAGATGACAAAACAGCTCGTAGCACCGGCATAGGCACTGAGCACCTGATCCCAGTCTGGGTTTGCCTGGTGAAGGAGCACATCAAAACAGTACACCAGGTCCACTGGCTCTATTCGCTCAATAAGTGCCGGAGCGGTAAAGTCACCCTGAAGCACCGTGAGCTGGGGAAATCTGCGCAGCATTCTCCGCACAGATTCCGGGTAATCGGTGTCGACAATGACACCCCTGTCGATACTGAATCCCCTGAGGGTATATCGTGTGTATGCCGCGTTGACCCTCCACACACCACCAAGATCGACAAACGATCGTGGAGCAGGATCCATCGATCTGAACGCCCGATCAATCAAACGTAGTTTCTCCCGATTGACATAGATATTGTAACCCCGGAGGAGGTTCGAGGCGTTTCGAACAACCCAACCCATCCGATGCATCATGTGCTGCAAGTTTTCCTCCCGGGTGATGGCGCGCCAGAAGGGTGGCGGTGCCGATACAGATTGACCCGCATTTCAGTCCTCCCGGGACAAAAGGTCCTTGATAATCCGGTGTTTGTTTGAGGAAGAATCCCCGGATGGGTCAGAGCCACTCAGGGTTCCTCACGGTCTTCCCGCCTGGCGCGGATCCTGTGTTAACCGTGGACGCCGGTTCAAACAGCAACACATGCACCTCCTGCTCCGCGACCGGACGATGATCCACGCCACGCGGCACGATGATGAATTCCCCCTCGCTCAACGGCACAACACGATCGCGGAACTCCATCCTGAACGTCCCGCGCACAACAAAGAACAATTCATCCTCCGCTTCATGGTGATGCCACACAAACTCGCCCTGAAACTTCACCAACTTCACATGTTGGCCATTGAGCCCACCCACGATCTTAGGATCCCAGTGTGTTGTGAAAAGCGAGAACTTTTCCGCCAGGTTTACTTTCTCCAATGTATTCTCCTTCTACCCTTTCATTCAACGGCGTCCGCGATGCCAGGCTCATCCGCTGTCGGAGGGTTACTCGTCAGTCAACACCCCGGCATTCTTGAGCGCCGAATAGATCCGGGGGTCGGAACGCGGGTCTTTTCCCTGATAGAGAGAAGGCAACTGAATCCTTCTCGATTGTGGCCAGGCAATTTCCACGAATGGACACCAGGGCACCATGGATGAGTATCCCCACCAGAAACTCCCCAAGTAGATCGGTTGCCTGTCGACAGTCACGACAAAGGGAACCCCGCGTGTCGACCCGCCGTACCGCCCCAGAGAGTCTAAGAGGCTGTCGGCCTCCGGTGTACACTCGAACATATGTGTCTTCCAGTGATACGATTCTAGCTCCCGGGCCGATATGAACGGGACATCTGCCAGCTTCATGTCTGAAAGCGGCACATCACGGACCTGGTCGCTGGTCACAGAAGGGTCAGCAAGCCTGAAGATGGCCCACTCTCCGCCGGTTTGATCTGTCACAAGCAGATCGTCACACGAGGCGAGGCACAGGCCACAAAGGCAGAGCAATAGCAGCAATCGATACATGTTTTTCATGAGAATACTCCCCTTCCCCTATTCGGCCGCCCGATGGATCTGACGCCGATGATGAAACGGTTGTCCGTGTTCGTGTTCTCAACGCGGAACACGCTCCCTACGCTGGAAGCGCTCCCGGAAAAGGGGAGAGTCATGTCGGGCGCAGAAGCCGATCTGTACGCGAACGGGACACTGCCGATGCGCTGCCGCGGCGTGAGTGTCTCCCCCTCGATGACAACCTGCAGGTAACGCAGCGTATCAGAGAACACGGAAGCTGGGATGGCGTTTCCCGCGCCTCCAAGCATGACGCTGAAGTGCCCCTGGCTCACCGTCACTCCGGTGTGCGATTCCTGCCACAACATTGAGCCGCCGGACGCCTGGGACCAGATGGTGAACACCATGGTCTTCGGCGTCGATACCGCGGACCCCGCGGCGGTCGTAAGTGTGCCGTGATAAAAGATGCATTGCGGGACCTGCTGCGCGAACACCCGGGGCGCCATCACGAGGCAGAGGGTGCAGAGAAGTGAAAAGAGTGTCTTCATGGGAGCTCCTGCTGAAAACTGGTCCACAGCATGTTGTGTCCCCGGCGGGCCGGGGGATCATCGAATCAGTATCATCTTTCGTGCGTACCTTGTATCGCCCGCGGACAGCTGGTAGTAGTAGGCCCCGCTCGGGGCCTGAATCCCGGAATCATTGCGCCCGTCCCACAGCACACGGTGAGTTCCTGCCTCCCGTTCTCCTTCGTCAATCGTCCGTACAGTTTCACCGAGAGCATTGGTGACCGTGATACGGACTGTGGACCTGCGCGGGAGCTCGTACGAGATTGTGGTGGCCGGATTGAACGGGTTCGGGTAATTCTGGAGTAGTTGCACCGACGTCGGGGTCTGCGGAGGCGAGCCGTCGCCACCGGGAACATCGGTCAGGACCACGCCACCGTTCAGCCGGAAGTTTGTGCTGGTGGCCCGGCCTGACGCGATCGCCGTTCCGGCTGAGACCAGCAGGCGGAAAGAAGATGATGCCGCCGAGCCTCCCGTGACGGCAACTCCGCCGCTCAGCATTCTGAACGACGAGCTGGTCTGAGCGGCCGCAAGAGTAGCGATGACGAACCCAAGGACGGCGGTGGAGAGAAACCGGCGCGAGCGTGCGTTCATATCAGACTCCCGGTGAGAGTGTGCGAAGAGATCATTTTCAGGCAGGAAACTCCCCTGTGCCAAAGATTGCCGCTTCAGGTACCCCTTCGCTCCGGCGGACGATCGGACCGGAGGTGCAGTTTTTCCGATGTCAGGTCAGAAGTGCATCACCAGCTGCACGGCGATCCCCTCCCGCACCGGCACCACGTCCATGCCCAGCGCGTAGCGCTCGCCTCCGAGCTCGTACATATGCCCGTACCTCTGCTGTTCTCTCCGACGCTCGTTGATCGAGCTTGTCGACAGCGGGGCGTCGATGATCGACCACAACCACGAAGCAGCGGCGACGCCGGCCCCGACGTAGAACATCGTCGAGAGTTCATTTTCCGAAGATGGCCGGTAATACGTGAACGTGCCGTAACGGCTGTAGTCGGTGTAGGCGCCCGAGCTGTAGTGCGTTTCCGTCCCCATCGTCAGCATCACGATGATCCCCGCGGCGAAAACTCCGGTCTGAATCGCGCCTTTGAAATAGTGTCCGTTGTAGTACTGGCCAAGGCCCGGTATAAGAAACGACATTCCGAAAGCCAGAAGAGGGGATTTTAATTCGATTGTCCGGGACGGCGGCTGAAACCTCTCGGGGTGGTCGGCCGGGGGCACCCGGCCTAAGGATGCTGCCTGGAGGGATACGACCAGAGCACCACAGAGCACTATTCGTCGGGCGTTCATGCCTATTTCTCCTCCCCTCAGGTGGCACAAACTGTTGCGGCGGTTTCCGTTCGAATATGCAATATACAACCTAGAGGGAAGGCCCGACAATACCGCAAATACGGTATTTTCGCCGGGGGGCGGGGGCTGTGCAGAGAGGGGTTACAGTTCAGGCAAACCGGCCCTTGAAGCGGGAAAAGACATCCCTGAAACTTCATACGAGGGAAAATGGGTGGACGATTGACACAAAGATCAGCCGCATTTCTGCCAAGTCAATACTCAATAGCGTCAACAACTTTGCCTTGTCAACTTTCCCATGGATCTGCTCACGTCAATCACTCATCCCCACATCACCGGACTAATCGCCGACGAGAAATGATATTCACCCGATTGTACCTCAAACACCGCTGCGGCCCCTTCCATCCGCAGATACGCTACCCCTTCTGCCTGTTGCACCGGCTTGCCACTCTCTGTCACTTCTTCTACTGTCAACGCCGGAACAGAAACTGTCGCGGTGGTATTAACCGGCACGCGGACATCCCATTCAAAACGACCTGCACTGATTTTCCATTCACTCTTGATGAGACCGTGCGGTGACTTGTGGGTGGCCCGGACAAAATCCAGCCCGGCGACAGGCGTCGGACACATGATCAGATGCTTGAACCCCGGATTGTGAGGATCCCCTTTCAGTCCGGCGAGATTCTCGTAGAGCCAGATCACAAGGTCTCCCACGAGCATCACGTGATTTCCGGAGTTCATGGCCGGATCAGCGCTGTCCCCATTCCACAATTCCCAGACCGTCGTCGCTCCCTTTTCCATCATGTACCCCCAGCTCGGGTAGGTGGTGTGTGTGGCAAATCCGTAGACAATATCAGTCCGGCCGAAATCGGTCAACACCCGGTTCAACCATTGTCCGCCCACCAAACCCGTCCCGATATGGCCCCTGGATTCTTCCGTGATCTTCTGAATCAAACGCGCGAACACCCTGTCACGCTGGTCCGCGGGCACCATGTCAAAGGCAAGCGGCAAAACACATGAAGTCTGTGATCCATTGTCATAGTATCCTCTGGCCTCGTCGAAATAGCGCTGATTCAACCCCTCTTTTAAGCGTCCCGCAAGGGAAACAAACCGTTGCGCATCATCTCCTTTTCCCAAGAGCGAGGCATATCGGGCCATCAGAACCACATCATAATAGAAGTACGTTGTTGCCAGGATTCCGGGAGCGGTCTGGCGCTTGGGATCCTTGGAGTGGATCAGCTCCGGGCTCTCCGGTGGCACACACCAGTCGCCATATCTGTCCTTCTCCAGGAATCCGTCTTTGATAAACCCGCTCATGAAGTCGATCCACTGCACCATACTTGTGTAGTGCTGGCCGATTAATACACTGTCGGCGTATTGGTCGAGCAGTGTACCGGGTATGATGACCGTACTGCTCGGCCAGGTGACGTTTTCGCTGTACAACGGCCAATACGAAGGACACACGTCGCTCACACTGCCGTTAGGCAGTTGCGCGTCCGCCATATCCTGGACCCATTTGGCATAAAGCGCTGACACATCGAACATGTATGTCTCACCGCGCGCTTCTGCGGAGCGATCCCCCAGCCACCCCTGCCGCTCGTCCCGCTGCGGACAATCGGTGGGAATACTCCGGTAGTTTCCGCGTACGCCCCAGAAGATGCTTTGGTATGTTCTGTTAATGACGGGATTGGAACAACTGAATTCACCAACCGTTTCCACATCGTCATTGACAACTCGACCGTCAATTTTTTCCGGGGTCAACCGACCGGGATACCCCTGAACCTCCACAAACCGAAAACCGTGATAGGTAAAACGGGGTTCGTACACCTCGTCCTCTCCACCGCTTAGTGTGTACAGGTCGGTTACCTTTGCCCCCCGCAGGTTATCCAAATAGAGTCCTCCGTCTGGTCCGAGGGTCTCCGCGTGCCTGAGCGATACCTGCGTTCCGCGAGCGCCATGCACACGGAGACGACACCATCCGACCATGTTCTGACCCATATCGACGATAAACACGCCCGGACTCCGTTCGGTGACTGACACCGGCTTTAACGTTTCCACGACACGGATCGGGTTGATCATCTGAGCCCGCAACAGACCTCCCGGAGCCTCCACCACCTGCGGGACTTCCCAGTGCGAATCATCAAATCCACTTACGGTCCACCCGTCAAATTCCTTTGTGGCATCGTATTCTTCCCCGTCGTATTCATTATTTGCCACAATCGGCCCGTCGGCACTCAGCCTCCACGTCTCGTCGCTGAGAATCTCCCCCTCCGTCCCATCCTCAAATTCCAGGTGAAGCTGAAAAAGCAGCTTCGGGTAGCCATACGTTTGGGTGATGGTCGGCTCCACCAGGCGCGGGGCAAAATACCGTCCGTTGCCAAGAACAACACCGAGCGCGTTCCTGCCGGATGTAAGTGCCGCGGAAACGTCGTGCGTGACATAAAAAACCCGTTTGGGATATTCGCTCAATGCCGGGGAGAGGACGTGATCACTGATCTTGCTGCCATTCACGTACAGTTCCGACAAACCGAGTCCGCTCAGGTACACCGTCGCCCTGCGGATGGGCTTCGCAAGCGTAAACTCCTTTCTCAACCAGCGGGCAGCAAGCCGACGATCAACCGGCGTGCTCTTCTTGCCCCAGGGAGAGATCCCGACGGGTCCCAGCATCTGTGCCTGAACCCATTGAGAGTCATCATACGTAATAGTCTGCCATCCCGGGACAGCCGTATCGGCTGTCTTCCAGAGAGAATCGGTTCGAACACGTAGTGAGGTTCCGTTGACAAACCGTATCTCAAGCACACCAACCAGGCCCGCCGGATTCGGTTCGGCCCCCGCGTTAAGGACGGATGCGGCGAGGAGATTTTTTTCATCACCGAGGAACTTTGTGACGTTGACTTCCGTGAGAACACGGTGATTCTTCGTTGAACACACGAATGAACCGTTCAAAAAGAACTCTCCCTCGTCATCTGCCGTGACATGCAGAATGGCGCTCTTGACGGTGCTCTTCGCCGGAAGATCAAACACACGACGGAAGTAACGTGTCCCTGTCGGACTCGCCTGGTCCGGATGCCCACCGGGATACCAGATCCAGTCAGTGCCGCTGAGGTGATACGTCGTGTCCACTCCATCAAGTCCGATCCACTTCCCCTTCCAATCATCCTGGCTCAGAAGACCCATCGTCCATGTGGCGACCGGGCTCCACTCCGAGGGTTTCCCCTCCCGGTTCCAAACCCGCACCTTCCAGTAGCATGCATGTCCCGATCTCAGAGGTTCGCCCTGATACGCAACCTGAATCGACTGACCTGATTCAACCTTCCCGGAATTCCACCGGTCACCGTTGTCCCGTTGCAGGAGCTCCTGCGAGCTAGCCACGAGGATCTGATATGCAGTCTGGTACTGATTCCGTTCCCCGGATTCCATTGTCCAGCTAAGGCGGGGAGCCGCTGCGTCAATTCCCGCGGGGTCGAATCGCCCCTCGCAGCGCGTCTGCGAAATCCGAAATGAATGAGTTGTGTTCACGGTCTGCACCTCCTCGCCACACAGGGAGTAATGGCGAGCAGAGCACAGGAGCAACAGCAGTACGCATGTCTTTCCCGGCATAATCTGTCCTTTGGCTGGTTCATCATGTCGTGTTTCATAGGCAAGAGTGCTCGGTCTGAATGGATTTGGGGATGATATGCGGACACAATATACACCGCACCCGGAGGATTGTCAACGAAGCAGCGACTGGCATGGAGTGTTCGCGACACAAACAGGCCGATCAATGTATTTGTGGATAAGAACAAAAAGCTCTATATTTGACAGCATAGAAAACCACAGTTCCACACCGACTCACTTCTCCGGGAGCATGGTCAATGAAAAAGATACTGGTGCTCGTTACGGCGATTATCGTCGTTTCCACGCTGTCGGTTTCCGTTTCTTCTGCACAGGCCAAAATGGGGGAAAGTGTTATCACTGCCGGGCTGGGGCTCGGGTATCCTGGCGCGTATGGCAGCTCGGGCATGCCCCCTGTGTTTCTCTCGTTTGACCATGCGATACAACCAAAAATCTCGATTGGTGGCGTCGTGTCGTATTCGACTTCATCCTATTCGTTCGTCAGCGACAAGTGGTCGTACTCATATATCTTCATCGGCGCCCGGGGTTCGTATCATTTCGGCGAGGTTCTCAAAGACGTGAAGAACATTGACCTTTACGGTGGTCTCACGCTCGGGTATCACGTCGTCAGCGCAAAGTTCTCCGGCGAAAACGAGAAACTTCACCCGTACAATGCCGGCGGGAGTTATTTCGGTTTTGGCATCTACGTAGGGGGCCGATATTATTTTTCACCAAAATTTGCCGCGACTGCCGAACTCGGCTACGACATCGGATTCCTCAAGATCGGAGTGTCCTATAAGCTCTGATCTCGCAGTATGCCGTTCTCGTTGCCCACAGGCCCGGAGATTCCGGGCCTGTTTTCTCATGATGATTTACTCCATCCCACATCGCCCATGACAGACACACAACACAAGCCCAGGGTCGTCGTCCTCTACAATCACGTCGGAGAGGATGAATTCGAAAAGCTCAAGGAGATTGATCCTGCTTCTCTCGGTTTTACGCCGGAGTATGCAATAAACGTCTCGACTGTTGCGGAGGAGATCGATGCCATTGTTGATGCCCTGAACAGTGAAGGGGTCTCAGCGCGCGCGGTAAACATCGATGAAAACCTCTCTGCGCTTCAACAGTTACTTCAGCAGGATCCCCCCGATGTTGTGTTTAACCTGGTGGAGTTTTTCCATGGTGTGCCGGGACTCGAGGGGATGATTGCGGGGCTGTACGATCTTTCGCGTGTGGCGTACACAGGAGCACCTCCATTCGCCCTCACATTATGTCAGCGCAAGGGGCTCGCAAAACAGCTCCTGCTTGCCAACAATGTGCCCACGCCGCGGTATCGCATTCTCCATGAGCCGGTCGCGCCGAAACGTCACGGACTCCGGTATCCGCTCATCGTAAAACCCGCCCGCGAAGATGCCAGCTCAGGCATCGACAAGGGATCCGTCGTGTATGATTATGCGAGTCTCGCCCGCCGCCTGGAATTCGCGTTCGCCGAGTACTCTCCTCCCATCATCGTCGAAGAGTTCATAGAGGGCCGCGAGCTGCACGTGTCGGTGCTGGGAAATTCTCCGCCTCAGGTGCTGCCCATTATCGAATTTGATTTTTCGGAACTCCCCGACGATCATCCCTCCATCATCAGCTATGCCGCCAAGTGGAATCCGCTTGACGAAGCCTATCACCGCCTTCACGCGATCTGCCCGGCCAAACTGTCGGCCCGGGTACAGAAAAAGGTGGAGGAGATTTCCCTGCTGGCCTACCGTATCACTGAATGCCGCGACTACGCCCGGCTTGACATTCGACTGGACGCGAAAAACCGGCCCTTTGTTCTGGAAGTGAATCCCAACCCGGATCTCACGGAGGGTGTTTCATTTATGGAGTCTGCGGAAAAGGCCGGTTTGTCATTTGCACACACGCTTCGCATGATTGTTGATTTTGCACTCTCGCGAAAAGTGTCTGTGTAAGGGATCCGAAGGGTTATCGCCGCAGGCGCTGGAGTCCTCTGACGTTCAATCTCACAAACGCCGGATATATGCTCAACCGGTCACCGGGCGTCACGATGCTGTCAAACCCGACTGATTCTCCATTCTTCTGCACGAGATGAACTTCGGAGAGGGGGACGCCAGCCCTCTGGAGCAACTCTGCTACCGCTGCATTCTTCCCGGGTGTGAGTGCGATCGGCACGAAGCGCGATTCAGGCGGCAGGGGTGACGCTCACTTTCGATTCCAGTCCGTTCTGCTGCAAAAGTTGAAGCACAGGTTCATACACCGCCGGATGCGTAGGGATCAGGCAGCCCGTGATAGATAACCGGTCTGTCATCAAGAGTTCCGCAGCAATCGCAATCGGCATTCCAACGGTTTTTGCAATTGCGGTGAAGCCACCGGGTTCGCCATACTCGATCATCGTGGCAGTGATTTTCTCCGCTCTCCCCCCATCCTCAGGATACGTTACATCAAGTTCATGCATGAGAATAACAATGTCACGGGCCCCCTCAGGCATCTGCAGCTTTTCGCGTATGAGATGGATCATTGCATCAGCAACCGTATCGACATTACTGCCGATTTTCTCTTTGGAGAACAAACCAAGATACCGGAGATTTTCCATGATCCGGCCGGTCGGGCTGATGCCCAGGTAATTTGCGACCTGATGTTCGAGTTTTGACTTCCCTCCCGACGGAGGGAGGCACATTTCCGTCAGCTCACGGTAGGTCATATTCTTGAGCTCGGCGATGTGCAAGGCTTCATTGGCGAGCCCGAGGTGGACGACCTGCTGCCACGTCTCACACCAGCCGGGATACCGGAGCGTCCCCCTGATGATCGTACTTTCTTTTCCCAGCCCAAGATCAGCTTTGTAGGCGAGAGAGTCCCGATTCGGGTAGGCCTCGAACGTACCCAGTCCGTCAATGTCGACCGACCAGGTTCTCTGAAACACCTGATGGAATGGAAGAAGTTTGAGTTTTCCATCTTCCTTGTAGAGTGCGCCATCCTCACCCGCCATGAGCACATTCCGCGGATTCCATGTGATGGCATAGCGCAGGGGATTGGTGATGGCTTCGGGCGCCGGCAGACCACCTCCATAGGAGCGCAGGCTAGCCACAACGCCGCCATTGGAGCGCACCTTCTGAATCAACGACATGGCAGTCATGTGGTCGATGCCCGGATCGAGCCCCATCTCGTTGAGAATCAGCACGTTCTTCTTGTGGGCATCGGCCTCAAGTGCGCTCACTTTGGGATCCTCATACGAAGCGCTCAACATGTGTGCGCCGTTGTTAATGCAGTCCGACGCTATCTGATACTGGTAGGGCCGGGTCAGCATGTTCACGACGACCTGGGCCTTTGTCATGAGCGCCGTGCGCGCAGCCGAATCATTAATGTCAAAAGAGATTGCCTGGCCCCGCGGGTGTCCGGCAACGCGCTCCCGCGCAAGCGCACCGTTTGAATCACAGACTGTGACGAACCAGTCATGTTCCTGTGCGCGGTCGAGCAGATGCGCGATCAGGTATGAAGTACTCTGCCCAGCGCCTAAAACGAGAACCTGTTTCATGATCGAATCCTATTCAATGATAACTTTTTTTAAATGTGAAAACCGCGGGCGTAACACTCCGCGGTGAACGATCATCGCCTTCTTAAACTCCTCCGGGATTTTGACTTCGCCGAACGGCCCCGAATACTTTGCTGCAGCAAGTTCAGGGACAAACGGAGTCAGCGCGTTGCCGAACGATTCCGAGGCCTCCCGGGGGAGCTCCGCAGGGAGTTTGTCCACCGCAAGAATAACCGGTCCCTTTCCCTCCCACCCATCTCTCACGTTACCTGACGACGGCTCATACACGTACACCGGGTTCCTGGCATCTGTCTCCTTGACGGTCAATTCTATGGAGCCGTCAATATCGCATGTAATGTCGCCGATAACTCTCAGGCGGGGTCGTTTCTCACTCCTGTACAACGCCTTCATGAACTTCTTGGTGAGTAATCGCGGGAATCGTGGTTCCCAGTAGATACCGTTGATGATCATGGTCAGATGGGGGACGTATTGCTCAAACCGATTTATGTACGACTCAGGATGTTTCTGAAAGTGTTCCACGTTGAACCGGGTTCCGGGCTTTTTGTGATGGAACATATCGGGTTTCTGAAACTGCACCTTGTACAGAACCCTGTCCGAGAACCGGCCCGCACGCACAAATGCCAGAAGCTTCTCGGCTTCAATCTCCACTGTGGGAAGCAGGTCATAGAGTTCCTGAGCCGCACTGGATACCCGACCGTACCCGGTGAATGCACAAATAAACGGCACAATCTGTTCTGGCAGACCGTTCTTCCAGATCCGTTCGCCGGTCTCCCTCAGGGCTTCCCGCGCCTCCCGCAACCCGTCAAATTTCGAGGCATACTTGATCCGCGCAAAAGGATTGTCAATTCCTTCCCAGATAAGCCGGCGACCCAGAGCCCAGAATGAATCGATCATGCCCGCATATCCTGCAAAGTCGCCGAAAAAAATGAGACGCTTCCTGTCTTCGCCCCTCACCAGCTCGTAGTCAAAAAGCGTATTCTTGTGGGCCAATATATGCCGCAGCATTGCCATGTTGTACGGCTGACCCTTGATCGTATGCGAGAAGAAACAGTACGGCATTTTTTCTTCCATGAAGACCGGATCGATTTCCTTGACCCCGAAAACGATGTTGCTTTTGCTGAGATCGGACGTCAGGATGGCGCCGGCATTCTTGTATTCCCTGTCGCTAAAGACCCTCTGGGTCCACGGTTCAACAAATATCGTCATCCCGTGTCTGCGGATGAGCTCCCGGACGTGACCGGGGGCAAGTGGGACACGGCGTTGTGTCTTATCCTTCGTCTCTTTTCGTATTCCGATCGAATTGATCATCCCGTATTCTCCTGGTGATGTCCTTCATTCCGCTCCAGCAGCCAAAATGAAAAGAGGATTTGCGGTCAAGGGGCGACTGTGGCACAGAGGTTCTGTAAGACAATGTAGTGAAGAGTAGCCATTTTGTCATCCTAATTCGTATATTATTGTATCACCGGACAGTGCCAGCAGGTTAGGCGGGGTCCGCAGCACCGCGTCACTCATCACCGAATCGGCCATGTTTTTTGATTGACAGCCCGCGACACCAACTCAGAATTGGCATAACTCTTCTTGTCCTGACGATGTTCATCGGTCCGGTCGGGTATATGCTCATTGAAGGGTGGGATTTCCTCGACGCGATTTACATGACGGTCATCTCCGTCACCACGACCGGATTTCAGGAGGTGCACCGGCTTTCGCCGGCGGGGAGGTCCTTCACGATCATTCTTATAGTTCTGGGGTTCGGCTCTATTGCCTACACCGGGGGCAAGGCCGTACAGGTTTTGTTCGAAACCCAACTTTTTTGGAGGCGGCGCATGAGCAAGAAGTTGATTGATCTTCACGATCACTTCATTGTCTGTGGGTACGGAAAGATGGGAAAATACATTTGTGAGAATCTCGTCGAGAATGCAGCCCCTTTTGTTGTGATCGAAAAGGACCCCGCCAAGATTGATCTTATCCGGGAATTGGATTATGTGTTCGTCCTGGGAGATGCCACGAGTGATGATGTGCTTGAAGAAGCACGGATTGAGAAAGCACGCGGGCTGGTTGCCGTGCTCGATTCTGACGCCGACAATGTGTTTGCGACGCTCTCCGCCAAATCGCTGAATCCGAAGATCTTCGTGGTTGCGCGGGCGGTGGAGGAGGAAACCGAACCGAAGCTCCTCAAGGCCGGCGCCAACCGCGTGGTCAAGCCTTATGAAACTGCCGGATCAAAAATGGCCGAGCTGCTGGTGCGACCGGGCGTCATCGAGTTTATCGATATCGTTGCCCGGGACAAAAAGGTGGATCTGAATATTGAAGAGTTTCAGGTGATGGGCCATTCTTCCCTCGCACACAAGACTCTGGCAGGGTCTTCCATCAGGCAGGACTTCAACATCATGGTTATTACGGTGAACAAGTCTGATGGCACGTTTGTCTACAACCCGACATCCTCGGCGGTGCTGGAACCCGGTGATCGGATCATCGCACTCGGAGAGCGGGCTAACCTCTTAAAGCTCAACAAACTCTGTTCTGGCGAATAACCCCGCCTCATCACCTCCCGCCATATCTCCTCCCCGGGGTTTACTCCTCCAGGGTCTCCAGGATCGTGGCGACAAACCGTCTTCCTCCGATTGAGGTCATCACGACCGCCAGGACGCCAAGTGTGACGATCGTTACGCTAAATCCTATTACGACGATTTCGCGGGCAATATCCAGCTCGGTAAGAGCCATCGCCGAAAAAAAGATCATGATGACAACTTTCGTGAACCGCGCAATGAGCGTAGCCCTGGGAATATCCTCCTTCGTGAGTGCCCGCTGAATCGTTCCCGCAATCCAGCCCGCCAGAAACCATCCGAGTCCGAGGATAAACATCGCAACAAGCAGCTTCGGCACAAAGAGGACACCCTCCGTCAGGACATCAGAGATCACCGTCAACTGCAGCGCCTCGAGGGAGGCATTGAGCAGGATCATGAACACGATCAGAAAGACCCCGTTGCCGAAAAACTCGGCAATAGCGTATCGTACATCGGCTTTGCCCAATCCGGACCCCCATCGAAACCGGCGGAGCAGCCGATCGAATCTCAGGACCAGGAGCACCTGCACGACGATTCGTTTGACGAGCCATCCGAGAAGCCAACCGATGGCAATAAGCACGATGCCGGCGACCAGGTTCGGGAGGTAGGCAATAAATTTTTCAGAAACTCCATACAGAGCTTTTTCGAGTGGGTTATCCATGATGTTCCTCTGCCTCCTTTGCGACGGGCCTGAAAAGCGCCTTCCAGAATGATGATTGTTCCTCGTATTCGTTTACCCAGAGAACGGGAGAATCTGAATGTTCGGTGATCTCCTGGGTCAACGATTGGCCCAACAACAATCCAAGGAAATCTCCCGACCTCCCACCCATGATGGTGAGATCCGTCTTTTTTCCCTCCTGGACAACACCCTCCAGTATCCCTTTGTTCTGTATGACGTTGAGATCCGCCGCGATGCCGCTTGCCGTGATACGTCCTTCGACCTTTGTGAGGAGTTCCGCCTGTCGCTCCGAGGGTGTGTCGGGTTCAAAGACCACCGCCACCTGGGCAGCACTCTTAAAATGGGCAATAATCGCCGGTGCTATTTCAAACGCCAACTGCGTATGGACGTTCTCACCGAACGGGATCAGGACCGTTTTGACGCTCTCCGGGTCCAGCTCACCGTGCAGGATGGCAACTTCGCAGGGCGCCTGGTCAAGCACAGTATCAATGACGCTTGCATTGATCCGATCCAGGAAAGTCGGGTGTTTCTCGCGTCCGAGAATAATAAAATTTACGTCCTCTTCGATTGCCGTTTCAAGGATACCTTGCGAGATTCTGTGGGAGACCTGAACGATCGAGCGTGCGGGAATCCCCATTTTTTCCACCGTGGTTCTTCCTTCCTCAAGGAGCGGAAACACGTGTTCCCCTCTGTCTATACCAGCCCGGAGAGGCACACCCTGGTCGACTTCAATGACGTGAAGAAGCAGGATTTCGGCGTTGTGCTTCTTGGCGATCGCAATAGCGATGGCAACCAGGCCTCTGGCTGTCGCGGGGTTCGAGAGCGGGACAAGGATCGTGAACTCTTTCCGTTCGAGGCGTTCCAGGGCCTTCACTTTTTTCACATACTCAATTTCCCTCTTCGATGCGTAGGTGCGATAGATAACAAGTCCAATGCCGATCCACCCTGCCGTCACCAGCCAGCCGAGCGGGCTGTAGTTGACCATGTACACGGCAAGAAACAACAGGAACGCAATTCCGACAATGGTCAGATAGGGGAAAAGCGGAGTAACAAATCCTCTGTCAAGGTCGGGACGCTTTTTCCGGAGGCGGATGAGGGTAATGTTCACCTGCAGGAAGAGGAGCAAAAACATGATATCGGCTGCCGAGGCAACATCTTCAATCTGCAACGACACACACATCAGCACCACAATGACAATGGAACCAAGTATTGCAAAATGCGGAGTGAACTTTTTCGAGTGCACCTTGCTGAAAAGAGCGGGAAAATTCCTGTCCCGCCCCAGCGCGAAGGCCACACGTGAGGAGGAGTACACGGTTGCGTTCAGCGCGGACATCGTGGAAATGATCCCGCCGATCAGCAGCATCACGCCTCCACCCACAAAGAACGTCTCCGCCACACCGACAAGCGCGGTTTCCTTCTGCTGCGCCAGATAGTCCCACGCCGTCATACCCTCTGGCCTGACTGCAGCCAGCGAGGTGACGGCGACGAGCAGATAGATTGGCACCACGATCACGAGCGAGAGGAATACTGCTCGCGGGATGTTTTTCTTGGGATTTCTGACTTCCTCCGAGCATTGCGAGATGACTTCGAACCCCTGAAATGCGATAAACGTAAGACCCATCGCCTTGAAGACGCCTCCCCAACCGTTCGGCATGAACGGCGTGAAGGCAGCTGACGCGTCCCCGCGCCGGAGCAGCAGCTCGAGACCAAATCCGATAAATATCGCAAGGATGACGATCTTTGCCATCGTCACCATGTTCCCTATCTTCCCTGTTTCCGAAGCTCCGCGGAAATTGATGTACGCAAAGACAATGGCAATTCCCACAGCAAGCAGTTTCTGCGGCGACAGAAAACCCCAGTGTGGAATAAAAACGCCAAACTCCTTGAGGACATGTTCAAAGTATGCCCCGAAACCGAGCGCATACAGACTGCACGCGACCGCATGTGCGAACCAGCTCATCCATCCGGAGAGAAACCCATTCCACTTGGGCAGGCCTTCCTTGACCCAGAGGTACCCCCCGCCTGCGTCATGATAACATGATCCGAGTTCAGCGTACGACATTGCCGTCAGAAGCGCGACAATACCATTAAGAGTGAACGCGATGATCAGCGCCGGTCCTGCGACGCCGGCAGCAATTCCGGTAAGAACAAAGATGCCTGCACCGATCATCGCGCCAACGCCGATCATCGTCACATCCAGCAGTTTCATCTCTCGGCTGAGATGAACCTCTGTAGTAAATTTCCCCATAGAGAAAACTCCTGGATGTAATCGAAACGGGCAACAGCTGACTGCTCGGTCAGTTGCCCGGGACGGTGAGCACCGGAGCAAGGATCTTATGAAGCACTCTTTTTGTAAATGTTCCCTGGAACAGCTCAACGAGATGGAAGTCTGCATCCTGTACCGTTACGACCAGAGAAGCTGGATGCGTGTGGGCAAACCGGATGGCCGCCTCCGGGAAGAAGCTGTCGGAGGTGTAGGTTATTTCCGCCGTAATCTTATTCTCGGCAAACCGTTTCTGAACCGACGTGCACTGCGATCGCATTTCATTCTCGTGCTCCTTCTGGCCGGGTTTGAGAAGTCCGATGATATGGACCCTTGCCTTGAAAAGACGGGCGAACAGAATCGTGTGATCCAGCTTCTTGAGGACACGCGCGTAGTCACGGACGGGATACACGATATGTTTGTATCCGGCAGGGCCTATCTTCTTATGCACACTTAATAACGGGACTTTTGTCAGTGAAGCGACCCGGTACGTGTTGCTCCCCAGGAGGTTTTCTACAAACCCGCTTACACCATGCGTTCCCATGACGACAAGGTCAGCGTTCATTTCCGTGATCGCCTTTGAGAGCATCGCTGTGATACGACCCACCACGACGACACTGTCCACGATTACGGCCGATCGTTTTTTTGCCGCGTGCGCGACCCGCGCGAGTTTCCGTTTTCTTTCTTTCTGCAACTTCTCTTCCATCTGTTTTGCGACACCCAGCATGCCGCTGGTCCCAACCCCGTCATTCACCGGTTCGATCACGTGCACAAGTGTGATCCTGGCCTTGGTCCGTTTTGCAATCAGCTCCGCATGCTGCATCGCGTAGCTGGCACTGACGGAAAAATCAGTCGGGACAAGGATATTCTTGATTTGATAATTTAGCATGGTCGCACCCGTTCATGTGAAACGAAACAGTTCAATTATCGTGAAAGCGTCTATGTTCTTTTGATCTTTACCGGTGGGATGCCCACAACCTCAAACGTCGCGGATGCAAGAGCGATCTTTCCCTTCGCCCGGTCAATCTCTTCCAGAATTCTCTGAAAGAGAACGTCCTTCGTCGTACGGCGATTCTTATAGTCCACAACGTACCGGACGGTGAATTCCATCCAGTTGTCATTGGCGACCAGGGTGACCGACGGTTCCACGCGGGCATCTTCGATCATAAACTTATCAACCATTGTCTTCCACGAGATCTGGGCCTCCCTGGCAAAGTCGCCGGTGATTTCCTGAGCCACACGCTCAAGCACGGCCCGGGCAGCACGATAGTCCGATCCGTATTTTACCGGAATGACAATTTCATCCCATAAGAATGGAAAATCACCCGAGTAATTAAACACCGGTTCCTTGAATACGAAACTGTTGGCGATCCGTACGACACGTCCGTTGTACAGGTCGCCCTTCACCCACTCCCCGACTTCCATGACGGTTGAGCGGAGCACACCGATGTCAATCACATCCCCCTTGATGCCGCCCAGTTGAACACGATCGCCGATCTTATAGAACCCGCCGAACGAAATTGCAACCCATCCGGCGAAGCTTGCGATCACCTCCTGCAGAGCAAATGCTATTCCCGCACCTGCCACACCGAATGCCACCGTGAGCCCTCCCAGCTGGTCGCTGAAAAGCACGGTCAGAAACACAAGAATGGCGAGATAGGAAAGGAAGGTGAGGACTTTCCGTACCCTGTAGCGGGTATCCGACTCCTTGATGTACCGCGTCAGCGTACGCTTGAGAATCTTGGCGATCGTCAGGATGATGGCAATACCAATCGCAACAGCGACGATCTTTCCCAGCGTGGGATCGATAAAGATATGTTCCAGAGATTGTTCCACCGTCATCGACCTCTCTCAAAACTCAAGTTGTGCATTCACAAGGATCTGATGGTTCTTCGCATTTCCGTGTGACGTGGGTATGACATAGTTCACCTGCAATTCGGTTACACTCGTCGGCCAGAGATTGTATCCGAATACAAGGAGGTGGCTGTCCGCGGCCAGTCCATCCGCGCGAAAACTCTCCCACCGGAGGAGAACCTGTGAAGAACCACTCACCATATACCCGGCCGTGCAGTGATATCCGAACGGATTATGCGTGCTGCCGCCCCGTTGTTTCAGCCGGGCGCCGATTGCTTCCCCGCTCAACAGGAAGTCGTAGCTTCTCCACCGGAAATCTCCACCGTACACAAACCGCTGTCCGTCGAACAACGGAATGGCTCCCGAGCCGATTGTTGCGCCATTGTCGTTGCTGAATGCCCCGTTTGCGGCAATCTCCAGGCTGCTGTTACCCTCGCTTTGACCCGGCACGCGGGGTGATATGGCAAGACGGGCAACGTACATGAATTCATTGTTATCATTGTTGTTTCCGTCGAATCCATTACCATTAAACATCCCCACTCCGCACGAAACAACCTTGTCGGATCCTGTCCCCCGCAGCTGCACCCCGATTTGTCGCCGCCCGGCGAGCGCGCTCACAACCTGAGACCGGTTGACAAAGTCGATAGCACCGGCGCCTGTCAGGTATTCCCTGCTGAACGGTGGCTTGAACAAGCCCACGTCGACACTGAGGTGGGGTGTGATAGTGTAATACATTTTCGCGTCAACAACCGCAGGAGATTTGATGATGTTTGTTTTGAGCAGATACCCGAAGCCGTTGTCGAGTTCCCCTGAGAAAGTGACCCTCGCGTTGGAAACATTAAAACCGTTGTTTCCCGAAAAACTCCTCTCCAGCTGAAAATCGGCAACTCCCTGAAAAAGAATGCCGATGCTCAGGTACTTCTTCTTGAATGTGCTTTTGAGTTCATCGTACACCGGGTCATCCTGGGCGCGTCCATGGACGGAACTGAAGATCATCACGACGAGCAGAACGGCAGGAAGAAGGAATCTGTGAGCTGGTTTGATCATGGGTGTCTCCAATGGGTGAGGTTCAAGGGCATATGGTGTACATTCTTTGTATTACGCTGAAGGAGCATTGCGCGAAGCAATGACTCTTCCGATGGTCAGCCCCTGCACGAGGACTGAAAAAATCACAACAACATACGTCGCCGCAAGGATAACCTGGCGTTCAGGCACCATCGGTATCGAGAGGGCGAGGGCAATGGAGATACCCCCCCGCAAACCGCCCCAGGTCAATATTTCCGTAACCCCTTTGCTGAACGTGTGCCTGAAACGCATGACCGACACGAGTCCTGCAACACTGACATACCGGGCAAGCAGCACGATAAGAATTGCAGACAGTGCGATGATCAGATAGGCGGCATCCAGCCTGACAGCCAGGAATTCCAGTCCGATGATGACAAAAAGAACGGCATTCAGGATTTCATCCACCAGTTCCCAGAATGTGTCAAGATGCTCACGCGTTGTCTCGGACATGGCAAAGGCGCGTCCATGGTTGCCGATAAAGAGGCCGGCCACGACAATGGCAATAGGCGCCGAGACATGGATGGCTTCAGCCAGGGAATATCCTCCTGCTGCCAGCGAAAGCGTCAGCAGCACCTCAACCTGGTAAAGGTCCACAGATTTGAGCAGCCGGTAGAACACCCAGCCGAGGAGCAGACCAAGCAGGGCTCCTCCGGCAGCTTCCTTGAGCAAAAATCCTGCAATCTGACCGATGTCCGGCTCCTGACGGCCAAGCGCGACCCCCAGAATTGTAAGGAATATCACCACACCCACGCCATCATTAAAGAGTGATTCGCCGGTAATCTTCGTCTCGAGACTTTTCGGAGCACCCACACGCTTCAGAATTCCCAGCACGGCAATCGGATCCGTGGGAGATATCAGCGCGCCGAACAGGAGCGCATAGACAAACGGAAGTCCGATACCCATCCACTGCGCAACGATCCAGAGTAAGGATCCCGTGATAAACGTGGCGATCATCACTCCCACGGTCGCAAGCACCGTAACCGGCAGCGCCTGAGTCCTGAGTTCGTTCAAATCTACGTGCAGCGCTCCGGCAAAAAGGAGAAACGCCAGCATCCCGTGCAAAAGGGTCTCGCTGAAATCTATTGCCTGAACGAATGTTGTGGCGCCTGCCAGGTCGATGACACCGAACGCGCCGAGAATGACCATCACCAGCGACAACGACAGCGCGATGACCATCAGCCCGATCGTCCGGGGGAGCCGCAGAAATTTGTGGTTACAATAGCCCGCCAGCGCGGCAAATGTCAGCAGCAGGGCGATCGTCTGAAAGATTGTCAATGCAGGACTTCCGTTCTGGGCTCGCTGCGTTTAATCCGGCCGGGGTGGTTTGTTCCCCGTATCGCCGAGCGGGAAGAGACGAAACGCAGGCGCCTGATACGACTTCGGAAGATACTGTTCCGGTATTGTCACCTGATTTCCATCTCTCACTGCCGCGTAATGCGGCGACAGGATTTCCACTCCGGCTTCATTGAACTTGTTCTGGATGTTCTGGTGCAATTCGGAGTAAATTCTCGCCATCGTGTTTGGTTCGTTTGTGTATGCGTTTAGCTCATAACTCACATAAAAGTCATCAAGGCTCGTCTGCAGCACGTACGGCTTGGGTTCTTTCTGGATATTGCTCGTTGCATCGGCCGCGGCAATGAGCAGCTCGTGTACCGTCTTCCATGGCACATCGTACCCGATGGTGACCCCGGTGTGGAGAATAAGTCCCGGATTCTTGGCGGACGAGCTGAAGTTGATGATGTGGCTGCTGAGAACCATCGCATTCGGAATCGTAATATCCACATTCTTGATTGTCCGGACCCGTGTCACCAGGAGGTTCTTCTCCCTTATGTCACCGATCGTATCGGCGATTTTTACCCGGTCACCGATCCTGAAGGGGCGCATGTATGTGAGCACGATGCCTGCCACGACATTCGCGATGGCCGACGTCGAGCCGAGCGAAAACAACACGCCCAGGAATACCGACACGCCTTGAAAGATCGGGGAATCCGATCCCGGAAGATAGGGAAAGATCACAATGACGGAAAATGCGAGAATCAGGAATCGGACGATTTTATACGTCGGATCTGCCCATTCACCATAGAACCCCGGCAGGGCAAGCGTGCCCCTGGCAATCTCGTCAAAAATGAGTTTCACAAATTTCAGGACGTACCGGGTGACATAGACGATAACGAGAATGAAGAAGAGATTTGGTAAATAGTTCACGAAGGACGTGATCACGTCCCACAGCGGGTTGACGATATACCCGAACAAGATCCCGGCCCATGTTTGCGTGAACGCAAAAAAACTGAACAGGATCGTCACGTAAAAGTAGCCGAGCACAGCGAAGCAGAACAGTTTGAGAATTTTGAACCCGCCTTCAACAATCTCGGCGATCCGTTCCTCCGAAAGGACCTCGACCGTTTTTAGCTTGACCGACTTTATGACGGTCCCCTTCCAACCACCAATCTTTCCGATCAACATCCCGAAGAAGGAGTTTATCGCCTTCAACAGGACAAACGCCGCCGTGGTGGTAAGGATGCTGAGAAAGATCCCGATGAGCACAGGCTTGACATTCCAGCGCTGCGTCCAGGGAAAGAGTGAAAGTGTATACGTTATGAAGAAATAGATGAGGGCGAGCGTGATAGCGAGTCGAACACCCTTGACCAGCACGATAAAGAAGGCCGATATGCTCTCGGCACTCAGAATCTCCTGCGACCGGAACCGGATCGGTCTGATGACGCTCCCCTCCCACAACTCCAGTTTGGCGTACAGAAGGGGAAACACCTTGCGCATCCCCCAGAAAGCGAGTACAAGGATCAGGAGGAGGCCGACGGTAATTCCGCTGCCGACAAGGAGAGATTTTGAGCTGTACCGGTCAATGTCGCCGCGTATATGCTTCCCCAGGATGGCAGCGTACCCTGCGGCAACTTCCGCGCGCGGCAAACCCGCCAGAACGGCATCGTCATCAGTGACTGCCATGATCACGACGCTGTCTGACATGATATTTGACCCCGCGCCTGTCTCCACAACAACAAGGGAATCACCTTTCCCCTGTTTGACAATCAAACTGAGCTTCTCATTGATCGCGGCTGCCCTCACCTCAGGCGTAAAAGGTCCGAGGCTTGCCCGGACAAAAAACAGTGTGTCACCCTCCATCAATACCGGCGCACCCTGAGGGGGACGCTGCATCGCCAGCGAGTCGGTTTGCGCGAGAACACTGTTCGCGTGAAAGAACACCATCGCGAAAGTTGTGTACAGCAACACCCGGCAGGAAAACCACTTTCCCGTTACGTTTCTCATGGAGATTTCTTTCTAGTAGTGTAAATCGGGAGCGTCCTTCTGCTCTCCTTATGGAGAACAAGCCCTCCCGACCTTACGTGAATGTCACGCTGTGGGAATGGGATTTCGACTCCCCGTGACCGAAATTCCTTCCGGATCGCAAAATTCAGGTCGCTGCGGAGGATTTTTGGTTTGGTAATGTAGTCGCTCGTCCATACTCTCAGATCGAAGTTCAATGAACTGTCACCAAACTCCATAAAAACTACATCAGGCGGTGGATGCGTGAGGACCCCATGATGCGACGCGGCAACCTCGAGGAGAATATCGCGCACTTCCTCCGGGTTGGAAGAGTACGAAACGCCCACGGGAATGTGCAATCGCACCTCCCTGTCCGAATGACTCCAGTTGATCACCTGAGAGGAGATAAAATCAGCATTCGGAACAATGATCTCAATATTATCGTTGGTTCTGATCGTCGTTGCCCGGGCGCCGATCCGGACAACATCGCCGGTCACATCCCCCACCTGAATCCTGTCACCCACCTTCACCGGGCGTTCAAACAGGATGATCAGCCCACTGATGAAGTTGTTCGTTATGGTTTGCAGCCCGAATCCGACACCAATACCGACGGCTCCTGCAAGGACGTTCAACGTGGTGAGATCAATCCCCGCAGTGCCCAGGATAACAAGAACGCCGATAAGCACGAAAGAGATACTGGATGATCGCTGCGAACGCCTGGCGCACACCTATGTCAATCTCTCTCCGCGCGAGAATCTTGTGGACCAGCCACCGTTTGAGCCATCGAGAGATGAGGATCAACACGATGACGAGGAGGGCCACATAGAGCACGGTCCACGCCGTAAACTCGGTACCGCCCAGCACGAAGAGCCGTGTGTTAAGAAGGACTTCCAGGTTTCTAAGCACGTGCCGAGATCTTTCGTATCATCTCAGAATCATCATCCGTTTTATTGAAATGAAGTTTCCAGTCTGCAGGCGATAGAAATACACTCCACTCTGAAGGCCGGAGCTGTTGTAGAGAAGCGACGGCTCAACCAACCCCGATTCGGGAAGCAGATAGTCCGGAGACCTCAGCCAGGATGTCTGGCCAGTGAGCATCTGCGGGACCACGGACACGGCGGCTATCAAGACAACAAACACGACAAAGCGCTGAGATACCATTTTCTGTTCCCCCCCAACGACGTCAATCATGCTAATACTGTGGGTTTATGGCCAATATAAGGTATTTTGTTTTGCCCCGAAAAGCAACGGGCATCCCCATATTCGATGGCACCTTTTTTTTGTACGTTGATTGGCATATCACGGCCGTATACCAGCGCAAGTTTTGGTATATTCGAAGCGGGGGAGGGGGAGATTCCATGCGACCTACGGCCGCAAACTTTATCATACTCTTAGCCGAAAGCTGTTCTGACCATGGCTGTTCGATCAGTGAACATCGTACGTCCGGTTTCCGCCTGTATGGTGCTCTGTCTTCCCCTGTTCTTCCCCCCTGACGTCCTTCCGGACTCTGCGAGAATCCCCTCGTTTGATTATGTTTCTCCGCTCCCGGGCGCAACCCGGGTTAATCCAGGCACGACGATCGCTTTCCGTCAGGGAGCGCCCATCGCTGCCGCCAGCCTCGGCGAACTGCGCGTGTCGGCGCTGGGCTCAAAAAGCGGTGTCCATCGTGTTACCACAAAACTCTCCGATGATGGCGTGACGGTCGTGTGCATTCCCGATCCAGCATTTATGCAGGCCGAGACGGTTCATGTGCATATCGGCGGGGGCTTACGAACAACGACCGGTCACGTGATCTCCGGGCTTTCCTATACATTTGTAACCTCGACAAGGGAAATCCGAAAGGCCCGCCATGCTCCGCGGCCGGGCAGCAGTGCACTACAGTCACACCGGGCACCACGGCAGAGTATCGGAGCAAACGACCGGGCGTATCCGGGTAACGCCACAGGCGAACTGCCTCCGGATTTTCCCCCGATCCGCGTTCTCCGCAATAACACTCCGACGGGAGATCCATTGTTCCTCGGCAACTTCTCATGGGGACCGGACTCAACGCCGCAATACATGATGATTCTCTATCGTGACGGATCCCCCGCATTCTACCGGAAGGCCTTCGCCTGGGATTTTAAGGTCCAACCCAATGGACTCCTGACGTATTTTGACGAATACGCGCAGGTCTTCTACGGGCTCGACAGCGCATACCACATGGCCGATTCGTTTTATTGCGGTAATGGATATTCAACAAACGAACATGAACTGCGGGTATTGCCCGACGGACATGCGTACGTCATGAGTTATGATGCGGAGACAGTCGGCATGGACACGGTCGTTCCCGGAGGCCACCCGACGGCGCTTGTGTGGGGACTTATCATTCAGGAGATCGACCGCGACAAGAACGTGGTGTTCGAATGGCGGAGCTGGGATCACCTGAAGATCACCGATGCCACACAGGAGGACCTTACCGCATGGGAAATCGACTACGTGCACGGGAACTCGATTGATATCGATGTGAACGGCAACATCATGATCTCTTCCCGGAACATTGATGAGGTCACAAAAATCAGCCGCTCGACAGGCGAGATCATGTGGCGGCTGGGAGGGAAGAACAACCAGTTTACCATCCATGACAATGCAGGCTGGATTGACCACCAGCACACGGCCTATCACCTGCCGAACGGTAACATCACCATCCATGACAACGGCACCTTCCGGGGTTATTCCCGGGCGGTGGAGTATGCGATCGATGAAACAACCCGGGTCGCAACCAAGGTGTGGGAGTACAATGCCAACCAGGCCGTTCTGGGGTGGGCAATGGGAAGTACGCAGCGGCTCCCCAACGGCAACACCCTGATCGGCTGGGGGTCCGCCAATCCCATCGCCGCAGAGGTGACGCCAAACGGAACAGTCGTGTATGAGCTTGACATGCGCGAGCTTGAGTTCACATACCGTATCTTCAGCGCACCCTGGCAAACGACTGCATTTGTTCCTCAACGCGACACGGTACTGTTCGGCGTGTGTACGCCCGATGACACGGCGCGGACACATGTGGTAATCTCTAACCCAACCACCCATGACGTCACGCTGACATCCTTCCCCACGCGCAGCACCCAATTTGCTGCCGATACAACGGGGCCTGTCCTCCTTCCGGCGCTCGGTACGTTCGTTCTCCCCCTGCGGTTTAGTCCGGACTCCCTGGGCAGCATGATCGATACACTGGAAATACGATCAGAAGACTCGTTACAGGGGATCATACGAAGAGTTATATTACGGGGGATGTCGGCGGTTCCGACGCTGGTCATCTCAGCCCCCGACCTTGATTTTGGCGTTCTTGCCATCGGAGACTCGGCTGTCAGAGCCGTGACGATCCATAATCCGTCTGGTATCCCGATAACGATTGATAGAATGATTGTCAGCGGAAGCGCGTTCACAGTTAACGTTGATGCCCCGGTCGTGGTCCGGGAGGACGATAGTCTGCTTCTCTCCGTGCGCTTCCTTCCGCTGGCAATTCAAATCTATGAGGACACACTTTCGCTCCATACCAGCGCCGGCGTGTATGCTATCCCTCTGCACGGAGAAGGTAAAGATCCACTCCTGAATATCCCGGCAGTGAATGATCCTGTCCCATCAGAATTTCTCTTGGGCCAGAACTATCCAAACCCGTTTAATCCGAGCACTTCGATAACGGTCGGCCTCCCCGTTGCCAGCATGATCTCGGTGTCTGTGTACGACGCACTCGGGAGAGAAGTGGCGGTGCTGGTCCGGGCGGCGCTCCCGCCGGGATATCACCGGTATGTCTGGGACGGCGCATCAATGGCGACCGGCATCTACATCTGCCGCGTTACTGCCGTCCCGACGGGAGCCGACGGCCATACACCTTTCATGGAGAGCATAAAAATGCTTCTCCTGCGATGAATGCGGAAACAGGACACATCGTGTCATGGAACCTGCTCAGAGTGAGCAATAAGCAAAGGAAGAATTTATGAAGACCGGAAGATGGTTACTCCCCGCTCTGCTGTTCCTTTTTTCACAGCAGGCAGCCACCCAGAACATCATTTATCTCTCGCCAAAGCCCGGATCGGCTCTCGTCTCGCGGGAATCCAACATAATTCTCCGGGCTGACGCTCAGATCGCTCGCTCCGCCGTTTCGTCTGACGTCATAGAAATCCGGGGGGAACAATCGGGTGTCCTCGCCGTAACCGCAACACTGTCCGATGATGGCCAGACCATGATCTTCACCCCGCAGGCCCCATTCCGGGAGAACGAACGGGTGGACGTGGTTTTTGCCGGGACAGTGAACGGATCCTCCGGACAAACACTTGCTCCTTTGCGATTTTCCTTCACCACGACGCCACAGCGCACTCCCCTCTCGGATCTTTATATCGTTACGGACAACGGGGAGGTCATCACAAGAACGTCCGGCAGCGCTCCCGCAAGTGCAAAGATCGCGGGACTTGATTCCCTCCCGACCGACCTCCCGCGTATTCAGGTGGATACGGTCAACAGCCCTGCCCCGGGGTATTTTCTCCTCTCGACGACAGAGGTCGGCGCGGGCCTCGGAGAATACGTCTTTGTCGTTGACAATGCCGGCCAGATTGTCAGACACAAAGAAACACACGGACACACATACGATTTTAAGCAACAACCGAACGGGCTCCTTTCCTATGCCGAGGGCTTCTCCCAGTGGGGTTACGCAGGTGGGAGCAGAACGGTACACCGGATCGTTGACTCGACTCTCACAGATGTGGACAGTGTGCGGGCAGGAAATGGCTACGATGCGGACAGCCATGATTTCCGCATGCTCGCCAACGGCCACATCCTGCTGCATGCATACGACATCCAGTACGTGGACATGAGCACGCTGGTGGCAAATGGCAACCCGAACGCCATTGTGGTCGGATCCATACTCCAGGAACTGGACCTGAACCGGCAGGTGGTCTTCCAGTGGCGCAGCTGGGATTACATCCCGATTGCCGATACCTACATGCCGGTCACCGCTTCAGCATTCGACTACATTCATGTTAATGCTTACGACATGGATGGTGACGGCAACATCCTTGCCTGTTTCAGGAACACATGCGACATCGTCAAGATCAACAGGATGACGGGGGATATTCTCTGGCGCATGGGGGGCAAGAAGAACGACTTCACTTTTATCGGAGAGAACGCGGCAAACGCGCCGACCTATTTCACGTATCAACACTGCCTTGAACGTCTGCCGAACGGCAATTTTCTTCTGTTCGACAACGGGAATCTTCATCCAGAAAAAGTCTCGCGTGCAGTGGAGTATGCAGTGGATCAGGTCAGCAAAACCGCAACGATGGTGTGGGAATACCGTCACACGCCGGACATTTTTGCACCCACCCGCGGTTCGGTGCAGCGGCTCCCAAACGGCAACACGCTGATTGGGTGGGGTTCTTCGCTTCTCACGGGCGTAGGACCCCAGTGTCTCACGGAGGTCCGCCCCGACAAATCCATTGCCATTGAGATGCGGTTCCTTGATCCCGCAGTGAGTTATCGTGCATTCAAGTATGTGTTCAGCTCTCTTCTCCTCCCGGCTGCTGTCGTGCCCATGTATGATGTTGTGCCTGGCGTCACCTACTCGTTTCGTAAGGGGGACAGCGTGCAGACAGGTGTGGCTCTCAATTTCTCGCAGATCACCAGCGGCTACAACAGCGTGACAGTCAGACGGTATGCAGGATCTCCTGTAAATCCGGATTTTGCGGGTGTCGCCCCGTTCTTGCAGGGACAACGGTGGGTAATCCGGCAGATAGGGATGACTGCGTTCACTGCGACAGTGACATTCGACAGCACGACACTCGCTTCGTCCACCCGGAAGGACCAGACGGTCGTTTATTACCGCCCGACGGAGGGGAGCGGTACATTTATTCCTCTTGGTACGTCGTTCAGCCCCACCGGGGAGAGTATTACCGCAACGACGACACAGTTCGGAGAGTTTGTCGTGGGCATCCCGGCAGAAGTAACGGCTCCCGGCCTCCCGACGCTCGTGCTACCACTGCCAGGGGCGAAGGTCAACCAGACACAGCCCGTCACCCTGCAATGGAGTTCCTACGGCCGGATCACGGGCTCCCAGTTGCACATCGCCACTGATTCGTTGTTCACGGCCCTTGTTCTCAATGACTCGACTCTCCGCAGTTCATCGTTCTCCTGGACTAACGGAGTCGCAGGGACGCAGTATTTCTGGAGGGTCCGGCTCTGGAATGAATCGGGTATGACCGCATGGTCTGGCCCGGCGAATTTCACCATGTCAATGCCGTATGTGAGTGTACTTTTTCCGAACGACGGAAATACCATCGGGTTCGGATCTACCGTCGTCGTCCGCTGGGAGTCAAATACCGGGGAAAGGGTAAATGTCCATCTGTTGCGCAACGGTTCAGTGGTCACAAGGCTTGCCGACAGCGTCGAAAATACAGGCCGTTATGTCTGGAAGGTGCCTGCGACGGGTCTCGTGGCTGACTCCGGATATGCGATCCGCGTGCAGATTCGCGAGGACACGACTCTTTTTTCGAACAGTACGGCTTTCAGCATTTCGTCGGTTCAGGTTGTAGAAGGGGATGACCATCTCGCGAAAAGCTTCTTCCTCAGCCAGAATTATCCCAACCCGTTCAACCCATCCACGACTATCCGGTTTACGCTGGCCCGGCCGGCACACGTCACACTCACGATCTACTCCATCGCGGGGCAGGCAGTTGCCACGCTGGTTGATGGCCCGAAGGATGCGGGTTTGCATGAAGCCAGATTCGAACCCCTGGAGCTTGCATCGGGGATCTACCTGTACAGGATCGTAGCAGGAACATTCACGGAAGTGCGCAAGCTGGTGCTGCTTCGCTGAACGAAATGTGATCAGCCGTCCCGGTAGAACGCAAAGGCCCCTCCTGGACAGGAGGGGCCTTTACAGAAAAAGGGTTGTAGTGTGTCTTTATGATGGTTTGCCGTCGCCAAAAATTTGCCACGCCTGCTCGACAAAATAGGGGAAGTTTTCTTCCACTCCGAGATTTTTGGCAAATTGTAGACGTGCTTTTACCGCCTCGAGAAAATCCAGCCGTGTTTTGGACTTCATGGCAATCTTGTCGAGTTTTAGGATTTGTATATAGTCCGGTGATGCCATCGCTTCTTCCCCGTTTACTGCGCCTCAAAGCCACCCGTACCCACTACACTATAGATGTAATATAGGTGCTCAATAGCAATCAGAGAGATTCTAACCCGCTGTGCGCGCCCACGCACTCTTGGAGATTTCCAGCGACGTGAATCTGCACCAGAAATCCTTCCCCTTCGGGCTGCATGCATAGACGCCGATGTCGTACTGTTCTGACGCCTTATGCAGGTGTGTCATACGAAGCTGCATCCAGATTTTGCCGTCAGAAGAACTCTCGAGCAAACAATCTCTTCCGCTCTTGCTGATGCGGTACCACATTGCCGTGTGTGTCGAAGGGATATCCTGGGTAGCCCAATCGGAATATCCGAGATTGGTCACCACCGAACCAAGCCGGCTGATTTCTTGATTCTCATATTCCGTTGATACCTTAATCCAATTCTCCCGATCAAGACGAACCATCAGGCCGCACTGATCGTATTGTTCCCGTGGACGAGATTCCACATGGCACGTGAGAGTGAAGTCGCCGCGGTGTGTCGTCAGAAGACAATGTCCATCATCCTTCTGAAAACCATAGTGAGTGTTTTGCCAGAAATCAGTTCCCTCACCCGAACATATTTCCAAACCGTTTCCAAACTTGTACCGCGCCGGTTCGTTAAACCAATAGAATCCGTCCGGGATCGTAGTCAAACGGAATTCTTCCTTACGTTCCATACTGTCACTCCGCATCCGGATTATTCGCCATCCCCGAAGATCAGCCACGCCTGGTCAACAAAATAGGGGAAGTTCTCCTCCACGCCAAGATTCCTGGCAAACTGGAAACGCGTCTTCACGGCCTCAAGAAAATCCACCCGTGTTTTTGACTTCAATGCTATTTTGTCGAGTTTGAGAATGTGTACGTAATCCGGAGATGTCATGGCTTCTTCCCACAATAATGAATTTCATACTTGTAAGCACGCCTCACACGAATCGAGGCCACATGAATGAGCAGAACAATCAGGGAGAGACTCAACAGACCGGACCCCTCAAAGCTCAGCTCTTATTATATATCATGCGGGATGCCATCTCAGAGAGTCCCCTTTCACCCGGAAATCGAGGGCAAACCCCATTCCCGGATGCGTACATTTGGCCATCTGTGTGCCGTTCACCTTCCGGAAACGATCCTCGTTTTACTCTCCCGGAATTTTTGCTATATTCATGCAATATCACACCGCAATCGCGCGCGAGGCCATCTCCGGAATTGCATAGCGCATGCGCGCAGATTGACCGGCATGTCATTTTTCCCCCACAAATCCCCGGACAGGGCAATCGATATGCTCCAAAAACTCATGCTGCTCTTCTGTGTGCCCGTCCTCTATGCCGCTACCATCGCACAGAACCTATCCCTCGTTCCGGGCACCGTTATCGCCCACTCACCTGCAAGCTCCGGTGTGTATCTTGGGTCCCCGTCCATTACCCTTCTACCGGACGGGACCTATCTGGCCACCCATGACAGATTCGGCACTGTAGGTGAAAGAGGGTTCGAAACATATGTGTACCGTTCTGCCGACAAGGGCGCTCATTGGGAGCAAATCAGCGTGCTGTCAGGACAACGGTGGTCGTCGCTCCATGTTCTAAAGAATGCGGTGTACTTGATTGGCGTCCATGGACCACATGGTAACGCGGTCATTCGCAAATCGACTGATCGTGGTATACGCTGGACTGAACCATCGGACGCGGCTAGCGGCTTGCTCATTCCGGGAGACAGTCTGTCCCGGTACCATTGTGCGCCGGTTCCCATGCTTCTGCACAATGGCCGGGTATGGCGTGCCATGGAACGGTATGAACCGAACCTTCCGTGGGGGAGCTTTCGAAGCTTCGTGATGTCTGCGCCCGCCGACGCGGACCTCCTGAACAGAACCGTCTGGACGTTTTCCAATGAACTCCCCCACCCGCGTACGGGGCTGCCCGGATCCACGTGGCTGGAAGGGAATATCCTGCTTACGCCAGAGAAACGGCTCGTTAATATTCTCAGGTGCCACACGGAAACAGATAATATTGCCTGCGTTCTTGCCGTTTCGGACGACGGCACGACGGTCACGCCGGATCCGGAAATGCCGACGATCGCTCTCCCCGGCGCCTGCAAGAAATTTACAGTCCGCTACGATGAGCGGTCCGGACGGTATTGGTCTCTGACCAACTACCCCCTCCCCCGCTACAGGGGCCTCAACCACGTCGAACGCACCCGGAACACGGCGGTTCTGGTCTCTTCGTCCGACCTCCGATCCTGGCAGATTCATGACGTCATCCTTGAAAGTAAGGATGTAAAACGCACAGGGTTCCAGTACATCGATTGGTTCTTTGAAGGGGATGATCTTGTTGCAATCTCGCGAACTGCATTTGATGATGGAATGGGCGGCGCACACGACTGCCACGATTCCAACTTGATCACGGTCCACCGAGTGGCAGGCTTCCGATCATTCCTCAAGGACAAAGAGGCAGGTGGAAATCTCCCGGAGCCTTTTCCCGGAAGCACACTTCCCCAATCCGACATTCTCGAACGGGCGGGTATCATCGGCATACACAGTGATTTCCATGGATATGATTGTTGCGAATTCCTTTTTGAGGGGCGCACGGCAAGAATTGTCCGGCCCCACATTCCGGCAGATGGACGGCCGTGGATCTGGCGTTCGAGGTTTTGGGAGCATGAGCCACAAACGGAGGTTGCCCTCCTGAAGAATGGGTTCCATGTAGCCTTCTGTGACGTGGCGGAACTCTACGGGAATCCGGAGGCTATCGGGATCTGGGACCGGTTCTACAGGATGCTCGTTGGTGCCGGGTTGTGCACAAAAGTTACGCTCGAGGGGCTCAGCCGGGGCGGGATTTACATGTACCGGTGGGCTTCAGTATATCCGGAACGGGTGGCATGCGTGTATGCCGACGCACCCGTTCTCGACGTACGTAGCTGGCCCGGCGGGAAGGGAAAAAGTAACGGGAACCCGGTCGAGTGGGAGCGCTTGAAGCAGAATTTCGGTCTCCGGACGGAGGAAGAGGCCCTGGCATTTACGGGAAGCCCGATCGATCTGGCGGACCAGTTGGCACAAGGGGGGTTTCCGATGATCCACGTATGTGGTGACGCGGATCTTGTCGTGCCGCCGGAGGAGAATACTGATCCTTTTGAAAGGCGGGTCCTCGCTGCCGGTGGGCGGATTACCGTTATCCGGAAACCCGGTGTCGGACATCATCCGCACAGTCTTGCGGATCCCGGGCCCATCGTCGACTTTATCCTGGAGGCGACACGACCGGCGTGCAGGTAGCGGCGTTCCGGGTTTCACGCGCAATGTGAGTCTTTTTACCTGACCACCACCAGTCTCCTTGACTGTGTGAAGTTACCCGCTTGAAGTCTGTATAAATACACACCGGTGGCAATGTCCGCTGCATTAAACTGAACCGAATGCCTCCCTGCTGGCTTCTCCTCACTCGTTAAAGAGGCCACTTCCTGTCCCAGACAATCATAGACCTTGAGCGTGACATATCCGGCATTGGGTAAATCGTATTGTATCGTGGTGTTCGGATTAAACGGGTTCGGATAGTTCTGTGCAAGATTGTATTCACCGATGATGCCTCCTCCAGCTACGGTAGTCAGGACCTCTACCCGAACAGAGCCGGTGAACGCTTCTGCCCCATTCAGATCGATCTGCCGTAGTCGGTACCAGCTTGTACCAGGCGGAGGAACCAGATCCGTATACGAATAGTGATGGGCGGTCTGCGTTGTTCCGTGACCCGGGACGAAGCTACCGGGAATCGTGCTGAACCCGGTGTCCCCAACCCCCTTTCGCTGGACTTCAAAGCCATAGTTGTTGATTTCGCTCACTGTTGACCACTGGAGTCTTACTATGCCTGAGGGTATTGGCGAAGCCGCGAAGTTCACAAGCTGCACGGGGAGGTGTTCACCAGGAAAGGAGAACACTGCAGCAATTGGGAGATGGTCGCTTGCGTAATGAATGGCATTGGCCACACTGTCCGGGACAGCGTAGTTCGGCAACCGGTTGATGGAATCGTTGTAGTGAAGTCCGTCGTTCCCGATGGGTGTTAATGATCCCGGAACGTAGGACACTCTCCCGCTTCCATTAAGCGCATTCGAGAACAGGATCATGTCAAACCGATCATCCATCCCTCCCGTGGCACCCCCTCCGAACGATCGTACGCGTGGGGACTGGGTATGATACTGAGCATAGGCCGCATTGTTCCAGGTGCCCGTGAGCGTCAAGGCATCGACGACGTGTCCGTCATCTGTCGGATTATCCTGAAGGAGTTTCTGATAGGCCGGCTCGGTCGAACCATAGATGTTAAAATCACCCAGCACCATGAAGTTCTTTCCCGCCGGCAGCTGATTCGTCACCATGCGCAGGTTATCGACCTCGGCGGCTCTCTTGTCCCGATCCGTGGCGGTATCACTGGCCTTCAGGTGTACTGCATACACCCGCAGTGTTTCGGCGGACGCAACATGGACGAATGTGAACTCGTTGATATCCCGGAGGGCCGTCTGGATGGGGGTATTGGAGACAAAATCAAACATCCCTGATTTATGGAATGCTGCTCGGTCAGTATCGTAGCCGTCAATGAAGACTCCTGCGGAATATTCACCCGGGTAGGTCAGATTGAGCACATTGTCGTAGAATTGACTGACCGCGGCCTGGTTTGACACTTCACAAATGACCAGTACGTCAGGGTGGACATACCGCAAGACCGTCCTGAAGTACTGATCACGGGTTTGGTCAGTAGTCCGGTAATTCAGCGTGTTGTACGCGACGACTTTGACAAGCTCTTCGCCGTACGCTTGAAGCCCCGCCAGCATGAGGAAGACTAGAATAAATCGTCGCATTGGCATCGATCCGATAAAAGATTCCAGAAATATGGCCTGACAGTCACCCTGTTCACGATACCCTGCTCACGCAGAGCCACCCGTCAATTCCGCCGATACAGAATCCGACCATGAGCACGGCATGAAAGCGCAAACACAACAACGGGCTGCCGGTACTGACTACTTCAGGAGAATCATTCGCATGGAAGACGTTTGCTCGCCCGCTTGAAGTCGATAGGTGTAGATACCGCTGGACAGCCCCGCCGCGTCGAATCTGACCACTCTGCTCCCCGCAGGTTCGATTCCGTCCACAAGCGTGGCCACCACGCGGCCTAAGAGATCCTGCACCGTCAGTGTAACCCGCGTCTGTGACGGAAGGTGATAACTGATCGATGTGGAGGGATTAAAAGGGTTGGGATAATTCTGCGAAAGCATGAAGTGTGCGGGGGTGACTTCGTCAGTGCCGGTCAAGGCCTGAACGCGGATTGCGTCGGACAGATGCTCCCTGCCATCGAGGTCAACCTGGCGCAACCGGTAGTACCATACGCCCGGCGGAACATCTCTGTCTTCAAAACGGTAACTCTTCCGTTCAAGAGTTGTCCCATGCCCGGACACAAACCCGATTGCGACTGCGCCAAAGGCCGTCTCCCCCTCTTTTCTTCTTTCGACGTAGAACCCGTAGTTGTTTACCTCGGTGATGGTGGACCAGGTAAGCACCACGGCTTCGGCAGATTGCTGGGCAACAAATGCCGAGAGCTGGACTGGCAGCGGAGTATCAGCAACGCCGTTTGTGTATATGATGTCGTCAATGAACACATTGGCTGCATTCGACACGCTTGATCCGCCGTAGAACATCCAGGAATCGATGTTGGCTTCATTGCTTAGCAATGCTTTTGCGAGATCGTCTCCCACAAGACTGCCGTTTACCCAGAGGTCGAACGTATTCGCCCCAGTGCTTTGTGCACCTCCGTACTGATAGGGCAGCGCTGTTGTTGTGTTATTCCCGTAAATCTCAACGATATAGGACGCACCCTGCTCAAAGGGCGTTCCGCTCAATCCGCTCGTGCTCCATGATCCGCTGTTCCGGTATGTTGTCGCGATTGCACCTGATTCACCGAATGTCCACTGCAGTCCCGTGAAAACCTGTGTACCACTAAAGACATTGTTGTCACCAAATGTGGCGCCATCGCCCACAAAGAGGTACCACGCGCCCGATGACACGGCTGCCGCTCCGTTCGAGTCCCCAAATCTGATTCTAAACCGCAACGTGAATGCAGAACCGGCATCGTAGTCATAGATCGAAAACTTGTTGTATGACGTCGATGTGGACGCAACACCGCGGAGATATGACGACAAACCAAACGTAATCGCCTGGTCTTCCATGGCAAAACTCCCACCCGCGGAGCCGATTCTCACGCGCGAGGTTCCTGACGGGGCCGCAGGCAGAAACGTTGTGCTTACCGACGATGTATGGCTGCCAGTTGATGTCCCAAAGTCGTACGACCATGGCTGGGCCGTCGCATCAGGCGCTAGAAGAAGACAACAGAGAGCAACAATGACAAACGTGTATTTGTGTTCCACTGAAACCTCCGCAGGTTATAGATGGAAGGCGGACGACAATCTCAGGCCATCCCACCGGTCAGATCGGGATCATTGCGAAAGTACTTCCGAGTGTAGGCAAGAGATTGCCGCAGGACAAAGGACAGTTACGATACCAGCAGAATTGATAATCTTCGAGGGACGAAGATGAGAGTAACAACATGAAGTGGGAGCGCAAGGCCGGTTCGTGAATAAAATATACGAAGCAGCTTATCCGATTACAAGTATAAATGAAATGGCGGTCGAAGAGCGTCACCCATGTCTGGACTGAACAGCATAGGGTTACCGCATCGGACTAAAAAAAGGCCCGATGCAAACGCACCGGGCCATCTGTCGCCAACGGCCTTAAGGATCTATTGCAGGAGCAACAATTTCTTTGTTTCCACAAAACTTCCTGCCTGCATCCTGTAGAAATAGACGCCGCTTGTGAGCCCCTCCGCATCAAAGCGCACTTCATGGAAGCCACCGTCCTGCTCCTTCTGGACAAGTGTCGCGATCTGCTGCCCGAGAGTGTTATGAATCGTAAGAAGGACAAACGACCGGGCTGGCAGAGCGTAGCGAATGGTCGTTGATGGATTAAACGGATTGGGGTAATTCTGATCCAATGCAAACGACGACGGGATTTCGCGCGTACCCTCGACACCGGTCGTCGACACAGTCAGAATTGCCGTGTTACTTGTACTATTACCAACAGGATTCTTCACGATACACTTGAAGACCGCCCCATTGTCGCCAATCGTGGCCACCGGTGTTGTATAGTCTGGCCCCGTCGCCCCGACTACATCAGCGTTGTTTTTCTGCCACTGATACGAAAACGGAGGTGTTCCCGAAGCCACTACTCGAAAGATGGTCGTCATGCCCGGCGACACCAATACGTTGGCAGGATGGGACGTAAAACCCGGCGGCGCAACACTGCTCAGCTTGGTCAGGACGATATCATCGAAATAGAAGTTGTCACTCGCTGAATCATACGGCGCCAGGTAGAACATCACACGCGCATCCGTCGCCACACCGGTGAATCCGGATGCAGTAAACTGCGTGGACAAATCCTTCCATGCCGTATCCAGGTTAAACACCTGACCCGGGAGACCGTAGGAGGAAAATGGCGTCCCGTGTTTCTGGACGCTCGCGGAGACGTCATGTCCTGACGAACTGTACCCCCGGAAGAAAAACAGATATTCCGCGCCCGCTTCGAGGGTGAGACCGGACTGATAGAGCTGGACGTTGCTGCCTTCCTGGCTTATGGAGATACGTGCCGCATGAGGGTTATTCGGCCCCGCGGGTACCACACTATACACGCCGGCACCGTTCGTGAAAAAGGCCCAGGAATCCGTCCCCTGTTCAAAACCGGAATTTGAAAGCAGAGAGACTGAACCGGTCGTGACTTTCAGCATTCCATTGGTGCTGTTTGCACTGCCGAAGGAGTTGGTGACAACACAACGGTATAATGATCCGCTATCCGCAGGCGCGGTAGCCGGCGTCGTGTACGAAACGCCTGTTGCCCCGTTGATATCCGCGCTGTTCTTTTGCCATTGATATGTGAGCTGTCCGGCCCCGGATGCTCCGACCGTAAACGTAGCAGGTTGCCCGACACCGACGAGTTGATCGACCGGGTTCCGGGTGATCACCGGTGATGTCGAACCAATAACGGTAAGACGCGCGGCGTTACTGTTCGTGCTCCCGGACGTGTTCGTGACCACGCAACGGAAGAGCGCCCCGCTGTCAGCCATGGTGGTCGCCGGAGTCGTGTAGGAGGCACTGAGCGCCCCACCGACATCCACGTTGTTTTTCTGCCATTGATAGGAGAGCGGCGGAGTTCCGGATGCCACAACAGAGAATGTGGCCGTCTGGCCGACCTGCACTGTCTGGTCACCGGGTTGCGTGGTGATTGACGGGCCAGTCGTCGTCCCGACGGTCAGCGTTGCGGAATTGCTGGTCGCGGCTCCATAGGGATTGGTGACGACACACCGGAATGTAGCCCCGTTATCGCCGGCCACAACTGCCGGTGTTGTGTAACTCGCACCGGTTGCGCCCCCGATATCCGAATTGTTTTTCTGCCATTGATAGGAGAGCGGCGACGTGCCGGTCGCTCCGACGCTGAAGGTCGCGGTCCCGCCAACGGCCACAGACTGGTTCGAGGGATGGGCACTGATGCTGGGCGCCACGTTAGACGCCCCGCCACCATAGCGGACAATGAGCCCCGGACCAGGCCAGAGGATTTCAATGCCGTGGTGGAGAAGATTCGAGGAATAGAAAATGAATTCATTGGAGCCCGAACGTAATTCTGAGAGAGGAAGAGTTCTGATATCGAATGAATAGGAGTGGTTTCCGCCGTACGCCCCGTCGGTCCAGTTGTTAAATCTTCTGTAATTGTAGTCGCCCGGCTCCTGTGCACCATCAATGCCGTTCCACGTACGGACAAAGCCCCGCGCTTCGGTTGCACTCGCGACGTTGTCGCCGCCGGGGATGTCTGTACGAATTCGAATTTCGCCGATATCACCCCGTGCCCAGGCCCGCTCGGGAGTATCCAATGGTTTATACAGCCTCACATAACTTCCAGATCGTTGCAGCGTCAGGCCTGTAACTTCAGGGGAGACGTACCAGACACCGTTTCCGTTACGGATACGCGCAAGGATCTTGATACTCCCGGCCCCCTGATCCGGGACATATTGCGTGTTCCACGTCACCTGCCAGGAACCTCCGGTTGCTGTGCCGACGTGGTTTTTGATCGTCGGGTTGGATTCTCCCCCCGCTGGTGCATAGTCATGATGGTATTCCTGCCACACGCCATCCCCATCGGTATCGTAGCCGTCGTAATAGGCGAGGAAGTCTACCCGGTCGGTTCCCCCGCTCACACTCGCCGTTACAACGGGGTTTTCACCGAACGTCCCCCCGGAAGTCGGTGAAGTAATAGAGCCGGTTGAGTGAGATTTACTTCCATCATAGTACACCCGCAGGATGATACTGTACCAGCCGAACTGTCCCCAGCCAAAACCATACGGGCCCGTCTGCCCCGCATTCGTTCCCTGAAAGGTGTTGTTTCCCTGGACAAGATGTCCGAGAGGAACAGCGATCACCATGTCTGATTCGCCTATGTAGTTGAATCCGTCATTGCCGCCGGGTATCCCATTGCCGGATCCGAACTCGGGGATGTCGATCCAGGAATTGCCGTTGAAGCGGATCTTCTTTCCGACCGTTCCGATATGGCCGCTCCAGATATTGATGACGGCCTCGGCACGGATGGCTCCCGCCAGATCATTAACAGAGAGGGAGAGCGTGGGGTTTGGGAGAAAATCGCCTGCTGCCGGATAGACGCTGAGATTGATGTTTGGGTCGGTCACGCGCCAGTCATCACCACCCATCACCCGGGAGAACTCCTTGTACACGTCGCCGGGTTGGGGCGAAAGCAGGAACTGGGAAAGGCCTGCCGATGGAATGGCAGCCAGCATCAGCAGCACGACAGCCCACTGGACAAATCGAATCGGGGTTTGTACGCAGTTCATGAATATCTCCCTGGAGTTGATGAATAATTGAGCATTCTGAATGTCTCTATATCCTTTGTTCGAAAAAGCAGAAAAACAAATCGGACAGATCCCCCTTCTCCATCCGTTCATAGATTCCTACAAGGGGGGGGAACCCGGGGGATAAAACCATCCTTGTAGGGTCCGAGTCCGTAGAGGAAATATGCCACAAGATAGTGCTGGGTTGGCTGAAAGAGGTATAATGGAGCGGGAAGAATTGCCTTCGAGCAGCGGGAGGGAAAATGAATGAGCTGACCCGGGATGGCCTTGCTCTTAATCGCTGGAAACTGCGGGTTTTTCCACAGGTTGTGGCTGTTCGTCTGGGAAGATGCCGATACGGTGATGAGGAGGCAAAGGAGCAGGATTGTACCAAAAGATCCTTTGCGCGCTGTCAGGATGTTCTCCATATCGTTCTGAAAAGAGCAGTGTGCAGGGGTACCCTCAGAACCCTCGGGATCTCCAGAGTCTGGGGATCCATCGGGACACGAAAACCTTCTTTGTACTGTTGTTAGTGATTTAATATACCATTGATGGGAATTGCTGTCAAGGCTTCATCACACTTTTTTAAAGAAGGAATTTCACTCCTGGCTGCATCGGGCCCGGAATGCCTCGGGCATCGGGGACAGACGGCGGCTTGTGTAGTCAAAAAAAGCAATGCCCGTCTTCACGCGAGCGACCTCTTTCCCCGAAACCTTGTTCACCATACGAAAAAGAAAATCACATCCCGACTGCTGCAGATCTTCCACGGCGACATCTATCGTCAACACATCACCGTAGAACGCTTCTGACCGGTACACCACAATTGCGTCGACCATGATGATCCCGACGCCGGCTACATTCTGTTCCGACCAGCCACGGGAGCTCAGGAAACGCATCCGTGCTTCTTGCGCGAGCGCAAGCACCGCGTCATTGCCGAGATGTCCGCCGTAATTGATGTCGGACACTCGAAGTGTTATCTCTGTTGTAAAAAGATAGCGCTCCGGAAGATTAAGTCGGACTCTGGGCATACGGGTTCACCCCTTGTGATTACCTCGGACTGTCAAACCATGGCCCGGCTTATCATGAATAGGCCGGAGCATTCATGCAATCGGACACAGAACACTGCTCCGGTGTTGTACGAAACCTGACTTCCCCGATTGCCCCGCAGTGTGACGTGAGGCTCACTTTGTCAGAATCATCCGCCTGCTCAGCCCTGCTCCCGCCGCCTCCAACCGACACAGGTACACCCCCGAGGCCAGAGCGGCGCCGTCGTAATGAACGGAATACCTCCCCACCGTCTTTGGCTCGTCCACGAGCACAGCCACCTTCCTGCCGAGCAGATCGTACACTGCGATACGCACATGGCCCGGTTTCGATATCTGATAGCCGATGACGGTCGACTGGTTAAAAGGATTGGGGTAATTCTGATCGAGGTGGATCATCCCGGGAAGCTGAGCGAGTTGCGATTCCTGCGCACTTGTGAGCGGACGCTCGAACGTTACGACGAACTCGCCGCCGATAAAAGGTGGAATCGAGAGTGTGCAGTTTGAGTGATCAACACCGCCGAACGGCAGCCCGTTGAGGAGAACAGAGGCAATCCGGAGATCGGCAGCAATCGGTGCCAGGGTGATGGTCCGCGGATATTGCACCGGGGGGAACGCATAGTACAGGGTTGCGGGAGAACGTTTCAGGAGAAGGTTTCCGTACAGATACACGTAGTAGCCGAGTTCCACGGAATGGTAAGCGGCCTTACCGCTGCTCCCTTTGTTCGTATCCCAGATCTGGCCTCCCACTTTCGTCCTGTTTTCATACACTTCGCCATATACATGGTCGACAAAATGGGTCATGAAGAAGGTAAGGGTTTCGTCTGCCATCTGCAGATACGCCGGATTTCCGGTAAGACTGTAGAGCATCAATCCGGCGGTGACCGCCTGTTCCATCTGCCACCAGGCCTTTGCAGTGTCCTGCTGGCCCCACATGAGCATCGCCCCCGTGATGCGGTTATAGTCTTTGTACGGCCCGCCATTTTGATGATCATATCCTTTCTGGAGAACGGATTGGACGAGCTGTTCAGCGGCAGCGAGATACGTCTGGTCATGAAACAGGGAATACAACCGCCCCAGACACCAGGCCGTCTTCAGCACATGGCCCATAATCGTCATGGTGTTCGCGGGGTCCGGGTTCCATTCGGTATCATACCCCTCTACAAAGCCGATGGCCTGTGAGCCCGCCGAGGCCGCAAGCCGGTTCACCATGTTGTCCGCTACGTCCATCAGGCGTCTCCGATAGACCGTGTCCTCCGTCATGAGATAGAGCGAGAGGAGGTGTGTTGTCACCGCATCGACGGTCGCATTGAAGCTCTTACCCAAGGGTTGTGTCCCGTCGGCACGGGTCCGGTCAAAGTACCCGAATACACCGGGCCGCGCATCCCAGAAATGGGCGTCCGTGTGCACCAGGCTCCGTTCAAGAACAGCCCGGTCAAGACTGTCATCCGTCACCTCGACAGACGCTGCGATGCCGAGCATGGCATAGTGCTGATAATATGCAGTCTTCTCCGCCGAGGGGTTCGAGGGTATCCCATATCGGTCGATCTCGTTATACCACCCGCCCGAGGATTTGTCCCATCCCGACGAATAAAGGAAGTCCAGGGCACGCCGCGCATACAGAAGGTACTCCTGTTTGCCGGTGAGCATGTAGGCTCGCAGGAACCCGTACGCATCCCTCGATTGGTTCAGCGTGTTCTTCCCTGTTCCCCAGGAACTGATCAGCTTTCCCGTACGATCGATGTTCATAAAGAATCCACCCTGAACAGAGTCATATGCGGTGAACCAGAAGCGAGCGCAGCTGTCAACGTATCCGATCGCCAGGCCGGGGTTGAGGAGATAGGGAGACTGCACGGTTTGTGCAGGAGCCTGCGGAAGCAGAAAAGCGGCGGCGCTGGGAAGAAGGAGTGCCAGCAGACACCTGTGCATGAACGAATTCGCCATACGCACTGTCATCCTCACTATGTGCATTCCCATGGAGCGCCAGCATAGCCGGTTTCGCATTCTCAGCTTCACCTCCACTGCCTCCCGATTGTTTCCGATGGAGGTCGGTTCGGGAAACCCGGATGCATAGGTCCCTTTCTGAACGGCGCGTCGGTCGTTCGATGGCATCGTCGTATTCCGGCTGGCATGGGCGCGGTGGTAGCTTAGCTCAATGTACCATGGAGGAACGAGAGCCGCAACACCAGGTGATGGTGTACGCTAATAAAATCCCGATGTATCACGCTGTCAGGGAAAGGGCGCGGACGATCGTCTCCGGAAAACCTTGAGTTAACCCCGATAAGGGGGGTGATGGGGAGGACTTGACATTGGTGAAAGTGTTCCTTAAGTAGTACTACTTTACGCGGAGGATCCACTATGACCCGACCTCTGTCGCGTCGATGGCAGCACCTGGTCTACCTCATTCAGATTGTCATCTTCGCCGCCACAACCGGAACCCTGCAGGCGCAGCAGACCGTGACGGTCCGGTTGCGCCAGCCTCCCCCCAATCAGCTGCGCTATTCCGACCTCTGGGAAGTTGATCTTCTCAACCCCACACGCACCACCTTCACTGTCCGCATCATTTCGACAGTACGTGTGAACGGCAACGATGGACTAGTCCTTACGGCAACCTCGTCGGCCTTTTCGCTCCCACCGGGAATGAAGAGCTTCACGGCGGCAACAGCAAACCAGCTTTCGCCGGTCCAGACTCAGTATCGCATCAGCCGGTACCGTGATGCCGTCACCGGTACGGGAGAATTCCCTTCGGGCGACTACACGATCTGTGTGGACGTAAGCGCTGTCTCTGCAGCAGCGGGCGGTTCCCTTGGAACGGACTGTGCTGACCAGCGTGTGGAGAATACGGTTGCTCCGATCCTACTTACCCCGGTGAATGAATCACTCCTGGAAGAGCCTTTGCCCGTCTTCACATGGATCTGGGGTGGTGCGGGGCGTCCGGATGTCCGGATGGAGTACCGCCTGCGGATCGTGGAGATCCTCGGTCGTCAGCCCGCACAGGCAGCGATGCAACGGAATCTCGCATGGTTCGAAGCAGAGAATCTCCGGACCTCCGTCCTCCAATATCCGCCCCACGCACGCGCCCTGCAGATCGGTCACCGATACGCGTGGATGGTCGTTGTGTACACATTCGATCAATTGGTAGGGCGAAGCGAAGTTTGGGAGTTCACCTATCAGCCCCCGAAGCCGACCGTTCCTTTGATCGTGAAGCTCGCCGAGAAGCCCGTTGGCTTGCAGATCGATGTGCTGCAGGAATTGCTCCGGTCCTGTTCCGAAACACCCTGACCAACCAGTAGAGGGAGATGCGCGTGAACACTTCCTGCCTAAACATCCCGGCCCTTCGCTCCGCATCAGGGCTGAAGTCCGCTACCGAGTCTCTCCGCGTCGGGCCTGGCTTGGCATGGCGGGTTCTGCTGCGGTGGTGACTACACCCGGGTTGAAGAATGCCAGCGCACTTCTTCTTGATCGATACGAAGTACGCGCCGAGCGTGGTCGTGTCACTTTCCGGCTGGGTTCGAAGAACCGTTGGGTCATTGACGTCCGGATGTTTGCAGGTGCCCCGCGCCTGGAGTACGAGCGGAAGGATGGCGTCGTACACGTCCTGCTTACCGGAGCGCTCTTCCCCGGCACGGAGTTGCCGGCCGACGTACATGCCACTATCACCCCTGCGCTTTTCGGTTCCACCCTCCGTATGCAGTTCGCTCTTGGTTCAAGCGACGGTGAAGCGGGCTTCGAACGCTGGCTAGCAGATCTTGAACCTCTCCGCCTTACAGGCGCCTTTGACAATGTCCGCGCGTTCGCGTGTCAGTCCAGCGCCCTCCAACTCAACGGATCCTTCTCTGCCCTGTTCACTCCACGCTGGTCCTTCGACTGTGATGGCCGCGCGCTCGCAGAACTTGTTGCACCCGGCATGCGCACCATGTCGCCATTGGCCGGGATCCGTCTTGCTGGCAATGCAGACGGCAGCTTCTTGAAGGCACCCACACGCTCGCGCACGATCCTCACGCTGCGCCGGGGTGACGGTCCCTGGTCGGTGCAGCCCTCGGTGTATGGTCGCTCGGCAGTGACCTTCCTTACCGGCCCGGCGTCCTTCGACGTCATTCAGATCGAATGTGCGGCTCCGGCCCGGGGTGGGATTCGCCAGGCGATCGTTGCCGGTCAGGCTGCAGATCATTCGCTGCTGTGGGCTTCTTTATCGCATCCGGCGCCGGGATTTACCGGAACGTTGCCACTCTCGTTCCCACAGTACGCTGTGGGTATCGACAATAGGACCATTGAGCACTCCGTCTTCGCCACGCTGGCGCAGCAGCCGGTATGGCTGTCCAATGGCGAGGTCGGAGTCGAGGTTGCCGGGGATGTGGCCCGGACCCCCTTCGAGTGTGTCTGGCACACGGCAGACGATCTCGCGCTCCGGTGCACGCCGTCGATCCGCAGGACCCTGCTGCCCCTGCCCGATGCGATTACGGATGCGTCTCCTCTCCGGTCAGCCCAGACGATTTCGCTGGACGCCGGTCAGGAGGTCAAGAAAACGAATACAGGGATGCAGATCGGTCAGATCGCGCCCATCAATGCGCTCTCGTTGAACTCGGTTGTATCGGTCATCCGTCCGGATGATTTTGTACGGATCGATTTTGAATTCCGCAACATGAAAACAAGCGGCAGCGGGGTGAAGGTGCTGGTGAAAGACGACTCCTCGAAGCCCGCGTTCCTGATCGCACATTTTCCCCCGCAGCATATCATCGAGAAAGCGTATTTCGAAACGGACAACAAGAACTTCCCTGTCACGAATCCACCGGGTAAGCCTCCCGATCCGGATAAGGGAAAGTCTTCTGACGAGAATCCGCCCGACCCGCCGGTGCCGTCGCAGATCGCGGGGCCGAGCCGGCTGGTCTTCAAGGTGCCCAACAATGCTGCGCCGATCGAATACACGCTGAAAGGGCTCCTCGAAGCGTGCCGGACCCTGCCGCTGAATGTCACGGGCCCTGCTTCTGTGTTGTCAAAGAAACAGCAATCGTATGTTACAATGCTTCAGAATAGAGCCGCACTCCGGAGCGGCGTATCCGGGGCGCGTCAGGCCGCAGGTGTTGCGCTCGATGCGTTGCGCGACATCACACCCGGAGCGGCCCCGGCGCGGAAAAACGCCACGCAAGGTGCATTCAAGGCACTGGATGACAATATCAAGGTGCTGGAAGTCTCTGTGCGCGCGGGCCAATCTGATCGATGGGTGTTCAAACGCATCGAGACCCTCCGGAATGCCGCTGCCCACGAAGCTGATACCGATCCCGAACTCGCGACCCTCCATGCCGCCTCACTTCAGAAACTCCTTGCGAATGTTGAACTGACCGGTGTTCTTGCACCCGTTGCGCCAGCGATTCCTCCGGGACTTCTGGGACAGATGCTCAAGCCGAACCCTCCTGGTGAAACCGATACCGCTCTGGAATTGCCGTCGGCGCTATTTATGTCCCCCAACGATCGTGCAGCCTGGATGCATCAAACAGAACCATCCCTGTCCGATGGGCGTGTGGAATTGTGGCACACGCGTCTGGGGATCCGTGATGCACAGGGAAATTCCTCTGATGGTCCACCGCAGCTCAGAACGTTGCGGGCGCTCTGGTCCCCGCACTACAAGGAGAAGTCCGATCAGGGTCCGGGTCATCTGCCGATGGTTCCCTACCGCACATCTCTCGACCGGCAGGACCGGCATGAAATCGTGCACCTTACGGCCGGGTTCCACAACAGCGGCTATGATCCCGTGCCGATGAATGCAGAGCTCCTGATGCTCTCGGGGCTCGGCGGATGGATGAATGTCGTCGGCGACTGGGAATGGCCCGTCCCACCCGGCCTGTCGGTTGAGCACTGGCGCCACCGTGCAACACTGGGGCGCGACCATTTTGTCCGTGTCGTGTACGCCGGGTTCCTGTTCCCGTTCGGTCACAAGGCGTCCCTTATCAAGATCACCGAACGCAAGTTTCATCTCAAGAAACTCGGCCTCGGTGGAAAGCCTGTTCCGGTGGCGTACCTCCGCCAGCGCATGTATATCATCCTCAAGGAACGTGACAAAATTTATCCCGGCGCGGGCCAGAACGCGATGCCCGCCGGATCGGAAGCACGCCGGATGCCGTATCGCCGGATCCGCATCACGACGCTCATCACGCCGAATCTCGACAAGCCTGAAGACTCTGATGTCGCGAATAAGGGGCAATCGGCATTCTGGCCTGTCGTGGGCGGCACACCGTTCGGTTTCCACTGCATCGGTGAGGACTGGGAAGGGAGACCCTCGGAGTTCACGGCGCCGATCCTGTTTCTGGATCGGGGTGTCACATTCGACGGCTCAACGGCCGCTGCTGCACTCTCCGACTACATGAAGTGGAAGGAGAGGCGCAAGAGCTCACTCGGCGGCCAGCGTGTTGCCTTCGCAGACCCGGTCACGCCCGGCGACACATCGTTCGAAACGGAGATGCTTCAGTTCGGCGGTGAAGTGAACATCAACGGGATGTCCGCACTCCAGTCCACCAACGATCCACCCTTCTATCCAACGGTAGAAGAAGCCTCCGTGCATATCTCGCCGGCCGAACAGCTTCTGGGCGCCGCTGCAGCACAGACCATCGTGCTTGATCCGGCGTACATCCAGAACGGCTTCGACGGGAACAAGAACAAGGGCGAAGTGTTCGTCTCGCTTAAGAAAGAACTGCCGATCAACTTCGCTGCAGACTCGAAGAAGTCAGGCGGTCTCGTGACTCCTTCGCTGGGCATCACCGGAATGTCGCGAAAGGTCGGCGCCTTTGGCGGAAGTGTGGCATCGCTCGCGACAGGCATCTTCGACCCCGTGGACTACTTCAAGTCTGCGCTCTCTGACGCCAAGATCCTCGGCGGGATTCCGCTGTACACGTTGATCGCCACGATCCCGGATATCGCCGCCGAAGCGGGGCGCATGCCACGCATGGTGACGGAAACGTGTCCGGAATACATGCGGACGACGCTGACCTGGACTCCCCGCCTGAAGAAGAACGTCGCGCCGTCAGGTTCTTCGGATGCGGTCTTTGACGGGGTATTCGTCCCGAAGGATCCCGCCGGCGGGCTTTCCGTGACCGTGGAGCTGCGAATGCCGATGAACGGTTCGGCCCCGGTGGCGACGGTCCGGAGCGAACTCAAGAATTTTGAGCTCCGCCTGTTGCCGAAGATCCAGGAGTTTATGGCGATCGAATTCAACCGCGCGGTCTTTACTATCAAACCCGGAAACAAGGTCGATGTGGACGTCGACATCAAAGACCTCCGCTTTATTGGCGCACTCTCCTTCGTAAACCAGATCCTGACAGTGGTTGACACCAAAGGATTCAGTGATCCTCCGTTCCTCGAGGTGAATACGTCGGGGGTGACCGCCGGGTATTCACTTTCCGTTCCCACGATCGCTGTCGGCGCCTTCAGTCTGCAGAATATCTCTCTTGGTGCCAGACTGGGAATCCCCTTCAACGGGAATCCGTTGAATGTCGGATTTGATTTCTGTTCCCGGGAGAACCCATTCCTTCTCACCGTCTCACTGTTTGGCGGGGGTGGTTTCTTCGGCATCTCCATCTCCCCGCGGGGAGTGGAAGTGCTCGAGGCATCCCTGGAGTTTGGCGGAGCCATTGCAATCAACCTCGGTGTGGCAAAGGGTGGGGTGGTGGTGATGGGCGGCTTCTATTACATGAAGTCCTCCGACACGACGAACTATGAGGCGTACGTCCGCCTGGGCGGGGCGCTGGCGATCCTCGGATTGATCACGCTCTCCGTGGAGTTCTATCTGGGTCTGAGTTATACGTCGAACGGAAAGATGGAGGGGAAGGCGACGGTAAAGGTGAAGATCGAGATCGCCTTCTTCAGCAAATCAGTGTCGATGTCTACGTCGCGACAATTCAAGGGATCGGCCGGCGACCCACTGTTCAAGGACACGACGAATGCGGATGAGTACGGGCGGTACCGTGCCGCATTCGCGGTGGAATAATCATTCGGGGACCTGATATGAACACGCAAACATTACTCTGGACGGCTCTCCCGAACGGCAAGGCGACCGGAGGTGCGCTTAAACTCTCAGTGTTCATCTCATTCCGTTTGAGTACGGATGAGATCTCGCCGGACGCCGACCCGACCGGGCCCGTCGTCATGAAGACCCTGAATGATTTTAGCAAACTCCTGGCCTGGACGGAACATGTGCGCGATGTCCTGCGTTTGTCCGTGGAATTCGAGAATGGTCCTACCGTACCGTTTGACGATCCCAAGCTCTGGAATGTCTCGCTTGACCCCGCATACTGGCAGGCAATGTTCACACCTTCTTCTCCCGTGAAACCCTATGCGATCGAATCGCTCGGAAAGGTGCCGATCCTCTCCTATCCGGTGAAAGAGATCGAAGAATTCATCAAGGAGAAGTACGCGACGATCGCTGCCGGCTGGCCTGGCAGCTATCCTCCGGTGCAGGAGGTGCTCAAGGCATTTGAAGATGTCTCTCTCTATGAGTTCATGAGCAGCACGGCGACCGTCAAGACCCCCGGCGCAGTGTCCCCGGGCCTCGATCTCAGATCCCTCCAGACGGTCCAACCATCCCTGAACATGATGAGTGCACCTGTCCGGGCCCGCATGCAGCGGAGCATGGAGCAGCTGGTAAAGGGACCGGGGATGCGATTAAAATCAGGTGCCGCTGCCGGCCTCCAGAGCATTTTGAAGGATCTGGCCGCTTCACGGCGTATCCTGACGAATGGTCAGAACGTAATGAAGAATTTCATGGCGTTCAGCCTGTTCCACACACCGATGGACCCCGTGAAACCGGTGCAACCCGGAAAGGTGTTTCCCAAGCTGCCCGAAGTCGAGTTCCATGAGGCGGTTTCTTCCCTCGGAGATTATCCCGACCTGATGCGCAAACTCGGCCTTGTCATCGATATCACCATTCCGGCCATGGCAGGCATCCCCGCATCCTCATTCGTAGCGGTAAAGGCGAACTGGAAGAGTGTGTTCACGGACAGTGCCAGCCTGAATTTCTCAGCGAAAACGAAATACACCCTCACCACGGGTGACTTTCGTGCGGCACCCCGTGCGGGGGTGAGTGCGATCAAGGACGGTGTTTTCGATCTGAGCGATCCAACAAAATTCGATGTCGTCCAGCTTGATGTGGACGGTGCTGCGATGAAGCTCAAGGCGCTCATGGGAACGATCGAACAGGGATCGTGGGATGAGACGCTGCCGGAGCCCGTGATGCTCGCGTCGGCCGCCGGGATTGAAAAGATCAACGGCCTGATCAAGGCAACCGCTGTTCCGATGCTTCCCTTCATCTCACTGCCGTCGCTTCGTACCCAGGGGATCGCCCTCGTCCGCCGGGATCACAGCGCGGAAGTACTGACCCGCATTGACGCCCAGGCGGCCTACAACGTCAACCTTTCATATGCCCAGGTTCACCCTGCTGTCCTGAAGAACCCGTCGCCGCCAACATTGGAAGCGGACAAGGCAGCGGTGCGCCTGTACGCTGAGGATCTGGTGCGGGGATACAGAGTGGACGCCTGGTCCGACGCAACAGGGAAATGGCATTCGCTCTGCAAGCGAAAGACTGCCGTGTCTTTCGGCGGGAAGCCCGGTCTGTCTCATGCTGAAACAACGGAGGGGTATGTGAGCATCGCACTCACCTCCCCCCCGCCTGCGGAAGGTGAAACGGATGCCGGGAGTCCCGATGAAATGCGGCTGAGCGAGAACATCTGCCGGTGGGATGGGTGGAGTCTTGTGGCGCCGCGACCCGGCAAGCGGGTCTCGGACCTCGACGAAGTGGAGAACAATGATAATCCGGCTGTGACGTTCACAAAATTGTCCGCAACCACGGAAGCAGAGACCGGGACCCTGCCGCGGCTTCGGTTCGGACGGAAGTACCGTTTGCGCGCGCGCATCGCTGACCTCGCCGGGAACGGGAGAGATCTGGCAGAGCTTTCCGTGAATGATGTGTCCATTGCAACGCGCGAGACGACATATCTCCGGCTCGAACCAGTGGCCTCACCGGCCGTGGTGTTGCGCACACCTGTCAAACCCGGTGAGTCCGTGGAGCGTGTCATTCTCCGGAGCAACTATGATGCGACGGTTGCTGCGTATCTCAAGGCCCACGATCTGGACGACCCGACGCCGGAGCGCCATCTCCTCGCCCCCCGATGCAGTCAGCAGATGGCAGAGTACCACGGCAGGTTCGACGGACTTTCCGCCGCCGACGCCTACGCGTTGATCGTCTCACACGAAGGATTTCCTGCAAAGATCTATCCAGGGGACAGTGTAACGGTGCCATATCTTCCCGATCCGCTCGCACGTGGCGTCGCATTGTCGTTCTCCTGGAACGGTCTCCCGGTCGGTACGGTTGAGTACCTTGATCTGCTTCCTGGCGGCACGGGATGGCCGGATGTGCGCTCCTTCCGGATCCGTATCGAGGAGCACACAGATGCTGTGACAGTAGAAAAGGGCGGGGATACACTGGTGATCGTGAAGGTCCCGAAAGCCGGTGTGGTGACCGTGCGGTACAGTTCGTATGTGGATGATGCCGGAGCAAACGTGCTCGGCATCGCCAGCTGGGTTGCGGACAAATCCACCGCCGCTTCGGCCAAGGTGAAAGAGGAGGCGAAAAAGGGGCAGCACTGGATGATCACGCCATACCGCGAGATGATCATCGTGCATGCTGTCCAGCAACCACTCCTTGAACCATCCGTTGAGAAACTGATCCCGGTCAAAACCTATGGTGCGACGTTCGCGATGATCCACGGAAAGATCGGGGTGCACGGCCGGAGCACGGACCGGTTCGACCTCCGCGCCGAATGGAGCGAACCGTTCGACGATATCACCATGCCCGAGTGGACCACGGTGGATGGAAAGGGGCAGGCCTTCTCCCTGCCGGTGAAGGAGACTGACAAGTCGGTGTTGATCGGTGACCAGAAGGTTGCGGTCCAGTCGCCGGGAAAGGAAGCCGGCGGTCAGGTGAACATGGCGCTGACCCTCCCTGGTGCGCAGCCGTCGGTAACCGCGACACCCGCTCCTGAACTTCAGGGCCCGGTGAGCCTCGTTACCAGCACGCATGCAGAGCAACGACATGATTTTGGCGATACAAAATACAGGAAGGTGAGATACACAGTTGTGGCGGTCTCGCGGTTCCGCGAATGTTTTCTGGATCTGCTTCCGACAGCGGGCGACATGAAGAAGGTGAAACCCCCGGTCCCGTTCACCCGTGAGCAGTCCGTCGAAGCAGCAGTTCTGAATTCGGCACGTCCGCATGCACCGAAGGTGAAGTATTGTGTGCCGACCTTCCAGTGGGAACGGAAAGAGGATGCCCGGACAATCATCAGCAGGCGATGCGGGGGCGGTATTCGAGTGTTCCTGGAGCGGCCATGGTTCTCCTCGGGCGACGGCGAGCTCCTGGGTATTGTCATCCGTCCGGGCGGCAAACCCCTTGATGAGAACGATCCGGACGATAACCGGCTGCGGCCGTTTGTGACACAGTGGGGCCTCGATCCCATCGTCAAGTCGGGTGGGGCAATTAAGGCTGCGCCAACACTGGCGGATTTTAAGAACACGGAACGAAAGCAGGTGGATGTGACACTGGAGGAGCTTCCGCTGGCCGTTGGTACGGCGAATATCGGAGCAGGGGTCCCGCTGCATGTTGCCGGATACAAACCGGTGTTCGACAAGGAGCGCAACCTCTGGTTCGCGGACGTGGTCCTCGATCCGGGTCAGGCATACTTCCCATTCGTCCGTCTCGCGCTCGTCCGCTTCCAGCCGAATTCCATCGTGAATGCACATCTATCGCACGCCGTGCTGACGGATTTTATCCAGGTGGTGCCCGACCGGGTTGCTGCGGTGACCTTCAACACGGACAAGAAGATCACCGTGCAGGTCGCCGGTGTCTATGCCAGCCGGTATCCGGGTGAGGTCAAGCCCCTTGCCGCGCTGAATAGGAGTATGTACCTCACTGCCACACTTGAGAAGAAGGTCGGGGAGGGGGACCTGACATGGATTCCGGTTTCCGGTACCATGATCCCCGGGTCGGCCGATGAACCTGATGCGGCAGACCGTATGGTTCCCACGGAATTACATGAGACGAAGATGCGCTGGGTGAAAGAGATCACACTGAGTGAACCGGTGGCGCAAGGGAGCAAACAATACCGCATCATTGTCCGCGAATTCGAAGTGCACCATGATGCTGCAGGCGAGACTGTGCCCCGCCTGGTGTACGCCGATGCTATCGAACTCTAACGAGGATCGCATGAGCCGGTCACTGTGTGTCCCGTCGTTCTTCGCCCTCTGTTGCCTCCTCGGGCTGGCGGCACCGGGGTATGCGCAGAACGCCGATCCCGTGCAGTTCAACGGCGTCAGTCATCTGACCTGGCAGACCGCAAACCGTCAGGGTTTCGGACAGCAGCTGCCGCCGGCATTTCTTCGATGGGACCTCAGCTCTGTCCTGAATGTGTACGGTCTTCCGCTCTCGATCCAGGCACTGGCGACAACGGAGGAGGGCAGCAGTCTCCAGCACATCAACGCCTTCAGCGTCGGACTCAGCAGGAGCGACCTCCAGGATCAGATCCGACGACGCATCGATGGGCGTATTCAGGATCTCTCATCGCTTCAGGACCGTCTTGCCGGACTTACGCCGGAGGCAGCGAAGGACTCGCTTCGGTCGCTCGGGAGTTCGGTGACCGGAGGGGAGGATCCGGAAGCACTGCTGACGAAGCTCCAGGAACTGCGGGACCTGAAGGAAACCGATCTGCAGGCGCGGATGGATGAGTTGCAGGCGATGGGTCTCGCATCGGCAACGCAGAGTTTCGCTTCCCTCTTTCCGACCATTGTCCTCGGCGTGACGTACCCGTCATATTCCCGTCTGACGCTGGACGGAACCACTCTGACGGGACTACAGCTCGAATTCACACCCGGCATGTTCTATCTTGCTGTTGCCGGAGGACAGGTTCAATCGGCCGTGGGAGCTTCACAGTCGTGGACCTCTGTGTTCGAGAATGCCGCGTACCGGCGAACCCTTGCAGCTGGGCGGGTCGGCATCGGGGCAAGGGACGACACGCATCTGTTCATCAATGCAGTGTACGGAGCGGATGATGCCGGGTCACTTACTCGTGATTCCCTTCACCGTCCTGTGGCGCCGCAAAAGAACGCTGTCATTGGTATCGATGGCCGTTTGTTCCTGTTCAATGATCGCCTCGACATCGGAGGCGAGGTGGCGTACTCGGTCCTGACAGCCGATATTCAGGCGGCAGGGCCTGCTGAATCCGACATCCCCTCGTGGCTCGGATCGGTAACGGATGCCAACCTCACCAGTGTTGCTGACATGGCCCTCAGCTTCGACGGCAGGTACAGGTTCCCGGAGAGTGGTACATCCATCTCGGCGAATTTCAAACGCGTTGGCGCGGGCTATGCGTCTCTCGGTGTTCCGTATCTGCGCAAGGACAATATGCGCGTTGAGGGGAAAGCAGAACAATCTTTTGTACAACGCCAACTATCGGTGGGAGCGTTCTACAGGAGGGACGAGGACAACCTTTCGGATACGAAGGCATACCGAACCACGGTCGATGCCTTTGGTGCTCAGCTCTCTTTGAATTTCCGGAACCTGCCGTACCTCCGGATCAGTTATGCTCCGTTGTCGCAGGTGAGCCGCATCCTGGCGGACAGCCTGAACATCACAAGTGACATCCTCGCAGTCAGCGGTACTGCGGGGTACACGTTCCGGACGGCTGGAGGGCTCATGTCGTCCACGATGTTCTCCATCAATTATCATGAAGGAAAGACCCAGCTTCCGGGCGGCCGGTACATCTCGCGCAATGCGATGTTCTTCCAGAGTGTCGGGTTTGTGATCCCGTTGTCGCTCAATCTGGCGGCGGGACTTCTGAACACCGGGATCGGCTCATCGCTCTCGTCCATCGTCACCTGGGATCTCTCCGCAACGTATTCCACGCCGCGTAACTGGCAGACGACCGCAGGTGTTTCTCTCTCTCGGGACGCGGTCATGCGTTCGGGGCTCTATCTCCGCTCGCTTCTGCCGGTGTGGACCGGCGGGACGGTGGAAGTGTACGGTGAGTGGAGCAAGTATGCCGATGTAGTCGATGCATTCCATGAATCTGTGCTGCGCGTGGTGGTGACCCAGACCTGGTGACGGGACACCACCCCATCCCTCCTCTCCTCTCTTTTGCGTATGGTATTCCGCTTTCCTTCGGATACGGAAAGTGGAACCCGCGCCTGATACCACACCGGTCGGCATCGGACTTGTGCAAAAGTTGATGACGTGATCCACGCCGGGCACCAAATGACGCAATTGGAGCTACTTGAGATACAGCATTCTCCCTGCCTGTGAGAGGGAGCCGGTGCGCAGACGACATACATAGACACCACCGGCGAGCGTCGGATCGCGGAAATCCATCTGATAGATTCCGGCTGCACGGATATCATCAACGAGCGTCCCAACGAGTTCCCCCAGGATGTTGAACACTTCGAGCACCACACGGTCCTCGCGCATGGTCCTGAAGATGATGCGCGTGCCTCCATTAAACGGGTTGGGATAGTTGCCGAGAAGCCCCGACCGGATCGGGGCGGTGGGCCCCGGGTCAACAGATGTGGTTCCGCGTGGCTTTGGTCTGATCGCGAGAGCAGCATAGTGCTCGAGCGCATCGGTGTTCACAGGTTCACCGAGACCTGAGGACTTGTCGATACGTACCAGAAGGTTGGCAGCTGTGCCGGTTAAGCCGTAGAGCGCTCCCGTTGTGTCAAGTGTGAGCGACGAAGTCACAATCCACAAGCCGGTCGAGCCGACTAGTGTCGAGGCCCCGTTGCGGGGATCGATGGCATAGAGACTGTCATTGGTAAAGGGAGGCACGTATGTACTTGCGAGGATCTTTCCCTGCCGGGCGTCATAGCAGATCCCTCCGAAGCCCATCCCATTAAAATTCATGATGTCGGAGACGCTCCGTTGGCGGAGATCGACACGCACGAGACGACCTGTCGTTGTCCCGCCATAGAGCGTGTCACCCAGGCCGAACGCGATGGTGCGCAATGAGGCGATCGGTAGCTTCCCTCCTGACACGGCAGCGCCGGTCTGAGCATTGACCAGGACAAGCGTGCTCTGGGGCGAGTCTGGCCTCACCGCATAAAGATCCCCCGTCGTCGGACATACGGCAAGTCCTGTCATTCCGGCAAAACCCATGGATCCGATCGTCGACGGCACTGCGGTGACCAGATCAAGTTTCCCGAGAAGATCTCCACCGGGGCCTCTAGAGATCGTGTAACACGGCCCGAGAGCTGCAGGCGTGAGTGTGCCCACGGCGATGCCGCCAAGGGGGATCCTTGCCGTCGGCCAATGAGGGTCATCGGTGGTGACCGTGATTGTATCGGTGATCTCCCCTTCGCGCGTGGGCGAGAAGACGATCCGGAGGGTCACGGATGCGCCGCGCGTCGTGAGCGTTACCGGCAATGCCGGGCCGGGCAGCACCTCAAACTCGCCCGTCTGCGGGATCACGCTGAGAACAGTCACCGGCTCGAGCGAGAGGCTTGTGAGTTGAAGGTCCACAGTGTCGGAACGTCCGACGAGAGTGGGATTGTGCATCAAGGAACGGGGATACCCGAGCCGAGGTGTAGAAAACGTGCTCACGACGGCGTAATGGTCGGAGCAGTAGGCGTCTGTTGCATACGGGAGATCGCATTCCACGATCGACGTCACGGGCATCAGGCGCCCGGTTCGCTTGAGAAGAACGTAGTCGATGCGTGCGTCAGCGGCGCCGGCAGGGGCGGTGTACCCTGGGAGAGTGGGATTGGTCTCGGCGAAAGTATCGATGTAGCAGGAATCGTCGGTTCCCGCCACGAACAACCGCACCACATCAGACGTTGGGATGCCGTTAAAATCTCCGGTGACGATTGATGCGATGGCGCCCGAGCCGATCTCCTTCTCCGTCACAAATGCCTTCACCTGGGCACCCTGCCGGGCGCCAATGGTCGGTTCGTTGGCAGAGAGATGGGTGGTGAAGAAATGCACCGCGCCAAGGGGAGTATCAATGAGATTATAGTAGACTTTGCGAGGGAAGTCCGTGCTCACAAGACTCTTCTCATCCATTGCCTGAATGTTGTGTTTGGTCATGATGCCGATCGATTCCGTGAACTGGCCCCACCACGCTTCGTGGGTTGCCACCGCATGCCAGAAGTAGGGAATCCCGAAATGACTGCTCAGCGCTTCAGAGATCCTTCTGGCCTGGTTGTCGAGGCCGTTCCCGCCAAGGGTCTCATTGATTTCCTGCAGTCCGATAATGTCTGGATCGATGCGCTTGAGATTCTCGATAATGTGGTAGAGGCGTGTTTCGGGGTCGCTGCCAGGGCGCATTCCCTGGATGTTGTAGGTCATGACCTTGAGTACCGGCTGACTGCTGCCCGGGGCGGGCAGGGCGCAGAGAAGAGCGGCGGCACAGGCGAGCACCGTTGCTGGTAGTCCACAGGGCTTCATATGCGTTTCCTCGTTCCATTGCTGGATGAAGTATTCGTGAAAACCTCGAGCATTGTCAAACCGTTACGAATGAACAGGATTCGACTATTGCGTCTGACACCGTGAAGGTGAAATCGGAGAGGCATGAAACCCTGACCATAAGATTCGGTCTCGGCTCGACACTCCGATCTGACCGCTGTCACAACGACGGACGCGTGTGATGAACCGACGCTCTTCAACGTGTCCCATCACAGAGTGCGTGTACGAAGGGTGATCCGGGTCGGTGAAGTCTATCCCGTGACGCTGCATTCCGTGGATGTTTGTTTCCGGCACAAGGAGATGAGAAGGAAGCCGTACCGCCTCCACGGTGACGGTGCTCTCCGCGACGGTGAACAGCCCCACGTCGTGGGGGTATGATGCCGTCCCGGCAAAGACAATCTGCGGGACTCGCCCATGGAGCGACATGCCGGTCAAGTGGAGATGACCGGAAGTCACGGCGATCACCGAGGAGTGCGCATCGAGGATCTCGGCGATCTCGGGTTCCCGCGTCTTCCAGGAATGGAACCCGAACGACTGCGCCAGGACGTCCGGTTGCCGGATCGGAAAGACCGGATGATCCCTTGATCCCGGAGGCACGGCGGGGCGCGGGGAGTGGGACAACTGGTCCACGCCCGACACGATTGCTCCGCCGCCGATTGCCATCGTCGAGAGCAATTCGCGCCGGCTGATCGTGGTCAGGGGCACCGGAGCCGTGTCTGGGGGATCTGGCGTGAGGCCAGATCTTTTCCGCACTGTCCTGCGCGTGTCATGCGTCCAATATACAACCCGGATTCATGCCACGCAACGGGCGGGTCTGGACCCAGTTTCGCGGTCCATTTCGGGTGTTAGTTTTTTTCGTATCCTAGCCCACCCGATGGAGGAGGACCTTGCTATGAGAAAGCGGTTCACGGAAGCACAGATTGCCCTCGCACTTCGCCAGGCTGTCAACGGTACAACGGTTGCTGAGATCATCCGGAAGATGGGGATCACGAAGCAGACCTTCTACCGGTGGAAGAAGCAGTTTGCGGACGTGGGGGTCTCTGAGATCCATCGGTTGAAAGAACTTGAGGACGAGAACCGTCGCCTGAAACGCATGGTGACAGACTTGACGCTCGACAAGCAGATCCTTCAGGATGTGTTGTCAAAAAAGCTCTAAGGCCTGGCGTGCGCTGGGAGATCGTCCGAGAGGTTGAGCGCACCTACCAGACGAGCGAACGACAGGCCTGCGACAGCCTCGGGTGGGCACGCTCCACACACCGTTACGGAGCATCGCTGGAGGCTCCTCCGTAAATATGATTCGCAGGAGACCCGCGCGAAATCACAGGCGGAGCTCCCTTCTTGTTGGATGGAGACGCTGCAGGAGGGGTCCGCCAGAACTGGTCCGCAAGCAGACTTTGGCACGATGAAGCGGAGCGGTAAGTCGTCCCCTCCATCGCCTCGTTCGCTCCAACGCACCTTATTCAAAAAACATGCTGATACTGTCCAGCGTCGGTGCTGACAAATTCCCGGTGGTGTCCGTCGTGCGAAACTCGAAACAGAATCCAAAGCCCGCGGGGAGGTCAGTGAGTTCCATCGATGCCGGAATACGCTCAACCTGCTTCGAGAACCCCTTGATAGGGGCGTAGCTCTCTTTGACCTCCTGCCACTTCGTCCATACGTCAATCTGCCCATCACCGTTCCTGTCAACGCCTACCCGGATCTCAACCCTCTGAACCCAGGGGCCAGGACTGACGAAGTCTGTATCAGTCTGGGTGACCAGATAGAACTGTCCCTCGGCGAAGGCAATATCCGGGTCAGGATGGCCGTTCCCGATCTGCCCGCAATACTCGAACGGTGCGTCGAGGCTGGATGAGGTGAACCAGGCAACACTCATTTCCTCCCCGCCATTTCCGGCAGCATGGAAATCCCCGAAGAGGTAGTATTGGCCGCCAATGCCGATGGCAGCCCAATCCCCATACGCGTTTTGTTCGGGTTCGTGCACTTCGTATGTTGCGATGTTGGAATTCCAGTGAGGATGCTGTGTCCAGTGGGGGTGGCGATATTCGGCGAACTTCCCGGTCGGTTCTGTTCGATGGTCCACGGCCGGCTTGAGTATTCGGAAATGGTCGATGCCGTTCGCGCTGACGGCATGTCCGGCCAGAGGCGAATCCCATGAGTGGTTTCCGGCATTGATCGGGCTCCAATCTTCGTAGATCACGTGAAACCTTCCCTCCAGGTCGCGAATGACGGCACAATCTGATCCGTCAGAGGGATCGTCGAATGCCAGCCCCATATTCTTCCCGGGTACACCATCGGTCAGGTTCTCATCAATATACAGATGCGGATCCTGGTCATTCGGATAGTCGTAGTAGACATACGCTTTCCCGTCGACATACTCGGCAGTGGTGACCCAGCGTGAAAATGCTTCAGTAACCGGTCCATGGTGGACCCAGTGCACCATATCTTTGCTTTGCCAGGCATGATATCCGCCGAGTCCGGGCTTCAGCCCGCCGGCAGCGTCGAATTGATTCTTGAAAGGGGTCGTTCGTAACGGGATGTCGAAGCCTTCAAGTTTGGCTTCCTCGGACGTGAACGTCGTATCGCCCGTGCTGCGACCATAGCGTCCAAAGAGCCAATAGTCACCGGGACCCAGCGTCAGCAGTACGGGTGCGTCCACCAGGTTTGTCGGGCCTATGGGCTCAACAGCATTCCAGTTGAGCCACACCGGAGACTGCTCGACAACAATATGTGACGCCGACGTCTTGTCATCGAACCTACGCATAACACTCCGATAAGAGCCGGCCTTTCCGAGGGGCAACGCAAACCCCTCCTCAAACGTAAGCCCGTCGCTTTGGCTCCTGGACTGCTTCCACTCCTCTGTTGAATTGATGCGCCACTGCTCAGCAGCTCGTAGTTGAGTGGAACATGGTACCACAAGGATGGCAAGGAGAATATGAAGAGCCAGCGGCTGCATAAATGTCTACCTTGTTTCAGGTGTCTGGTCAATGGAATAGTCGAGCTGAACACCCCCCGACGAATGAACTAATCTACGGCGTGAGGGCGGAATTGTCAACGGGCGGTGGGGGTCTGTCTGTCGCTCCCTTGGGGAAAGGTTTTGGACGTGACTGGAGAATGCTGGACCTCTGGACGTCTACAACCGGGTTTCCGAGTGGAGGGAGACCCAAAGTACTCTACACTTGCCGCACCAACTGACGGCCAAATTGAGCCGATCTCACGAGTCTCCGAGCTGAGGTCGGTCTCCAAAAAAGGCTATGTGGCGTTCTCCCTGGACGAGTACTGGGCACCTAACTTCGATCCTTTCTCTCAGCGATCTTCTTCAATCTTCCACTGGAGAATTTGGTTAGGTTTGCATAGAACTTCTTTCTGAACCTGGGGATTTTTGTCAATGTCATCATGATGGGATTGGCGATCCACAACGTGAGCTCTTTTTGGGGAAAATCATACTTACCGTGCTTCTCGAAGTATCCATGATCCGCCTGCCAAATCATGCGAAGCCTTCCCCAGATATCGTCTCTAAAAACCTTATGTCCCCCAACCCCAAGGAAGTTCTGCGGTCTAACGTATCCTTTTTCAGCGAAACTGACCAGACGCTCCGCAAAGCTCTGTAACAAGGCGTCAGTCTCCGCCGAGTTCTCACACTCGTCGGTGACTACATCTGCGTGATTGGCATCCTGCCGAGATGGTAGAAGAGGCTTCCAGAATCTGGATGAGATTCGCTGTTTGGCTCAAAGGCCCTGAGATCAAGTATCCCAATTGCTTGCCGACCAGTGATGGTGTATGGTTCCAGAAGTAGGCGCGATCGTAGAATTCCTTCCATTTCGAGGACAGATAGGGACCCCTGACTTCGCCAGCAAACACAATGATATCGGCCGTCCTTACTCGATTGTTGTAGAAGTCGGTAAACCCGTCCTTCTGAACGCACTTGTAATCGTATCCACATCGCATGCAGCCTAGGCACCCGCCTCTTATATCGATATCGTGAAGGTCAATTACCTCGATCTCCACTACAAAAGACTGCTTGAATCTGTTGATCATCTTTCCCAGGTTCGAATTGCTGTCGTACGCGTCTGTAAGCACGACAACGTTCTTGCCCTTCGTGGCGGTCTTCTTCTCCGGAGGGGAAGGCTCATAGACAAAATCGGTGAACGTGAGTGGCTTGAAAAGTCGGGCAGTGGTGAACCTCTTCTCGATTGCCTCGAAGAAGTTTTCAGCAAAAGCAATGAGATCTTGTCTTCTGTTCTTGTCCGTCAGGTCCTGCAAATACAGAGATAGTCCATCCGCATATCTCATGTTGAGGGCCTCACATACGGCCCTCATGTAATTGTGAGCGGTGTGGTCAAAGTAGTGAATCGAGGTAGTGAGAACCGCTGCATACTTGCCCTTGAAGGCATCTTCCACGCCTCTTTCGGAAATCAGCTCAACGAACCTCATATACTGAGAGGGTGGAGCAAGCACAAAGACACCAAACGCCCACAAGACACCATCAGACGATCTGACTTCATCCATGATCTCCCGAAAGGCCTTCTCGTCTTTTTCAAGCTTCTTGATATGTTGTGAGACGTGAAAGACTTTCAGCTCATGCCGAGGGAACTTGTTCTGAAGGAAGTGCGCATACTGTAGTGTTATGCTCAACTCGCCCTTGGGACTTCCATTCAGAACGGTGATCTTCATCATGACCTCCCAGTATATTGACTCTGAAGGTTCTTGCCGAACGGCAAATAGCGTGGTGTGGACTTCATGTATTCTCGATAGGCATCCCCATAGATTTCAATGCAAGAGTGTTCCTGTGCCCGAATTGACGGATATGATACAACAGCCAGGAGCAGGCATGCCACCAACATGATCCATGATTCTGTGGCTATTCCGACGCCTATCCACATGATGATAGCCAGCACCTGTATGGGATTTCTCGAAATTCGATACATGCCCTTTGTAACAAGTTGATCCTGGGAAGTTGTGGCAAAATTGATCATGGCAATGGCGGTGAGAAGGGCACCAGCGCCAAACATCGAAACTCCAGTCCAGAACCATGGGGTGTTCAGTTCGAGAGGCACGAAGATCGAATACATCATGAGCGCTCTGCCAAACAAGGCAGCACCGAGGGCAACAGGTATCTTATGCTTGATGGATTTGGATCTGGGGAAGCGGAAACATCTCTTTGAGAACTCCCTGCCATAGATCGCAACAATGGAGAGCGTGATTAGGGCGTACGCAGCCGCAAACCACCATGCAGTTCCCCAACCTATGCTCAGTTCAGGCAACAATGTGACCTGCCCCCGGTTCGTGTACCAATGTTGAGTTCATTTTTTCCCTGTCTCAGGCATTGGCGACCTGGTGCGGGGTGTATGCCTCCGGGGCTGGTGCACGATAGCCCAGAGAGCTGTGCGGCTTGATTGTGTTGTAAAGCTGTCTCCAGTCCTCCGTGATTACCCTTGCCTCCAGGATCGTGTCAAAGATCTCACCGTTGAGCAGTTCATCTCTGAGCTTGCCGTTGAACGACGCGATGTAGCCGTTTTCCCACGGGCTCCCCGGTTCTATGAACAGCGTCTTGACACCGAGCCGCCCGAGCCATTCCCGAATCAGATCTGCCGTAAACTCTGATCCGTTGTCTGACCTAAGGTAGTCCGGCGCTCCACGTTCGATGAAGAGTTCAGATAATTCATAGATTACATCTGTCGCCTTGACCTGCCGTCCAATGTGGATTCTGAGGCATTCCCGCGTGTATTCATCCATGATGTTCAACATCCGCAGTGGTCTTCCGTCAGTGGTCCGCTCAGCCACAAAATCATAGCTCCAGACGTGGTTTGGATACTCGGGTCGCAGCCGGATACAGGAACCATCATTCAACCACAACCTTCTCCGTTTGGGCTGCCGCTTGGGCACTTTCAGCCCTTCCTGACGCCATATCCGCTCAACCCGCTTATGATTTACCCTCCACCCACCGTTCCGCAACAGTGCCGTTACCCTCCGATACCCATACCGCCCGTAGGCACATGCCGTCTTGACAATTTCCTTTCGCAGAGCCTCCTCATCGGACTTGACCACCGGGTTTCGTCTCTGCGTTGATCTGGGGTGGTCCATGGCACGACAGACACGTCGTTCTGACACCTGGAGTACTGACTGAACCTGAACTGCTGCCCGGCGCCGTTTGGCCGGGCTCAATATTTTCCCCGGCTGACTTCCTTCAGGATCATGTTATCTAACGTCAGATCGGCCACCGCCTTCTTCAAGCGGCTGTTCTCGTGTTCAAGCTCCTTGAGCCGCTTCGCTTGCTCGACCCGCAAACCTCCGTACTCTTTCCGCCACTTGTAGTACGTCGCGTCGCTGATCCCGATCTGCCGCAGGACCTCCTCCAGCAACATCCCTTTGCCCTGGAGGACCTCCGCCTCTCGCAACTTTGCAATAATCTGCTCTGCCGTGTGCCGTTGCTTACCCATATGCCCTCCTTCTGGTCCAAGATAACATTTTTGTCTACAAAATCTTGGACCGAGTTTCGGGGGTCAGGTCAGTGGTTACCAGCCTTTGATTCGATAAATGTGCCATCGGTGGGATAGAACGTGACTGCTTCGTTGTCTAAATTGTCGGTATTCTCCTTTGTTATGGTCGTAGGAGAGTAGCATCCTGTCAATAGGAGTGTGAACGACATCGTGATGCACAGGAGTTTCATGGTTATCCCTCCTAAAGACAAAGTAGGAGTCCTTGCCCATTAAAGAGGAACAGGCAGGCCACTATAACAGCTGGTGATGCTATTACTATAGCAAGCGTTGTTGCTCCAGCTTGGTACTGGTACACACTGATTTCTTGAATATCGGCATCCTGAATCGTACCCGTAAATGGCTGGACTGTTCTGCTAACCCCATTGACCCAAGTTTCTCGTAGCATATCTTCTTTGGTGAGAGTGCCAGACACCTGATAACCTCCTTCTATCCGACTGTGATTGCCCTGACGTGATTCCACGAGACTCCCATCCGTCAGGTGAAATCGCGCATCCATATCATCGAGAATTGATTCATCCTCGCCAATTGACGAATAGGAATAGCATCCTGTAAGCAGGATGGCAAAAGACAGACAAACACAAATGAGTTTCATAGCGCCACCTTCTGTGCTGTCCTCAGATTTCAGACCCCCCTGTGTTCATAGGAAATATCATATCTCCTGAAAGGATTCCTGTCACGGTTCCGTCATGGAACTTTCACAGAAGGTGCTCATCTGCCTGGTACTACCCAGAATACTCCTGGATGCTCTGACGGATGCATCGGGAGGGCATGAAACAAAGCGACCCGGTGATCAGCCGGGCCGGTAGTTGTCATTGAAAGCTGTCGATTAGCGCAGCATATAGGAGACGTTTGGTTTCTGTGTATGATCCCGCCTGCATCCTATAGAAATACACGCCGCTCGGGAGGTTCGCTCCGTCGAATCTGACCTCGTGGTACCCGGCGTCCTGCTCTCCGCTCTCGAGAACTGCCACCCGCTGCCCCAATGTATTGAATACATCCAGGGTTACGTGCGAGCGTGCGGGGAGACCATAGCGGATCGTCGTTGAGGGGTTGAACGGGTTTGGGTAGTTCTGAGAGAGTTCTAGCCGGCCGGGAAACGCGTTATGATAGGGCAGGACTTCCGACACAAGCCCTGTATTCCAGCGGATTACACACCCTCCGCTTTTCCCTGAGAGAACAGTCCGGCCATCTGGTGCAAACGCCAGGGACCAATTGTACTGACGGTATCCGTCACAGATCTTCAGGAGAGCACCAGTCCTCACATCCCAGATCTGAACCCACCCCGAATCAGATCCAGTCGCCAGATACTTTGCATCCGCGGAAAAGCTCATCACCGAGGATTTCGCATTGATGGTCAATAGTGTATCCCACGATACTGTCCTCCAGATTCTGATAGAACCGCTGCCAACAACAGCTGCAAGCCTTTGCCCGTCAGGCAAGAAAACTGCAGAGCTAACTCCCTCCTGACTGGGATCAAACACGAACGCCTTTACCTTATTGCCCGTACCCACTTCCCAGACCCGCAAGGAACTCTGGGAAATCCCTACGTCCGCGGCGACAATGTACTTACCGTCAGGAGAAAAGCTGACTGAGCGGATCTCTCCTGTCTGTCCACTGAATGCCCGCACGAATGCGCCTGTCGCGACGTCCCACAATTGAACCGGAGCGTACCTCTCCGCGGTTGCGAGCAGGCTTCCGTCAGGGGCAAAGGCAATGGCGTTCACCCCGCGCGGAATAGTCCTGACAGTGTCCCAGGTTCCCGTGCGCCACAGGTACACTGACGAGATACTTCCAGCCGCAAGCAGTTCCTCATTCGGAGAAAAGACAACGGAGTAGATGCGTTTGAACGAACCAAGATGGAAGGAACGAACATGTTGTCCCGACGCACCAGACCTGACGATGATCTGTGCGTCGTCGCCTCCAGATGCGAAGTACTGCCCCAGAGTTGAGAACGCCACGGAATTTACCTGCCCGATGTGTCCCGCCACAATCGACTCGAGGCTCCCCGTGACAACGTTCCACAGATTCGCAAGTCTCCCGCTATGCATGATATACTTGCCATCCGGGGAATATGCAAGACTTGCCAACCCGTAGACACCTGCTTTCAACACCTTAACGACGCTTCCGGTTGCGACCTCCCGGACGGTAATATTGCTATCCGCTCCTCCGCCGTGGCAGAGGTATTGACCGTCGGGAGAGAAACGTACTCTGTAAATATTCAAGCTTGGACCGTATTTCTTCCACACGGATCCGGTTGCAGTATTCCAAAGTGTAACAGTACTGTCTCCTACCCCGGCTGCGATGTGCTGTCCATCGGGAGAGAACATCGCTGATATAACCCATTTGCCTACCGAAATCGTGCGAGTGAGATTCCTCCCCGGCACATTCCAAACCCGGATGGTGCTATCCGCACCCGTGGTGACGATGGAGTTCCCATCACACGAGAACGCCAAATCAACAATCCTCCCCCGATGCCCGACGAGCGCGGCCAGCGAATCGCCAGAAGTAACCTCCCACAGTTTCAGCGTGCTGTCGTAACTCGCCGTAGCCAGATATTTGCCATCCGGTGAAAAGCTGAGCGCCGCAACTCTTTGGCTGTGCCCCGCGAGAGTCCTCACAAGCGTACCCGTGGCCGCATCCCATATGCTGATGGTATACCTTCCGGCGGCGAGATATTTCCCGTCGGGAGAAATGTCGAACATGTAGGCGCTGGAGGGGTTACGAAACTCCCGGAATGGATTCAATGTGACTCTGTCGTAGAATCGGATCACACCGTCCCAGCCGCTTATGGCCAAGTACGTGCCGTCAGGTGAAAAGTCGACGCAATTTACGTCATCTCCGAATCCACCCGCCATCCAGCCAATATCCTGGCTCTTTACAGCGCCGAACGAGAGGAAGGATGCCAGCAGGAGACTGCTGAATCTGGACATCGCTCTATTCATTGACCACCTCCGGTTCATCCATAGAACTTGGGTAACAGCTTGTGGTGTCACAAACGGGCTGTTGGGTACGACGACATTGCAGAAACACTCGGCGGCACACTGACACCTATTCCGAGTCAATCAAATCTTTTGCCGTAAACAAATACGTGTTGTTCGAGGCCTCGCAGGCAAACGGTCGTCGTGGTGGGCTCTATAGCGGAGAAACAGGATCAGGGTCCAGGCCAACGGCCCGATGGCTGAGTGAGCCATGATATAAGCAAATACGAGACTGTTCTGAAAGACCTTACGACAACATGCAGAAGTCGAAACCCGCGTTCGAAGAGGGAGTGCAGATAGAGGCAAAGATCAGGTGCGCTTCCAGGTCTGGCGCGGGATCATCCGCATTCGACCTATGTAAGCTTGGATACAATATGGTTTCCGGATTCGAAAAGTCAACGTCAATCCGAATTTCCGCCACTCTTCAAGTCCTCAAAAGCCCCTTCATCACTCTGAAGTTCCCCTGCTTTTGTAGACAGCGAGTTAAGCCGCTTTGTGCTGATTATTTCCTGCAGCATCTGCATCGGGGTGTTGTACACGAGAGATGAATGCAGGCGTTGCTGGTTGTAGAAGACCTCGATGTAGTTGAAGAGATTGAAGGATTTATGCAGAAATTCTCCCCGGGACACCCCCTCCGCAGTTCCATCGGAACCCAAACCAACAACGACGAAAGCCTCTCCCATCCTTCATCGGACAAGAGAGGCCCTCTCTGCAATCCCCTTCACGTCTCTGCCCCCAACGCGAATATCTGCGATAGATTAACGAAACGCAGCATCATTGTCAAGCAGAATCCCGACACCGTGGACAGCAGACTCAACTCCCCCCATCCTTAAGCGAATCCATAAACGCGTCATGTGCTTCGTCCATCGCGTTCATGTCCTTGAGGATGGTCATCTCCTGCGGTCCACCTGAAATGGGGCTCCCTTCCGGTGCATTGTCCTTGTTTAGCTTATCGAGAATCTTGGAGCGGTATCGCGGATCAGTGAGGAGTGCGAGTATTCTTTTGGACTTTGCGCTCATGGTTCGATCCTCGCTCCCGTGCTATCTTGAATCCTGTGGATTTTATAGCCCTTGTAGATCGCGGCCAATGTGAAGACGCCTTCACCGATGTAATCGGGATTGTAGTGGTTCGCTCGGAGCCAGTTCTCGACCTGGTGTTTCCAGTGGTATGAGGTCCGCTTGTCCGGAAGTTCCGGATTTTCGTCGATCCACTGGCAGCAATATTCGAAGGGTAGGTGAGCGTCCAATAGCTCCTGCCGGGCCTGCTCAAGTAGATTCTGCTTCTTCAATTCTCCGCACGGTCTGTTGGGGTCAATCGACACGCCAAACCCATGTGCGGTGAGGGTTGGATGTTGTGCTGTCCTGACCCCCGAAACTCGGTCCAAGATTTTGTAGACAAAAATGTTATCTGAGCTTGAACACGAGAACAGCCGCCTGAAGAAGGCAGTGGCCGATCTGACGTTAGATAACATGATCCTGAAGGAAGTCAGCCGGGGAAAATATTGAGCCCGGCCAAACGGCGCCGGGCAGCAGTTCAGGTTCAGTCAGTACTCCAGGTGTCAGAACGACGTGTCTGTCGTGCCATGGACCACCCCAGATCAACGCAGAGACGAAACCCGGTGGTCAAGTCCGATGAGGAGGCTCTGCGAAAGGAAATTGTCAAGACGGCAGTGCCTATGGTCGCGTCATTCCCAGTCCGGCGGGACCATTTCTTGCCCCCCATTGCTCTCCCGTCGACTGCGTCATCTATGAACTTGCGTAGGTATTTTGTTTCGATCAGCGATACGTCGGACGTGACAGCAGGAAATGACTTGTCGAAGTAATGGCGGAGCGGGTCGAAGTAGTTCCTGTAGCGATGCAGCGATGTCTCTCGGATCGAGTGTTTCCTGGCATCGAGAAACTCATCAATCAGTCCACCGAGTCCGATGGCCTTCTTAGAGGCCGACACCTGGTATGTCCCCAGCAGAATGTCACGTTCGACTTTTGCCCGGATCAGTTCCGCATCTCGTTTGCTCGTACCAACCTTTGGACGGAACCGCTTTCCGTTTATCCGGTAGTCGAGATGGAAGACCGTCTTGCCACGGACGTTTCTGGATTGGAGTGTGACTCTCGGAGTGGCCATGTGGTATCCCTACCTTTCCCTAGAGATCATCGAAAGATGGGCACGATTTGGACACGTGGCCAGAAGGTGAGTTATAAGTGATTGATAATACAGCACTTACAGTACATTGGCGGAGAGCGAGGGATTCGAACCCCCAAGTCCTTGCGGACGCCGGTTTTCAAGACCGGTGCAATAGCCGTTCTGCCAGCTCTCCACTTTCGTCGTTCAAATATACGAAAGTACGTCCGCCAAGGCAACATCCCGCCCATGAACAAGCCGCCCAATCTACCGGAGAATCACCATCTTCCGCGTGGCCGCGTACTGACCGGCCATCATCCGGCACACATACGCCCCGCTGGAAAGCCCAGCCCCCCTGAACTGCGCCGTGTGCCGACCGGGCCCCATGCGCTCATCCAGAACCAGCGCCACCTCCCGCCCAAGAAGATCGTGTACGACTATCCTGACCTGCTCCGCCGATGCCAGATCAAAAACAATTTCCGTGGCCGGATTAAACGGGTTGGGATAATTGCCGTGCAGAAGATGTCGCTGCGGCAGCTCCCGATCAGCGTCGGCGTGCGTGGTGCCACGAACTATGTTCATCACCATGGTATCGATGCGGGAATACCCATTCCAGGCATTCTTCACGTCAAGCATCCAGACGTACACTCCGGGCGTAAGAAATATCGTTGAATCCGGCCGCGCCGATGTAATTGCAATGAACGGCGAAGAACACCACCACCGGTATTCCACGATCGGTGCATACACCGAGAAAGACCGGCTTGCGTCAAGCGTCACGGGAATACCCGCGGCCGGCAACGGAATGGTAATCGTTGTGTCGGGACCGGCGTCCGCTTCAATTGCCCGTACCGTTGTCGTAGCAAGCTCGTCGATGATAGCCTGCACATCCGCATGGGGATGCGTCGCAGGCTGCTCCACAAAACGATTCGCAAGGAATTCTTTCGCCTCGATTCCTGCCGCGGTACGGTTCCGCCGGCTGATGTTCAACCCGTGCTTCCAGATCCACATCTGATAGATGCAGGCACGACCGTAAGCCCCCTCCTGCAAATGGGATGGGAAGCGAGAACCGCTGTTCCCGAATCACCCGGAGAGAGTTTATCAGGGGGTAGGCTGAGGGCGCCGTCGAGTCAGGCCTGAACAAATACGGATCGTAGAAACTCCATTGCGCATTCGGCCCGGTACCGTCTTTGAGCGTGATATGGAAGGAATCCAGTATCGCCGATTGTTCCTGCAACGTAGGCTTTGATGTGTACAGGGAATCCAAATCAAGTCCCTGGGAGACGGTCTGTGATTGCAGGAGAACAACCAGCATACATAATGCAAGCCATTGTCGTATCATCGCCGTGCTCCTTTCGGAAGAATTATTTCATAAACATCATCCGGCGTGTCTGCACTACCCCGCCTGCCTCCAACCGCGAGAGATACACGCCACTCGCTAATCCTGTGGCGTCAAATGTCACCGTATGCACACCCGGTGCAAATGACCCTTCTGCCAGTGTAACAACCTCACGACCCAGAACATCGAAGACCTTCAGGACGACCCGGCCCGCCGCCGGGATATGGAATCTGATTTGTGTTCCGGGATTAAACGGGTTTGGATAATTTTGATCCAGAAGGTATGATGGCGGCGTACTTTCGGTAACGGGAAGATCCGTCGGCCGAGTGCCAGTCGCAAAGGCCACAGGATATATCCCCCCATCAACCTCAATCTTGTCGTTGCCCGATCCCGTGATCCCGTCCGCAGCCAGCCCGACTGACCACACCTCGTACAGACCCGAAAAATCGTCGATATAATGGTAATACACCTTCTTGTCGTCTACGGAAAACGTCGGACTCCCGAGAGAGGAGTAGTTGTTCGTAACAATACCCACATCCCCGGTGTTGAGGTTTACAGCCAGGACGAGCACCTGGTCGTTCTCATCGATTCTATCAAGTGCGATGATGTTGTCGGTGTTAGATGCAAAAACCGCATTGCCGATACTGATCCCGAGGGGTTGAGAAGCAAACAGACGCGTAATGCTCCCGTCTGCTACACGGACTGTGTTGATATCCCAGAACCCCAGAGTATCACCCCCGGTAAGAACTGTGGTATTGTAGGCATCGTACATGATTTTGGATTCATCCGAAGTCCAGTCGATTCTATCCGGATAACGGATGCTCGCGGCGGTTTCTCCCTGGTGATAGGTCGGCGTGTACAATTGAAGCACCGTGTTCCCGACGCTGTCGTCAAGGTCGAAGACATAGATGTTCGGTTCAGAAAACACGGTTGTCGCAGCCAGGTAACGCCCGCTTCGCGAAACTGCAATGTTGTTAAACCCCCCTGAGCTGGACAGCGTTTGATCGTTCGTCCCATCCGATTGTACGACATGAAGATTACTCTGCTGGTCGACATAGAACAGATGCCCTCCATTATCCGTCACTGCAGGCCGGCTGGAGAGGCCCGACGAGGAAAGCGGCGCAAAGGTGTTGGTTCCCACCGTCCAGCGGTACAATCGGCCGTTCGAAACGTCAACAAGGGCAAGATACTCAGTGCCCTGAACCGGGGGGTCTTTGGGCGGATCGCCCGTACCGGAGCCCGCCATGATCCCCACGGCATCAAACGCAGCGGCAGCAGCAAGTGCCGTTGCGTTCCCCGCACCCCCGAAGAGATCTTCAGCAGCCTTGATGACGGCCAGACGGCAATCCACAAATTGTGAGTTTTTTATGAGGTATGTCGTCAGCGCGCGATAATATACTCTCCCCGCATTCTCTTTCGTCATTCCGGGTGCGGTGGCAAACAGGTAGAACGCCTTGTTCGGAATTCCGCTGTTCACGTGAACACCGCCATTATCGCCTGCTTCCGTGTTGGGCAGATTGACGTACTCACTCATGCTGGAAGGCTGCCGGGATGACGGCGGAACCTCGGGACCACCCGGATTGGACATACTGCGAAGAGCGTCTCCCGGCGTCCCCGGAGTAAACACATCCTCGCCCATGAGCCAGTTCCCTGCCGCACCGACCAGCCAGAATTCAAACAGCGTACCGAAAACGTCGGAAAACGACTCATTCAGCGCTCCGGACTGGTTTTCATACAGCAGGTTTGCCGTCCATTCTGTGATGCCATGTGTCATCTCGTGAGCAGTCACGTCTGCCGCCCCGGTCAGATCACTGAAGATGGATCCGTCACCATTCCCGAACACCATAAACTGGCCATTCCAGAAGGCATTGTTATAGTTCGTTGCGAAGTTTACCACAAAGTTCATTGTCCCGCCCTGATTGTCGATCGCGTTCCTGTTGTGAACGGCACTGAAGTAGTCATACACCTTGCCGCCCGTGAACAAAGCCGACACCCCGGGGGCAACGCCCCAGATGTTCTGATTTGTGGAAGTGATGTGATAAAGATTACTCTCGCCATGTTGCGCGTCAAACGTGTAGATCGCTCCTTTTGCGCTATTGGGCATCTGCGACTGGGAAGGGTTAAACATCGGCTTGCTCGCATCGATCATATAAAACTGAGCGCCGATTTGATACACGTTAAGCGCCCGTGAAACTCCTTTTACATCCGTGCCGCTTCCAATTGCCGGACCATCCATGATGACCCTGCTGTACTCCTTCACAACCCGTCCGCTGCTGACCTCCACGAACAGATCCTTTTTCCGGTCAAGCGATCCTTCCACCGTGATAAGCCAGCACAGCGTGAGATGTCCTGCGGCATCGGGAAGAAATACCTGCCGCGTTGCGGTAACCGTTCCGCCCGATCCAAACCGCTCCAGCGCAATCGCCCGGCCCTGACCGATACCTATTCCCTGCATACCGGACACCCGTTCAGCCGGCGTCGGAACATACCGGCCGTTCCAGCTCTCGACTTCGCCCTCCCGGTTCAGGTGCACCCGAACATCTCGTCCCCAGACCTCCACGCCCTGATACATCTGTTGATACCGGATGTGCGTGAATCCGAGATCATCCGTCGTCAGGTCGAGCTGGCGGAACTCGGCGGAGGGATCATCGATCCGGAAAAGCTGGGCGTTCGCCTGCAGAAAATTTTGTGCAGATTCTTGTGCCTGAACATCACTGACGATACGTTCCACGCCTGCTGTGCCCCCTGTCGCCTGGAGGCCCTGGACGAATACCGGGACTCCGAGCAGTTCATCCCAGTGAATCGACACATTTCCTTTGCCCAATCCCCGGAGCGATTCCATTGCGGTCCTTTGGGTCGTTGTAAGGCGGACTCCCCCATCCATCCGGTTCTGTTTCGCCGACGCCAGCCGCTCCGAAAGTGTCGCCGCCTCGGATTCGAACAAGGCCCGTTGATCGGGCATGGGGATCCGTTGACGTGAGTGTTTTGTGTCAAACCCGCGAACCTGTCCCGACGACGTCGGCGCCTTCCCCTCCCCTGCTTTTCCGTACCCGCCGCACACCATCAACAGCGCAAGAATTACACTCAGATGGACTCGCATGGATCCTCACTTCTTTTTTGATGTCGGAGTATTGGTTGCATTTGTGATGGTAGTCTGAATCGCCACAGCACAGCGATGATAGAGATCCTGATACGTCGTTCTCGTCAGGTTCACACCGAGTTGTGGTCTCCAGGAGTACGTTCTTGTTGAATCCTGAATGGCCACCGTGAGGAATTGCACGAGAGATCCAGAGGAATCCACTGAGGGTACAGCGCTAAGCGGTTGCACTGCATCCCAGAGCGCGCAGAGCGTATCGGGGGCCAGAAGGCCAATTTCCTGCTCATTCTCCCGCGCACCACGTCCGCTCCAGGAAAAAACAACACCGTTCCCGGTGATGGTGTACCCCTGCCACGTCCCTGCAAATCCTCCTCCCTCACCCAGCACGATGGAGAACTCTGCGGGTTTATGCTCATCTCTTCTGCCGATAAAATCGGGCTCACAGGGTGCGCATGACCCTAAAACAAGAACAAGGGAGCAAAGCAGAAGAAAATGTCCAATCAATCTGGGTCGGGGCTGATACTGATGTGATGGCACGGTGCTCTTCCCTCGTCGAATACTCCTGAATCTGGGAGTGGGCATACGATTCTCGACAGCACGTTAGCCTGAATCTACCAAAAGTCAAGTCCGCAATCAACCGGATCAACGAACTGGCGCACGACGCCAGCCCACCCAGAATCTTGACAAGGTTTACCGTGTGCACTTGATCTTCAGCGAACCCCGGGATGTCTCCTTCGGAGGGCGACAATACATCAAAAACAACAGGCGACTTTGCTGCTATTGCACATCGCGACGTAAAGATCGTGCAGGCGATTATGATAGGCCAAGCGGGTGTGTGGCAGGCATTCGGCCCCACTCATGCGATTGTTGTCTGAAATCCGACACCAACACTGCGTAAGAAATCAAACGGCGTTTCTCCACCCGCAAATATGAACACGATGTCGTTCTTTACTGACATCAATCCCTCCGCCGTATCGAGTGCCACGGAATTCGCCTCTATCTCCCGCACAGTGGAGCTGTAGTATACACGCACATGATTTCTGCGGATAGCTTCTGCAATGGCTCGGTTGTTTCTCTCTTTGATCCGTGTGAACGACTCTCCTCGGTAGGAAATTGTGACACGATTCTTCATCCGCATCGACAAACCGATTGCCGCCTCAATCGCGCTGTCCCCACCCCCCACAATCAGGACATCGCAGTCGACATAAGTCCCTGCATCAATAAGGCGGTACATCACCTTTGCCTGTTCTTCCCCCGGCACGCCGAGTTTCCGGGGCGTCCCCCGGCGTCCTACCGCAAGCACGACGGCAGACGTTGGATAGACCCCCGAAGGTGTCCGCACCTCGTATCCGTAGTGGCCGGCGACAATGGCGTTGACCTTTTCGCTTGTCCTGACAGCGAGTCCAGTGCGATCAAGAACACGCTCCCACAGCACAAGGAGGTCCTCCTTTGATACTTCGGTGAACTTTACGGTCCCCCAGAGTGGAAGCTCGAATGGCGATGTCAGTACGATCTTGCGTCGCGGATAATGCAGAATTGCTCCGCCGATGGTCTCCTGTTCAAGCACAAGATATCGCAGCCCGCGCTCTTGTGCCGCGAGTCCAGAGGCCAATCCTGCAGGACCAGCGCCGACAATAACGACATCGAACACCCCTTCAGGTGCTCGATTGGGACGGGATGCAACGGAACGCACTACGGACACTCCCTGTGCGACTGCATTCCGGATGAGCCCGAGTCCACCCAGCTCTCCCGCAACGAATATCCCCGGCATGTTAGTTTCAAATTGCTCTGACAGAATTGGCAGTTCAGCACCGCGGCCCGGAGGGGCCAGAACCAGACGAATTGCGCCCACAGGACAGGCATCAGCACAGCGCCCATGACCTACACACTTTGCCCCGTGCACCAGAATCGCTTTACCGTCCACAACCCCCAGCACATCCCCCTCAGGGCACGCATCAACACATCCACCACACCCGATGCACGCGAGCACGTCTATATGCGGGTGCACACCCCCGGCCTTGTCGAGTCCTGTCAACTTCAAATCACCCCACCGCTGGTGAGCCTCCGCCTCGCGTCGCCGAAATTTCCTGTAGTACGGAAACACGGTTCCCGCAACCAGGAGAACGGCGATGATAATGGTAATCAGCGTTTCCAAGGATGAGGAGGTCTCGTTTGATTTACCCCAGTTGAACGCCGCGTCCGAACGGGCGCACCACTCAGTCCGCACTTTTCGGCAGGCCGGAGGAACATATTCAGAATCGGACTCCGACCTCAGCAAAGATTCGCTGGAACGGAATCCCGTCTTCCCAGATTTGATCGAAGCCACCAAGAAGGTACCATCGCTGTGCGATCAAGGATTGCACCGATACACTGGCGGTAAGCGTACGTGACTGTTCGCCGGTTCGTACGAGGGTGTACGCATATCGTTCAATCCCCAGATCTATATTGAGTCCTGCGCCAGACATATAGTTCAGGCGCGCAGAGAGATTGGTTCCTTCGGCATAGATACCGGTGATGCCGGCCAGCTGGACATTCGTGCTAATTCCTGTACGCCCGATGTCACTCATTCCTGCCATGCCGATGATTGTCCGCGACGCCCGAAGATCACCGGTGGCAGATCTGACGTACATCCGCCCACCCACACGCAGCCGCAACGGCAGTCGCACAGACACTCCAGCTCTGAGACCCTGACGGATAGAGTTATCCATCAGGGTGTCCGATCGGATATTCATAGATTCGAGGTAGTACACCGTTCGCGTAGCGTCATACCCTCCGTCAATATTCAACCACGGCGTGGGACCATACGACAGCGTGAAGAACGTATTGGTGAGCCGGAATTTCTCCGTCCTGACTTCCCCCTCCATCCCGGTCACATCGACCTCAGTAGATTGAAAGAGCGATAACGTTTCTCCTATCCGCGTGCTACTTTGGATGTAGGCATAATCACGATCCAGTTTCCCCTTGAACATCTGGCGGCCATAGGCCAGTGTAACATCACCCCCCGTTCTGTCGCGAGCGCTCCACGTCATGTTGCCAAAAATCGCAACAGTCTGGCGTCTTCCATCTATGCCGGATGTCCGGAGATCGGGCTGGAACCCGCCAACAAGTCCGGCAGTGAGATTGCCTTTTCGCACCAGCAACTCTGCTCCATCGAAGGAACCCAGCCCGGAGACATAACGCGACATCACCCGGCCGAACGAGAAGCCAAACGTGCGTCCCGGGGCATCCGATGCAAAAGCGAGTTCATAGATCCTCGTGGACGTCCTCGAACCCTCCCTTCCGGAAAAGCGTTCCCGTGAAAAGTCCCTCGCCGTCCGGCCATGAAACCTCATACTCAGGCCGCTTTCAAAAAGTGCAGGGATATTCAGGAGAAGTACCATAGCTGGTTGGGAAGTGGATATTCCCTCTTTCACGCTGCCTGCTCCGATGTATTGCAGGGCCACCCTTCCCGTAACGGCACGCGGCGCCAGGAATGCTTGCGTCGTGCGGGTCAGGGTGGCTGCAGACTGTTCTGCATTGACGGCGGGTCGTTGATGGCGGACGAGCACGCTGTCTCCGACTCTGATGAGTCCGTCGCCCTTAACGGGGACCACCGACGAGCCCGAGGAGACAGCGGTAATGGTTCCTTCTGCCTGCACCTGGCCGCCCCGGATAAATACTACCGAATCACCGGGTGCCGCACCACGGTCCTTCCCGACATCAAGGTAGGCAGAGGCGGAGGAAACAAAAGTTACGTGTCCACGAACGACCACCGACCCGTTCGCGGACCACTGGGCATCCGCAGAAAGCCTGATAAACCATGCGAGAAAAAAGAGTACGCCCCAAAGCGGCTTGGACCTCATTGACGACCGCGGGGATGACAGGAATAGCATGCCTGGCTATCGTACCGGTAGCCGGCGATTCCGGTGTGTTTGGGATCAACCTGTGATTGTGCATGCTCATGGCAATTCAAGCAAGAAAACAGCTGGACGGATCCCGCCGAAACATGGCAATCGGAACATGCGTTCCACCGTCCGGGCCGGTGCGTGCTGCCCGCGGAGATCGGAAAGTATGTGTCATGTTGAAAGGAGGACGGTGTCCAGCCGGTGGTAGCATGGCAGGTCTGACAGGTTGTGGGAAATCCCGAGCCTGTGTGAGAGGGATTGGTTGTCGCGGCGTATTGCTGGATATGGCAGGAGGAACACGCATCAGAGAGCCCGCCATACACTCTTCCTTGATGGCACTGCGAACATGGCACGGCCACATGAGCCCCGGTGAGACGAAACCCGGTCTGGGTATGGTCAAAGTGACCGCCCCATGAAACTGCGGCCGCAGAGTGGCATGACTCGCAGTCGGTACCGATTCCGGATGCCCTGTGGGGAGGTGCAACCGTGGCCGCATAGTCGTTACCGTGGCAGCTGATACACTCCAGCGGAACCCCCGCATAGGTGTGCTTTTGCACGTTGGTATGACATGATTGGCACTGCGCAAGGCGATGAGCACCCAGAAGCGCAAATCGTGTGGAAAGGTGTCGCTGTGGCATGTCCGGAACAAGCCAGGATGTGGAAGAGTGGCAACGGTCGCACGTCGAGCCGAGTTCCAGGCGGTGTACATCTTCGTGACAGGAAGCACATCTGTCCGAAGCTTCAACAAATCGTAATGTTGTGTGGCACTGGCGGCACGCCACCTGTACATGCCGTCCTTCCAATGGAAATCCGGTCGTGGCGTGCTTGAATCCCATAGGAGAGACCACCCGGTTCCAGGACTCCGTGTTATGGCATGCATCACATGATACCGAAAGCTCCCCATGCGGGGAATTCTGGGCTTTTGCCCCCGCAAACATGATGCATACGCCAAGCGTAATCAACACACAATGCATTCTCATCGGTCTCTTCATCCCTCCATGTGTCCTTACCTTCTGACGTTACGCTGTATTTCTGATCCCTCAGCGATTCGAAACTCCATCTCCATGACAATCAGCGCACCGAGTCGGCGTGCCCCGGAAAAGCCATGTGGCAACCGGGCTACGCTTGCGTTGGTCACCATGGCACCTCCAGCAGGCGAGGCCGATGTGTTTTCCCGACAACACAAACGCAGTTCCGGTGTGAACATATTGCACTTGATCCCAGCCGACTGGCGCATGGCAAACTCTGCACTCCTGCTTCGTAAATGGGGCGACCTTGCCCCCGTGAGCATTTTCGTGACAGTGAGTGCAGTCCATGGGGTCCTTCCACCGGAACTGACGAAACCGTGCCCCGCCGACTATTCGCTCTTTGTGACATTCAGTACACGGTACTGCCCGGTGGGAGCCCGCCAGTGGGAAGCCGCTCCGGTCATGGTCGATCAAGGTAAACACCGACGGTGTAAACCTTTTTTCGTCATGACACCTCTCACACGGAACCGGAGTCTTACCATCAGAGAACTGTCCGTGGTGCGGATCAGTGTGGCAGTCAACACAGGCAGGCGACTCTCCTGACCGTATGAGTGACACGGAACCAGTTCTTGGAGCGCGCTGCCCATGACAGGTTTTGCAGGGAAGATTCTTGTGTCTCCCCCGAAGCGGAAAACCAGTATCATCATGACTAAACGTCCCGGCCGCGCCATCCTTCCAACCGCTTTCCACGTGACACTGTTCACACGAGACGCTGTTGCGACGCTGGATCAATCCTGTCTTGTGCACGTTCATGTGGCAGTCTGAACAGAGCTGAAACCGTGTGGGGCGGAATCTCCCTCTTGCGGTGGTCGCACTATTGCTGTGGCATTTCGCACACGCCAGCGATGCATGTCTTCCTTTGAGCGGAAACCGGGTTGACTGATGATCGAACCGGGACGCTGCACCGGATTTCCATCCCGCAGGCGAATGGCAGCTCTCGCAGGATTTTTCGAACCGCCCGCCGTGCGGGTCCTGATGGCATGTCGCACATGTACCAAAAGATAATCGTGCAAACTGAACAGTATTACGTGGGCCGGTCCGGGTGTGACATTGTGAACAGGCGACGTTTGCGTGCTTTCCGACCAGTGGAAATGCCGTTTTCTCATGCGTAAATCCCGGTGTCACATTCCAGGCGTCCGAACCGTGGCACTGAGCACACGGGGCAGTAAATTGTCCGCTGTGGGCATCATCATGACAATCGACACAATTCTGTCCGAGGCCGAGGAAGGTCCCCTTACGCCCACGTTCCACCTTTCGGCGAACGTCAGGATCCTTGATGAGCTTGGATGTATGACATTGAGCGCATCTGAGGGCGGCATGTTTGCCCTTGAGGTCGAACCCGGCGCGTTGATGCACAAAACGACCGGTCTCGAATAGTACGATCGAAAAGTTGACACCATGGTGCTCCTTGTGGCACTCAACGCACCGGCGATCTGCGTATCCGCCGTGTAACCCCGCACGCCGAAGTATACGATCTGCAATCTCTCCATGGCAGCTCAGACATCCCGTGTTGTCGATGCTTCGTCCCAGCGCATGACACTTTGTACAATTTCCGACTCCCTCCAGATGAGCGTGCGGAGCAGAAAGCTCTCCCGGGGATATCTGAGGATAAAGTGCCGGCGGCAGCACAAACCCTACCATGCTAAACAGAATGCTGATGCAGGCCCGTCTCATCCTACCACACCCACCAGTATCCGAATGCCAGGGCAACTGCCACGTGCACGAGAAGGATCACGAACAGAACAATCGTGAATGGGAGGTGAATAACATGCCAGAGATGAAATAGCTTGCGGGAGTGTTCGAGCAAGGCCAGGCGGCGACGGAGATTGACGCGGCGCAGGGCTGTCCTTTCAAGATCGGCAATCGCACGACCGGCAATACGATGCTTCAATTCAGCCCGGAACACACGTAGCCGTCGGTATTTTGTCAGGTCGAAGACAAGCGTGCGGCCAAGGGTTGTGAATACGCTCTCCGGACGGACGCCAACAGGTGCAATGAGGAGGGTATCCAGTCGATCGAGTTCAACGGCCGAAAGACCGGATTGGATCTCGATTTGTTGCTTGAGTCGATCGGTCTCCCGGCCAAGTTCCTCGACAGTCATTTCGTGACCCTGCAGCGTTTTCGGTATCTGGGTGTATAAATACCGGCCGATTACACCGCTGGCGACGACGGCCAGCATGCTCCAGGTCCCAACGGCGATCAGTCCGCCGAATTTAAATGTTGTATGGTACAGGACAAGCGTGGGACCGAGAAGGCAGAGAAAAATGTGGACTTCAAGGAAGGTGCGAAGCGAGCCAGCTGTGCGGAGCAGCCGCCATCGTTTGCGGGAGGAGTACGACGTGACTCCAGTAATAATCAGAAGTGAACCGACGATTCCATATCCGTGGCTTTCGGTGCCTGAAGGTTTAAGAGCTTCGTACTGCGAATGGAAAGGCCGATCCGCGACTCCAGTAGCGTAGTAGCTGCATCCCCTCAGGCCGATCGCAAGTGGGACCAGCATACCCAGAGAGAGCAGAAAAACAACGAAAGCTGTATGCACCTTCACGGGGCTCTCGAAAAGAACAATTCAATATGCCCTCAATCAAAGCATTTCCATGAAAAAAATCAATATTCCCGCAGGACATGATACTGTACACCGTCGCGCGGGTCTCCCTATGGGTTTTCAGAGGCACCCCCGTGTCGCCCGATCATGCCGGCTATGGCATCCTGAGAACAGGAAGCATAGAGGATGGAATGATTACGAATTAACCGGAGATTTTGTATCTTAGTACAATTGACTAGATGCATTTTCGGAACCGCTCGCTCATGGACAAACGCGTCACGCTCTTCACTATTCTCGGAAGTGTTTTTCTCACCGCCCTGCTGCTGGCGGAGATAACCGGTGGAAAACTCATCCAGATCACCCTCTGGGGCGAACTGGATTTTATCCTCACGATGGGCGTGATCCCCTTTCCCATCACCTTCATCGTGACCGATATTATTAACGAATATTACGGGCGCAGGGGCATACGGTTTATCACCCTGCTGGGAATGGCAATGGTCCTGTTCGCCCTGGTGCTCCTTCAGATTGAAATGTCCATACCGGCTGCGGCCATATCGCCGGTATCACATGAAGCGTTTAATTCCGTCTTCGGGGTCTCGGCCCGGATCATTGTTGGTTCGCTCACCGCATACCTCATCGGACAATTTGTGGATATTTATGTCTTTCACTATCTCCGGCGCCGGACAGGAGGAAAGATGCTCTGGCTCCGGGCGACCGGATCAACCGTTGTCTCACAATTGGTCGACTCATTCGTCGTCCTCTACATAGCATTCCTCGGCCCATTATCCGCCATGCAGATTCTGGGCATAGGCACCACAAACTACATCTATAAATTTCTTATCGCTGTGGGAATCACGCCGATTCTCTATCTCGTCCATGCCGGAGTGGACCGATATCTCGGCCATGAACTTGCCGCCACAATGGCCGCCGATGCCCACCCGGTCCCCCACGATCACTCTCAACCATAATCTCAACTCCCATGAAGAGAAGACACTCGCTCCCCCTGATCCTTGCGCTGATGATCTCCGGCTGTGCTCCATCATACGCACCGTTCACTGACGAAGTCCGGATGACCCGCAATCTGACAGATTGTGTGTTCCACATTGCCGTCGATACGGAATTCCGGTCTGTCGGGATTCTGGAACCGCTGGACGACAAAGGGCCATTCAAGAAGGACGGACACCGCTACCTTCGGGTTTCAACTGCCGATCAAGGGAGAGCTGTGGCTCAGGGAGAGGATTGGATTACGGTGGACTTCGGTACGGGAATTGTCCTGCGATTCCAGCGGGCCGGACCGGGCAATTCCTATGTCATGCCCGGATGGGGAACGATTACCATTCAGGAGGAACGGTACGATATCCAGATCGGCGTGCTGAGCGGTACAGACATCGAACTACTCTGGGAACCTCTGCCTGCTGATTAGATTTTCTGCAAGTCATCAACGGGACATAATTTCCCGATACACCGCTGCAGTCTTTTCCGCAACGTGCCGCCAGAGATAGTGGCCGGCGATGTGACGTCTGAGCCGCTCGTCTTTTGTCATGCTCAACACTTCCTGAATCCCCTGCCGGATTGAATCTTCGCTCAACGGATCGACATACCGGGCCAGATCCCCAAAATACTCACGGGTCCCTCCATGGGGAGTGATCACCACCTTTGCTCCGGCAAGGCCGGCCTCAAGAGCGGCGATGCCCGGCGTCTCGAATAAGGAAGGAAGCACAAACACATCACACGCCGCGTATGCCGAAGCAAGCATGGCAGAATTGTTCTCCAACCCGTCAATGAGCAGGATGTGTTTGTACCGGGCGGCCTCGCGGACACAGGCGTCCCCGTACGGACTCTTGATAATCCGTCCGATGATCACCGCCGGATGGCCAAGCGGCCCGAGTGCTTTAATAAGTCGCAGCACGTTCTTCCGTGTATGCCCCGTGTGCCCGACGTTCAAGATAAAACCCTTTAACCCGTATGCCTTTTCAAAGGTTTTCGGATCGGCGTCAAGAAATCGTTCATGGACGCCGTTGGGGACCACACGCACCTTCCCCTCCGGAACGCCATAACCGCGCACGAGCAGATCTGCTTCTGCCTGCGTGTTGGGCATGACTCTGGCTGCCCACGAACAGATTTCCGCACAGAGACCGTAATCCGTCCAGACTCCCCGTGCCTTTTTCTGGATCACCCGGGTGGTGCGCAGCACGTTTCGGATAAATCGGGGAGAATGGCGGCTGTAGGTAATGGGTGACACAACGAGCGGAACACCCAGCGCCCTGATCTCCCGGGCCAGGTGGTATGTCCCGATGTTCGCAGCGAACATATGAACAATGTCGTCCGGCGCCGGACGGAAGGGCTTCCAGGGATCAAACAGGGCCGTGTTAACCCCCAGACCCTCCAGATGCCGTACCGTTTCGTCTATCTGTGTCCGGGGCCCGCCGTGTAATATGGAGACCGCCTGATATCCCGCAACGTGGACCGTCACTTCAACCTCCTGAGCATTGCTGTGTAAAGATCTCCGAGCACGCGCCGCGGATCTGCAGCCCGGATCCGGTGAAGGTCATCAGGGACCTGCACCTGCGCCCGGACAAGCTGTTCACGCGAGTCCAGAAGAATGGTCGCGGCGGGTCGGAGCACGAGCGAATGTTCCTCCGTTAGCGCGACCCTGATTCCAATACGCGCTTCGGCCAGAGCATCAGCATTGGCCACCTGTAACACGCTCTCCCGGACTTCAAATCGTGCTTCCAGCTGCCCGCGGGCCATCCACCATTGCGCCACTTGACCCAGACGCATCCGTGACACATTGAACGTTTGCCCGTACTCCAGCAGCGCCTCAACAACCTCCCAGTGCCGGTGTCCCGGGTGATGGTAAAACACAAGCGGAATATTCCGGGCCCAGTGCGCGTCAATCGTCGATCTGTAGTAGTCAATCATCTGCCGTGAGGTCGCTCCTGCCCGGCGGAGACTTCCGATGCTGATCGGATGCACCGGCACTTGAAGCGTACGGTAGATCCGATCGTCTGCCTCGGCAAGAAGAGGAAGTGTATCGTAGGCATACGAAAACTCGGAAGAGTATAACAGGCCAAGCCCATCGATGACCTTCCCCAGCGCCGGAGTCCACGTTCCGAACGGAGCCGCAACGCCGTGCGGGGCAAAACCTGCCTGCCGCATCATCGCGAGTGCACGACCCCACTGTGCGGCCTGACGCCCGGGGTCCGCTTCAATGCGGTGTTCGTAACAGTGAAGGGCCAGCTCCTGTCCCGCCAGGGTCGAAAAATGCGGAAGCCAGGGCTCATGCGCGGCCACATCCAGAAACCAGGTTCCCTCGGTCTGAGCGTTCCGGAGAACGCTGTAGAGAGCATCGATATCATGCCGGGCCGCGCCATCTGTATCAATACGAAATGCCAGCACATTTCCAGCCGTTTCCGGGAAATACCAGAGGTGAACATACGGCAACGACCGGGAATGATGCAGGTACTCGAACGCATGATGACAGAGCTGGAATATCTCTCCCCGTGACACAAGTGACACACGCTCTGTTGGCAGGCGGTCCCGGCGCGAATAAAATGCTTTGTTCGTCGTCCGGACGTCTGTAAGCACCCGTTGCACATCAAACGGGAGGAGGACGGCCGAACCGCCCAGCAGCGGGCCGGCAAATATGGCGTGCTGGTTCTGATGCGTGCGGAGATGATTTGCCTCCCGGGGGATATGGCCTTCGCACCCAAGATCTATGACCCGGATGGATGGAAACACCGGATCACCCTCGGAAAGAATATAATGGAGCCGCTCACGACGCACACTTGTACCCCCGACACCCGCCACATGGCGGGCATACGCCAGGATGGCCCCTCCACTCCGGAGGTACTGTTCAATGGTATCCCGCTCGGTTGCATCCAGTGTGTGTGTCACAATCAGCAGGCTGCACTCCGGCACCCCCTCCCCATCCGAAAGATTCACAGAGCGCCAGGGGAATCCCTCTCTCGTGAGTACCTGCTCCCATGTACGGGAACGCCGTGTAAGACCTGCGAGGATGTTCAGACGAGTCGGTCCTTCATGTACACAAAATCTTCACTCTTAAACACTCTAAAAAGTATCAGGAGTCCTATAAATATGACACCCGTTGCACCCACAGAGAGAAATCCCGAAACCGGCCATGTCATCCATCCGGCAGCCGCGGCGACTGAGCCGGCAAGGAGAGGAGCGGCGATCACACCGATTCGCGGGAAAAGCCCCTCGGATCTCGCCCGCCGGGCCATCAGTATTACAGTAACCAGTTCCCCGATCACGGCTCCGGCCGCAGTCCCCACGATCCCGAAGAGCGGCGTGAGGACAACCATGGCCACCACAAGGACGAGAGATCCCCGCACCAGGATTCCGCTGTACACACGCTCCTGCCCGGCCGCAAGCAGGACATTTGATGCAACAGAATTGATAAGCGTAAGTCCAACATACAAAAGGAGGATGCGGAACACCAGTCCGGCACCTTCATAGGCCTGACCGTACACAAGATGGACTCCCCATGGCGCGAGGAGATTTCCGAGAAGAATGATACAGACGATACCCGCGAGCACGAGTTTTGTCGTGATTGTCACCAGGTTCTCCAGCTCGGCTGGTTTTGTGTTGCGAACCCTTGTCAGCGCCGGAAGGAGAATCGCATTGAGAACACGGTCGGCAATCAGAAGCAAAAACACAAGCTTCATGGCAGCGTTATAAAGTCCGGCATCTGCGGTACTCCATGTTGCCGCAATCACCACGGGAGGGAGGTTGATGACCATCTGCCCGACAAACATTGCGCCGCCGACGGCGATGTTTTCACGCAGTACCTGCACCCAGAGCTTCCGATCCCAGGTCAGCCGGAGGGGAGAACGCCGGGACACGGCAGCGTTCCAGAGCATCCCCGACGTAACGATACTTCCCAGAAAAAACGCTGCGGGAGCCATCGTGACGTCGTCTGTGGAGCGGACGAGCATCCAGGCAACCAGTCCGTAAAAACAGTAGCCCACAAATCGGGCGAGGGCAACCGGGCCCATACGTTCGTGCCCCTGCAAATACCAGTCTGTGGCAACGGCAAGAGGAAACAGAGAGGCCAGACTCCAGAGGACTACAGCACGGAAGGCGGGATCATACGGAATGCTGAACAAGACAACAGCCGCGGTGACAAACAGCATCGCCGACAGCACAAGGCGTAGTGTGAGGACGCCGCCGAAACGTCTGGCGTCCATCCCGCCCGGACGGGCGGCGTTCCGTGTCTCTACAAGCTGCACGCCCGGACTCGAGAGCATCTGCAGGTGTCCCAGCAGAGCCATGCCTACACTCACAAGCCCAAACCCCGCAGGCTCGAGGACCCGGGCAAGATAGACGGTAACAAGAAAACCAACCCCGCGGCTGGCAACATCACCAGCAAAGAGTGAAGCTATGTTGCGGAGCGGTCGTTTCATATCCCAGACACCATCACCGCGTTGCCTCCCCTATCACCCGGTTCAACGCCAATTCCCTTCTCTCCAGCGTAAACGTCTCGCTGATGAACTCCCGCGCCCGTTTACCCGCACCCGCTGACGCCTGCAATGCCTCCCGGATCGCACCAGCCAGAACAGCTGGATCTCCATACGGGACAAGGTAGCCACGATCATTGATGGCCGTGGGAATGCCTCCAGCAATTGTCCCCACCGGAACACATTCACACAGCATGGCTTCACAAAGACTGTTGGGCAAGCCCTCCGTATAAGAAGGCTGGCAATATACGGCCGCACGCTGGTAGTATGCCAGGAGGTCAGTCTGACTCAGATACGGGATCAGCTCAACATTTGACGGAACAGACTCGCGGATTTCCTTGATCAGCTCAGAGCGAATCCCCACGACAACAAAACGTACATCCGAACAGGCTCCCGCTGCATCAAATAATACGTCCAGCCCTTTTTTCTTCATCCGCCACCGGTCGTCACACCCGGCAACAGTCAGGACGAAGGCTTCCTTCGGTCCGGAGGGTTTCCATACTTCAGGATCATAGCCCGTCGGGACATACTCAATATTCCCCCCTCCGTACTGCGCAAGGCGGGCTGCTTCTTTCTGTAATGAGGGATCGACCGCCAGCACACGATAGGCATGGCGCATCGCCCACTTCACCAGCTGGGCCTTCCAGGGGGAGAGCCAGATACCGTACCGGATCTCCGGGATCTTTGACGCGTCAGCACCTCCGATAACGACAATCGATCGCTTGCCAAACAAACGCCCGGCCAGCACGGCGAAAAACGCGTAGACGGATGCAAACCATGTGAATGTCACATCATGGGATCGCACCTTCGAGAAAATTTTGAAGGGGGCGGTGAGACCGGCAGTGCATACGTACGTTACATCAAAATGCCGCTTCAAGAGTCTGAGATCTTCCTGAATAAACGGCGAGGAGAGGCTGGAGGTAAACAGTATCTTCTTGCGCTGCAAGTGTCAACCCGGGAGAGACATAAAAAGCCAGCAGATTCAAGGCAAGATACACCAAAGGGGTAAGAGTTGCAAGGTGGTTACGGCCCGGGAGCGAGGGCGGGATACCACTGCGTACCGGGCGTTACCGCGGGGCGAATGTTAATGCCACAGAGTTCAGGCAGTAGCGGAGTCCTGTGGGTGCAGGCCCGTCTTCGAACACGTGCCCCAGGTGGGCGTCACACCGGGCACACAGAATTTCGGTCCGTGCCATGCCGTAACTTCTGTCCGTCACGGACCGGATATTCTCTTTTGCCACCGGACCCCAGAAACTGGGCCATCCGGTTCCGGAATCAAATTTTGTTCCGGACGAAAAGAGCTCCAGATCACAACACACGCAGGAATAGACACCGGCTTCGTGGTTCGCCCAGTAAAGCCCCGAACATGCACGTTCGGTCCCATGGCCGCGGGTAATCTTCATATTGTTCCGGCGTCAACTGCTTGCGCCATTCCTCATCCGACTTTACGACCTTTTCCACTGAGATATATCCTTTCGACGCAAGAGAATAGACTTTGATACGTTGAGGAGACTCAACGTCATTCCCTATCATAATGACCCAGAAAAGTACAAAACCGATAATCATCCGCATGGGGTATCTTTCCCTTTGCTATTCTAACACAAGGAGCGGTTGTCTGGTTCCGGCGAGTGGAGGGAGTGCTGACGATGACTGCAGGGGGTTCTTAATGAAGAATCCTGTCGATCTCCTGAAGTTCCGCGTCCGAAAGAGGGGGAGCGGCGCTCGCCGCGAGGTTCTCTTCGATCTGCGCCACGGAGCTTGCGCCGACTAGCGCAGAAGTGACTCCCGGATGCCGCAGCACCCATGACAGCGCCAACTGAGCCACGGTCTGGTCCCGGCGTCGGGCGATCACCCGGAGTGCCCGCACCCGGGTGAGCTTCTCTTCAGTAATGTGCTGGGGTCTGAGAAATCCGTGAGGTTTTCCGGCCCGGGAGTCCTGGGGAATTCCATCGAGGTACCTTTCGGTCAGAAGTCCCTGCGACAGGGGGGAGAAGACAATACAACCCATGCCATCCTGGGAGAGCACTTCGAGGAGTTCCCCCTCGATCCACCGGTTGAACATGTTATAGACGGGCTGGTGAATAAGGCAGGGTGTACCCATCTGACGCAGGAGGGCCGCCGCCCGGCGTGTCTGGTCGGCATTGTACGAAGAAATGCCGGCGTATAATGCCCTGCCCGAGCGAACGGCAAAATCCAGCGCTCCCATGGTTTCTTCAAGAGGTGTATCCGGATCGGGACGGTGGGAGTAGAAGATGTCAACATACTCCAATCCCATCCGCTTCAGACTTTGATCCAGACTGGCGATAAGATATTTCCGCGATCCCCATTCTCCATACGGTCCGGGCCACATCAGGTGCCCAGCCTTTGTGGATATGATCAGCTCATCACGGTACGGAGCAAAATCACTCTTGAAGATTCTGCCAAATGTTTCTTCCGCCGATCCGGGCGGCGGACCATAATTATTCGCAAGGTCGAAGTGGGTGATGCCGAGGTCAAAGGCTCTCCGGAGCATCGCCCGGCCATTGCCTTCCGGATCAACGCCGCCGAAGTTGTGCCAGAGTCCGAGCGACACCGGCGGAAGTCTGAGACCACTTCGCCCGCACCGGCGATAGATCAGGGATGTATAACGCTCACCATCGGGTTTCCATGTATTCACGGGTGGCTCCCTGGCACACTGTGTCTCTGCGTTATTCTAACGGACAAGGGCGCGAAGGGCGTCGTTGCGGATGAACTGCACAAGGGCTTCGATGTCCTGAGACAACGGCCGGTCACCGCGGAGAGGGGGAACCACTTCTCGCAACATGCGGAGCGCCTTGCGCGTTCCTTCACCCGGACGTTCGGATCGATACGCAAGGGCCTCGATGGCGCCATGGAGTTCTATGGCAATCACGTGTTCCACGTTCTGAATGACCTGGCGCGCCTGCCGGGCCGCGATGGTCCCCATGCTCACATGGTCTTCCTGGTTCGCAGAGGTCGGGATCGAATCACCGCTGGCAGGATGGATGAGGACTTTGTTCTCCGACACCAGCGCTGCAGCGGTATATTGCTCGATCATCAGGCCCGACTCGAGTCCGCCATCCACGGCAAGAAACGGCGGGAGGCCGCAGCTGTGCTCGCGGTCCATCAATTTGGCAGTCCGCCGCTCCGAAATATTTCCAAGCTCTGCAACCGCGAGCGCGAGAAAATCCATTGCGAGAGCAACGGGTTGTCCGTGAAAATTCCCGACACTGAAGACTTCGTTGGAATCCGGGAAGATCAGCGGATTGTCGGTTGTCGCATTGATCTCCGTCTCCACAACGCGCGCCACGTATTCAATGGCGTCCCGAGATGCCCCGTGCACCTGCGGAGCGCAGCGGATAGAATACGAGTCCTGAACCTTGTTCCGGGTATCATGGTCTACACGGTCCACCAGCCGGCTCCCGGCGATCATTGTCCGGATATTACGGGCGGAGCGGGCCTGTCCTGCATGAGGGCGTGTGGCCAGGGCTTTTTCCGCAAACGGGGTACTTTTTCCCTTGACAGCTTCCAGACTCAATGCGGCTGCAATATCAGCAAGATCCGCCAGGCGGCCGGCATCATGAACAGCCAGCACCCCAACGGCGGTCATTGCCTGTGTGCCGTTGTTTAGAGCCAGTCCTTCCTTCGCTTCCAGCACGACCGGTTTGAGACCGGCAGCGCGCATCGCCTTCCTCCCGCTCATCCGTTTCCCCCGATAGATCGCCTCACCTTCACCGATGAGGACTGCCGCAGCATGCGAAAGTGGAGCCAGATCACCGCTCGAGCCCACAGAGCCCTGTTCGGGCACAATAGGATGGACACCACAGTGAAGCATCTCCAGGAGCCGCTCGACGACGGCGATACGTATCCCCGAATGACCCCGTGCGAGCGCATTCGCGCGAAGGAGGAGCATGGCACGGACAATTTCTTCCGCGAACGGAGGGCCCACTCCGGCACAGTGGCTGAGGATGAGATTCCGTTGAAGCTCCCGGAGGCGTTCGGAACGGACGGAAACGTTCTGAAATGCCCCGAACCCCGTGGTCACACCGTACACCACCGCGTGTTCACGGACCGCACGCTCTACCCATTCGCGGGAACGTCGCATTCCTTCACGTGCCAGCGGCGAGAGGCGTGCCCGCACACCATGACGCGCCACCGAAACAACACGATCGATGGTCAGCGAGCTACCATCAATCTGAAGAGTCTTGGGCATGGGTTGATCCCTCGTTCATCCCGGAGGTTGTGATTTATCGTGACGGGCGAGGATCGATCTGATCGTGACGGCACATTCGGCAAGAGGAACCGTCACCTGCACCGTCCGCGTTTCCTGAAGATACCGTTCTCGGTCTTTTCCGGTCATGGTTTTCTTTTTGTCCTGCATTGCTGCACCCAGCACAAGGTCCTTGATCGTTACCTCGCCATGTTGGAACTCGTTGCTGCCCATGAGGATGGCGACAGGGATATGCTGCCGGTTGGCGTACTGGAGTTGTTTGCCCGGACTACGCTCTTCGCCAAGATACATTTCCGTGTTGATGCCTTCGTTCCGCAGCTGTCTCGTAAGGCGCTGATAATCCGCCAGCCGGCCGGGTTCCATGATGGTTACCAGAACCTGCGCCGTGGCATTCCCCATGGAGAAGAGGCCAAGCTTCTGCATGGCCGCAAAGAGGCGGTCTACACCGATAGAGGCCCCGACAGCGGGAATCTTCCGACCCAGGAATCGTTCAACAAGACCGTCGTATCTTCCCCCCCCCGAAGATTGACCCGAACTCGGGAGCTTCTGTGAGCATCGCTTCAAACACCGGTCCGGTATAGTAGTCCAGCCCCCGCGCAATGCTCAGGTCAAGGGCCACTCTTTCCTCTGGAATCTCCAGAACGTCAAGTGATGTGCAGAGAAAATCGAGCTCGTGTATTGCCTCGGAAGCTGTATCGACCCCGGCAAACAGACGTGTGATTCCCTGCAAGACCTCTTCCCGCGTCCCTTTCGGCAAAACCAGAAACTCTTCAATGTGGTCTATAGCTTTTCTGCCGAGGCCCAACCCCGGAATTTTGTCGCCCGAGACATCAACACGTCCTCCGGCAAGTTCCGCCGCGACGTTTTCCCGGCCAATTTTCTCCAGCTTGTCCAGCACACGAAACACCCCATGCGCCATCGTACGGGGTATCCCGGCATAGTCCAGCAGGCTGTTCAGCACTTTCCGGCTGCTGAACCGGACAACGGACTGATGCAGTCCAAGCGCCTCAAGCGTATCGTACATACCGGTCAGAATCTCCGCATCGGCGGCGAGAGACGACACTCCCACGGAGTCGAGATCGAATTGCAGGAACTCCCTGAACCGGCCCGGATCCGGTTTGTCGGCACGCCAGACCGGCGCAATCTGGTAACGGCGAAACGGGAGAGGCAGATCGGGGTATTGTGCGACAACACGGGCGAGGGGAACGGTCAGATCGAACCGCAGCGCTACATCTTCTTCTTCGGGGTTCTTAAAGCAGAAGATTTGTTTGGTGTTTTCTTCGCCATACCCCAGGAGCGTGACCTTGTATTCCTGCGCGGGCGTTTCAAGGGGAAGAAACCCATACCGTTCGTAGACCTGGCGGATGGTGGCAATGAGTTTGAGTCGGGCGTTCATCTGCGCGGGCAGGTAATCCCTGAATCCGCGCAGCAGCCGTGGTTCAACAGTTCGGTCGTCGGCCATAGTCGGAATTGCGTTCGCGTATGAGGAGGGGGAGGGTGTACTGGCGACAGGATTTGAACCTGTGACCCCCAGATCCACAATCTGGTGCTCTAACCAACTGAGCTACGCCAGCAAGAATACTTAATATACGACTTCTCTCAGAAATTTTCAATACCGTAGTCAAATCGGCTCGTCCCATTTTCAGGCAATTCCCTGGAGCACTTCCCACAACCTGGTGCGAAAAAGGCGGTCATTCTCAAGGAACCACTCCCTTGCCCGTTTGCCCATCCGTTCACGCTCGAGCAGACTTGTACCCAGCACCCCTTCCACGGCTTCCCCGAGCAGGACCGGATCGACGTAGTAGTTCATGCCAACCCCCTGGGGGGCCTGACGATGATATCCGACAAGCACTCCCCTCTCCGGTTGAACCAGTTCGTTCATTGGCGGAGCGGCGGTCGTCAGCACAACAGCGGCACAACTCATTGCCTCAACGAGATAATGTCCGAATCCTTCCGCTTCCGAGGGACACAGGTGTATCCCACACCTGTTCTGCGTGTTGCTTAACGTACGTTCATCCACAAATGATCTCACACACCGGATGTTCGAGGCCTCCACGGGATGTGCCGCAGGCTCGTACCAGTGGATCGTCAGCATGGGCCATTGAGGGTGTTGCAACCAGACAGTGTTGACCGTGGCCGAGCCTTTCTGGCGACTGCTTCCGCCGACATGCACGGATTCAGAAAAGTCTTTGCGGACAGAAGGATCATAACGATCGAGGGTGGTGAATCCGGTGTACGCTGTGCGGGACCCGATTGATTCAAACATCTGTACCGCAAACTGTGATTTGCAGAGGACCCAGTCCATGCGCTGCAGATGGGTCCGGGTAAGATCGGTAAACCACTCCTGGTGAGGCACCAGGCAATTCACCCGGGCAAGGGGCATCCACGCCGGGGCGATCTCTTCCACAAAAAGATTAATGTCGTAGAGTTTCCCGGGGAGTACTGTCCCTGTCGCCCGACGGATGCCCCGCCCGAGCCGCGGGAGCCATGCGGGATCAAATGCGGTAACCGTCAGCCGGACGGGGAGGCCCTTCAGGGCTTCCTGGAACACCCTCAGGTCGCGCCGTAATCCGGCGCTGTGAATGTGGACAAGCAGATTTATGCGCAGCACTGTGCGGTGGGCTATGCCCCGGCCTTTCCCATAAAGGATGGAAGTTCACTCAGAAAATGCGCCGATGTGCGGATGCCACCGTAAAAATTGGGCAGGTGGAGAAACTCATCCGGAGCATGCGCATTCTCATCCGGCAGGCCAAATCCCAGCAACACCGTATCTATCTTCAGGAGCTTCTTGAATTGTACAACAATGGGAATTGACCCGCCCTCCCGCTGATACAATGGTTTTTTTCCAAATCCTTTCTCCAGAGCAGAGACTGCGGCACGGACGCCGGGACTGTCAATCGGCGTAATGGCCGGTTCGCCGCCGTGGAGGGAGCGCACGGTCATCCGGACGCCGGGGGGAAGAATCTTCTTCATGTATCGGGTGAAGAGCGCACTGGCTTTTTGTGAAGTCTGATCAGGCACAAGACGCATCGAAATCTTTGCGGAGGCTTTTGATGGGAGAACCGTCTTGGCGCCTTCCTCCGTGAAGCCACCCCAGATGCCGTTACATTCCAGGGTTGGCCGCGCCCAGAGGCGTTCCAGCGTCGTAAACCCCTTCTCGCCATACAGTGCCCGTACACCCAGCTCCTTTGCATAGGTCCTGTCATTCCAGGGAAGTTGTTTATACGCCGCGCGCTCCTTCCTGCTGAGGGGCCGCACATCGTCATAAAAACCGGGAATGGTAATCCGGCCGTGACGGTCGTGAAGCCGCGCAATCATCTCGGCCAGGGCCTGAATCGGGTTCAGCACCGATCCTCCGAACGATCCGGAATGAAGATCACGGCTCGGTCCGACAAGCTCGACCTGCATGTACGAGAGCCCGCGGAGTCCGTAGCAGATCGACGGAACATTCCGCGCAAACATGGAAGAATCCGAGATCATAACAAGATCGGCCTTGAGCAGATCGGTCTGCGCCCGCACAAACTCCTCCAGATGTTCGCTCCCAATCTCCTCCTCCCCCTCAATAAGGAACTTCACATTCAGGGGAAGTGTACCGGTTGTCTTGAGAAACGCTTCTATACTTTTCAGATGAACAAAGAACTGACCTTTATCGTCGGATGAACCGCGCGCATACAGATTGTCACCACGGATAGTCGCTTCAAACGGGGGCGATGTCCACAAGTCGAGCGGCTCGGGAGGCTGAACGTCATAGTGTCCGTAGATCAGGAGTGTTGGTTTCCCCGGCGCGTTCATCCATGACCCGTACACCACCGGGTGCCCCGGGGTGGGTATCACACGGGCATCGGGTATTCCTATCCCCCGAAGATGCCCGGCCACCCACTCTGCACAGCGCCGGATATCCGGCACGTTCTCAGGATTTGTGCTCACACTCGGAATCGCAAGGAGATCTGTTAACTCACGTACGTAGCGCGTACTGTTGCTCTGTATGTGCGAAAGAACGTCGTTCATATGAGCCCCGGATGTTGGGAGACGATCGAAGAGATGGTTTAATATAGTATATCAGGGCACGAGGAGCAAGATTTGCGCCCTCCACGTGACAATCACCCCATATTTGTGTAGATTTCCGTACGACATCTTGGAGGCACGACTATGCATGTTCAGGTACAGACTGCGCTCCTGCATGTGGCCGAGAAGGGAGATGCGGGCGCACCACCCATCGTGTTTATTCACGGATTCCCCTTCAGTCACAAAATGTGGGCCTCTCAGCGGGAAGCCGTCAGCTCATCCTTTCGCACGATCGCGTATGACCTGCGCGGCCTCGGCGAAAGCAGCATGGGCGACGGCCAATACACCATCGAAGGTCACGTGGATGATCTGATTGCCCTGCTCGATCATCTGGAAATCCAGCAGACCGTGGTCGTCGGTATGTCCATGGGAGGATACATTACACTCCGCGCGTTGGAACGGAATCCTGAACGATTCCGGGCCGCCGTTCTGTGTAACACACGGAGCGAGGCGGATGGCAATGAAGCAAAGATTTCGAGGGCGCGGGCAATGGCGGCCGTGAAATCACGCGGCTCCCTCTGGTTCGCGGAGGACTTTGTCAAGAAGATCTTTGCGCCGGAATCCTTTGCGCGTGTGCCCGATGCCGTCGAATTGATACGCACGACGATTGCACATACGCCACCCCTGGCAATCGCAGGGATGCTGCTGGCCCTTGCGGCGCGGACGGATACCACGTCATCTCTGGCCGCGATCGCCGTGCCCACGCTGATTCTCGTCGGCGAGCACGATACGACCACCCCTCCGGAGGCATCCCGATCAATGTTTGAACGTATCCGCGGATCTCAACTCCATATCATTCCGGGAGCCGCACACATGAGCCCCCTTGAGAATCCCGGCGCGGTCAATGAACACCTGAATACGTTTCTCTCGGGACTGCCGTAGACGTCGGAGGCGTCGCGCCTCTCAGAACAACGTGTAGATAAACGGTGCGAGAGCGGAACCCTGCGTCATCACCACGATCAGGCCCAGCACGAGAAGCATCAGGAAGATTGGTCCGAGCCACCACTTCTTGCGGACCTTCATGAATGCCCAGAGTTCGGCAAGGATCGAGATGCGATTGTGTTTCTTGTGAGGCATAGGTGGTATGGGTTGTTAAAAGAGATTCTCGTATCGTGATTTTTCGACCACAACATCCGGCCTGCGCTTCCAATACGTAGCGGCAGGTTTCCCTCTGTATTCTTCCAGAAGCTCCTTCCGGAAAACCTTCAGGATAATCGCCACAGGCGTTATCACCATATAGAAGAACAGCGTGAGAAGTATCCGGGTATTAAGCCATCCCAGGAACTGTGCAAACTTCATCCAACCGGCGTGCAGAGGACGGAGCAGGGACGGCGCTAAGATCCCTGTACCCGCGAACAGTGCCGCCCACAAGGCCGGAGCCCACCAGTATGTGGTGTTCTGCCACCACCAGTAACCGGCAAGCGCTAACCCCAGACCACCAAAGAGTAATCCAAAACGCCGCAGGTCGCGGGTCCCGGTTAATCCTTCATCAGTCAAGTGCGAACTCCTTCCTCCAGTTTCCCTCCTCCTCGAGAGGACTCTGGTCTTTCTTCGCCAGCACAAAACTTCCCATCACCAGGGCGTCCATGTCCGTGCGCATGAAACAACGGTACGCCTCTTCCGGCCGGCACACAATAGGTTCACCCCGGACATTAAACGACGTATTGATGACCACGGGACATCCCGTGCGGCGCTCAAAAGCCTTGATCAGATCGTAATACAGCGGGTGATCTTCCCGGCTGACTGTCTGCACGCGGGCGGAATAATCCACGTGGGTCACGGCAGGAATATCGGACCGAACAATGTTCAGCTTGTCGATTCCGAACAGGCGATTCTGTTCATCCGTCACCGGCGTGCGCCTGGCGGCAACGATCGGTGCAACGAGCAGCATGTACGGGCTATCGTGATCCAGCTCGAAGTACTCTGCAGCCCGCTCCCGGAGAATGCTCGGCGCAAATGGTCTGAACGACTCGCGGAACTTGATCTTCAGGTTCATCGTGGCCTGCATCGTTCCGGACCGGGCGTCACCCAGGATACTTCTTGCGCCGAGCGCTCTTGGACCGAATTCCATCCTGCCGGCGAACCAGCCCACCACGGCACCCGCCGCAAGCAGATCGGCGACATGATCAACAAGTTGCTCCGGCTCCAGACGCTGATATGATGAACCCCGGGCGTTCAGGAATGCTTCGATGGCTTCATCCGGGAATGCCGGTCCGAGATACGACCCCTTTTGCCTGTCATGTGTGTTATCGGCGCTGCGTGGCGCATTGTAATACACGTGCCAGCCAAAAAGCGCCGCTCCGAGTGCCCCGCCCGCATCACCCGCAGCCGGTTGAATCCAGAGATGGTCAAAAGGTCCTTCGCGGAGCACACGGCCGTTCCCTACACAATTTAAGGCGACCCCGCCGGCAAGCACAAGATTCTGTTCGCCCGTCTCGTGATGAACATGCCGCGCCATTCGCAGCATGATTTCCTCCGTGACATCCTGCAGCGACCGGGCGAGATCCATCTCGCGTTGTGTCAGCGGCGACTCCGGCGTACGCGGGGGCCCCCCGAACAGGAGGTCAAACTTCCGACTGGTCATCCTGAGACCGGTGCAGTAATCAAAAAACTCCATATTCATCCTGAATGATCCATCGTCCTTCAGATCGATCAGGTGGTCATACATGGTCTGAACATACCGTGGTTCGCCATAGGGTGCAAGGCCCATCACCTTGTACTCCGCAGAATTTACTTTGAACCCGGTGTAGTATGTGAATGCGGAATACAGAAGCCCGAGAGAGTGCGGGAACCGGAGTTCTCCGAGAAGCGTGATGCTGTTCCCGTTCCCCACCCCGTAGCTTGCGGTGGCCCACTCCCCTACGCCATCCATCGTGATTATTGCCGCCCGTTCGTACGGAGACGGGAAAAAGGCGGATGCGGCGTGCGATTCGTGGTGTTCGGTGAACAGGAGGAGACCGTCGTAGTCCAGTTCCTTGCGGATTTGGGAAGGGATCCAGAGTTTTTCTTTCAGCCAGACCGGCATTGCCGTCAGAAAAGAGCGGAGGCCCCGCGGCGCATACGCGAGAGAGGTCTCGAGGATTCTCTCGAACTTGAGCAGTGGTTTGTCATAGAACACCACGGCCGTCAGATCGGATGCTGTGATCCCCGCCTCAGCCATACAGTAGGATATGGCAGCTGAAGGAAAGCGCGAATCATGCTTCACCCGGCTGAACCGTTCCTCCTGCGCCGCAGCGAGGATCTCTCCGTCACGCAGAAGCGCGGCGGCCGCATCATGATAGTAGCAGGAAATGCCGAGTATATACGCAGGTGTTGGCACGACAGAATCCCCTTACATCTGGAACGACCGGATATACTCAACCAGCCGGGTACAGTCTTCCAGGGTCTCGAGCTGCCGGGGTGCGCCACCCTGCCGGGCGAGTTCATGGTATTCCTGCACGCTCACGACCGGCAAATCCGCCTGCCGCAGCCGCTCGATACTCTTCGCCGCCGACGCAGCAGCCGAGAGGGTGGTAAGGAATGGCACCCTACATTCGTATGCCGCACGGCCAATCGCATGCTCGTCCTGCCGCGACACCTGCCCGAGGGGGGTGTTGATGATGAGTTGAACCCATCCGTTCCTGATCACGTCAATGATGTTCAAGGTGCCTTCGCTGGCCTTCAGCACCGTGCGGTTTCTGATCCCCTGCGTCTTCAGAAAAGCCGACGTCCCTTCGGTGGCGATGATGTTAAAACCCAGTCGTATGTAGGAACGCACAATATTGACCGCACGCAGCTGCTTGTCATTGTCATTCACACTGACAAACACCGTGCCTTTTGTCGGCAGAACGGTGCCCGCCGCCAGTGAAGCTTTCGCAAAAGACGCACCGAAGCTGTCGGAGATACCCATCACCTCCCCCGTCGAACGCATCTCCGGCCCCAGGAAATGTCGCGCCTGAGGGAATTTCGAGAACGGGAAGACCGATTCCTTGATCGACACGTGTTTTGCCCAGGAATACCCCTGCACACCCAGGTCTTTCAGGGTCCGACCGACTTTCAACTTCGCGGCGATTTTTGCAAGGGGAACCCCGGTGGCTTTGCTGACAAACGGAGTGGTGCGCGAAGCACGCGGGTTTACCTCAAGGACACTTACCACGCCGTTCTGCATCGCATACTGGATGTTCACCAGTCCAACCGCGTGTAATGCCAGCGCGAGGCGCCGCGTGTGGGTGACCAGATCGTGGAGTTGTTGCGGGGTCACCGCGTACGGGGGCAGCACGCAGGCACTGTCTCCGGAATGTACCCCCGCCTCTTCAATATGTTGCATTATGCCACCGATGTACACATCCGTGCCATCACACAATGCATCTACATCAAACTCAAACGCATCTTCCAGGAACCGGTCGATTAAGACGGGACGCTCCTCTGAAACGTGCACGGCTTTGGCCATGTACTCCCGCAGACCAGCGTCGGAATAGCAGATCTCCATGGCTCGCCCTCCGAGCACATAGGACGGACGGATCAGGACCGGATATCCGATCCGGTGTGCCGCTTGAAGGGCACCGTCGAGGTCGGATGCGGTTCCGTATGCCGGGCAAGCAATCCCGAGTTCATCCAGCAACGCACCGAACCGTTTGCGGTCTTCCGCAAGGTCAATCCCATCGGTCGTCGTCCCCAGAATGCGATATCCGTGTGATTCCAGTGCATGCGCAAGCTTGAGCGGTGTCTGACCGCCAAAACTCACGATCACGCCATCCGGTTGCTCGAGATCACAGATATTCAACACGTCTTCCAACGTCAGCGGTTCGAAGTACAGCTTGTCCGTCGTGTCGTAATCGGTGGATACTGTCTCAGGGTTGCAGTTGACCATGATGGTCTCGTAACCCTCTTCCGCCAGCCCCATGACCCCGTGCACACAGCAATAATCAAATTCAATTCCCTGTCCGATACGGTTCGGGCCACCGCCCAGGATCACGATCTTCTTCCGGTCTGACCGTCTTGCCTCGTTTTCCTGCTCGTAGGTTGAATAGTGGTACGGGGTCTCGGCCTGGAATTCAGCACCGCATGTATCTACTGTCTTGTACACCGGCACAACGCCCAGGGACTTGCGAAGGGCGCGGATGCTGTTCTGATCGGTCGACCGGAGGAACGCCAGCTGTCTGTCAGAAAAGCCATATTGTTTTGATTGCCAGAGCAACTCGCGCTCAAGTGCCGGCGCGGAGCGGACGGTCTCCTCCATGTCAACGATCGACCGGATTTGAGCGAGAAACCAGGGATCAATCCCGGTAAGTTCGTACAACTCCGCATCACCCATCCCGAGTTGCATGCCATACCGGAGATAAAAGAGGCGGTCTGCACGGGGTTTGGCCACGTAGTCCCTGACCCGTTGCCGCCAGTCTTTACGCTCCTCTTCTGACAGAGACACAACGTTACATGTGTCTCTTCCGTCAGCCCCGAGGCCATGGCGATCCTGTTCCAGCGAGCGCAGCGCCTTCTGGAGGGCCTCTTTGAACGTCCTCCCGAATGCCATAACTTCGCCGACGGATTTCATTTGCACGCCCAGAATCTCGTCGACGCCCTTAAATTTCTCAAAATCCCAGCGTGGGATCTTCACGACACAGTAGTCAATGCTTGGTTCAAAGGAGGCGGGCGTTACGCGGGTGATATCATTGGGAATTTCATCAAGTGTATAGCCGATTGCAAGTTTGGTGGCGATCTTCGCAATGGCAAAACCCGTCGCCTTTGACGCGAGCGCGGAAGAGCGGGAGACCCGGGGGTTCATCTCGATCACAAGCCGCCTCCCCGTCTGCGGGTTCACGGCGAACTGGATGTTCGATCCGCCGGTCTCAACCCCGATTGCACGGATGATCTTTATTGCGTCATCGCGCATGGCCTGATACTCTTTGTCCGTGAGGGTCTGCTGCGGTGCCACAGTGATGGAATCCCCCGTGTGCACTCCCATGGGATCCAGGTTTTCGATGGAGCAGACAATCACGACGTTGTCCTTGAGGTCCCGCATGACCTCCAGCTCGTATTCTTTCCAGCCGATGACGGACTCTTCAAGCAGGACTTCATGGACCGGGCTTGCTTCGAGGCCGTACAGAACTTTCTCCTCGAATTCATCCGCGTTCATGGCAATGCCGCCCCCTGTCCCGCCCAATGTGAAGGACGGACGGATGATGACCGGAAATCCGAACTGTGCGACGAGTTCTTCGGCATTTTCCATCGAATGCACGAACCCGCCCCTCGGGGTCTCGAGTCCGGCCTGATCCATTACCGATTTGAACAACTCGCGCCCTTCAGCCTTTTTGATGGCATCCAGTTTCGCGCCGATCAGCTCGACGTTGTACCGTTCAAGCACACCCTGTTCAGCGAGAGCGACCGCGGTGTTGAGCGCAGTCTGGCCTCCCATGGTAGGCAGAATTGCATCAGGGCGTTCGCGCTCGATGATCTTTGCCACAAACTCCGGTGTAATCGGCTCAATGTAGGTACGATCCGCAATGTCCGGATCTGTCATGATGGTGGCGGGATTACTGTTGATGAGGATAACACGAAATCCTTCGTCACGAAGCACTTTGCAGGCCTGCGTGCCGGAATAGTCAAATTCACACGCCTGGCCGATGACGATCGGGCCGGATCCAATCAGGAGGATGGAGTGAAGGTCAGTCCGTTTTGGCAATGGGGGATGTTCCTGGATAGTTGCGCATGAATATACGACAATAGCGGCTTTTCTGCAATGCGCGGATCAACGGAAGATGACCGTTGCGGGTAAAGCGTAAACATGTTACTATTACACGATATCAGAGAGGAACTATGAGAATCGTTGTGCTCGACGGATTTACACTCAATCCCGGCGATCTTCGTTGGGATACGCTTGAGGCACTCGGTGAGTGTACGGTATACGATCGGACCCCGGTTTCAGACATCGTCACGCGCGCTGCACCGGCCGATATTGTCCTCACGAACAAGACCCCCCTTTCCGCGGAGACGATCGCGTTGCTTCCTTCGCTCCGATATATCGGCGTTCTCGCCACGGGTTACAACATTGTTGATGCCGCCGCTGCACGGGAACGGGGAATCCCCGTCACCAACGTCCCCAGCTACGGCACGATGTCCGTTGTGCAGGTTGTGTTTGCGCATCTCCTGAATCTGACACACCGCATCGCGTTTCACACGGATGCGGTGCGCAACGGCCGTTGGTCGGCATCCGCTGATTTTGCGTTCTGGGATGCTCCGCTGATAGAACTGAGCCGGAAGACCATGGGAATTGTGGGGCTGGGGCGTATAGGCGGATCGGTGGCACGTGTGGCGGAGGCGTTGAACATGGAGGTCATCGCGTTCGACCCCTCCTCAACAGTCTCAGCACCCCCACAGATCCGGATGGTCACGCTGGAAGACCTGTTTTCGCACGCTGATGTGCTCACGCTCCACTGTCCTTTGACTCCTGAAACGACGCACCTGGTGAACCGGAAACGCCTGGGGATGATGAAACCGACGGCGTTCCTCATCAACACCAGCCGCGGCCAGGTCATTGATGAACGTGCTCTCCATGAAGCACTCGAAACCGGGAGCATTGCCGGGGCTGGCCTGGATGTCCTGGAGCAAGAACCTCCCCCCGCGGATCATCCGCTGTTGACAGCGCGGAACTGCTACGTCACCCCGCATTTTGCCTGGGCGAGTACGGCGGCACGCGGTCGATTGCTCGAAGAAGTCGTCGAGAACGTACGGGCGTTTCTGAACGGCCAGCCCCGTAATGTGGTCAATGCGTGACCGCATATGAAACAGAGGCAGTTGCCCCGGCGCCAAAAAATCTGTAGCTTTGTTCTAATACTCTGCGCTCCCCGCGCAGGATTACACCACGCTTCAAAATGGAGACTGCCTCATGCTGAATGCCGCCCTGATTGGTGTCCTCGGCGCACTCTGGTTCGCGTTTATGTACCGTTGGTATGGGAATATCATAGACAAACAGGTCGTCCGGCCATCCGATGATTTGCCCACACCCGCGCATACCGAAAGAGACGATATCGATTACATGCCCACCCAGCCCGGAATACTCTTCGGCCACCATTTTTCTTCGATAGCCGGGGCAGGGCCGATCGTCGGACCGATTCTGGCATATTCGCTCTTCGGCTGGCTTCCCGCTTTATTGTGGGTGCTGCTCGGATCGGTGTTCATTGGCGCCGTGCACGATTATACATCGCTTATGGCGTCGGTCAGACACAAGGGCGTCTCCATCGCCGACCTCGCGGAAAAACACGTCTCCAGCACGGCACGCTGGATTTTCTCCGCATTCCTCTGGCTCGCACTTGTTCTTGTTATCGCCGTGTTTGCTGTGTTCACGGCCCAAACACTGGCCCAGCAACCCGAAATTGTTATCCCGACATTGGGTCTTGTGCTGCTGGCGGTCGGCTTCGGCTTTGCCGTGTACCGCAAAGGTGTTAACGTCTGGGTAGGTACTGTGTTCGCGCTTGTTCTGATGGTCGGCCTCATCATCGTCGGCGATCTGGTCCCGGTTCCGGCAACGTATGAGTTCTGGCTGGTGTTCTCGCTTATCTACTGCTTCATGGCCGCAACCCTGCCGGTGTGGGTGCTCCTCCAACCGCGTGATTACCTGTCGATGTACATCCTCATCGCCGGCCTCGGCCTGGCGTTTGTTTCGCTCCTCGTCCTGCAACCGGAAATAACCGGTCCGGCCTTTGTCACCTTCGACAGCGCAAAGGGTCCGCTCTGGCCAATCCTGTTTATTACCGTAGCGTGCGGGGCGGTATCCGGTTTCCATTCTGTGGTCTCCAGCGGGACCACAGCCAAACAACTCCGCAAGGAGAGCGACGGGCGAAAAGTCGCCTTTGGCGGAATGCTCACAGAAGGAGCGCTCGCCGCAATTGTGATCCTCCTTATGGCCAGTGTGCTTTACTGGACGATTCCTCCGTCCGGGGACCTTTCCGGATTCGTGTTCCAGACCCTGCTGGCGGACAAGGGACCGAATATCACATTCGGGACGGCAATGGGAAGGGTTATGGAGAGTATCGGTATCCCGCTTGTGTACGGAACGGCATTTGGTGTACTCATGCTGAACGCGTTTATCCTGACCACCCTCGACACCTGTACACGCCTGACCCGCTTTATTGTGACCGAGAGTGTCGGAAAAAAGGTCCCGGTTCTCAACAACCGGTACACCGCAACTGCGGCCGGACTCGTTGTGGCTTACCTCCTTACTCTCGGCCACGGCGGCGAAGTACTCTGGCCGGCCTTCGGCGCAGCGAATCAGCTCATTGCCGCCCTTTCTCTGCTCGTCGTTTCAGCCTACCTCTTCGGGTTCAAACGCCGGACTGCGTACACTCTCATCCCGGGCCTGTTTATGCTCCTTACCACAGAGGCTGCCCTGTTCTATCAGCTCTTCTGGCAGTACATCCCGGGGAACAATGTCGCCCTTGGAATCATCGCTGTGGTACTGATGCTGCTTGGAATCATCATCGCGTATGAAGTGTACAAGCGTCTGCGGCGCTCCGGCGTGCCGGCGATTGTCACAGCCGTAGAAGGGTAGACACTAACGTCTACCAGGCAGGAATCGAGGGGAACGACCGGGGGGGGGAAGATGTAAACCGGGGATTCGGCTATCGGAAAGCGTCGCGGATGTGATGAATATGTGCCTGCCCTGCTTCGACACGAATTGCGATAACGTCGAACCTGCAGATCCGGTCGTGAACATGGTGTACAGTCAGGTACGCCTGCGCCAGCCGACGCAGCTGGCGCTGTTTTTGCACGGACAACGCACACTCCGGCGGGCCAAACTCCGTGTTCGTTCTGGTTTTTACCTCACAGAATACAAGCACTTCTCCTTCTTCGGCAACAATATCGATTTCCCCGTGGTGGAACCGGTAATTGGTGGCACGTATCCGGAATCCATGGTTCGCAAGATACGTTTGCGCAAGAGACTCGCCAACACTACCCCAGTTGGTCACGCCCCTTCCCCCCGGTCATCATTTCTCCTTTTTGATTTCCCTCCCCCGGAACTTCGCCCGGACAAATCGGTCTGAGGTTCCGCAGAAATGTACGGCGGTGAATCGGACAGGGGCCCAATCGTGCCAGGGCTTCACGATGCGCAACGGTACCGTACCCCTTATGCCTGGCAAATCCGTAGCCCGGATAGAGAAGATCAGACTCTGACATGAGGCGGTCGCGTGTGACCTTTGCAATGATGGAGGCTGCAGCAATCGTATGACATAAGGCATCCCCATTCACAATCGTCGTGTAGGGAATTCCCGTTCCAGGGAAGCTGTTTCCGTCAACCAGAACGTGTTGCGGGGTTACCGGCAGGGAGGCCAGGGCCAGGTGCATCGCCTTGTACGTCGCCTGCAGGATATTGATGCTGTCGATTTCGAGGTGTCCGACAACACCACATCCAACGGCAAGCGCCCGGGCGTGAATGATTTCAAAGAGTTGTTCCCGGCGATCGGGGGTGAGCTTTTTCGAATCATCCACACCGGGTAACGTGAGGTGGGGAGGAAAAATTACTGCTGCGGCCACGACCGGACCCGCGAGGGGTCCCCGTCCGGCCTCGTCAACTCCGGCGATGTGCAGGCTTCCCTGCCTCCAGAGTATTTCTTCATGGAGCGTGCTAATGCCGGGATGTAGGCCGGGGTCAGAATTCATTCAGAATCCCAAAATGGACCTTCCCCTGTGCGAAGGAATCTCCCTTTCCGAGTGCGAAGCTCACGCCGAGATTTCCCAGGGGGGTATCAAACCGCATGCCGATCCCATAGCCGAAATGAAAGGCTTCGGACCCGGGTGTGGATCGTACGACACTGCCCGGTCGGCTGTAATACCCCGTGTCAAAGAATCCGTAGAGGAACGACTGGCGTCCAACGACCAGACGGTACTCGGTATTTGTCCACGCGACCCTCGCGCCGACAAACTGGTTTTCTCTGTACCCGCGCAGGGTATTGGCACCGCCAAATCGGAACAACTCGCTGTCATCAATACTTCCTCCCTGAACCTGACGTCCATGAAGGCCCATTGCTATAACCTGTCGCGCGAACGGTGAGATATAGAACTCAAGATCGAGTCCGAAACGCTGAACCGAGGCGGTTACCGGAACAGCACCCGGAGATTCGTTTACCCGCTTCCTTCCGAAGTGGTAGTCCGCTCTGTACCGGGCGCCACGGGCGGGGTTGTAGAGATCATCCCTGGTATCATACAACGCCTCCCCCCCGATGGTGAGCATGGAGCTGCGCGGAACTCTCGTTGTCAGGGTATCGGAAGATGGAATAACACTTTCCGATCCACCCACGACGCTGACCGATAGCTCTTCCGAGACCATAAGTTCCGCGCGTAATCGCCCCGCCTGCCGGACGTAGGTGGTGTCCTGCCTCCTTTGCTGGAATTCGGCCCCGACATTCACCGGAAGGCCAAACAGCCATGGTTCCGTGTACGCGAGCGCGAGATCCTGCGTGGTACGGTCTTCTTTCTGCCACCGCAGATTCATCTTCCGGCCAGTCCCGAAGAGATTACGCATGACGATGGTCACCATGCCCGTGAACGTGCCCCCCTCTCCGGCTACGCTGCCCGGAATATACCCGACGACGCCGTCGAAGGTATTGGTGGAGCCTTCCTGCACCTGTATCAGTAATCCCCCGCGGTCCCCCCTCATATACAATGCGGGTTCAGAAACCTGTGAGAAGATGTTCAGCCGCATGAGCCGTTGCCGTATCGCAGAGGCGCGCGCGGGATCAAATGGCTCGCCGGGTTGCAGCCGGGCTTCGCGGAGGATTACCGCGGTCTGCGTTTCCTTGTTTCCCTCGACCCGCACTTCGTCAATCAAGAATCTCGGTCCCTCTGATACCTTCACAAAGACTTCTGCGGAGTCGACCTGGTCACCGTGCCGTATGGCCACACTGTCGATCCGGCAATCCGCAAGAGCAAACCCGTACCGGTCATACCGATCCAGCAGGGCCGAGATATCCCCCTCCAGGACCCGTACATTCACCGGATCGCCAACCTTGCTCTCCAGAAGTGCGGCGAATGCTCCGGTGCCGGGTTGTGTTCCACCGAGGACACGTATCCCGGCAAATACGGTTTGTTTCCCTTCCACAATATTAATCGTGAGGTCAACCGTGCTTGTGTCGGCTGAGAAGAGACATTCTGCCAGCATTACTTCAGCGCCGTAGAAGCCTGCGGCGCGGTACCGATCACGGATTGTGATCAGATCGCTCTGGAGCCGTTCAGGGGAGTAACGTTCTTGCGGGCGGGTGAAGAGCCATCCGGCTATCTCCCGTGCGGTAAATGCGGGATGGTTCTGGAAGAGAATGGATGTAATACGCGGCGCGCGGCTTCCGACACTCCCTCCGGCAGGCTGGGCGTGCAGCATGCCGCAGGCAGTGATACAAAGGACCAGACCGCAGAGTCTCATCGGCCGGGTCCGTGCGAGGTTCATGTCAGTTGCGCACCCGCTGCCAGATTTCCCAAATCGGAGTTTGAAGGCGGTAGTCGCCAAACCCCGTTTCATCCACGAAAATGATGTTATAGTTGAGATCGTAGTACGCCCACACTTCGTATGGTTTGGAATCGACTTCGAACGGATGGCGGTCGACATTGTTGGGCGCGCCGAAGATGATATAGATCATCCCCATATCCGTCCGCCACCCTTCAATGTAGTGACTAAAGTGCTTGTTTGCATACTCGATCCGCGCGTAGTAGTCTTCCATCTTTTCATTTCGCGGTGTGTTGGGATTAGGATCCCGTTTCTTCCAGAACTCCTGGAACCTGGCCTGTTTCTCTTCGGGAGTGACTGCATTTTTGAGAATGGAGAACTCGTCATCCTTGGCAATGTACCGCAACTGTTCGATGGCAAGGTCCATATCCTTGATCGAGCGGGGGAGCCCCTGCCACCGTACAACAACCGTCCGGTTGGTGGATGCCAGCGACCGGTCATCTTCGGCCGCATGGATGTCACGCGCGCTCACAATCAGTCGGTAGTCGCCGATGGGGAGATTTCCATGAGCAACCCGCAGAATAAGTTCGTTGCGGTCGGGATTGAGAACCACCAGCGTATCGGCCGAGAACACCGGGTCCCCTTTCTTGTCCAGAATGGCACTGACGAACGAGACGGAGTCCAGTGAGCGCGTATTGTACACCTCGAGGTACATGAAGAAGGCATCAGGGAGGAGTGCGATATTGGGTGAGACACTCGGTGTAATGGAGCGGCGCCCACCCTGCATCGAGACCCGGCTGAGCAGCATGATGTCACTTATGCTAAAGTCAGAGGCGGCATAGTCGGATACCAGCAATTGACGGACGATCTGCCGGGAGGCCTTGCTCTCCCTGTCCCTCATGACTGCCCGCACGGCGTAGCGGCCCGGCGCAAGGGTAAAAACTCTTTGCGTGATGCTCATGGCCCCGGGAGAGACAGACCGTTCAAAGGGAACACTTTTGATGTCCTCCGTCCACAGTTTTTCGCTGATAAGCGTGTTGGACGAATCAAAAATGGAGATGGTCATCTCATAGGAGGCATCATACAGATCGTTACTCTTCACAAAGCTCAGAATATCATACCCAACCATGGCAAAAACGTCGAGGCGGCTGCTCTGGCCGTCCCGTCCAGCAAAAGCAATGGCATCAATAAAAAAGGATTGACCCATGGGATCGGGGACCACGCCACTTACCTCCACCTGGGCAGCCGTATCCGCTGTGTAGAGGCACATGGCCATCCCAACGATTCGAAGAAGACGGTTTGATGATCGCCCGATGGTTGTCATGAAGTTACCCTTCCAATAAGATCATACTCATAAGCATCAACAATTACGGCGTCGTAAAAGCTCCCCACCAACAAGGCCGGATTGGGGGGCAGGATCACCTCATTGTCGATTTCCGGAGCATCCATTCTGGTTCTCCCGTAAAACGTTCCCCCTTCCTCGCGATCTACAAGCACATGCTGATTTGACCCTATCAGCGCCCCGTTTTTGGCCTCCGAGACCTCCCTCTGAGCCTCCATCACTGCTCCCCTTCTCCTCTCTTTTTCTGATGGAGACACCGGATCGCCCAGCGGATGGGCTGTTGTGCCTTCCTCCCGGGAATACGTAAAAACTCCCAGACGGTCAAACCGGGTTTCCCTGACGAAGGAGAGAAGTTCCTCAAATTCCTTTTCGCCTTCATCAGGATAGCCCACAATAAGCGTCGTGCGAAGGCAAATACCGGGAACACGCGTCCTGGCCTGTGTTATGACCTCCCTCAGCGTGCGGGCTGACATTCCCCGGCGCATGGATTTGAGCACGGTTTCGGAAGCGTGCTGCACCGGCATGTCAATATAGTTGCAGATGCGGTCATTCTCAGCCATAACATCGAACACATCCAACGGGAAGTGGGCGGGATAGGCGTACATGAGGCGGATCCATTCAATGCCATCCACAGACGTCAGCTGTTCCAGCAATCGGGCAAGTCTCCGTTCGCCCCATCGGTCCATCCCGTAATATGTCGTGTCCTGTCCGATTACCACCAGCTCCTTCACCCCCCCCTCGGCAAGAAGACGGGCCTCTGCCATGATCTCTTTCATGGGCCGGCTGACGTGCGTCCCCCGCATCTGCGGGATGGCGCAAAAAGAACAGGGATGGTCGCACCCCTCCGAGATCTTCAGATAGGCCGTATGCGAGGGGGTGGTCAACAAACGTTCACCGAGGAGCTCTTTCCGGAGATGACCGCCCAGCTCTTCGATAACATCAGCCAACTGATGCGAACCAAAGAACCGGTCAACTTCGGGAATCTCCCGTTCCAGATCCACCCGGTACCTCTCGGTGAGGCATCCCATCGCAAGCACTTTGCGGAGTCGGCCCTTCCCCTTCCGCTTCACGTTTGCAATGATCATGTCAATCGACTCTTCTTTGGCAGCGTCGATAAACCCGCACGTATTGATCACCGCTACATCGGCGTCTTCGATGGAACCGGCAATAGGAATCCGGTTGATCCGCAACTGTGCCAGCAGTTTTTCGGAATCAACGGTGTTCTTCGCGCACCCCATGGTAATCACATGGACGCTGGGCCTGCCTGCACCACCCGCACGGACTCGCTTCACCATCACCAACCCTTCAAAACACTATAAAGTCGAGATACAGAAAAAGAAACGGAGACGCCATCATGACGCTGTCGAACCTGTCGAGTACACCCCCATGCCCTGGAATCATCGTGGAAGAGTCCTTGACACCTGCGTCACGTTTGAGCAATGACTCCGCAAGATCGCCGAGCTGCCCGAAGAGCCCGACCAGGGACCCGCACACAAGACTCTGCGTGACGGTCAGATAGGGCAGGACTAACGCCTTCATAAGCAGGAATGCCACGACCGCTCCCACAAAACCGGCAGCAGCACCCTCCCAGGTCTTTTTGGGGCTCACGCGTTCAAAGAGTTTGTGACGTCCGAATGCCCTTCCGGCAAAATAGGCAGCCGAATCACAAACCCAGACGGCAATAAAAAACGTGAGAACGGTCCATCCCCCCCATCCGTATATTGTCGAGACAACCTCAGCCGGAACAGCCGCTCCTATGATTGAAAAGTGGGCATACACAGGGAAGTCTGCGGGAACAAACAGTTCGCGCAGGCCAACCAGACTGCCGAAGAACAAGGACACGTACAGCGCTCCCATAATGGTCACGGCGATGTTGAACAGCGGCTGTTCTTTGCCGCGAAACAGTTCCAGAACGATAATAAGAGGAACACATATCAGGAGCAGAATCAGAAACTCCTGCGCCATTGTGGGAAACGGAACGGACATACCCCGGCTGTGAAACACTGAGAGTATCGCAACATGAAGACGATCGTACATGAACACTGAGAGCATGAGAACCCCCATCAGGTATCCTGGCACCGGCTGCGGCGAGGAGCCTTTGGCCCGGGCCAGAGCATAAAACTCCCTGAGGGCAAAAAGTGAAATCGTCAAGACGAGCACAAAAAAGAGGTATCCTCCGATAAGCGTGGCGACGACGACCGCCGGAATGCCAACAAGTGCAACAAGCACCCGTGTTGTAAGATTGCTGATTGCCATGCGCTTCTCATCCTAAACAGCGTGAGATGTCCTGGTAATGCGAATAAAGTAGTACATTGCCCCCACAAAAACCATGAGAAACACGAAGGTATTCAACACCACGTCGCCTGCACTCCCCACACCTTCGGGTGATGTGACCAGAAAATCTTCATCGACATTCAGATACAGAGCGATGCTCGCGACAAAGTTGTTCATAAAATGTGCGGCCATGGCAAGCGTGATATTGCCGGAGCGATAGACAATCAGGCCAAACACGATACCGAGCGTGACAAGAGGGACAAGACTGAACGGATTCATGTGATACAGGGCAAATATCACGCCTGCGATCACTGCGCTTGTCCTGCCGCTCACCAGCGTTTCCAGGTCGCGCTGAACGAGCCCCCTGAACAGCAATTCCTCTGCAATCGCCGGGACGACGGCCACGGTGAAGACCACCAGTAGTAACTCCCCGGGGGTCTTGGCCGTGACGAGCAGGCGGTACGTCGCTTCAAACATATCTTTGATCATGTCCACCCACCGCTGCACCCCGGCAGGTAACGGGATCAGGTCCTGCACCAGCATGTATCCCTGCAACACCTGCTGCAACGCGAAAATTCCCACCAGTACGACCAGAAGCTGTGACAGATCAGGCGGCCGGAGCCGCAACGGCTGCATGATACTCCCGTACCGCAGGTGCGTCAGCACGAGCGTTGGCACAAGAATAAACAGCAGCTGCCCGATAAGCGTTGACCAGCGTACCCATTGCACGGTATTCTCCGTGATGGACCCGCCTGCAAGGAGCAGGGTTACGCCCCCTGCGATAATCTGATAGAGGAAGAATACGCTTGCAAGGGAAATCAGGACGAACGGAATACCATGAATCCTGCGGAAAAATGGGAGTGGCCTTGTCGGGCCTTCGTGCACAGGAAGTGGTTCCCCGGGATTCTTACTCATGGCGCATTCTGGAAACGATCATTGCGCCGAGCAAGGGCACCATGATCTCGTGATGCCCGATGATGTACAACCCCTTTCCTCCATCCTGTGTGGGACGACGTTGGACATTCATCGTGGGTCGATAATGGGCGTTCATGTCAAACACCGCGGTTGTAAACCCCTTCGCACGCGCACCCAGATTGCGGGCCACCGTCAGTGCCTTGAGGAACACTTCCGGCAGGATCACTGCGCTCCCTATGTTGAGCACTACCCCGTCTTTTGTAAGCCGCCCGCACACTGCGCAGAGAGTCCGGAAGTCCCGGAACGACATCTCCCCGGTGACGCCACCGTCCATCGTCGGCTGCTGATGAATCGTATCGGTTCCAATCGCAGCATGCACGGTGGCCGGAATGCCCAGGGTATAGGCACTTGCAAGAAGGCTGACCTTCCGGTATTGTGCTTTTACCGCAGCCAGTCTGGCTCCGAGGGCCTCACCATACCCCTGATCCGGCCCGCGGCTGGCCTCCAGAAGCGTCCCGTTGATAAATTCCGCTGTCTCCCTCGCCATGCCAAACCGGCCATCCATCATGTTCGCCGCCACATCTTCCGATGTTTTTCCCCAGAGCGCAGTTTCCACATCGTGAATCGCCGCGGCGCTGTTCATTGCCACGGCGGTTATGACCTTGCGGCGCATCAGATCGATGAGGACCGGCGCAAGGCCCACCTTGATGACGTGTCCCCCGATCATGACAACCACCGGCTTCCGTTTGCGCGCGCTGCGCACAATGTCGTCCACCAGAAGGCGCAAATCCCGTGCTACGAGAATGTCCGGCATGCCCTTGACAAAACGGGCAAAGGAATCCTTGTCCTTCTGGAAGGGAACAGCGAACTGCTCAGGTGTTACCTTGCTCTTCCGCGCCCGGATGGATATTGTCCGGACCCGTGAGAGATCGGCGCGCGGATGTCGTACCATACTATCTCCTGTCTGAACTTCTGTCAACGGATCCGGGCACGAAGCTGCCCTGCGATGCCGGAGTACTCCCGGAGTTCTGTATCAATGGAACCAATGATGACTTTCGTGTTCACACGGACGGGGATCTTCCGTTCGTCATCGGTCAACCAGATCACGATCCGTCCCTCACTCTTGAACAGCCCGCCTTCTTTCACGAGCGGCTCTACCACAATGGTGCGGAAGGTCCCTGCTCCCACTTCAAGTTCCTGCCGGCCCAGGACCCTGATCACGAGCTCGTAACTTTTGTCTTTGTAGAAGTTATGGAGCATCAGCGTGTCGCCTGTTTTCAGGCCTGTGTAATCCACCGTGCGCGCATAGTAGAACGCGGAGAGGATATCATGCACATACGGAGGGATAGGAAATTCTCCCTCGGTAGTTCTGGCGACCTTATTACGATGGTCAAAATCGGCCACAAAATCGCGCACGTATGATCCTTCACGGATATGTTGCTCGAACCGCCAGGGCGCGATTGATTCAACATCAATAAACGTGAGATACCGATCTTCCACCTTGTAAATCCAGGAGAAACTGGGGAGTGAATTGACCGAGAACTCGATCCGGAAACACTTGCGCCCGGCGACTGAATCAAACCGGGCGACGGCCATCACGGCTTCGCCGGCCGTGATGAATCCGAAATTCACATCAAACACCAACCGTTCGCCCACACCGAAAGCCTCATTACGAATCGTGCGAAAGGTGGAGGCGCGCTGGAGCGCCGCCTGATGAAGAACAAGAGAATCCGCCGTTCGCGCCGAATCAGCAACAAATGCAGCGCGTGCAACGGTGCGAAGCGAATCTGCAATGTGTAACCGTCTGAGGCTGTCAGCCCTGGCTGCCGCAGCCTGTGCACGGCTGGCGGGGCGAACAGGCTTTCGGGTTGTCTTTTGCGTTTGTGCAGCAAGAAAGAACACGATACCTGCTGTTACGAGAACCAGAGGGAGCACCCGTCGTACCAAACGAGGCATAAACTCTGATCGGGCAAACTTACGCATGTGCACTGTTCCGCCTTCCCTGGTTCGAAGTCTGTTGAAGTATCTCTTGTGAAACATCGTACACCTCGTCCACGGAGATCGTGTCCATGCAGGTGCAACGCTTGCCGTTCCGGCATTTCCGGCAATCCGCCGGTTCAGCCGGGACAAGCACTCTTTTCACAGGTCCATACGGTCCCCAGCGGCGCGGACTCATCGCGGTCAGCTGGGGGTAGATTCCCACCACAGGCGTGCCCAGGGCGGAGGCAAGATGAAGGGGGCCTGTGGAATTCGCCACCACCAGCGAGGCCTGCGCCAGAAGCGCCGCCAATTCCGGAAGCGTGAGCGTACCTGAGAAAGAGACCGTAGCACCCCCTACACGATCCGCCAGATTTCGGGTGACGGACTCCTCCCCTTTACCTCCGGTTACGACCAGCCGCACACCCTCATCGTGGGCCAGACGTCCCCCCAGGAGAGCAAACCTCTCCAGGGGCCAGTCTCTGGCAGATCCCCCGCTGCCCGGGTGAAGGACCACCAGGCGTTCACCGGGCCGGACTCCGAGCTCAGCCAGCCGGCTCTGCACACCCGCGACCGCTCCGGGATCGACTGTGATACCAAAATCTGGTTGTAGTCCCTCTTCCGTAAATTCGGGATCCAGGACCTTGAGGAGTCGAACATTGTATTCAAGCTCGTGAAACCTCGCATCCTTCCGGTGTTCAAATACCCTCTTCGTGAACAAAAACGAGTAGAAACGGTACCCGGTTCCAATGCGCACCGGAATTCCTGCACGATACATGAGCCATGCAAGGCGTGGTGTCGGATGTACCACAAACACCGTATCGAACTGATGACTGTGGATTTCGCGGAGGAGTTCACGGGCCGGACGAGGCACACCGTCGCGATCGTACCAGATGAGCGTGTCCGCGTGGCGGTGTCCACGCACAAGCTGGCCGGTATAGGTGCTCAGGAGCATCCCCAGAACTGCCGTCGGGTAGCGTGATCGCAGGAGGGCAAGCATCGGAAGGGTAAGAATGACGTCACCGAGGCGATCGGTGCGGACTATGAGAATTCTCTGAGGTTCACTCAACAGAAGGGGCTCCGGGTGCGTCACACCACAATATACCCCCGTTCCGGCTGAATATCAACGCCCCCGCACATCCTTCCTGGCCCGCTGCATCCGCATAATCTCCTGCTGGAACTCCGTGCTGTCTTCCCCCCGCAGCTCAGAGTCTTTCATCAGACGATACGTTTCCGCAATACGCTCGTCCAGAGAGAGAAGCTGCATCCTGGCGATACAGTCAGACGCCATGCTCCGCGGGTCGGGCAGCGCAGGTTCAGAACCCATTTCCTGCCAGCCCTTGCTGATCTCATAGCGCGAGATCATCAGTTCCGTCACGATACGTTTCAGCGAGGCATCCTGCAGATCATCCATAATCATACCGGCATCCCAGAATTCCCCCGCCTCGTCGTGATCCAGAAGCACGGCAAGGATCGACCGGGCGGTCGTGGATGTGAACTGTGCAGGATCGATCAGTTCCCGAACGTAACGCACCATGGCACTGCCGTGTTCAAGCATCAGTTTCAGAAGGTCCCGTTCGGCAGGTGGGATACTCTGGTTCTGCACCACGCGGTGAGCTGGCGGCGGGGTCTCCGCCGGAGCAGAGCGCGGGATGTTTCGCTCAACCCTGCTCGCCTGTTGTTGCTTTCCGAGCACGCTTTCCAGTTCGCGGAACAACACACTTTCGTAGATATCGTACTGCTCCGCCAGACGCTTGATAAAAAAGGTCCGCTTCAGTTCATCTCGCATCCGCGCAACCGTCTCTACCAGGGTTCGGATTGCCTGCGCCTTCCCATCCGGCGTGGAAAACGCGCCCGCCGCTTCAAGCTGAATGGCCCGGAATTCAAGAAATGACACCGCGCCGTCAAGTATAGCCTGGAACGCCTTTGGTCCTTGCTTCCGGATAAAGGAGTCCGGGTCTTCGCCTGCAGGGAGTTCGGCCACACGAACATCAATATCCTGTTCCAGAACCAGATCTCCACCCCGCAGTGCGGCTTTTGAGCCGGCAGAGTCGGCGTCATAGACAAGCGTAATGTGTTTTGTGTACCGGCCCAGCAATTGAATTTGTTCCGTCGTTAACGCCGTACCGCTGGATGCCACAACATGCTGGAAGCCTGCCTGGTGAAGTGTGATGAGGTCCATATAGCCCTCCACGAGCAGCGCAAAATCCTTGTCGCGGATGGCGTCTTTTGCCTGGGAGAGACCATATAATACCCGGCTCTTGTTATACACCGGCGTTTCCGGCGAATTGATATATTTGGCAAGCGGGTCGTCCTCGCGCACCTTCCGGGCGCCGAAGGCGATCGGGCGGCCGGTCGGCGAGAAAATCGGAAACATCGCTCGCCCGCGGAACCGGTCGTAAAACCCGGATCCGTCGTCACGGCGCACGATCAATCCCGCCTTCTCGAGGTACACCGGGTCAAACCCCTCCCGCCGTGCATAGGAGAGGAAATCATCCCAGGAGTTCATCGAATACCCCAGGCCGAATGCTGCAATGGTCGCATCGGTGAGGCCCCGGTGACGAAAATACTCCCGGGCGATGCTTCCCTCAACGCTTGTCATCAGGTTGTCATGAAACCGGAGAGCTGCAGCGCGGCAGAGGCTCAGGAGCTTCTCCTGTTCGGTGATTTCCTCCCGGTCGTCTCTTCCCTCTTCGGGCAACCGGATTCCGGCGCGGTCGGCAAGTGTGCGAACCGCTTCTATGAACGAAAGTTTGTCGTGCTCCATCAAAAATGTGAACACATTCCCGCCCACGCCGCAACCGAAGCAATGGAACATCTGTTTCTCGGCGCTGACAGTAAACGACGGGGTTTTTTCCTGATGGAACGGACAGAGTCCGATGTAGTTCTTGCCGCGCTTTTTTAATCGGGCATAGGCACCGATCACCTCGACGATGTCGGTTGCGTTGCGGATCTCATCAATGGTCGTCTCGGGAATACGCATAGGGATAATCTACGGAAAGCCGGATACGGAGGCAACTGGCTTGGGTCCTGAAGCCGTGCGGTGGATTCGGGAAAAAAAGAAAAAAACCGCCGGGTAGTGTCTCTCGCCACCCGGCGGTTTCTTATCCAGCATCACCGTATCGATCAGCCTTGCCGGCAGATCTTCCCGGCTACGTCACCCCCCCCTACACCCCTGCCTCATCCGGCGCATAAGCCGGCGCGGGCCTTTTTTCTTCCGGGTGAACCGGCGCTCGACTGTCGGAGTCGGAATTTTTGGGTCTTCCTCGACGTCCGGGTAGGTAAAGATGTCGTATTTATAGTTGCGCATGATGATCTGATTTCCGTTCCTGCCCAGGACGTATTGCGGCAGAAGCGGGATTTTGCCCCCACCGCCTGGCGCGTCGATCACAAAATGCGGAATGGCCAGACCTGAGGTATGACCCCGGAGCTTATCCATGATGTCGAGTCCGACGCTGACCGGAGCACGGAAGTGATTCGCCCCCTTGGTAATATCGGCCTGATAGAGATAGTACGGCCGCACGCGCATGGTGAGCAATTTGCGCATAAGTTCGAGCATCACATCCGGATCGTCGTTCACACCCTTCATCAGGACGGCCTGGTTACCCAGGGGAATGCCGGCATCCGCGATAAGCTCGCAGGACCGTTTGGCTTCCGTGGTACATTCCCATGGATGGTTAAAGTGCGTATTGATATAGATCGGATGATACTTCTTGAGCATCTTCACGAGTTTGGGAGTGATCCGCTGCGGGAGCACGCAGGGCATTTTTGTGCCCAGGCGGATAATCTCGACATGGGGAATCGCGCGCAGACCCGAGATAATTTTTTCCAGCATGAAGTCCGTAAGCATCAGCGGGTCACCGCCGGACATGATCACATCACGCACTTCGGGATGCGCAGCGATGTAATCGATACCGCCCTGAATAAACTTCATGTTGATTTTGCTCGAATCGCCGACTTTCCGCTTGCGTGTGCAGAACCGACAGTACATCGAACACTGGCTCGTCGTGAGGAAGAGCACCCGGTCCGGATATCGGTGTACGATGCTTGGCACAGGACTGTGTGAGTCCTCTGCGAGAGGATCTTCCGGAAGACCATCTTCTTCCAGTTCCTTGGCATCCGGGATACACTGGAGCCAGATGGGATCTCCCGGGTACCGGATCAGGCTGAGATAGTACGGGTTGATCCGGATATGAAACAGCCGGTTGAGTTTCTCGGAGAGTTCCTCATTAAAGCCAAAACGTTCAACCAGGTCTTTGGAGCTATCTACACTCTGCCTAAGCATTTCCTGCCAGAGTTCCATGCGTGACTGTCACGCTCCTACTTGTGAGACAAGATACTTGCCGTAGACTACAAGATCGTCGCCCTGCCGGTAGTATCCGGGGATGCGGGCAAGCTCAGTGTAGCCACAGCGCTGATAAAACATCCGTGTTGTGTTGTATCGCGGGGTGGATGAGGTCTCCGCGACAATCAAGCGTCCGTGACGCGCGCGCACCGTGGATCCGACATGCGCATCGAGTTCACGTCCGATACCCCGTCCGTGCAGGGCGGGAGCAACGGCTATCCAGTACAGATCGTACGTCCCGTCCGTTCCGGGTGTTGGACCAATACACGTATACCCGAGAGGGCCTGAGCCATCATCGTACACGGCGATCTCATAGTCCTTCTGCTCCGGTTTTTGCAGGACCGTATCGATCAGTTCGAGGGCGATCCCGATCTCGTCGTCTGTGAAGACACCGGTTTGTTCGAGCAGACGATGTAATGGTTCACGGTCTGCCGGCCGGAGCGCCCGTATGGTTCCCGTGACTACCTCGACTGCCATCGTTCGACCGCCGATTCTACGATTTTCCCTATTGCCTCAGGGAATGAATACCCCGCACCGCGGGCTGATCGTGCGAAGCCTGCGTCATCGGAAATATCCGGGTTCGGGTTGACTTCCAGCACGTACGGCACTCCTTCAGGAGTCAGGCGGAAATCGATGCGGGCATAGTCCCTGCACCCGATCAACTGGAAGCAGGTGAGCGCAGTGCGTTTCATCTCCCCCTCCTGGCGCGCAGTCAGCTTGGCCGGACAGACACCGCGAGTTCCTTCATAGGCGGCAGTGCCGTGCATCCACTTTGCCTCATAACTGACAATCTTGTGCATATCCGCGGGCAGCCCGGAGAAATCAATTTCGGAGATCGGGAGGACCTGCGGACGTAACGAGCCGAGGATGGCGACGTTCATCTCACGGCCGAGGATGTACTGCTCCACCAGGGCGGGTTGTTCAAACTCTGCATGAATAAACCGAACACGTTTGCGGAGCTCGCTGAGGTTGTTGACGATCGACAGATCGGAAATTCCCACGCTGCCATCTTCATGTGATGGTTTTACGATCAGCGGAAACGTGAGCCCTTCTTTGAGCACGATACGATCCTGGGCGCGGAAGACCTGGTAGTCGGGCGTGCGGATGCCGTGATAGGTCAGAATTTCCTTCACGCGCGGTTTGTTGAGGGCCGTACCCAGTGCAAGAGGTCCTGCTCCGGTATACGGAATCTTCAGGAGGTCGTACAGTCCCGCCACATTCATTTCCTGCAGGGATTCGTTTTCGACACATTCCACCAGATTGAAGATAATATCCGGTCGTTCTTCCCTGAGGTAGTCAATCAGTCTGTACACATCACTGTTGACGTTCGTAATGGAGGTTTTGTATCCGAGGGAATCGAGGGCGATCTTGATATCTTCCATTTCCTCGATAACGCCAAGTTCAGACAGATCGACAGAAGGAGGCGGTTTTCGGGAACGTGGTGTTCTTTCCGCCGCGAGCTTCTTTAATAGAGCATCCGGATCGCTTCTGATCTGCCCGTTCTCTGTGACGAGTTTTTGCAGATTTTCATCGCTGACCGCTGGTTCGTTAAAAAGAATAGAAATTCGTAATTTTTTTCCCATGAGATATCCGTTATTGTATCTGGTCGTGCATGATTTGTTGTTCCCTGACCACGATACCGCAGCGCGCCATCGCAATGTCAAGCACTCTATTTATCAACTGCGCGTACGTCATACCCGCCGCCCGCGCTGCCTTCGGAAAACAGGAATTGTCTTCCGGCCGGGGAAGTATACCCGGCAACGGATTTACTTCTAAAATATGCGGACGCCCCTCTCCGTCAAGACGGACGTCTATCCGCGACCAATCACGGCACCGTAATACCCGGTACGTGCGCGTACACAGCGCACGGATCTCTTCGGCAAGTGATTCCTGAAGGTGTGCCGGACAGGAAAAAATCTCAAGCGGGTTCTCCGCCTTGTCCCAGATCCATTTCGCTTCATAGGAGTAAATGGGATTCATCCCCTCGGGTAACGCTGAAAATGAGATCTCCACTATGGGGAGAACCGTGAGCTGGTTCCCGTTCCCGAGCACGGCAACGGTAAACTCCCTTCCCGCAAGAAATTCCTCCACAAGCACTGGTTCATCGTACGTCTCGAGAATCGTCTTCACTTCCCTTTCGAGTTCTTCACTGTTGCGCGCAACGCACGAATTGTAAATCCCTTTGCTCGATCCTTCATGAAGCGGTTTTACAATCAGCGGGAAGCGCACACGGGCATCGTCCAGTTCCTCCATCGACGAAATCATCACAAAGGGTGCCGTGCGTACTCCATGATGCGCAAGCACCTCCTTGGTCCGTCCCTTGTCCAGACACAGCGCCAGCGTCAGCGGATCAGAACCGAGATACGGGATCTGCAACAATTCCAACATTGCCGGAAGCTGCGCCTCGCGTGATACGCCCACAAGACCTTCCGCAATATTGAACACAAAAGTCGGTCGCATGGTTCGCAAACGTTCGAAGGCATCGGCATTGGCCTCAACCAATTCAACGGTGAACCGTTCCGCAAGCGCGTCGCGCACCGCGTGAATGGTGTCCAGTGTATCCCACTCGGCGTACAGATCGTGTTTGCGTTCGGCATGCGCCACGGACAAAACGAGAGCGGCGTCGGATGAAGGGCCTGCTGCCTGATCGGGAGTTGTCGAAGGGAGAGAACCTGCTTCCATCTTGACGTTGTAGGTCAATGCGATCGTCACCGCAGTCGATGGAAGCGCTGTATGAGGAGGTACCAGAAACAGTCCGTGTAGTGAAACTCAATTGTCTTGCAGGTTAATATAAGCAATTCTGCATCTGTGTCAAGAAAAAAGTGAACTTTTCATCCAGTTTGTATCAGCGTCGTCTCCTTCTCGAACCGGGAGCGGAGATGCTCTGCGAGGAGTCGATGCGCCTCATGACGGAGAGATGGATCGTCGGCGACGATCGCGAAGGCATCATCACGCGCTGACGAGAGGAGCGCGACGTCGAGCACCGGATTCGCCACGCGAAACTCCGGGATGCCGCTCTGTCGGGTCCCGAAGTAGTCACCGGGCCCCCTCAACTCGAGATCAGCCTCCGCAATCTCAAATCCGTCCGTCGTACGTACCATGGTCGCGAGCCGTCGCTCCGCTGCACGATACTGTTCAAGCGCTGCCTGATCATCTCCCGCCGCCCGGACCCGTGCCGCACGGCGGGCAATCCAGCGCTGCGTCATGAGGATACAATACGACTGGTCGCTCCCGCGTCCCACCCGGCCGCGGAGCTGATGCAACTGCGACAAACCAAACCGCTCGGCATTTTCGATGACCATGACGGTTGCATTCGCCACGTCAATCCCCACCTCTATCACCGTGGTCGCCACAAGGATATCCAGGGACCGGCTTACAAACCGCTGCATGACGCCGTCTTTTTCCTCGGCGCTGAGCCGACCGTGCAGGAGTCCCAGCCGTAATGCCGGAAAGACGTCCCGTTGCAGCTGCTCAACGTGCACGGTGGCCGCCTTAAGGTCCAGCACCTCGGATTCCTCAACCAGGGGGTAGACAAAATAGGCCTGACGGCCAGCCGACACCTGCTCCCGCACAAACTGATAGACGCTTTCCTTCTCATCATCATACTTCAGAAGGGTACGGATCGGACGGCGGCCCTCCGGAAGCGCTTCGATGACGGACACATCCAGATCCCCGTACAGTGTCAGCGAGAGTGTCCGGGGAATCGGCGTCGCGGTCATGATCAGCACATCCGGATGCTCCCCCTTCTTGCGGATACGCGCACGCTGCAACACTCCAAACCGGTGCTGCTCATCAATCACGGCCAACCCCAGACGCGCAAACACAACATCCTCTTCGAATACCGCATGTGTGCCGACAACAATCTGGGCGGCACCGGAACGGATATCTTCGAGAACATCACGACGCAGGGCCGACCGTTGTGCTCCCACAAGAAGCCGATGGTGTACGGGAAGAGCCCCGAGGAGCGCCCGCATTGTCCGGAAATGCTGCTCCGCTAGAATTTCAGTCGGGGCTACAAACGCCGCTTGATAACCATTTTCCACAGCGATCAGCATTGCCGTGAGCGCAACCACGGTCTTGCCACTTCCGACGTCGCCCTGGAGAAGCCGGTGCATCGGTTGCGGGGATCCCATATCGTCCAGAATTTCCCGTACCACTTTCACCTGCGCAGAAGTCAGCACAAAGGGGAGACCGTCCACAAACTGACGGGCCAGCTTGCTTTGCACAGCAAAGGTGATCCCTCTGGATTCCTGTTTGGCCCGGTTCCGCTGGAGAGCCAGCTTCAGCTGAAATTCAAACAGCTCCTGGTACTTGAGCCGGCGCAACGCCTCTGCAATGTCGGTGCCCGTCTTGGGAAAGTGTACAGTACGAAGGGCATCGCGTAACGGGAGCAGACGATGTTTGTGTAAAAGGCTTTCGGGAAGCGGATCCACAACGGTTTCCAGAACTTCACGGATCACATGCGCAAGCAGCCGCCGGAATCCTCCGCTGTCGAGTCCCACCCGCGCCAGCTCCTGTGTGCTTGCATACAGCGGGATAAGCCCGTCACCGTGTACAAGGCCACCTTCTGTGGTCCCGTCGCGTTCCTCCCCCGCGCGACCTTCAATCCAATCCACATCGGGATGGACCATCTGCAGCACCGCGCCGAAAAGGGAGGGCTGCCCCGACACCGCGAGACTGTCGCCGATCTTGAAACGTGACTTCCAGTAGTGTACGGCTCCAAACCAGACGCACTGCAGAGAGCCCGTGGCATCGCCGAGGACCAGGACAAAGCGGGCCCTGCGCCCGGCTCCGAGGACCCGGAAGGAACGAACGTCTCCCAGAACAGTCGCTTCACGCCGGACATCTGTGTCCGGCAAGGCATTGTCCGGCTGTGTCATCCCCCGAACCTGTGCAATTGTCGCAACCGTGGTGCGGTCGAGGTACCGCCGCGGCACGTACATCAGGAGGTCCCCGACTGAGGTGATGCCGACCACACTCAGGGCTTGACCCTTTTTCGGCCCCACCCCCTTGACAAACTGTACAGGCCTGCTCAGCACTGTTGTATGTCCCGGGGTAGTCATAGGGATCGTATCATAACACGTTTCCAGTACAGAGTGAATATCCGTCCGGCAGAACACAGCCCATAACGCCCGCGCCGGCATGTTCCCCAGACTCGGAAGATTTGTACGAACACAAACTGCGGGGAGAACCCCCGTCAGAGAAGATACGATGGTGCTCATCGACACGCAAGCGGGCTACTTTGACGTTGTGTCTTTTCACCAAAGGTTGTATCTTGTCCCAATAGCCAAAAACCCGAGGACGTGTGCTCGAACAACTGCCGACGCTTGAAGAGATTGTTATCTGGGGAGGTTACATCGGCCTTTTTGCAATCATCTTTGCCGAGACCGGACTGTTGATCGGGTTCTTTCTGCCTGGCGACTCACTCCTTGTCACCGCGGGACTTTTTGCCGCGCGTGGTCAGATGGATATCGTGCTCCTCAATGTTCTCCTGATCTTCGCGGCTATTGCGGGTGATGCCACGGGCTACTACATCGGACTCAAAGCTGGTCATACCCTCTACAGCCGCCCCCAATCCCGCTGGTTCCGTCGCGATCACCTCATCAAGACCAGGGCATTCTACGATAAATACGGCGGCATCACAATTGTGATCGCCCGTTTTATGCCCTTCGCCCGTACATTCGCGCCTGTTGTGGCGGGAGTGGCAGAGATGAAGTATCGCCGGTTCGCTCTCTTTAATATCACGGGCGGAATCGGGTGGGTGACGAGCATGACGCTCACAGGGTACTTTCTCGGGCGTGTGATCCCGGGCATCGAACGGCATATCGAATACGTGATCATTGTTGTCGTGTTTTTGTCTATTCTCCCTATAATCATCAAGTACCTCCAGCACCGGTCGGAAAAAGGAAAGAGTACTCCGGTGCCGGTTGATGCGCAGGACACTACACACGTACCGTAAAACGGCATGAACGTAGAGAAAATGAATCAACGCACCCGAACCCCGCTGAACGACACACCACGGTAATGCTCAGACCCATCATTGCTCTCACGAAGTACACGCTTCTGATTGTTGTCGGGCAGTCCACCTGCAGGCAACGATCCCGCGTGAAAAATCACCTCTCGCCGTCCGTAGCCGGACGATCTCCCGGAGAGGGTACCGGAGTAAGAGAAGACTATGTCTATCACTAATGAACGCTGGGGCTCACGCCTCGGATTAGTCCTCGCAATGGCGGGGAATGCGGTAGGGCTTGGCAACTTCCTCCGCTTCCCGGTCCAGGCAATCAACAACGGCGGCGGCGCGTTTATTATCCCTTATCTGGTCTCCTTTCTCGTCATGGGGATCCCTCTGCTCTGGATTGAGTGGTCAATGGGCCGGTTCGGAGGCAAACACGGTCATCACGCCGCACCGTTCATGATGCAAAGTATGACCCGTCAGAAATTCTGGAAATACTTTGGCGTGTTCGGCATCTGGACGAACCTGGCTGTTGCTGCCTACTACTGTTATATCGAATCCTGGACCATGTCGTACGTCCTGCACTCCATCGGCCGTACGTTTGAGGGTATGTCCCAGTCTGAAGTGGCAATGTTTTTCACCAACTACATTGACATCTCGACGACAACAACCGGCATTCCCTATGAAGCCCCGATCTTTTATGTGCTCTGCCTCCTGTTAAACACGTGGATCCTGTCGCGTGGGCTCAGCGGCGGGGTGGAAAAGACAGCGAAGATCGGGATGCCGCTCCTGGTCCTCTTCGGGATCTTCCTGGCTATCCGCGGGGTCACGCTCGGCACCTCAGGCGCCACCGAGGCCCATCCGGATGCCAATGCGTGGGCCGGGCTCAGTTTCCTGTGGACGCCACAATTCGACTCTCTTGCCAATCCTAAAGTCTGGCTTGCTGCTGCCGGCCAGATCTTCTTCACGTTGTCCGTCGGGATGGGGACTGTCCATTGTTATGCCGCCTACGTCAGGTCCAAAGACGACATCGCCCTCAATGCGATGTCGGCCGGATGGATGAACGAGTTTATGGAAGTCGTGCTCGGCAGTGCGATTGTTATCCCGATTGCCGCAGGGTATCTTGGCCTGGACTGGGTGAAAGAGAACGCCGGTTTTGGCATGGCCTTTCAGACCATGCCGTTCCTCTTTGAAAACTGGGGACCTCTTTTTGCAACGATGGCCGGCATCGCCTGGTTCGGACTTTTGTTTTTCGCCGGGATTACCTCGTCGTTGGCTATGGGAACACCATGGATGGGATTTATGCAGGATGAGTTCAACTGGGGGCGGCAGAAATCGGCCTGGTCGTTCGGCGCCATTGTCCTCGTCCTGGGCCTTCCCACCGTCTTCTTCTACAATTATGGCGTCCATGCGGAATATGACTACTGGGCCGGAACAGTCTCCCTTGTGCTCTTTGCTCTCGCCGAATCGATTGTCTTTTCCTGGATCTTTGGTATCAAAAAGGGATGGGCGGAAATTACCAGCGGCGCCGATATGAAGGTCCCCACCCCGTACATGTTCATCATCAAATATGTGACGCCGTTGTTCCTGCTTTTCGTGTTCGTCGGATCGGTGGTTTCCCCGCATGGCGGCGACTGGCCGGGAGCGTGGAACAGCCTCGTTGCCGGAACGGGCTGGACACTTGACAATGGTTCCCTTATCAAGATGTTCCTCAATGCGGGCCTGCACGAGCAGATCGCAGCGGCAACCGATCCGGCTGTGCTTGCGCATCTGGAAAAAAGTCTTGCCCTTGTTAATGCTGCGCGGACCCTGCTGACCGTTGTATTCCTCGGCATCTGCGCTCTGGTCTATGTTGCGGCACGCAAACATGTCACAGCAAAGGAATCCACCCAATGAACCTATCGGCCATTCTTATGATGGTCCTGACCATGGGGATCGTCACCGGATTCTCCGTCTATTTCTTTCTGAAAATGCTGCGCACGCCACGAAAGTCAGACTCTCACACTCAATCCAACCACCAGAGAAAGGAGTGACCCCTCCGTTATGGAACTCACCCTCATTATCGGTATCAGTGTTCTTGGGCTGTTGTTCGCACTATACCTGATCGGCAATGTGCTCCGACGCGAGACCGGCAGCGAGAAGATGCGTGAAATCTCGGATGCGATCAAGGCCGGTGCAGAAGCCTTCCTTGCCCGTCAGTATCGCACCATCATCTATCTCTCCATTGCCCTGGCCTGTCTGATCTATATTCTGTATGCATTCGCCCGTGCACATCATGAACATGATCCCGCAGGTCCCGGCGCCCTTGCGTTGTGGACGACCGTCTCGTTTGTCTTCGGCGCCGCGTGTTCCGTGGCCGCCGGGTACATGGGCATGTGGGTCGCCATCCGATCCAACATCCGCACCGCGGCCGGTGCCATGAAGAACATGAACAGCGCGCTCCAGCCTGCCCTTCGCGGGGGTGCCGCATCCGGATTCTTTGTGGTTGCCCTGAGCCTGCTGGGTGTGGCCGGACTCTTTGCCTTGGTCAGCGCTTCCGGCGTCACTGAAGACATCTCAAAAATTCCGCTGCTCATCGTGGGATACGGATTCGGCGCCAGCTTTGTCGCCCTCTTCGCACAGCTGGGAGGTGGTATTTTCACAAAGGCAGCAGATGTGGGTGCTGATCTCGTGGGAAAAGTGGAAGCCGGCATACCCGAAGACGATCCCCGGAACCCCGCCGTGATTGCGGATCTTGTGGGTGACAATGTCGGGGATTGCGCAGGCCGTGGAGCCGATTTGTTCGAATCAACCGCCGCTGAAAATATCGGCGCCATGATTCTTGCGGCCGGACTGTATCGCGCCAATGCCTCGCTCTTTGCCGAACACGAACTTACGCTCATCGGGGTCCTGCTCTTCCCCCTCGTTGCTCGCGCCTTTGGTATTATCGCGTCCATGGTCGGTATCCTGATCGTTCGCACTACCGATACCGAAGATCCGATGAAGGCGCTGAACCGGGGATACTACGTGACCACCGTCCTGGCAATGATCGGATTCTACATCGCATCCCGCTGGCTCCTGGGTCCCGAATTCTACTTCAATTTCTTCCTGTGCGGGATGGTGGGGGTCCTGACAGCGCTCGCGTTTGTGCTTATCACGATCTACTATACCGATTACCGCTACCGCCCGGTGCTGTCCATCGTTGAATCATCACAAACCGGCCCGGCGACAAATATCATCAGCGGCATCGCAATCGGTATGGAATCCACCGGTATTCCGGTACTCGTCATTGCGGCAGCGATCATTGGATCCTACTTTCTCGGGGCAAGTTCCGGACTCGAGCATGCCGGTCTCTTCGGCACCGCAGTCGCAACGATGGGCATGCTGTCCACAGCGGCCTATATCCTCGCCATGGACACCTTCGGGCCCATCACCGACAATGCAGGCGGCATCGTGGAGATGAGCCAGCAATCCAAAGAAGTCCGCGACCGGACCGATCGTCTCGACTCCGTCGGAAATACCACCAAAGCGCTTACAAAGGGTTATGCGGTGGGCTCGGCAGCACTTGCTGCCTTCCTGCTCTTCAGCGCGTATATTGACGAAGTCCGTGCGTATATGCCGTCCTTTGAGCCGGTCATCAATCTGAACAAACCCGAAGTGTTTGTCGGCGCGATGCTGGGGGCAGTTCTCGTATTTCTGTTCTCCTCTCTCGCGATCAAAGCTGTGGGTAAAGCGGCACAGGCAATCATCAACAACGTGCGGGAGCAGTTTAAGAATAATCCGGGAATCATGGCGGGAACTTCAAAACCGGATTATGGTCAGTGTGTTGATATCGCGACAAAATCAGCCCTCAAGGAAATGATCGCCCCGGGGCTCCTCGTGGTCCTTCTTCCGGTGGCTGTGGGGTTGGTGTTCCGGTGGTTCTACTATGCCACAGGGGCTCCGCCCACGGGCGCTACCGGCGCCGAAGTGGTTGGCGGCTTCCTTATGGTCGGAACAATCGTCGGTATCCTCGTCGCCCTGTTCCTCAACAACAGCGGCGGGGCGTGGGATAACGCAAAGAAGTATATCGAAACCGGCGTGTACGGAGGAAAGCGTTCCGATCCGCACAAGGCGTCAGTGGTGGGTGACACGGTCGGCGACCCGTTTAAGGATACTGCGGGTCCATCGCTCCACGTGCTGGTCAAGCTTCTGAGCACGATTACCCTGGTGCTTGCCCCTCTGTTCATCTGACGGGAATACCGGCACCGCGCCCGGTCGGGCGGTAACACCACGACCGATATGCCATAAACGGAAAGAGAAGAACGACTGTCGTTCTTCTCTTTTTTTTTCCTGGCAGCTGATTGCCCTACTGATTCCTGATATTCTCCCGTTTACATTACCACACCTCCCCTTTGGGGTCCCTTGTCATCAAATCCCGGCACGCTTTTAACGGATCCTTGTCCTCGAAGAGTATTCTGTGTACCTGTTCGATAATTGGCACTTCTACACCGACTTTCCGGGCGAGATCAAACGCTGACTGGGTCGTGGCGACTCCTTCGGCGATCATCACCATTCCAGCCTGAATCGCCTGCAGCGACCTTCCTTTTCCGATCTCAACGCCGATGTACCGGTTGCGGCTGTGCCTGCTCATACAGGTAACCATGAGGTCACCGATGCCGGAGAGTCCGCCGAAGGTTTGAATCCGGGCACCGAGCGCAACGCCGATACGGGCGATCTCCGCGATGCCGCGCGTCATGACTGCCGCTTTGGTGTTGTCGCCCAGATTTGCTCCGTCGATTATTCCCGCCGCGATGGCGATGACATTTTTCAGAGCGCCCCCGATTTCCACTCCGCGGAGATCCGTGCTGACATATACGCGAAAATACGGGAGCATAAATGCAGACTGGACCGTCCGCGCAGTTTCTATGCTGGTGGATGCGACAACCACTGTCGTGGGAATATGCCGGCTTACTTCTTCCGCGTGGCTTGGACCGGAGAGTGTACAGACATGCCTGGGGTCAAGGTCCGGGAGCGTATCATGGAGCATCTCGGACATCGTCATCAACGTGCCCATCTCAATGCCCTTTGCCACATTGACAACGGGCACACCCTGCAGGGGAAGATCACGAAGCTGCATCATGACCCCCCGGAGGTGCTGCGCCGGGACCGCAGCGACGATCAGCTCTGCGCCGGCGACCGCCGCACGGACGTCACTGGTGACCTTGATGGCCGGAGGGATAGCCACGCCGGGCAGGAACGATGGATTTTCCCCTCTTTCCCGGATGAGGAGGGCGTCTCTTTCGAGAAACGACCAGAGCGTGACAGTGTGGCCATTCTCAGAAAGAACGATCGCGAGCGTGGTCCCCCAGCTCCCTGCGCCTAGTACTGCAATGTGCATGTCCGCCGAAGGAGTTAGCCGGCGTGCGAGGTCCGCTCTTCCTTCTTTCGGAAGGGCCGGATCGAAGCGATCCTGTTCTCATTGCCTCGCAGAAGCCGGACGATGTTGGATCGATGGGTAAAAATGATCAATAATGAAATGCCGATTGAGAAGAAGATGAGCGTGCCGTAGCCGGGGACATCGACCATAAACACGTTTTCACGGAAGAACATCGTCAGAGGGAATGCAACGGCAGCGCTGAGCGAACCCAGGGACACGTAGTGTGTGAGCAGGAAGACGATGGCAAACACGCCGAACGAAACTGCGACTTCAACAGGCGCAATACCGATGAGCATGCCGCCGGCCGTTGCGATACCTTTCCCGCCCTTGAACCCCGCAAAAACCGTCCAGATGTGTCCGAGAATCGCAGAACAACCCGCAATGATCTGGACAACGGTAAAATCATCAAAAGGGGTGGCATTCGAAAAGGGAATCGGCGCCCTCCATCAACCGCGCCACAAACATTGTCGCGATCAGTCCCTTCGCCATATCCAGAGAGATCACGAACACCCCGGCCTTCCATCCCAGCACACGGAACACATTCGTCCCGCCGGCGTTCCCGCTGCCGTAGTGCCGGATATCTATCCCCCGGGCTTTGCGAGCCACAATAATACTCGTGGGGATCGACCCGATGAGGTAACTCAGGATGGCGATAATACTAATAGGAATCATAACCTTTTACGCTGTTGTGATCGGACACGTCGGTCAAAATATAACGAACCGTGTGGCCATATGCAAGAGTAGCCTATTTCCGCTTCCCGAGCACCCTGCGGGCCAGAATAAGGTCTTCCCGGGTCGTAATCTTCACATTTGCGTCCAGTCCCTCCACAATACGGACCGGAATGCCAAGGCGTTCGGCAAGCATCGCATCGTCAGTCCCCAGAAACCCGTCCAGGAGTGCCCTTCTGTGCGCTCTTTTAAAGAGAGGAACCCTGAATCCCTGGGGTGTCTGGACCGCCCATAACAGGTGACGTTGAAGGGTCTGACTGTAGAAGCCCCGCTTCCCCTCTTTTTTGATGGTGTCTTTTACGCGGACACCCACCACCGCGGCACCAAAGCGCGCACTCTCTTTGATAACTTTTCGGATGACCTTTCCTGTCACAAACGGGCGTACCGCATCGTGCACAAGCACGATATCCGGGTCGCCGGAGAGCATATCCAGGCCTGCCCTCACCGAATTCTGCCTTTCCCTGCCCCCTTCGATCACCGTGCCGATCTTCTGACACCCCGCACGCGTCAGGAGCCGGTGGGTGAACTCTGCATATCCACGCGGCACCACGACCACGATCTCCCGCACGGAACGGATCGCCTCAAAGGCTCTTACGGTCGTGACAAGAACGGGGTGTGCTCCAGCCCGCAGGAACTGCTTGGGCACACGTCCGCCCATCCGTTTGCCTGTCCCTCCGGCGGCAATGATCACTGCTACGTCAGGCGTGTTTGCGCGGGGCATACTCGATCAGAAAGTTAAATTCTGGAAACATGTCAGGCAACTTCATCATGCTGAACACCATCACCCCGATTGCCAGACGGTCGATCCACGAAGAACGCGGCCAGCCAATATGGATCGTAATCTGCTTATGCGGGAGTTCGTATTTTAGTACATACAGGAGTTCGGTGATACTGTCAAACAACGATTGACCTGATTGTGCAAACCGGTAATGGTTGGTCGCCACCCGGTTCGGAATACCCTGTCGGGGAGAATAGAACGTGACGAACGCGACGTGAGGATCGGCGGTATCCACGCCTTCCAGCGGACGCTTGAAGAAAATATCCACCCTGTCATCGGGAACCTCGGCCAGGGCAAACACCATTTGCATCGGGCTGTCGGTCTGTGCAACATGTGCAATTTCGGGGGCACGTTTCTTCGCCACGCGGAATCCGACGATCAGGAAAAATCCCGCAACCAGACTCCAGAGGGCAATGCCGTAAGGTTTGCTCATTCCCAGATAGACAAAGCAACTCAGGAGGATAACGAACAGCACCGCCGTTCCTATGCGGGATGTATGGTAGGCCCTGATTTCCTTTGTGCCGGTGAAATACCGGTAGTACAGCAGGCTGCCCATGTTGATCGTGAAGCTGGCCACGAGGCCGAGGGCGTACATCTCCGCAAGGATCTTCTGGCTTCCCTCCGTCAGAACAATGATGGTAGAGTAGAACACCGCATTGATGATGTGAACCCGGTACAGGGACTGTCGGGCGTTCGGTTTGATGATCCAGTTGAAGTTGTACCGCTGGGCCACACGCTCCATCAGCTCGCTGGAAGCGACAAAAGCCGTATTGACTGCCATAATCAATGCGACGCTGGCAATTCCGCCGACCACGAATCCGAATGAAACGCCGTTCAGGGAGGCGGCAAACTGGGTGATGAGGTCGGTTTCGTGCTCCGCGGGATTTAATCCGGAACTGAGAACAAGAGCCGACAGAATCGGGGTAAAGATACCGGTCGTCAACGCGAGAAAGATGTACGCCCGGCCGGTGTCACGCCAGCTTTTTGTGAGTCCGGCAGTCTGCACCACCGACTCGATACCCGAGTAGGCGAGAATACAACTGGATATGCAGATAATCAGGAAAGCATATCCTCCAAAGAACCCTTTGTCCGCGACATGCTCCACAGCTCCCTCGTAGCTGTTTCCGATTGCCGCCCAGGACGACGCGGGAGCCTCGAAGAGGGCTGAGGCAAGCAGGATCACGAGCACGAGCACGACAATAAAGAACACCCCGAACGTGAACCGGGCGTTATCCTTGATGCCCAGAACATTAAGCCCGGCGATGCCCCAGACCACGGCAAACTGTATAAGCAGCTTGAGGGTGGGACTCAGCGCCATAAACGTGAGACCGTTTTCTACGGCGCTGACCGCAGAGATACATGCGGTCAGCACGTAGTCCACCATGATGGACGCCACAGCGATGAACGAAAAGGTGGGCCCGAGCGTCAGATACGAAAAGGAATACACCCCTCCGCCTCTGATATTGTGATGCTCGAGGATCTCCGCGATCTCCACCATGCGGGTAGAGAGAAAACGCATGAGGAGTGACGTGATGGCAATAAACGGGATTGCGTGCGACCCGATAAAACGGAAGGCCTCGCTCGGCGCGTAGAAGATCGACGTGAGCTCATCCATCAGGGTGATCACGGCGATGGACAACCAGGTCAACCACCATCGTCCGGCGCTGAAATACGCGAGCAGGTTCTTCTTCCGGAAGAGCCAGACAAAGACCCCGATCACCGTCAGGGCAACAAGCCCGAGAATCAGGAGTTTCATAGATCCCGGCCAGCCCGCCGTGCTAGAGCATCAACATGGCGTCACCATAGCTGTAGAACCGGTAACCCTCCTTGATCGCTTTTTTGTACGACTTCATGATGAGATCACGATTGGCGAACGCCGCCACCAGCATCAGCAGGGTGGATTCCGGCATGTGAAAGTTCGTGATCAACTTGTCGGTGATCTTGAAATCGTAGGGTGGAAAGATAAATTTGTCCGTCCATCCCCGGTTCGACTTCAGATGACCATCCGTGGTGACGCAGGATTCCAACGCCCGACAGGTACTCGTGCCGGCAACAAACACATTACACTTGCTGTCAATGCTTTTGTTCACCACCGTTACCGTTGATTCCGGGATCTCATAGTATTCAGAATCCATCTTGTGCTTCGTGAGGTCTTCCACCTCGACCGGCCGGAAGGATCCCAGTCCGACGTGCAGGACAACAGGAACCACCTTGACGCCTTTCCGTTTCAGCGTGCTGAGCAGGCGCTTTGTAAAGTGAAGACCGGCCGTGGGTGCGGCGACAGCGCCGATGACCCGTGCATACACCGTCTGATATGTATCCTTGTCCTTTTCGGTCGGATCCCGTTTGATATAGTACGGCAAGGGGCATCTTTCCGATTCGATCGATGATCTTGAAGAAATCACCGGTGGCATTAAACCGCACCGTGCGACCCCGTGACGTGGTATTGTCGATCACCTCGCACCACAACCGGCCTTCGTCAAAGAAGATCTTGTTGCCGATGCGGACTTTGCGCGCGGGATCAACGATAACATCCCAGATATTCTCTTCTTTGTTCAGCTCACGAAGGAGGAAGACCTCGATCTTGGCGTTGGTCTTTTCTTTCCGGCCGAACAAGCGGGCGGGAAATACCTTGGTCTCATTGACGACCAGGCAGTCCCCTTTCTTGAAGAACTGGGATATCTCATTAAACCGCATCCCGGTGATCGATTCTTCCGACCGGTTGATCACCATCAGACGGGCAGCGTCGCGTGGATTCGCGGGGTACCGTGCAATCAGGTTCCTGGGAAGAGGATACCGGAAGTCGGAGAGCTTCATACGTCATACACTCCTAAAGATGATACACATCACCCGCACGTTCCGCGTTACGGAACGCGCGGGCGGGAATACGGAGGATTATTTCTTCCGTCTTACGCTGGCCTTCTTCACCTTCTTCGTCTTCTTCGCCTTTTTCGCTTTTGCGCCACTCTTCGCCGGTGTATCGGCAAGGGCGGCACGTGCGGCCGCGAGGCGTGCAATCGGCACACGGAACGGCGAACAGCTGACATAGTTCTGATTGATCTGATGGCAGAACTCCACGCTTGATGGATCACCGCCATGCTCGCCGCAGATACCGACCTTCAATCCCGGACGGACACCGCGCCCCTTCTCAATGGCGATCTTCATCAGCGATCCCACCCCCACACGATCCAGCACTTCGAATGGATCTCTCGGGTAGATTTCCATTTCGACATACGGGATCAGGAACCTCGCGGCATCGTCCCTGCTCACGCCGAGCGTAGTTTGGGTCAGATCATTTGTCCCGAAGCTGAAAAACTCGGCAACCGTGGCAATCTCGTCGGCCGTTAACGCACCGCGCGGGATTTCTATCATGGTTCCGACCAGATACGGGAATCGCACACCCTTCTCTTTCATCACTTCACCGGCAACGCGCCGAACGATCTTCTCCTGGTGGGCGAGTTCTTTCACGTTCCCCACAAGCGGAATCATGATCTCCGGTTCAACTTTTATGCCGCGCTGCTTGACATTTGCCGCGGCTTCAAAGATCGCCCGTGATTGCATCTCGGTTATTTCCGGGAAGACGATGCCCAGGCGGCATCCCCGGAACCCGAGCATAGGGTTAAACTCGTGGAGGCTTTCAACGCGCGCATGGACTTTTTCGTAGGTAAGGCCGATCTGGGCCGCAAGTTCCCGCTGTGCCTTTTCCTCATGCGGCACAAATTCATGCAACGGCGGATCAATCGTGCGGATCGTCACCGGCCAGCCATTCATCGCCTCAAAGATCCCCTCAAAATCCTCACGCTGCAGCGGCAGGAGCTTCTCCAATGCCGCTTTCCGCAATTCCAGCCTGTCCGCCAGAATCATCTCGCGCATCGGTCCGATTTTGCCTTCGCCAAAGAACATGTGCTCCGTGCGGCACAACCCGATCCCTTCCGCGCCGAACGCGATCGCGTTCCGGGCCTGGTCAGGCTGGTCAGCATTCGTCCGGATATTCAACCGGCGATATTTGTCCGCCCAGGTCATGATCTTCTTGTACTGCTGGAAGATCGGCGCATCGTTCGGGTCACAGGTTTTATCAATCAGAACCTGCAATACCTCGGACGGTTTTGTTGGGAGCTTACCCTCGATCACTTCACCGGTGGTGCCGTCAATCGATATCCAATCGCCTTCGCGGATGGTCCGCCCTTTCACCACCATGGTGTGGGTGTTGTAGTCCATCTCCAGCTCCGAACAACCGGCCACGCACACCTTTCCCATCTGGCGGGCGACCAGCGCCGCATGCGAAGTCATACCACCGCGGGCGGTCAGAATACCTTCCGCCGCGTTCATTCCCTTGATATCTTCCGGCGAAGTCTCGATGCGCGTGAGAATCACATCCTCACCCCGCGCCTTCCACTCCTCGGCGTCAGGCGCATTAAATACGACCCTTCCCGTGGCGGCGCCGGGGCCGGCGTTCAGACCCTTGGCGAGCAACCGTCCACCCTTTACTGCGGTATCTTTCTCTTTCAGGTCGAATACCGGCCGGAGGAGCTGATTCAGCTGATCCGGCTCGATCCGCATGATCGCTTCTTTGTCCGTGATCAGGTGTTCGGCAACCATATCCACCGCGATCTTGATCGCCGCGAACGCGGTCCGCTTGCCCACACGGCACTGCAGCATGTACAAGGTATCCTGCTGGATCGTAAACTCGACATCCATCATGTCACGATAGTGTTTTTCAAGCTTCTTCCGGATGGCGTCCAGCTGCTTGTAAATCCGCGGATTGTCTTCGGCCAGCTTGGAGATGGGAAGAGGGGTACGTGTACCCGCCACGACGTCTTCTCCCTGGGCGTTCATGAGGAACTCCCCGTAGAACACGTTTTCTCCCGTCGCCGCATCACGGGTAAACGCCACCCCGGTTCCGGAGTCTTCACCCATATTCCCGAACACCATCGACTGGATGTTGACCGCGGTTCCCCATGAATACGGGATGTCGTACATCTTCCGGTATGCAATGGCCCGATCGTTGTTCCACGAACCAAATACCGCTCCAATCGCTCCCCACAACTGTTTCATGGGATCCTGCGGGAAGTCGTGGCCGGTCTTCTCTTTGATCGCCGCCTTGAACAACGCCACAAGTTCCTTCATATCATCTGCGGTGAGATCGGTATCCAGATGGACACGCTTCTGTTTCTTTTTCGCCTCGATGATAACTTCGAAAGGATCAATTTCATCTTTATGGACTGGCTTCAGGCCAAGCACGACGTCGCCGTACATCTGCACAAAACGGCGGTATGAATCGTAGACAAACCTCGGATTATTGGTGCGGGCGACCAGACCTTCCGCAACCTTGTCATTGAGTCCAAGATTGAGAATGGTATCCATCATGCCGGGCATGGATGCACGTGCGCCGGACCGGACGGAGACAAGAAGCGGGTTTCTGGGATCACCAAACTTCGATCCCATCGTCTTTTCCACTTTCTTGAGGGCCGCCTTCACGTCGCCGGTTAGCGACTTTGGATAGGTCTTCTTATTATCGTAATAGTAGGTGCACACGTCTGTCGAGATTGTAAAGCCCGCCGGAACAGGGAGGCCGATATTCACCATTTCTGCCAGGTTGGCTCCTTTGCCACCGAGCAGGCCTTTCATTTCCGCACGACCTTCCGCTTTACCTTTGCCAAAGAAATACACGTACTTCTTCATGGGTGATCCTTATTTGTGATGTGTCATTTGAGTGCTTCTGCCAAATACAAAATGAGTTTTCGCGCTAACGGATGTTCTGCGTTGCGCATACGTTCCGGATGCCACTGAACCAGCATACAATACGGGTGATCGTCCGGCTCGGCCCACTCCAACGCTTCAATCAGTCCATCCGCTGATCGCGCCGCAATACGCAGACCGTTGCCCGGTTGATCTACCGCCTGGTGGTGCGCGGAGTTCACCTCTCCGCCCTCCGTTCCAACGATGGAAGACAAGAGGGTGCCGGGCTCGACGATCAACCCGTGGTGCCGGTCACCGTCCCGGGTCGAACGGTGATCGGAGTGCCCCGCCTTCTCGAGATCAGGAAACAGTGTCCCGCCCAGAACCACATTCGCCAGCTGCATCCCGCGGCAAATGCCAAAAACAGGAAGTCTCCGTTCTATCGCTCTTGTGATAAGGGCCGATTCAAAATCATCCCGCTCGGGATTCGGCTTCTCCGTAATGTCTACCGCCTCCGGCCGGCCATACAGTGCCGGGTTGACGTCAACGCCGCCGGAGAGTACCAATGCATGACATCCCGCGATCGGATCGCGGCTTCTGTTGGTGTGCGACAGCATACGTATCTCTGCTTCGGGGATCCACCGGGACAACCATGTTCTGTAGTGTTCCGATTTCACGGGCGAACTCATGGGATCGGTCAATCCAATAACAGGTTTCATGCGGCCCGCCGCACGCAGGCATCAATATGTGCCTCGAACCGACCCGCGGGAGAAACGTGTACTTCCAGAACGGCAGCGAACACTTCCATTGCTGATTCAAGTCTGGACAGAGCCCCCTCAACGGCAGCCAACCTCATCATGTCTTTTTCCGTTGTCAACAGCAGTTCAGCACCGGCTTGTCCGGCCTCCCCCACCATGGTCTCAATTTCCTGCAGGGAATATCGGAAATGATCCCGATACCGGAGATGTTTCACAACCGTTATGCCCAGGCCACGTACATCATCTTCGAACTGCCGGGGTTTGCCGATACCGCTCAGCAACACACACCGTTTACCCCTGCAGGCATCAGGGTCCAGAGCGTGTCCTGAAGAGGATCGAAACGACGTAATCCTTCTGGTGCTGTACACGATTTCTCCGCCATACCAATGTCGGAGACGGGGTTCCCATTCCACCGTCCCCGGGGAACCATGGACATGCGTAAACACCATCAACGATGCCCTGCGCAGGCTTTGTAATCGCTCCCGCCTGCGTCCGGCCGGTAATAACGGTTCGCGCGTCAGATCGGCGCTCGCATCAACAACCATGACGTTCAGATGCCTGCCAATCGCCCTGTGCTGGAATGCATCGTCCAGAATGAGGACATCCGGACGGAACTTCTCGAGCGCCATACTGGCTGCCTCCGTGCGTCGTTCACCCACGACGACCGGCACCATGGGAAACGTCTGTGCGAGTTGAACGGGCTCGTCGCCCCCCTCATCCGCCTGTACCAGCACGGTGTTTCCGTCGGATACCACACGGACCCCCTGCGACCTGCGCCCATACCCTCTGCTGATGATGACCGGGCGGAGCCCGCATGTGAGCAGGTACCGGGTAATCCATCCCACAATGGGAGTCTTCCCCGTTCCGCCGGCTGTAAGATTGCCGACGGCAATGACCGGTACGCTCGGAGTGATACTCCGGAGAATCTGCAGGTCGTAGGCGGCATTGCGGATCATCGTCCCCGCACCGTACACCCACGAAAGGGGCGTGAGCATCTTAACGGTCGTAGCCCTCCTGTTTCAGCTGTCGCTCAACCTGTTGTAGTTTCTCCTGGGCCCTGTACGTTGTGTGCAGTTGCTTCAACAGAAGCAACATGTACACTTTGTCATCGTGAAGCCGGCGATACTGATCCGTGGTCTTGTACGCCGCCGGTTTCTCCGCACCCAGTCCGGCGATTCGTCTGTCTGTTACACTCACCCCTGCCGTAAGTATCCGTTCAGCCGTTTGATCCCGATCCACTTTCATGTAGGCCTGTCCGAGGATCCGGTAGAAGCTGCTGATATAGGGGGAATCCGGGAACTTCTCCAGCGAGACTTTTGCCGTTCTGATCACGCCCTGAAAATCATCCGTATCAAAGTATGCGCGGACAAGATTATACTGTTGACGATCATACGGATACCGCTGCGCATTTTTTTTTGCCCATGACAGGAATGCCCGGTCGTCGTGGAGCAGAACCGAGAGTTCACAGAGCCTATCGTACAGATCCGCATCGTACACCCCTCGTGACTCGAGCCGCGCATACTGTGCCCGGGCAGCCAGGAAGCGATCACGCCGCAGCGTGCTCTCTTCAGGGGCGCGTTGTGCCAGTTCGTAATAAAGCTGGGCAAGGTCTCGCACCGGCTGAACATAGGCCGAATCGACCAACCCCGCGCGGCCGTACAGCGCCACCGCGCTGTCATACTGTTGTTCGTGCTGGTACAATTGTGCTTTGCGGTGCATATCCTCTTTGCTCATGTCCTTCGGCCCGGCGGTCGTGCGCCCGGCTTCCCCCGGGGATCCGCAGCCGGCCGCCCAGAAGAGCAGGAAGAATCCCGACGGCACAATCCAGGAATATCCTTTGCGAGCTGCCACATCAGGACCGTTCGTGTTCATGCTGCTCCCTTGAAGGTGAGAACGGACTCTGCCACCTTCCGGGATGCCCCGGGTCCCCCGAGCTTTGCCCGGATCTCCGACAATGCATTGCTGACGCGCAGCCGGACTGCCGGATCAAACAGGATTGGTTCCAGCTCCCGGACCATCCTCGCCGGAGTGCACGCACTCTGGACGAGCTCCGGTACAATGGTACGGCCGGCGACGATATTCACCAGCCCTATATGTTCAACATCCACCAGGGCTCGACCGATGGCGTACGTGACGGGTGACGTTTTGTACACGACAACAAACGGCGTCCCGTACCAGCCAATCTCCAGGGTAGCTGTTCCTGATGTAACCAGCGCGGCATCGGCTGCCTGCATCAATTCGTGCGTGGCGTGTTCTACAATCCGTATCCCGGAAGCATGTGGTAGATTCTTCCGCATCACCCCGGACTCAAGATTTGACGCAAGCCCGACTGCCACTTCCAGCGGATGTCGCTTCATCAGCATGCGTGCCGCTTCAACCATCACAGGCAGAATACGATCGATTTCCTGTGTGCGGCTGCCAGGAAAGAGCCCGAGCAGTGGCTTGCCCGGATCAAACCCGTGTGCCTGCTTCCACGCTGCAACCGAGTCAAGCGGAGTGAACCGTTCAACCAGCGGATGTCCGACGAACATCACCGGGACTCCCGCCTGAGCGTAGATCTGTTCTTCAAACGGAAAGATCACATGCATTTTGTCGACAACACGCGCGATGGTGTTCACTCTGCTCCGGCGCCAGGCCCAGATCTGAGGGCTGATGTAATAATGGACGGCCGCTCCCGCGCGTTTCGCTGCACGAGCAAACCGGAGATTAAATCCGGGATAGTCGATAAGGAGTACCGCATCCGGTTTTCGGTCCGCCAGAGACTTTTTTAGTATGCGCTCCGTCTTCAAAATCGTACGAAGATTCTGCGCAACTTCCACAAAACCCATAAACGCCATTGTGCGGATGTCCACCAGGATCTCCATCCCCTCTGCGCGCAGCATGGCCCCGCCCATGCCAAAGACCTCGATGCCGGGCGACAGCCGTTTCAGTTCGCGCACCACGCCGGCGCCGTGGAGATCGCCGGATGCCTCCCCTGCTATGACCATTATGCGCCGGGCCATCGTCAGGTCAACACCGCCCGGACCAGATAAATACCGATGAGCAGGAACGTTACCAATCCCATCGCCTGAAGCGTACGCCGTTCCGAGGCAAGCCCTTCCGGGACATTCAGTCGTTTGACCTGCGGCGCATTGGTCCGGTAAGGAGTCAACCGCATTATAAAACGTGGAACATGTTTGCGGTATTCTTCATACGCCGGCCCAAACCGGCTGAAAAGATATTCTTCTTCTCGGGAAATGATAAGGGCATACTGTACATAAAACCAGACGATGGCTGCAATGAGAAGCCACGGGAAGAGGGCCATGGACATGATCCCCACCCCCGCATACATGAGCATATTGCCGACGTACAGGGGGTTCCGGACAAATGCAAAAGGCCCTGTGGTGATCAAATACGTGCCACCCACGGTTCCGGTGGTGCGCGTCTCGGCACCCACAATGGAGACACCCCAAAAACGGATCAACTCGCCCAGCACCACGATGAAGAATCCGATCCCCAGACTGAGCAGTGTGGGCCGCGCAAAAAGCACCATGACAATCAGGAATGGAAGGGGTGTGTAACTTCTGTAACGGAACATCCAGCCCCGTATGTCGAACGATGAACTCATGCTTCTATCCGGTATGCCTCTCTGCGTTTTCTCCCCGCGCGCGCGCTCGGTCGGAGTTTCCGCCGTTCAAGCATTGTGGCAAGACACCGGTGCACATCCTCAAGCGAACGGTAGACGATATGGGTGATGTTATGGCGCTGGCACCACGTCTGCAGCGCGCCATGTGCGATCACGATATCGGCATACTCTGCGGGACATGGATCAGCGTGTCCATCACCGACATAGATCAGCACATCCCCCTCCCCGGTGTTTCCCAGCATGACGTTTCGCATGCAGCGAGGACACCGGTCACATTCGGTGTTGGCATACGCAAATGTCTGACACTCCTGCATGGAGAGACCATCAGCCGCGGGTAACCAGAGGTGCTCTTCCGAGACCACCCTCACCTCCGGATAACCGTGGTGGTGGAGTGCAGGAAGGAGCGAGCCATCCCCGTTGTTTATGAACACGGTAGCTGTGATTGTGTGATCCTTGCAGAAGCTCAGGAGGGCCGTCAGCCCGGGCGCAAGGGCGGAAGACTGAGGACCCGGATCTCCATGGGCGTTCAGTTCACCAACGTCCAGGAACATATGCAGACCCCGGTTCATGCTGTTGCCACGGAAGCGGACGCGATCTGTGTGCCCTGATTAAAGCGTACTGTTACGAGTTTGGAGATACCTTCTTCCTCCATCGTCACGCCATACAGCGCATTGGCGGATTCCATCGTACGCTTATTGTGCGTGACCACGATAAACTGTGTGTTTGCGGAGAACTTGTGGATGATCCGTGTAAACCGGTCAATGTTGGCATCATCCAGCGGTGCGTCAACTTCGTCCAGAATGCAGAATGGGCTTGGCTTGACGAGGTAGATGGCAAAAAGAAGTGCCGTCGCCGTCAGAGTCTTTTCTCCGCCGGAGAGGAGGTCTATGGATGTGGGCCGCTTTCCTCGCGGTTTCGCCACAATCTCGATGCGTGCCTCCAGTGGATCCACTTCTTCTTCGAGCTTCAGGTCACATTCGTCCCCGGGATCAAAAAGACTCTTAAAGGTCTCAACAAAATTGGCGCGGATCAGCGCGAACGTATCAAGAAATTTCTTCTGGGCGGTGGCATTAATTTCCTCGATCGTCGTCAGTAATGTTTTCTCCGCTTCCAGCAGATCCTTGCGCTGCGTCGTCATAAAATCAAACCGCTGCTTTTCCTGGGTATATTCTTCAAACGCGGCGAAATTGATGTTTCCCAGGGTCCGGAGACGGTCCTTGAGCCCCTGAATTTCCTCACGCAGGACTGCGAAATCCACAAACTCCGACTCGGGATAGGTCTTGAGTTCAAGAGCGAGTTCGAATTCTTCACGGGCGCGGTCCACGAGATGGTGTGAGCGCGCCTGGAGATCAGCAATCTTCAGCTCCGTGTCGTGAAGTGTCCGGAGCGCATCATCGTGGAGACGTCTCTGGTCCCGTATGCGCAGTTCGGTTGCGTGGATCTCATTACGCATGCGGTCTGTTTGGGCTTCGGCATCAGCGCGTGAGGACTCAAGGACGGCCAGCTCTTGAAACAGACGCTCGAGGTCGTGACGATTTTCCTCCACGCCTCCCGAAACGTTCACAAGCGCTACGTGCGCATGTTCTGTGTCCGTCCTGTGCTTCTCTGAGGATTCCAGTATACCGGCAATTGCCGCACCGGTGCGCTGGAGGTCGTTCTCGGCTGTCTGGTAGTTATTGCTTACGCGCACGAGGGCAAGACCAAGGTCCTGGACAACTCGTGACCGGCGGGTCCACTCGTCTTCCAGGTGTACCAGCTCCCCTGTCGCCTCTTCGATACGCTGATCGACGCTCTGTTTTTCTTTCCGGGATTCTTCAAGTTCGGGGAGCAACGAATCACGTTCTGCACGCAGCCCTTCGATTTCGGCGGTAAGACGTTTCCGGTGTTCATGATTTGCCTCGATCGTTTCCTCTGCGCGTTTCCGTTCAAAGGCCAGCTGGGCGATACGCATCTCCACCCCGTGCATCTCTTTTTCGATCGCCTTGACCTCTTCGGAGAGAGCTTTCAGGTCGATGCCGTCATGTTCGGCCAACAGTGCGGTCCGATCGTGTTCCACTGACTCAATCCTGCTTGATAACACCACGATCTGGCTCTTGAGATCATCCACCTGGTGTTGTTTTCCGATTGTACCGCCTTCATCATGCCGGCGGCTCCCGCCGCGCAGCACGCCCACCGAGGTGCTGATTTCGCCCTGCAACGTCACGCACCGGATCCCGCTTGCCATGGCAGTCACCTGTTCGGCGGTGGCATGATCATCCACGACCAGCACACGATCAAACAGGAAGCCAAACAGTGGCGCAAACTCCGGGTCAAAACGGGCAAGATCAAGAGCCCACCCATGCACGCCGGGCAACGGGGGCAACCGGTAGTCACGCGTAATCCGGGGGAGCCTGTCGAGGCACACAAAGGTTGCCTTTCCTTTCTGCTCCTCCTGTAACAGAATGACACCCAGCTCCGCATCGGCGGCGCGATCGACGATCATCAGGCCACCCGCCTCGCCAAGAGCCGCTTCAATGGCTATCCGGTACTGCTCATCGGCGTGTAATGCATCTGCAACCGTGAGTTTGCGCGTGGGATGCCAGCGGTCGGACATGGACAGGAAGCGTACGCCTTCGGCATACCCTTCCCGGCTCTCCATCAAACTTTTCAGGAAATCAATGCGGGCCGACGCGCGTTCGATCTCGGACCGGATCCCTGTCTGCTCTTGCAGGAGCGACTCGGCGTGGCCGCGGAGTTCTTGTTTGCGTTTTTCTGTGTCGTAGTACCGTACTTCAGCTTCTGCGAACGACCGACGGCGCTGGCGGTCTTCCTCGGTAAGGGCTGCAATCGTCTCTGCAAGGCGCTGGAGTTCGGTGGTGTAGGACCGGCTCTCCTCCTCGACCTCGCCCAGGCTGGCCTGGATGGTGTCGATACGCCCCTGACCCAGGTCCTGTTCAGACTGCCGCTCGGCGATGCGATGCACGAGGAGGATCATGGAGTCATTCAGGGATTTGACTTCACTCTTCTTCTCCGCAAGGCGGCGTTCGGTATCCTCAAATTCCGATTGACGCAACGTCTGATCGGCCCGGAGTTGTTGTTCCTGTGTGCGGAGATCCTGCAGGCGCACCTGGGATGCCTCGCGTAAGGTCTCCTGCCGGAGGCGCTCCTGCTGTCGATCACTCTCTTCCTGATCCAGCCGTTGTATCAGTTCCTGCAGGGCATTTGTTCGCTCGCCTGCAACGAGATTCTTTTCTTCGACCCGATGGACTTTTTCGCGGTGCATGCTGGCGTCACGTTGCGCTTCGGCCAGCTGTTTTTCCGATGACAGCAATGCGGAGCGCAGCACCCCGAGCGAGGATTCCGCGCTTTCCAGATCGCCGTCCGCGGTACTACCCTGCGTCCGGAGACTGAGCTGCCGGGCTTGCAGAGGTTCAAGCCGGCTTGTCACCTGTGCGTACTCGCGCTCGAGGAGATCAATTTCGAGCATCCGCAACCGGTCTTTCACCTCGTTAAATTGTTCGGCACGCCGCGCCTGGCGCTCCAGGGTGTTCACGGCCTTCTGGACTTCAGCAACGAGGTCATTCACCCTGAGAAGGTCGGTTTGAACGGATTCCAGTTTTCGGTAGGCTGCTTTCCGGCGGTGCTTGTACTTTGTGACTCCTGCCGCTTCTTCGAACAGCCGCCGCCGCTCATCGGTGCGGTCGCTCAGGATGGTCTCGACCATTTTTAATTCGATCACCGAATAGGCATCGGCTCCCATGCCGGTGTCCATAAATAGGTCGATAATGTCCTTGAGACGGCACGGAACCTTATTGAGCAGATATTCGCTGTCGCCGGAACGGTAGATGCGGCGTCCGATGGTAACCTGGGTATATTCTGACGGGAGGATGCCCTTTGTGTTCTCGATGACCAGCGACGCCTCCGCCATGCCAAGAGGCTTTCGCGATTTGGTCCCATTAAAGATCACATCCTCCATCTTCTCGCTGCGCAGAGCGCTGTAGCGTTGCTCGCCAAGAACCCATCGGATGGCATCCACAATATTGGTTTTGCCACACCCGTTGGGCCCGACAATCGCGGAGATCCCGCTGTCAAAATTCAGCGTAACACGCTGGGCGAAAGACTTAAAGCCCTGGATTTCGAGTTTTGAGAGATACATTACCGGCCGCTACCTACCATCGAGAAGAGGAATAAAAGATGCATCGGAGCCGATTGTACAATGTCGTAATACAAATAGAGCAGGCCAAAGGCCGACAGGAGCGCGAGTCCCCCCACAGCGTAGACCTTCGGCGGGTACACATCATAGATAATGGATATTCCCTTAAACATTCGTGCCACCACCCAGACCACGAACATGACAATGATCACGAGCGAAGGCACCACATACATCTTGCCTTCCATGACACGAAACAGGATCATCCCAATCGGAATAAACGCCAGAAGCGGCGTCGTGGACCATATGGTGGCAGTGTAGGCGTGATAGGCATACACCCGACTCTTCACCATGGCCCGTACTACGTGGACCAGTCCGCTGAGAACAATCAACACAACCATAAAGAAAGCCGATCCCGCCAGGATAAACTGGAGCGGATCCCAGATCAGAAAGATCACGAATGCTTTCACATCATCAAAGACGAGAAGGTACGAGAGAAGATTATCAAGAAACAGGCTGTCACGGAAATGGAAAAGCACGCTTGAGCTGACAATGGCCGTCGCCACCGACACGATAAGCGCAAGAAAGGTTGTGTGGATCACTGAAACTGAACGCCGGTCACGAACATCGGTGAAGAAGTTATAGGCGCTCATCACGGACCGATTCACCGACTCCCGGAATCTCCGGCTTGCGTTGTACACATAGGCGAGGAGAATAAGGATGACGAATCCGGCAAGCACATAGACAATCGGCGTCGCAACCGCATGTGATCCCGCCGGCAGGGGTGCGGCCTTCTCCCCCCGAAACACCGACCGTACAGCATCATAGGCCAGTCGCTTCTCCCGCCGGTCGCTCACCAGACCCATGCGGTGTATCCAGGGATTCCCGGTGTGTATCGTAAGCGCCGGCCGGTCGGCGCGCCAGTCATTAAAAGACCAGAGGATCGCACCGTCAAGATCAAGTGATCGGAACAGGTTCAGACGCTGGAGATAGAACCGGGCCTGAGCCTGCTGCGACAGGGGGTCGTTATACCCGTGAAGATTTTCAGGATCCACTTCTGTGCCAATCCGGGCGACGATTATCGGGCGGCCGGGATGACTGCTTCGCACCAGTTCGATCGAAGCCTTGAGGAACTTAAAATCGTGCCCATAAATGCTTAACGCGACCATGTCTACCAGATCACTCACCGAATCCAGAACTCCGAGTCGGAGAGGGAGATAGAGCGGACGTGCATCCAGAGACCGCGCAACCTGTGCCAGCGACTTTACAAAAGGCCTTACCCCGCCGCTGGATACCTCAATCTCGTCGCCGAGTCCCCAGGCCAACACCGAAGGATGGTGCCGGTCCCGTTGAATCATCTCCCTCAGCATCATCGAAGCACCGTCCAGATATGATTCATTTGTAAGGACAGCGGCCGGTGCTCCGACAACAGGGAGATCCACCATCGCCAGCAGACCATGCCGGTCACACAAATCGAGCATTACCGGATGCGGCGGATGATGTGCAAAACGGACGACATTTGCACCGAGCATCTTCATCATGATAATGTCTCGCTCGCGCTCCTCATACGGCATAGCATTTCCCCAAACCGGATGGTCTTCGTACCAGGTCACACCACGGAGTACAAGACGCTTTCCGTTCAGGACAAAATCGCCCTTCTCCAGCGTAAGAGTTTTATACCCGTACGGCATGGTATATTCGTCAATGATCGTAGTGCCTGAACCCGTGACAAACACCAATTGACAACGGAGCATGTAGAGATCGGGTTTATCCGGACTCCACAGAAGCGGATTCTGCACAACAACCTCCGCTCCCCCCCCCCGTCCACTTTCTGTCGGCATAGTGAAGAGGCTGCAACACGCTGCGTCCCACACTCGCGCCGGAAAGTGTCTCGACAAGTTCAACCTGAAATCCTAATACTGACTTCCGGTCCTGCTGGACGAGCCGCGCAACACTATCCAGCTCCCCTTCAAGCTGGGGAGCCACAGTAATCCGCAGCGCACCGGTGGTCGGGCCGACCGGCGCAGCGGTGATCTGGACATCCCGTATGAAGAGCAGTGGGGTTCCAACGAGAGCGATTTCCCGGTGGATTCCTCCATAGTTGTGCCACCCCCACACAAGATGCCGCAGCGGTATGGTTGACCGGCCATCGAGCTGGTTGTTCACCACAAGGCGGAGTACATTGTCGCGTCCCGGCTGAAGCACCTCCCGCGGGACCGGATGGATATAGCTCGTGTAACCGCCGGCATGCGTACCGATAAACTCATTGTTGACGGAGACGTCGGTGTTGTAGTTTGAGCCGAAGATGACAAGTTGCCACTGGTACTTTTCCAGAGCAAAAGCAGGCACTTCAAATCCACGCTGGAAATCGATTTTTCCTACAAAATCGGCCGCAACGGGAACGGTGACTGTTCCTGATTCCCCCGCTTCGACGGCATAGTTCCACGTCCCCCCAAGCCAAATAATTGTTCGCGTGGGGGTGGGAGAGAGATATGACCCTCTCACCTCGGGATTGCCTGGTGTACCATTCTCAAGAAATCTAGGAATTCCGGCGTAACTAACCGGCAGGGCGAGTAGTCCGAGAAGGGATACGCAACGTATTATGAACGCCGACCTGTGAACCGGAATCAAGCCCACTGTGTGATGTGCGGTAGGTTTTTCGAGTCTATCCTTGTTAATATACGATGAAAACCGCCGGAAAGCAACCAGAAATCCAGCACTATCCTCCCGAAGCCTTGATTATCGCAGAAAATGAGTCCGCCTTCAAACAGGCGCCCCCAACAAGGGCTCCGTCTACGTCATTTTGCGACAGTATCTCTGCCGCATTGTCAGGCTTCACGCTCCCACCATACTGGATGGTGATTTTCTCCGCCAGAGCCCAGTCATACTGGTGAGCAATAAGCTTACGAATAAGCTGATGGACTTCCTGTGCCTGTTGAGGAGTGGCTGTCCGCCCTGTTCCGATGGCCCACACAGGCTCGTACGCGATCACGCATCTGGCCATATCCTGAGGAGAAATGCCGGCAAGAACCCCCTTTATCTGCGTGGTAATCACCTGTGCCATGACTCCCTTTTCCCGCTCATCCAGAGTCTCACCTACGCAGATAATCGGACGCAGAGCCGCAGACAGCGCTTTTTTTGCTTTTGCGTTTACGAGTTCGTTGGTCTCGCCATAGAATTGCCGGCGCTCGGAGTGACCCAGAATCACGTAGGTACATCCCGTCGCTTTGAGCATCTTTGCCGAAACCTCGCCCGTATGCGCCCCCTCCTCGTGCTGGGACATATTCTGAGCACCCAGGTGGAAGGCAGATCCCTGCAAGAGATCTCCTGCCAGTGCGAGTGACGGATACGGGGGGCAGACAACTGACTGCACATGCCCCGGGAGTGAAGGAACGGCTGACGTGAGCGCCATAATCAGTTCTTTTGTCTCATGAATGTCCTTGTACATCTTCCAATTACCGGCAATGATCATCGTACGCATCTGCTACACCTCACGAATGGTGAACGGATTCTTTATGGATAACGAATACATCCTTTGAACTACGTGGAAACACCAGATCGTCGCTGCTCGGTCACGGGGTGAGCGAATATCCGCTTATGGAATGGGTGGGTGACGGTAAGAACCGGGCGGACGGACTGGCGCACAACTTCTGCCGTGTTGTTGCCGATATGCACGCGTCTCAGTCCCTTGCGGCCATGCGTCGACATCACGATAATGCCGACATCACGGTCTTCAGCGAACCGGATGATGGAATTACTGGGTTCCACATCACGGTCGACGATCAGTTCGTATTTCACGTCTTTGAACAGGGGATGATGTTCGTGCAGATCGGGCAGCCGGCCGAGGACCTGCTCAAGAGTTTCCGGCTTCTCGAGTTCCGAAATATACTGAAGGTAGAGAACCGCTTTGTACTGACGTGCGATGGACAACGCATAGGAAAGCGCTGCATTGCCTGCGGGGGAGAGATCGGTCGGACACAATACTGATGTCAGATTCCCTCCATGTTTCGGAGCCTGCTGGATTGTCAGGACGGGCTGGCGGGAAAGCCGGACGACGCGCTCGACGGTGCTGCCGATAAGATCCGAAGAAAGATGCGTGAGCCCCCGTGTCGCCATCACGATAAGATCAAAGTCTTTCTTTTCACCCTCTTCTGCAATCACTTTGTATGCACGGCCAGCAATCACCTGCGGGATCAGGTGTACGGATCTCCCCTCCACGCCCCGACGCATCCGCGCGAACTGCTCCTCAAAAAATCTCTCCTTGCGCGTCAGGTATGCCTGCACCACCTCGTCCTTCACATCCCCGGCACCGATCGGGGAGACCATAAACTCATCAACATGCAGCAGAACGATGTCCGGCTTATAACGTTCACCAAGCAGCACGGCGTACTCAAGCGCTTCTTCGGCATGTTTGGAAAAGTCTGTCGGGACCAGCATACGGTGGAATTCGTACATGCTACCCCTTCATCAGGTGAAGTTTTTGGTGCAACAGGTCATTCACGACCCTGGGGCTTGCTTTCCCGTGCATCAACTTCATCGTCTCACCGACAAAATACCCGAAGATCTTCTCATTTCCTTCCAGATATTTTTTCACCTGCCCGGGGTTAAGCTCAAGAACACGGACTACGCTCTCCTCAATCGTTGCGATGTCCGTGACCTGCACCAGTCCCTTGCGGCGGACGATCGTTTCCGGTTCTTCTTTCGAAACAAGCATCTCTTCAAAGACCTCTTTAGCCAGTTTCCCGCTGATTGTGCCGTCCAGGATAAGACGGATCATCCCTGCCAGGCGTTCCGGAGAAATCGGAAAGGAGGGTAGAGCGGCGTTCTGTTCACCGACCACGCGCAGGATGTCCGTCATCACCCAGTTACTCACCGTCTTGGCCAGGTCGCCGGACGCCGGCGCAGCAGGACCAGTCGTGGCCTGCAACGTCTGTTCGTAGTAGTCCGCGATCTCGCGTTCGGCCGTCAGCACTTCTGCATCGTAGCGCGGAAGTCCCAGCGTCTCACAATACCGGTCACGCCGGGCCACAGGCAGCTCGGGCATCGAGGTACGAAGGGAGGTGAGCCATGGTTCCTCCACAAGAACCGGGACAAGGTCGGGGTCGGGAAAATACCGGTAGTCATGAGCTTCTTCTTTGCTGCGCATGGACAGGGCGATACCGGCATCGGCATCCCAGAGCAGCGTCTCCTGTACCACAGCGCCGCCGTCGGCCACGAGGGCGATCTGACGTCCGATTTCAAACTCCAGCGCGCGCTCCACATTCCGGAAGGAGTTCATGTTTTTCACTTCCGTCTTTGTCCCCAGAGTGTCGGTCCCCCTTTTCCGCACGGACACATTTGCATCACAGCGCAGGCTGCCCTCTTCCATGTTCCCGTCGCAGATGCCCAGATACGTAACGAGTTGACGGATCCGCACAAGTGCGTGGTATGCTTCACGCGGGGACCGCAGGTCCGGTTCCGTGACGATCTCGATCAGCGGGACGCCGCACCGGTTAAGGTCGACCAGCGTTGTTGAACCCTGATCATGGATGAGTTTTCCGGCGTCCTCTTCCATGTGTATGCGCGTGATCCCGATGTGCTTCCGTGATCCGTCATCCAGATCAATGACAAGATTTCCCCCGGTGCAGATTGGCTCCTCGTATTGCGAGATCTGATATCCCTTCGGAAGATCGGGGTAGAAGTAGTTCTTCCGCGCAAGGATCGAGCGGGCCGCGATCCGGCAATTTGTCGCCAGGCCCATCCGCACGATGTATTCGACCAGATTCCGGTTCAGCACCGGTAATGTCCCCGGCATACCAAGGCACACGGGGCAGACGTTTGAGTTTGGCGCATTCCCGAACGCCGCAGAACATCCGCAGAAGGCCTTACTTGCGGTCAACAACTGGGCATGCACCTCAAGCCCGATGACTGCTTCATATGTCGCGTGACCGGTCAGGCGATTGCTTCCGTCACCCGGTGTGCTGCATCTTTAAGACTCTTGGCAACAAGGAAATTCATTCCAGATTCTGCCAGGATGTCCCCGGCAAGGTCAGCGTTGGTCCCTGCCAGCCGGACCACAACCGGAATCTCGACTTTGACTTTCCGCGCAGCTTCCACGACTCCGGTTGCGACACGATCACACCGCACGATGCCCCCGAAGATGTTGATCAGCACCGCTTTCACGTGCGGATCGGCGAGGATGATCTTGAACCCCGCTTCCACCGTTTCCGCGCTCGCTCCCCCTCCGACATCGAGGAAATTCGCCGGTTCACCGCCCGCCAGTTTGATGATATCCATGGTGGCCATCGCCAGCCCGGCGCCGTTTACCATACATCCAACATTGCCGTCGAGTTTGATGTAGTTGAGATTGGCCTGCGACGCCACCACTTCAAGCGGATCTTCTTCATCGGTATCCCGCAGGGCGAGGACATCCGGGTGGCGGTCGAGCGCATTGTCATCAAAGTTCATCTTGGCGTCAAGGGCTAACACCCGCCCTTCCGTGGTGACCACAAGGGGGTTAATTTCGGCGAGCGAACAGTCCATTTCTTCATACGCGCGGTACAGGGCCACAAAAAATTTCTGGGCGTTTTTCAGAACGTCCCCCGTAAGCCCGAGACTGAATGCCAAAGCACGCGCCTGGTACATGCGGAACCCTGCACTCCGGTCCACAAACACTTTGAGTATCTTCTCGGGGGTTTCCGCGGCTACCTTCTCAATCTCCACGCCCCCCTCCGTCGAAGCCATCACCACCGTCCGGGATGAGGCCCGATCGAGCGTGATGCCGACGTAAAATTCTTTTGCGATCGAAACACCCTGCTCTACCAGGAGTCGCTTGACGATTCTGCCCTCGGGACCAGTTTGATGCGTGATCAGGCGCATGCCGAGCATTTGACCGGCGAAGGTCCGGACCTCTTCCGGAGACCTGGCAACTCTTGACACCGCCACCCTTCCCGCGGCCGCCTGCATGAATTTGAGCTTTTACCACCCAGACCGTTCCCCCCAGAGCCCGGGCGGCGCCGACGGCCTCCTCGACGGAGTACGCGACCTGTCCGGCGGGCACCGCAACATCAAATCGTCTAAGAATTTCTTTCCCCTGGTGTTCGTGGACTTTCATCGCTCAGGCCTTCTCCATTTAGTGAATGTTTTTCTCGGCGATGGATTTGCCCTGAAGAAACAGGAGCAGATAGTCGCGTCCGCCGGCCTTCGAGTCCGTACCACTCATGTTAAATCCTCCAAACGGATGCACGCCCACAAGTGCCCCGGTGCATTTCCTGTTCAGATACAGATTCCCGACGAAGAACTCCTGTTCCGCGCGTCGTAACCGCTTCCTGTTCTTTGTGTACACTGCGCCGGTGAGACCGAATTCAGTATTGTTCGCGATCTGCATTCCATGATCAAAATCCCTGGCTTTGATCACCGCAAGCACCGGCCCGAATATTTCTTCCTGGGCAATTGTTGCCTGGGGATCAACGTCCGCGATGACCGTGGGACGGAGGAAGAATCCCCCTTCGCCCACGATTGTGCCGCCGGCAACAATCTTCCCTCCCTCACTCACCGCCTTCCGGATGTATTCAAGTATACTTTCGCGGGAACGTTCGTTTATGACCGGACCCATGTAATTGTCCGGATTTTCCGCATCACCCACCGTCAACGCCTCCACCTGCCTGGCGGTTGCATCAACAAACCGGTCATAGATCTTCTCCACGACGATGGCACGGGAGCAGGCCGAACACTTTTGCCCCTGAAAGCCGAACGCGGACGCGACCACGCCGGAAACTGCAGCGTCGAAATCGGCGCTTTCGTCCACAAGAATGCTGTCCTTCCCGCCCATTTCAGCCACGACCCGCTTTAACCATATCTGTCCCGGCTGCACCTTCGCCGCCGCCTCGTTGATGTGAATACCCACCTCTTTCGAGCCGGTGAACGTCACAAACCGGACCCTGGGATGCAGGACCAGGGTATCCCCCACGGCGCCTCCCGGACCCGACAAAAAATTCAACACGCCGGCGGGTAAGCCGGCCTCCTGCATAAGCTCGACAAATGCCCACCCGATACGGGGAGAGTCGCTCGATGGCTTCAAGACGACGGTATTGCCGGCAACAATCGCCGCCGACGTCATGCCTGCCAGAATTGCCAGAGGAAAATTCCACGGCGGGATCACCACGCCCACGCCGAGAGGGACATAGACCAGCTTTCCTTTTTCTCCCGGATTCTTGACGACCGGATGGTCTGCCCCGTACCGCAGCATCTCACGACCGTAAAACTCCAGAAAGTCAATGGCTTCTGCGACGTCGGCATCCGCTTCCGGCCAGGATTTGCCGACCTCAAGAATCATTACCGCATTCAGATCGAATCGTTTCTTCCGCATGAGCCCGGCGGCTTTAAAAAGATACTGTGCGCGCTTGCTGGCCGGCACGAGCTTCCACTCCTCGAAGGTCGCCAGGGCAACCTCCACAGCCTTGTTCGCCAATGCCGCATTCCCTTTTTGAAACACTCCCACAACTTCGGCGGACCTGGAAGGGTTGTAGGACTTAAATTTCTCATCAACGATGATACGTTCGCTGCCGATGAGAATGGGGTATTCTTTGCCCATATCTGCACGGGCCCGAGCCAGAGCCGCCGCCTGCTTCTGTCGATTCGCTGGTTTTGTGAAGTCGAGAGTGACTTCGTTCTTAAATTTCGGGAGCGCCATACGTGCCTCGTGAAGTGATTGTACGAATAATCGAAGGTTCCGCAGTGGGAGGAAGAACGTAAGTACTAAAAGGTACGGAAAATGAACCGGATTAGCAAGAAACAGCGGTTATCGGGGGGTGTCCACGGGATAATGCGCGGAAGGGGGTTCTGCCGGCGGGGCTCCGAAAGTACTCAGCCCGTCAGCCGCTGCGCCGCCAGAAGGGTGTTGTGCATGAGCATTGCAATGGTCATCGGTCCAACTCCGCCCGGAACAGGTGTGATCGCAGCCGCAACCTGCTCGGCCGAGACAAAGTCGACGTCGCCGACAAGTCGATATCCTTTGGGGGAGGCAGAATCCGGTATCCTGTTGATCCCGACATCGATGACAACACTCCCCGGTTTGAGCATCTCGCCGGTAATCCCTTCAGGCTTTCCCACGGCAGCAATCAGGATGTCCGCTTCACGGGTCAGCGACGCCAGGTCATGTGCGGCGGTATGGGCCACGGTGACGATGGCGTTTGCTCCTTTCGCCTTCTGAAGGAGGATATTTGCAACGGGCTTGCCGACAATATTGCTCCGCCCCACGACCACGACATGCTTTCCGGCCGGATCGTGGCCGCTGCGTACAAGCAATTCCTGGATGCCTGCAGGGGTACATGGTTTGAAACATTCCATACCGATCACCAGACGTCCGACGTTCATCGGATGGAATCCGTCCACATCCTTCCGGGGATCGATGGCCTCAATCACATATTGTTCATTGATGTGCCGCGGGAGGGGAAGTTGTACCAGAATCCCATGGATGAGGGGATCAGCATTCCATGAACGAATCAGGGCCAGGACATCTGCTTCGGTCGTGTCAGCCGGCAGCCGGCACGTTTCCGAACGCACTCCCAGCTCTTCGCACGCCTTTCCTTTCGAACGCACATAGACCTGGGAAGCGGGGTTCTCACCGACGAGAATGAACCCCAGGCCCGGCCTGATCTGGCGCTCCTTCATCAGGCGCTCCACACCGGCGCGGACTTCGCCTTTGATCTGTTCTGCGATCAGTTTGCCGTCAATTCGCCGAGCTGCCATAGTCCTAGGAAAACGTGGGAAAGATAATCTGTTCCATGGCAAGGGCATGCCCTGTTGCAGGATCGGCTTTGACAAAGAGTCCGCACAGCCGGACGTCATTGCTGGCCACCTCGTACTTATGCGGAGTTCCCAGCACGAGTCGTTTGAGGGCCGCTTCCTTGCGCATACCGAGCACGGAATCATACGGGCCGGTCATACCCACGTCGGTAATAAACGCCGTACCACGGGGAAGAATCCGGCCGTCCGCTGTCGGCGTGTGCGTGTGCGTTCCGGCCAGTGCGGTAACCTTTCCATCGAGAAACCATCCCATGGCCATTTTTTCCGCCGTGGCATCCGCATGAAAATCAACAAAGATAATCCTGGTCTCCTCCTGAATCTTCGCCACAGCCCATTCGGCGGACCGGAACGGGTCGTCTATGGCCTGCATGTAGACCCGTCCCTGAACATTCAGCACACCGGCTTTCCCCTTCTCCCCGAGATCCACCACGAGGAACCCGTTGCCCCCGTTGTCGCGCGGATAATTAAGCGGTCTCAGGATGCGGCGATCTGCGCCCAGCACTTTCCTGCTGTCCCAGCGATCCCAGACATGATTCCCTGTCGTGATAACATGGGCGCCGAAGCCGAAGATCTTTTTGGCGTGGTCTTCGGAGATCCCCTTTCCTTCCGTCGCATTTTCTCCGTTAACGATCAGGAGATCAACATCATGCTTCTTTACCAGCCCGGGCACGAGCGCCGTCGCCAGGTCAAGGCCCGGAGTGCCGACGATGTCGCCCACGAAGAGGATATTCATAGGATCACCCGGCCGGTGCTGTGAGGGAGGGTCGTCACGATTCCGGCTGGAATTTATGAACTTCTTCCACTATCACATCCACGATTTCGGATTCTTTCACCTTTCGTATCACCTCCCCCTTGCGGTACAGGATCCCCACTCCCTTGCCTGCTGCAATCCCGATGTCTGCTTCGCTCGCTTCGCCGGGTCCGTTCACCACACAGCCCAGAACGGCGATTTTCACCGGCTTTTTAACTCCTTCAAGCCGTTTCTCCAGTTCGGCCATGATCGCAAACAGATCAACCTCGAGGCGCCCGCAGGTCGGGCATGCGATCAACTCGACGTTGCGTGTGGCGAGACCGAGAGAGCGGAGGATTTCTTTGCCGACCTCCACCTCCTTCACGGGGTCATCCGTCAATGACACACGGATCGTGTCTCCAATGCCTTCTGCCAGCAGCGTGCCGATGCCCACGGCAGATTTGATTGTTCCAATGCGCGTGGTGCCGGCCTCGGTGACGCCAAGGTGCAGGGGAATGTCCGTTCGTTGGGCCACCAGACGGTATGCTTCGATCATGAGGCGCACGTCCGTGGACTTTACCGATATCACGATGTCCTTGAATCCGAAGTCTTCACAGATACCCACGTGGCGCATCGCACTTTCAAACAGCGCTTCTGCAGTCGGGTATCCATGCTTGTTGAGAATATCTTCCTCCAGAGAGCCCGAGTTCACGCCTATCCTGATGGGAATCCCCTTGTCGCGTGCAGCACCCAGCACCTGTTGGATACGATCGTGGCTGCCGATGTTGCCGGGATTGATGCGTACCTTGGCGACATTTGCTTCGATGGCTTTGAGGGCGAAGACGTGGTTAAAGTGGATATCAGCAACCACGGGAATCGGCGACTGCAGGACGATGGTCTTCATCGCGTCCGCAGCTTCTTTGTCGTTCACCGTCACACGGACGATGTCGCAGCCGGCATCTGCCGCTGCAATGATCTGCGCCACGGTGCCGGCAGTATCCGAGGTTTTTGTCTTTGTCATGGTCTGAACCGAAATCGGTGCGGCGCCACCGACACGGATACCGCCGATCATGACCTGTCGTGTCGCGCGCCGCAGCGTTCGCTGTACCTCAGGTTTCTGCTCCTGTGCACCGTCCGCCATGTTCAGTATCGGAATCTCCATACGCTCCTGCCTAATGCATCCGTTTGCTTGCTTCGTTCAGTATACGTTTTTCTTCTTCCGTCAGGCTCTGATACCCGCCGGTGCTGATTTTATCAAGAATAGCGTCAATATCTTCCTGAGTGACCTCCGGCTTTCGATCCGATGGTTTTCCTGTACGGATGTCAAAGAACTGCGCATCGCGTACTTCGTTTCCACTCTTGCGGATGCGCGACGTGGTGGTGAACGGGTGCGCCTCTTCACCCCTGAACGTGATCAACCACTCGCGCACGGGGATAATGCCGAGTTCCGCAAGCATGTACACGAGTCCCACTGCAGCTCCTCCCAGATGCGCAAAATGTGCGACACCATCGGAGCTTCCCGTAACGCCGAAGAAGAGTTCCAGCCCGATCCAGACGGCTATCAGGTACTTTGCGCGAACGGGAAAAAGGAAATAGAGATAGATCGGTCTGTCCGGAAACAGCATGGCAAAGCCGATCAGCACCCCGAACACCGCGCCCGAAGCGCCCACTGTCGGTGCTCCCTGACCGATGAGCGGTGCAATCAGAACATTGGCCACCCCGGCGCCCACGCCGCAGAGCAGGTAATAGATCAGGAACTTCCGGGATCCCCACGCGTTCTCGAGCTCCATGCCGAACATCCAGAGCGCGAGCATATTAAAAAACAGATGGAGGAACCCCCCATGCAGGAACATGTATGTGACAAGCTGCCAGGGCCAGAAATTTGTCCCGAGCGGCCACAGGGCAAGATACTCTGTAAGGATACCGAATATCGGAATTCCGCTGAGCGTAAACGGAGCGAGAAGGAAGTCCAGGAGAAACCAGACAACAACATTGCTGATTATCAGCGCTTTGATCACCGGCGGGAACATGCTGAACCCCCCGAAAAAACCGGGACGGTAGAACATTCCGGACCGGGTGGATCCGTATGACGACATCGATTAATTCCTCCCTACCTTACGGCTTCAACACTGCCGGAGCCTGATTGGTTCACTTTACGTCGAGCGCGGCGAGACCGGGAAGAGTCCTTCCTTCGAGATATTCGAGAGAAGCCCCGCCGCCGGTAGAGACATGCGAAACAGCTGTTTCGTATCCGGCCTGGGCAATCGCAGCAGCAGAGTCTCCTCCACCCACAATCGTTGTCGCCCCGGCACGTGTTGCCTCGGCCAGGAGTTTTGCGACTTCCATGGTGCCGTTCGCGAAGTTGGACATCTCGAACACCCCCATCGGTCCGTTCCACACGATGGTCTTTGCACGGCGTAATTCCATATTGATCACCTTGACAGTTTCCGGCCCGATATCCAGGCCGCGCCATCCGGATGGAATCTTGTTCACGGGCACAACTTTGCGTTGGGCGTCATTTTCAAACTTGTCCGCCACCACACAATCCACGGGCAGGATCAGGCGCATACGTTTTGCCTTGACGTCTTCGAGGATCTGTTTCGCGAGAACGAGTTTTTCCTGTTCGACAAGTGAATCTCCGACTTCCATACCCTGCGCCTGAAAAAACGTAAACGCCATCCCCCCGCCGATCACAAGGGCATCAACCTTTGGCATCAGGTTCTGGATCACGTCAATTTTTCCGGAGATCTTCGCGCCACCCAGGATGGCAATATACGGCCGAACGGGGTTTGCCACAGCCCGGCCGAGGTATTCAATTTCCTTGCGCATGAGATAACCCGCCACACAGGGCTTCACGAACCGCGTGATACCCTCGGTGGAAGCATGGGCGCGATGGGCGGTCCCGAACGCATCATTCACATAGACCTGACCCAGTGACGCGAGTTCCTTCGCAAAGGTCTCGTCGTTCTTTTCCTCTTCAGCATGAAAGCGCAGGTTTTCCAATAACAGCACCTCGCCGGGTTTGAGTGTGTCCACCGCAGCGCGCGCCACTTTGCCCGCACAATCTTCCGCAAACTTCACACTGGTCTTCAATAACGTGCCAAGATGCTGCGCAACGGGCTTCAGTGAAAACTCCGGCGTCGGTTTCCCCTTCGGGCGTCCGAGATGGCTCATGAGAATTACCGCGCCCCCGGCATCAAGAATCTTTTTGATCGTCGGCAGCGATTCGACCATCCTTTTGTCATCAGACACCTTGAGGTCCGGAGTCATCGGCACATTAAAGTCCACGCGGACCAGCACCTTTTTCCCGGCCAGATTCACATCATCAATCGTCTTTGTTGTCATCGAAGGTTTCCTCTCGTTCAAAAAAAACTGCGGCCACCGCTTCCGTATCCGGACACCGGCAGCCGCGTTTCCGGACTGCAATCATTACGCGATCTTTTTAAGCAGATCGATCACCCGGCAGGAGAATCCCCATTCGTTATCGTACCAGCCGAATACCTTGATCGTGTTTCCGAGTGACATCGTGAGCTTCGAATCGAAGATGCAGGAATATTCGTTGCCGATGATGTCGCTGGAGACGAGTTCATCTTCCGTGTACTGGATAATGCCCTTCATGGTGGTCTCGGCGGCCTTCTTCATTGCGGCATTCACTTCGTCTTTTGTCGCCGGCTTTTTGAGCACGGCAACAAGATCGGTAATGGAAGCGTCCGGCGTCGGCACGCGCAGCGAAAAACCGTCCAGCTTGCCCTTTAACTCCGGAATCACCTTGCCGACCGTCCGCGCGGCACCCGTGGTCGTCGGAATGATCGACAGGGCGGCGGCACGCGCACGGCGCAGATCTTTGTGCGGGAGATCAAGCACGCGCTGGTCATTGGTGTACGAATGGATGGTGGTCATCAGACCATGATCCAGACCGAATGTCTCGTGAATCACTTTTACCATCGGCGCTAGACAGTTGGTCGTACAGGAAGCATTCGAAAGAAGGACTTCCTTGCCGGTGAGAATGTTGTCATTCACGCCGACCACAATTGTGGCGTCGATTTCGTCTTTGGCCGGGGCGGTCAGGAGGACCTTCTTGGCGCCGGCGGTGATGTGCATCTGGAGTTTTTCGCGGCTCGTGAACACACCCGTTCCCTCAATCACGATATCAGCTCCCAGGCTCTTCCAGGGAAGCTTGGTGGGATCCTTTTCCGCCATCACCTTGTACTTTTTCCCGTCCGCCACAAAACCATCCGCTTCCGCGGTTATTGTTCCGGGATATATGCCATGCACTGAGTCGTACTTCAAGAGGTATGCAAGCGTTTTTGCATCGGTGATATCATTGATCCCGACGATATTAAACCCGCCGGTCTGCATCATCCGTCGGAACACGAGCCGCCCGATACGACCAAAACCGTTAATGCCGATATTGATTGCCATGATAATCCTCCGTGAGTCCAGAAATGAAGAGAGTATGCTTGGTTAAGGGTGGTTCAATTGTACATATTCTTATTAATTTACCAAGCGCGCGTGCCATTGTCAAGGATTCTGCTCTGCAAGGGCAATGGATGCGACATACACCGTGCTTCCCGTGCCGCTGGAGAGAGCCGCAGCACAAGCCCGAATCGTCGCCCCTGTCGTGATGACATCATCAACCAGAAGAATATTCTTTCCCTGCAGGGGGGATTTTTTCTTTGGAAGCAGTTCAAACGCGAATGCTACATTCGCCTGTCGTTCGGCATACCCGAGCTTCGTCTGCGAGTCAGTCCATCGTGCCCGGCGTAATCCTGAACGCACCACCGGCACGTCGAGTACCCCGGCTATGCCACGGGCAAAGAGTTCGGCCTGATTGTATCCGCGTTCGCGAAATCGAGCCCTGTGGAGAGGGAGAGGCACGATCAGGTCGATTGAGGCAGCCCATGCCCGCCGGAGGATGAGCTGCCCGACACAGACGCCGAGATGGCTGCCAACCGCCACACCTCCGCGGTATTTCATGGCATGCACAAGTGCCTGCACCGGCCCTTCTTTCTCAAAATGATATGCACTGACCAGATCAGCGCACAGGCCGTCGTCACAGAGCCGGTGATAGGTGCTGCAGAAGAGAGGATCGTCGGGCAACAGGGGCAGGATTCTGGACTGGCACGGCGGACAAAGGAGGCGGGTTGAAGAAGAAAGGAGGGACGCGCAGCAAAAACAGACGGGTGGAAACAGGAAGCTGAGTATCGCATCCCTCAGCGAGAAGGAGCCGACCGGCACAATGCCTCCGGAGTCGTGTACCGGAAGTACACGCATCCCGGGCCGATTTCCGATTCCCCGCCCTTACTTCTTTTTCGGCGCAGGATCCAGTTTCTCCAATCGCTCGATCTCGTCACGCAAATCGGCCGCCTTTTCAAACTCCAGATCCCGTGCAGCATTCTGCATCTCGGTCTTGAGTTCATCAAGAAGATCGTTACGCTGGTCCGAGGTCAGGTACCTGATCACCTGTTCTGCAACTTTGGGCATCTTCGCACGTTCACGCCGGGCATCACGCTGAGCCTTCACGTCGGCTACCGCTGTGGCAGCCAGCACTTCCGTTATGGTCTTATAGACCGTGGCCGGTGTAATACCATGTTCCGTGTTGTAGAGCCGTTGTTTTTCACGCCTGCGGTTGGTCTCGTCGAGCATACGCTGCATCGAACCGGTGACGGTATCGGCGTACATGATCACCCTGCCGTACACGTTCCGTGCAGTCCTGCCGGCAGTCTGGATCAGGGACCTTTCGGACCGGAGGAACCCTTCCTTGTCCGCATCCAGAATCGCCACCAGTGACACCTCAGGCAGGTCCAACCCCTCGCGCAGCAGATTCACCCCCACCAGCACGTCAAAATCTCCCAGGCGTAAATCCCTGAGAATCTCTACCCGTTCAAGGGCGCCGACTTCAGAGTGTATGTACCGGACCTTGATCCCTATACCCACCAGGTAATCGGTAAGATCCTCCGCCATCCTTTTTGTCAGAGTTGTTACGAGCACCCGTTCCTTGCGCTCGGCCCTGCTCCGGATCTCCGCGATAAGATCATCAATTTGATTTTTGACGGGGCGGATTTCCACTTCCGGATCCACCAGGCCCGTGGGGCGGATCACCTGTTCCACAATAATTCCGCCGGATTTTTCAAGCTCGTAGTTTGCGGGTGTCGCACTCACAAAAACCACCTGCGGGGCCATTTCTTCCCACTCCTTGAACGTCAGCGGGCGATTGTCCAGAGCTGAAGGAAGCCGGAATCCGTGCTCCACAAGGGTGACCTTACGCGACCGATCACCGTGGTACATGCCGCCGATCTGAGGGACCGTCACGTGGGATTCGTCCAGCACCACGAGGTAGTCCTTCGGGAAATAGTCCAGCAGGCAGGCAGACCGGGATCCGGGGGCCCGGCCGGCAATATGCCGCGAATAATTTTCGATGCCGGAGCAATACCCCACTTCACGCATCATCTCGAGATCGAACCGCGTGCGCTGCTCGAGCCTCTGCGCTTCCAGAAGTTTGTTCTGGAGGCGCAATTCGGACAGACGATCCTCCAGCTCGACTTCAATTCCGCGCACAGCGCGGTCAAGGGTCTCGCGCGAGGTGACAAACTGCTTTGCTGGATAAATCACCTCGAAGTCCGTCTCTCCGACCACCGAACCATCGATTGCGTTGATATACGAGATCCGCTCGATCTCATCGCCGAAGAATGCGATCCGTACCGCCTCCTCGCTCTCCGATGCTGGAATCACCTCTACGACATCCCCCCGGACCCGCATCGTACCCCTGACAAACTCAAAATCGTTCCGCACATAATAGATGTTCAGCAGTTTGCGCAGGAGGGCGTTCCGGTCAAGTCGGTCCCCTTTCCGCACCACAACGATCTGGCTCGCCCATTCCTCGGGAGCTCCAATGCCATAAATGCAGCTCACCGAGGCAACAACGATAACATTCGTGTCGCCGCTGAGTAACGCACTCGTGGTGCGCAGACGCAGCCGGTCAATTTCATCGTTGATGGAAGCGTCTTTGGCAATGTAGGTGTCCGTCGAAGGCACATAGGCCTCCGGCTGGTAGTAGTCGTAGTAGCTGATGAAGAACTCTACGCGGTTGCGGGGAAAGAAGGTCTTAAATTCACCGTACAGCTGGGCTGCAAGTGTCTTGTTATGCGACATTACCAGGACCGGTTTGTCCAGTTTGGCAATGACGTTTGAGATCGTGAAGGTTTTTCCGCTTCCGGTAACGCCGAGCAACGTCTGGTACCGGTCTCCCCGCAGGACCCCCTCACTCAATTGCCGTATTGCCTCGGGCTGATCCCCGGCAGGCAAAAAATCAGAAACGAGTGTATAGGCCATGCTAACGATCCCATCGATGGTCCGGAACCTCATTCACCCGGGTTCCGGATGGAAAACCCGAACAACACTCAGTCGGCGGCCGGGCGGACGAGAAACACTGTGCCCAGCCCCCTGCCTGCACCATCCTTCAGCGGCTTCGCCTGAAGGACAGCCCCCCGAACATCACCGTCCCGGCAACGGAGCCGGACTCGGATTTCCCCATCTTCGGGCAGCGTCTCGAGAGGAGGGTCCTGATCCTGCGCAAGAAACTGCATAAGCGGTTTTCCGATCATATCCACTCCGCTGAAGCCGATAAAGGATACAACCTGTTCATTGAGATACGTGACAATATCGTGTGAATCGGTCACCAGTACTCCGTCGGCCAGACTTTCGAGAATGAAGCGGAGGCGAAATTCTGCCGCACGGCCGCTACGGTCTTTCCGAAACCGCTCCACCTCCATCGCAGTCCGGTTTGCCACCTGCGTGAGCATGCTCAGCGCTCTGGCGGAATCCGCCAGCCGTTTGTCATCGATCAGAAAAAGATGACCGACAATGGCAGAACCGGTGCCGATAAGTGGAACGCCCAGATAACTGCGCGCGTCCATCGCAACAAGGGCAGTCTCTTTGGGAAAGAGCTCCTGGACGCTATCGGGGTAGTGGACAGGTGCCCCGGTGGCAAAGACCGCCTCGCATGTGGTATCGGTGATATCATACTCGAAGGGGGGCATAAATGTTCCGTTTGCCAGATATGCCAGAGATCGTACACGCTCGCATGGCTGGTACAAACACTCGGAGACGAGTACATACCGGACCGCGAGCGTGTCGCCGATAACACTCACCAGATTATGAAAAAACGGTTCTCCGGAGAGCGGGCCCAGCGCTTTCAGCAGAGCCTGCAGGTCATGCTCCCGCTGTGCCCTTTCGGTCATATCCCGGGATACGACCACTGCGTTGGTCTTCCCGGATGCCGCGGAAATAAATGTGGCACCGACAGATTCCAGCACACGTACAGAGCCCTTGTTGTCCATGAGGCGGTATTCCAGGCGGATTTCTTCACCTTCCTCCATTCCGGCACGGAGGGTCTCCGCAACCCGTTGACGGTCGTCCGGGTGCACATCCACAAACGCAACCGTACCCTGGAGACGCTCCGGACTGTCGAGCACGTCACGGTGCGCGGGATTGCTGTACAGGCGGACACCCTGGTCATCCAGCACGGTCATAAGATCCGGCGCGTGCTTCACGAGATCGCGGAGCAGAGTATTCCCCGCATCCGGAGGACCCGGCGAAGGCGCTGGAGACGGATGCGACGGAGCGGGAGAAGATGGAAGCACCGGCTGGGAAGAAGCGGTCACGGAAGGCTTCGGAGCGGGCGGGATGGCGGCGGTGGATTTCTCCAGCAACGCTGAAGCGGCGCTCCCCAGCCGTGACAGGCTCTTGCGGGTAACCACATCTTCGGCCCCGGCTTTCATCCACCCCACCACGGCATCCTCTGTCTGCGGCGCCGCCAGGATAATCCAGGGTGTGCCGGGCGCGGCCGCCAGCGCTTTTCCCATGATGTTCTGCACGTCCAACCTGGGAAATGCACCTTCGGCAATCACCAGATCCGGCGGAGCACTCCGTATAGTTCTTAACAATTGATCCTTGGCGGTAATACGCTGGATAGAACAGTGGACGCGTGCCTTCCGCATCTGCATCTCAATCATCTCTGCATCCGTAGCATCATGCACGAACACTACGACACGAGACTCACGTGACACAGTACCCTCCCCCTTCCGGCCTCTGGCGGCGCCGGATCGTTATTGACTTGTGATGGTGATGGTCTCCAGTCCATGACGGTCAGGACCCCGTTCACGCCGGAGAAGAAGTAATGCAAAGACAATACCCAGAAGCGCCAGCCCGGAAAAAATCCACATGCCGGGAATATATCCTTCCGGATGTGTTGCACTTGCAGCCCAGGAGTCATTGGCCCAGCCGACGAGCAGATTAAATCCGGCGAGCCCTATGTTCTGAATCATTGTCATGAGTCCATACGCTGTTCCGAGCCGTTCCTGACCCACGATGTACGCAACCGACGGCCACATGACGGCAGGTATCAGGGAAAAAGCCACTCCCATCATGGCCATCGGAACATACAGAGTTATTGACGTGTATGCCATCAGGAGGTATGCGGGGATCAGGAGAATCGATCCGTACACCATATACGTCGCTCGGTGTCCCTTACGGTCTGCCACATAACCAAACAGGGGCGTGGCGATCATCGCAAATAACGTCAGGATGCTGGACAGAAATCCTCCAACCTCCCGGGTTGTCCCGTGCGCCTCCATAAAGAACTTCACGGCAAAAGTCTGAAACGGAAATACCGCAGAGTAGAAGACAACACACAGGGCAACAATAAGCCAGTAGGAAGTGCCGAACCGGAGGAGGTCGCGAAACACGATCTTGTCCGTCTTCCCCTCTCCTCCCAGATCATACTGCTTTTCACCTGACCGTTCAAGGATCCAGTAGATCAGCGCACCCGCTACGCAAATCACACCGGCGGCCACGGACAGCAATAATGGAAGGCGCCACGAATCATACAGCGCCCCTCCCCAACTTGGCGAATTGAGTGCAGCAAACGAGCCAAGCCGGGCGATGGTCAGATTCAACCCGAAGGCGAAACTCAGCTCCTTGCCGCGGAACCACTTGGCGATTCCTGTCGTCACTGCAACAATCAGTGATTCTGCGCCAAGGCCGAATACCAGCCTTCCCGCCGCCATGGTTTCCAGAACACCGGAACTGGCGGTGATGACGGCTCCCATAAGACAAAGGACCGCAAAAATCGCCGTTGAACGACGAATGCCAATCCGGTCAATGACAAACCCCCCGATCAGCACCATGAAGACATTGGGAATACTATAAATTGCATTGAGCCAGCCGATATCGCCATCAGTAAAGCCGAGCTGGGCTTTCAGAACATCCGCCAGGGGGCTGATACTGTCGTAGATGTAGTAGTTGCCAAACATCGCCAGGCTGATCAGGACGAGGACCATCCATCGGAACCATCGGGGCGGCGGGGGCTTTGAGGAAATAGGTGCGTCAGGGACGACGGTCATGCATCCTCGTTATCGTGAGAAACTGCGAACCACTGAATGTACAAAATGGTTATGTGGAATCAAATAATACGGGCGATGATTCTTTGCATCCGGTGAGCGCTCCCGCGCGTCAGATGGATTGTGTATATTACAGCCGGGATTCAGGAGACTGTACATGCCACGGTACGCAGCGATAGATGTTGGCACCACTTCCACAAAGATGCACATCGGGGAACAACGGGCTGACGGCACCTGGGGCGTTGTCGCAGACCGGGCGGTTATCACCCGTCTTGGAGATGGTCTGCACAAGACCGGTGAAATCCAACCGGACGCGGCGGACCGTACAGCAGCTTCCATTACCAAAATGGTCCGGGAAGCAAACCGGCTGGACGTCGAGGCAATTGTCGCCGTTGGCACTATGGCCCTTCGTACTGCCCGTAATAGCGGCCTGTTTATCGCCCGGGTCAGCAAACAATGCGGTGTCAACATCGAAACAATTTCAGGCGAAGAGGAAAGCCGGTTGTCCTATCTGGCCGTGAAATCAGGGATCGGTCTCCCGGGAGGATCCATCGTGATATTTGACAGCGGGGGTGGTAGCACGGAATTTGTGTTTGGCAAGGATGCCGCGGTCGTGGATCATTGCAGCCTGGAGGTCGGAGCGATCCGCTTCACGGAAACATACGGTCTCGGTAACGCCGTGCCGCCGGCACGGCTTCAGCAAGCACTCCAGGCGATCGCGAACGATCTTCAGAGACTGGACGGCACGCCCGCACCTGATACACTTGTTGGCATCGGCGGGACGGTCACCACCATCGCCAGCGTGCGCCACCGCCTTGCACAGTATGACCCGGACACCGTGCACGGATCCACCATCGACCACGCCGAGCTCACCCGCCAGATCGAACTCTACCGAACCCTGTCGGCCGCGAAGCGCAGGCGTATTGTGGGCCTCCAACCGGAGCGGGCCGAGGTGATACTCGGAGGTCTGTGTATTGTCAGAACGATTCTGGAGAAACTCCGCAAGGAGGCCTTTCTCGTCAGTGACCGTGGTTTGCGCCATGGGCTGCTCGCTGATCGATTTGGGGTGTAGAGAATGCCGCTTGTGATCACCCGGCGAACGATGTTCCCGGCGGATTCCCGCTCCTCCGATTTGCACTTGAAGAAACCCTTCACTATCAGTATCTTCTCACTCAGCAATTTGTCAGCACAACGCCGGAAGGATACGGGCAATGGATGTTCTCTTGCGCAAGACACGTAATCTGGAAAGACAGATCGATGAATACCTTGATCTGGTGATTCGTGGGGCGCTGGTTTTCAAGGAAGGGATGAAGTGTTATCTCAGGGGACAGGCAGAACATTTTGCACTCCATATGCATGACCTTGAATCAACGGAAAGTAATGCGGACACGCTCCGGAGATCCATCGAGACCCGGCTGTATATGGACACACTTATCCCTGATTCCAGAGGTGATGTCCTTGGATTACTGGAGAGCAGTGATCGCGTGCTGAACCGCATCACAGAGACACTGGCGCAGTTTGACGTGGAAGTGCCGGATCTGATCGAAGAGTTACGACCGCTGTATCTTGATCTTACCGATGCTTCCATGTTGACCGTGGAATCCATGGTCTCTGCTGTGCGCGCGTACTTCCGCGAGCCCGACCGGGTGCGCGATTTCATCACCAAGGCCATGTTTTACGAAAAACAATCCGACACCGTAGGCGACCAGATCAAAAGGACCGTCTTCAAGATGGACATCGACCTGAGCAGAAAGATTCACATGCGGTACTTCGCCTATCATATTGAAGCAATCGCCGATGAGGCGGAAGACGTCTGCGACCGGCTGGCGATTGCCACGATCAAGCGGACCTTCTAATCTCCGTCATGGTAAACTGGCTCTACATCAGCACAGGTCTCTTCCTCGGATGGTCGCTCGGTGCCAACCATGCTGTGAATGTCTTCGGCACTGCAGTGGCTTCCCGCATGGTGCGCTTCAGGCTGGCCGCTGTGGTGGCCGGCATCTTCGTCGTGCTCGGGGCGGTCCTGAGCGGAGCAGGAACCACGCGCACGCTTGGCACGCTCGGGGCGGTAAATGCCATGGCAGGGTGCTTTACCGTCGCGCTCGCAGTCGGGATCACCGTAACCTGGATGACCAAACTCAAGCTCCCCGTGTCCACTTCGCAGGCCGTGGTGGGAGGCATCATCGGCTGGAATCTGTTTACCGGATCTCCAACTGACACTTCTGCGTTGTCGAAAATACTTTCCACGTGGGTCCTGGGTCCGGTGCTCGCCGCAGGATTTGCATTTCTGCTCTTCCGCGTCCTGACCGTATCTCTCAGACGGGCAAAGCTGCATGTTCTGCATCTTGATGCCTTTACACGTTTGGGACTCATGATTGTCGGCGCACTGGCCGCCTACGTGCTCGGCGCAAACAATATCGCCAATGTCATGGGCATGTTTGTGCCCGCCTTCCCTCTTGAGGGGCTGACATTCTGGGATGTCCTGACCGTCTCCGGAACGGAACAACTCTTTCTTATCGGTGGGCTCTCGATTGCCGTCGGGATGTACACATACGGCGACCGGGTTATGGATACCGTGGGGAGAGACCTGTTCAAGATTACACCCCTTGCCGGTCTCGTCGTGGTACTCGCTGAAACGATTGTGCTGTTCCTGTTTACATCAGAATTTCTGGAGGGAATTCTTCTCCGCCTCGAAATGCCGACCATCCCCCTGGTCCCTCTCTCCAGCACTCAGGTGGTTATCGGCGCGGTGATCGGCGTGGGTTTGGCAAAAGGCGGACGCGGAATCAACTACACCGTCCTGCTCAAAATCGCCTCCGGTTGGCTCATAGCGCCGGTGGCCGCAGGACTGATTGCATTCATACTCCTGTTTTTTGTGCAAAACGTGTTTGAGCGGCAGGTGGTAAGCCTCACGGAGTATTCGGTGAATCACGACGTTATGGAAGAGATTCACCGTCGTGGCGTGGATACCGTCGCGCTCGGTCCGATCCTTGAGACAAAAATTGCAGGATCTTCTCAATTCCGGGAGAGCCTCATAACGTTGCATCCCTGGACGGAGAAGCAGTTACTCGTAATTTTTTCGTCCGCCGAACTGGATTCGCTTCGTGTGGATTCCCTCATTGCGGAACGCTCTCTCGATCCGGGGCTCATAACTCGACCCCAGCGGCGTTCACTGTACGCGCTGCACGGCCGCTTTTTCTCCCATCGCTGGCAGCTGGACCACGCACTGGCGCAGGCCGATACTTCCTGGCGCGTCCCCAATCCACCCGGACCCGAGACAGAGGTCCGGAATCGGGCGTTCCTGCGCTCGACGCTCTATTCTATGTTCCGGGTGAAATGAACCGGATACCCGGCCCGCGGCGATGCTTGGAAAAACACGAGCGCCCGGAGGGTCTTCCCCCGGGCGCCCTGTGTTCCGGCACCTTTTTCTACCTGGCGTTCTTGAGTATCCCCAGGAGGAAGTTCCAGTATTTTTCGACCGTGTCAATGTAGATCTTCTCGTCCGGCGAGTGTACCCCTTCAAGTGTCGGACCAAAGCTCAGCATGTCCATACCCGGATACCGCTCACCGATAATACCACATTCAAGTCCGGCATGGATGGCTTTTACTTCCGGTTCCTTCCCGTACAACGATCGGTAGGTTTCCTTCGCCACTTTCAGGATTGCGGAGTCCATATTCGGCTTCCAACCCGGATAGCCGTCTGTCTCTGTTACTTCAGCGCCTCCGAGAGAAAAAATCGCTCCCACAGTCGCGCAGGTATCCTTGATTTCTGACGCCACGGAACTGCGCTGACTGGTCGCCATCGTGACGCTCTTCTTTGTTGTCTTGATGGTGGCCACGTTTGTCGATGTTTCGACCAGTCCGGCGATATCGGAGCTCATTTTAATGACGCCATGGGGTAGCGAAGTGAGCGTCTGGAGAAGCTTCTTCTGTATCGCCTTCTTCAGCACCTTCACTTTCTTGCCCTTTTTAATTTCCAGCGTCAGGACGATATCCGGATCAACCTTTCCGAGCTCACCCCGCATCACGTCCTGGAAGTGAGCAACCAGTGTGATAGCCTCATCCCACTTCTTCTTGGGAATCGACACAAGTGCCTCGGCTTCCCGGGGTATGGCGTTGTGTTTGTTCCCTCCCTCCAGGCTTGCCAGGCGGGCGCCCAGGTCCGATAGGGCCACAAGCACCCTGGTGATGATCTTGATGGAGTTGCCGCGATTCTTGTCAATCTCCAGACCGGAATGGCCTCCTTTGAGACCTCCGACCTTCAGCTCTGCCACCATCGTCCCTGCCGGAGGAGTTTCAAATGAAAGTTTCCATGAGGCAAGCGTGTTCTTTCCGCCGGAACATCCCACATAGACAGCACCTTCTTCTTCGGAATCCAGATTCAGCAGGGTCTTGCTGACCAGAAAGTCCGATCCCAGATTACTCGCGCCGGTCAATCCGGTTTCCTCATCCACCGTGAACAGGAACTCCAGCGGTCCGTGCTGGAGCGACCGATCTTCCATGATCGCCAGATTCGTCGCCACAGCGATGCCATTGTCAGCACCGAGTGTGGTTCCGTTGGCCATGAGCACGTTTCCATTCCGGACGAGTTCAATGGGATCTTTTGAAAAGTCGTGTACGGTGCCTTTATTCTTCTCGCAGACCATGTCCAGGTGCCCCTGGAGCACGATACTGCCGACATGTTCGCGTCCTGCGGACGCCGGCTTACGAACCACGACGTTGCCAAATTTGTCCGATTGTGCCTCCAGGCCAAGTCGCTTCGCCGTTTCCAGCACATACGTTACCATTGCTTCTTCGTGTTTTGAGCAGCGCGGGATCCTGGAGATCTCCGCGAAGTATTTCCACACGAGCATTGGCCTCAAACCTTCAATGGCAGATGACATAACGTTCTCCTCTTTGTCAACCAACCCCACGAGGGGGAGATAGATGAGTACTCTCCGCGATTACGCGGAGGGAAAATCCCTAACGCCATGGTGCCGAAAACGCAGACATGGCGTTTCAGTGATTAGACCATTGCACTGGGCGGTGCCGGTTCCTCCGGGCGCCCTGCGTTGCGCAGTGGTGTCCGGATCAACACCCATGCGATCACGACGAACACCAGCGCACTGACAGCAAACGGCAGCGGGAACGCCGTGACCAGTCCGGGCAACCAGGCCTCAAAATTGATCTCGAGAACCGCGAGTGCCGCAAAGACAAGACCGATGAGCGCCTCACCGGCGATCAAACCAGACGCCAGCAGCACGCCGTTGTTCTCATACCGGGCTTTCTGTGCATTATTCAGCTTCCGCTTCGCAGCGAGTTTGTCAAGGATGCCTTTGATCAGACCGCCGACAAAAATGGCGAACGATGTTTCAAGGGGAAGATACATCCCGACACAGACGAGCATGGGGCTTTTAACGCGGACAAGGATAAAACCGAAGGCCATGAGCATCCCGACGATGATAAGGGGCCATGCCATATCTCCCCCGACGATACCTTTGGCAAGGATCGCCATCAGACTGGCCTGCGGTGCGGGGTACTGTTTTCCACCCAGACCGGTCCCGCCCATATTGATGTCTCCCTGGTGCAGAATCAGGAGAGGGAAGAACATCACACCTGCTGCAAGCACAACACCGAACAAATTGCCGGTCTGCATCTTCCAGGGTGTTCCACCGAGAATGTGCCCGACTTTCAAATCTTGCAGCATCTCACCTGCCACGGCAGCCGACACGCAGATCACGGCGGCAACACCAAGCACCGCCGCCACACCGGGCATTCCGCTGACGCCGAGCGCAACCATCAGAAGCGCAGCAATGATCAGCGTCGAAATCGTCAGCCCGCTGATGGGATTGTTGCTGGAACCGATAAGCCCGACCAGATTGCCTGACACCGCCGCGAAGAAAAATCCGGCTACAACCATCACGAGGGTCGCGACGAGAGCCGCAACGGTATCCCCGGCAAAATAGCTGTAGATGATGAAGGTGGCTATGGTAGCAGCGATGATGCCGATAAGAACCCACTTGAACGGGATGTCGCGATCGGTCCTGATTTCTCCGGAATGACTGCCCGCCGCAGCTTTCCTCACGTCGCCGATTGCACGCTTGATGCCCGCACCCAGACTGGTCCGCATTTTGAACAGGGTGTATCCGGCACTCATCAACATCCCGCCGATCGCGATGGGGCGCACGATCGAGCGCCAGATCTGGTTCGCCATATCAATCCAGGTTTCATCGCTGGCCACGTCCGCTCCGGCGGCCTGCAATGAAATCGCCAATTCGGGCCCGAGGAAGTACAGAAGCAGCGGTACAAACAATCCCCAGGCAAGCAAGCCTCCCGTAAAGTTTAACGAGGCCAGTTGGGGCCCGATGATGTAACCGACACCCATGTAGGCAGGGCTGACACCCGGTGTGCTGACAAGGGCTCCGCCGCCGGAACCCACGGAGGCGCCATTGGCAAACGTCATTTTACGCCCGACAAAGGGGATAAAATGTTCCCAGCTTGCCGCAAACACCTTGACCGACTTCATGACCTGGATTAAGGCGCCCAGTCCCATGGCATAGAACAGGAATTTCGCGCCGCTGCCACCAGCCTGTCCGGCCTTATGAATCTCCGCCGCCGCCACCGATTCGGGGAACGGAAGCTCTTTATCGTCCACCATCACACGACGGAGGATTGTCACAAACAGAATTCCGACGATTCCTCCGACAAGCATGATTGCCGTGGCTTCGAAATAGTGTTGCGGAGACCAGAACTCCTGCCACACTCCGGCTATAAGGAATGCGGGGAGCGTGAAGATCGCGCCGGCAGCTACGGATTCACCGATCGAACCCACCGTTCGCGCAAAGTTTTCCTCCAGGATGTTGCCCCGCCAGATCCTGAGCAGGGCCATCCCGATGACAGCCGCCGGATATGTCGCAGCGATCGTCATGCCTGCTTTGAGTCCCAGGTACGCATTCGCGGCGCCGAGGACGACCGTCATGATGAGCCCGATGACCAGCGCCTTGAAGGTGAACTCCTTCATGTTCGTGTCCGGGGGCACGTACGACTTATGATGCGTGTCCGCCATGAGAGATCCTTCCTGATTGATGGAATGTGTGAGAGCTATAATAGACGGTGCGCGCCCGAATGGATCAGGCGTTCCGCGTAAACAATGCCTTGAACACATACCCGGCTATCGCCGGATTTTCTTTGAACCGCCGCGTGGAATATCCGTACCAATGCTCACCAAACGGCACATACAATCGCACCTTGTGTCCGTCACGGACAAGCTTCCTGCGGAGCTCCGGGCGCACGCCCAGTAACATCTGAAACTCGTACTGGTCTTTCCGCAACCCTTTTCGTGCGATCAGATCGTATGCGGCATCCACAAGCACCGAATCATGCGTGGCAATCCCGACGTAACATTGACCATCGATCATGATCGTCAGGAGAGTGGTAAAGTTGTGCTGTACTTCCTCCCGTCCCTGAAATGCAATGTCGGCCGGTTCCTTATAGATCCCTTTACAGAGACGAAAGTTGGACTGTTCCTTCACGAGCAGCCGGACATCCTGCTCTGTCCTGAACAGATAGGCCTGAACAACAATTCCTGTGTTGGAGAAATCACGATGCACTGTCCGGAACACCTCGATGGTGTCGCCGGTACACGAGGAATCCTCCATGTCAATCCGGACAAAGTTGTTGTATCCTGCCGCCACCTTCACGATCTCACGGACATTGTCAACACAAAACGTCCTGTCTATCTTCAGGCCGAGAGACGTCAGCTTTATGGAGAGATTCGAATCCAGCTTCTCTTTTGCGATTGCGTGCAGGACGGCAATGGATTGATCACGGGAGGCGATGGCTTCGGCGCGGGTGGTTACATCTTCCCCCAGCACGTCCATCGTCGCACAGACACCTTCGTTGTTCAGCTCCCGCACACACTCGATGGCCATGGGGAGGGTCTCCCCCGCGATATACCGCCCGGCAAAATAGCGAATTATCCGGCGCGGCACCAACGGCACGGACGCCACAACAATCTTATTCAGAAAATGCATCTGGAGTTCTCAGTACATGATCGGGACAAGGACATCATGGGTTTGATCTTGAGGATCCGGAGAGAGCATGCAGGAAAGTGCCGGAAAGAATTTTCAAAATATACCCAAGGGGGCCAAGAAATGCAAGGAATCCCCGGCCCCGCAGGGAGCGAAAATCGCTCAGAATAACAGGTTTACGATCCAGACTGCCGCCAGCATGCCCGCCACATCGGCAATAAGTCCCGTCGGGACCGCATGGCGGGTGTTCTTTATCGCCACGGCGCCAAAATACACCGCCAGGACGTAGAATGTGGTCTCGGATGAACCGTACATGGTTGAGGCCATGATGCCAATCAGAGAATCCGGGCCGTGAACACTCATCAGTTCCGTCATAATGCCCAGCGAGCCACTCCCTGACAACGGCCGCATCAGGGCCATCGGAAGGGTCTCGGGAGGCATGCCGATTAACGTCGTGACCGGCGTCAGAACCGCGATCAGGAGATCCAGAGCGCCGCTGGCCCGAAAGATGCCTATTGCAGCCAGCATCGCGACAAGATACGGGATAATACGGATCGCAACATTAAAGCCGTCTTTGGCACCCTCGACAAAAACCTCATACACTTTGACTTTCTTAAACAGCCCCCATCCCAGGAACACCAGCAACACCAGGGGGATTGCCACGACCGAAATGACTGTGATCAGGGCACGGAAGAAATCACTCATGACTCACCTCCAGTGCTTTCTTGTACCGTGGAAGTCGCTGGAGCAGTTTTGATGCAACAATGCCGGCAATGGTGGCACACCCCGCGCCGACGATCGATGTTCCGATGATAATACCGGGGTTTGCAGACCCTGAGGCCGCGCGCACCGCGATCGCAGTGGCGGGAATCAGGATAAGGCCACCGGTATTAATCGCCAGAAATGTAACCATCGCGTTTGTGGCCGTCCCTACCTTGGGATTTAACTTGTTCAGCTCCTCCATCGCTTTCAGCCCCATGGGCGTCGCCGCATTGCTTAGCCCGAGCATGTTGGCTGCAATGTTCATAATCATCGCACCGACGGCTGGATGATCGGGCGGAACGTCCGGAAAGAGACGTTTGGTGATGGGTGCAAGAGCGCGGGTGAGAATAAGCAGGAGTCCGGCCTCCTCTGCGACTTTCATCACCCCGAGCCAGAGCGCCATAATCCCGATAAGGCCCAGGGCAATACTCACGGCAATGCCTGCATAGTCGAGGGCCGCATTGGTGACGGCCTTAAGTTTTACAAACCGGATGGGCTCGAGAGTAAACCCGACCCTCGCCGTCGTGTGATCCTCAGCCAGATGCATGGCGACCACCGTTCCGGTCAGACGATCCTTACTGCTGGCTGACCGGGCCATCTCGCGCCACCACGGGGGTGTAGCAGCGGACACAGGCAGGAGGATCGCCTGCGTGCCGTCAACCCCTACGGAGATCTTCGCCGCCTGCCGCACATCCGTTTCTGTCCGCCGGGCTGCATACACTGCATTAAACACTTCCTCCGGGATTACCAGCTCCCCTTCCCACGATCCGCGGGATTGGGCGGGGTCCTTGGTGATCTGCAATGTTCCTTCCAGCACCTTCCCGTTGCCGTACGTCTGCCGGACTTCATCCCCGATATCGTTTCCGACCGCAACAAATATTCCCAGAATAATCAGACCGATCCAGACATAGTTCAGCATGGGGACTCCGGTGTAGTGAAGAGAGCAGGCATGTACGCCTTACCAGGTGTAACGCAGGGTCAACCCCGTAGCAGGAAGACCGCGAGAAGTCAGGGTTGGACCGACATCAAATCCATACAGACTTGCATCCACATACGCGTCCACAATATTCAGCACATACAGGATGACGAAATACCAGGCGAATGAATCGCGCTGATCTTTATAGAATTCCCGCAGGCTGAGGTATCGTACATCGGCCACGGATGTTTGAAGGCTCAAAGCATATTTTTCACGATAGTCCTCAGCCCGCCGGTTGTTGTCCAGCCATTCAGAGACAAAATACACTCCAAGCCCGAGAACGATGGGGACCTTCCAGTATGACTCGTTGTACGCCTGGCCGGCACCGGGCAGAACCGCAGAGAAGAGCATTGCAAGATCCACCGACTTCCCTGGTGCAGGCAGAGTCCGGGTTGAATCGCCGGCCAGCCGCGTCAAGGAACTGTCACGATCGGCAGAAATCTGGATCACGCTGTCGGGCCGGACGTGTTGCGCCACTCCGGCACCAGGCGGGAGGAGCATCAACAGCGTGACCACCCGTAGCATGGCCTGCGCCATCGGTCGGATCATTGAGCCGGGCGAACCGCCACCGCTTCAATCTCCACACGGACGTCTTTGGGGAGCCGGGCCACCTCGACAGTCGAACGCGCAGGGGGTGCATCGCTGAAATACTTCGCGTACACAGCGTTCATCGAGGCAAAGTCATTCATATCCTTCAGGAACACTGTGGTCTTTACCACCGAACCCAGTGTTGTTCCCGCTGCTTCAAGAATCGCTTTGAGGTTTTCCATGACCTGCTTCGTTTGCTGGGCGGCGTCCCCGGCCAGCAGCTCGCCTGAACCCGGCTGTATCGCTATCTGCCCGGCAGTAAACACGAGTGTGCCCTGGACGATCACGGCCTGGCTGTAGGGCCCGATTGCACCCGGCGCCGCTGATGTACTGACGATTGTTCGTTCCATGCGTCCTCCACGTTCGATCTAATGATTATTAAGAGAATCAAACAGTTCAACAAGGCGGTCAAGATCTTCGTCGGTGTAGTACTCGATCACGATCTCGCCTTTCCCCCCCCGGACAGCGCGAATATGGACGCGCGTCCCTAAAAGCCTGCGCAACCGATCCTCGAGAGATGATACCGCTGTGGCTCCCCCGGTGCCGGTACTTTTTCGCCGGGAGGGTCCCTTCCGGCTCGTATCACGAACAAGCCGCTCCACTTCCCGGACAGAAATCCCTTTGTTGATGATCTTGCGGAAGAGGCTCATCTGTCTGTTCCGGTCATCAAGTGTGATGAGTGCACGGGCGTGACCGCTACTCACGTCGCCGTGCCGGACCGCGGTCTGAATCTCTTCGGGGAGTTTCAGCAACCGCAGGAAATTGGTCACGGTCGAACGGTCTTTTCCGATCGCCTGCGACACCGCTTCCTGTGTCAAACCGCATTCCTCCATGAGCCGGCGATAGGAGATGGCGATTTCTATGGGATTCAGTTGTTCCCGCTGGAGGTTCTCAACCAGCGCCAGTTCCAGCATTTCTTCTTCCGACCGGACCTCGATGACGTAGGCGGGGATCGTCCGGAGCCCGGCTTCACGGGCAGCACGGACACGGCGCTCTCCGGAGATCAGCTGATACCCCCCGGAAAAACGACGCACGGTGATCGGCTGGATGACACCCTTTTCTTTGATGGATTGTTTCAGTTCATCGAGGGCGGCGGGGGAAAAATCTGCACGGGGCTGAAAGGGATTACGCCCGATCTTTGTCAGATCAATCCGGACAAATGCACCTTCTGCACCGGATTCATCCTCTCCGGAGGCGGCCCGTGACGACGGAGCAGGTTGGGTGGGGATCAAGGAGGCCAACCCCCGACCAAGAGCAAGTTTGTTCTTTGCCATGAAAGGACTCCCTACACGCTTTGACCGTTGTGCGGCGCAGTCACATCCCTGTGGCTGTTCCGGGTCAACACTTCCTCCGCGAGATCCATATAGTGACGTGTCCCCGAAGACACGGCATCATAGAGTATGATCGGTTTGCCAAAACTGGGGGCTTCACTCAAGCGAACATTCCGCGCAATGACCGACCGAAAGACCTTTTCGCCAAAATACTTGCGAACTTCTTCCACGATCTGATTGGATAAGCGGAGCCTGCCATCGTACATGGTCATCAGCACGCCTTCGATGTCCAGCCGCTCGTTCAACTGCTTTTTCACCATGTTGATCGTATTCAGCAGTTGCCCGAGTCCCTCAAGGGCATAATATTCACACTGCACGGGAATCAGTACGGAATCGGCGGCGGTCAGCGCATTTAATGTGAGGAGGCCGAGCGACGGCGGGCAATCGATCAGAATAAATTCATACCGGTCACGGATGGGCTCAAGTCCGCGCTTGAGCCGCTGTTCACGATGTTCCATCGCGACCAGCTCCACTTCGGCACCGACCAGATTGATATGCGAAGGAAGAATGGAGAGATACGGCATCTGGGTTTGCCGGACGACAGCTTCTGCCGGCTGTTCGCCTACCAACATTTCGTAGGTACTCTGCCCTTCGGCGGAGGCCTGGAGTCCAATCCCGCTCGTGGCATTCGCCTGCGGGTCAGCATCAACGAGGAGGGTCGGTTTCTCTGCCGCAGCGAGACATGCAGCAAGATTAACCGCAGTCGTGGTTTTACCCACGCCCCCCTTCTGGTTCGCTATCGTGATAATTTTGCCCACAGGATCCGAACAGGTGAGACATCAAAAAGTACGGTAAGATAACGCTTTTCCGTCAGCAAAGCAACGAAGGACATGCGGATCGGATGCACGGATCATCAGAAGACCGGGCGATACGCGAGAGACGTGATACGATTGTGGTGCGGAGCAGGAAGCGTTACAACAATACATCACCGGTGTTGATGGGATATCCTCGCAGAAATTCGCTGCCTGTCATGCGTCGCCGGCCTTCCTGCTGGAGTTCCAAAAGCACAACACGTCCGTCTGCGGTCATGACAGAAAGTGTGTCCCCTTCCACGACAACCGTTCCGGGAGCGGCTGCTCCGCCTTCGGGAATAATCCGGCTTTTAAAAACTTTCAGCAGGCGGCCGCCGTGAAGGCACCAGGATCCCGGTGTCGGCGCAAGCCCACGAATCAGATTCTGGACGGTTTCTGCCGGCACATCCCATCGGATACGGCAGTGGTCCTTGAAGATCTTCGGCGCCGGGCTCGTACTTCCGGGGTCCTGCGGCCGTGGCCGGATGTCACCACGGGCAATGTGTTCAACCGTACGGACAACCACCTCAGCGCCGAGGGCCGCCAGCCGGTCATGAACCGTCCCCGCATCATCATCCGGATGAATTGGTACTTTCTCCTGAAGAAGCAATTCTCCCGTATCAACACGATCTTCCAGAAAGAACGTCGTCACGCCGGTCTCGGTTTCCCCGTTGATAATTGCCCAGTTGATCGGTGCCGCTCCGCGGTACTTTGGCAGCAGCGATGCATGAAGATTGAATGTGCCCAGACGCGGGAGGGAAAACACTGTGCGCGGGAGAATGCGGAATGCAACGACGACCGCGATATCCGCGTCCAGGGTGCGCACCTCTTCGGCAAATGCGGGATCTTTCACCGTCGCCGGTTGGAGGATGGGGAGGTTGTGGCGGAGAGCGACTTCTTTAACGGGTGTCGGCGAAAGTTTCTGACCCCGACCCCTGGGTTTGTCCGGCCCTGTCACAACTCCGACAAGATGATACCCGGCGCTCAGGAGGCCGGACAGGCTGGGGACCGCAAACTCGGGGGTCCCCATGAAGAGGATGCGCGGCTCCGGCATGGTTCAGCAATCAGGCCGTGTGAGCCACAGGCGTCTCGAGCGGCGCGAGCTCGTAGGAGACTTCCACTTCCCCGTTCTGGATCTTGTTGAGTCTGCCCCGCAGGAGTTTACGTCGCACACTTCCGAGATGATCAATAAACAGTACGCCATTCAGATGGTCCAGTTCGTGGAGAATCACCCGGCCCAGCAATCCTCCGACTTCGAGTGTTCTCTGGTCAAAATGTAGATCCCGATAACCCACCCTGATCCGCTCGGGACGTTGCACCTCGTCCCTGAGCTCGGGCAGGCTCAGACATCCTTCTTCCAGCGCCCACATTCCCTCATGATCAAGCACTTCAGGGTTCATCATCACGAGGGGATCAAACTGATCTATCCCCTCCGTACCCGTGATATCCACCACCACGATGCGCTGAAGCACCCCTACCTGATTTGCAGCAAGTCCGATCCCATTTGCTTTATGCATGGTCTCGAGCATATTGTCTGCAAGACGGAGGACTCCTTCGTCAACGCCTTTGAACGGGCGGGCTTTTTTCCTCAGTACCGAGTGACCTAATGTGTAAATGGGTAAAATCGCCAACACCCACCTCTGTGTTATTCAACATGTGATCGGACAACCCGCCGGGCGCCGACAAACCGTCTTTTGTAGTACGTACTCTCCAGCGATGAGAGCGTCACGCCGCGTGTTACGCTCGCATGGGCAAAGAGGTCATCTTCGATGTAAATCCCGACGTGAGACGGAACCCGGCCGGTCGTGTTAAAGAAAACCAGGTCCCCGAACTGCAATTGTGAAAGATCCACCGGCGTACCGGATCCAAATTGTTCCCTGGCCGTTCGCGGCAACTTCTTCTCTACGGCATTCTGGTACACCTGGACCGTAAAACCAGAACAATCAATCCCCTCCCTGGTGTTCCCTCCGTAGACATACGGCACGCCAAGATATCCCACCACGTCCAGCAGCACCCTGTCCCGTTCTATACCCGCGGGCGTTTTGTTGGAGTATTTCCCTGAGGGAACAGTCCGGCGGCTAAGACGGGTCTTCGCTTCTTCGATGCTGACCGTTCGATCGTCTTCTCTCCGTACTTCCTCCCGGATCCGGGTCGCGAAGCGAAGTTCATTCTCATCATCGTGATCATCGGCGGATCCGGCGGTGCGAAAACGAGGTGACGAGGCGGTGCATCCGGAGAGCACGGCGCCCGCAACCACGGCACACAGCACAACCATCACGGCGCAGTATCGCACGGTGAGGGCCGTCCCGGACTTAGAAGCCGCGCGTGTCACCCAAGATACGCACGAAGTTGTTTGCTCCGGGAGGCATGGCGGAGTCGCCTGATGGCTTTCTCCTTGATCTGCCGGACCCGTTCCCGGGTGAGTTTGAATTTCTCACCAATTTCTTCAAGTGTCAGGGAATGTTCCCGGCCCAGACCAAAATACAACCTGATGACCTCTGCTTCCCGCGCGCTGAGTGTGGACAATGCCCGCTCCACTTCCCGGCTTAAGGATTCTTTCATCAGTTCGCTGTCAGGGGCCGGCTGGCGCTCATCCTGGATCACATCCAGGAGTCTGTTGTCCTCACCCTGGGCAAACGGTGCGTCCATCGAAAGATGGCGACCCGAGATCTTGAGCGTGTCGGAAACTTCGAACAACGACATATCAAGCTCTTCGGCCAGCTCACTTGCACTTGGCTCGCGCTCGAATTCCTGCTCCAGGGAGCTGAATGCCTTTCCGATCTTGTTCAGCGCGCCGACGCGATTAAGGGGAAGCCGCACGATCCGCGACTGCTCGGCGAGCGCCTGGAGAATCGACTGACGGATCCACCACACCGCATACGAGATAAACTTGAACCCGCGGGTTTCGTCGAATCTTTTCGCCGCCTTGATCAGACCGAGGTTGCCTTCATTAATCAAGTCACCCAGCGAGAGCCCCTGGTTCTGATATTGTTTGGCCACACTCACCACGAAGCGGAGATTCGCCTTGGTGAGTTTTTCGAGCGCCAGTTGATCTCCCTTCTTAATACGCCGGGCGAGATCAATCTCCTCCTCCGATTTTAATAAATCAACCTTGCCGATCTCTTGCAGATACTTGTCGAGCGACTGGCTCTCCCGATTTGTATACTGCTTGGTAATCTTTACCATTGACCATCCTCTTTTTGATTACAGAAGGTGCTACGTAGAATTCTTCCTTCCGTTGCACCTTCGTTACACCATATGTGACAAAAAGCTAGCGCCGGGGAACGTATTGGGGGTCCCGAAATAGTCTGCCACGGTCTTGGCAACGTCCGCAAAGCTGGCACGGGTTCCCAGGCTCGCGCCGGACTTCCCGCCTGGAGTATAACAGAGCAGAGGCACATATTCCCGTGAGTGATCCGTACTGGGTGTCACGGGATCGTTTCCGTGGTCCGCCGTCATTATGAACATATCTCCGGCGCGAACGGTTTCAGCAATAGCCGGAAGTGCAGCATCAAATGCCTCCAGCGCGCGGCCAAAGCCCTCAGCATCGTTTCTGTGCCCGTACAGGGTGTCAAAATCGCCGAGATTTGCGATAATGAAGCCTCGGTCCAGAGCCCTCGACCGGCGGACAAGTTCATCGATTCCCTCGGCATTCGTTCGGGTATGCAGAGTGGATGTGAATCCGCGATGGGCGAACAGCTCATCAACCTTTCCCACGCCGGCAGTAGGAATGCCTGCCTGCAGGAGGAGGTCCAGAAGAGTCGTCGCCGGAGGGTCGAGAGAAAAATCTCTGCGGTTCGTCGTCCGCTTGAACGCCCCCGGAGACCCGATAAACGGACGGGCGATGATACGACCAACAGCGGCCGAACCGACACACACTTCGCCTCTTGTCCGTTCACAGATATCGTACAAACGGTCCAGCGGTATAACTTCTTCATGCGCGGCAATCTGAAACACCGAATCGGCCGATGTATACACAATCGGGAAGCCGGTCCGCATGTGTTCATCGCCAAGTTCGTCGATAATAGCAGTCCCGGACGCGGTCTTGTTCCCGAGATATCCTGTACACCCGCTGACGCGGAGAAACTCATGCATAACACTGTTGGGAAAACCGGAGGGAAATGTTGGGAACTCGTTCTCTACCACCAGGCCAGCGAGTTCCCAGTGACCCGTCGTACTGTCTTTCCCACCCGACTTTTCTGCCATTTTCCCATAATGGGCAAGTGGTTCGGTGACCGGAGGGACACCCTGAATTGCAGCGATGTTTCCCAGGCCCCACTGTTGAAGATGCGGGAGGTGTAGACCGCCGAGCGCCCTTGCCGTGTTCGCCAGCGTATGACTCCCTTCGTCTCCGTAACGCGCGGCGTCCGGCATTTCGCCGATCCCCACACCATCCAGCACAAGCAGAATTGCCTTGTTGTGATTCAGGCGTAGACCTGCTTCTCATTACATTTACAGACCTGCACGCGGCGCTCGTTAAACTTCCAGCTTGTCTTGGCAGGAGATTTTTCTGATGACACCATCAAGATCGGCTGGAAAACCTCACCGCACTTGGGGCACTTTGTCCCCCGCATGAGCGCCGCTTTTGCTGCCTTGTCCGCAAAACTCTGTTGTTTGGCCATTATGCATATCCCTGTGAGTATCGTAGAAGAAGAATTGAATTCTGGTTAAAACACCCGCACAACATTTCCCCCGCTTTCCACAGCTTTATTGTATACCTGGGTGGCGCCGGTGAGGAGCTCACGCGCTGTCATCCGGTCAGAGAGCCCGCAGACACCGAGACTCACCGTCACCGAAAATGTCCGCTGTCCGTGCCTGATCACATGACTGGCAATGGTCTTTCTCAACTTTTCCGCCCAGAGGTATGCATCGCTCGCCGTCATGTTTGCCAGCAACACACCCATCATCGCCCCGTCCTGCCTGCCGATGATGTCATACGGACGGAGGTACTCCTTGAGTAGTATCACCAGCGCGCGGTAGATCACGTCCTGGATATGGCGCCCATACCGCCGCGCCTGCTCCTCAAGGTCATCAACCGCAAAGGTAACATAGGCGAGCTCCGCTCTAGTATCATCGGCCCGCTTCACTTCCTCTTCGATTCGGCGGAGGAAGAACTTCTTTGTCATCATCCCTGTCAGGTGTTCCGTCGAGGCGAACTCCCTCACCAAATCGTTCATGTACCCCACTTCGAGCGATGCTCCCGCGTTTTCAACAAGACGGTAGAGACTCTCTACCTCGCCTCCGGAAAATCCCCCGCCTTTTCTGGTTTCGACTGCAAGGGCTCCGTAACACCGGTTAACCGAGCTGATAGGAACGGCCACAAAGGATCCTTCACGGGTGAACTGTTCACCCTGAAAAAACCGTGTCCGCTCGTCACTGGAGAGATCAGGAACCACCTCCACCCGGTTACTGGTAATCACTTCCCCGACGATGCTGCCTTCGACCTCAACCGCCTGGGATGGTAATACATACGGTTCCCCGGTGTGGTTCACCACACGTTGCACTACCCAGCTATGCGCGTCTTCTGCATACATGGTAATGGTCAGGTATTCCCATCCGGCCAGGCGACCGGACTCTTCGACCAGGGCTGAAAGAATGGAGTGTTCGTCAGGATTTGATTTTACCGCATCCTGCAGCCGCCGTATGGCGGAGAGAACGTCGGCATCGGTCAGCAAATCATACTTGTCCGTATAGGTCTTGATCAACGCGGACAGAAGCTTCGTGAATTTGCCAAGAGTATCCACCGTCTCCTGTCCGTATGCATCATCCGCTGTGCTGTCCGCAGCCAGCACACCGACGGGTTCCACCTGTTGCAACTTGTTGCGATAGAACACCGGGACGGCAATTGCCGAGCGAACACCGGCAGGCGCTTCGTAGTAGCGTAACACGTCGGTTTCGCCCTGTGAGTTTACCGAAGAGAGAATTCTCGGCTTCCCGGTTAAGGCGACCTGGCTTAAGAGGTCCTCGGCCAGTGGCAAACGTTTTAGTCCGGTGAAGGCCTGGCTATCCGTGGCCACTCCTTCCAGGACCAGTTCCTGCTTCTCGCGGTTCAGCCAGAAGAACGTAGCCGTATTGCAGAAAAGCACACTCTTAAGCACCAGCAGGACTCTGTTCAGCAGCGTATGAAACTCTCTGCGGGGCTCCGCCTCATGTGCCGGCACCTCAGTCTCGACGTCAAAAAAGTCAAGAACCTCGGCTTCCCGCATTGGAGCTGAATTCATCTCGCCCACAACCGGTTTTCCCGTTTTTGTTGATGGGACCACGTGATGCTCCTCAGCCGCATTCTTTATCCGATATCCGGCTGCCGCGGCCTGATAATCATCAAAGAGGAGATCGGTCTGCCGGGCTGTACGCTCGCGTTCGTCCATATCGTCCTCCTCTGCCTGGGCTTCTTCCGTCACGCTCTGGTTGCTCATTCGCTTTCGCACAAAGGCAAAAAAACCCGCTCCCGCCAAGCCATCAACCGGGAACAGGCCCTCATTCGCAACAAGACACAGCGCGGCAACGCCCATCAATACTACAAGAACCCCTATCCACCGCCGCATTCCGGTGGAAGCGGCGGAAGCCCTTCCCGCCATTGTAAACCTTCTAGTTGGGGTATGATAACACAAGATCGTAAAAAGTTAATCAAATCCGCGTGCAAAGTCAACTAATTCAGGAAGAGAATCGTCCAAAACGACGCTCTTAAAGGGTTTGCTTACTTCTGGGGGTAGTACCTGTAAGGTTGGAGTGATCCTTCGTATCTGCGGGTTTCGTCAATCCAGGCTTTTTGGATATCCACGGGGGCTTTGCCTGACAATATCTGGTCGTCCACGCCGGCCACGCCCAGAAGTCGGCCCAGTGAACGTGAACGGATAACAAGGCTGTCAGGATACAGTTCCCGGATCACCGAGAGTATTGTCATTCCCGTGAGTACCGGTCTGAAGGAGTCCGCCGCCGAGACGCTGAGTGACACCCCCTGGCAGAGAATGCCGGCGTGCTTAGAGGACGCAGGGGTGAACACCGCCGGTGTAAACGTCACGCCGGCCAGGCGGGCTGCATTCAGCCGCGATGTCAGTTCTTCTTTCCGTATCCAGGGCGCTCCGATTACAAAAAATGGATCGGGGGTTCCCCGCCCTTCGGACACATTGGTGGCCTCAAGAAAACATGTTGCCGGATACACATCAACCGTGGACGGATGCCTGATATTTGGTGATGGCGGAATCCATGGAGTGGTATTACGGAGGGCCCTCGACCATCCTTCCATCCACACAACGGTGAGATCAACTTTGCCGCCGGACTCGAGCCAACCACGCTCGTTGATCATGGTGGCAAGTTCTCCTGCCGTCAAACCATACACCACCGGAATGGATACGATCCCGACAAATGATTTGAGCGAATCCTCCACAATCGGTCCATCAACAAGCCCGCCGAGCGGATTGGGACGGTCCAGGACGACAAACGGGATCCCGTGTTCCAGCGCCGCATCCATACACAGTTTCATGGTGCTGATGTAGGTATAGAACCGGGCGCCGACATCCTGAATATCGTACACCAGGACGTTGATGTCCTTCAACATCTCTGCCGTGGGCTTGTTCGTCCTTCCGTAGAGCGAGTAGACGGGAATGCCCGTCCTTGCATCGACGCTGTCAGCGACCGCATCGCCCGCTCCATCCACGCCGCGGATGCCGTGTTCCGGCCCGAAGAGCGCACGGACCTGGATTCCCGCACCAATGAGCGTATCGACAAGAAATTCACCGGTGGACAAACGGCCGGTGTGGTTCGTCACCACGCCTACCCGCTTCCCGATGAGGAGCGAACACCGTGAGCTGACCAGCTGATCCGCACCCGTGGATACACCCGATCCCGCGTAGGCGATACCGCAACCCGACAGTATGCCGATGACGATTAAGATAACTCCGGCGGGGATGCTCTTTTCGACCACGACTCTCAGGGAATTGACCATGCTTGATCCGGTGATTAGAGAAGACCTCGTGCGCGGGCCAGATGCCATGCGGCGATACTCATGCCATCCCAGATGAGTCCTTCGCGGATTCTTCTGTCTACTTCCTGCACGGGCAACCGGACGAGTTCAAATTGTTCAGTCTCATCGGGAGCCGCCCCGATGTGCCGGAGTTCACGGGCCACATAGACGTTACAGATCTCGTCTGTCACGCCATTGTACGGATTGAATGCGCCAATCTGCACCAACGTCACAGCTGAGTACCCCGTTTCCTCCGCAAGCTCATGCCAGGCAGTTTGGTCGTGTGAGGATCCATCCTTCACAGCCCCGCAGGGGAACTCCAGACTTTCTTTATTTCCCAGATAGCGGTACTGGTTTACGAGGAGGATACTCCCCTCATCCAGCACAGGGATGACACACGCCGATCCCAATGAATGGACGTAGTGGTATTCACCTTCCTTGCCGTTCGGCAGGACCACGGTGTCAAGACCGTACGACCACCACGGGTTCTTAAACCGGACTGTGCGTGATACGGCCCTCCATGGAATCAGCGGCATTCCGAGAGCTCTTTTTCTGAAAAGAAGAATGCCACCTCGATCGTTCCGTTTTCGGGAGAGTCCGATCCATGGACAATATTTTCTCCCTTACTGTCAGCGAAATCCTTCCGGATTGTTCCCGGGGTTGCTTCACGGGGGTCGGTCGCACCGATAAGTTTTCGAAAATCAGCTACGGCATTGTCTTTTTCCAGGGCGATCGGCACGCACGGACCGCTTGACATGAACTCAACGAGCCCGTCGTAGAAGGGCTTTCCCCGGTGTACGGCGTAAAAGGCGGCGGCAGCAATGGGGCTGAGGCGGAGCATCCTGAAACCGAGCACCTGGAAACCGGCTTTCTGAATACGCGCGATGATTTCGCCCTGGAGGTTCTTACGGACACAGTCCGGTTTGAGAATTGCAAGAGTACGTTCGTGAGCCATAGTGGAAACCAAAAGGAATTGAAGTTATGAATGAACTGTTATTTGCGCCGTTTTACGGCCTTCGTGGTGACCTTCTTCTTCACTGTTTTTTTCTTTGCTACCTTCGTACGGGGCTGTGTCTTCCTTCGGGCCTTCCCCGTGGTCCCGGTTTTGCCCACTCCCAGGGCCCTGGCCATTGTCTCGCCGAGAAGGGCCGGACTTTCCACGACATGGATGCCGGCCTTTCGCATGGCATCCATCTTCTCCTGTGCCGTCCCTTTTCCCCCCGAGATGATCGCCCCGGCATGACCCATCCGGCGGCCGGGGGGTGCAGTACGCCCGGCAATAAAGCCGACGACCGGTTTTTTCATGAACTTCTTCACATAGGCGGCAGCTTCCTCTTCGGCTGATCCCCCTATTTCGCCGATCATGATCACACCCTTCGTACCGGGATCTTCATGAAACAGTTTCAACGCGTCGATAAACTGTGTTCCGATCACCGGATCACCGCCAATACCGATGCATGTTGATTGACCGATGCCGCGCTCCGTGAGTTGCCAGACGGCTTCATACGTGAGTGTACCACTCCGTGACACCACGCCGACAGATCCCTGCTTATGGATGAATCCGGGCATGATCCCCACCTTGCAGAGTCCGGGAGAAATGATGCCGGGACAGTTCGGGCCGATGAGCCGCACGCCTCGTTGTACCACATAGTCGTACGCCGTCAGCATGTCACGGGTCGGAAGACCTTCCGTGATACACACGATGAGGCCTATTCCCGCATCCGCCGCTTCAATGATCGCATCGGACGCAAACATCGCCGGGACGAAAATCACGGAGGTGTTCGCTCTGGCTGCGGCCACGGCGTCGGCCACCGTATTAAAAACCGGCACCTCACGGGGGAACGGGTCTTTTGTCGTTCCCTTGTACACCATCCCTCCCTTGCCGGGAGTGACGCCTGCAACGACCCTTGTGCCGTATTCCAGCATTTGTTTGGTATGGAATGTTCCTTCACCACCGGTAATGCCCTGCACAACCAGGCGCGTGGATTTGTCGACAAGGATGCTCATAGGTGTCTGGAGTTAAGAGTGAGTGGGAAAAAGTTGTTCGACGGCAGAGGCAGCATTGAGAATCGTCGTTTCGTCGAATTGTTTGCCTACAAATTGTACTCCTATCGGCATCCCGTTTCGGGTGTTCCCGCACGGGACGCTGATCGCCGGCACGCCTGCCAGATTAGCCGACACGGTATAAATATCCGAGAGATACATGGACATGGGGTCCTGTATCTTCTCGCCGAACCGGAACGCCGTGGTCGGGGCGGTCGGCATACACAGACAGTCCACGGTCCGGAACGCTTCAAAGAAATCGTTCTGTATCAATCGTCGTACTTTCTGGGCTTTCCGGTAGTACGCGTCGTAGTACCCCGCGGAGAGCACATAGGTGCCCAGCATGATACGCCGTTTGACTTCGGACCCGAATCCTTCGCTCCTTGAGCGAACATACAGATCTGTAAGGTCACGCGCGCTCTGGCTCTGCATTCCGTACCGGACGCCGTCATAACGGGCCAGGTTTGAAGATGCTTCCGCGGTCATCAGAATGTAGTATGTCGATATATGGTAACGCGCGTGTGGCAGGGTGACGTCATGGACTTCGGCGCCCTGGTGGCGCAGCTTCTCGACCGTTTCCTCGATGGCAACCCGGACTTCATCATCCAGGCCTTCCGCGAAGGCTTCGCGGGGGAGTCCGATGCGCAGCCCCCGGACGTTTCCGTTCAGTGTTGCGACGAAATCCGGCACCGGAATACGGGCGGAAGTCGAATCCCGCGTGTCATGGCCGGCAATCACCTGCAAGACCCGCGCTGCATCGGACACACTATGTGCAAACGGTCCGATCTGATCAAACGAAGAAGAGAGGGCCACCATGCCGTAGCGCGAAACCCGTCCATAGGTCGGTTTGAGCCCCACAACTCCGCAGAACGAAGCAGGCTGGCGAATGGAACCTCCGGTGTCGGTTCCCAGGGCAGTGTGTGACATTCCTGCCGCGACGGCGACACATGAGCCCCCGCTTGAGCCACCGGGCACATGGTCTTCATTGATCGGATTTCGCACCGGACCGAACGCGGAGTTCTCAGTGGAAGACCCCATGGCGAATTCGTCCAGGTTAGTCTTCCCGATCAGGATTGCATCGGCGTCCTGAAGCCGTTCGACCACCGTAGCATCATACGGCGCAACAAAGTCCTCCAGCATGCGCGATGCGCAGGTCACACGCTGGTCGCGTATACAGAGCACATCCTTGACCGCCACCACCATGCCGGCGAGCCTTCCGGCAATCCCTCCGGCCCGCTTCCTGTCGATGTGCCGTGCACGCTCGAGAGCTGAATCGCCGAAGACGTTCAGGAACGCATTCAGTCTTTTCCCTTCGTGAATAGCACGGAGGAATTCTTCTGTCACGCGTTCACACGACGTTTCGCCGCGTTCCAGCGCCTGGCGTGTGTCGGTGTATGTGAGCCCAGGGTGCACTGCTGCCATAGATCCGGGATGGGGGAGAGACCGTGTGCTCCCGCTGCGGGAGGAGTAATGTTCCGGCTAGTCTATCCGGGTGGAACGCTGGAGGTCCTCTTTAACGCCGCGCATGGCGTTCCTGACTTCCCGAACAGCCTTCCCGAGGTTTTTTCCCACTTCGGGAAGTTTTTTCGGACCGAAGAACAGGAAGAGGACCAGGAGAACAACCACCAGCTCGGAACCACCGATGTTGTCAAACAACACGGCGATTATCCTTTCTGATCCGTCGACTTATTATCAATTTTCTTGGAATCGAGGTCGATATCTTCCTGCACTTCTTTCGCGGCTTTCCGGAATTCGCGGATTCCCTTGCCGAGGCCCTGTGCCAGTTCGGGAATTTTGCGCGCGCCAAAGAAGATGACGATCACGAGAACAATAAGAAGAATTTCTGTTGTGCCGAGATTTCCCATTGTACTACCTCCTGCCTTCCTCGATAACTGCCGTAAATTCTTCGCCCCGGAACTGGGGTGTTGTCCGGGAGAAGATGTGTTCAAGTATTGACGCAAACAGCTTGCGGCCGTCGGTATGTCCCAGCACCGGATCGGCCGCACGTTCTGGATGTGGCATCATACCCAGGACATTCCCTTGCTCGTTCATGATCCCGGCGATGTTTCCCAGCGAACCGTTGGGATTACTTTCCGGTGTGATTTCTCCCTCCGGTGTACAATACCGGAACACCACCTGCCCGTTCTCTTCCAGCCGGCGGATGGTCTTGTCGTCGGCGAAGTAGTTCCCGTCACCATGGGCAATCGGAATGGAAAGCACCTCATTGGTCGCGCATTGTGCCGTGAACGGTGTGAAGACATTCTCCACACGGATGTTGACATATTTGCAGACAAAGCGCAGCGATGTGTTTCGCAGCAACACGCCGGGCAGGAGTCCTGCTTCCACCAGAATCTGAAATCCGTTGCAGATGCCGAGAACCAGTCCGCCCTGCGCGGCAAAGCGGGTTACTTCTTGCATCACGGGCGAGAAGCGCGCGATCGCGCCGCACCGGAGGTAATCACCGTAGGAGAATCCTCCGGGAAGAATCACAACATCAACGCCCTGCAGGTCCGCCGTCTTGTGCCACAGAAACACGGCGTCCTGTCCGAGGATCTTCTTGCAGACATAGTATGCATCATGATCGCAATTGGATCCCGGAAAGACCACAATCCCGAAACGCACCGGAGTATGTGTCACGGCACCTTCTCCACGTCAAACCGGTAGTCTTCCATCACCGGATTCGCCAGAAGTTTCTTGCAGATCTCTTCCGTTGCCTGGCGGGCTTCCGGCTCCGTCAGCCCGTCGAACGTCACTTCCACATGTTTTCCCATACGCACATCATGCACGCCGATTACGCCCAGGGTGGACACGGCGTGCGCGACCGCTTTCCCCTGCGGGTCGAGAATAGATGGACGCAGTGTAATCTGAATAGTCGCACGAAACACGGAACACCTCCTGTTCAGGAGTCGACACGTGAATGACCGACCTGTTCATCCTCCTCGAACCGGGGCCCGGTGTGAAAAATCCGTCTGGCAAACGAGATACAGTATCGGATGAGGCCCAGGGCGATAAAGACGACAAGCAGCGGGAAGATCGCGTTCCCGCCGGTAACGACAATAACGATGATGCCGAGAACAGCAAAGACAAATTTCCAGGGTTCTTTGCGGATAGCCTTGCGTGACACTTTCGGGAGCGTGTCGTACTGCACCTTGCTCACCATCAGAAGGGAAAGCACCACGGTGAGCCACGGCAGCACCGCCAACCGGAGATCTTCAAACCCTGCAACACCATTCACGACGTTCAGGATAAACGCCGCAATTGTGATGGCGCTTGCGGGGACGGGGAGCCCGAGAAAATGGTCCTTTTCAAACCCGACAAGCTGCGTGTTAAACCGGGCCAGGCGAAGTCCGGCAAAAATCATCAACAGGGAGCTCAGAAAGACCCCGAGTCCATCCAGCCGGATGAGCGCAAACTGGTAGACCAGAAATGCGGGAGCGGCCCCGAACGAGATGACGTCTGACAGGGAGTCGATTTCGACTCCGAATTGTGACGAAGAATTGGTCAGGCGCGCCATGATGCCGTCGAGGGCATCAAATCCGGCGGCAAGGATGATGAACCAGGCCGCCGGTAGAAATTCTCCCCGGCTCGCATGAATAATCGACATAAAGCCGGAAAACATGTTGAGGACGGTGAAGAGGCTGGGGACAACGGCGCGTGTTATCTTCATCTGTTTATCCGTTGGGTGGCATGTGGGCCACGACCGTTTCTCCGGCGACGGTTCGATCGCCGACCTTGACCTTGATCGCCGCCCCTGCCGGCAACAGGACATCTACGCGTGATCCGAATTTGATCATGCCGAACCGTTCTCCACGCACCGCCCTGTCCCCCACCTGTACCGGGGCAACGATCCGGCGCGCGATAAAGCCCGCAATCTGTTTAAACAGTATCTTCCCCTGCGCATGTTCAAGTCCGATTAGCGTACGCTCGTTGCGCAGAGATGACTTTTCATCCATCGCCACAATGTACTCTCCCGGAATGTGCTGGTAGTACCCCACCACGCCGCTTAGCGGCCAGCGATTGACGTGCACGTTCAGGGGAGACATAAAAATGCTTACCTGGGTTGCCTCACCATGGAGGAACGCTTCTTCGCGTATGTGCTGGACCAGAACAATGGTGCCGTCAGCAGGGGCAAGAACAAGGTGTTCACCGGCGGGAGGCTGCCGGTCCGGATCGCGGAAAAAGTACAGCGTGAAGACCAGAACGGCAATTGATACAATAATAATGGCGCTTTTCAGCACACGCCCATCAATAAAAAACCAGGCCGCACTGATGCCGATCAGGCACACAATTCCAACAACCCCGACCACATCGTAGCCGTAGCGCGTGATCACGCCGGATGTCCGAATTCGCGAGAAAAACAGGGTTTCATTAAGGCAAGGTACCAAAAGGTGAGATGAAAGTCAAAGCGACGCCGGCAAGCCTCCGGGTTCGAAAGCGCAAAGTGCACGGCACCACGAACAATGGGTACCATGCACCGTGCATGTTCAGTTTATTGCGTGGCCCACCACCAACCGCCCACATTTCTCACTCTCAATATCCACCCCCTGCGGGCTGTTACTGCACGTGGAACTCAATCCGGCGGTTGCGTGCACGACCTTCCGCCGTGGTGTTTGTGTCGATAGGATTCCGGATACCGTAACCGCGCGCAGTCAGGCGGCTTGCGGCAATGCCCTTTGCGATCAGCCACGCACGAACGGCCTCGGCCCTCCGTTGGGAAAGTTGTTCATTCGCTACCCGCGAGCCGACATTGTCCGTATATCCTGCGATTTCCACACGGACTTTCGGATTCGACACCAGTCCGGCGAACACCCTTTCCAGCATCTCCTCGGAATCACTCGTCAGGGTCGCGCTCCCGGTGTTAAAATTGATCCCCTGGAGCATTAAGTTTTTCCCTCGTTCCAGGACGATCGTTTCTTTCACTGCATCGTCTTTGGGATCAAGGGGGTTCGTTCCCCGGATAACTTCCGCACCGTCAATCAATCCCCCGCCATCGGAGTCCGCTTTGAGCGGATTCGTGCGGTACTTGGCAACCTCTTCGCCATCAATAATACCGTCCCCGTCGGTATCCGGGTTCGCTGGATCCGTCCGATAGGATTTTACTTCGTCCCAGTCCGAAAGTCCGTCACCGTCGGTATCCACCTTCAGCGGATCTGTTTTCAGGCGGAGGATTTCGTCACCGTCGGTGAGGCCATCGCCGTCAGTGTCGACACGTGTCGGATCGGTGTTGTACTTTTGCAGTTCATCGCCGTCGGAGAGGCCGTCACCGTCGGTGTCGTACCGGGAGGGATCGGTTTTGTATTTCGTCACCTCATCCCCATCGGTCAGTCCGTCGCCGTCACTGTCGGACCGCAGCGGATTTGTACGGTAGCGGCGGAGTTCGTCTCCGTCGTTCAACCCATCACCATCGCTGTCGGGGTTTTCCGGATCGGTCCCCAGCCGGCGTTCCTGTCCGTCGGTAAGTCCATCCTCGTCGCGGTCATCCGCATCACCCGATCCCGGATACCACGAAAATCCCACCCGGCCTGTGACATATCCATCGGGTGAAGAGTTGTCACGGAGATCGATTTTGTTGGACATGGTCGCGACGCCAAAATCAACATTTATCGCGAACTTCTTTGAGGCAAAAATATCAAAGCCAATGCCCAGCGGAATGATGATTGTCGCACGCATCTTGTCGTCCGGGGCGTACAGGTTTCCGGCAGTCTTTCGATGGTATGCCATCAGACCGCCGCCGATGCGGATGTAGGGCGCGAAGCCGCTGCCCGGGGCAAGGTGAAACCACGCCGAAAGCGCGACAGGATACGCGTTGATTTTCAGATAGGAATAGGCCAGATCGGGGAGAGGGGGGACTGAGAAGACTTCAGTTCCTCCATGCCGGCGAAGAGGCCCAGAGAGAATACGGGAGTGAATCCGTAGCGGACCGTTGCCGCTCCTCCGAATCCGAGCTTCATTTGATTAAGATCGTTAAACCAGAGATTCGTACCTCCGGAGAGTCCGATCGCCCACCGTCCTTCAGTTTGTTGAGCGTTTACTCCCCCGGTAAGTAACAAAAGGCAGAGGCTTAGGCCGAATATAGTTGAGAGAATCCTGAACATCGTTGCGCCTCCAGGCGGTCATGGGCAGAAAGAACACGCATCAACATAGGAGATTTAGAGAGGAAAGTCAAGAATACGGCGCAAAAGTTGACATTCTGAACTCCTTTTAGTAGATTGAGGGTCGAAATAGATTGCCCCGTCGTCTAACGGCAAGACAGCAGACTCTGGATCTGTTTATCGAGGTTCGAATCCTTGCGGGGCAGCCCTGGCCTTATCGTCTAACGGTTTAGGACGCGGCCCTCTCAAGGCCGAAATACGGGTTCGATTCCCGTTAAGGCTACCACTCACGTTCTCTCGGCAGGACCATTGCTCTGAATCCCACGGCCGGATCCTCGAGGGAGAACGTCACGCGGCATCGATATGTTTCCTGAGGGGATTCTTAGGGAACGAGGTAGGGTTGTACTCCCAGCAACGCTTCATCACTGTCGCGTGCAGGGAGATTTTCGATTCGCGCGACGATCACGCTGATGTTGTCCTCCCCGCCTTCATCATTCGCCATGTTGACCAGCAGCCGGGCCGCGTCCGCAGGGGAATACTCCAGCACGATGGTTCGTAGTACGTCGTCACCCACACAATTTGTCAAGCCGTCGGAGCACAAGAGGACAACGTCGTCTTTTTCGAGGCGATGGGCGGTAACGTCAACGAGAAGATCCGGCGTCGGCCCGATCGCACGGGTGAGGACATGCGAAAAACGATCTGGCACATCGCCTCCGACCAGGCCCGTAGCCACGTTTCGTAACGAATGGTCCGTGGTTCGATGGACCAGCTCTCCACGCCGAAACAAATATCCCCTGCTGTCACCCACATGCGCAAAGATCACGTACTGTCCGACAAGCACCGCAGCCACAACCGTTGTTCCCATTCCTCGCATACGCTCTGACATGTCAGCGGCGTTACGCACCACCCCATTACACGCGTGCACGGCATTGATCAGGTCGGATACATAATCCTTGCCGGTCCCAGAACGATACAGTTCCGGCAACGCCGTCGTGACGAGCTTGCTCGCAACGTCTCCTGCATTGTATCCACCGAGACCGTCGGCCACGATCAACATTGTCCCCATACGTGACTGTGCAGGATCGGTGGAAGGCACGACGGCGATGCTGTCTTCATTCAGGGTCCGGACGTTTCCAATATCCGTGTGTGTCGCGATCTGGACGGAGCTTTGATCAGAGAACGGATCGTGTAGCGTCTGCTTCATCGGTGTCGTCATTTTTCCTGTTCGCCGCGTTTCCGTGCGTGGATAGTTATCCCGTTGCTGTGTCCACCGGGAATGTCATGACAAACTTCGCACCGCGATTCGTTGAGGAGTCGATTCGGATAGTGCCGCCGTGATGTTCAATAATTTGACGGCAGATGGGCAGCCCGTAGCCATGGCCGTCAATCTTTGTGGTGACCATCTCCTTGAGGAGCTTATCTCTGATGGCGTCATCGATGCCGGGTCCGTCATCCTGCACGGACATTCTGACAACGTTTGAATCGGCATCGAATTCGGTTTGGATAACAATCGCGGCATCTGCAAAAGCCTCGACGGCATTATTCACAAGATTCAAAAGCACCTGCTGAATCTGGTCCAAATCCATCCGCACCCGTGGGACGTTTTCGCCGAGGACCAGGGAAAGCTGGTTGTGCTTGAATTTGGGAAGCACCTTGATAAAGTCAAAAAAGTCTCGTGACAAATCATTGGGATTCACGGGAAGCACCGCGTCGGTGGAACGATTCCTGGTCAACAGGCTTTCCGAAAATCCCCGGATCTTGCGCGCCCCGTCTGCCGTCTTCTCGACCATCGACCTGATCTCGTCCACCGTGGAACTGTCAAGCTTCAAGCGGAGAACTTCAAGTTGCAGGAGCACTATCGCGATCATATTCTTGAGCTCGTGGCTCACTTCGCCGGCGATCTGTCCTTTCATTGCCATGCGTTCGGACTTGATCACCTGCGCATTGGCGTGTTTGAGGTCCTCATACGTCGATTTGAGATCTTCATACAGGCGCGCGTTTTTGATGGCAATGGCCGCCTGACCGGCCAGAATCTCAAACAGATGGAGCGTGTCCGCCTTGTCGACGGCCTGTATGTACTTGCTGTCAACGTAGATAACGCCGATCGTGTCCTCCGGCGTCCGGAGTGGGCTGCAGATGATCGTCTGCAGCTCGAGACTCATGATGCTCTGTCTTCGCTCAAAACGTTCGTCGTGTAACGCATTCTCGATGCACAGAGACTCACCCGTCGCGAAGACGTCTTCCAGCACACTCGAACTCACCTGAAAGCTTTCAGCCTGGATAGACTCGCCCGCGGCATTACGGCCGACAACAAACTGTAAAACCCGGTCATTGCCGGCGAGCATTAGAAAACCACGCTCTGCACGTGTGATCCGGATTGCCTCGTCGAGAACCAGCTCCAGAACATCCGAAAGGACAAGGGAAGTGTTGATCTTGCGGACAACATTCAGGATCATTTCAAGATCCCGCATCCGCGATGGTGAAGTTCTTCCTTCCGCAATGTCCCCCAGCCCCGTCGATTCCTGCCCCAGCAGATCCTGAAGGTTCATCCGTTGGTCCCTCCGAGAGCCACTATCTGGTCCATGGTCTTTTTCACATCCTTGTGGGCGCCAAGTTTCTTAAACGCGGCGCGGGCCTTCTGAAACGCCTGTAACGCCTCGTCGGTGTTCTGACGTTTCACTTCCAGCACGCCGATCTCAAAATATGACTCCGCCAGGTTCAACTGATTGTGGAGTTCGGTATTTATCCGAACGCTTGTCCGGAGGTATGATGCAGCGGAATCATAACTCTGCATTTCCCGATGGATCATCCCTTTTACCTTATAGGCGTCTGCGAGACTCAATCGATCGCCCGATTTCGTAGCGTAGTCGACCGCCTGGCTTACCAGCTTTACTGCCATGGGGAAGTCGCGAAGATGATAATACGCATGGGCTTTCCCCAGATTTGCCAGTCCCATGAGGGACAGATTCTGCAGCGACGCCGACAGCATGTAACTCGTATTAAACTCCCCGATTGCGTCCTTGAACATCCGTCTGGAAAGATGCGTCATTCCCGTGTTGTGATGCACCTCCGAAAGCCGATTCACATCGCCGACGTTCTCAAAATAGGATTTTGCCCGCGTATAGTAGGTCACGGCGGAGTCGTATTCACCGATCATGTTGTACGTAATGCCGAGATTCATCAGCGCAACGCCAGCCATCTGTGTCTGCCGGGTGTGTTCGAACTGCTTGAAGGCACGTTCGAAGAATTCTATGGCCTTATTGATCTTCCCCTGTTCCGCATGGTTCGTGCCAAGAATGTTGTCAACCCGGCCAAGGGCCTCAAAATCGTTCAACTCTGAGACAATCGCGCGGCTGCGGGCAAGGTCGGAGGCGGATTGTTTCCACTGGGCTCTGCGGGAGTATATTTCTCCACGGCGCAGGTACGCTTCCGCGACAACCCCATTCTTCCGATGTGGATCGTCCTGCGCAACAACCATCGAGTACAGCTCCTCAGCCCGGTGTGTCTCGCCGTGAACCTTGAAGACGTCCCCGATGCCCAGCAACACCTGACACACGTCCTCCATTCTTAGCCGTTCTTGACAGAGCGTAATCAAACGATCCAGTTTTCCCTGCTCCTCCAGTACGAGGTCCCGGTCCTTCCGACGTATGTGGCCGCCGCTCTTTCCCGCCAACATTCTATGCTCAAGCGCGTCCGATCGTCGCAGGTCTTTTACGAGACCCGTCACCACATTCGGCTCGCAATAAGCGCTGACTATGCCGAGGATCTGTTTTGTGACGGTTTCTGTTTTCATTGTTTCGCTGTTGTGAGACCGAATCACCGTGATTGGTTGATGTGTTGGTCCTACCGGCCGAACGCATACCGTGAAAAGTGCGGCAGCTCGCCATGATCGCACTTGATCTTGCCACCTTTGAATTTGAATTCAACCTTTTTGGCGACCATCTTCACCCACGTACCATCCTCATCATAATACAGCCACACCTGAGAATCGGGACTCATCCCGTTCACATCCATCCCGCTCACGTCCACGTCAAGAATGGCCGGCGTGAGGAAGGTGGAACCGTGCGGGTTGAACGTAATGTCCACATTCGATCTCAGGACCTCATCGTCAATGCGTAACCTGGCAACAAGCGGATGTTGGACGGCGCCTTTGGGAAACTTCAACTTCATCTTGACGTCCAACTCTTTTACTTCTCCCGTGCTGGTGGTGTAGTCATACTTAAATTCCAGCTTGAGTTGTCCGCCATCCTCAGGAGTTATCAGTGCCGACGATTCAAGGACTTTCTGGAGTGACAGGTTTTTGGGCATCTTCAGGAAGTCAGGCTCCTGGGTGGCTGATGGGGCGTTTTCCACGCCCACCGGACCATCATTCCGGCACCCCGTCAACAGGGTGACGAACAGAGCGCCGATAAGCAAGCCCGCTTTCACAGTTGAAAAGTTCATGATTTTACTCCTTCTGATACTTCTATCGATGTGTAGAGCCTGGATGAAGCGCGTGAATCTGTTGATGATAATGTGTTGGTCCTCTTCTTGCATTGTGCCCTCCGCTTTGACTGAATACCGATTTCCGCTCAAGAGTGACTTTCGTATGGTCTCACGATTGCGTCTGCTGGTAAAGAGATCAACCTTTGTGCCACAAAAGGTCATCGTGGAGAATTGTACAAAATGGAGCATGCCGGGCCAGATCGGCGATCGGGATGAAAATTCGTGGTTTCGGGGGAGGCAGGGAATGAGGTGACGCAGGTCAAGTGATGCTCTAAAACGTTACACTCGCTCATCCAGGACGTTACATCATTCTTCAGGGTCGTCGTCGGCGTCCTTGAGGATACGGTCGAGGCGTGGCCTTGAAATTTTGAGAATTTTTGACGCCTTCATCTTGTTTCCCCCCACATGGTCCAGCACCTTCAGGACACACGTTCTCTGCACTTCCTGTAATGAAGCGTGGTCAAGGGGGATCAGGAGCATGAGCGTATCGACTTCTTTCGGAGGCAGGCTTTCGGGACTGTTGGCAATCAGTGTGCGCTTCGTGGGGCGTGCTTTCGCGATTGCGAAGTCAAAATCCTGCTCCGTAATCCAGCTCCGTTCTTCCAGAAGGACGGCGCGTTCCATACAATGTTTGAGTTCCCGGACATTCCCCTCCCATTCATGTTCCATAAGGGCCTGCAATGCGAGGGGAGTCAGCCCCTTAATCTCCTTTTTGTACGCCTGGTTGAACGTCCGAAGGAATTCCTTCACAAGCAGCGGTATGTCATCCTTCCTGTCCCTCAACGGCGGCAATTCAAGAGGAAGTATTTTGAGCCGGTGGTACAGGTCTTTTCGAAACTCCCCCGCCCGCATCTTCGCATCAAGGTCAGCGCTCGTTGCCGCAATAATACGTGCCCGCACCGGGACATCCCGAACGCCACCGACTCTTCTCATCGAGCGGTCTTCGATCACCTTCAGGAGTTTTGATTGTGTCGCAATGGAAATATCGCCGATTTCATCAAGAAAGATAGATCCGTCACCGGCCAGTTCGAATAGACCGATTTTCCTCTCCTTCGCGTCGGTAAACGCGCCTTTCTCATAGCCAAACAGCTCAGACTCGAGGAGGGTCTCCGGAAGTGCCGTACAGGCTATATCAACGAACGGGCTGTTCTTGTTTTTCCCGTTGTAGTGAATCGCCCGGGCAAAAAGTTCCTTTCCCGTTCCGGTTTCGCCGGTGATCAGGACCGTCATGGTGCTGTTTATGATGACTTTTTGAGCCCGTTCCATGGTGACTTTCAGGAGCGGTGAGGTCCCGATAATATGTCTGAAGTCGTATGTCTCCTTCTGCAGATCCACAAATTTCTTTTTTGCCCTCCTGGCGATCCATTCATTGTGGAATAATGTGATCTGTTCCATGATTTTTCGCTGCTCATCCGGGACGACAAAATATGCAGACACACCCAGCTTCACAAGTTCCACCGCGAAGGAGTGGTCGGCCGCCCGCGTCATGGCCAGAATGGGTACATCCGGGAACTGGGACGCAAACTCACTGATTGCCGACCGGAGAATGACCGTATCTTTTGTGACGTCAAGCAGCACAAGATCCGGCGTTTTGAAAATGGCCCTTCCGGACAGATAGCTTGGCGAGGACACAAACTGAAGATGCATCGCGTCGGTCAAACGGACATACCGCCGCACGCGTTCCATGATTTCTTTTCTACCCGAGAGCAGAATGACGAATCGATCTTTTCGTGAAGCCACGGTGGCCGAATCCCCTACGTAGTCAAAAATGAATCAAGATTTTTCATCACCGCATCCTTGCTTCCTGCTGCAAGATATTGATTCCTGAGCTCAGAAGATGCAAAATGTGAAAGAAAAAACTGCAGCACCAGTTTCGCTTGTGACAGGAATCCCTTCGCTTTCTCTCTTTGTCCGCGTGCATGAAATTCACCTCCAAGGGCCATCGCAAGTTTCCACGTCACCTCAGTTACCGGTTCTTCCGCAATTGCCTCAAACCCCGTGCGGAACAACAGGAGCGCCTTTTCCTGAACGCGTGATGGAGAGGCCTTCGCAATCGTTCCCAGGAGCAAGCACGCCTCAGCGATGATGTTGGGTTGAGTGTGCGTTTCCCCTAACTCGAGCGCATGACGGGCCAGGGCCACCGCTGAATCGACTTCGCCCCTATGATGGTCACATTCGGCCATGCGCACCGCGAGCAATAACCTCTGCGCGATGTCCCCGCTCTCCTGCATACGCTCCTCTGCGTCCATGAACGCACTCCGGGCTGCATCATGGTTCCCCAGAAGCATCAGAGACATCCCACGCACGAAGAGCATGTGAGCCCGAAAGCTCTCTAGATTCTTGCTCTTCACCAGAGCCTCTGCTTCTCCAAGAATCGCGCTTGCGGATACACCATCACCCAGGACAAGATGAACCTGAGCGAGCTGGAGCAGCGTCTCAACTATCCCCAGACTATCGTGCATTTCATAATAGTGTTGCAGAGCATCTTTCCACATCAGAAGGGCCGGCTCATACTGCCCCTCGGCGAATCCTACCTCACCAAGATTCGTGAGAATGTACGCGCTCCCCTGTTTTGAGTCCAGACGATGAAACAACGTTTTTGCGTTGTTATAGAAACTCCTGGCCTCCCGGAATCGTTTCAGTTTAAAGTGCGCAATGCCGATATTGTTAAGGATCTGCGCCTGTTGATTCAACGTACCGTATTCCTGGCTTTGTCTGAGAGCCTCACTCCAGCATTCAATTGCGTCAGCAATCCTCCCCTTTGCGCTCATCACGTTGCCGATATTCATTTGTGCATCAACGGCATGCATGTGGTGTTTTGCGCTTATATAGATTTCCATCGACTCACGGAAATACTCAATCGAACGGTCATACAATTCCTGGAAAAACGTTGCTATTCCCAGGTCCGTATAGATGGCAGCCAGACTCAGCTGATTGCCGAGGCTTTTTGCCCGATCCAGCTGAACAATACTGGCCTGTTCTGCTTCGAGAAAACTGCCCAGGGCGATGTCAATGCCCACCAGTTCCTGCGTAAGCTCAACGTTCTCCCGAGCGTCACCGCACGTCTCAAGGGCAGTCTCAATGTGCTTTTTCCCCTCCCGGTACTCACCCAACCGTGACTGTGCGAGACCGGCAATTTTGTGGAGGACCGTTGTGTGAGTGGCATCAAGAAGTTCCGTGCCGAGAACGTGTGTCGCAAGCTCAATCGCATCACGAAATGCACCACCGCGGAACAGCGACTCCGCAAGTTTCACAGTGAGCCGCTCAACGCTCACGCCATCCGCAGGGCGACTCAGGTCCATCGCCCGCCGGTAAAGTTGCCCCGCCTGTTGGTGGGCCGAGAGCTGTGTTCCTTCATCCCCGGCGGCTTCAAGCCAGAGCAGTGCCTCAACACTCTGTCCGGCTTGCGTGTACTGGTAGGCAAGTTCCTGCAGATCATCAAACGAACGGGCTCCGGCGATGCCCTCCAATGTGGATGCAATGAACAAATGGGTGGCAGGCCTGGCATCTTGCAGGGCAGAGTTGATCAGGGCTTTCAGTTTTGTGTGACGCACGGCAAACCGTTTGCCAGCATCGTGGGATGTTATAAGCCCGTGGGCTTCGAGCAACGAGAGGTATGCCTGGGTCCGTTGGCGCTGGAAAGGCAGGACTGCCTCGACCACTTCAAGCCGTGCTGATCCACTGAAGCATGACAGAACATCCAGAGTCAACTGGAGTCCCCGATCGAGCGATTGGTAACGCTTGAGCAGAAACTGGTCAAGGTCGCGTGGAAGCTTGAGGGTCACCTTCTCTGCAAGGCCCGACCTGTCTGCAATTTCATCCAGGGATTCGCCGTACAACAGCTTTCCAGCCGAGTAGAGCGCTTCAACGAGAATCGAGGGTGTTCCTCCGTACAGCAGGTGCAAGCGGAGCCCTATCGCCTCCCCGACAGTGGGAGGAGATATCGTCGAAGTGCTCATGGCGACAACAGTCTCGGCGTCGAGTTCCCCCAGAGGGATTTCGCTTGCAGCGAACGGGAGATCGCTTACTCTTGGCGCCGTCAAAAGAAGCAGGAGCCGCCCCGGAGTGCCGTCCCGGTGTACCGTTCGAAGCACTTCCATGGATTCACCGTCCAGCACATCCACATCATCAACAACAATCACAACCGGAAAGAGCAGCGAGGCCTGATTGATGAAGCGCGCCTGCGACTCAATCGTCTTTTCCCGTTCGAGTAGCCAGCCGGTTTGAAACTCCCCCGTCTCCCCGTCACCATGTTCTGCACGGGGATCAATCACATCGGCGAATCGTTCAGTCAGTTCTGGGCCGCGTGCAGAACGAGAGAGAACCTCTGCTTTGAGAATCGACAACAGGGAACGCGCCGCACTGAATGGAACATGGCGTTGAGCGTGCTTCACCTCCACGACCGGAACATCTGCTGTCCGCGCCTGGCGGACCACTTCCGACACAAGAGCGGTTTTTCCGATTCCTTCCGGTCCCGTCATGAGGATGGCGGTCTCAGGTTCTCCAGCATGCTCTGTGCCCAGGGCTGAAAGAGCACGGCCGATCCGGCTCTTTTCGGTTTCACGTCCGACAAAAACCGGCTTTGAGATGATGTCAAATCCCGCTGTGTACAAACCGCCTCCTTCCGGGAGAAGAAAGCGAGCGGCTTGGCCTGCGGATTCAAATCGATGGGAAGGATCCTCGTGAAGAAGTCCTTTAAGAAGAGGGAGCAGGAGAGAATATGCCGGATCGAGGGACTGCTGGAATTCAGGTTTGGTGGTAAGGACCTTCTTTATGAGTTCGACAGGATTACCCTCTTCAAACGGACAGCGACCTTCCATCAGCTCATACAGCGTGACACCGAGCGAATAAAGATCGACCCGATGATCAAATGGGTCCCGCCGGAGCAATTCGGGGGCGGTGTATTCGAGAGTACCCCGCAGCGACAGTTCATGCGCCGTTCCCATGTGGACGCTAAAACCAAAGTCCGTCAGTTTCACAAGCGGGAGACCGCTCCCCGATTCGCCGCCCGAGATCACCAGGAGGTTGTCCGGCTTGATGTCGAAGTGAATAATCCCCCGCCTGTGAACATACGCCAGCACCTGCAGGACCTGTAGAAGAACATGCTTGAGATGTGTGGCCCGGTCCTGCCCGGACGGTACGGTACGGCACCATGCATCGGCGCTGACGCCTTGAATATATTCCATGGTAAGAAAGCGACGATCCAGCAGCGATTTTTCTTCAGAACTCCGTACCACCCCAAAATCAAACACGTGCACCAGATTGGGATGATGCAGCGTAGCGAGGATCGCGATTTCATTCCAGATGTGCTCGAGCTCGGCACGAGCATCCAGACTCTGCCGGTGGAAGACTTTCATGGCGGATCGCTGGCCCCGCTCCAGCGTATCTTCCACCAGAAATACCTGAGCATTCCCCCCCTCTCCCAGAGGGTTCACGATGTGATATCGGTGATTGATCATCATGGTGGGGAGTGTTTGACCGTTCTTTCGACATCCGCCGTGATGGTTGTGCGTTCACCAAGCGAATGGGCAGAGACGATGACTGTTGCCAGGACAACCCCGGGGAACACGCCCACCCACCATGCCAGGCCGAGATATCCCGTCGCCTCCCCCATCATATTCCCCCACGTCGGCGTAGGTGGTTGAACACCGAGTCCGAGAAAACCAAGCGCCGCTTCCCCCAGCACCGCATTGGCAAACTGCAGTACGGCGGCGGTGAGTATCACAGGCCGGAGATTGGGCAAGAGATGCCGTACCATGACCGTCCAATTCGACACGCGCAACATCTTTGCAGCCAGAACAAATTCTCTGTCGCGCAGAGAGAGAACTTCTCCCCGCACGACTCTTGCAATTCCCATCCATCCCGTCGCCGCAAGGACCAGAATAATCGTTGTGATGGACTCACCAACAAAGGCAAGTCCTCCCATGACAAGAAACAGGCTCGGAATTGCAAGGAACACATCCGTGATCCGCATAAGGACAATGCCGGCAGTGCCGCGGGACAGGCCCGCCGGGAGTCCCACCGCTAGACCGATGAGCAATGCGCCGAGCGCAGCGCTCATGCCCACGGCAAGCGACACTCGCGAACCTGCGATCACCCTGCTAAAGACATCCCTCGCATTATCATCGGTCCCGAACAGGAACGTGGTGGGATATTCACGGACGACAACACCTCCACTCCCGGAATCCGACGGGAGCCTGTCCGCGCTTCCGCCCACCAGCGTTGTCCGATTAAGCAGATAGTTGGCTGCTCGTTTGAATACCAGATGTAGACGATCAGTGGATCCAGAGCTTGTGTCATCCTCCTCAAGATACTCCCGCACGTAACCCATTGACAGGGGCGGTTGTAGCCGGGTTGTAACGAGATTTCCCTGTACATTTGGACCGATAGGGGTGAGAAAGGGTGACGTCAGGGCGACAAATATGACGAGCCCGATAACGCGCCGCGACCACTGTCCCCGTGCCGACCTGTGTGAGTCCGCTTCAGACCTGGAGTGATCCCGTTGTTTACCAATCCGGATCACATGCAGGAAGCCCCCGAAGCCCACCCCTATCCACGCCACACCGGCCAGCCAGTACTCCAGGAGTGGTGGGACCCAATAGCTCGCGAACGCGCCGGGATGGCTTACCACCAGCACGCACCATGACGCAAGGGAAGTGAGACTCGCGGAAATCAGCCGAAAGTGCAGCACGCTGACTGCCACGAAGAAAAGACTCGCAAGGATGACGGGGATTCTTTTCATGAGCAGTTATGTGATCCTGATGCGCGGATCAATCCAGGCGCGGAGGACGTCGGAGAGGATATTCGCCGCTACCACGACGATTCCTCCAAGAAGCGTGCAACCGAGAATCAGCGGGTAGTCCCGGGCAAATATTGCCATGACTGCAATCCTTCCCATTCCGGGCCATGCAAAGAGAGTTTCGGTAACCAGTACGCCTGTCAGGAGCACGCCCACTTCGATGCCCAGCAACGAAACCGCCGGTCCGATGGAATTCGGCAGGACATAGGATCGAAACACCCTGGCTTTCGACAGCCCCATGCCTGTCGCCGCAACAACATAATCCTCTCCCAGGGTCTCCGTGATGTTCGTCCGGAGATACCGGGTGATGGCCGCAGCACCCGGGATCGCGACCGTAAACGCGGGGAGCGCCAGGTGCCGCAGCAGATCGATCAATGCTTCCGTCCCATCGAGATCTTCTGCTCCGATGGAGTACATCTGTGATGAAGGAAACACCCCCAGGGAGTATGAGAATATCCACAACAACACTATGCCAACCCAGAAAGATGGGAGTGAGTACACAACAAGGGTAAGCGTCGAAACGGATCTGTCCATCCGTGATCCCACCTCCCGCACCGCGATCGCCGCCAGAAGAACCGCAAGAATACATTCCAGAACCAGTGCCGTTCCGCCGAGGAGCACCGTATTCGGAAACACCCGCAGTATGACCTCCGTCACGGGTGCATTGTGAGCAAAGGAATGCCCCAGTTCACCGGTGAGAACGGAAGAGAGCCAGGACACGTACTGGTCCAGGACAGGACGGTTGAAACCGAACTGAGCGCTAAGCTGTTCGGCGACCGCAGGCGGAATTCCCGGATACAGGTAGAGAGTCGAGGATCTCCCGGCAGGAGCCGCGAGAGGAAGAACACGAGGGTCACCAGCCCAAACAGCGTAGGTATCGCTTGGAGCAGTCGCCGGATCAGGAACATCAGGAGGGACACGTCACCATCCGGGGGCTATAGAACATGTTGTTCCAGACCTTTTGATGCGCGCACACTTGTTAGCGTACGTTTTCTGAGGCAACCGTTCCACCGGTATTCACATGCCATTCCCAGGCGTGATGAGCAGTGCCAAGAACGCCGATGTGTGTGCCGTGAACACGATCGTTAACCGCCACGATGTTATTGATCCAGAAGAGAAATGTACATGGTTGTTCTTCGTGAACGATCTCTTGAAATTCCTTCCACAGGGCGGCGCCGTCGGTCTCAGACGTAAGGGTTCTCGCCGTTGCGAGGATTTCGTCCACGCGCACGTTCTGGAATCCGGTCAGATTAAAAGGATATTTTGCAAGATCGGAACCCCAGAGTTCATCCAGCTGCATCTGGAGGGGCACGCTAAAGCCTGCCATCCATGCGTCATACTTTCTGGTCGCGACTTCCTGCCAGAACGTTCCCCGTTCAATCTGCTCAATCTTCATTTCGATCTTCACGTTTTTCAGCTGCTGCTGCACTGCCGCGGCAACGACATTCCTGAGCTGGTTGCCTGCAGGGAGTTTGAGTACGAATGAAAACCGAACTCCCTTGTTGTCGAGCACACCATCGTGGTCGGTATCCTTCCACCCTTCCCTTTCCAACAACACTCGTGCCTGTTGAGGGTCAAACGGTAACGGGTGCAGGCGATCATTGTAGGCCCATGTGAAAAGCGGAGAAACTCCGCCGAATGCAACACGGCCATGAGAGCCGAGATAGGCATCAACAAACTCCTCCCGATTCACCGCCATGGTGAGTGCCCGCCGGACGTTACTTTTTCCGAAGAGCCTGTGCGGTTGTATGGTTTTGCCTCTCGATTTCCCATAGGCCTCGGGATCCACGTTGTTCCAGCCAAGAAAGTCGTAATCCCGGCCGGGTATCGAGATTATTTTGACTGACGGTACCTCTCTCAAGAGCCTGTCGGCATCGTCCGGCCTTACGCCCCCTACCAGGTCAACTTCTCCCGAACCAAGCTGGGCCAACCGGGTCCGGTAATCAGGAATGACGCGGAATACCAGGCGTGAAAGCTTCCCGGGATACGGAACAACGGAGTGCGGATTCGGCTCGAGGATTGTCTCCTGCAATGGCGTCCATGCGGCAAGCGCGTATGGCCCGCACCCGACGGGAGATCGATTGAAGGGGGCTGATCGAAGATCTTTCCGGGGTATCTTCTCCAGAAGGTGAGCCGGCAGGATGGGAAGTCCGGCATCGAAGAGTTGTCCGGAGTATGCCCTGGAAAAGTGAAACACGACGGTAGTATCATCTTTCTGAACGACGCTCTTCGTAATATCGAGACTTCCGTCGGTCCGCCTCAGGTTGTCGACGGAGGCCTGCCGGATGCTCGCAACATCCGGATCGCCATACAACTCAAACGTGAGCTGAACATCTCTGGCCGTGACGGGCGTGCCATCAGCCCATCGGGCGTTGGAAAGCAGATGAAAGGTAATGTCTCTCTGTTGGTTGCTGTACTCCCACGACCGAGCCAGCATGGGTGAGTAGCGCAGTAGACCCGAATCGGGGTCGAAATCAGACCTTACCAGGGAGGGAAAGAAGAGGTCATTGATTTCTCCTGCGGTAATGTCCTCGGCAAAGAGCGGATTAAAGGTGTCAATGTCACCTTCAATGGCAACAACAACCATGGAGCGCTGTGCCCGGCTCGACGTGCGCTCTTCCGGTGTGCCACAGCACGCCAGCGTAATCGCCACGATACACGGCAGTACAATTCGTGTTTTCATCGGCACGGTTCTCCAGCGTCTCCGGAAGGCAATTGTGCTGGTGAATATACCCATGATTTGCGGGTTTGTCAATAGAATCCGCGGAGGGGGGGGGACAAGACCCCCGCGGCAAACCTGTTTGAGTTTGAAATACATTTTCGGTAGTTTCACTGCGGACACATGAACCCTGCAATCGAACCATCCCATCTTCTGACCGTACGGGATCTCTGCGTTTCAGTTTTCTCGCGGACTGACCCGACAGACATCATCCACGACGTTTCCTTGACTCTCTGTCGCAATGAAGTCCTGGTCCTTCTCGGCGAAAGCGGCAGCGGCAAAACCATTCTTAGCCGCTCGATCACAAAGTTGTTCCCACGAACCCGCCCGATGAGCGTTAAAGGCTCGGTGATTTTTGAAGGACGGGAGTTGCTGTCCCTTGATCAAGCCGAACTCGCGCCCATTCGCCAGAACAAGATCCGGTACGTGTTTCAGGAACCTCTGCAGTCACTTAATCCGCTGGCCGATATCCGGACTCAATTGCGGCTCTCAGGTGGCCTGGCATCAGGGAACGACTCCGCCTGCCATGAGACGCTCCGCTCGGTGGGTCTCGACGCGGATGTCGTGCTGAACCTCTTCCCGCATCAGTTGAGCATAGGGATGGCTCAGAGAGTCTGCATTGCCATGGCAATTCTGCCATCTCCATCCCTGCTTGTTGCCGATGAACCTACGAGTGCCGTTGACAGTTCATTGCGAGATTCGCTGCTCGATGTGATGATGTCGATCCAGCGCAACACGGGTATGTCGTTGATGTTGATCACGCATGATATCGATGTAGCGCGGCGCATGGGAGATACGATTCTGGTGCTGTACGCAGGAAGGATCGTCGAGTCAGCATCCTGTGAGGCCTTCTTCAAGAGGCAGTTGCATCCCTATTCCCAACTGCTGGCCCGGGCACGGCCAGGACCGGTGAAGGGGATGATGACGACGGGCCCGGCGTCACCCGGCGCCGCCAGAACCGCTTCCGGGAATGGATGCAGGTTCTGTGCATATTGTCCGGAAGTGCAAGAGAGATGTTATCAGTCCGAACCAGAACTGGAGCAGACATCCGATGGAAGAGAGATACGATGCTTTTACTGGAAGTGAAGAGTCTGTTCTGTTCGCTGCGCCTCGACTCGGTATCACGGCTCAGATCGGGAAAGAAACCGGTGCTGAATGGTGTGTCCTTCACTCTTGACGCCGGGACCTCACTCGCGCTGCTCGGTGAGAGCGGGAGCGGCAAATCGACACTTGCAAAGTGTATTGCCGGATTGTTGAGACCTGACTCGGGAGTGATCACATTCGACGGAGTGAATATCTTTCCTGAGACGAAGAACCGCGATGCTGTGGGAGTAGGGATTCAGATGCTCTTCCAGGGCGGGAGTGCCTCTCTGGATCCGACGATGACCGTCATGGAGTCGCTTGTTGAGGGAATACGCGCACACCCGGAGAGACAACCAGCCGCCAGCTATGCCGCCACGGCCGAACGGCTGATCACTTCAGTCGGAATGCCCGCTGGGTGTCTTGGTCGTTTGCCGCACGCTCTCAGCGGAGGCCAACGCCAACGAGTCGCCCTGGCAAGGGTGCTTTCGGTTGCCCCACGGCTTCTCATTCTGGACGAACCAACCTCAGCGCTGGATGTGCTGACATCGGCACAACTTCTGCAGCTGGTGAAATCCCTGCAGGAGACACACGGATGTTCGATCCTTTTTATCACGCACGATGAGCACACGGCGCATACGTTCTGCGATCGTGTGACAACCCTGCACAACGGAGTACTTTCCGTGGATGTGCCCGGTCCCATGCAGCGTGCCGATTCGTGATCTGGATACTCCGGGTTACCGCAGCGACATGCGGAGTTTTGCCCTCGCACATCTACCTCAACAACAAGAGCCTCTTTGTCTGAATGACCGTCCCCGCCTTCAGCCGGCACACGTAGACACCGCTTGAGAGATTCTTTCCATCAAAAGCAACCTGGTGGTATCCCGGTCCTACCTCGCCGTTGACAAGCACGGCGATCTGCCGGCCAACGGCATCAAACACCTCGAGTGTCACCCGCGAATCACCGGGAAGCCCGTATCGGACTGTCGTGACCGGATTGAACGGATTTGGGTAATTCTGTTCCAGGACGATCGACCGCGGCACCTGCAATCCCGCCTCAGGAACATCGCTCAACACTGCTCCAACCCAGGTTGTGCCGAGACGCATCCCGTCGACCCGGACGGGCGAACCCGCAAGGCCCGACTGAACGAATGAATTACTCAGACACAACTCTCCGGCGTCAATGGCATCATTCCCCCCGCCAGTGACGGCGACAGGTTCCGGTTCAGCAGCCGGAACACCTGATGCGGAAACAAACAGCTTCACTGTGTCGTCCGTGGTGGTGGCCGCCAGCCATGTGTACCGTACGACAACCAGATAGGTCGTACCGGTTTCATAGGTGGCCGCTCCGTACACAGCTCCTGGTGCTATCTTCGTTATGCCCAGATTAAACGTCGTTGCAGACACCCTGCGTATGGTCAGGCGTGCACCAAGATTCGTGGCTCCGCCTGACTGGTCAAGCGCTGTAACATATCCCGACGTCGCCGTTGGTGTGAGGCTGTCCACAAGCAAAAGGAGCGAGAGATAGATGCTGCCTGAACTCACCGCGGGAAACCAGCGGGTCACGAGGTCTCCCTCAGGGACATTTGAAAGATACGCGGTGTTTCCTCTGTCGGACCCGACGTATCCGGCAAAGGACAATCCGGGAGAGACAACACGGACATTGTTCGTGTAACGGTGCCCCGACCACGAACTGACTCCCTCCAGACTGTCGCTCACGGGGTACTCGAAATCCTCGGTGAGCAGGTTCTGCGCCTGTGACGCACCGGCAAGCGTGATCCACAACATGCCGGCGAGAAGATACAAAGTTCGTCGTGTCATGTCCGCTCCTCTGGTTATTCGGGTTCAGAGATCTCCACGGGCCATCCGAATCGACATTCCGGTGGTGGAGTTTTTTTGAGGCTCGGATTGGTTTCGACGGGTCGTCAGAGCGGGCTCTACAGCGGAGGAACTGGAACAGGGTCCAATGCGGCGACTCGGCAGCTAACCGAGCCATTAAGCTGACCCCGGCACCACCTGAACACCGGCGGGAACCAGGAGAGTCAGCCCGGTAAAAAACCGACGTCTGCGTTTCCTATTCCTGCTTGACTGCCTTCCGGTTCCCCGCTTTTTCGCGTACATCATCTCTGCGGTATCCGGAGAAGGCAAGACCGACTATATTTGCGACAAACGTCTTTTCCACGAGGAAGAGCAGTGAAGCCGTCGTGACGATACTCAGGACGACAACGGCATAGATGACATTCCGGATCTGATCGCCGCCCACAAGTCCCATTTGCAGGGGGATCGCCGCCAACACCGCAGCCGCAGTTCCCTTCGGAATCATGACGCCCATAAGCAGCGCTTCGCTGCGCGATGTGTCCCGCTTCCTGGCTGAAACGCGGATCGCCAGCACACGCGCAATGAGTAACGCCAATGTCACAGCCAGCGCGAGCTCCACCGTCCACAAATCCACAAATGTGGCCGAGAGGCCGAGATAGACGAAGAAGAATGTCTTGATCAGGAATACGATCTCGCCAAAGAAGGCCCTCTCGGTTTCATTGTGCTGCATCGGAGTAAGATTATACTTCCTGGAAAGCCAGGGTATCTCCTTTGCCCCGGCGTTTGCAAGCGTGAAGCCGAAGGTGAGCGCTGACACCGCGCCGCTGAAACCAAGGAACTCCGTGACTCCAAAAAGCACCAGGAGAAATGCCGGCGTCGTGAATATCGCATGACGAAGCTGGCGGATCCGGTGGAGAAGCACCGACCATAAAAATCCACCGGCACCACCTATCACCAGAGCGAAGAGGAACGACGATAACAACTTGCCGATGATGTGGCCGACCTGGATTGATTCATAACGAATTGTGTCAAGCAGGGCAAGTGCAACAACAATACCGAAGGCCTCTCCGAGGGGCGATTCCAGCGTGAGCGCGACCCGTGTTGATGGTCCAAGCGGGTATTGACGGATCAGCGGGATCACCACCGCAGGGGCGGGAGCTGCGATGACCGCAGCCACGAACATCGAAAGCAGAATCGGAAGTTCCATCAGCCATATCGCAACGGCACCAACCAGCACGAATGCCGAACAATAGCTTACGATGGTGATAATCAGCGTGCTGCGCAACGAGACGCGCAAATGTTCGTAGCTCAGCTCAAGCCCCCCCTCGAACAGGATGACCACCAGGGCAATCGTGGTGAACACATGCCCCACCTTCCCGAAATCCATCGGGGTGACGACCTGAAGCACGGGGCCGATCACGACACCGATGAGTATCAGATACAGCACATCCGGGATCTTCGTCCGCTCGAAAAGGGCAACAAAGAGGTGGGCAAAGAACACCAGAAGACCGATGAAGATGAGGACAGGCATGGATTCCACAGAGTGTCCTTCGTGTTATGTACTGCGTGAGGCAAGAGAAAAAGGACGCACGAGACGGCCCGGCACCCACTTGCGGACGGGCGCACGCTGGAAATAAGATACTACGCTCAGGAAGAAGAAACAAGCATTGGCAGCCGGACACGATTTGCGGACCGGGGGGCGGATGAGAGAAGGTGCGAAAAGTGCTTACCTCAGCAACAGCATCCGGCGGACGATCACGCTCTCGCCCGCACGGAGCCGGTAGACATACATGCCGCTCGGTAGCCCCGCCGCAGCAAACCGTACTCGGTACACTCCAGCCTCCTGCCATTCATCTACCAGGGTGGCAACATCCTGCCCCAGAAGATCAAACACCTGTAACACCAACCGGCCCGGACCAGCGAGAGCGTACGATATCTCCGTTGTGGGATTAAAGGGATTGGGATAGTTCTGATGCAGCACGAGCGCCCCGGGGATACCCTGAGTCTCCGGCACGATCTCGGTGAATGTGTCTCCCCTGCCCGAAATGGGGACACGGGTGACAGTCAGGGCGCTGTTATTATAGACCAGCAAAGTGTCCGCGAACACTCTGTGCTGTGTCGGAGCAAAGCCCACGAGAAGCTGCAGACTATCGCCCCATCCCAGCATTCTTCTCCCCCCGGGATCATTGACAACAAAGCCGGCGCCGCGCAGGCGGACAGAATCAACGGCAATTGAAAACAACGGGTCAGGGCTCTGGACTTTCAGGACACACGACTGCCAGACCGTAGTTCCGACCTTTCCGGAGCCAAAGTCCATCGGCGCAGGAGATACCCGGAGGTACGAAACCGGTGAAGAACCGGTCACCGCCACCTGTGCATCCCCTCCGTCAGTGACGATGGTCAGCGTGTCCCGCAAGTCTCCGGATGCCTGGGGAGCAAAACGAATGACGAGCGCCAGACTGTCCGACCCGGGCACCACCACGGGGGTTGGCGTGAGACCTGCAAAGTGGGTGGTCCGGGCCACAAAGGACTGCAGGGTGAGTGGATTCACTCCCGTATTTCGAAGATAAACTGTACGGGTTGTTCCATCTCCCTGCCCAACCACAGGGAATGCCACAGAGGTGTGAGAGAGTGATACTGAGGGAACGGGTGAGCGGCCCCGGATGGGTATACGAAGGGGCGATACCGTCGCATTGCTGATGATCTGTATCGTATCAGTGACTGTCCCGAATGCCGAGGGTGCAAATGTGACGGACACCAGGAGGGATCCGTTTGCGGGAACGAACCCGCTTGACGGATCGACGAAAAACTCGGACTTCGAATTCGCCGCGGCGTCGAGCGTGAGCGTGTTCACCGTTGTGTTGCCGAGACTTATCTGGAGTGTCCGGGGGATTGTGAGAGGCACGTCGCCGAAGTCCAGCTCTGTCGGAGTCACCGCAAGCACGGGCACAGGCGACCGTCCGTTCACCGGTATTTTGAATGTACCCCCGTACACTGATCCGTTAATCCGGAGTGTGTCGGTGACAACCCCGAATGCCGTGGGTGTGAACGTGACGTTTACATTCCACGATTCGGACGGATTGATGGTGCCACTTGCGGGGGTCGCGACAAAAAGTCCCGAGTTGCTTGTTATCGAGGAGACCACTCCCGCATTGAGGTCATCGTTTTGCAGCGTGAGACTCAGCTGCCTGCCAGAAGAGGTTGCGACATCTCCAAAACTCAGCGTCCCGGGGACAGCCTGGAGGACCGGAGCAGGGGCGACTCCGCTCAAAGGGACTTTCATGAGCTGGATGGATGAGTTGTTATAGAGAAACAACGTATCCCTGAATGTGCCGAGTCCCGGCGCCGTGAAGGTCACCAGCACGTCTGCTGTTCCTCCGGGCGGCACACTGGCGCTGCCGCGATTTGAGGTAAACCTCGCGGTCCCTGTGGATATGGTATTAAACAGGATTGTCGAGGCCGAGAAATTTGTAATTGTCACGGGGAGAACGGCCGGAATGCCGACTTTGCGGTTACCAAACCCCAGGGGGGTTGGGGCTGCAGCGACGGGAACATTAAGCTGAACGGTTGATCGTACCCGTTCAAAAAGAACCGCATGCCCCCCGTTGTTAAAATGGGTGCCGTCGGCGTTGTACGCAGGAGCAATCGTTCCGTCAGGATTGGCCAGGCCGGTCCAGAAATCCAGCACTTTCCCGGGATAACGAATGTTGATGGCATCACGCATCTGAATGAGCAATGTGCGTACCGATTGCACCGAGCCCCGGGGCTGCGTCGTGCTGAGGTAGACGGGGACACCCTGGCTTTGTGCGGCGCCAATGAGAGCGTCAAAGTTGGAAAGCTGCTGTGCCACAGGAATCCAGATCGCACAATCGTTGGTCGGGAGATTGATAAGGATCAGCGAGGGATTAAGAGAAAGAGCCTTCGTGATGTTCCGGTTGGGGTCCACCGCAAGGGATGAAACGGTATCCCATGGGGATGGACGCTGGTACCCGTTCGGCATAACCTTAAATGTCGTAAATCCCCCCACGGCGAGATTGACAACTTCATAGGATTGGAAGATCGTACCGAGATGATTCTTGTATTTGTTCACCCAGGAACTGTCCAGGGGCATCGCCGCTTCCCCCGCAGCAGTCGAGGAGCCTAGAACGACTACTCGAAAAACGCTCGCGTCGGGGATCCCGGCGTGTGAAGCCGGGGGGCCGAACACCAGCAATCCGAACGTGATGAGGACAATAGTACGAACAGAATTTCTGAAACGAGTCACGATGGACTACCCTTTCGGTGTGCGTATCCCTAACAATTTCCTTGTACGGCAAATGACCTTTCCGAAAAACCATACTATACGTGCCGGGATATACCGGGGTGCAGCGATCCTCACCATCCTGCGCGTGATGGCCTCTAACTGCTGCCCATCACCCAGTGCCGCGGCGTGCAGGAGTGGCGTGAGCATGTCTCGCTCGGCAAAAAACCGGGCAACATGATGCGTGACGAAGGGATACTCGTACAGCCGGACATTCGGAAAGCGGCGCAGGTACTTCGCGTGCCGTCTATCCCGGTTGTCACCCCGGGAGTAGTGAATGTAGATTTTTGCCCCCGGTTGAAGATGACGGTCAAGCACTGCCCTTAGATCCAGGTATGGAATGTCCAACCCCCTCTCCTGCTTCAGAAGCTCCAGCTGGTCTGGCGCACTCGTGTCCTCCGGCCCCCGTAACAGCGTCACCGGATTGAAGGCGTGAATCTCATCAGCTCCGAGCAACACGCCAAACAGGATTGCGGCATAGCCCCCGCCGGAATTGCCAATCGTGACCACACGGCGGACTCGCTCTTTCGTTATGGCCGTCTTGAGAAAGGTGAGCACACCAGGGACATCATCGCCTATTCCCGGACTCCCTTTCTGATACCACATCATGTTCGGATCCCGGAGAAAAAGTTTTTTGACCTTGATCGGTGAGACTGTCCGGACGAAGTCAAATGCAGATTTGCCCCCGGGGGCCGGAAACACGGCAAAGGAAATCAACATCGTATCATTCTCAATCGAACAATCGAACCGGTAGGTCGGCTCATCCTGAGAGATTTCCTCCGGTACGAGTACCACCTTTTTCATAGTGTTTTGATCCCTCGGAAATCTGTGTGGAGCTAACCCCCGTTCGTGACGAGTTTTGTGAATCGTTGATAGGCCGATCCCCAGGCATCCGATGCTTCCGGTTCGTAGGGGGTCGTCGGAAACGATCCACGTACAACATCTCGCATTTGTTCTAAACCCTCGATTTCGCCGAGTGCGTGGAGCTGCACCAGCAGGTTCCCGATGGCCGTGGCTTCCGAAGGACCTGCTGTCACCCTGCGCCCCAGCGCGTTGGCTGTAAGCTGGTTCAGCAGAACGTTCCGTGCTCCGCCGCCCACGATCACAAGCTCCTCGATGGATGTTCCGGTGATCTCCTCAAGACGGTCAATCACCCAGCGGTATTTCAGAGCCAGACTCTCGTACACACAACGGACGACCTCCCCCTGTGAGGAAGGTTCGTGTTGCCCGGTTTTGCGGCAATACTCTTTGATACGATGTTCCATAGGTCCGGGAGCATAAAAGAGCTGCGCATCAGGGTCCACAAAACAGGAGAAGGGTTTGCTCTGGCCTGCCCTGTGGACCAGTTCATCAAATTCAACGGCGTCACCCTTTGCGTCCCATTCCCGCTTACACTCCTGTACCATCCAGAGGCCCATGACATTGCGCAGCAAGCGGATTTGACCTCCAAACCCTCCCTCATTCGTAAAATTCGCCTCCATTGCCCTGCTGTCAAGCTGCGGGGTTGTCGTCTCGATACCAAGAAGAGACCAGGTGCCGCTGCTCAAATATGCAGACCGCGTACCGCGCATGGGAACCGCGACGACAGCCGAAGCGGTATCATGTCCCGCCACGGCAAGCACCGGAATTGAGGGAATCCCCGCAGCGGCCGCGAAGGAATCCCGGAGTTTTCCTCGTACTGTCCCCGGTTCGGTGATGTCCGTGAAGAGAGACCGCGGCAGATCCATCGCTGAAAGGACTTCCGTGCTCCATTGGTGCGACATGACATCCAGGAGTTGTGATGTACTTGCACCGGTGTACTCCGTGCCCCGCACGCCCGTGAGAGCGTATGCAAGAAGATCCGGCATCATTAAGAGTGTCCCGGCCCGGTCCAGCGCATCCGGCTTCTTCAGTCTCATCGCAAGGAGCTGAAACAGCGTGTTAAAGGGCTGAAACGCAACCCCCGTGCGTTGAAAGATTTCGGTCCTGGACATTCGTTGAAATGCCTGTTCAAACATCCCGTCGGTTCGTGTGTCACGGTAATGGTAAGGATTCCCCATCAAATCGCCGTGCCTGTCGAGCAGGCCATAGTCCACCCCCCACGTGTCTATTCCGATGGAGACGGGGAGAATCCCTGACTCCCGTGTGCTACGGCGGATCCCATCCTGAATTTCTTGAAGAAATCGCAAGACGTCCCAGTAGAGGTGTCCGTGAAGCTCGACAGGACCATTGGGGAACTGATGGGACGTGGTTATGGTGAGTCGTGACCCGTCAAAAGTTCCGCGAATAGCCCTGCCGCTGCTCGCGCCAAAATCATATGCCAGTATAGTAACGGGATTCATAGTCATTCAATGGGATAAAATAGGGATAGTTTTGTTGCAGAATCAGTGCGTTGCGTCACGGAGGGGTTTTGGGAAATTAAACCCAAATAATGAGGGATTTTCGGCTATAACGGCTGCCGAGAAGATAAGAAACACGTAGTCGTAGGTCTCTTTGGGAATTCGCTTCCGGTACGTCGCGAGAAACTTCCAGAAATTCCTTTCACGCGGGTTTTCCGGAAGATTCCGTATAAGGCCGCGAACTGCATTATGGCCCCAATTGTAGGAAGCAAGGACAAGCAAACCTGAAGCTTGTGCTTCACCATTGTAGATATCGCGCAAATACCGTGCTGCCGCTGCACTGGCAAGATCAACCTGGTGCCGTTCGTCACGGGGATCGAGCCGGGGCAGGGCGACCAGCGGACCGGTTCGAAGTCCATATTGCAGGGCGGTGCTTGGAATAAACTGCCACATCCCCTTTGCGATACCCCATCGCGTCGCGGGACCACACGCTGTGCTGTCAAACTCGCTCTCCTGCAGCGCGAGGAAGAAAAATTGTGGAGGGAGTTGCTCCGCAAGGAGGGCCTCAGTGATCCGAGCGCCATATCCCTCGGCATTCGCCCGCTCGAGGGCTTTGGGTAATCGGTTCGAAAGTTTCCAGACGCGGATATACTTGCGGACTTCTGCGGCAAAGTCGTCCGGCATGGAGAGCTCACATTCGCCAAACACCCGGGAGACACGATAGATGAGCTTGTCGGTTGCGTCCATGCCCTCGCGATAGACCCCGAGCTCACTGACAAATTTATCGTAGCTTTCGCTCAACTGCCGGAGACGGCCTCGAGAGGCCGCAACTTCACCTCCCGAAAGCGTGTCCCCGCGCTGACGGATACGATCTTCAAGCCTGGCAAGCGTAAGCTCGAATTCCTTCATCTCGTAGAACACATCCTGCGCAAGGGCTTCCTGTTTACGCACCTGTTCGTGTTTGAGGTACGCGTATCCAGCCGCGATGACTGCGACCACTGCCAGCGCGCCGATTGCCCGGACATACTTTTTGGACTGAAGCCGGAGGATACGCCGGACCATACGCTGCAACACCGTACGGTAGAGGGTGACGGGAACATATCCCGACGCGCGAAAGGCCTGCCGGAGCTGTTTGGTAACGACCTGGTGCGGCAACATCCGTACATCAAAGGCAAGAACCTGTCCGCCGTCGCCAAAAAGGACTCTGCTTTCTCCTTCAAGAACCGCTTCCGTGATGTGTTTTCCGTCAACGTACGTGCCGCCCCTGCTCCCGAGATCTTTGATGTGCCACTTCCCTTTTTCGTACCACACCTCGGCATGGAAGCCGCTGACGTCGGTGTCCGGCAGGACAACATCGCAGGAAGGGTCGTTCCCTATGGTAAAACGGTCGAAGAACTTCAACCGAAGTTCGGGAACTCCGTCTCGCTCCAGCGTCACATGGATCTGGGGTTTGACCGCATTTCGTATGGCGTCAGCTGGACTACGCTCCATGGCCAAATCTAACAAATGCCGGATCAATGCACAAGCATCCCTTCGCCAGAAAATCCCGGCTCCGGCAGTCTTGTGTTTGTACGCCCTGCTTGCTATACTACTACCTGCAGTGGAACATGAAGGTACGGAACTCTCGCTATGCAGAAACGAAAACTCGGGCGAACCGATCTGGAGGTCTCTGAAATCGGTTTTGGCACATGGGGGATCGGCGGTACGATGTGGATCGGCGCGAAAGACGAAGAATCCACCAAAGCGCTCCACCGGGCGGCGGAGCTCGGTGTAAACTTCTTCGATACTGCGCTTGCTTATGGGAACGGCCACAGCGAGACAATCCTCGGCAATTTCCTCAAAGAACGCTCGGAACGACTGTTTGTGGCGTCAAAGATCCCTCCCAAGAACGGGCTCTGGCCTGCCCGTCCCGGAAGCTCAGTCGCAGAAACGTTTCCCTACGGGCATATCATCAAATCCACCGAGCAGAGCCTCAGCAATCTGGGTCTGGACACCATTGATCTCCAGCAACTCCATGTCTGGCAGGATGACTGGACCGATGAAGCAGAGTGGTACGAGGCGATTACCGAGCTAAAAACTCAGGGAAAGATCCGTTTTGTCGGAATCTCAATAAATGACCATCAACCAGCAAACGCCCTGCGCGCAATTGCGTCCGGCAAGATCGACGTTGTTCAGGTCATCTACAACATATTTGATCAATCACCCGAAACCGATCTGTTCCACGCATGCCTCCGGCATGACATCGGTACCATCGTGCGGGTCCCCCTGGATGAGGGAGGGCTTACCGGACGGATTACGCCGGAAACGAAATTTCCCGCAGGAGACTGGAGAGAGAGATACTTCCGGGGCGAACGGAAGCGGCAGGTGTTCGAACGTACGGAGAAACTTAAAGATCTTCTGGGAAACGAGGCGGCATCCCTGCCTGAGCTGGCCCTTCGGTTCTGCCTCCATCCGCCCGCGGTGTCCACGGTAATTCCCGGCATGCGATCGGTCCGGCATGTGGAGAGTAACTGCGCGGTGTCCGACGGACAGGAACTTTCCCGGGCGACTCTGAAAGAACTCCACGAACAGTCATGGATCCGCAATTTTTATTCAGGATCCCCGGACTGAGTCGTACACTCTGCACCTGTATCCTGCTGGACCACCCTGTTCATTTCCGCCGCGTGTCAGATTCTCCGTTTGGAGGAGATATCTCGCGGCCCATTGTTGAACCGAAAGGAGTAACCATGAAACACCTTACAGCAGTGCTCGCCATCACAGCGCTTTCTCTCTGCATCCTCACACAGGCCTACGCACAGCCGAAGATCGGTGTCGGTATTACCGTCGGGGAGGCCGTCAGTATCGGTCTTGTGCCGGTACCAGTCTACGGCGCCTCAGGATTCTATGCCGTGACACCGTCCATCCACGCAGGCCTCCAGTTCGGGCTCCTCACGGGGACTTCCTCGGGAGATTCAAAGGCCTTTGACAACGTCACGGCCGTTGAGATCGCACCGTATGGTAAGATTCTCTTTGGCGGCATGAAGGATATCCGTCCTTTCTTCAAACTCAGCATTGCATTTATCAACTACAGCGTAAAGTTGCCGGGCACGAACACCACGGCGGGAGAAAGCAGAAGCGAATCCAACTCATCCCTCTGGGGGAGTTTTGGCCTTTCGTATGATGTGTCCAAGACCTTCTCACTCATCGGCCAGGTCCGGTTCTTTGATATCGGAATGTCAGGGAAGAGCAAGATTTCATATTTCGGTCTGGCCAGCCCCGCGATCGGGATGGAGGTCTACCTCTAGACGATGTGGTTGTCAGATATGGATGCTTGTGGCATACCGGCTCGTTGTGCGCTGGCAGCCGTACTCTGCTGCCTGGGTTTCGGACAGGTGGACGCCCAGCTTGTGTTACGTGGGCGGGTTGTGGACACGGGGGGACGGAGCATTGCTGGCGCCTATGTCACCCTCGATGAGGGCAAATCCTCCACATTCAGCAATGTGTACGGCCGATTCCGATTCCGCGTCGACGAGCCCGGCGTCCACACCGTCGAGATATCGCTCGTCGGGTACCGGCGTGCACAGGACACGGTAACGGTCTCCGCTCACGATTCAGAGGACCATCTGTTTCGACTTGTCCCCGTCGTCTATCAAATGCAGGGCGTGGACGTCACTGCGGCTCCCCACACCGCGACAGAACATTCGACCGGATTCACGGTGTCCTCACTTCAGCCCCGTGAGGTGCAATTCAGGGCAGGCGCGGCCGAAGACGTGCTCCGGACCCTCCAGTCCTACCCCGGCGTGACATCACCCAATGACTTCACCACCCAGTTGATCGTGCGGGGCGGGGGACCTGAGCAAAACCTTATCATCATGGACGGCATAGAGGTGATCAGTCCCTATCGCCTGTACGGCGTGGTGTCCATGTTCAATCCTCAAACGGTCGAACAAATTGCATTGATGACAGGAGGGTTTCCGGCACGCTACTCCGACCGCCTTTCGGCAGTTGTGGACGTGACAAATCGCGACGGCAGCATGAGTGACGGCGTTTTCAACGCACGGGCGAATTTGAGTCTCACGAACATGAATCTTGTCGCTGAGGGCGCGTTTCTCCTGGAAACTCAGGAGGATGCGGATTCCGCCCGTTCGGATCTCTACTATACCGAGGATGCCCCGCCCTGGAACGGATCCTGGTTAGTCTCGACACGGCGTACATACTACGATCTGATAGCAGGTCCGATTGTTAAGTCCGCCGGGCTGGCAAAAGGTGATGTTGTCCTCCCCACATTTCAGGATTTTCAGTTCCGCCTGTCCCTGCAGCCGGACTACCGGCATAAAATCATCTTTACCGGCGTCACGAACAGGGATCGTGCGAGTCTCGCGGAAGCACCTGCAGCAGGATCCATCAAGAAACTTACGCTGAATGATCTCACGTTTAATGACGTTGCGGGCATTCAGTGGATATGGACGTTTACGCCTGAGGTTGTCGGACGGTATGGCGTTTCATTTACCCAGAACGGTGGATCCAACTCTTTCTCCGGCATCCAGAACTCTGCGATCTCCTTCGGGCTCGATCTTTCTACTGAAGAATTCGAGCGGTTACAGGATTCTCTCCGGGCCGAGGGGATAAGCGTGCCCGATCTCCTCCGCTCCGCAGGCGCCTACAATTTCCTCTTCAGGAAATTTTCGGCTACCGGATCCGTGGTCTGGAAAGCCTCGCCGTTGCACACGCTGGAGGCAGGCATTATCGCACACCGCCTGTTTACCGACGTCGCCATCGGCGTCCAGTTTGATCCGCGTATTTTTGCTATCAGGCAGTCCAACTTCCGTTTTTCCATGCTCCCCGACAATTTTTCCACCTCAAAACAGTCGCTCTCACTCGGAGTCTTCGTGCACGATACGTTTCAGCTGACAGAGTCGATTACGCTGGAGCCGGGCGTCCGGTTCGACTATTTCAGCATCATCGGGCGATCGACCATCGCCCCGCGCCTCGCAGCATCGTATTCATGGGGCGCTGGGAACAGTCTCCGGTTTGCCTGGGGTCTGTACTACCAGTCTCCGGGCTACGAAAAATCATTTCTCCCCGGTTATGAAACGTACATCTCCAGCACCACATTCGATCTCTCCGGCGACAAACCGCTCGGGCTCCGGCCGGAGGAGGCACAACATGTTTCCCTGTCGTGGGAAACCCTTCTGACCGAGGACTGGCAACTGCGCCTTGAAGTGTATCAGAAGTCATTCCGCAATCTGGTGTTCCCCGACATTGTCACGGGAACAGCCTACCGCAGCGTGCGGACAGGCGCCGCGGACCTGACAAAGCCGGAGGCCTGGACTTCACCGGCGGCGGTGCAGGCGGATTCCCTCACAACACTTCCGCGGAATACCGGGACCGGCACCTCGTCGGGCGGTGAGATCGTGCTTCAAAGGATATTCCGGAACGAGGACACCCCCCTGTACGGTTGGATCGGGTACGCATACGGAAAGGCCAGCCGCGAACGCCAGGGATGGACCTATCCGTTTGATTTTGATCGCCGGCACAGCGTGAACATCGTGCTGGGTTACCGGTGCGCATCCTGGCTGGATCTCAATGTCACCGTAGCCTACGGGAGCGGATTTCCCTCAACGCCACCCGTCGGGTTCGGGCCGCGCATTTACCAGGCCACCGATTCCGTTACGGGAACGGTGACACCAACCCTTGACACCGATTGGCGCGGCGTTGTGTTTGTCACGGACCGCGGTGGCCTGCGCAATCTTAACAGCGGCCGCCTTCCGGATTATTTTCGGTTGGATCTTCGCGCAACCACATACGTGGAATGGTTCGGATGGCGGTGGAGTCTCTATCTGGATATTATGAATGTGACCAATCATACGAATGTCGCGCTGCAAGAGTACTATCTCGACAGATTAACCCTGGAAAACCGTGCTATCCAGACGGTTATGATTCCGATACTTCCCAGCATCGGATGTACGATTCAATTCTAGCAGGAGCAATCATGACGTATCTATCTTCACGGCTGCAACGATGGAGCTGGGCTGGCATTTTCCCTGTTGCCCTCATGCTGGCGGGATGTGTCTCAACCCGGCAACTTCAGCTGGAGCGAACGGAATCCTTCGCCGAAGCGATCGTACGCCGCGATCTTCCCTTTCCCGTTCCTCCCGGGAGCAAACTTGATTCCTTGCATGTCGACGATTCGACACGTGTGGTCACGATCACGCTGAGCAAGGAATTTGCAGCTCAGCCTTTCCGCACCGATCTGGTGGACCGGATACTGTCCGGCGTGCGCACGTTCTTCGGCGAGCCCTATCGGGGTTACCGGTTTGACCTCCGCTCACTGCGCACACCCATTGAGGAACTGGTGCCAAACTTCTATCGTTCAGCGCCGACGCCCATGGACACAGCGCGGTTTCCAAAGGCCCGGATCCCCGCGCCGGAGCCGGTGGTAGTCAATACCAGCCAACCGATATATCCCTCACGCGGGCTCCAGAACAGGAACATCCTTCTCTGGCACAGTCATGGCTGGTACTACAGCCACGGGGAAGGACGGTGGGAATGGCAGCGTCCGCGGCTTTTTCAGTCAGTGGAGGACCTGGGACCGCTGGCGTATACGCTCCCCTATCTTGTTCCCATGCTCGAGAATGCCGGTGCGCGAGCCCTGCTCCCGCGGGAACGCGACATTCAGAGACACGAAGTGATCCTGGATAATGATACAGAATCCCCAGGCTATACAGAGATCGTCCACAGCAAGGAAAACTTCTGGAGAACCGACGTTCCGGGTTTCCGAATCGCGGCGTCGTACCCTGCGAATGTCAACCCGTTTCTCCTTGGATCGAGCCGGTGGACCCATACTGCCCAAAGGGCAGACAGCGAGATCCGGTGGACACCCGCTATTCCCGAGGGGGGTTCCTACGCCGTCTCGATCTCGTATGCGGCCACCGACACCAGCACCACGGAGGCACTCTATACGGTCCACCACACAGGCGGCCGAACGGTGTTCAGGGTAAATCAACGCATCGGAGGCGGTACCTGGCACTACCTCGGCACGTTTACGTTTCGTAGAGGCGTTTCGCCGGATAGCGGAAGTGTACGCCTGACAAACGCGGGTGTTGTCCCGGGCCTCCGTATCAGCGCGGATGCCGTGCGTTTTGGGGGAGGAATGGGGATTGTGGAACGCGGGGGAGCAGTCAGCGGACGGCCGCGCTTTGTAGAAGGGGCGCGGTACTATCTGCAGTTCGCCGGTATGCCGGATACGCTCGTGTATAACCTGAATGGAAACAATAATGACTACCGGGATGATTATCAGAGTCGCGCGGAGTATGGCAATTACCTCGTCGGAGCGCCCTCCGGTCCGAACAAAGACAGGAACGTAAAAGGGCTGGGAATCCCCATCGATCTATCACTTGCCTTCCACACCGACGCGGGGACAAGCAGCAACGACACAACGATCGGCACGCTTCTCATTTATAGCGTTGAGGGGTATGACTCTGCCCTGGTGTACCCCGATGGTGTCTCGCGTCTGGCAAACCGCGACCTCGCGGATCTGATGCAGACACAGATCGTGGAAGACATTCGCGCGCTGCACGATCCGGCGTGGCGGCGGCGCGATCTGCGTAACGCGGACTACAGCGAATCGGTCCGGCCGAACTTCCCCGGTGTGCTTCTGGAACTTCTGTCACACCAGAACTTCCTTGACATGCGATTCATGCTGGATCCCCAATTCCGGTTCGACGTGGCCCGTGCGGTGTACAAGTCCATGCTCAGATTCCTCTCTCTCCCGAACAACCGGAGCTATGTGGTCCAGCCGTTGCCGGTGTCGGGGTTTGCCGCGGAACTTCTGCCGTCGGGCGAGGTGAAACTCCGGTGGAAGCCTTCGCACGATCCGCTGGAACCTACTGCAACGCCTGACCGGTATATCGTGTACACCCGTGTTGAGAACAGGGGATTTGACAACGGACACCTTGTCGAATCCACTGAGTGCGTCCTGGCGCCCGTATCGCCCGGCGTGATCACCAGCTACCGGATCAGCGCGGTCAATGATGGCGGACAGAGTATGCCTTCGGAGATTCTTTCGGTTTGCAGAATGCCGGGCAGTTCTGATCCTGTTCTCATCGTGAATGGTTTTGACAGGATTGCCGCCCCGGCAATCGTGGAATCACCCGCCTATGCCGGGTTTGTAAATCTGGCGGATGCAGGCGTTCCCGACAGAATTGACTTCAACTTCACCGGGATCCAGCACGATTTTCTGCCAACATCGCCTTTCCGGTCCAACGACAGCCCGGGATTCGGCGCCAGCTTCGCCGACGATGAAACCCGGCTTGTTGCGGGTAACACATTTGATTTCCCCACTATCCATGGTGTTGCGATCCGGTCAACCGGGCGGTCGTTTGTCTCATGCAGCGATGAATCGGTGATGGACAGCACTGTTCTTCTGCGTCAGTATAGCACCGTAGATCTTATCCTGGGAGAGGAGAAGACAACTCCACGCGTGCGGACGGCGCTGGACTCTTTGCTCGGAGTCCGGTTTGTAGCATTTCCGGAGGAGCTGCGGCGGGAGCTGGGGGCGTTCACATCGGGCGGGGGAAGATTGCTGGTGTCAGGGAGCCACATCGGGAGCGATCTGTGGTCCACAGCCCCCGGTGATAGCTCAGGTCTGCGCTTCGCCCGTGAGACGCTGAAGTGCACGTGGATCACCGGGCATGCTTCGCGGACCGGGCAGGTAATCGCGGGAGACACGGCGTTTTTTCCTGCCCGCACCACCCTTCAGTTTAGTGCCTCGGAGAACGACAGCATCTACGCTGTCGAATCACCCGAGGCACTTGGACCGGTACGCGGCGGGAAGACACTGCTACGGTATGCTGACAATCTGTTTAGCGCGGGGATCGGTTTTAAAGGAGACTACAACATCGTCGTTCTTGGGTTCCCCTTCGAAACTGTGGTCAGCGCGTCGCAGCGTGAAATGCTCATGGGTAGTATCCTCCGTTACCTGGAATAGGGATCAACGGGGAGTCCACACTTCGACGCGATTTTTTATGGGCGGAACCGTCCGCAAGTAGTCGTAGATGGCTCCCAGGTCTTCCTCTGTCATGCCTGCGTACATCGTCCATGGCATCAGAGTCTGCCGGCCCATGATGGCAAGATCGAGTTTGGCGCTGTCCGGATGGTCAAATTCCTTGAACTTTGCGATGAAGATATCCTTGGTCCACAGGCCGATGCCTGACTCTTCATCCGGAGTGATGTTAGCCGACCGCATGATTCCCTCAGGGGTCGGTATTTCCCACCCTCCCGAGAACTCTTTCCCCTTGAACAGCTCTCCCTTTTCCTGCGGCGTATGACAATGGATACAGCTGGCCAACCTGGTCAGATATTTCCCATACTCGGATGACCTTGCTCTGTCGGGTTGAGCATGTGTTGTGTACGCCGTTGGCATCGTGCGAACAAGCACATTGACCGGGAAGTTCAGCGCACGTTCGGGAATGGTGCTGGGAACCGGCGGGAGGGTGCGGAGGTATGCGATGATGGATTCAAGATCTTCCTGCGAGAGCGAGTTGTATGCCTGGTAGGGCATGATGGAGAAAAGAGGGCGGCCGCCTTTGCCGATACCTGACACGATTGCGTGCGCTACCTCGCCGTCACTCATTCCCGCGATACCGGCCGGGGTGATATTCGCCGCAAAGATACTTCCCGGGAATCCGAGTTTCTCATCAAATGCGTCTCCACCTGTCCCCTCCGTGCCGGCAATAGGCGGTCCCGAAAACTTCGACCAGTCGCGCGTGGAGTGACAATCCATGCAAATGGCCACATGGTTGGCAAGGTACGCCCCGCGGGCGACACGCTCCGGCGATGACACCACAGAAACCTGAGGAACCGATCCTCCATCGGGATATCCGAGATAGAGGATTCCCAGACCGACCGCCGCGGCGACAACAATCACACCTGCACCAAACACGAGCACCTTTGTGAACGGTTTCAACAGAGCCTCCCTGTTTGTGATTGGATGTATTGGGCGAAGCCGACGCAATGGGCGGTCGAACTCTCGCTATGTCAATGGACAGATCCGGCCTTCCAACCGGCTTGTACAGTTCTACAAAACAGCCCCGTAAGGGGCTGCGAGAATCTAGAAAAAAAGCTGGACACGTGCAAATACCGACGAAGGATACCGCCCGTACTCGGCCGCCGCGCTCCCGTAGGTCCACAGTCCGGAAGCGCTGACCTGCATATCCTGAAGAAGTGAATATGTAACGGATGGCAGAAAATACCCGCTTCCGTCCCGGATGTTCACGTTTGCGGTTACGGATGTCTGGAGCAAGGGCGAGAACAGGTAGTTTGCGGACACGACGAAATAGTCCATGGCAAGGTTGATGATTTCCCCCGAGAGAAGGAGGTCGTAGCGATATTGATTTGCGGTGGGGGCACCGGCTCCATCATGATAAAATTCGGCCATCATATAGAGCTCTCCCGTCAGCTGATGGTCCAGACCGAGTACCCATGACCAGGTATCGCGCGGTCCGTCATCCCGGCTCAAACGGTCTCTCGAGTAGAGGAATTCACCCCGTAGGCCGGCGGTAAACAGGTTGGCGGCAAAATCACCCCCAAGCCGGAATCGATCGCCGATACTCCCCCCCATCACACCCAGGTCAATTTCCGCAACGTTGGTGCGGAAACGTATTCCCCAGTTGTTCCATTGGGTGCTACGATCAGCGTTGTACACGGCCTGCACGTCGGTGAGATCGCCGAAATACCAGCGCACGGTAATGGCGTCTGCGCCGTCTCTTTCGGGCTTTCCATAGTCAACAGGATTATGCGGATTAAAGAGATCGGTCGGCCGCCAGACTCTTGCAGTCCCCCAGCTGATAAGCTGCCTACCGACGATGCATGTGACCTGATCGGTGTCGTACCTGAGATACAGACGATCAAGGCCATGCCGGACGGTCATTGAAGGACGTTCCAGGAGCGCACCATCGAGACTGACCCATTGCCTGGGGATGCGGGGTGATGCGGGGGCCTGGGTTGGGATGCTTGAGCCCGATACCCGGAGTTCATACTCCGCCTGGAGGCGGAGCGGTTCTGCAAACTTGATTCCGCCGCGGAGCCGGGTGCGGAGAAGCCCCCATGCTGATTCACCGACCGGGCTCCCTGCCGTGTCCACGGGAGAAGTCATGCTCCCCTGATAGCCGCCAAGGGAGAGGGCGTACCCGTTCATGCTCATCAGGGGGAAATCCTGTGCGACGGCGGCGCCCGGCGCACCGACAACAAGAAAGAGGAATGTGGCACAGATCTCAGCGGACCGTCTCATCACTTTCCAGTCTTCCGTCGCGTAGGCGAACCAGGCGCCGGGCCCTTTGAATGACGAGCTGATCATGGGAGGAGAATATGAACGTGATGTGGCGCTCGCTGTTGATCCGTTCCATAAGGTCCAGGAGTTTGCCCGCCGTCCCGGAATCAAGATTTGCTGTTGGCTCATCGGCGAGAACGAGAACAGGATTTGTCACGATTGCCCGAGCGGCCGCCACCCGTTGCTGCTGCCCGCCGCTCATGTTGTTGGGTCTGGTTTCGGCAAGATCGGCAATCCCGAGTTCAACGAGCAGCTCGTGCACGCGTGTGCGCCGTTCTCCCTGGTGAACACCCTGGAGAACAAGCGGGAATTCTATGTTTTCATAAGCACTCAGTACAGGGTTCAGGTTGTAGGCCTGAAACACAAACCCGATGTTGTGCAGACGCAGGGCAGCGAGGGCTGACCTGGTTTTTCCCGCAAGATCCATCCCTTCAAGGAGGATACGCCCCTCCGACGGGCTATCCAGTCCGCCCATCACGTTGAGCAATGTCGTCTTCCCCGACCCCGACGGTCCCGCCAGCACGACAAATTCACCTGCCCGAATCTCAAGTGACACGCCGTCGAGCGCGCGGACGGGGACGGTGCGGTCATTGTATACTTTTCCTATGTTCTCTGCCAGGACGACGGTATTCATGTCTGTGCTTCCGATCTGTGTACGGTCGTGCGAAAAAGACCGGCGGACTCCCTGCGCAGGTAGGGCGCCGGCATATTCACGTATGTCTCACGGCTTCCACCGGCCGTAACCGTACTGCTCTGAACGCGGGATAGGCGGCCCCGGCCATGACGACCGCCGGCACCACGGCCATCACATTGACGATCATGACGGGTGCGAAATGGGGGTAGATAATGCGCGACACACCGTACTGCGTGAAACCCGCCGCAAAGGATCCCAGATCAAGCCCGGTGATGGTAAACGGATACGTCACAAGCCAGCTCAGGCTCAGTCCAGCGAGGGAGCCAAGCAATCCGAGAATCATGGCCTCGTACATCACCATCCTGAAGACTGTACCATTCCCCATGCCAATGCACATCATCACCCCGAATTCCCGGATTCGTTCAAAGACAGCCATCAGCATCAGATTGATGATGCCGAACATCATGGCGATCCCGACAATCAGATAAATAATCCAGCTCACCTGCGCGTACATTTCTATCTGCATCACGACGAGGGGAAGGACATCCCGGTACGTTACAACTTCGAGAGTAGGGGGAGGGCGGCCTGAAGACGGGTTGAAACGACAACAGCCTCGTCCGGGTTGCTCACCCGCGCCACACATTCTGTTACTGCCCCACCCAGACCCAGCATTGCCTGTGCACGCTGGATCGGGATGAACACGAATGCCTCATCAACCGCTGAATCAAACGTTTTATAGAGACCCACGACTCTGAACACATCGGTCCCTACGCTGCCATCCAACCGGGAAGCGGTGAGCACAACCTTATCTCCAAGAGATGCCTGCAGGCGCGTGGCAAGTCGGCGGCTCATCAGGATCTCGCGGTCGGTCCCGGCGAGATATCGTCCTTCGACAATATTCTGGTGGATGCTGGTGATCCGTTGTTCCCGCGACGGGTCGATGCCGATAATCGCGGCTCCGGCGGTATTGTACGCCGTACCGGACAGTCCAAATGTCGTAACCCGCTGCGCAAATCCGATGATAAGAGAATCCCGGGAGGCGGCAAACTCCACACCGGAGGGGTCCGTGATGATCCTGTCTAGAGAGGGATCATCACGAAAACCCTCCGCATGCACCTGGATGTGACCCACGTGGTTTGCGATTCTGTTGTCCAGCATCTGACGTATCATTCCCAAGGTCACGGCGTCGGTAAACACGAGGGCCGCAACACCCAGAACCACGGATGTGAGCACGATGAGTGACCGTGTCCGGTTCCGCCAGAGATTACGCCAGGCTATGCGGAGGATCATCATGTGTATCGGATCCCCTTGAGTGGTTGAAGGCGCCATACGCGGAACAGCGGGATGATACCGGCCACGAGGGATATGCCGCCAATGAGCAACGTGGATCCCAGGAATACCTGGACAGAGACGGAGGATGTCAGGATGGGTAGAAATCCATATTCTTCATACATTCGCGCCATGTCGGCTCCCCCCAGCTCGATCGGGTTTGCAACGATGACGCTGTTCGCGCCGTAGGCGACCAGGTTTCCCAGAAACAACCCGAGCGCTGTCAGAAAGATCAGTTCACTGAACACGATCCACACCAGGGTGCCGTTGGCAACTCCCAGGGCAAGCATGACGCCGAATTCCCGGGAACGTTCCGTGACGCTCATGAGCATCGTGTTGAGAATGCCGAATGCCACGACGGTAAAAAGAATTCCGAGATAGAACCACCCCTGGACATTGTCCGCCTCGATATTCGCCTTCATCTCCGGCATCACTTCATCCCATGCCAGCGCGAGAAGTCCCGGCATCAACTCCGTCCTGAGATGGGTCCGCGCTTCGGGGATACGCGGAAGATCATCCAGTGCGACCGCCACGAGACTCACACGATCTTCCATCGCCAGAAGCCTTTGCGCCGTCTGGATGTGCATAAACAAAATCGTCCGGTCAAAATCGTGTGAGGCCGTCTTCAGCACGCCCTTGATCCGCACAAACATGTCCCGCTGTACGCCGTCAAATCCCTGCGCAATGAGCACCAGCGAATCGCCGATCGCCGCATCGAGATTCTTGAAGAGGGTCTGACCGACAACAACCCCGGCTTCATCATCGTCGCTCACAAAATCTCCCTCGACAACCCGCTTCGGGAAATCTGATACAACGAGCTCCCGTCCGGGATCCACCCCCATGAGGAAGGCGATATGGGTCCGCTGTTTTTTGCTCACGAGGCCATCCCCCCGGAGCCGCGGCGCGTATCCGCGGAGTCCCGGGGTGCTGGCGAGCCGGGCACGCAACTGACCGTCGAGAACGAAACTCTTCCGCAGTCCGGGTTTTTCCTGGTACCCTTCGCGCTGGATCTGGATATAGCCAGACGCCAGCCGGACGAAACTCCGGATATTCTCTGCGTACGTCCCCTCCTGCAGTCCTCTCTGCATGCCTGCGAGCGCAAGCCCGAACAAAATGGCACCCGCGGTGAGGGCCGTGCGTCTTTTGTTGCGGCCGAGGTTGCGCCAGGCCAGGCGCAGGATCATCGAAACGGACCTCATCGTTCGAGCCCTTTAAAACTGAAGAGACGCCCGGGGATGGGCTTGTCAAAGGTCATCGTTTCGATGATCACTTCGGTGTAGCGACCCGGTTCAATGGCACTCTCCATCCGCTGGATGGCGGGAATCCGGCGCCCTCCCATCACCCGAAAATCCCGGAAGTACATGGTCCGGATCAATTTTCCCCGTTCATCGTGGTATTCCACCTTTGCGGGAAGCTTGTCGGACTGCCGTATCCAGTAATAGAGTGTCCCCCAGACAACCGCCGCGTCAGGGCGGGGCACGAGGCGCAATTTCCAGCTCTTTGCATCTTCGACCGTTTCTGTACCCTCCAGCGTAATGACATAGTCTCTCGCCAGATCCGCCTCACGCACCATATCATCGTAGGTGAAGTCTGACCCACTCCAGGATTGTAGCATCATGGAAGGGGGGATTTTTATCGTCGTTTCCGTCGTGCGCAGATACATCCAGAGCTCGTTGCCCAGTTTCAGTGTGCGGTTGTCAGCCTCCTGTTTGGGTTCGAGGATACGAACCAGCGCCTTCTCCGTTCCCACATTCCACGATTCCATCCGCATGGTGCGTTCGTAGTCGGAGGTAACGATGTTCATCCTGAAAATACCCGAACTGGTCTTCCCCTTGATCGCATTCTCGGCTGCCCGGATGAGTGCTTCCGGATCCTGGGCGGCGGAACGCAGACTGCCCGCAAGCAGAAAAACAATGAGGGAGAACACCGTACGGGATGACATTGGGGCTCCTGAGGCGAGATGATTCACTCACGTCTTCTATACTATAACACTCCCGTTTGTGTCAGTCAATACCCCGAATCCGGCAACGGTTATTCATCGCCAATTTCCGGCATTTCGTCTCACGAAACTGTAACCTGTCCCGAATGGCCTGGGAACCGGAACGGAATGCTCGACAAAAGAGCACCATGAAGCAAGCTACACAAATCCCATCCCTGAGCGCTGCACGGACAGGACGATGCACGACCCGGGGCGGTCAGACACGTCTGCGCATGCGGCCGTGGGGTTTTTCGGTTACCGATCAGGTAATACATCCGGATGATTCACACCAGATGTGCGGCGGGTACTCTATGGAAAAGCGCGTACTCCGTTGGAGAAACGGCGGAGATCGCACGAAGATCGAAATGCCCATCACTACGTATCGCCGTTCTGGCGCATCGTTGGGCCAACGGCTGAGGGGGGCAAGACTCGGGGCAGGCATGACGTTGCGGCAGGCCGCGGAACAGATCGGATATTCATGGGTCGCGGTCGAACGCTGCGAGAGAAGATGTATGCCTCCCGAAACCCGGAGTCCTCTGGCATCTGCGTCACGTGTACGGTGTCGGGGAAGACTGGTTCCCCACGCACGGATCATCACGCGATCCATCACACCCACCGCATCAAGCTCACGGCTGATCAGATTCCACGCATCTCTCCCAAAAGTATACATTCCGTCCCGGCACGAATGCGCAGAGTGTCGTGATCTACGCCACTCTGCGCCTCCGCACACCCGACAATGATACTCATCCAATACGCCATATCACCCGAGATCAGAATCCGAGTTTTACGGAAAATACGTGACTCGCATCAGAAAGACCCTCACGGAACGGTACGCATAATCGACGCTAATATCCGTGTTTCCGAGGGCATACTTCACGCCCGCGCCGAAGGTCCCGCCGAACAAGTACTGTCGGGCTTCAGTCTCTCGCTGGGCAAGATTGTAACCTCCCCGCAGGAAGAACATGTCCTGATAGGAATACTCCAGCCCGACTTTGTATTCATCGTCGGAGAAGTTGTTGCTACTGGAACGCCCCGGACAGGAGAACGGTATTTGCGTCGTTAATTCCGACGTTTGTATCCCACCCCGAATTCGATCGAGGAAGGCAGTTCAAACGGGGCGGCCTGGATCTGGTAGAGTCCTGCGGGCCGTTTTTGTGCATCAACCGTTGCGGCTGTCAACAATCCCGATCCATCGAATTGCATTGAAGAGCCGATGTTTTTCATCGCAACACCTAGACTGAGCCCGTTCACAGACGCCAGATTATCATACGTGACCCCTACGTCAAAGGCTATTCCCGACGCACTCACGTCGCCCATCCGTTCGGATATGATCTTGCCTGTCAGCCCCACGGCGATTCGGTCATTGAGCAGGCGCGAATAGGTAAGACCCACCGTGAAGAACTGCGGACTAAATGTCTTGCCGGTGCCGTCCGGGTCAGTGGTTGTGGTCACCAGAATCTCGCCCACGTCCATAGATTTCAGGCTCAGTGCCAGGACCCCGAAGCTTTCAAAGTTCGCCGCTACGGCGCCGTAATTGATGCCAATATCAGCGATATAACTCATATGCGACACATATACGGTGGCCGAGTTGTTCATGTGAGCGACCGCAGCGGGGTTCCAGAACAGCGCCTCAATGTCGCGCGTGGTGGCGATCGTGGACCCACCCAGAGCAATGTCACGGACGCCGACGGGAACAAGGAGCTCGCTTGCCCCGCTGGTCCCTCCCCGGTTGCCCGCCCCTGCAATGACCACAGACCCGAAGCCAGCCACCATTATCAGAACGATGATGCATCGAACTGTTGTTTTCATAGTGTTCCTCTTTCCTTCGGACATTAGAACCTATCGAGGATCTGTTGCTCCTGGACGATCGCAAGTTTCAGGATTTTCTTCGCACCGCCGAGACCCGGCATTTCGATATGCGCGATGTACAGGCCGCTCCCCACTGGAAGCCCCGATTCGTTCGCCAGGTCCCACCGTTCGAATTGTGACGGACTGTTTTTCCCGAATCTCGCGCACCTGGATGCCCGCGAGGTTGTAGATGCGTATGATCGCTTCCTGCGGCAAGTGGGAGAACGTCACAAAGCGGTTATACTTGTTGATCTCTTCGGTGTTCACGCCGTAATACGGATTGGGGAACACGTTGATTGCACCCGCATCAGCTTTTGCCACCGACGCATCGTAGGTAACTGCCGGCGCAGTGAAACCAAACACATCAGCGGTACTGTTTATGTGGTCCGCTTCGATCAGGAATTCGTCGTCAGCGGCGAACGCAACATTACCGCGGCGCGCCGGCGTGCAGAAATACATGATCGGCAATCCCACCTCATTCAGAATATTGACCATAAGCCGCGAATCGGGTGTCTCACTGTACGGGACGTCGAAGATGAAGAACCATTCACGCGGACCCGTACCCGCGGTATTGTCACCGACGTTGTAGTCGGGGGGCCAGTATTTTCCGTCCACCGATCCGCCGGCAACGTTGTTTTCCACATGGCCCACCATAAGACGGGTTGGCGGTGTGGTCTCAGTGTTGTACGCGGCAAAGGGAATACTCTTTGTATAACCCTGGTAAGCGTAGCTGCCCGAGGTATTGGTGATAAATGCCTCAAATTCGGGTTTTGCCGGCGGATTCTGAGCTCCACGGACATACCGGTATGCATATGACAGATCGGGATCAGCCGGATCCGTCACGACACCATTCGTGTCGGTCGCCGCCAGTCGAAGTACGACATTACGCAACAGCTCATCCGTAACACCGTCACCCCATCCATGCAGCGCACTGCCCATGGCCCCGTTGAATCCTTCCATGCCAAATCCATCCGCCCCTCCTGCCCAAGTCCACCGCCGTGCACCGGACGGAACATCCCAATCCTTCATGCCCGGTGGCGGTCCGAGGACTTTGACCTGTATACCATGCAACACCAGATAGTCATCGTCACCGGACTGATTATTCTGACCGCGCAGCAGGGTATCTCCACCGGTCACGTCGATCAGCTTCCACACGATCTCGCCACTGGCATCCTCGAAGCGCACGTTATAGGTGTGACCCGTTGTCGTTGCAGGATCAACGACCAACGGAATAATGCTGCCATCGCTCGAACCTGTGTGGGTCACGGGATGTACAGTGTCTCCTGCAGCTCCTGCATACCGGACTCCCGGATTGGTGGTGTGTGGAACAGCCACGAATACCTGCAGCGGGTTTTCAAGATTATTCGGCACGGCGTTAGGATCTTCGTTGAAGCTGTACGCAGTGACCGCAAAATAGTACCGTAATCCGTTTACGAGGGGAGCCCCCCCGCTAAACGCATCACCGTTGACCGTGAAGAACCGTTTGATCCCGCTGTCCGTTCCGAGATGTACGACCTTGCTGGTCACTACTCCAATCGCCGGGTCAAAGACCTGATCCGTGATACGGGTGATCCCATCTCCGGCGAGGTCGTAGACAGCGATCTTCTTCCCTTCGGACACACTTGCGCCCCCCGAGGGAAGTTGGTAGACGTTGTATCCCTGGAACTTGAAACCGCGGTTGTTCGTTGATTCCGTTGCCGTAACCGCAACCGGGTCACTTCCCCAGTTGAGCAGGATCTTCCTGTCCAGTTCAGTCACCGTCACTTTCGGTGCCGGCGGGGGAGAAGGGAGTTCGAAGAAGTTGTCATACGCAAGCTGTGCAGCCTTGTCATAGAATTTGAGCAGGTTAACCGCTGTCAGACGATCCACGCCCGGGATTGCTCCGGCGCAGATTTCCGCTACAACGACCTCCTGGGTGTCGCCAGGCGCCATGGTAAATGGACCGGAAGAGAGACCCATGCGCCTGTCACCCATTGGATACTGCTGACCATCCAGCCATCCCCCACCGGTGACAGGATCGCCCGACAGGACATACGTCGTCGGATTTCCTTGCGGGTCCTGGAAAAATTGGCCCGTGAGCCCGATGCGGCCGCGCATAAAATTGTACATCTGCGTCGAACCTGCAGGGTCTCCCTGTACCGGATCGGCCAGCGTGAGGTCTGACTTGATGAAGTAGAAGAATGCGGTCATCGGCAGATTGCGGTACCCGTCGATAAGTTTTCCGCGGAACGTCGCAGACTCGCCGGGCGCCGGAACAAGCGGTCCCTGGAAGAAATCGAATCCTGCCGCGGGTGGTGGAAGGGAACCGTAGGTCTGATCGACGACCTGCGCATTGTAGACATACCCGAGGCTGAGTGTCGTGTCACACCCGACAAAGTCATCATCCGAGAACCCGAGGTCGGGATCGGACCACATTGCAACGTACATGCTGTCGAGAGCTACGAGAACTCTTGTTGATGAGCAGAAAACGTTTGAAGATCATGTTGCCGAGAGGACCTTCCTGGGCATAGGCCCAGTTGGTCACCTGGCATTCCAGCCCGAGGGGTTGTGCACCGAACAGGTCGGCAGTGTTGGTTGAGTTGAGATCGTTTGCCACAAACCAGACAGTTTGGTCAGCCCCTACCACACCGGGGATGTCGACGGTCGGATCGTAGGTTCCATTACTGTCGACATCGGTATACGGAGCGCCGTACGGGCGGGCCAGCTATTCCAATCCGCCTCATACTGGGTCCTGATTTCCGTCGCGCTGACATGTTCATCGGCGATTTCGGCGCTCAGGTCCGCGGTCCGGTAATCCGGCCGTACCCGGAATATCCTCACATGGGGCAGATTCGGATCCTCAGGAAGACCGCCGGGCAAAACGCGGCCCGGCTGGAGGCCGCTGCGATGAGCGGAGCCGCCAACGCGGACTTGAGGATCACCCGCGATTTTCGCTCCCCAGAGTAATCCGCTGGAATACATTGCGGTCCGCCTGCTCCCTTTGGGAAACACGAGGCCCGAGTTCTGCTGCGCAGGATCAATGTCTGCCGTCCCGTCGTTCCTGTACACGGTGGAAATGTTGTTGATATTCAGGAATGTGTATACCGGAGAGCCGGCGGGTTTGTGCAGCTGTTTCCGGCCACTCGCGCTCCTCCCGTCATCACGAGCACTGCCAATCGCCACAACCAGAAGCAGGCTCGCACAAAGTATGGTTACACGATTCATAAGAGTGTGCTCCTTCACGGTTAGTACTCAAGCCGGACGCCAAAACGAATCTGGCGCGGAGGTCCATAAAAATACGGCACGGTTGTCAGTCCTACAGCGTTCTGATACCGTTCGTAATAATCGATGTTGAGTGCCCGGTACACATCGGCATACCTGGACCCGTACGTCCTGATCAGTGCCGCGCCGAGAGTGGGATTACTCAGAACACCGTCGTCATCAGTGGAGCCCGTTCTTAAAAACACGTTCTGAACATTTTTTGTGTCGAACAGGTTGATGATGTATACAAAGAAGTTGGCATTGAGGGTCTCGAACAGATCGGACCGTCTTGTCGATGCGCAGGTCGACCTGGAACGTCCACGGTGTCGTCGAGGCGTTCAAGGGCTCAACAGGTGTCGCGACTGCGCGCTTCACCTTCGAGATCTGCCCCGCCGATGCCGCGCGTATACGGGTGTCCACTGCTGAACATCAACAAAGCGGATGCCCCAAGACGTTCGAGGAGCGCACCACCCTCGCCTTCGGCAAACCGGTAATCCAGATTCAGATTTCCCCGGATCGCATTGTTGTACTCGAGCGGAGACACATACACCGGTTTGAATTGTGTTACACCGTCAAGCGGAGCACCCACGATTCCGCGCGCGGAGTTGGGGAAAGACCCTGTCCCACGCGCATCCTGGAAAGCGATCGATGCGTTTGTTTGAAGTCGTTTGGTCCGCCGCATGTTGAACGTCACCTCGATCCCCTTCGTTGTCGCAAAATCGCCGTTTGCGAGCGCGAAATATGCCCCCAGCGCAGAGCTTGGGGCGGTGTTCCACTGCTCATACACAACCTGGTCTTTGATATCCTTGTAATAGCCCGTGATATCAAATGAGGCAAACTCACCGATCTGCTGGGTGAATCCGAGTTCGTATTGAGTCGTGCGCGTCGGCCGAACGTCGTACCCGACCGGCGTGTGGATATAGAAACCCCCGCGCACGTTGGACGCGGTGGCGTACATCCCCTGATACACATCCGCCAGGCGCGACTGCTGCACAAATTGTCCGAACTGCGTATGGAAAACAGTCTGATCCGTCACAGGAAATGAAAGGCCCAGTCGCGGACTTACCGAATGGAACGGGCTGGCTTTTACTAGCCCTGCCGGGCTAATCGCCCCGCTGTAGGGATCGATGGCCAGGTCTGGTCTGGTTGGATCTGCAAACGCATAGTTGTCAATGTTGATGTAGTCATACCGGAATCCGATATTCACGACAAGATCCTTGTATTCGATCTTGTCCTGGATATAGGCCGATGCAAATACCGGATGTTTGGGACCGGTGAATCCACCGGTGTTCGTCTCGTTCCCCCATACGTCGAACCCGTAATTGTTGACACCGCGGTTGATAAGCACCTGCTCCCGGGCAACTTTGTTGGGGTCACCGTCCGGAAGGGCGTCATTTGCGGCCAGGAGACCGGCAAGGGTGCAACACACTTTCGTTCGACCAAGAATAGTTCCGGATGGTGTACCGCTGAAATTCGCCACCGATCTTTATGGAATGCTCCGAGCCGATCTGGGTAAAGAAGGCACCATTAACGCTAATATTCTCTCTTTTCCATTTGACGTAGCCTGCCAGTGGTTCGCCGGGCGAATTGAAGGCGAAATCATAGAGGATTCTCCGGGTTGGACGAAGGTATCGTCCGGTTTGTCCGCTGGCGATATCCGCAGCCGTACGCTCCCACACCCAGCCGACGTTTGCATTGGCCACACTGTCGCCATAATGCAGAAAATCATCTTCGAGATAGGGATCCAGCTGTTTCTGGGATTGATGGAAATAACCCAGCGTAACTTCATAAAACGTTGTCGGATTCAGAAGGTGCGTCAGCTTCAGACTCCCTGCCCCGTTCTTCTGGCGAATTTCTTCTATACGATCCTGGTTCAGGAGATTTGCGATAGCACCGGCGTTACGGTGAGAATTGTACGCATTGTACTGCGTGGTGGCAGTATAGGTACCTGCCAGACGCACGGTGATCGGCATGAAATCCAACGTAAAGGTCCCCGTCCCTGTGTAGTCCTGGCGCGGGTTCTTCATGAGGGATCCTGCGGGGTACGTCAGATTTACGGTGTCCCCCGTCTGCCCGACCACCGGTCCAAGCGAAATCCCGGGAAACGGTTGCGGATTCTGGTCACGCTGGTACTGATAATTGAACAGGCCGAAGAATTTGAACCGATCACTGAACACCGGACCGCTGACACTCCCGGTAAATTCGTTGTAGCCGAACCAGTGGCTCCCCAGGCGCTTCTCTCCATCAAGGGCTTTACTTTTAGGTTTTAGCGAGATGTTATCCGTGATGTACTGCGCGCTTGCTTTCCATGAAGATGTCCCGGTCCGAAGTTGTTGCTGGATGATACCGGCATTTGCACCGCCAAATTCGGCATTGTACCCCCCGGCCTGAACCTGGATCTCCTCTATCGCATCCTGCACAAGCGTCACGGCCCGGGCTCCCGTCAACGGATTCCGGATGCTGACTCCCTCAAGATAGTATCCAGTTTCATCCAGGCGCCCTCCACGGATAAACACTGCACCATCCTGGACGACGACACCCGGCGTGACGGCGAGAATATTGTTGATCCCCCTCACAGGAAGCGCAGCCAGGTCTTCCGATGTGCTGATGCGCACTGCATTGGTAGCATTTTTGTTGACCAGCGGGCGTTGCGCGACGATCTCCACAGCCTGTAATGCGACCGCCTCACTGGACAAGCTGAGGTCAAGTTCCGTTGTCAGATCGTTATTCACACGGACATTGGAGACCGTGTATTGCGCATACCCAACGAATGTCGCCTTTAGCGCATACACGCCCACCGGGACATTCAGAATAACATATTCACCGTTGACATCCGCTGCCGCGCCGTAGGTTGTGCCGACGATGGACACGTTGGCGCCGACGAGAGGTTCGCGGGTGTCCTTATCAACGATCGTGCCTCTGATTTTGCCCGAAGCAAACACCAGTACCGGCACGAGAAGCAACATCGTCGGAAGGAGCACAAATCTCTTGCTCATAGGGAGTCTCCCTGGGAATTAGTGAACAGACGTATCCCTTCCCTCCCTGCGGGCGTACGTATCCACGCCTGCCACAGGAGGTCGCACCCTCACTCGACCGGGAAGAAGATGGGTGATATGGGGATTTTTACTGCAATGAAAGGAGTATCAACCTTCGAATCTCATCACCTCCCTTTGTCGTGTACCTGGCACGACCCGCATGAACGACACTCCGTTTCCACTCACCAGGATGTTGTGATCCTACGGAGGCCGTTCATCGGGATCGTGATCTTCAGGCTAACACGGTACACCATGGTACAGTGGATTCGCCGTGCGGACAAACCGTTTGCGACGAGTTGCTGGTTTTCGAGGTCCAAGCGACCCGCGGAATATTTCCGGTCACTCCGAACACTGCTGCGAGTTCATCCGTCATTCCAACACATTCGTCTTACACTGCATCGCGTTTGTCCCATAAACGCATCCCACGCGCCGATCGCACGGTATATTCAGTGTAGGCCAATCAGCTCTCACACAACTATCACCGCGGAGGTTCCTATGCTTACGTTATTGAAGAAGAGCTTATGTGTTGGAGTCGTCGTGATTGTCGCTGCGACATGCCTGGGCAACCGGCAAGGTCCAGGTGGCGCCAGCAATCGCGAAAGAACTGGTCGCTACGAACCTGTTGCGCGGACTACAATCGAAGAACAAAGGACTCAAGGAGAGTGCCGCATTCTTGCTGGGAGAGGAAAGGGTATCCCGGGGAGTGGTGCCGCTCATGCAGATGTTGCGAAACGAAGAAGATGAATCGTCAAGAATTATTGCCGCTCTTTCGCTCTGCCGGATCGGCGACCCGAGGGGGGTGTATGCGGTGAAGGGCGCTGCGAAGTTTGACGACAGCGAAAAAGTCAGAACCCTTTGTGCCTGGTTCTACAATCAGTACGTCAAGCCCGGCTCCTTTGAATTTGTCGCGGTACAACCTGCGGCGCCCGTTGAATACGGCCGCAGGTGAATCCGGGTCGGATCCTCAGCGCGGATGGTTCCTCCTCCCTGGCGCCATCCGCGTCCGCCCGGATCAGAGGGTTCCGGTCAGGCGATCAAACACTCTGTCACGGAACGAGCGGCTCATCGTCAGCCGGGTGCCATCCTGCAGGACCACGGCATATTCTCCGTGGAACAGAGGCTGCATCTCCTTTATCCGGGCGACATTGATCATGGTCGAACGGTGAATCCGCAGGAAGTGATCGGGAGAGAGTTGTGTTTCCATTTCGCTGATCTTTTCGCGCACAAGGTGTCTCTTTCCCTGGGTATGGAGACAGATATAGTCGCCCTGGGCCTCGATCCAATCAACATCATCCACACGCACGAACGTAATCCGGCCACCACTCCGCACCATTATTCGTCCCACACACCCCCTGTCGCTCTTCGTGCTGTCCAGCATTTCCACAAGACGCTTTGTGCTTGCACGTGATCCGTTTTTTTGCCGCAGCTGCGATTTTGCTCGATCCAGGGCTTCCTGTAACCGTTCATCCTCGTATGGTTTGAGCAGGTAGTCGAGTGCATGCACCTGGAAAGCATTCAACGCGTACTGATCATAGGCCGTCACAAATACCACAAAAGGCATCTCCTCAGGGGTGAGCGCGTCCAACACCTCGAACCCGTTCATCTCCGGCATCTGCACATCCAGAAGGACGAGCTCCGGCCGGTCGGTTCTGATTCGTTCGAGGGCCTCGACACCGTCGCCGGCTTCTCCGAGGATCTCCACGTCGGGGTCATTCTCCAGATGCGACCGGATACCCTGCCGCGCAAGGGGTTCATCGTCCACGATGAGAATGCGAATTCTGTCCATAATCAGCCGACCTTGCTGTGAAGGGGTAATGTTATCACGGCATTAACGCCACCATCCGGAGGACTCTCGAGTGCAAAGGCAGCGGCGTTCCCGTACAGATGGTGCAGTCGTTGTCGGGTAGTCCTGAGACCGATTCCCTCTCTCACGTGCACACCCTCCCGCAAACACAGTCCTGCCCCATTATCACGCACATGGATCGTCAGGAGCCCGTCAAGCCGCCCGACCGACACAACAATCACCGCCGTACCGCGGCGTTTCGCGACTCCATGGCGGATTGCATTTTCCACCAACGGCTGAAGAATCAGATTGGGGACCAGTGCATCAAACAGCAAGGGATCAATGTGCTGCTCAACGTGAAGACGTTCGCCGAAACGGATACGCTCAATCTGCACGTACCTGTCCAGGAATTCCAATTCCCTGCGCAACGGTACCTCCTGCATGCCCGCACTGTCGAGTGTCAGCCGGAGAAATTCACTGAGTCGGGCCACCATGCGACTCGCCAAATCCGGTTCCCCGCGTATAAGCACCATAATGCTGTTGAGCGTATTGAAGAGGAAATGAGGCTGGAGTTGCATTTCCAGGATTTGCACCTGGGCAAGCGCGAGTTCCGATTCGAGTTGAGAAGCCTGAACCTCCCTATCCCGGTCCCGCTTATACATGAACAGTCCAAACACAATTGTTCCGGCAAGACCTAGAACAATCAACACGGGAAACCACACGGTCTGATGGAAATGGGGGAGGAGCGTAAACGCCACCGAAGAGCCGCGCTCGTTCCAGATACCATTAACATTTGCGGCCTGGACACGGAATCGATAAGATCCGGGGGGTACGTTCGTATAGAACGCCTCACTTCGATCGCCGGCATCAATCCATTGTTTGTTGAACCCTTCGAGAATGTATCGATACTGCACGCGCTCCGGGGAAGCGAAGCTCAGACCGATGAAGTGAAACTCCAGGTCACCATTCCCGGGCGGGTACACGATGTCCGAGGAAACGATACCCTCGACGTTGTCGACGTTGACCCGCTCAATAACAACAGCCGGTGGCACGCTGTTCAAAGGCATCCGTTCCGGATCAACCATAACAACCCCTGCGGTTGTAGGGAACCACAACCGCCCGTCTTTTCCTTTTACTGCGCTCGCCTCGTAGCCGCCATTACACTCATCGCTATACATGCCGTCGCTGACGCCGAACCGTTCGAACTGGACCGTTTCGCGTCTCCTGTCGAGAAGCTCGTACAATTCCTCGGTTCGTGCCCGGTACACACCGTTGTTCGATGAGAACCAGAGAAACCCTCTGTTGTCAGGCACGGCGATGTACATGACCTCTTCAGGCAATCCTTCACAGGATGTAATGGTCCTGACGGAATCCCCCCGAATCACTTTTACTCCGGCTCCCATGGTCGTAACCCAGAGTCCTTCGAGAGAATCCATCGACATCGTCATTACCCACGCTGAGGGGTGTCCTTCAAGGAGAGGATACCAATGAAAGTCCGAGGAATCGATCGTGAGGGCCTGCGATGTGATGGGCGGCAATGGAATACGACCGACCCCGAGGTTCCGGGATGCCAGCCATACATTGCCGCGCTTGTCGAAGAGGATGTTACGCCCGGTATACTGGGCGGCGGAGTTACCCATATCCAATTTCGTCATCTGGCCATGTCCGAACACGAAGATCCCCGATGATCCTGTGAACCAGATACGCCCGTAAGGGTCTTCCGCAGCGGCGTGGATCATCCCCAGGGGAAAGTGCTTGGAAGACCCTCCTTCAAATCGCACTACCCCTCTGGTACCGCCTACCCAGAATGCGCCGGAATTGTCTTTCAGATACGCTGCCGCAATCCCTCCCTTGAACACATCGTACCGTGTTGATGGTTCAAATTTCTTTCCCGAAGATGTAAAAAGCTTGCCGGCGGCCGTACTCGCCAGAATCTCGCCGCGAGGACCTTGCGCCACTGACCAAATCATGTTCTCAGCAACTGTTGAGCCGACACGGTAGGTAGTAAATCTGCTGTTCGTAAAACGGTTAACACCCGCCGTCGAAACGCCGGCCCAGAGGTTGCCTTCCCGATCTTCGAAGAGACTCACGACATCATCCCCCGAGAGTCCGTCACCAGACGAAAAGGAGGAAAAACGGCCATCCACAAAGCGGAACAATCCATGCGCTCCTGACCCAATCCAGATCGTTCCTCGTCGGTCCTGGTACAACTGCGTAATCGGAGCGTCTTTGATGATCGAAGTCTCGCGATATGATGTCAGCACTCCGTCGTGATACCGGAACAGCCCACGATCCCGGTGTCCCAATCCATAGACCTCCCTCACGGTCACAGAGGAGTGCTGTTGGCATGGCATGTAGTACTTGGGGCGCAGCGAAGTTGAACTCGTACCCTGTTTTCGCCTTTGATCTCGGGGCCTTTCATCCAAGGCTCAAAACATGCATTATTGCGAATCCAGATGCCGAACGGGGTCGCGACGTACATCCCCCCGTCATTGCTCGCGCACAGAGAATTGATCATAACGTGAGGCAGTCCATCGGACACACCGTGGACTTTGAATATGGAATCTCCCCGGATCTCGATAAGACTACTCCCCGCCGCCACCCAAACAGCTCCATGCCGATCTTCAACAATTCTGCGGATTGCATAGCGTTCAACGGTGCCGGGATTTGGCAGCTGACGGACTTTTCCATTGCGCCAGCGAAGAATCATTCCGCCATAGTTCCCTATGAACATAGTGCTGTCGCGCGTGACATGAAGGGCGGAAATATAGTTGAGTTCGAGATGCGGCGTGTTTCGGACATTGTATGTGCGGAATCTCGTCCCATCGAAGCGCGCGAGGCCTTCGACGGTCCCAAACCACATGTATCCATCAGGAGTCTGCGCGATTGCCTCAACGGTGTTCTGAGGAAGCCCATCCCGCTTCGTCCACGCTCGGTGGGCGTACTGTGTGATTTCGCGAGCGGGATCCAGCCCATCAGCCTCAGCCGGAGACGTGACGGCTGATCCCCCCGTTGCCACAAGAGCGGCGAGTATTATCCGCGTAGAGAATGGGTGCATGCCACTCCTTCAGAGAGAACACGATGCGGCTCATTGCCACATTCTGGGTGCATGGTACCCTTTTTCAGGCTGGAAACAACGGAGGGGGCGGCGAACCGCGTGAAGACGCGACGAGGTGCAGAAAAATGAGGTCATGCCGCGGTCACAAGACGGCGGAATACTCTTTCCCGAAATGACCGGCTCAGCGTCAATCGTGTCCCGTCAAGCAGAATGACCGCGTACTCTCCGTAACTCAAGGGCTGCATCTCCCGAATCCGGTCAACATTCACTATCGTGGAGCGATGGATCCTGACAAATCGTTCATCCGGGAGCTGCTGCTCCATCCCGGTAATGGTTCCCCTCATATGATACTTTCGGCCACCATTGTGAATGCGGACATAGTCCCGATCGGCTTCAACCCAGTCAATTTCTTCAGGAGTCAGGAAAACAATCTTGCCCCCGGTCTTTACCATGAGGCGTTTCCGTGGGGACTTCTGCAGCCCGGGTTGACCGGGAAGCCCCGCCGGGAGGCCTCTTGCTGAGGCACTCCGTGTTTGCTCCAATGCCCGTTCAAACGCTCTCGCCAGGAGAGCAGCATCAAGAGGATACAGAAGATAGTCCAAAGGGTGGAACTGGAATGCAATCAGGGCATGTTCTTCCGACGCGGCAGTAAAAATGACCATCGGACGATCTTTACTACCCAGCGCGTGAAGGAGTGAAAAACATCCGGTTTCGGGCAATACCGTGTCGAGGATCAATACATCAGCACGACGGGCATGCATGTAGGACTGAACCTCCGCTGACGACCTGCACACAGCCGCAATGCGCACACCCTGATGCCCCTGAGCACAGTGCCGGATATGTTCCGTCACGGACTGATCCCCCGCCGCAATGACCACGTCAATACTCCGGCCCTCTTTCATTTCTCCGCTCCGGACAGGCTAGAATCCACTCAAACATTTCCAGACTCAAAGTGCTCCTCTGTCTGGATACGATGGCACACAGAGAATGTTGCGCGGCGGGAGGCCTGACGGAACATACCCGGCGGTCAACGCGTCAGAAGCATTTTAACGACGGACTGATGACTGGTCCCGTCACTGGTCGTTAGCCGGAGTCGCGCGATGTAGATTCCCGAGGAGAGTCGGCCGGGGGACCACTCGTGCACATGCGCTCCGGGTCCGATGATCCCATCCCGTAAGACCGCCACACTCTGCCCGAGCGCATTTACAATCTCAAGCCGCACCAGGGCTTCACGGGGGACAAAAAAGTGGAGCCGGGTGGATGGGTTAAAGGGGTTGGGGTAGTTCTGCTCCAGACGGAATGCCGGTTCCCCTGCTCCCGCTTTCTCTGACACAGTGGATGTGGAAGCCGCCTTGATCCATCGAACCGCGTCAAAGACGATTTCCTGCCCCGCGATGCTCGAGAGATGACTCAACCGCACAGCTCCGCTGTTTCCGATGGTGAACGGAAACACCCCGAGGGATACCCACTCCGCACTAAAAAGTTTCTGGTTCAAGAACACCGTATCTCTCCCGGCAGCATGGGTGACCTCGTACCGTGCATCGGTCGCGTTGCTGAGTTCGATGAATGCCTGTACATCGTAATCACCGGCATCGGAGAGTACCGGTCTCCACTCCGCAAAAAACGTGTCAACAGGTCCCAGTGAAGTGTATGCATACCAGAGATGCCCCTGATAGCCCCGGTTCAGGTCTCGCCAGATTTTCATGGAGGCCGGCGGGGCTGTCTGCATAGAAAAACCGTTGCTGAATTGCAGATCATCCACGACCGTGTTTTCCACTGGCGGCGGAGAGAATCGCGTGGAGATGCACCACGCCACCTCGTTCAGATTTTGATAACCGTTGTTGTAGCCCGGCCAGTCATACAATACATTCTTCCCGGAGGCATTCATGTATCCCTGATTCTTATTCCCGTACGGATCATGAAACATCAGCGTGTGGGGTTCTGCTCCGAAACCATGTGCCAGCACAAGATGGCCTGAGGTCGTCAGCAGCACGCACATACTGAAGGGGAATCCTGCGGAGATGTCCGCAGCCGCGGCACTGTAAGCCGTGCCCTCCGTCTGCACCGCTGAAAGACCATGACTCCTGTAGTAGTCAGCCATACGACTGCGCGGACTGAATGAGCCGGTCCACATAAAGCCGTACCCCCCTCTGCCGTTGACTCCATTGGGATCTTGCGCGACGCTGGCATAGTCGGTTCCCCGGAACCGGTACTGTTCAGCAACATAGTTCCCCCATGGCGTCGTGTGAGGGGACGGCCAGGTACAGGTGATGTTCCAGGGGGGAAGGACATGATAATACGCGAGTACCATCATGGCCTGCGTGGGAGCGCATGCCCAGTGTCCGTTGAACCAGTCCGGTGTATCATAGACCTGATGCACATACGGGATATCGAGTCCGGAGACGGACTCCGGGACCGTGGAGGGCGTTCTGGCCCGGATGGTCAACGCGGTCCCGGAGATTCGTCTGGCATCGGCAGATTTTTGAACGGGTGCATCATTCTCGAGGGCCTTCCACCGTACCTCCCGCGTAGTAAACGTGTGGAAGAGCACCGCCTTGCCATCCGGTGTAACAGAGGGGTCCATGGCAAAGTCGTCCATCCCCGCGGTGAGAAGTGTCTCACCTGACCCATCATATCCGATGCTGAACAGGTCCGATGCCACAACCTCGTCCCGATCGCTGCTCGTCCGGTGAAACACAATTGTCCTTGAGTCCGGCGTCCATGCCGGGTGAGAACCACGACCGAGTTCATACGTTTGTCCGGTGCCAAGATCGTACACGGACAGCATACCGTGGAGCGTAGAGTACACGATACGGTTCCCGTCCGGAGACCAGAGCGGTGAAAAAAATCCCACGGTTCCATCCGTGATGCGGCGCTTATTCCGGGTGGCCAGTTCCAGGAGCCAGAGCTGGTCGTCCGGATCATTAAACGCTGCGAATCGTGCATCGGGCGAGACCGGCGCGATATTGGCATACGTCCCGAGGGGGTACCGTTCCTGCGTTACGCCGTCCGTAACGATCAGGTCCGTACCGACGGTAAACGCTATCCTGCCGTTGGTGGCAAAGCTGACCTGTCCGACGCGTGCTTCCGGTCCGGTGAGCAGTTGTCGTTGTCCGTTGTGAAGATTGATGAGCAGTGCAGACTGCAGACCGGACTCGGTTATTTCCTTGCATCCCACAAGGTCCCCTGCCGGGGAGACGGTATAGTACAGCCCAATCCCGGGTCCCGCGGCGAGCTCGTGAAGCGTATCGTTCCGTACGACGTACAGCGCTGAGCCAAAGCTGTTGGTACACATCACACCGGCGGCGGTAAGGGCGGGTTTCGCCAGGTATCCGCGGTCCTCCACGTCTCCCCCGTATCCTGTACCCAGGACCAGGATTATTGTAACCGGCAGCAGCAGGATTCCGAGTCGCATATCCCTCCAAAAAATGAGTTCCTTCTATAGTACGGGAATCCATCTCCAATGACAATCGGGTGGGTCGTGAAGCTTTGCGGAGGTGCATCATGGCCCAGCTAATGAAACAGCAGTTTGCATATGAAACATTCCCCGAAAACGGTTGCTTCTGTCGTAATTATGGGGCATCTTATGTCATATGACACCTCGAGAACGGTGGCTTGCCCTCTTTGCCGGTGAAAAGCCCGACAGAATTCCCACAGATTACTGGGCGACAGACGAAGTCACGGCGCGACTCCTCAAAGAGCTTGGCTGTGCAGATAAAGAAGCACTGTATACACGTCTTCATATCGACGGCGTTGTCCATATTAACCCCGAACGGACCCTGAAGCATCCTCCGGGAGATGAGCAGGCAGATATCTGGGGTTTGCGGCGCACGGCGATCGATTATGGAACCGGATCATACGACGAATTTGCCAACCACCCCCTGGCCGACCTGACCACGGTTGACGAACTGAACGCGTATCCCTGGCCCCGGCCTGCGGATCACGATTTTGAACGGTATCACAGAGAGATTTCTGCGGCGCCCTCTCACCGTATTGTGCGGTCCGGAGAATATGAACCATTCCTGCTGTACTGCGCGTTGCGCGGAATGGAACTGGCCATGATGGACCTGCTGGTCGATCAGGAGTTCGTCGACACAGCCCTTGAACATATCTTTCAATACTACTACACTGTGAATCAGCGCACCTTCGAGCTGGGGAAGGGGCGGATCGACATCACGTATGTCGCAGAAGACCTGGGCGGACAGACGGCGCTCCTCTTCGGAGTCCCGGAAATCCGCCGGTTCATTCTCCCGCGTCAGAAGAAAATGGCCGATCTTGCGCGCAGCTTCGGCATCCATGTATTCTATCACACCGACGGCGCCGCACGGAGTATTATTCCGGACCTGCTGGATGTGACCGGCATAGAAATCCTTAATCCGATCCAGTGGCGGTGTCCGGGTATGGAGAGAGAAGGACTGGTGCGTGATTTCGGCAAGCGTGTGATATTTCATGGTGCAGTGGATAACCAGCACACGCTTCCCTTTGGCAGTGTCGAGGAGGTTCGTTCGGAAGTTCTGGACAATATCCGTCTCTTTTCGGGGGCGCGCTGGATCTGCGCTCCGTGTCACAACCTTCAACCCGTCACGCCAACTGTCAATATTCTGACCATGTACGAGACTGTGCACGAGCACGGACAATTGTAATCACAATTCGCGGGAGAGTTACTGCCATGGAAGATCTGAAAAAGCTCTACGATGCAATCCTCACGGGGAATTTTAAGGCAGCCAGGGAAATTACGCAACAAGCACTCGCAGCAGGTGCGGACCCCCAGGCCATGGTACAGGAACACATGATCCCCGCCATGGACGAAGTCGGACGCCGGTACGAAGCAAATGAATACTTTGTTCCGGAACTCCTCATCTCTGCCCGCGCCATGAAGGCGTCACTCGAGTTTATCCGTCCCCTCCTCGTCGCGAAAGGCGCGGAACCGGCCGGCCGGGTGGTCATCGGCACCGTGAAGGGCGACCTTCACGACATCGGGAAAAATCTTGTTGCCGCCATGCTGGAGGGCGCAGGATTCGAGGTCATCGACCTTGGTGTTGATGTTCCGCCCGAAAAGTTCATCGCCGCCCTGAACGAGAAAAAAGCCACCCTCGTGGCGATGTCGGCCCTACTGACGACTACCATGAACTCGATGAAAACCACCGTGGAAGCGATCAAAGCCGCCGGCGTGCGCAACCAAGTGAAAATCATGATCGGTGGGGCACCCGTCACGGAAAAGTATGCGCAGGAGATCGGCGCAGACGGATACAGCACCAACGCCAACGGGGCCGTCGCACTCGCCCGAAAACTCGTCGCTGCCTGAATCATGTCCCGGGGAGACGCGCACGTTATGCATCCGACCCTCACACGCTTACTGCGTTCAACTCCAGTTATCACTGACGGGGCCTGGGGAACCCAACTCCAGGCCCTCGGTCTGCCTCCGGGCGAATGCCCGGACGGCTGGAATCTGACGCATCCGGAGCACGTGAAGCGTGTCGGACAATTTTATATCGAGGCCGGGAGTAACGTCATCCTCACGAACACGTTCCGCAGTAACCGCATTGCGCTGGATGGTTTTGGCCTGGCCGACAAGACTGCGGAAATCAATTCCATCGGCGTACGCATTTCCCGCGCCGCGGCCGGCTCTCGCGCAGCGGTCTTTGCGTCAATCGGACCGACGGGGAAATTGTTGATGACCGAAGAGGTGACGGAAAACGATGTTCTGCAAGCATTTGAAGAACAGGCCACCGCGCTCGCTGCGGCCGGCGCCGATGCGCTGGTCATTGAAACCATGTCCGATCTTCAGGAAGCTACGCTTGCCATCAAGGCCGCCCGCGCCACCGGACTCCCCGTTGTGGCCTCAATGGTTTTTGACTCGGGAAAAGATAAGGACCGGACCATGATGGGTTCAACGCCGGAACAGGTGGCACAAGAGCTCGCCGCCGCCGGCGTCGATGTTGTCGGTGCGAATTGCGGATTGGGTATGGAGGGATATATACCCATCGCCAGAAGACTCAGAGCTGCAACGGACCTCCCTCTGTGGATCAAGCCGAATGCCGGACTCCCTGAAATGGTCGGTGGTACGGTAACCTACCGGACGACACCTGAAGAGTTTGCCACACAGGCCCTCGCGCTCCGCGATGCCGGCGTCGCCTTTATCGGCGGGTGTTGCGGGACTTCGCCCATGTTCGTCGAGGCCTTGTCCCATACCATACGCTGACATTTCCCTTCTTACCCATTCTGTCTGACCACATGAAATTTAACCTGGTATCCTGCGAAGTCCTCTACCGCGAGTTGTGTCACCTGATCGCGCATTCCCCGCATCAGGTCGACCACTGTTTCCTCCCCAAAGGGCTGCACGATATCGGTTCAGCAGGAATGGTGGAACGACTGCAGGCCGCGGTGGATGCTGCAGACACGCCCGGTTATGATGCCATCCTCCTGGGATACGCACTCTGCAACAATGGGATTACAGGATTGTGTGCGCGAACCCTGCCCGTTGTCATTCCCCGGGGCCATGATTGTATGACCTTGTTCTTCGGGAGCAGGGACAAGTATCTGGACTACTTCCAGAATAATCCCGGCACGTATTTCCTGACATCCGGCTGGATCGAACGGGGGGGAGATCCCACCGGGGAACTCCGCCAGCTGTCGATCCAGAACAAAAACGGCATGGACCTCACGTACGAGCAACTCGTGGAGAAATACGGCGAAGAGAACGCCCGGTTTCTGTTTGATCAACTCTGTGACATGACCAGACATTACCGCCAGATCACCTTCCTCTCCATGGGCATAGAACCTAATGCGCAGTTCGAAAACACTGCGCAGGACCGCGCTCGCGAAAACGGCTGGTCCTACGAACGCGTCCAGGGAAACCTGACGCTGCTGGAACGGCTCGTTCGCGGTGAGTGGGACGAAAGCGACTTTCTTGTCGTGCCACCCGGACACAGGGTTGTCCCGACTCATGACGATCGTATCATTACTGCGGAGCCCGGATAACAATGAGTGGCACGGTCCGCATTCGCCTTCGCCCGATGGGCGTGGATATTGACACCCCGCGGGGAACCCCCCTGCAGGATCTCCTCTTCGCCTACGGCGTCGAGTTTCCCTGCGGTGGGAACGGAAAATGTAAAGGATGCCGCGTACGGGTGCTCGAAGGGTCCCTCCCGCTGTCACCCGTGCAGGAGCATATGCTCTCGCCCGACGAATGTGCCGCAGGGTGGCGTCTCTCGTGCCAGTGTCGTGCCGACGGCGACCTCACCCTCGAGCTTGCTCAGTGGGAAGCTCAAATTCTTGCCGATACATCGGACTTCTCTTTCACGCCGCGTGAGGGTTTTGGCATCGCGGTGGATGTCGGCTCGACAACAATCGTGGCCCAGCTGCTCGATCTCAGCCGCGGAGAAGTGCTCGCTGTGCGCAGCGGACTCAATCCGCAGGCACGGTTTGGCGCTGACATCATGAGCCGCGTCTCCCATGCGGCCGATCCGACCGGACACTCAACGCTCGTCACCGTACTGCGGAAACAGATCGGGAAGATGATCGGTGAACTCCTTGACGCAACACCGGAAGAGGTTCACGCCCTCAAGGACATCGTCCTTGTCGGAAATACCGTCATGCATCACTTCTTCTGTGATATCAACACCACGCCGTTGTCCCATTACCCCTTTGAGCCGGAGACCCTGGAACAGAAAATATTTACATCCCGTGATCTGGGATGGAGCACTCCGGGCACTCCGACAATCCGATTTCTGCCCGGCATCGGGGGATTCGTGGGCAGCGACATTCTTGCGGGCGTATTCGCTACCGGCCTGCATCACTCCAAAGATGTCCTGGTCCTCGTTGACCTGGGCACCAATGGTGAGGTCGTTGTGGGCAATAGCGAACGGATGGTCTGCGCATCCACGGCGGCCGGACCGGCCTTCGAAGGCGCGAGGATTTACATGGGGATGCGGGCATCAACCGGCGCGGTTTCGGCCGTACACGTGGAAGGAGAGGAACTTGTCTGCCGGGTCCTGGGCAATGTTCCGCCTCGCGGAATCTGCGGAAGCGGCCTTGTTGATGCAGTCGCCGCCTCCCTTTCACTCGGACGCATCAAAACCGGAGGGAGGTTCACTGATGGCGGAAAATCGATCATGCTCTGCCCGCCGGTGAAGATTTCCCAGACCGATATCCGGGAGTTACAGCTTGCAAAGGGGGCCATAGGAGCCGGGATACGGCTTTTGCTCCGGGAATTCGGAACGACCCATGACGGGGTGGGGCGGGTACTCCTGGCCGGGGCCTTCGGCAACTATATCAACACAACAAGCGCCCAGCGTATCGGCCTTCTACCATTCGACTCCGCACAGATCCACCCTGCGGGCAACACGGCTCTGCTGGGTGCCAAGATGGCTCTTTTTACATCCCCGGAAACCTTCGACAGGCTCGCCGCGCGTATACAACACGTCTCGCTCAGTGGACTCGAAGGCTTCCAGGACACCTACGTTGAAGAAATGATCTTCCCGGGTCCACTTACCCCGCACGAATAACAATCTCGTCATCACCACGAAGGATGCATCGTTGATGGTTTCTCTCTCTGAACGGATTCTCTCATCTCCCGGGCGGCTGGCTATGCCTGTGCTGACATTCCCGGGCGCACCGTTGACCGGTACAACGGTCCGGGCCATGGTTACCGACGTTGAACGCCAGGTCGCCGCCCAGCATGAACTCCACAGAAGGTTCAAGACGCCCTTTGTGATGTCGGCAATGGATTTGAGCGTTGAGGCGGAAGAATTCGGCGCAGAGGTCCTGATGTCGGATTGGGAAGTCCCGACCGTAACAGGGCGGCTGGTGAGCAATCCGGAAATGATCAGAGCCCTGTCAGTTCCCGCAATCGGGACAAACCGTGCGCGCGTGTACCTGGGTACCGTTGAGAGACTGGCTGCATCCGTTGACGATGCCATTGTGCTGGGAGGGATGATCGGCCCCTTCTCACTGGCCGGCAGGCTGTTTGGCGTCAGCGAGTCCCTCGTGGAAACAGCAGGAGAACCGGAAATGATACACACACTCCTCGAAAAGACGACGGCATACCTGATGCGGTATGCCGCAGAGTTCAAAAAAGCGGGTGCGCACGGTGTGGTTATCGCAGAGCCTACTGCCGGCCTTATGTCCCCTGCGTCCGTCAGGGAGTTTTCATCCCCCTATGTACGAAGGATCATCGAGGCCGTCGAGGACGGTGGATTTCAGATTATCTTGCACAATTGTGGTGCACGCATCGGACATCTCCAGGCAACACTTGATTCGGGTGCGCGCATTCTCCATTTCGGGAAACCCATGGATCTCGTGAACGCGCTGCAACAGGTGCCTGATGATATCATTCTCTGTGGGAATCTCGATCCATCAGAGATCTTTGTCGGCGCCTCCGCCGATGAACTACGTACCCGGACGAAGGCCCTGCTCGCAGAGACGTCATCCAGGAAAAACTTCGTCATTTCATCAGGTTGTGACATCCCGGCCCAGGTGCCGCTGGCAAACCTGGAAGCCTTTTTCACCGCCGTGGGGTGAGAAAGAACGCCGGAACCGGTTCTCCTTTTGCCATCCGCAACACCATAAGGGCAAGTTCCCGCGCGTGGTAGTCACCCCACATTGTCGACTCGCCGCAAGGAATCTTCCCCCCCGCGGGAACATAGTCCCACCCATTGGGGCGGTGGTAGACCGAATGGAGTATAAGCCCCTGATGGGTTTCACCGAGGGAGAGATACGGCTCATCAAAAACATGCTTTACTACTGTGAGTCCCGCCTGGAAGTACCGGCTCCCGTTATCCTTTTTCCCGATCCCCTTCAAGTAGAGTCCCAGGCGGAGCAGGCCCTGTGCAGCGATCAACGCCGCGGAACTGTCCACCGGTTCGTGGTCATTCAGCGGATCGGCGGGTTTCTGCAGGTAGTCCCCCATCCTGGCAAGTCCGGGGGCCCCGGTGTCCCAGTACGGAATTCCGTCGGTCGGCGACTGGTCAATATAGAAATCGGCCACTGCACTGGCAGTGTTGAGGAAGGTTGACATCACCTCGGCCTTCTTCCTGCCTTTCGGAAAAGCGGAGTCTGACAGGGTACAAAGGTACTCGAGCTGTTCCGCAAACCCGCAGAGAATCCATGCCAGCCCCCGTGTCCAGGTCGAAAACGGCGAGTACCCCTGTTGTGAACTTGGACAGCGATACGACCCATCGTTCAGGTTGAAGATCGATTCATGCGCAACACGACCCCGGATATCGTATGCGTCCCGGCCCTCGCCGAAGTAGACGTTGTATTTTGCCGTTGTAAAGGCATGGACGATCAGACGTTCAAGGAGCGAGATTTTCCTGTCTTTTTCGCCCATCAGCACGTGGCCGAGTTGGTGTGCTACACCAAGCACGCGGAGAGAACGCACAGTATCGGCAAACAGGGAATGCGGGCCGTTGAACGAATAGATGTATCCGTCGCCGTTGCCCAGATCAGTCCACCTCGCAGCCTGGACGGCTCCGCTCACTTTCAGGGCAAGTTCGTAGTATGCGCGTTCCCACTCCTGGTCCGGAATGCGTCCTTCGTGCATCAGCCTGAGCAGATTGCCGTACGTGCTCACGTTGTTAAAACCGTGGTCATGCACTCCGACATGGCTGACGTGGGTAGCCATACAATCCACAGTCGCCCTTCTTCCGGTTTCCAGCGCCGCGTGCTCTCCTGTAGCATCGAACTGCAGAATGGCTGACCCGAACTGGAACCCCTGTGTCCATTCGGTCCATCCGCGCGAGGTGTACACCCCGTTCTCCGTGAACACGGGTGTGCCATGATGGGGATTCCAGGCGTTCTGGAGCAGGGTAAGTTTTTTCGCGGACAGGTCAAACACTCGCGTCACGCGCGGCAGCAGGTGTTCCGCTGTAATCGACTCTTCAATCCGTATCATTGTACAGATAATCCTTTCAGGCAGTGATTTTCCACCTGCCGTTCTTCATGGTTCCTAGAGTTTCCTCATATGCATCCCGCCATCCAGGTAGATCACCTCACCCGTTGAGTAGGCCAGATCGCCCCGTACCAGCGCACCGACAGCCTTTCCGACGTCGTCGGGGCTTCCCCATCGGTTTTGCGGCACCAGGCCTTCTCCGAGCAGTCTATCGTACTTGTCCTTGGCGCTGGCAGTCATGTCAGTGGCCATAATACCGGGTCGGAGTTCGTAGACGTGAACCCGTGAGGATGCCAGACGTAACGCCCACAACTGGGTGACCATGGCCAGTCCGGCCTTGGAAATGCAGTATTCGCCTCTGTTCAGAGATGCTGTATTTGCCGATATGGAAGAAACATTGACCACCGTAAAGCCGTGCGGGAGAATCGGATCCGGTCGTTGTTCCAGCCAGTAGTTCGCCACCGCCTGGGATAGGAAGAAGGGTCCTTCAAGGTTAACCTGGAGGACATGTGCAAAAGACTCAGGCGTCGTTTCCGTGAGATCCGCACGCACACGCGGGCCGATTCCGGCGTTGTTCACGAGGACATCAATACGCCCGAGAGCGGTCAGGGTTTGCTGTACAAGCCTCTGCCGGTCTTCCTGAAGAGCCATGTCCGCTTGAAATGTGATAAACCGCTGGTCCAGGTGTGATTGTCTGGATTTGCAGAGTTCAGCGGTTTCCGCCGCGGCGTCGGCGTTTCCGGCATAGTTAATGACGAGTGAGAGTCCCTGCTCGGCAAGCCGGCGGGCGATGCCCCGGCCTAATCCGCGGCTCGCGCCGGTAATGATCGCTACGGGTGTTGTGTCAGGCATTGGCAGCCCCTTTCTTTGTACGCTTGCGCAAGCGCTCAAGCATACGGTTCTTGCTCTCAGATTCCCCCAAAGTGGTATACAATTCAGGACGCCGGGACGCAATGACGGCCTCTGTACGTGGAAACGGCGTGTTAAAAAAGAATTGCGTCACCCGGCCTCGCGAAAGATCCAGATCGAATGTCAGCGTATCGATCCGGCGTGCGAGATCAGCGAGGATCAGTCCGTCCCGCCCCACGACGCTGGTCCGGCCTGTCATCTTCCCCGGAAGCCACTCCCCTTCGGGATACCCGTAACACGCGGAAATTACCGGGAGTCCTGTATCGATGGCGCGCGCCCGGTATCGGATCTCCCAATCCACCTCTCCCCATGACGCCTGCACGTGGGGAAACAGCAGGAGTTCAGCCCCCCGCACCATCAACACCTGGGCGACTTCCGGGTATTCGATGTCCATGCAGGTCATGATCCCGATGCGCGCACAGTCGAGCGTGTACACAGGAAGGTCATTTCCGGGCCGGATTCCCATATCCTGTTCCGGCTCGGTGGGGTGAGCCTTCTGGTAGCAGTGTAGAATCTCCCCGGACCGATCAAAGAGGACAACATAGCTGGAGAGCACCCCCTTGTACCGGCCAAACATCGGCATGGCAACATTCATGCGGTAGCGTCTGGCTGCAGCGCCGACAGCCCTCGTAAAACTCCCGGGTATCGGATCCGGGACATATTCCCTGAGGTTGGTCGACCAGGTACGGTGATGGAGGTTTGCATATTCCCCGAAGAGCACAAGATCGGATTTCCGTTCACCTGCCACACGCAACGTTGCGAGAATCGTTGCCCTGTTTTTCTTCTGTTTCACCGCAAACGATCTTCCCTCAAACGCGGTAGGCATCTGTGCCGCACTGACCCTTATGATTCGCTGCATTGCCTCGTTTCCTTCCTTTGCTATTCCGCTTTTTTCAGAAGGCGCGTCTGACGCCGGAAATACCAGACCATCAACCACCCGAGCGAGGCCGTGCCCGCACCAAGGACAAGGGTGATCACGTGCACGAACATCGTTGTCGGCACAAACCCGAGGGCAATCACCACAACGCCAATCGTGGCGGTGAGAAACCCGACGATCCTGTACGAAGACAGTGCATTGCCGGACCACCGGAGATGATCATCAACGGCGGGCGTTTGCATATCCACACTGAACGCGCCCTGGCTCTTCAGGATTGAAGGGTTTCGTTCCTTCCACAACCCGGACAGAAAAAAGACCAGCGTGGTCACACCCACTCCGCCAAAGATGTTCACTTCGTACTGGTACGGAGCAACGTCCACCAGCACATTAACGACGAACACCAGCACGAGACCAGCCGTGGCCGCAGCAATGGCAGACCAGGATGGTGTTTTCTTGTACACAAATCCCAGCATGACCGGCGTCAGCATCGACGGCGCAAACCAGGAATAGTACATCAGTGCAAAATCAAAGACTCCCTTGGTCCTCTGAACGATGATGGCTGTGATGATCGCAAGAATGCCCAGCGTAAAAGCGGTGAGGCGCCCGGCCGTCAACTGCTCCTTCTGCCCGGCAATCACGCCCATAAAGTCCTCACGAATTTTGACGTACACATCGCGGACCAGAATGGACGCAAGGTAGTTCAGCTGGGTGTCAATAGAAGTCATCGTGGCTGCGAGAATCGCCGAGAGTGTCAGCCCGATCAATCCGTTCGGCAGGAGTGTCAGGGCAAGGGTCACGTATGAGGCCTCCGCCGGTTCCGCCAGTTGTGGCCAGAGTGAGGCGATATCAGGAAAGAGGACCCGTGCACCCATGGTCGGTGCGATCCACAGGAACGGCAGCACCAGACTCAGTCCCGCACAGAGCAGGGCCATCTTGCGCGCATCACCTTCCGTAGGAACGCTGTAATACCGTTGGCCGATATGCCAGGCGGCATTGTAGCCGATGAAGATGCTGACCAGGTAGGCGAGATAAAACAGGGGACGCGTGAACACGTCGGCCAGGCTGATATAATCCGGCGGCGCCTCAGCGATCAGCCGCTGGAAACCATCCAGTATGTTCCAGGTCCCGCCGAGTTCGATGAAGGTGAGGGGGAAAATCAGAAGTGAAATTACGAGAATAATAAAGAACTGGAGGGAATCCGTGATCACCACCGCCCAGAGTCCCCCGGCGCTTGTATACACCAGCATAACCAGCCCTGTGACGATCATGGACAACTCGAGTCCGGTGAGCATCATGAATCCGATATTCACCGTCACCGACATAATCCCGAGGGCTGTTGCAATAAAAATACACAGGATATAGATCCCCAGCCCGAGACCCATAATCGACGGAACAATGGACAACAGTGTGTAGTAATACGTTGTTCCCTGGGAGAATCGTCGCGTCAGAAATTCCATGGGCGAGGAGAGTCTGGCCCGGCGCCATCGCACCGCATAGATCAAATATCCGAGACCGTATCCCCATACCGCGGAGGTAAAGAGCACGACTGCGCCAAGCCCGTTCTTATATGTATACCCGGCGGCGGCCACAAACATAAATGCGGAAAAACCCGCAACAAAGGTCGAGAGTCCCGCAATCCACCAGGGAATCTTTCCACCACCCTTAAAAAAATCATCCACGCTCTTGTTGAACCGGGTCAGGTAAATTCCAACGCCGGTCAAGAGCAGAAGGTAGGTGATGATGACCACCAGATCAAGAAGATTAACTTGTTTTATGGAGTCGATCATGATATCTCGCGTATGTGTGATTCAGGATTTACGGTGGATTGTGAACACATGTATATGTGAAGAAACAACCTGCCACGTTCCGATGCCGGAGTCCGGATCAATGCTCATCGCTACCGGCTTTCCGTCCACTGCACAGTGCACCGTGTCCGCCTGATCCACAACGATATCCACGGTTCCGAGGGCACGTATGCGGACCGCGCACGAGTGTGTGCCCCCTTCACTTTCCAGAACCTCCGCGTTGAGGATTTCACGGAAACGGAGTTCGTCCGGAGCTGGTCCGTACTTCACCGTCAATTCGTGAGAACGTGTATCATGGTAACGGGCGGGGACTTTCGTGCTTCCCCGGAGGAGTTCCCCGTCGATTCGCATCTCGGCCAGATGTTCCCCCTCCTGTGCAACAAGAATGTCCCATCGTGAACCCCGATGGACGAGCCCACGAAGAGTCAGCCGTCCCAGCGGGAGCCCGAGCGGCACGATGCCCATTCCGCCGGGGTCAAACTCCAGTCCGAGGAGACCTTCCAGAATACCATGATACCATCCCGTCAGACAATTCACATTTGAAACCGAGCCGTGCCGCCGCCAGGTCTCCGGGTTGGTCTGGCTGAGCCCGTCGAGCATAAGAAATTCCGGCACGTACCCAAGGCGGCGGAGAGTCTCTCCGGCGGCGTGCACCCAGCGCATGATACCATCACTCCTGCCAGATCTCCGCAACACCTTGAGAAGGTAGAGATCCCAGTGGGGATACCATGACGCCACAGCTTCCTCACTCCCTCTCCGGATATCCCAGGGGGGGAGCATCTGCGTTCCACTATCCGATTGGAGATGCTGTTCCATAAATCCGGCCATCTCCGGGAGGACCTTTCTGATGAGGGAGAGTCCGAGAGGCGTCTGGAGGAACAGGAGGGAGAACAGAGGATACGTCGTGTTACGTTCTCCCGTTTCGCCATCAAATGAATCGACAAGAAACTTGCGCCCGTCGTCCCAGAAGGCGTTCAGAAAACCGGCCTCAAGCTTCCGGGCCAGGGTCCGGCTGGTTTCCCGGACATGGTCATCATTCAGAAGAATTGCCACATTTTCCAGAATGCGCACCAGACCGTACAGGCATCCGGCTTCAAGAGCAACAACACTCCGGTCCGTTCTCCCGAACCGGGCCGGGTGATCCGGATAGAAGCTGATATTCCTGACAAAGCCGGTCCCCCCGGACAACGCGACGCATTGATGAAGGAGCGCAACGGCGTAAGGATAAACATCCAATAACCTCTGCCGCTCCCCGGTTTCAAGAGCATGCTGGTACACAAGCTGCAGAAGGAGAAACTCCATGGCTCCGTGCGGCGGTGTGTCAAGTGGCTGGGAACTCCGCGTCCAGCGCGCCGGAATGGAGCCGTTCACATCCCTGTGTGTGGTGATGAAGCGTGTCATCTCAGAAACGAGAGTGTAATCGCCCCACCGAAGACTTTCCGCTCCGGTGACCATATTATCCCACGCCCAGATCCAGTAGTATGCCCCCGGCGTTGCGCGGGTCATTCCCATCTCGCGAACGGTACAAGAGCGCACAATGCCGGGGACAGTGCTGAAGCACTCCACCAGTTCCGGAATGGTTTCACCCGCAAGCCGTGGGGCCAGCATCGCCAGCTCCTCGTGCGCCACCCTCGTCCGTTGCGCAAGTCCTTTCTGGCCTGCACCGCTCAGAACCTTATGCTGATCGTGTTCCACACAGGAAATGATGAGCGCCGGGTCGGGGGATGTGCTCTCGGCGAGCGGCGTAAGAAACTGAATATCATGGACGTTCTGTTCAACCTTACAAAGTTCTGCGCCGATCCGGATCCACGTGCCGGCATCATAGATCGGGATGTCGGCATCACGGTATTCCGGCTTGAGATCCGCCGCCGTGGCAAGACCCGAACGAACCGTGCGGCTGAAAATAGTCCGTCGCCATGACTCGGGAATCAGAAAATCACCGGCGTATGGACCCTTCTGCTTTATCCAATCGGCCAGACGGATACGATCATGGCATTGCAGTGTGAGCCAGCCATCAAGAACGCGGGGAGTTGCCCAGACACGTTCGCCCCGGACCATCGTGGTGCACGCTTCCGAAAAGAACATGCTCTTCAGATAACACCCATGCACTTCCCCTGTGACGGATATCTGGATTACACGATCAGTCGCCAGAATCTCAAGATGCATACTCCTCCCCCACGGCGACAGTTCCACAGACACCCTGTGGGGACTCCACTCCACAGTTTCAAAACGCACCGGTTCCTCTCTCCCGTTCTCATCTCTGATCGACAGAGAGAGCACTCCCCCGTCCCGGACCAGCATCCGTGAATTCCGGCTGACCGGTTGAGCTCCATGGAACCCGATCTCGGCAATACCGTGTGCCTCGACGGCAATGCAGGCATTGATGCGGTCGCCGGAAATCCAGCATGACCGGTCAACAAGGTTGTCCAGCCGTTTTAGCATATGCCCCCCTCGGGGACAAGCTGTCCATCTAAAAATTTCAGGCGAAGGTCGTTTGTTATTCTGATCAACGTACTGCCATCCTCCACTGTCACATGGGGAACCACCGGGGTGTCGAGCGCCGTTAGGCACCAGAACAGTTGTACTCTTGCACGATGAACCTGCCACCGGAGAAAATGGTCGCGTTTGCCGTCGTGGGGGTATGCCGGTACCATCGATGTCAACCCTGTCGAGGCCGCCCCCGGGTCCGGATGGAGAAGGAAAAGCGACAATTCTTCCCTGGGGCAGTGAATTGTCCACCGACACAATTGCGTCGATGCCGCGGGAACAAACTTCCCCCAGCTGTGGAGGTTCCACTGGATGTCCGATGCCTGCCGGCATTCCACGGTGTCAACACCCACGATGGTGCTGTCCGGATGTACCCACATCGCCCTGTGGCACGTCTGCACTCCAAGATGCGGAAGATAGGATGGAGCAAGTTCGACATCAAAAGAAGCAGATTCATCATGGATCCGGACACGTGGGGCCGGGCAGAGAATGGCCGGAGGAAAAAAATCGGGAAGCCAGACCGTTCCATCCCCGATCTGGCCCTGGCCTCCAAACGTGATAACATTATGGAGAGCCGAGTCGCGCCGATACGTTGGTCCCGGTCCTGATACTGCAAACTCGCCATGCCGGAACCAGAGAAACGATCCGTTGCAGGGGTCTGCATGTCCGTACCCACCCCGTTCCCCTCCCCGGTAGCGTTGGGCACCGAGGGGCAGGCCAGCACGGGCAGTAAACACTGCGCCTGCGCTGCCACCACCCCGGGCAATGAGCTGCCCCCCGTCGGAGAAGTTGTTGATCGATGATGTGGAGATTTCGGATGAAACGGTTGGGTCATAGAACAAAAACTCGTACACCCGGCGTCTGGGTGGTATGTGCCTGTAATCCACGCCGGCGTGCGGACCCTCGACCAGCAGATCGCCAACGGTCTGAGCCTCCGCGGATCGCGTCCGCGAAGCAATCAGGTAGTGGCACCAGCTATCACCACCCACCCGGTATTGGGGATCACCGAACGAGATGCCGTAGAGTCCGTCGGGCGAGAGGGCTGCGGACCTGAACGCGGAGGCGTGTTTCCAGTGAGGTACATCCCAGACGCTCTCGCCCGCGCACACGCGGTACAGTTCCAGCCAGCGCAGGAGGAATCCATATTCATAAATCCAGAGGTTAGCCCCGTGCGGGTGAAAGCCATCCCCGGGCAGCATCCGCATGATCACATCAAGCGCGCCACGGAATTCCGCAGCCCACTGTTTCGCTTTCGGATGATCCTCCCAGAAGGCAAATGCACATGCGAGCAACCCCAGTGCGCAACCCAGATAGTGCGCCTGTGCAATATCCCGGCGATCGTTCGGAAGGAACTCCCGGACTCTCGCGGCCACAGTCCACAGCCAATCACGCACATCTCTCCGCTCCCGCTCATCCAGGAGGGAATACAACCAGTCATACCCAAGGACCAGCAGGAATAAAGTTTCCCCGGCCTGGGTATCGATCGTCAGCGGACTGTATCCCGGTTCCCGGCTCGTACGAACAAATTCCCTGTAGGCAGCGAGGGCGCGGCCGGTATTCAACGCGCCGGGATCCACAACCGCCAACAGCGCGGTGATCATGGCGCGGTCTTCCGGACGGAGCCGTTCGGGCCCCGGCACTGTTTTGGACTCAGGCGTCAATTCCGGCGGCAGTTGCGTATTTTCGATCAGAGCGTGCAACCGATCCCAGTGAGCCTTGTGAGTCGTGGAGGCCTTTGCCGCGAGCCCGGTGACAAGATCCGGGGTTATCAGCAAACGGGGATGGACTCCCTGGAGCGCCTTCCGGAGAGCGACCGGGATGGGCTGCAGCTGGATCGGCGTGTCATCAAAGAGATCGGCATATTCCGGTTGGAGTCGGCTGTCATGTACTGAGCAACGCAGTATCCCGGCGCATTCCGGCGGAAGCCAGGCCACCGCCCGGAGGTGCTTGCAGGTGATTTCGTCCCCCCAGAAGTGTACGACCGCGGAGGTCTGACCCCCGATCCAAGACACTACAATCTTTGGGAAGGGGGGAATCCCTCTCCAGCCCGGCCAGGGCCCCACTCTTAAACCCGGAGGCGAAGATTCGAACCGCATGTTCGAGAAGGTATAGGGAAATTCCTCCCCCCGGTGTCGCACATATCTGCAATGGTGGTCCAGAGGATACGTCGTGGTCTGGATCATCAGCAAAAGCCGGCGCCAGATCTTCTCTCCGGTCGGGAGCGTGCACTCGTACGCGGATGAAGTCTCTTGGCGTCGGGTCAGCGGAAGCCGTGCAATATGCCGGGGCACTGGCATCATCCGCCCGTGCTCCCCAATTGTACCAGCACCGGCGCTTGGTCATCCCGGAAGCGAACGATCACGAGTCCTCCAGACCGCGGCACGCTCATCTGGCTGCCGCCATAGCGTACCAAACCCTCTATGGAACCCCCGTGTCGTGAAGGAATGAGGGTGACAATGGTTTCATTGTGCAGGCGCGTGAGACTCACCCAGCTCTGCTTCGGGCCCCGGACTGGCCGGTCTACGCCAAGAGTTTCGATTTTTTTCAGGAACACGCCCGGCTCCAGCGGTGCATCATCGATGTGGAGCAATCTGGATTCATGTTTTCGGAAGAGCGAAACCAGCTCTTTGCGTGGATCCGGAGTATACGGCATAATGACGGCATCATACGAGAACCGGCCAATCACGAACTTGCCATTCTTCCAGCGTCCCCGGGCCGCCCGCGCAGGAGAGATCACGTCCGGCTGGTAGTGTGCGTCAACAAGAGCGAGCAGGAGCGTGAAGACATCTGCAGCGACACGATCGGCCCGTTCATCCGCCAGCCCGTAGAGCGTATCCACAGGATAGACGACGAGAAGATTCGTTTCGGGCAGGTGGCCGCCGGTAACAGAAAAATGGCTTTGCAGTCTCTTGTTCCAGCGCGGAAAAGCCGGCCAGGTACTGTGATCGGGATATCCTGGAAGCGGCGGTGATCCCAGAAACGACCGTTCCTCGCCCACCGTCCCCACAGGCCCGTAGGCGTGCGCCAGCCAGCGTGTCCCGAAAAGGGCCATAACATTAACACAATGGTCCATGACCGTCTCCTGCCACCCTTCTCCGTCATCGTCCCCCACGGTCCACAGGTTGTTGTACGCAAACTTACCCGGTGTAAACCTTCCCAGCGACGCGGCGATCACGCTCAGGGCGGCAAGATCTGCGTAATGCCGGGATGACGGTTCTCGGAGGTCATTCACCCCTCCGAGATCCACAAATCCTCCACTTTTTGTCTCAGCCCCCTTCCAGAGATCCATGCTGCCGTGGTTCATATCGCACATATCTGCCGACTCGAAGTGCCATGTATCGTGTATCCCCGCAACACATTGCGGTCCCCAGATGCGGCGCATGACTCTGTTGGCCGACCGCTGGGCATCGACCACCGATTGTTGGACGACACGATAATACCATTGGCGTACGTGGACATGGGAACCGTCAGCAGCATCGAGAGCCAGTTTCCAGAGTACCCGTTCAAGGGGAAATCCCAGGGCGGCAGCGCAGGCCTTTCGCAGAACGGGAGTGAACGGCAGACTCCCGTATGTGCATGTGTATCCTGGCTCATCCCACATCAATCCCTGCGCCTGTATCCCGTTCTTTTTGAGCGAAGCCAGGCGGCGCGCATATTCCCGCATATGGGCCCGATTGGAGTAGTCCACATGAGACGATCGGACACGGAAAAACACAAGCACCTTCCACGCTGATATGTCCGGCGGGGAGAATTCGCCGAAGGCTTCTACATAACGATCCCGCGCATTGTAGAACATCTGGCAGCGCGACGTAATATCCCGGATATCACCCTGCTGAAATGTGTTCTTCCCATCCCGGACCGCATACGCCCGCATGATTTCGAGAGGCTGATATTCAATGGCCACCTCGTTCAACATGTGCACATGACGAGGGTGCAGAGCGCACCGGACAGCAAAACGATCCTGGACGATGGGGCCGAAGTTGGGTACGACTGCGGCGCGACTGGTATCACCGAACAACAGGAGATCCGTCCCTCCGCACTGCCCGATCAGCGCCCGGGATATGAACCGCGGATCAGGACCAATCCAGAGGTGCTTGTCCGACGCGCGGCACATGCGGCTGATGTGGCCGAGTGCTGCCCGCGCAAGCGGGGTATCCCAGGTGTACCTGCTGCATCGAACGAATGCCGCAACGCCATCAAATCCGGCTGCAACAAGGTCCCCGAACTGTTGTTCGCGCACGGCGGCGCTTTCGATGAGCTCGTCATGAATGCTCCACACCATGATCGAGACGGGCAATGATGTACGACGGGATTTCATTTTTCAGTCAATCTCCTCGAAAAGGACATTGTCAAACCAGCTTGTCCCACTTCCTTCATGGAAAAGGTGGAGGTGAATACGGTCCGGTTCCGGCACGATGGGCGGCGTGACAACGGTGAGTTCCTGCCACCCGGACGTTCCGGTTCCCGCACCCACACCCGCAAATTCTTCATAACCATCCGGACGATGGAGATCCGGGCTGCCGGTTCTGTGCAGCCGGAGGGCGATGCGAGCCTGTCCGTTCAGGTTGAGTGTACGAACCCGCGCGGAAAGGCGGAACCGCCTGCCAGAGCGAAATTCAGGGTCCCCGAAGGCCGGCCCCAGTGTGGTCGCAACCCATCGCCCCGATGAATTCTCCGTACTCCGTATGGAAACAGACGCACTGTCATCAAAACCCACCGACCTGTCGACCTCCCCGCGGATACTCCCCGCCGGTCCGGTCACCGCCTGAAACACCCAGGGCCAAAGGAGATGTGACTTCTCAGGGGACGAATCGATCGTCTGACGGAATGTATTCACCCCGCGCACGTACACCGGAGTCAGTGCATCTTCAGGGGAAATGTCCCTCCTGCCAATCTCCAGCCAATGTTCACACTCGGTCCGCGACATACTCGCCAGACGGAAGTGCGCTTCCATCGAACATCCGGGCGGCAGCAAAAGTGGAGTTCCGGCTTCGCACACTTTGTAGGCAAGATGCATATCCCACATGTAGGCACACAGTCCGGCTGAAACAGCCTGCTCCGATTCGAGAGTAAGCACCGGGTTCTCGTCCTCAAGGAGCCACGCAATGCGGTCGCCTTTATGAAGGGGGATATTGTGCTTCTCCGCCGATTCCAGATGGTTATGCGGGATCAAGGTAATGTGTTCGCCCCGCCGGACTGCTGTCGTCGTATAACGCTTGCTCTCTCCTCCGATGGCCGAGAAAGATCCTGCCGGCCAGAGGTTGCAGAATTCTATCTCCCCGTGATGAGGATTTGGTGTAATGAGCCAGCTCAGGCCTTCCACCACCTCGAACCGGGCATGGATGAGAAGATCATAGTGTGCCTGGCCTGTCCGGGCGAAAGTCAGACGGTAGACGCTGCGAACTGATCCTGACGCCGTCGTTCCCCGGCAGAGAAGCGACACCGGCCCGTCCATCAATTCCGTCCGCCCACCTGATACATCCTCGTCCGTGTGCTGCATGGCGGACACCGGTCCGTCGTACGCAGCCCGCTGTTCAACGGATACACGCGCTCCGCTCGAGGTATTCCGTTCCGGATTTTCGTGATCTGCATATTGTTCCCAGAAGAGCGGGAGTGGCACGTCCGTACCCACAAGCTGCGCGCCACGTTCGCGGAGGCGCAGAAATGAAAGCCGGAGATTCCGGATTTCCGCGAGCTGTATTTCACCGGCCCACACACGGCAATCCGCCGGACCTGTCTGTTCAACGCGCAGGTGACTCATCCAGCTGCTCCATGGCGTGCTCGAGGTTGTCGCGGAATGCAGGGAGGAGGTTCCTGTGTCGGAGGATCCCCTCGAGCTGCATGCGGACACTTGCATTAATCGTGTGTACAGTCTTGTTCAGATCTTCAACCGGAAGTTTTCGTGCCCAGAGTTGGTCCAGGACGGGCTGTAACTTCTCCAGTATCGGGCCCGAGCTCCAGGTGGAGTAACGGACAAAAAATCGAGGATCCCCCCCGTTGCGCGCAAGGCTCAGGTCCCACACTTCCCGGAATCCGCTCCCTACGAGCGCTGGATAGCGCCGTTCCCAGCCCGACACGAAGTTTACGTCGCGTAGTACCGGGTTGGGTTGATAGATGCTTGCGCCGCCGATGATCCAGACGAGCGCTTTCCACGTTGACCGGGGATCGGCAGTCGTCGATGAGACCGAAAGTCCGCCGCTTGCCGATCTGAAGTATGCAGGCGTCTTTCCCGAAAAGCGTGGAAGCGGCGCGAGTCCCCAGGGCACCGATAACGTTTCGATGAGCGTCTGATGAGGAACTGCCTCGACGAGCATGGCTATGCGTCCGGTCTGCAAGAGTTGAGGTGCCTGCATTCCCATTGCCTGAATGCGCCGCACATCAGGCATAAGTTCCGCATCCATCAGTGCGATATACTTGCGGTAGATTTCAAGGGAGCTCTCCGGGATGGTCACGGTAAGGGCATGAGGAGGAAACCGACTTCCGTTCATCATTTCGAGGGCTTCAATAAAGTGACTGCCGATGAAGATCCCGTACCGCGAGGGGGGTTCCGAAGGGGTCCGGCGCACCGTCAGGGCCCGTGCTGCCGCAACACAATCATCCCACGTCCAGGCCGTGTCCGGATAGGCAATCCCGGCGGCATCAAAAAAATCTTTCCGGTAGTATACACCGCATGTAAATTCCCAGTTCCCGATACTATACCATCCTCCGTCCGGGGAAATGCTGTTCTCTCTGATGTGCGGCCAGAGACGGTCCACGAAGGGATCCCCCTCACTTACCAGGCGGAGATCAAGCAGCCGACCTTCCGCCGCCAGCTGGTCGCGAATGGTCCCGCTTGTATAAAAGATGTCGGGGGCCTGTCCCGCGGCCATCATTGCATACAGTTTCTCCTGGCCCGTAAACGGATGTAATGTGATCGTGACGCCGGAGGTCTCGGCAAATTGGGGGATTTCTTTCTGCAGAACAGCCACTTCGGCTGCATTTGCCGGGCAGTTGTACACAACAGTCCCCTTCTGCGGCTGATCGCCGGTGCCACACCCACCCACCGTCATAATACCGAGCAATACACAGAACACGCCTCCATACTTCATCCGCGGAGCCCTCCCATCTGGAGCCCTTTGACAAAATGTTTCTGTGCCAGGAAAAAGACGATAACATTCGGAATCATCACCAGAAGTGAAGCGGCCATAAGGATATGCCATTCCACTGTACCCGTTCCGACGATCTGCGCCTTCAACATCTGCAGACCGAGCGTCAACGTGGCTTTCTCAGGGCTGTTGATATAGATGAGCGGACCAAAGAAGTCATTCCACGTACCAACAAAACTGAAAAGTGCCACCGTTGCGAGTCCCGGACGGGCAAGAGGCAGAATAATACTCCAGTAGATTCTCAATTTTCCAGCACCGTCGAGCACGGCTGCCTCATCATACTCCCGGGGAATGGTGAGGAAGAATTGCCGCAGGAGAAAGATATAAAAGGGCGAACCGAACAATGCCGGCACAATGAGCGGGTACCATGTGTCAATCCAGCCCAAACGCGCATACGCAACATAGAGAGGGATCATGGTCACCTGGCCGGGCAACATCATCGTCGAGAGGCACACCGCAAAAAGGGCGTTCCGCCCGCGGAACCGTACGCGCGAAAACCCGTACGCCACAAGTGATGAAGAGAGAAGCGTAAAGACCACCACCGACACAGTAATGACTGTGGTGTTTGCCAGATAACGGCCGAACGGGAATAACGTAACGGCGTCCCGGAAGTTTTCCCACCGGGGTTGGTCGGGGATCCACCGGAACGGTTGAGCGAACACGCCTTCCACATCCTGCACCGACACCGAAAGCATCCAGAGCAGGGGAAGAAGAAATGCGCCACTCAGGACGAGCAGGGTACCATAGAGGATCACATAACGCGCAGTCGATGTCGCAAGGGTATTCCAGAACGATCCGTGACCCATCACCGTTCCCCCGCTTCATAATGTACCCAGCGTTTCGAATACCGCATCTGGACCAGCGTCACCGCCAGAATAATAAAGAACAGAATCCAGGCAAGAGCTGATGCGTATCCCATGCGAAATTCCTGAAATGCTTTTTTGTACAGATACAACACCACAAAGAGGGTCGCATTATTCGGTCCCCCTTCGCTTCCCGGTTGCGCGGTCCCGGTCATGACGTATGCCTGCGTGAAGACCTGAAAGCTGCCGATCACCCCGATAATCAAATTAAAGAGCATGGCAGGTGAGATCATCGGGAGCGTGATATGCTTGAACCGGTCGAACCGTCCCGCCCCATCAAGGTCCGCCGCCTCGTAAAGCTCCTGCGGAATACCCTGCAGCGCAGCCAGAAACACTATCATCGTTCCGCCAACACCCCAGAGGGACATGATAATCAGTGATGGCTTCGCCCAGGATTCACTCTGAAGCCATAACGGTCCCCTGATACCGACAAGCTCCAGCATCGCGTTCAGGAGCCCGAATTCGGGATTAAAGACCCAGAGCCAGAGCATGGACACCGCGACCATGTTTGTGATCGAGGGGAGGAAAAAGATTGTGCGGAACAATGACATCCCCCGCACACGCTGATGGAGCAACATCGCCAGCATCAGTGACACCAGGAGACCGAGGGGTACAGACAAGACAACATAGTAGAGCGTATTCAGTAAACTTGTAAGAAATAATTCATCCTCGACAAGAATCGTCTCATAATTTGACATCCCGACGCCTACGGGCGGTGACAACATGGTCCAGGATGTCCCGCTGAGAAACACAGAAACGGCCATCGGTCCGGCCGTTAGGAGCACAAAGCCGATCAACCATGGGGCGATGAAGGCATACCCCGCGATGTCGTGTTTGAGCTGTGTCCTATTCGGTCGTCTCACGTGTTCCGTGCCTCCGATCCGAAGATCGTCAGCGGCGACAGGAGCGGGCGTTCATCCTTACCCGCCTGGATCTCAAGATGTTCCACCCCCTCCTCAATGCCATTCCAGGTGCGTGCGAGAAAAACCTCGCGCCAGGGGTCATACTCCGCCTTCATGGTGCCATCGGAGGATTCGACCACGATCTGGCGGATACGGCTCTCAGTACATATATCCGTGACACGCACTGTCTTCGACCAGCCATGAAAGTCTTCAAAGGACCCCCACTCCTCGGCCGATGAGAGGTGAAGAATGAACCCGTTTCTCCAGGCCGTGAGTTCATCGCGTGACACATCCAGGGCAGGGCCGTCATAATTGTACAGGGAGACCATCATATGGCCGTTCGCCGTCCAGAGACGGAGCGATGCCGGGTGTGCTGCAGGGGCAAGGACCAGGGGGATAATCATGCCGTATGTTTGAAAATCACGGAAACAGAATCTGGTCCGCGCGTCCACTTCAACGGGCAACTCGCCAACCGGTGAATCTCCGAGCAGCATCTGATCGAATGGGACGGACCAGCCGGCGATCAGATCCAGCCGGAAACTCCGGATACCCCGATGGCCGGCTCGTTTCGGACATGCCAGGACGATCGCCCGGTTACGATGTTGATAGACCGCGCACCTTGACTCTTCATACAGATAACTGGCATCGATGGCACCCTGCGTCACATGGCAAAGGTTTTTTTGGCCTACGACCGAGCCGTTAAAGACCCCCCGGGTGTACAGGGAGCGAAAATCGCGCGGGCTCTTAATGTGATGTGACCGGCGAATTCTTACCATGACGCAGTCGGAGTGTCCGGCATTAACGTATGGCAGGGCAGCGGTGCCGAGAGCCCATTCCGCATTCATGTAGGTGGTAAGGTCCCGCCAACCTCCCGGATATGCCTCATCGTCAAATGAGAAACCGGCACCCACCACATTTTCATGATACTGCTCGGAATAGGTGGTTTTCCGCATGTGAAGGGGCAAGGGCTTCTCCCACATCACATCCATCGCTTCTTCCGTCATATGAAAGGGGGTGATACCGGTCAGACCTGATTGCAGCAATGTCGAGGGATGCTCGAAACGTTCGGACAACGATGGATCGCAGTACAGGGGACGACCTGTTGCCGCGAGCACAGCAGCGTGGAGAGCCGAAAATCCGCCGGTGGAGTCTTCCTGATATGAACGCGAATGAGGACCGGCGAATTGCATGCTGGGGTAATGAAAATGGAGGGCGACATCCAGCCAGAGTCGTTGTTCCAGCCACAACCCCAGCGCCCGCGATTGTTCATCCCGCGCGTACTCCGCGATAAGTCCGAGGAACACGAGGTTGAGGGCGGTATAGGTGGGACTGTTATATTCCGACATTTCTGCCTGCCGGCGGACCCGGAAGCGACGGTCGCCGATTGTTGTCTGGAACTCGTGAAGGCGCTTGTACCCGAGCGCTGTCGCCCAGGGTGCTCCGCAATACTCGCCCCCGAGAATAAGAGTGGCGTATGCGCCCAGGGGATGATTAACATTTCCATCACGCCACTGGACATCGGAAGCGCGGATGAGCTCTCCGGCGATCTCCGCACCCAAGTGTGCGCTGCACTGCTTATCCAGCGTATCACCGGGCCCGAACAACAACGCCAGCATAGTGGCAGGAGTGTGTGTTCCATCCCCGCCCCGGATGCGACAGATGAGCGTCCTCGCAAATGCACGTCGCTCTTCGTGTTCATCAAAGAGTAATCCCGCGGCATACCAGAGCGTGTCTCTGCCGATAAGGCAGAGTCCCGTCCGGGCGTCGAAGAAGCGGTCCCCCGCCTCCCGTGCCAGGCGAAGGAGCCACTGCCGTTCGGATGATTGCAGGTTCATCGTCTATCCTGACACATGTTCCAGCCTGCCGGAAGCAGAGGATCTGAGTGCAGCCAGGAGGAGCCGCGTTGCGCGGACGCCGTCAGCCAGTGTTACCGCGGGCTGACGCCCCTGGCGCACAGCATCGATAAAGTCGTCATTTTCGGCACGCAGGCCGATTTCTTCAGGTGCTTCGTTCACGGTGGTCTGTGTCCCGTCGTCCAGCGTGACTTTCTTGAGTCGATCCGACAAATGCGCCGTCCTTTGTCCGTCCAGAATCTGAAAGGAAAACTTGGAGACCAGCGGGGTACGCCCACAATCTGTCACCACAAGAGACGCCAGACTCCCGTTTCCAAAATGGACCGCCGCCGCGAGTGTGTCAACAATGGGATTACTTCCATGGTGAACGTTCCTTCCGTATGCCATGACGCTCTCCGGCTCACTCTGGTGGAGATGGAAGAGCAGGTCAGCGGCATGACATCCTTGAGAGAGGACGTTCCCTCCGCCCTGCAGCGGGTCATTTCCCCAGAAGTCGTCGGGCCATCTGCTGTCGGTCACCTGGGCAATACTGACGAGCGGGGACGGCACATGGGCACGCGCCAGCTTTACCGACGGTTCGTATCGGAGTTTGAACGCGCTCATGAAGATCACCCCGCGCTGTACCACTGTTTCGGCAAGGGACGCACATTCGTGTTCGGTGAGCGCGAGCGGTTTCTCCATCATGATATGTTTCCCGGCGGTCGCGGCATCGATACCCAGCGATGCGTGTGAATCATTACGCGTACAGATGTACACCGCGTCGATTGATCCATCTTGAAACACGCGCTGTGGATCTGCGGTTGTATATCCCCCACCGAATCGTTTCACAAAGGAACGCGCACGTTCTTCGTCGGCATCACAGAACGCCTGTACCGCCACATCCTGCCGTGCAACCAGGCATGCGGCATGATCTTTCCCGATGCTGCCACACCCAATAATGCCCACTCGAATCATGGTGCTCCTGCTACTGACGGACAAATCGCTGGAGTATTGTCGATGCCCTCTGGCGCAGAAGGGGCGCCGCACGCTTCATCGCTTCCTCAGGAGTGGTCCGGTCATTGACCAGCGTGATAAGATCCGTAAAACCCTCCGGACCGCGCAGGAGCATGGGATCACCTTCCACACGCCCCACGACGGCGAGGACGGGGATTCCGGCAGCCCGGGTCCTGCGCAGCAAACCGCTCAATGCCTTCCCGCATCGCGTCTGCGCATCCAGTGAGCCTTCCCCGGTGATGACCACGTCGGCATGGTGTAATCGTTCATCAAACCGTGTCACATCCAGAACCAGATCAATCCCGGATCGGAGCTGGCCGTTTCCGAAAACAACAAGTCCGGCGCCCAATCCGCCCGCGGCACCGCTCCCGGGAATACTCTGCACATCAACGCCGAGTTGTTCGCGAAGAAGATCCCGATACCGGCAGAGGCAACGTTCAAGGTACTCAACGATCTCCGGTGATGCTCCCTTCTGGGGTCCGTACACGGCGGTTGCGCCCCCGGGCCCGGTGAGCGGATTTTCCACATCACAGGCGACAATGACGGTGGTTCTCATCAGTCTGAGATCCAGAGCCGTCGTGTCAATCCGGCTCACATCGCAGAGGGCTGCTCCGCCCGGCCCGATGCTGTTCCCATCACGGCTGAGCAGGCGGACGCCGAGAGCCTGGGCCATGCCCGCTCCGCCATCGTTGGTCGCACTTCCACCGATACCGATAACAACGGAACGTGCTCCATGATCGAGGGCTGCGATCAGCAGTTCCCCCACTCCGAAGGTAGTCGTGATCCGCGGATCCCTCTGATCCATCGGGATCAGCCCCAATCCGGCGGCTTGCGCCATTTCAATGATCGCGAGCCCCTCCTGTTTCACGAAGCCCCATTGCGCACGGACACGCTGACCGGGAAGAGGCCCACACACGTCAGATTCCAACCGTTCACCCCCCATCACCGGGAGCAGAACATCCAGCAGCCCTTCCCCCCCATCGGCGACAGGATGCAGGTGAACCCGTGCCTGAGGCAGCACATCATGCACACCTGCACCGATGGCAGCCGACACCGCATGCGCGTCGAGGGATCCTTTAAAAGAATCCGGCGCGACAACCACAGTATATGGACGGTCAGACGTTATACGTTGTCCTTGTCCGGAAAACCCGGAACTCGCCATTGGAAGTCGGGGTCGACGTGCGGCTCATCATTCTCATGTCCCGCCATGACAGCGATCTTCTTCTTCAGCAACTCTCCGAAGTTCTTATAGTAGATAAACGTGGTCTCACCGACATCGGAGATGATGAGCCAGTTCGTCCGGGAAGTTTCCCACAGATGGAGCAGGTCTTTTGTGTTCTGAATATCATCCAGGACCACTTTCCGCAGCAGTTCCCTGCACATCTTCCGTTCCTTGGCATCGGTGCTCCCGATGTAGGTATGCACCCCCGCCACCCAGGCGGTGACTGCATATTCTGTCCGGTACCAGTACAGGAGAGCCCGCATACGGTCATATTGATCCTGCGCACACGCCTTTGCCTGATCCGTTTTCGCACGCTTCAGCATGGATTCTGCAAGGGCAACAGCTTTTAGCATGACGGGGAAGAGATCTTCGTCCATATGCTTGATCGCCTTCCACGCACGCGGGGGTTCGATAAGATCAAACCCGACATCGTACCGGAAGTCGACACGTGTGCGATTGTGGGTGGTAGCCAGCAGGAAGTCTTCGTAGTATGCGCGTTCGGCCTCGGGGATTGCCTCGATGTTCGGAACAATCGGGCGGACCGACAGCCGGTACCATACGCTCCATCCGGAATAGATCCAGATGGGAAGCGGGAACGACATGAATGCTTCCTCAGACAGCGCCCAGAGGCTGACCAGATCGTTCGCAAGTTCCTCACCGATCCATTCCACCGCTTTGCGCCGGAGCAATGCCTGAAGATCCAGGTCGCGGTCAAACTGATAGGCACGGATAACTTCCTGGTTGATGTTATACGGGGCGAACGAGGTCGGGGTCACACCGCCCTGGTATGCCGCAGTGGTGACCGATCGGTCGGCCATTTCATAAAGTTTCTTATGGACCAGACCCGGGAAAGGAATCCCGATCAGGGGCTCGTGGTTACCCAGGATGCCGGGGACAAAATAGACGTCCGCTCCTGCGCCCTTCCGTTCGAGGTCCTGTATGATCGCCCGTTCCTGTTCAACGAACGTACAATACAACGCCGTCCCGTGTATCTGCGGCACCTCCTCGTATTTGGGATGTTTGTATGCAAGATCCCAGCCTTTGGTCAGGAAAGAGGACACCTCGACATCCAGTCCGTTTTCGAGCTGGCCCCAGATATGGTCGTGTTCTTCCCAGAATGGTTCCAGACGGATAAGCGTGCGGAATCGCGGGTTGATCTTCCGGCCGGCGTCACGGAGCGTTTTCATAAATCGTACCAGATTGATGGCAGCGGCGGCTGCAATATCTTTGGCTGCGAGCCATTCGCGGACAAGATATCCTCCGCCGTTGCGGCCGACATACAGTGAATTAGTGTACTCGAATCCCGCGCCGCTGTCGTTGGACCAGATAGAAAAGAATTCGAGAGCCGGTACTTCATGCATCAGATTTTCCATCATCTCGGCATAATGATCGAGCACAACCGGATGCGCAACGGAAAGGTTATAACGGGGCCGGAAACTCCGCATCGGGTGATCCACCCTGGCTCCCCGGAGAACAGGATACCGCTGCAGCAACTCGTCCGGCACCGACCTCGGTTCAAAACTGACCAGACCCGGTGTAAGGCCGTATTTCAGGGCATACTCGGCGTTGGTCTTGAGATTGTTCAGGTTCGCCTGCAGATAGTCCTGATCGTAATACCCCTTGTTCAGCCGGCTGGTGACAAACTGGTCCAACGCCGGGCAATACGTATAGAACCGGTGCAGCAATTCTCCCTTCGGACCGGTTTCGAAGGGGACGGGGAACGCAAGACCATTTACCTCTGCATACGAAGAGCCGAGCCGGGCCATGGTCCGAAAGTGCTCTTCCCTGTTGAACAGCCGCGATGTCCGCGCGACCTGTGTCAGAAAGATATCGTACACTGGGCGCATTCCCGGAAAGGTCGGGGTCACAATTTTCCCCGCGCGGAATGCGCCGATGTCTGTCGAACGCCACTCCTCGATCGCGAGAGTCCAGAGCTGATAGAGCAGGTGCGTGTGGGATGCAAACAGTTCCACTCCGGCGCCTTCTTTGCAGCGCAGCATCATCCACTGCTCTTTTTTCTCGAGTGCCGGATGGAGGGCCCGGGCGGATGCAGGATCGGCAATCACGCCTATCCGCAGGCTGCCTGCGCCGGCAGCGTTTCCGGGTGTTGCCCGGACTGCCACGGTCTTATTACAGTGTTGTGTAAATTCCTGTGCGACCGTGAGTTCCACCGGCGCGCCGCCGGGCGTATGCTCCAGAGTGGTGAGTTGTGTAAGGTATTGGTGTAACGCAGGCATTGATGGTTTCCTTCTTGATGAATGAAGAGTGTTCGTTAACAGATCTTTTCACAATGAATGTGCGGCAACAGTGCATCGATATCGGCACGCGGGGAAACAGCCACATCCCAGACACGCGCATTTGCAGCGCCTGCGGCAATCCCAAACGCGAGAAGCGTCTCGAATTCCCACCCATGGAGGATACCGAAGAGCATGGCCGCGAGCATGCTGTCCCCCGAACCTGTCCCATTCAGGGCCTGCACCGTCGGAGGATTGACCTTCCAGATGGATGACCCTGTGGCGGCGTAACATGTCCGTTCCCCGTCGGTCAACACCGCAACGCGCACCCCGCGATACAGCAGGGTCCTGAGCACGCCAATGACGGTTTCTTCTGAACCGAGAGATTCATCGAACGTCTGTTCCCACTCGTGGCGGTTGACCTTGAGCAGATCCGGAACCGCTTCAAGCCCGGCCCGGAGTGCGTTCCCGTACGAATCCAGAGCAGTGTACACGCCATGGGCACGCATGACGCGAATAAGAGCTGCGTAGACTCCATCGGCAACCGGCTCCGGAGAACTGCCGCAGCACACAACCCACGTGCTTTCCTTTCCCAGCTGTTCGCCGTGCGCCAGGAGCCGTCCGACGTCGGCCCCGGTGACTTCATGGGGCGGTTCAAAGACCCCGGTCGTAACCCCGGCATCATCCAGATACGTCACCCCCTCGCGCGTCATGCCCGCAACCCTCACAAAAGAGTGGCGCATGTGTTCTGCATCCAGGAGCCGCTCCAGGATGGTCCCGATCTCGCCGCCGAGAAAACCGCTGGCGGTTGTCTCTACCCCGAGGGTCCGGAGCTGGCGGGACACGTTTACCCCTTTGCCGCCCACCACCATTCGTGTCTGTACTGCCCGCGTGATACCGCCCGGAATAATACGATGCACCGTGACGGTCTTGTCGAGCATGGGGTTCAATGTGATTGTCGTTATCACCGCAGCAGTTTCCGCGCGTGTGTGACGCTGTCCTCTTCATGCACAATGGCACAGAGGGCCGCAATCAGCTTCTCCATTTTCGGATGTTGCCACACGGTGCGCCCGAAGATGATGCCATCGGCTTCGGCCTGAACACACTCTGCTGCAAGTTCAAGAACCGCATCATCCGACCCGGATGCAAGGGGGCCTCCCGCGACAATCACTTTTGCAGGACACGCCTTCACCGCCCGTCGGAACTGATCGGGATTGCCGTTGTACCGGGTCTTGATTATATCCGCCCCGGCTTCCGCCCCGATGCGAATCGTGCGGCTGATTTCCTCGCTGATGTTGGCGTTCTTTGAAGGCTTCGGAAAGATGGTCATGCCAAAGTGGTTGTTGAGCAGGCTGGGAGGAATAATCTCAGAGATCAGGGGCACACCCCGGGCATGGGCGTCCACAGCCGCTGCACCCAAACGGTGCAGTGAATGTCGTTCCACGGAAGTACCCACGAAGGTGAAGACAATTGCGGCATCAGCACCGAGGGTAACGGCATCGCTGACCGACCAGAGTTGTTCATAGTCGCTCACATCGGTTGCAAACCGTGTAAACCCGCCGTCCAGCCGCGCCACAATGCCCAGTTGTCCGACTGCAGGGGCGATGTGAGGGAGGATACCGGCGGAAACGAGAATGCCGTCTGCTTTCGTGCGCGCGAGCCGTTCCGTCAGCCGCAGAAGATCTTCAATTCCTGCCTGCGGTCCGCCAAACCCGCCATGGTCATACGGTACGATCACTGCGCGACGGTGTTTCCAGATGCGCTGCATTCGTACTTCTTTCCCTGTCACCATCATGCACCTCTTCTTTCTGTCATGCTCGATCTCCCGTTCCCGTTGGCCAGTCCCTCATCACTCGTCCTGGCTTTCGAATACCCTCCACTTCGAATATCCCACGCGTGCCCCTCCTCCATCCAGCTGCAGGCCGTGCGTATTGGGAAGCGCGGACATCATGGTGGTGCCCCGATGGATGAACTTCAGCACGTTGACCGCTGACACGGAACTCTTCCCGCCCTCTTCACGGAGCACGAAGAAATGGGCGTCGGTCTCACATGCACCATAGGCGACACGGCCGAGGTCGTAGAGATACCGGGGCCGGATGTTGTCCCGCGCAATCTCGGATTCGAGGTCGAGCTTAACGCCGATCGTCCGGCGGATACCTCGATAGTCGTACGTCACCGCGACCGCCTGCATCGCCGGAGATGTCGGGATCAGTTCCACACGCGGGGGATCATCCGCCCGCATCCTCCGATCTCCGGGGACCAGGATGGTGACAAAGACCTCCATATCTCCTGTTTTATACTGACTCGAGACACTCTGAGTGATTGCCTGCTCAGTGCGGAAGTGTCTGCTGATCGGCTCACGCCCCTCGGTCTTGGCATTGTGTTCCAGGAAGAGGAGCCGGAGCGCTCTGGTGCGCGGCAGGGCGGTGGAACCGATTGAATCTACGCCGATCACATAGGAATGGCGGCCGGTATCGAGTACGACACCTGCATGCCAGAAATTTGTAAACGTATAGTAATCGGGACGCAGAACACGGACTCCATCCACAACAACAAATATTCCGGAAACCCCGTCATACGCCACAACGCGATCCCAGGAATACCCGAGGGCTTCATCAACGACCCGGGTGCGGCTCATATCCACGTCGCGCAGCCTGACAAAATCAATCTTCTGCGTGCGCACAGAACGGTAGGCGCCTGAATTCTGCACAAAGGAGAGAACGCTCTGCCGCGCATCGCGCTTGCCCGATCGTGCGACAAGCCGGTTGTGAAAGTAGTCCTGCCTCCATGCGCCAAACGGTCCACTCGGCAGGTCGTTCCGGTATCCCGCATCATGCAGAAGAACCGATCCCTGATCCATGAGCAACACGATACTGTTCTCATCCGCGTGTCCATGATGCATTTTTTCTTCTTCCACCGAGATCGTGTTGCGGAGGTATGTCCTGCCGAGCCATCCTCCGTCGCCCTCATCCCGGTAGTTTAGCAGCATGTATGTGCTGGCTGAGTCCCAACCGTTTCGAAAGACCACCTTCTTCCCGATACAATCGTCCAGCACTTCCTCGCTTCCCCCTTCTGGACGGATGCGGGAAACACCTTCATCCGCCCAGCGGTGCGCGTCACACAAATAATACGCCGCTCCGATACCGAGCGTATCGAGACGTTTTTTGCCGCTGCTGTACAACTCGTGCGCCGCCCATTTTATGGCAGGGTCCTGAAAAACCGCAGCCCCTCGTTCGAAAACCGCCACCATTCGAAGTCCCTCCAGCGAAGACTCCCAGTATGCGTCCCCGAAATCGGGGATTAACCCGGACGGGGCGATCAACCGGGTGAAGTACTCCATATAATAACGCATCATCGCCGATCGGTGAACTTCTGGATGGCCGGCCGCCTCGGCATAGGAGAGGACGGCATGTAGCCAGACAGGGTGGTACACGGTGGCATCTTCAATTTCCCAGTGCCGGAGATTATCGCCGGCAATAGCAGCCGCCATCTGGCGCCACCGAGGGACGCCGGGATGGTCGGGAAGCGCGTCACAGGCAATTCGCAAGGCCTCCGCCCGCAACATGGCACGATTATGTGCGCCCCATTCCGGGAAACGAAACACAAATTCAATACTCTCACCAAGATCACGGGAAATCTTCGCACGGGCGGCAGGGTTCAGCGCAGGGCTCCCCTGGATATCACGAACCGCGCGCGCATACGGAGGGAGGAAGAAGAAATTCGACACCGCGGGTACTCCCGCACTGTATTCCACACGTCCGGAAGCGAACCCGGGAGGCAGGGTTGCCCGCAGATCGCCGTACGCACTCAGGAGCGCAACTGCACGCTCGGCGTATATGTTCTCCCCCGTCAATCTGTAAAGATATCCGAATGTCCCGGCGAGATACAACGGGTGGGCCGGCGAGTTGTATCCCCACAGCACACTATGGCGGGGATCCTGTTTCCACTGTTCCAGCAAGGCCGGCATCTCCCGCCAGGATTTTTCGGCAGCGGTCCGGATATCTGCCAGATATGCTCCTTTCTGTGCCCGGGCGCCTGGCGCGAACACAACGAGGAGAATGGTGAGCATCCAGAACCATGATGCGCCGCGCAGGGGGAATACTCCCTCAGAATTCAATTGCATGAGCTTCGTCTATCATTGTGAGATAATTTTCGACCGGCACATAACTCGGAACAGAATTGCCGGACCCGATCGCATATCGACCGGCAGGTCCGCATGTAAGGATCAGTTCATGTACCCGGGCGCGGACTTCTTCCGGTGGTTTGCCGGAGAGGATGTTAATATCCACCCCCCCGAGAACAGCAACACGCTGACCGTACCGCCGCTGGAACTCCTCGACAGGGAGGATGGCGTCCTCGAAAGAGTGCTTGCCGTCAATGCCCACATCATCGATCAGGTCATCCATGAGGGAAAAGATGTTCCCGCACGAATGCAGGAAATACGGAATCGATCGGGCATGAGCCATTGCCGCAAATTGTTTGTGCCACGGCAGAATGTGCGTGCGCAGGTCGCGAGGGGATATCATGGTCGAGGAACGATACCCCATATCATCACCGGGGAAGACAACGGCAAGCCGGTCGAGATCAAGGAGATGCCGGTAGAACGGGACCATAAGATTTCCAAGCCGGTCGGCTATGGCCTTTACGAGATCAGGAGCCTCGTACAGCGCGGTACAGAGACCCTCGAAGGACATTATCCAGGAAAGGTGCTCGAACATCCCCCCGCCATGACTGCTGATCAGTCCCATGCCATCAGGAAGGTGCTGATTCAGATACTCGAACGGGAAGAAATCAAATTCTTCAACGCGCGGCCAGGGATATCGCTCAAACTCCTCCCACGAGGTGATGGCCCCGTGGTGCTCATCAGGCCAGGCGCGCTGTTTCGACGAGCCGGGCGCTGCATCGGGAATAATCGTCAGGTTTTCGGGCAACGCAAGGCTCTGTTCAAAGCGCACAAAGTCATACCCCATCCCCTTCCAGAACACGATCATGTTGTCTAAATATCCGGTTATGTCTTCGCGTGTTGGCCCCCAGGGTATCCACCTGCGTCCCATCATCTGCTCCAGGATGGGCTGCATTACAACATCATCGACAATGTATTCGATCAACGGGGCCCGGTGCAGGGAGCGGCGTCCCAGTAACGACTCGACGAACTGCTCGACATCGGGGCGGGCACCTTCAAATGGAATGTGCGGATAACGTGTCGTCATGGTTCTCTCTTCGCAAGTAATTTCCCCTGATCAAGCGCTGCACAGAGCGACGCATAATCTCCAATCGCCTCTCCGAGTCTGGCGGGAACAACCTGACATGACTCCCAGGCCCGGGGCAACGCCTCACGCTGTGCCACTTCGAGCGCAGGAGCGACAAGAAGTTCGTTCAGGCGCATCCCCACCCCGCCAAGAATGATCATCTGGGGATTAAGCATGTCCATGATCATCGCGAGTCCGCGCCCGAAATGCAGGGCGGCAATTTCAAATACCTGCAGTGCTCCGGCAGAACCGGCTCTCGCCTCGTCCGCGATCTGACGGAGCGTCACGTCTTCCTTCCAGAGCGCAGGATGGAGCAGGTGTGCGAGGCGGGCAATACCCGTCCCGCTTGCGTACCCTTCCAGCGACCCGGCCTTGCCGTAACAGACGGGTCCATCTTCGGCAATCCGGATGTGTCCCGCCTCGCCCGCAACATCACTCGTGCCCCGGTACAACCGGCCGTCAAGAATCAGTCCCGCGCCAAAACCCGTGCCCATGGTCAGAAACACCAGGTTCACCATTCCCTGTCCGGCACCGAACATCCACTCGGCAAGCGCGCCCGCATTGCCGTCGTGCTCGATAAATACCGGAAGGTTAAAGTGTTTTTCCAGAAGGACCTTCAGCGGAATCTGATCCCAACCGGGGAGATTTGGTGGTGAGAGAATAATGCCTCGTAAGACATCCAGCGGTCCGCCGATGGAGACACTGATCGCCTCGATGGGTTCCCCACCGGTCCCGGCTGCAACGTCACGACCCAGCACGCACAGGTCGTCAAACACCGGCTGAAACCCGCGTGGTGCCCGGGTGGCGATCTCCTTCCTCAGCCGGATTTCCCCCCGGTCGGTTCCAAGGATGGCAGCACTCTTCGTACCGCCTATGTCAAACCCGAGAATCATACAAGGCTCGATGTGAGAAGATTCTGAATGATGTAGTCTGCGTTCTGAAGCTCATCAAGAGAGATATGTTCGTTCGCCGTGTGGGCATCCGCGATCGCACCCGGCCCGAATACCACAGTCGGGATGCCTGCGCTATTATACAGACCCGCATCCGTCGCGTACGACGCTCCCTCGACAACAGCTTCACCGGTCACGCTCCGGATTGCCCGGGCAAGACTTTGAACGACGGGAGCGTCTCCGGGCACATCCATGCCGGGCACTGCAAGATACGGTTCGCTCATCTCCCAGTGGGGTATGTTCTTGAGCATGGTTCTGAAATCGCGCATCGTTTCGTCCGGATGCTCCTGCGGCAACGTCCGCCTGTCAATCTCAATCCGGCATCGATCGGGCACAATGTTTACGGCCTGCCCACCTTCAATTCTGCCGATGCTGAGACTCGGCGTGCCCAGGAGCGCGTGGGGCTTCTGCGCGAGGAGGTCCCGCGCATATTGTTCCAGGCGGACCAGGAGTGCCCCCATGCGGTAGATGGCATTCTCCCCGAGATCCGGATAAGCGGAATGTGCCGTCTTCCCGACAGTGTCCATATACCACCGCGTAACACCCTTGTGTGCACGGACAATCCGGAGCATGGTGGGTTCACCGACAATTCCACAATCCGCACGGACTCCTGCATTCAGCACGTGGCGGGCTCCTGAAAACTGGTACTCCTCATCTGCCGCCGCAACGATGACCACATTATGAAGCAATTCCCGCGGACGTTGGAGGACACTGGTAACCGCTGAAAGAAACGCTGCGAGCGAGCCCTTGGTGTCACATGCACCCCGGCCATACAAATTGTCACCAACGATCTCCCCCCCAAAAGGGTCAACCAGCATCCCGTCTGCCTGCACGGTATCAAGATGCGCTTCAAGCATGATGGTTCGCGCGGCACCGACGTCAACGTACCCCAGCACGTTCGGCCGGCCAGGGGTATACTCTGACACCTGCACATCGATCCCGTGCTTCCGGAGGTAGACCTCAACATATCCGGCAATGGCGGCTTCGGAATACATCGTTCCCGAGAGCGCGCGGCCCATCGGATTGATGCTGGGGATGCGAACAAGATCGGCAAGTAGCCGCACGATGGGTTCGGCCCGGATGCTCGCTCCCATCAGGACTCCAGAAGAGCAAAGACGCGCGCCGGGGCTCCGTCGCCACCAGCAATCAACAGCGGAGCAGCGAAGAGCCGGACAAACCCTTCGGTCAGGCGGTCTGTATTGTTGATGTTTGTCACGAGCGGGATGTTGTGTTGTAACAATATCCGATGAACATCCAGAGTATACGGCGTATCGGCGGCTACCAGCGGAACTCCGGATTCAACGAGGTACCCGGCTGCAGCATTCGTCAAGGGTGGATAGGTCCTGTAATAGTCCGTTTGACCAAAAAATTGAGACCACCCCGTTTTGATGATTACACTCATACCCTGTCGGATCTTCTTCGCCCGCAGCTCTGCTACATCAATATGCTGGCCGGCCATCCGTGGCGTAAAATCGAGCACCTGTGCCTCGCTGATCCAGAGATGAGGATCATACTGGTCCAATGTCAACGCCCCGGCAAAAATATGACTGGGGGCATCAATATGCGTTCCGGTGTGGGTTCCCATACTCACCCGATGGACCTGGCAGAGATTTTCCTCATAGTGCGCGGTCTCTTCGATCACTGTCGGGGGATGCCACGGGAAGTAGACAGGAATCGAAGAGGATATCGGATGAGTAAGATCAATAACGATCACGCCGCGCTCCCGGGTCTTGGCAGATTGGGCTCTTGTATCCGGCACCCAGACAATCGTGTCCACCGGACACGCCTCGAAACAAAGTCCGCAGCCTGTGCAATTGTTCGTCACCACTACCGCTGTCCGGCCATGCTGGTGACCCTGCCGTTCTTCCATCACGATGGCATCAAAAAAACAGAGTGGAGGACAACGGTCGCAGGCAATACAGGTTTCTTCGATAACCTGAGCCACGGGAGGGAACTCCCGCACAAAAACAGGTGGCAGGGGGTCCAGGCCCCGGTATTTTCCTCGAGGTTCGGGCATACGTTCTCTTACTTCCAGATATTGCGAGGACCGTCTGTGGATTCCCCGGACCAGCGGACAATCTGGTCAGGGGGAGTAAGAGAGGCCAGCGCCCTTCCCCGTATGGCATCCATCGTCACTTCCCCCCGCCCCGAAAGGTACGATGCGATTTCTGCGTTGATCCGCGTAATGGACTCCCATCCGTTCACCATGATCACAGAGAGAATCTGCACTGCTGTCGCCCCGATCAGGGAATACTTGATTACATCCTCTCCACTCATCACCCCTCCTGTACCGCTGATCGGAAGCCGGGTTGCCTGGGCAACCTCTGCGACATGACGCATCGTGTGGTACTTGGCCCACGGCCCGCCGATTCCGGCGTACGAGCCGTGGAGAATCGGGCGCTGACTCTCCACGTCAACGTCGATGCCCCTGAACCTGTTGCACAATGTAACTGCGGCAGCGCCACACTGTTCCGCGGCGAGGGCCTGCCTGACAACGTCGGCACCGGACCCGAGTTTAACCAGAACCGGGATCTGGACCGCCTTCACCACAGCGGTAATTGCCGCAACGAATGTCGTATCAAATTCAAGACTCTCGGGACGATGGGGAGATGAAATGTCTAATTCGAGTGCATCCGCCCCGCATGCTTCAACGCGGAGCGCCATATCACGCCACTCTTCGGGAATATCGGCGAAGATACTCCCGATGATCGGTATGGTCGCACGGTCCTTGCAGGCCCGGATGAATGTCCAGTAATCCTCAAGGGTGCCGCTGTACCCCTGCTCATAGGAATACAGCGAGAATTGCCGCGAACGGCCGGCAATCTGTTTGTCCCAGTCAAGGAGTTTGTACCGGGGGCGGGGCCAGCATCGCATGTGGGCAAACTTGTCCGACACCGCCGTCTTGAGCACCACCCCGCCTGCACCATGTTCTTCGGCCAGGCGGATTTGATTCACGTCATGGCTTGCAGGACCGGATCCCACAATAACCGGGCTGCGTAGACAACAGTCCGGCGAAGCGGGTCGTCAGATTCATGGGAAGCTCTCCTCCCGCACGGAGTATCGCGCGATGACACGCCTATCAACCCCGACACAGTTTCCCGTTCCATCCGGAATAGAGAGCAGACCCTTTTCCGCCTTCAACGCAGGTGTAATAATATCGTCCACGAACCATCGTGCCGACGACTGTACGTCCGTCGGGTAGAGGAAGTTGGGCAGCGTGGCGAGATGGACCGTCTGATTTGAACCAATACCGAGTTCCGGCATCGTTCCCGCCCACACCGGGATTCCCGCTTCCCTGCAGAGGTCATGGATCGCCAGCGCGGCCGTGAGGCCTCCCACCCGCTGAATCTTGATGTTCACGATCCTGCATGCGCCCAGAGTTATCGCCTTCCTGACCGCCGTTACATGTTCTGCACTTTCATCCAGGCAAACCGGGGTCTTCACGGCGGCCTGCAAACGGGCGTGTCCTTCGAGATCAGACAATGGCAGCGGTTGTTCGATCATCACAAGATCAAAATCGTCCAGACTTTTTAGCAGCGTGATGTCGTCCTGCGTGTACGCGCAGTTGGCGTCCACCATAAGCGGAATGGCGCCAAATTCTTTGCGAACGGCGTTCAGGGGGCCGCGGTCCCAACCGGGTTGAATCTTGATCTTTACCCGCTTATACCCTTCGATCAGATAGCGCTCGATACAGTGCAGCAGCTCGGGGATAGAAGGATAGATGCCCACCGCCAGACCGGCCTCCACCGATGAGCGGGTCCCTCCCAGAAGTCTGTAGAGTGGCACTCCCTGGAGTTGTGCCTCCAGGTCCCAGAGCGCACAATCCACGCCTGCCAGGGAAAACGGACTCACCGGAAGTGTGGAGAGAATCCGGTTGACGTGATCCCGGGTGGGTGCCGGCGTCGCGAGGAGGGCAGGCACAATTCTTTCGGTCAGATCACTCCAGCAAGTCTCCGGCGTGTCGGCCGAGTAGAACGAACCGGACATCGGAGATGACTCGCCGTACCCTGTCAGCCCGTCTGCCCGGATACCGACCAGGATACCATCCTTCTCGTCAATAGCGCCATTGCTGATGCGGAACGGCTCGAGCAGCGGGATCCGGACATGCGTCAGCGTAACACCATCAATGTTCATTTATATTTGACCGGGTTTTTCAATTCGCCAATCTGTTGAATACGGCAGGCGACGGTATCCCCGTGTGTAATTCGGCCGATTCCTTCCGGCGTGCCGGTTGAGATAATATCCCCCGGTTCCAGCGTAATGTACTTGCTGATATACTCAATGATCGTCGGAATATCGAACAGCAGATGCCTGGTATTTGAATGCTGGCGCTTTCTGCCGTTTACACGGCATTCGACATCCAGACGGACAGGCTGGCGGATGGCGTCCGTCGTCACGATCCAGGGCCCGAGCGGCGTAAACGTGTCAAAACTCTTCGTCCGGAACCAGGGATAACGGCTGTTGATGTCCTGCGTCTGCAGATCACGCGCCGTCACGTCATTGCAGATTGTATACCCGGCGACGTACGCATAGGCGTTTCGCCGTTTTACACCACTCGCCTTCCTGCCGATAACCACAGCCAATTCTACCTCGTGATCCATCCGGCCAAGTCCGCGTGGAATCCGGATGGGCTCGCCGGGATCGATGACGGATGAACCCGCCTTCATGAAGATCACCGGCTCTTTGGGTTTTGCCAGTGTTCCTTCCTTCACATGTAGAGCGTAATTTAGTCCGAGTGCGATAATTTTTCCCGGGCGCATGACGGGCGCACGGAGCAGCACTTCCCGGGGCATTGCAACGGCGCGCTGCAGCCGGTGTTTTTTCACGAACGCGGCAACCGCGCGGAACTCATCCACGTCAAACTGTCCGCGGTCCAGAAGGGTCGCGATCGTCGGACGTGGAAGGAGCGCCAGTTCATGGGTCAGCGCATAATACGCCGTGCTGGCTTTGCTGTAGTTGATCCATGTTCCATCCAGGTCGAGTCCGATAAAATAACCATGTTCGCTTTCGTACTGGGCAATCTTCACTGTCTGCCGTCCTTTCTGCAATCAGATGGGATTGTGAATTCTGAAAATACTATGCCCGCGCGCGCGTCGGGCCGCACCGCGCTCTACGGACGCTGGAATATCAAACGCAGCGTGACAAGCTCTGCAGGCGCCACAACGATCCTGATTGTGGATCCGTCCTCAACGCTGAGCGCACCGCACGGGGTTTCGTCAAGCCGGGCCCGTTCTGCAACCCGGATCCGATTCGCGAAACGAAGGGTTTCCTCACAACTATCCCCCGTCACATTATAGAGTCTGAGAATCATCGCGGTGCCATCCTCCGACTCCTTGAGGGCACTAAAGGTCAGACGTCCGGTTTCGCACGACAGGAACGAATGGGACAGGGGAAGAGGATCGGCGTTCTTGCGCCGGACCGGCAGCAATGGCGCATGGAATCGTTCTGATTCGGCGTTGAGCAGAGTCCCGGTGGCCATGTCCTGTGCCGAAACGGGAAGCAGGGCGTAACGGAACCGGTGGGTTCCGGGACACTGGGCCTCCGGGGTTTCATTATGCCAGCCCGCTTTTCCTCCCGGACGCGTCAGCAAGTCCTCACCGGCAAGCAGACCGACACACCGGAGGAGCGTCAATACGATCGTCCCTTTCCCGTCCAACAGGAGTTCATATTCCGGCAGTCCGTCCGTAAAGAGGACCAGCCCGTTCTCCTGATCGTGTACCCCGACGAACCTCTGCATCGGAGCCACGGCCGCGGGTTGTTCTATCGCGAAGTCTCTGGTCTGGTATGTTTTCTGTGTCCGTTCCACAACGGCGAATTGGCTGTCCACAAGAACCGCGTCCGTATTGATTCCCGAACTGAACAGGATCCGGAGGCGGTGATCCTTTGCCGTATTGGTCACATCGGTTTCGACAAGAAGTGAACGCGACGATGGCGTCAGAAAGAGAGTTGATGTGATGGAAAGCGGGACACGTTTCGTACTGCGGCCGCGCCGGTCGGGCGTCGCGCATTCAGGAACAGACATCCTCAGGCTGACCGAAAGCGCGACCCGCAATGGTCCCCGCTCTGTGCGCTTCACCCGGGCTCTGCTGCGCGCTGAAGTCACACGAAGGTCCCGCTTCGGGTACGAGTAGTTGTACTCATCTCCTACATCTCCCGTATCCTCAAGGACGTGCAAACCCCGCATGACTCTCCCTGTGGTCTTATCGGTGAGAACGATCTCCCCATTCCCCCTCACGTCAGCGCGAAGAAAGGCGTTTTCGATAAAACGGGGTCCGGTTTTCAGGGTCGTGGGAAAGCGCGAGAATTTCTTGCTTTTACGAATCGTGTATCCACGGAACCCTATCGGGGGCACATCGCGGGTATCCACGAGCACAGCAAACCGTTCTGCATAGGTCTGTTTGGGGTAGTTGTAGCGGGTATAGGTAATGTCGTAGTCCTCGGATCGCTCCACGATCTGGATGGGGACCTCCCGCCCGTGTTCATCGAACAATCCAAAACCCTTGACCGGCGGCAATTTGGGTGCCACACGTACATCCGGATTCAGACCCACCACGATGTCCTGCAGGTAGAAGCGCACATCTGCAGCAGACACCTCGGAGCGGGAGACGGGTGACGGATTCACAAAAAAGAGAAAACGGTCGTCGCCTGCTGCACGGTCATCATACGGGAGCAGCGATTGAAGCCCTGACTCAACAACGCTGCTGCCGATATCTTCAACCGCTCTGAAACGGGTCATCATCTCACGATGCACCGGATCAATGCTGCAGCCGCAAATACTGTCGTGCGGATGATTCTGCATGAGCGTCCGCCAGGCATGTTTGAGCAGTGGAAGCTGGGAGTTCATTCCCGATTGAACACCCAGAACATTCAGGGGCTCCGCGTACCGCTGGAGCAGCTGCTGGGCGCGCCAGTTGGCTTGTTTGAGATACATCCTGCTGGAGTACACACCGCCCATGACGGCGAAAGCATACCGGTACCCGAAGCGAAGCTCGCCGTAAACATTGGGGAGGTCACCCAGTTCGCGGCGAACTGCATTACCATATGCGGGCACGCTGCTATGGACGAACGAGCCCTCAACATGTGCGCGCAGAAGATCGAGCGTTTTAGGCAGACGGGGATCCGGCCAGTGATGATCCCCCCCGTTCATGATAAGGCGGTGTGATGTGGTGGCCCGGTCATCAACTTCCTGTTTCAGACTTTTGAACCTCTTGAGAATTTCTTCGTCGGTTTCCTGATGAAAGTATCCGGCACTGTACCCGTGGCGGAAAAGATGCACCATGAGACACCGGGTGCCGTCAGGCGCATGCCACCAGTACTCCGACGACTGCTGGTCCGGTTCCCCGCCGAAACCCCGATACACCAGAGCAGTGGGAATGCCGAACCCATTCAGAATCGAGGGCATCATGGCAATATGTCCGAAACTATCGGGAATGTACCCAACATCCATCGTTCCCCCGAAACTCCTTGCGGCAGCAGTGCCATGCAGAAGATTCCGGACAGTGGATTCGGCGCTCACCAGGAATTCATCAGGGAGGATGTACCAGGGGCCAATCACCAGCCGCCCCTGTTGCACCAGATTGCGTAACGTGGCTTCGCGTTCCGGCCGGATGGCGAGATAGTCGTCCAGAATCACCGTTTGCCCGTCCAGAGTGAAACACCGGTACTCCGGATCGGACTCAAGAAGCGTGATAAGATCGTCAACCATGTTGACGAGCATGGACCGGAACTGCTCAAAGGTCTTATACCACTCGCGGTCCCAGTGGGAATGCGAGACAAGATGGTAGGTATTCATCGGTATGCATCAAATGGTTTAATGGCTGTAGAGGCTCCAACTGCTGTCACGCAACTGGCAGCAATGGCATTCGCTTTTCGGGCGGCATCCACCGGCGGCAATCCCCGGAGCGTGGCGGCAAGAAAGCCCGCCACGAAGGCATCGCCTGCGCCTGTGGCATCGACGACACGTCTGACCCGGACGGGCAGGACGTACGCCGAGACCCGTCCACCGGTAATGTAACATCCTTCGGCCCCGAGTTTGATACCTGCAACACCCGGCGCACCCCACCGGCGGAAGGTCTCTACCATGGCTTCAGGTGTTTTCTTCCCCGTCAAGGCAGCCGCTTCTTCCTTGCTCGGAATAAAATAGTCAACGTACGGCAGAATCTGCTCCAGCAGCCGGGGGTTCCGCCCCGGGTTCCCTCCGGTGTCAAGCAGAATCGAGATTCCCGTCTCATTCTTCAATTTCCGAAACAGCCTGGGGAGATGAGGCTCACATTCCGGCAACAACCCCAGATATCCGAGCACAAAGATCCTGCTCTTCCTGATCAGCGGGAGCTGCGCAAGAATATCATCCACCCGGAAGTTTTTCAAACACCCCCGGGTGTGGAAGAATGTCCGTTCACCGCTCTTTTCGACCGCTACAAATGTGGCTGATGTCTGTTCCCGGTGATCGATCATGAGCCCCGACGTGTCAACACGATGGTCCGTGAGATGACGCCGGACAAAGCTTCCGAGTGGATCCTCGCCGACACGGCTGATCCCGGCAACGCGAAAGCCCAGCTTCGAGAGATCAATACCGCAGTTCGACACATTGCCGCCGGTGGTGAGTGTGACGGACTCCAGAAGCTGCAACCCGCCGCGCGGGGGCGGCCGCCGGAGATCCATCGGACGCCCGATGACATCCACCAGCGCCAGACCGGCCACCACAACATCAAAGGTCGCCTGAGGTACCATACTTACTCCTGAATCGTCACAGTGCGGAAATCAAGTATCCGTTTTGCACCTTTGTACGTTATCGTAAGGCGTTCACTTCCCACATCGGCATTCAGATATGGACCCTCGAACAGTTTCGTGGCCTTCAGGTCTACAGGTTTGCCATTCAGCGTACGTCCTTCGGGATATGAAAAAACCATCCGGTCGTTGTTCAGGGATGTGTACTCAACAGAGACCTTCCCGGGCGTAAGTGTGGCTTTGGGCCGGCGGGAACGCAGCAAACCCACAAATTTATCGAAGGACCCGATCTCCTTCTCCGAACGGACTTCAATCACATAGCCATTCTGGAGCTTGTGGCTGCGAAAGCGCCAGTTCCTGGCCCCCTGTTTTTTTGCGAGAGTCTCGGGCCTGCCGATGACGTTTTTCTGCTGACCCGGGGGGTCATTTTCCGCAGACCATTCGCCCTCTTGAAGCGGGTACCACCCGACATACGTCGCCCCCGCCTTGCAGAAAATCCATCCTGACGGATCGACGAGACGTTGTTCAAGGTTCCCGGGGAAGAATCCGTCGATGTGCTCCGTCATCGTCCCGGGTTCGATATCGTACAACACCAGAAGTGTATTACGGTTCTGATATGTGCGTTCGTAAGGCGAACCACCGGTCCATTTATCGGGATTATTATAGGTTCCTTTTGACGCCACAACGTCGGCAATAAGCGGTTTGAGTTCTTCGGGGAAGAACATCCCCAATTCGTAGCTTGACCAATAGGGGTGCAGGCCGAAGATTGTTGTGTGCGGACGGCCATAGGTGTACCGTACGGACCAGGTGTGTTGCTGAATCGGCTGGAGGAGCCCCCCCTGCAGTGACCCGATCCCGTAGTCAGACGTCACATACGTTTGTTTGTACACCGGCGGATTTTTCTCCGTCCCGAACCGGATCACGTTGCGCACCCGTTTGCGTTCTTTGTGCAGGTACGGAGCCGAACGATCCGTTGCAATCTTCTCGATGATCTCCGGAACACGATACGCAGCCAGCGCAGGAAGAAGGACCCATCCTGAATGTGTGGGTTCACCCGTGCCAAAATACAGATAGGCAAAGGCCGAAGCTCCGGAGAGAAGCGGTGTGAACACCGCCGGCTGATAGATGCGGCTGAATCCTCCGAGGTACTGTCCCGCAAGGTGCTCCACGCCAAAATCGGCAAGGAGATAATCCATCATCATGTGCCCCCGTTTTTTCATGACGGGGTCCTGCGCAAAATCTGCCAGCAAACACATGGAAATCGCATACTCGGGGAAATAGTCCGGCGAGTCAAACTCACCCTGCCCGATGGTGGTGGTGATCCGTATCCAGTGAATAAGATAGTCACGTGACTCTTCAAGATTCTCCCGGGAGCTCTTTCCGTTGTACCATTCCGACCCCGGGAGATCGGGCCATTGCTCCGCGGCAAGGTAGAGTGTTGCGTAATACATCGCCCAGTGGTTTTCAGTATCACCCCGATACGGCGCATAGGTCTTCCACGCATTACGCACAACGGCGCGCGTGGCAGAAGACATCTTGTCCTTGCCGTGCAGATAGGCGCCCATCACGGGAAACATCCAGAACATATCCCCCCGCGGCTCGCGCAGGACGACCTGGAAGAGACTGTCGGCTATGGAAATGCCGGTGTTCGATGCATACCGGGCGGCTATCGTGTAGTACGATGCCGCCATGGAGGTATCATACACACTGCGGATGTGGCTCGCGCGTTCGGCATATCCTTTCAGGTACATGTCGCGCGACTGGGCAGACATTGTTGCAAGCCCTCCGAAGAGGAAGAGAGACACTATCAGCGATCGTACAATCATGGCTACTTTCTTTTTACGGTTGAATGGAAATGGTCCACACCTGGGAATCGGGGGGGCCCAGCGGCGTCCATGTACCGCCCCCGTTCTCCGAACGGTACACACCGCCCCAGTATGCACCTGCGTACACACGTTGACTCTGCCGCGGGTCCACGGCGATAGTATGGAACGTCAGAACGTTCAGCCCGGTGTTGGCGCGTTTCCAGGTCTGACCGGCGTCGGTTGACTTATAGATGCCCGTCACATATCCCCCCGCGTACATCGTGTCCGGCGCATTCGGATCAAACGCAACCGCATAAAATGTGAGGTGATCCACACCGGCTTCTCGCCGTGTCCACCAGCGCCCTCCGTTCGTTGACATGTATATTCCGTGGTTTTCGGTTCCCACAGCAAGGATTCTGGGATCGCGTGGGTGTTGTGCAATGGTACGCACATTCCCGACCGAGAGGCCCATCCGCTCCCAGGTCTCAGCCCCATCCCTGCTCACATAGGCGCCGTCTTCAGTGACACAATAGACGGTCCGGTCTGCGAACGGACTGGCAAGCACCTGGGAAACAAATGTCGAACCCAGTCCACGATTACACTCCGTCCAGCTCCGGCACCCGTCAGTAGTCCTGAATACGCCGTACGGGGTGGCGATATACACCCGGTCGGGGTTTAGGGGATCAGGGCTGACCCCAAGAACTTCTGTAATGTTCCACCCGGTGGTGATTTTCCAGGTCAAGCCGGCATCGGTGGATTTGTGAAGGCCGTTCCCGGAAGCAATATACAACACCCGTTGATCCGACCCGGGTTGGATGGCGAGACCGAAAGCCCGGATGTTGTTGGGGCCGGTATGCTGCCACACGGTGTCCGCCGAGGGATGCTGGAAATGAAGGCCGGTTCTGGGGTTCGCCGCACCCACGACAAAAAGTTTTGTGGCGACCACGGAACAATAGACGGTGGACTCCTGCGCGACAACTCCCGCCGGAATCCACACGACCATCAAGAAATGAAGCCAGATGAAGAACTGCCGTCTACATTGCATAAGCGATTCTCGTCATGGATAAAAGAATAGATGTTTGATTTTTCCCCCGTTAAGTCCTGCCTGCTTCCACTGTCGTCCTCCGTCAACGGATTCGTAGACTCCATGAATGTCAGTCCCGGCGTAGAGATGGTGCTGATCAACCGGGTCCACAAGCAAAGAAAAAAAGGTCTGAATGTTCTCCGCTGCCCAGAGTACTTCCCATGTCCCTCCATGGTCGACGCTGGTCCAGATTCCCGTCTCCCATCCCGCGGCATACAGTGTCGTGCCGTCGGAGGAGGCAGCAAATGTGTATACCGGACCGGATGACGGGCACCGGGCCGGATTCCAGCTGATGCCCCCGTCTGTGCTCCGTTGGATCCCGGCGTCTTCACATCCCACCACAAACAGATCTGGCTTTTGAGGATGTTGCAGAAAAGCCAGCACCGCGCCCTTTCCCACGCCCATGGGTCGCCACAGGTCGCCGCGGGTCGTCGTTGTATACAGATCATCTTCGCCGGTCGCATACAGAACATCAGCAGAGCGTACATCGAACGCCATATGGAAGACGTACCAACGGTTGAACCCGGTCATGCATGATGCCCAGGTCCGGCCTGAATCAGTGGTGCGGTAAACGCCCCATGGAGTGGAGGCGTACACCAGTGAGGCGTCGACCGGATGGGGAAGAACCGTGAGAATCTCCATCGTCTCCCAACCGGTAAGTATGCGCCAGGTCTTTCCGTCATCCGTTGACCGGTGCACGCCGTTCCCACCGGCAAGATAAAGCAGATTGGGTTCCGTTTGAGTATACGACCCGAATCCGAAATTGATAACATTCGATAATGATAGGCGCCGCCAGGAAGAATCCGTTTCCCTCACAAACGGCCCGTAGGATCCGATATTCGAACCGGAGACGCTTCCGCGCACGATACAGACCGCCGCATGGAGTCGTGACGGAGTGTGTGCAGGGTTCTCCCCCGCATTCATTGACATCACCGCAAGGAAAAACGTCACGGGAATCAGCACGCTGCGATACACCACTCAGCGATCCTCCACAGAGCCGTTGCGAAAATCCAGGATTCGTTCGCGTTTGCCATCCGTAATCCGGATGCGTCCTTCGCCCACCTTTGCATGCATCCACGGTCCATCAAAGAGAGGATAGTCCGTAAACGAGACCGCCTGGTTGTTCAGTCTGCGTTGACCCTGGAAGTCAAATGTCATGGTGTCCCCTGCTGCCGTCTTAAACCGCACGAATCCCGTCCGGCCGAAAGCGGTCGTGTCCGGTACACGGCTGCTGAGGTCCTGCTGAAACCCCTTGAACGAACCGGATTCCTCTTCCCGAGGAGACTTCTACCACCCAGCCCGTTTGCAGCGAAGTACTTCGCCATCTCCAGCACAGGTCTTCCTCCGTCCAGGAGGAGGCGCTGAGGGGATACACTCCGAGGTACACCTTTTCATTGCGGGCAAAAATCCATCCGGACGTGTCCACGATTCGTTCATCAAGAGTTTTAGGAAAGAATCCATCGGCGTGCGGTTGTCGCTCACCCCGGGCAATATCATACAACACGATCAGCGCATTCTTGTGCTGGAAGGTCGTCTCGTACGGGGAGCTGGAATTCCATTTTCCGGGGTTCGTGTAGACAAGATGATAACGATCCACTTCTCCGGCCAGAAATTTCTGTTCTTCCGGAAAGAACATTGCCAGCTCGCGACCCGACGCAAAAGGGTGCAATGAGAAGACGGTGTTATGGGGCCGGGGGGAAACATCAGGTAACGTCCCACGTGTGCTGCTGGATCGGTTGAAGGATCCCGCCCTGCAACGAGCCAAGGACGTAGCGGGATGTCATATACGTGTACTTGTACACAGGTGGATTTGTCGTATCCTGAAAGCGAATAATATTGCGGACCCGTTTTTGTTCGCGGTGGATGTACGGACGAGTGCGGTCCGTCGCGATAGTTCTGATGATTTCAGGAAGCCGGTAGGTGCTCGCCGCAGCGAAGACCGTTTCCCACGAACCCCTGTGGCGCGGACGGTATCGCGCCTCATTCCATTGCTCCATCGCGGGTTGTCCAAAATATAACCATGCCCACATCGTGCTCGGGGCGGCAAGCGGGTTGACGATATCATCCGGATAATCCCTGCTATGCCCGCCCCCAAAGTTGCCTTCCAGGTGTTCGGCGGCAAAATCGGCGAGCAGCAGATCGATCATCATACCAGCCCGTGTGCGCATGGCGGTGTCCGCGGCAAACTGATGGAGCACCAGCATCGGGCAAAGAAACACCGTCATGTACGTGGGCGAGTCGAATTCACCCTGCCCGATGGTCGTGGTAATGTTCATCCAGTGGATGAGCCACTCCGAGGCCTCGGTAAAATTCTCGTCTGAACTCTTTCCGTTAAACCACTGTTCCCCGGATTCATGGGGCCAGGTTTGTGCAGCGAGGTAGATCCCGGCGTAGTACATGACCCAGTGATTCTCGGTGTCGCCCCTGTACATCGTCCGCAGTCTGTATGCGTCGCGGACCTTCCGGTGAAGTGAGTCAGGCAGAAGGTGACGGGTATGCAGATAGGTGCCGATGAGACTGTACGCAAAGAACATTCCACCCATGGCCCGGTCGTGCGTCATGGAATCGAGCATCGTGTATGCACGCGGGAGATCCCTGCCGGTATGGAGTTTTGCGAGAATGGTCATCATATTGTATTCCGTCTCGGCTGCCGCGACATCCAGGAGGCGTGTTCTGCGGGTCTCAAAACCTGCGTTTTCTGGCGCAACACATGCGGGAGCAACCGTCATCAGGAAGAAAACGCCCATCAGCCAGATCAGTTTCATACTCATTCCTTACTCTCCGTTCTCGACACCTCGTCACAAAACAGGCGGTGACCAAGCCATGCCACCGCAGCGGTCGTCCAGCCATGGAGTGGCACACTGGGCGTGCGCTCGCGCGGCACATTTGCCGTTCCCTCCACACCGTTGTACTTCTCCCAGAACTTGCCGGTGCGGTCATATTCATCCAGAAGGCAACGCAAATATCGCCGGGCAACGTCTTCTGCTTCGGACCTGTACCCATAACGGTCAAGTCCTTCTACGACGATCATCTGGCTCGGCGCCCATGCACAGGGATATCCCCACTGGAGCCAGGAGAACTCAGGATGCGGGCTGGGATATGCGGCATCCGTCTGCGTCAACCCGTACGACCCGCTAAATCGGGCAAGATGCTGTACCAATCGCCGGGCCTCCTCCGCGTTCGCGACGCCCGCCCACAGTGTCCAGTACGCGCCAAGGGACCAATAGGGCAGCCGCACGGTGCGGGCGTAATTGTACTCAAAGAAGAAACCCGCTGCACTATCCCAGCAATACTCGCGGATTCGTGATTTTCTTTGTTCTGCCTTCGATCTCCACCCGTCCGCATCTTTGTCACATCCTACCATAGAGGCGATCCAGGCGAGATTTTCCTCGTACCGGACCAGAGCGCAATTAAGCTGCAGGGGAACACAGTTGCGGACGTCGCCATCATAGATAGGCGTAAAATCCAGAGACTCCGCCTCCGCAGCGAGTTCAGGACGTAACCGGCTGTCGCCCATGTCCCGGTGTGTTGCCAGACCGGTCGGGGTTTGATGATGGGAGGCTGTCCAGTAACCTTCATACTCCTTCTTCAGAGTCGGGTACGCCAGCATCAGAAGCTCCCGGTCCGGCTCCGTTCTGGCAAACGCCACCACGCTGTCGGCAAGGAGAGGAGTCTGTGATCGCGTCACGTAGTATGTCCGGTTTCCGTTCAGCACCATTCCGTACCGCTCTATCATAAAAAGGTGATTCAGGATATGATGCCGGACGATGTCCCGCCTTCCGTGCAGAAGTAAGGCACGATTGATAAAGTGAATGTCCCAGCAGTACATTTCCGGAAACGCAGACTCACTTCCCCCGGCCGAGATATAGGGAAAGGGAAGATACAGCAGCGTGTGCGCTTCCGCTGCGCGACCGGTCTGTTCCTGTGCGCGGTGTTCCTCATCCAGAAACCACGCGCCGCCCAGTTCAGAATTACAGATCTCTTCTTCCCTGGCACACCGCGTGTCGGCATCCCACCAACTCCGGATCAGCCGGTCTACCGCCTCCCATCGTTCTTTACTGTCCTTCATTGGCCTTCCGGACCGTCATCCCCCACACCTGCGCGTCCTCCTGACTGTTGAATGTCCATTGTTCACCGGCGTCTCTGCTTTCAAACAGACCGCCATTCAGAGTACCGGCGAAAACGGTCGTCGGTCTTGAAGGCAAAACCGCCAGCGAATGCACATCAAGCACAGAAAGCCCCGCACTCTTCTGATGCCAGCTGTTCCCGCCATCACCGGAACGGTAAACTCCGCCGCCGTGAGTGCCGAGATAGATCGCACCATGATCGCCGGGAGCAAACGCGATGGCGTACACCGTCAGGTGACCGAGTCCGCCATTGGTTGCATTCCAGGTCCTGCCACGATCGCTGGATTTCCAGACACCGTCGTCCTCGGTACCGGCCAGAAAAACGGACGGCTTTGACGGATGCTGGACGAGAACACGGATATCCTTCCCCCGGAGTGTTGTGGGGGCCCAGAGGGAGTCTTTCAGGCCGCGCCGGAACACGCCCGTGCCGGTCGCGACCAGAAGAGTCCCGTCCGTGCGGTCAATGCAAATATCACTTGCGTACTTCCCGGCAAGGCCTGCCGTCAGGAACGTCCAATGATTGCCCCCGTCCGTCGTCAGGATCGGACCGTACGCCGTTGCCGCTGCAACGCGGGCCGGATGTTGAGCGTCGACGCTCAATTTTAGCACCTCAGTCTCTTGCCAGCCTGTCGTGACCCGCCAGGTCTTTCCATGGTCTGACGATCGGAGCACTCCGTTTCCGCAGGCCGACCAGAGTACCCCGTCAGGTCCGGCCTCGGTATAGAACATCCGGATATATTCCCTCCATCCTTCATGCTGCCAGCTTTTTCCGGCATCCGTGCTGACAAACAGCCCGATTCTCGGGTTGTCGCTTTTCCCCCATGCATGGCGTCGCGAACTGAGCACGGACATGTACAGTGTCTCCTGGGTATGGGCTAGCCCGGTACCCGGTGCCCACCAGAACAAGAATCACAATAACTCTACAGATCCACATGAATACCTCGCTGCAACGTGGTGGCATTAAACCGACCCAACGATGTTCCGTTGACGACGATGGCCATTGTGTCCGACCGGACATTCCCGAACACCAGGCGGATGGTGCGGGGAGAAGAGACCACGTCATGGATCGATATATCGATGGTATCAGCTTTTGTCCGCACCTGTGTAATCCGGCATCCATCAATCCCTGCACCCCAGTTTCCGGTGGCATCCACGTATGCGTCGCCATACAACGCGGCGATCAGGTGGATCGAGACGACAGAGCTTCCGGTCCCCCAGTGTAGGCCGGTCACACCGGCGAGTTTGTCGTAGGATGCATGCGCATAATTTTCAGCGGTTCTGGGTGACTCCGGAGATTCAAACAACGAGAACATGGCGCGGAGCGCGGCCACTCCCCGCTCGAAGTATTCCCGTTTGCCGGTTGTGTGAAAGTACCTCATGTATGTGACGGCGAAGTACCCCTGACGCGAATCACTCACTCTCCATTTCGTACTTGGGTCTCCCAGCCCGCCAAAAAGTTCGCAGGAAAGCCAGCGGGGGCTCCACACCTGCTGGTACAGGCCGAGGTA
>CAVOYH010000003.1:1540000-1924013 GCA_963700635.1 uncultured Bacteroidota bacterium | reverse complement strand
GTATGCACGGGAGTCCCCGCTCTGGTAAGAGAGACACTGAGAACAATCAGGATGACGGTCCATGCTTTCGTGCCCGTGCGCCTCATAAATCTTTCGACCCGAGAACGATATCCTGATACGTCGTCCCGCCGCTGCGGCCGCACCAGGAACCGAAGCGTACTGCCTCTACGGTGATCCCGTGCCGCCTGTACAGCTGCCGGACAGTTTCTTCGGGATAGGCCAGGGCCGCTTCTGGTGCGGCGGGGTCGGTCGTCCAACACCCATCCAGTGCATGAGAGAAGTCGAGGGAACTCCTCTTTTCGTCCATGAGCCGGCGTGACTCCGGCGTGAGCAGGAAATACGTGATGAACGATCGCCCTCCCGGTTTGGTCACTCGTGCAATTTCAGCACAATACCGCTCCAGATCCGCCGGGAGCATGTGCGTGAAGACCGATGTCAGGAAGACAAAATCGAATGTCGCGTCGGAAAACGGAAAACGGTAGGCACGTGCCGGCGTCGTGCCGGTCGGATTGTAGACCGTGTTGTAGACATCCGACGTTTGAAAGTGGAAGTTAGGGAAGCGCGGGGTGATGTGCTTCTGGCACCAGCGGATTTCATCCGCAGCAATGTCGAACCCCTCGTACTGTCCCTGTTGATTCAGGTACCCGGCGAGTGGAAGAGCCATCCGCCCGACGCCGCAGCCGACGTCCAGCACCGTCTCATGGGGGGCGAGGTTGCCGAGTTGCACGAACAAATCAAGGAACTCCATGCCCACCTTGGTGAAGTCCCCGCCTCCGATTGTCGTCACCATTCGTGACGGTGGCGTGAGGGCGCTCCGTTTTCCCCGCAGACGATCCCAGAAGTCCCGGGGGAGATAGTACACTTTTCGGAGGGACATCCAGATCGGCCGGGGCACAACGCTCTTCAGCCTGTTTGTCATGGCGTCCCTGTGCATGATCAGAGGAGGTGTTTGCTGCGCACGATATGCCAGGCGGCAATGCTCATGCCATCCCACAGCTCTCCGCTGGCGATTCGCGCATCAATTTCTTCGGAACGGAGCCGCACCAGTTCGAATTGCTCGGTCTCGTCGGGCGTCGCACCGACATGACGAAGGTCGCGGGCGACATACACGTGGCACATCTCGTCGGTGACCCCGTTGTAGGGATTGAACGCCCCTGCCATCAAGAGTGTACGGGCTGAGTAACCGGTTTCTTCGGCAAGTTCATGCCATGCGGTTTCGTCGTGGCTTGAGCCTTCTTTCACGGCGCCGCATGGGAATTCCAGACTCTCCCTCTGCCCCAGGTAGCGGTACTGATTGACGAGGAGTACGGACTCATCGGGCATCACCGGAACCACACAGGCCGATCCCAGCGAGTGCACGTAGTGATACTCCCCTTCCTTACCACTGGGCAGCTCAACCATGTCTCTCCCGTACGACCACCAGGGATTCCTGAACTGGACGTGCCGGGAGAGGGTTTTCCAGGGGGTGAGCCCCACTACCGGTTCTCGGAAAGTTCGCGTTCGGAGAAGAAGAAGGCCACCTCGATCATGCCGTTCTCTGCCGAATCGGAGCCATGGACGATATTTTCCCCTTTGCTGTCGGCGTACAATTTCCGGATCGTTCCCGGTTGTGCGTCCTTTGGGTCTGTTGCCCCGATGAGTGCGCGGAAATCAGCGACGGCGTTTTCTTTTTCCAGGGCAACAGGGACACAAGCACCGCCCGACATGAAATCCACGAGACCCTGATAGAACGGCTTTCCTGCGTGGACGGCATAGAAGGCGCCGGCGGCGATGGGGCTCAGCCTGATCATTTTGAAGCCGAGCACGGTGAAGCCGGCCTTCTGGATCCGGGCGAGGACGTCGCCCTGGAGGTTCTTGCGGACACAATCGGGTTTGAGAATGGCGAGAGTACGTTCACGGGACATAGGGTCTGAGGTCCAGGGTTTGCGATCTGTTGATTGTCAACGGCTTTTTTTTCTGGTCGAACGTCCCCGGATCGATCGTTTTGCCACGCGCCGGGTCGCGGAACCGCGGCTTGTCCGACGCACAGGTTTCCGCCGTGCAGGCGAGGGTTTCGTACCAGCGGTCTTCGCCAGCACGCGCGCCATCGTTTCCCCGAGAAGGGCGGGATTTTCGACAACGTGAATACCGGCTTTGCGCATCGCCGCCATCTTCTCCTGCGCGGTTCCCTTTCCCCCGGAGATGATCGCCCCCGCATGACCCATGCGTCGTCCGGGAGGGGCTGTGCGCCCGGCGATAAAACCGACGACGGGCTTCTTCATCTCTTTTCTGACATAGTCGGCTGCCTCTTCCTCTGCCGTACCGCCGATCTCCCCGATCATGATCACCCCCTCGGTCCCCGGATCGTCATTGAAGAGCCGGAGTGCATCGATGAATCGGGTCCCGATCACCGGGTCGCCGCCGATCCCGATGCAGGTCGACTGGCCGATTCCGCGTTCTGTCAGCTGCCAGACCGCCTCATAGGTCAGCGTGCCACTGCGCGAGATGACTCCGATCGTCCCCTTCTTGTGGATGAAACCGGGCATGATCCCGACTTTGCAGAGGCCCGGCGAGATTATTCCGGGGCAGTTGGGACCGATCAATCGCACCCCCCGCGTGAGGACATAGTCGTATGCCGCAAGCATGTCACGCGTGGGGATCCCTTCAGTGATACAGACGACAACCGCGATCCCTGCATCAGCGGCTTCGACGATGGCGTCTGCCGCGAATGCCGCCGGAACGAATATCACGGAGGTGTTGGCTTTCGTGGCGCGGACTGCGTCGGCGACGGTATTATACACAGGCACCGGCTTCGAGAACGGCTCGGCGTCGGTCCCTTTGTACTGCGAGCCCCCCTTGCCCGGGGTGACGCCCGCAACCACCTTGGTGCCATAGTCCATCATCTGCCGTGTATGGAACGTTCCTTCACCTCCGGTGATCCCCTGGACCACGAGGCGGGTGCGCTTGTCAACAAGAATGCTCATAGGGTGTCATATGAAGAGTGGTGAGTAAGGAATTTAGGAACGAAACTCGTCTCTGGTGCTTCCGGCGGCGGCGGCCGGGACAATTCGCTCGATCGCAGACGCGGCGTTCAGGATCGTCGCTTCGTCAAACTGTTTCCCGATCAGCTGGAGGCCGATAGGAAGTCCCGCACGATCGCGCCCGCAGGGAATACTGATTGCCGGAACCCCGGCAAGATTCGCCGAGACGGTGTAGACATCGGAAAGATACATCGTCAGGGGGTCATCAATTTTCTCCCCGTGGCGGAAGGCGGTGGTCGGCGTCGTCGGCATCAGCAGGCAATCCACGCTCCCGAGCGCCGTGAAGAAATCATCCTGGATCAGCCGGCGGACTTTTTGCGCTTTGCGGTAGTACGCATCATAGTATCCCGCCGAGAGCACGTACGTTCCCAGCATGATTCTCCGTTTCACTTCGGGGCCGAATCCTTCGCTTCGCGAGCGCACATACAGGTCTGCGAGGTCACGCGCATCACGCGCGCGGTATCCATACCGGGCGCCGTCGTACCGCGCGAGGTTTGATGACGCCTCAGCCGTCATCAGGATATAGTACGTTGCCACATGATAGCGTGCATGGGGCAGATCGACTGTCGAGACGAGGGCCCCTTCAGCCCGCAGCACGTCCACGGTTTTTTCGATAGCCTCGCGGACTTCCGGGTGCAGTCCTTCGGCGAACGCCTGCCGCGGGAGGCCAAATCGCATGCCGCGGACGTCGCCGTGGAGGGCGGCCAGATAATCGGGCACCGGCACCGTGGCGGAGGTTGAGTCGCGCTCGTCATGCCCGGCGATGATCTGGAGGACGCGCGCCGCGTCGCTGACGGTAGTCGTGAAGGGACCGATCTGATCAAACGACGAAGAGAGAGCTATCAGACCGTAGCGTGAAACCCGGCCATAGGTCGGCTTCAGGCCAACAATCCCACAGAAGGCTGCAGGCTGTCGAATGGATCCCCCTGTGTCAGTTCCCAGGGCTGCGTGGGCCATCCCTCCTGCCACAGCCACGCAGGAGCCGCCGCTGGATCCACCGGGGACACGGGTCGTATCCAGGGGATTCAGGACGGGGCCGAACGCAGAATTTTCGGTGGAGGACCCCATGGCAAACTCATCGAGGTTCGTTTTGCCGATGAGGATGGCATCGGCCGCTTCGAGCCGCTCGATCACCGTTGCATCATACAGAGCCACGAAATCCTGGAGCATACGAGACGCACAGGTCACCCGCTCCTGTTTCATGCAGAGAACGTCTTTGATGGCAATAACCATCCCTGCAAGCGGACCAGCGTTCCCGTCGGCCAGCTTGCGATCAACTGCCCGCGCCCGGGCGCGGGCGCGCTGGTCGTACACTTCCAGGAATGCATTCAGATGCTTCTGATCATGGATAGCCCCGAGCAGGGCATCGGTGATCGTTTCGCACGACGCCCCGCCGGTCTCGAGTAAGGCTCGTACATCCGCGTAGGAATGGGGAACTGCAGTCATGGATCGATCCGGGTGGATCGTTCCAGGTCTTCCTTTACGCCGCGCATGGCATTCTTGAACTCCCGCATCGCTTTGCCGAGGTTCTTCCCCACCTCGGGCAGCTTCTTCGGACCGAAGAAGATGAACAGCACAAGCATGATGACCAGGAGCTCGGAGCCGCCGATGTTGTCGAACAACACAGCTCTTATCCTTTCGGGTCAGACTTGGTACTGTCGATCTTCTTGGTATCGGTCTCGATATCGTCCTGGATGTCCTTGGCAGCTTTCCGGAACTCCCGGATGCCTTTTCCAAGACCCTGGGCGAGTTCGGGAATTTTTCGCGCTCCGAAAAAGATCACGATAACCAGGACGATAAGCAGGATTTCCGTTGTGCCGATGTTTCCCATTGGTGCTATCTCCTCAGGTGTTCCATAACCACCGATCCCTCCGCCCGGTATGCGGTTGGCGCAACGCGGGAGAGGACATGTTCGAGAACTGCATCAAAAATCTTCCGCCCGTCAGTCAAACCGAGCAGTGGATCCACTGCCCGTTCAGGATGGGGCATCATCCCGAGCACATTCCCGCGTTCGTTCACGATTCCAGCGATACCGGACAGCGAGCCGTTCGGGTTGGCATCCGGCGCTATGGCACCCTGGTCATCGCAGTAACGAAACACAACCTGCTGCCGCTCCTCAAGCTGACGGATGGTTTCTGCATCCGCAAAGTAGTTTCCGTCGCCGTGGGCAACAGGCAGGGCAAGCACGTCTCCCTGCGCGCAGGTGCCTGTGAACGGAGTAAACGGATTCTCCACTCGGACACGGACCATCCTGCACACGAATCGCAACGACGAGTTCCTCAGAAGGACTCCAGGCAGGAGCCCCGCTTCGAGAAGGATCTGGAAGCCATTGCAGATGCCAATGACGATCCCGCCCTCCTCCGCGAACCGGGTCACTTCGCGCATCACGGGGGAAAAGCGTGCGATCGCGCCGCACCGGAGGTAGTCGCCATAGGAAAAACCTCCCGGCAAAACGACGACGTCCACTCCGTGCAGGTCGGCATCTTTATGCCAGAGGAACTGTGCATCATGCCCCAGAAGCTTGCGAACTGCGTAATACGCATCGTAGTCACAATTGGATCCAGGGAACACCACCACCCCGAATCGGACCTGTTGCTGCGTCATTCTTCGTTCTCCAGCACAAACCGGTAGTCTTCCATAACGGGATTGGCAAGGAGTTTCGTGCACATTTCTTCCGTCGCTTTCCGTGCCTCGGTTTCCGTGAGACCGTTGAACGTCACTTCCACGTATTTTCCCATCCGTACATCCTGCACGCCGGTGACGCCGAGAGATCCCACGGCGTGGGCAACGGCTTTCCCCTGGGGATCGAGTATGGATGGACGCAAGGTGATCTGAATTCGCGCTCGCAGCACAACGTTTCCTTCCGTTCAGGTATCCACGCGTGAATGGCCGACCTGTTCTTCATCATCAAAAGTCGGACCGACATGGAGCATCCGCTTCACTATGGCAATCACGGAGCGGACCATACCGAGGACGACAAAGACCACGAGGAGGGGGAAGATCGCGTTCCCTCCCGTCGCGCCCACGACCACGATGGCCAGCGCACCAAAGACAAACTTCCAGGGTTCCTTTCTGATGGCGCGCCGCGAGATCTTCGGTAGGGTATCATACCGGACCTTGCTCACCATCAGCAGCGACAGAACCACACAGAGCCAGGGGAGCACGTCAGGGCCCCTGCCGACAAATCCATCGACGCCATTCACCACGTTCAGGACGAACGATGCAATCGTGATGGCGCTAGCGGGAACGGGGAGCCCGAGAAAGTGGTCCTTGTCGAACCCTACCAGCTGCGTGTTGAACCGTGCCAGACGGAGCCCGGCAAAGATCATCACCAGTGAGCTCAGAAAAATTCCGAAACCATCGAGGGAGACGAGCGCAAACTGGTACACCAGGAAGGCCGGCGCCGCGCCGAACGAGACGACATCGGACAGGGAGTCGATCTCCACTCCGAACTGCGACGTGGATTTGGTGATCCGGGCCATCACGCCGTCGAGCGAATCGAAACCGGCCGCCAGGATGATGAACCACGCTGCTGGGAGGAATTCCCCTTTGCTGGCGTGGATGATGGACATGAATCCCGAGAACATGTTCAGCACCGTGAACAGGCTCGGGACGACTGCACGCGTAATTTTCATCCGTTCATCCGTTCTGGGGAATCACAGCCAGCACCGTTTCACCCGCTACGGTCCTGTCCCCGGGCCGCACACGAAGCTCGATCCCGCGGGGCATCAGGACATCCACACGCGAACCGAACTTGATCATGCCAAAGCGTTTGCCGGCTACGGCCGAATCCCCGATCTCGATCGGGGCGACAATTCTGCGGGCGATAAACCCCGCAATCTGTTTGAACAGGATCTTCCCTCCGGCATGCTCAATGCCGATCAACGTCCGCTCGTTGCGCAGCGACGACTTTTCGTCAAACGCCACAAGGTACTCGCCGGGGACGTGGCGGAAGAACCGGACAATGCCGGTGACCGGATACCTGTTCACGTGAACATTGAGCGGTGACATGAAAATGCTGACCTGGACTGCCTCTCCGTGCAGAAACTCGTCTTCCCTGGTCTCGCTCACGAGCACCACTTTGCCGTCAGCCGGGGCGATGATCAGTTGAGCCCCATCCGGCGTTTGCCGCTCCGGGTCGCGGAAGAAATAGAGGGTGAATGCCAGGGACGCAGCCAGGAGAAGGATCAGAATCGTCTTCAGGATCCGGGCATCCACCAGCACCCAGGCTGCCAGGATGCCCACGAGGGAAAGAGCCAGAACCACCACGACGACATCATAGCCGTATCGGGTGATCACGCCCGCGTTCCTTGCGGGAGTTCGGGGTACAGAATGTGTTCCATTCTCTTAACGTACCAAAACGGCGTGATAAAGTCAAAATCCACCGCTATCGTACGTGAAATTCAATCCGACGGTTACGGGCGCGCCCTTCGGGGGTCAGATTGGTGTCAATCGGGTCGCGCATCCCGTATCCTCTGGCCGACAAACGCGACGCCGCGATTCCTTTGGCGATGAGCCAGGCGCGGACTGCGTCTGCCCTGCTCAGTGACAACCGTTCATTGTTGATGCGGGAGCCGACGTTGTCCGTATAGCCGGCGATTTCCACACGCGTTGTCGGATTTGAGACCAGGGCTGCAAATGCCCGCTCCAGCATTTCCTCCGAATCCCGGTCGAGTGTGGCGTTGCCCGAACTGAAGTTGATGCCGGGCAGGACAACGGATTTGCCGCGTTCAAGGATGATCGTATCCTTCATGACATCGTCACGCGGATCGAGCGGATTGGTGCCGCGGATAACCTCCGCGCCGTCGATGAGTCCTCCGCCGTCTGTGTCAGCCTTGTTCGGGTCCGTCTTGTATTTTGAGACTTCCTCGCCGTCAATAATGCCGTCCCCGTCAGTATCAGGATTCGTCGGATCGGTCCGGTATGATTTCACTTCGTCCCAATCGGAGAGGCCGTCCCCGTCCGTATCGACTTTCAGGGGGTCGGTCTTGAGTCGCGTGACTTCGTCGCCATCGGTGAGGCCATCGCCGTCGGTGTCGACCCGTGTGGGGTCGGTGTTGTACTTGAGGAGTTCATCGCCGTCGGAGAGCCCGTCCCCATCGGAGTCGAACCGCGCGGGATCAGTCTTGTACTTGTTGATTTCCTCGCCGTCAGAAAGCCCGTCGCCGTCGGAATCCACACGCAAGGGGTTTGTCCGATACCGTTTCACCTCATCTCCGTCGGTCAAACCGTCGCCGTCCGAATCGGGGTTTCGAGGATTGGTCCCGAGTCTGCGTTCCTGTCCATTGCTAAGGCCGTCGTCGTCATCATCCTCCTCGTCGCTCGATCCAGGATACCATTGGAATCCCGCACGTGCTGTGAGAAGCATATCAGGAGAAGAATTATCGCGTAGATCGACGGCATTCCCGATGCTTGCGGCGCCGATGTCAAGGACCACTGAGAAATTTCGGGAAGTGAACGCTTCAAAGCCCACCCCCACCGGAATGATGAGCGTTCCTCTCAGTTTGGTATCGGGAGCGGGGGCGTTGTTCCCGGTTTTCCGGTGATAGAACATCATGCCACCGCCGAGCCGCACGAAGGGAGAAAAATTCGCTCCGGGGAGCAGATGGATCCACCCTGTGAGCGTCACAGGATAGGCATTGAGCTTCAGATAGGTGTAGGCGAGGTCGGGGAGCGGAGGCGTCTGCCCTGATTTCACCTCTTCAAGGCCCCCGAGAAGCCCGAGGGAAAATGAAGGAGAGATGCCATATCGGATACTCATCTCGCCACTCGGTCCAATTTTCATCTGGTTCAGGTCGTTGACCCACAAATTGACCCCACCGGAAAGGCCGAATGACCATCTTCCGGCGGTATTCTGAGCGTGCAGTCCCCCGGTTGCCGTCATGAACCAGAGGCTAACGCTGAGAAGGGCGAGTGCGTATCGGGACATGGATGAGCCTCCTGCTCAAAGAAATAAAGAAGAACGTGCATGAACTTAGGGCATTTGCGCGGGAAAGTCAAGAAAGGCACGCACGGGGGAAGCGGAATACCGGGAAAACGACGAAAGCAGGGCCCCAAGACACAAATACTTCAATCGGACTAGTGGGTGTAGAAGAGCTGGTACTGGGGCGTTCGCTGTTGCCCGAACTTGATCCCGGGTGCCGGAACGTGCAGCATGTTTGCCGTCTTCTGAACGAGCTGCAACTCCGGATTGGATATCCGGAATACTTCCAGATTGAAATCAAGACCGATCACCGCTTCCCGCCGGGTCTGACCGTCGGCAACACTGTAACCCGCTGCGATCTGGAGAAACTCCGGCCAGTACTCCTTCATCGACTCGGGCAACAATTCGTGCACGTTGACCGCGATCCAGTATGTATGATAGTCGTAATGGCGGGCAAACCGGGCGGCTGAAGTGGTTCCCGGGGCCGGAATGTAACTCCATTTGAATGTGAAATTCTGCAGGACCGGAGTCCTTGCCTGAAGCATGGCATAGCCTAACCCGAGAAGATTCGCCGAGAGGTCCTCATAGGAGAATCCGTACTTCGTGAAGCCGTCACCGATTTCCACCCCGACGGCGAACAGGGCGGATGTCCCCGCCGCCCACCAGTACGCATCGTCCGCATCGTGTTCGCCCCAGAGGAGGATGTTGTGGAACAAGCGAAAGTAGAAATACGACGTATAGAAATGGCCAAGTTTATCGATGCCGAGGGAGTAATCGTCGAACCACCCTTCTTTCAGGAGGTGAAATGGACTCGCGTTCCCTTTCCACCATTCATCGAACGCCCAGATATTTGAAAGGACGAAGCTTCCCCCCACGAGTCCGATCGAGACAATCTTGCGAACGGATGAGGGCTCTCCCCTGTCGGCGACAACAACAGCCGTGGAATCCGAAGCATGCATCGTGCTCCATGCACAGAGGAGAATGACGACGACACCGCACGTTCTCAGAGTCTTTGTCATAGGTCGACAAAGAGCGAAATCATGTTTGCCTCCTCGGTGCGATCAAAAAACTGCCCGCGCTCGTCGTATCCCTGTCGGAGGGTATAGGCCACGCGCAGGCTCTGGCTTGCGTGCGGGAAGAGACGAAGCCCCACCTGAAAGCTCCGGGTGGAGCCCCAGTGTACCTCCTGCTTGAACTTCAGGTCAATCGCTGCATAGATCCTGGCAAAATCCGTCACTTCGATATTCCCCGCTTCGACTCCTCCCTGAAACTGCCAGTGGGCACTCCGCACGGGAGAGTTGTTGAAGAAATAGAAACCTGCCGCATACACGTGCCCGCCCAGGGAACGTATGTCATAGGCCGCGCCCATCCAGAGGTGGTCTTTCACCGACTGGATCGAGCGCTTCCCGATGATCTCGATCCCATCGTCCACGAAGTGGCAGCTGTAATGGCCGTAGGCGAAACGGAGGGCCAGTGCGTGGATCCGGAGATCGAGCGGGAAGTCAACCTTGTAGTCAATCGTATACACGGTGAGTCCCGGCGGCTTGATCAGTCTATTGAAGACCGAAACCGCGATAGACAGCTGGAACGTCACCTCACCCGGCGGTTTGACGGTCACCAGGGGAACCGAAGCCCCGATCGTCCCGATCCAATCCCGGTTGTCGATGAGGCGGGAAAGGGAAATGTTGTGGCTCAAGGCGTCTGCGGTGAAGGGGCGAAAGATCTTGCTGCCGGGAAACACATGGACCGAGAGGGTCGAGTCGCCGTCCGTTTGCGCCCGGGCGGGGAGAAGTGAGATGAGCACAAGGACAAGAACGAGAGTCGATTTCATGCAGCCAATTGTATGTGTGCGAATTCCATCACCGCGGCGTGGATATGCAAGATAGAGCATGGGGTGAAGAAAAGCAACGAAACGACCCTGCAGCCTGGACCCGTTGACACTTTCGGTGGAATTGAGTAAATTGGGTTTGCTTTTTGCGATTGCCCCGTCGTCTAATGGCAAGACAGCAGACTCTGGATCTGCTTATCGAGGTTCGAATCCTTGCGGGGCAGCAGCCGGCCTTATCGTCTAACGGTTTAGGACGCAGCCCTCTCAAGGCTGAAATACGGGTTCGATTCCCGTTAAGGCTACTCCCAAAACGACCGAAGTTAGCAAGCCCGCAACGCGGGCACAGCTAACTTCGTTTTCGTTTCAAGACTCCCGCAGAGCAGAGCGAGGCGGGATGTGCGAGGACAGACTCTCCCCGGGCAGCCGCGCCTCAATGAGAACAGCCGGCTATCACCCCGGCAATGCGTTCCCGAAACGCACGGTCATTCTGAAGATACCACTCACGCGCCCGTTCGCCCATCACCCGCCTGCTTTCGATACCCATCCCCAGAAGCCGCCCCACAGCGGCCTCGATCGCTCCGGGGTCGACAATGAACTTCGTCCCCAGACGCATTGGGATCTCCGATGCAAACGGCACGAGAATGCCGCGATCGGGGGTCACCAGCTCGTTCATCGGGGGGGCGTCCGTGGTCAGCACCAGAGCCCGGCAGCTCATCGCCTCAACAATGTAATGCCCGAACCCTTCAACTTCTGAAAAGCAGAAATGAACGGCATGGCTGTTCTGAAACCGGCGCAGGATTTGTTCATCGACGGATGCGGCTATCCAGTTGATGTTCGCGGCCTGAACCGGAACGACGCCCTGCGCATGCCAGAAGATCCTCAGCATCGGCCACTCGGGATGCCGCTCCCATGTCTGATGGAGAACGTGCGTCCCCTTCAACATGCTCGAACCGGCAATGTGAATGAATGCATGATAATCATGCAGCGAGCGCGGGTCGAGCTGATCGTTGCTTGTGAATCCTATGAACCGGGTGGGGTAACCAAGCTGCGTGAAGATCCTCTCAGCGAGCCTGGTCTTGCAGAGAACCGTATCAAACTGCCGGAGATACGGGACCGTCTCGGGCCGGACCCACTCCTGGTTCGGAAGGAAACAATTGACGCGGGCAAGCCGGAACCAGCTCGGGTCCACCGATTCGATGAAGATGTTCACATCGTACAATGGGCGATGTGCAACGGCACTGAACAGCTTCGTCGCCATACGCACCGTCCGGGATGCCGCCGTTGCTCTGAATGCGGTGACGTCTACATCACATCCTGCCTCACGAAGCGCCCTGGAAAGGATGGTCGTGGATCGGCGAAGGCCGAACCCGTGGACGGGTGCAAGGATGTTGATGTGCATGAAATGGGCATGCCGTATCTATTATAGTGGTGGCGAAAGGTAGATTGTAGGGGCCTGAGAAGCAATACGGTGAATGTGGTATTCTTGCGATCACAAACTCCTTTTCTGATAGATTTTCGTGAGAATCTGACCGGCTTCCTGAACATTGACTTTCTCTCGCATCGGCCATAGATTGAAGAAGAGCTTCTCTCCACCGTCCCATCCTGACCCTGGAAATCACCAATGAAAAACAGTTCTCATCGTGCACATCGGGTCCCGAAAGGGAGTCTGCACTCAGCATTGATCACTACCCTCACTGCATTTCTGGTTGTGGGTTCACCACTCGCCAGCCCGGGGCAGACAACGATCGATACTCTGATCACCATGAACGACGGGGTCATGCTCGACGCCAGCGTAACCTACCCGCAGACCGCTCCCCCTCCCACCGGGTATCCCGGCCTGATTCTGATCCACGGGTATGGAGGAAAGCGGCAGGATATGGAAATCGTGGGTTCGTACCTCGCGACGTTTGCATATGCAAGCCTCGCATACAGCGTGCGGGGACAGGGGAGTTCCGGGGGACTGTCAACCACCATGGGCCCCCGGGAGAAAGAAGACCTCCGAGCCGTTGTCGCCTTTCTCCGGACGATTCCGCTCATCGACCCTGAGAGGATCGGCGTCGTCGGCGGGTCACAGGGAGGCATCCATGCCTGGATGGCTGCAACGGACAATATCCCCGGCGTGGCAGCCGCCGCAACAATCGTCGGCCCCCCCTCCTTTTCCCTCGATCTTCTTCCCGAGAACTGCATTAAACAGCAGATGCAGTTCGAACTATCCCTCGGCAGTGTCCGGTATGATCCGCTGCGTGATCGGGTGAGGGATTTTGTAATCACCGAGCAGTACGACAGCGTACGCGCATTCGCGGAGTCCCGGGACCTCGAACATCTTCTCGACAGTGTACGGATCCCGGTAGTCCAATCGGCAGGCTGGGCTGACGTGCTCTTCCCCTGCAATGGCCCGATACGAGCCGTCAACCGTCTCTCCAGCCGCGGCATTCCTGTCTGGACCTATCTTGGAACCAACGGACACGGCGAACCCCTCAACCTGGGCGAGTACCTTTCTCTTATCGATTTTATGAAGAACTGGTTTGACCGCTGGCTCAAGGACATTCCACTCCCTCAGTCGGACCAGCCGCTGGTAGTGTACGCCGATGACAGACCCGGGTGGCCCCATCATCAGACGATCGGATGGCCTCCCCAGCCACACCAGACGTTCAGGCTCTACTTCGCGGAACCGGAGTTACGCTTCTCCCCTCCCTCCACATCCTCCGCCGCGGAGTTCACACTGACGTATGACCCCACCTACACCGGCACCATGGGATGGAACGACGACTACAGCGGTCCGGCTTTCCAGAACGCTTTTCAATACACCACGGTCCGTTTCCGTTCTCCCCTTCTTGACGATACTCTTGAGGTCACCGGAATCCCGACGGCACACCTCGAACTTCGCTCCGGGCAGCTTCGGTTCCAGGCGCATGTGCGCCTTTTCGATGTTGCCATGGCCGACACCGGAGAGGTCTGGAGACTCATCACACGTGGCCATTTCGGCGAGCTGAGCAACATACCAGGAACGACAGCGTCACGCGACATCGAGTGTCAGGCTCTCTCCCACCTGCTCCCCCCTCACCATCGCATCGGCATCGAACTCACCTCTCTTGACATGTACGACGGGAACCGTGCCGACATCATCCCGTATTTTGCCGGAAGCGTCACATCCCTCCTCATGGATTCGTCGACCCCCTCCTACGTGGATCTGCCTGTTGTCGGGACTGCCGTTTTTGCCACGGTGACCTCCCGGCCGACCGGTATCCCGACCGCGGTGCTCTTGCGTCAAAACTATCCGAATCCGTTCAACCCTTCGACGACAATTTCCTTCTCAATGGCACAGCCAGGAAGCGTGCGCCTCGAGGTGTTTTCGGCACTTGGGGAGAGGATTGCGGTGGTGCTCGACGGCACTCTTGACCGCGGCGAGCACGCGGTGCGTTTCGATGGGGGAAAACTCGCCAGCGGAGTGTACCTCTACCGCCTTACGGCCGGCGCGGCATCGTACTCAGAAAAAATGCTGTTGGTCCGCTAGGGCTGCTTCATCGCTCAGAAGAGATCGTTGTGCTGGGGAATGTGCCCGGCTCCCTCTCTCCGGAGAACGACTCCGTCCCTGTCCCGCAGAAGCCCCATAAGCCTGATGAAGAAGGCAACGCAGGCAGTGTAGACAACGAGCCCCACCACAATGTACGACACTATCCCCACAGCAGGTCTCCCGGAGTGTATGATCAGGTTCAAGATACGCCCTTCGGCGGAAGGATTGCTGTGCCGAACCGCATGATCACACATCGGAAGCACCGGGTGGTGCGTAGAGCGATTCGCCGGCGGGGAGGTTTCCGCCCTGGCATCACTGGGGAGACTCACCGACGAGGAGGATGAGAAACCGGAAATGAGGGGGGAGTCAGGACCTTCCCGGGGTCGTCCTGTGCAATTCCGTCAGGCGAAGGAACCGCTCGTAGGCATCCTCCCATAGCTGCCCCCCAGACGGCCGGAATTCCTGTTCTGGAAAGGACGCGCGCACGATTGCCCGCATCTGCTGCAGATCACTGACCTCCCCCAGGGAAAACAACTGCACGAGTAGATTGCCGACCGCCGTCGCCTCGGACGGTCCTGCTATGACAGGCAGGTTCAACGCATTCGCCGTGCACTGATTCAGAAGGGTGTTTCGTGCACCGCCCCCCACAATGACAAGTTCGGTGATGGTGCTCCCCAGGATGCTCTCCAGGCGTTCCACGACCCATCGGTATTTCAGCGCCAGACTTTCATAGACGCATCTCACCAGGGCGCCATGTGTCTGAGGCTCCTGCTGGCCCGTCTTCCTGCAGTACGCGCGAACGCGGTGTTCCATGGCCCCGGGAGCGTAGAATGAAGTGTCGTCAGGATCAATCACCATCCGGAGCGGCGGGCTTTGTTCCGCGAGCCGGACCAGTTCATCATATCCGACGGCATCGCCTCCCGCTTCCCATTCCCGTTTGCATTCCTGCACGATCCACAATCCCATTACGTTGTGGAGGAACCGGTACCGTCCCCCGAACCCTCCTTCATTCGTAAAATTCGCTTCCAGCACTTCCGGCGTGAGCACGGGACTATCGGTTTCCACCCCCAGGAGCGACCAGGTCCCGCTGCTCAGATATGCGGAGTGCGGGCCGCGGAGGGGGACTGCCACGACAGCGGATGCCGTGTCATGCCCTGCTACGGCAATGACGGGGATCTGCGGGATTCCCGCAGCAAGGCTGACCTGCTCCCGCAGCGTGCCTCGCACCGTCCCGGGTTCGCCGATTTGTGTAAAGATCGAGGAGGGAAGGTCCATCGCACGAAGGATATCTCCACTCCAGCGTCGCGTTCCACCCTCAAGGAGCTGGGTTGTGCTTGCGTCAGTATACTCTGTTCCTATGGAGCCGGTAAGCAGGTACGCAAGCAGGTCGGGCATCATGAGCAGCGTTGAGGCGCGGTCCAGAATCTCCGGTTTCTGCAGGCGCATTGCGAGGAGTTGGAACAGTGTGTTGAAGGGCTGGAATGCCAGGCCCGTCCGCCGGAACACTTCTTCCCGGGGCATCCGGGCAAAAGCCTCATCATCGATCCCCGTTGTCCGGACGTCACGGTAGTGATACGGATTTCCGAGAAGATCGCCGTCCCGGTCAAGGAGTCCGTAATCCACTCCCCAGGTATCGATTCCAAGACACGATGGCGGCCGTCCGAGATCCCTCGCCGCTTTGCGGATGCCATCCTCCATCTCCCCTATGAACCGCAGGATGTCCCAGTAGAGGTGCCCCCCGAGGTCGACCCCGGCGTTGCAGAATTGGTGAACTGTCGCAACCGACAGGCGGGTACCGTCGAATGACCCGCTGATTGCCCGGCCGCTGCTTGCGCCGAAATCAAACGCGAGGAGGTGAATATCCGTCATGGTGCTTTCTTAGCGTGGTTCAGTACGGGAAAGACAAGCGAATCAGGATGCCCCTTCAAAAACGGGCTTGATGAAGGAGAAACCGAATAACCCGGGGTTTTCGGCGATCACTGCGGCCGAGAAGATCAGAAAGACATAGTCGTACGTCTCTTTGGGGATCCGCTTTCGATAGGTCTCAAGGAATTTCCAGAAGTTCCGTTCCCGTGGATTTTCAGGGAGAGAGCGGATCAAGGACTTGACTGCGTTGTGTCCCCAGTTGTAGGATGCAAGGACAAGCAATCCGGAGGCCTGGGCTTCGCCGCTGTAGATGTCGCGAAGATACCGGGCTGCAGCTGCATTGGCGCGATCGACTTTGTGACGCTCGTCCCGAGGATCCATTCTGGGAAGGGCCACCAGCGGGCCCGTGCGGAGCCCGTATTGCAGCGCCGTGCTCGGAATGAATTGCCACATCCCTTTCGCAATGCCGTACCGCGTCGCCGGACCGCACGCGGAGCTGTCGAATTCGCTTTCCTGAAGCGCCAGGAAAAAGAATTGCGGGGGGAGGTTCTGGGTGAGGAGAGCCGACGAAATTCGCAGGGGGTATCCCTTCTCCTCAGCATGCCGGATGGCACTGGGCAGCCGATTGGACAACTTCCAGATCTTGATATACTTCTTCACCTCATCGGCGAAATCGCGGGGCATGGACAGCTCGCATTCGCCGAAGACCCGTGCAACGCGATAGATCAGCCGGTCCTTCTCGTCCATGCCTTCGTGGTACACACCGAGTTCGGTGATGTATTTGTCGTAGCTCTCGTTCAGCTGACGCATTCGATTCCGTGACGCTGCGATTTCCGTTTCGCCGAGCGAATCTCCTCTGGTCCTGATCCGGTCTTCCAGCCTCGAGAGTGTCAGTTCGAAATCCTTCATCTCATAGAAGACGTCCCTGGCCAGCGCCTCTTGTTTGCTCACCTGTTCGTGCTTGATGTATGCATACCCGGCGGCCAGGAGGGAGACAACTGCAAGCGCACCGATGATACGCACATACTTGCGGGACTGCAGGCGCAGCATCCTCCGCATGAGGCGTTGAAGAACCGTACGATACAACGTCACCGGGACATAGCCGGAAGCTTTGAAGACCTGCCGGAGCTGGCGTGTCACGACATGGTGGGGAAGCTCATTTACATCCAGGGCAAGGACCTGCCCTCCGACGCCGAACAAAACGCGCGACTCACCTTCGAGCGTCGCTTCCGTGATCTGCTTTCCCTCGAGGTATGTGCCGCCGGTGCTCCCGAGGTCGCGGATATGCCAGCCGCCCTTCTCATACCATACTTCGGCGTGCTGTGGGCTGACGTCAGTATCCGTGAGAACAACGTCGCAGGAGGGATCATTGCCAATCGTGAACCTGTCGTAGAACTTGAGGCGAAGTTCGGGAATACCTTCCCGTTCCAGGGTCACGAGAATATGGGGCCGGATGACGCCCTTGATGGCGTTGGTGGGGGTTCGCTCCATAAGCCAAATCTAAGAAACGAATCGGCAATGCACAAGGGGATGCTTGTGTTTATCGGCGCCCCTTGCTATACTGTCTTTGTTAGACAGAATACCAATCAGGAGATGGAATGCACTATCGGAACCTCGGCCGAACCGGGTTTGACGTTTCGGAAATCGGGTTCGGCGCCTGGGGGATCGGCGGGTCCATGTGGATCGGGGCGCATGATGAAGAATCCTTCAGGGCGCTTCATCGGGCCGCAGACCTCGGAGTCAATTTCTTTGATACCGCGCTTGCGTACGGCAACGGGCATAGTGAGCAGATTATTGGACAGTTTGTGCGCTCCCGATCGGAGCGTCTATACGTGGCATCGAAGATTCCTCCCAAAAACATGGTCTGGCCGGCCCGTCCGGGGAGCACCATCGCCGACGCATTCCCGTTCAAACACATCGTCGACTGCACCGAGAAGTCCCTCAGCCATCTGGGCGTCGATTGCATCGATCTCCAGCAATTCCATGTCTGGCAGGACGACTGGACTGACGTCTCCGAATGGTATGAGGCGATCAGTGCGCTGAAGGCGGAAGGGAAGATACGGTTCGCCGGAATCTCGATCAACGACCATCAGCCCGGCAATGCCCTGCGCGCCGTGGCATCAGGCAAGATCGATGCCGTCCAGGTTATCTACAACATCTTTGATCAGAAGCCCGAGGAAGATCTCTTCCGGCTCTGCGCGGAGAACAGTGTGGGTGTGATTGTTCGTGTCCCGCTCGACGAGGGGGGGCTCACGGGCACGATCACGCCTGAGTGCACGTTTCCCGCAGGCGACTGGAGAAATCGCTATTTCAAGGGTGATCGGAAGCGCCAGGTGTTTGAGCGGAACGAACGTTTGCGGGGACTTCTGGGAGAGGAAGCCACAACGCTTCCTGAACTCGCTCTGCGCTTCTGTCTCCATCCGGCGGCTGTGTCCACGGTCATTCCCGGGATGCGCTCGGTCGAGAACGTCCAGCGCAATTGCGCATGTTCGGACGGTCGTCCGTTGTCGGCAACCATCATGGCTGAATTGCGTCACCATTCCTGGGACAGAAACTTCTACTCAGGCTCTCAGGACTGACAGCTTTCGGGCCTGGCGTCATCCGCGTGCCAGCCCACCCAACGGTTCCCCGCTGTGTGCGGGTCCCACTCGTTCCTTTTCTTCTTGAACAAATGGAGGTTCCATGAAACGTTTCACCAGCATCGGCTCCCTTTTTCTCGTTCTTTCAATCCTCGCCGTCCCCACCCGGGCTCAGAAACAATTCGGTATCGGTTTTACCGTCGGCGAAGCCGTCAGCATAGGCCTGGTGCCCGTCCCTGTGTATGGGTTGTCCGGTGCGTATGTTGTCACTCCATCAATTCATGCGGGACTCCAGCTCGGCTTCCTGACCGGTTCGTCATCCGGTGATTCGAAAGCATTCGACAACGTGACGGCTTTTGAGATAGCCCCGTACGGCAAAATCCTCTTTGGCGGGATGAAGGATATCCGCCCGTTTTTCAAGCTCAGCGTTGCCATCATTACCTACAATGTAAAACTTCCGGGAACCAGCGGGAATCAGGGTTCAAGCGAGAGCGAGACCAACTCCTCGCTCTGGGGGAGTGCCGGCATTTCGTATGACCTCGCCCGGACTGTGTCCATCACCGGCCAGGTGCGCTTCTTCGATATCGGAATGTCGGGCAAGAGCAAGCTGTCGTATTTCGGGCTCGCCAGTCCCGCCCTCGGTCTGGAGGTGTATTTCTAGCGCGGGAAGGTCGTGAAGCGGTTTCGAATTCAACAATGGGCTGTGTCCGCACTGGTCGCTCTCCATGTGCTGTCAGCGGGATCGACAGCATTCTCCCAGATCACACTCCGGGGGCGTGTCGTCGATCCCGAGGGCGGCCTCATCACCGGGGCACATATCGGCCTGCGTGGTAGTTTACAGGCGACGTTCAGCAATGTGCACGGCAGGTTTCTTCTGCGCGGCGTTCCCGCGGGACTCTGCACCGTCGAAGTCCGCCTCGTCGGCTTCAGGCGTCTGCGGAAAGAGGTCACGGTCTCCCGTGCGGATTCCACCGAACGGGTGTTTGTCCTGACCCCGATGGTCTACTCTCTCCAGGGAATCGATATTACGGCCGGGATACGGAGCGGTACCGATCCCTCCAGCGCGTTTACCCTCACCTCAATGCCGCCGCGGGACGTTCAACGAAGAGCAGGGGCCGGGGAAGATGTCCTGCGAACCCTCCAGTCGTCACCCGGGATTACGTCGGCCAATGATTTCTCCTCACAACTGATCATTCGTGGGTCCGGACCCGACCAGAACCTCATTGTGATGGACGGCATAGAGATCTACAACCCGTACCGTCTGTACGGGGCGATGTCTATGTTCAACCCGCAGACCGTGCGCAGCATTTCCGTTTTCACGGGAGGCTTTCCCGTGCGGTATGCTGACCGCCTTTCCGCGGTGGTCGACGTCACCAACCGCGACGGAAGCCTGACGCGCGGGCCGTTCTCCGCACGCGCCAACCTGAGCCTGACGAATCTGAATATGGTCGCAGAAGGGGCCTTTCTCCTCGAGACCCGGGAAGAGGAGGACTCCGCACGTGCCGATCTATACTACACAGAAAATGCTCCGCCATGGAACGGCTCATGGCTTCTTTCCACACGCCGCACCTATTATGATCTCATCGCCGGTCCGATCGTCCGGTCCTCCGGCATTGCCAAGGGCGAGGTTATTCTTCCGACCTTTCAGGATTTCCAGTTCCGGCTTTCGTTGCAGCCGGATTACCGGCACAAGATCGTCTTTACCGGGATCACGAATCGTGACAGGGCAACCCTGAACGAAGCCCCGGCGGCGGGATCGATCAAGGAGATCACGCTCGACGACCTGACCTTCAATGATGTGGCGGGCTTGCAGTGGACATGGACGCATTCCCCCGACCTCATTGGCCAGTACTCAGTCTCTTTCTACCAGAATGGGGGCTCCAATACGTTCAAGGGGCAACAGAATGCCGCCATATCATTTGGATTCAACATGTCATCGGAAGAGTACGAACGGCTCAAAGACTCCCTGGTACGCGCTGGCATTGACGCACCCCGGCTTCTTCGCTCGGCGGGCGCCTACAATTTTCTCTTTCGGAAATTTGCGCTCGACGCGACGTTGACGTGGCAGGCATCATCAGACCACACGATCGAGGGCGGCATTGCGTACAAACGCCTTCTCAACGACATCGATCTGGGAGTACGGTTCGACCCTCGCATCTTCGCCATCCGGAGGTCGAATTTCCGGTTTTCAATGCTGCCCGATGCCTATGCTTCGTCTGTGAACAGTGATCAGATCGGTGCGTACGTTCAGGACACCTACCGGGTTGGAGAACACTTCACCATCGAACCGGGCCTTCGTGCGGACTATCTCGGCATCCTCCGCCGGGCGTATATCTCCCCCCGCGTCTCGGTCGTGTACGAATGGAACCCGTCCACCCGGCTTCGCGCCGCGTGGGGTATCTACTATCAGTCACCAGGATATGAGAAATCGTTCCTCCCCGGCTATGACATCTATCTTTCCAACACCACGTACGACCTCTCCTCAGGGCACGCACGGGCGCTCAGAGCGGAGCGGGCCGTCCATACGGCGCTGTCGTGGGAAACCATGGTGACACCGGAATGGCAACTACGCCTTGAAGGATATACAAAGAGTTTCCGGGACCTCGTGTTCCCGAAGATCGTGACCGGGACGGTGTATCGAACTGAGCGCATTGAAGGAAAGGACATTACCAGCCCGGATGGATGGACGCTTCCGTCTGCTGTTCCGGGAGACTCGCTCACAACACTTCCTGATAACAGCGGGAGCGGTTCCTCGTTCGGCGGAGAGATCGTCCTCCAGAAAGTGTTCGCAGGCGGAGAGAGCGGTATTCATGGCTGGATCTCTTACGCGTACGGAAAAGCGACACGGGAACGACACGGGTGGACATATCCCTTTGATTTCGACCGCCGCCATACCCTCTCGGTCGTGCTGGGATGGCGGATGGCTTCCTGGCTCGACATCAACGTCACTTTCACGTATGGCAGCGGGTTTCCCAACACGCCGCCCGTGGCGTTTACGCCCAGGATGTATGACGTGCGCGATTCCGTGACAGGCCAGGTAACGCCCGCAATCGACACCGACTGGCGGGGCGTCGTGTTTGTTACCGACCGTGGCGGACTGCGGAACCTCAACAGCGGCAGGCTGCCCGACTATCACCGTCTCGACCTGCGGGCCACCACGTACACAGACTGGTGGGGATGGGAATGGAGTCTGTACCTGGACATCATGAACGTCTACAACCGGAGGAATGTTGCCATCCAGGAATACTACCTTGAGCGATCGACGTTGCAGAACCAGACCATACAAACAACAATGATTCCTTTCCTGCCCAGTGTGGGCTTCACCATTGCATTCTGAATTGAAGGCCTATGCATATCCGCATTCTTGAGTCTCGCACCGCCCGGCCCTTTGCGACAGGCCCTTCACGTGCAGCCTGCGCGCCAGCCCGCGCGGTGGTGCTGTGTGTTCTGGCAAGCATCCTCGCCGGCTGCGTTTCCACGGAGCAGCTCAGAGTCGACAGAGCTCGGACCTTTACGGACGCCATCCTCCAGCATGACGTTCCCTTCCTCGTTCCCCCGGGAACCAAAGTGGATTCTGTGCTGGTTGATGACACGACAACAACCGTGCGGTTCTTCCTGAGCAAGGAATTCGCATACAGACCATTCCGGCCGGAATCCGTCGACACCATCTACATGGCACTCCGTGAGATGTTCGGCGACCTGTACCGGGGATACCGATTCATTGTGGTCTCGCTGGGCACTCCGATTGAAGAGCTGGTGCCCAATTATTACCGCACCGATCCGTCGAAGATTGACGTACGCCGGCTCCCAAAGACGCCATTCCCGTTCCACGAACCCGTCGTTCTGAATATCAGTCAGCCGGCCTTTCCCTCCCGCGGACTGCAGAACAGAAACCTCCTCGTGTGGCACAGCCACGGCTGGTATTATAATGCAACCGCGCAACGGTGGGAATGGCAACGCCCGCGGCTCTTCCAGTCAGTGGAAGACCTGGGTCCCCTCTCGTTCACGATCCCCTACCTCATACCCATGCTGGAGCATGCAGGAGCGCGTGTCTTCGTGCCGCGCGAGCGTGACACCCAGACCATGGAGGTGCTGGTGGATAACGATAGCGCTCAATCCGGATACGCTGAAGCCCACACCTCACCGAACCAGGGCTGGCGGACGTCATCACCGGGATTCGCCCCGGCGCTCTCCTATCCGCCGAACGTCAACCCTTTTCTCCAAGGAACGTCCCGCTGGACAACAACCGATCGTGACGGATCCGCGCGCGTGCGCTGGACGCCCGACATTCCCCGCAGTGGCATGTATACCGTCTCGGTCTCCTACGCGGCCACCGACAGCAGTGCAGCAGACGCCCGGTACACTGTGTACCATTCGGGGGGATCAACGTCGTTTCGCGTGAACCAGCGCGTTGGCGGCGGCACATGGCATCTTCTCGGGACCTTCGGTTTCCGGATGGGAAAGCACGCCGACAGCGGATCCGTCGTTCTCACCAGCACAAGTGCCATCCCCAATCTCCATGTCAGCGCCGACGCGGTCAAGTTCGGAGGGGGAATGGGTATCGTCGAGCGCAACGGCGCAACGAGCGGGAGACCGAGATTTATGGAAGGAGCACGGTATTACCTACAATTTGCCGGAATGCCGGATACGCTGGTCTACAGCCTGAACAACAATATGAATGACTACCGGGACGACTATCAGAGCCGCGCAGAATACGGCAACTATCTGACCGGTGCGCCGTTTGGCCCCAATCCTGACCGGTCGGTGAAGGGGCTCGGCATTCCGATCGACCTTTCCCTGGCCTTTCACACCGACGCGGGGATAACCTCCGGGGATACGGCAATCGGTACGCTGTTGATCTACAGCGTGGAAGGGTATGATTCGGCACGGGTTTTCCCGGACGGGACATCCCGGCTGGCGAACCGGGACCTTGCCGATCTGATGCAGACCCAGATCGTCAACGACATCCGTCTCCTGTACGATCCGGCCTGGAAGCGCCGGGAGCTGCGCAACGCCGACTACAGTGAGGCCGTGAGACCGAATTTCCCCGGGGTTCTTCTGGAGCTTCTCTCACACCAGAACTTCTTCGACTCCCGCTTCATGCTGGATCCCGCATTCCGGTTCGATGTGGCGCGCGCGATCTACAAATCCATCCTTCGCTTTCTCGCCGATCCAGCACACTCCCGTACAGTCGTGCAACCGCTCCCCGTCTCCCATCTCTCCGCAGAGCTGATGCCCGGCGGTGACGTTCACCTGCGCTGGCGGCCGGTCCCTGATCCGCTCGAACCCACAGCCGTACCTGATCGCTATGCTGTATATACACGCGAGGAAGACGAAGGATTTGATAACGGGCAACTGGTGGACGCTCCAACCTTCGTGGTCCGGAACATCTCTCCTGGTACGGTGTACAGTTTCCGCGTTTCCGCACTCAATGACGGAGGCGAGAGCATGCCCTCGGAGGTGGTCTCGGTCTGCAGAATGTCGAGCGGAAAGCCCACCGTCCTGATTGTAAACGCGTTTGACCGGATAGCCCCCCCGGCATGCGCCACCGCCCCCGGGTTCTCCGGATTCTTCAACCTCACGGATGCCGGCGTACCGGACCGTATTGACTATAATTTCCCGGGCCTCCAGTATGATTTCCGGCCCGACTCCCCGTTCCGATCCAATGACAGCCCGGGACACGGTGCGAGTTTTGCCGACGACGAAACACGCCTGATCGCGGGAAATACCTTCGACTTTCCCATCGTCCACGGATGGGCTTTGCGTGATCTCGGCTACTCGTTCGCATCGTGCAGCGACGAAGCGGTCATGGACACGCTCGTTGACCTCGGCCGGTACGCGTGCGTTGATCTGTTGATGGGTGAAGAGCGAGCCACCCCTCGCGTACGCCCGGATCTCGACACGATCCTGGGTCTGCGATTCGTCGCATTTCCTCTTGCTCTCCGGAACGCGGTTGGCGCGTTCACCCAGGCCGGCGGAGCACTCATGGTCTCGGGAAGTCACATGGGTGTGGATCTCTGGTCAACGCTCCCTGCCGACAGCACCGGAATGCGGTTCGCGAGAGAGGTACTGAAATTCTCCTGGGTCGGCGACCATGCATCCCGCACCGGGCGCGTCATCACCAGCGATACGGCCTTCCTTCCCCAGGGAGTCACACTCGTATTCTCGACTGAGTTGAATGACAGTATCTACGCCGTCGAGTCGCCGGAATCGCTCGCACCTGTACGGGGCGGCACCACACTGCTGCGCTACGAGGAGAACCTGTTCAGCGCCGCCGTCGGGGTCAACGACGGCTCCCGGATCGTCGTCCTCGGCTTCCCGTTCGAGACCATACTCGACCACAGGGGGCGGACGGCCCTCATGCGGTCTATGATGGCCTACCTGAAGGTTCGCTGAAGCCTGGTGGGGGGGGTTCAGGAGCTTAGAAGAAGTACTGGATCCGCGCGAATGCGGCAACCGGATATAATGCAAATTCACTCCCGGATGGCCCAAGAGTGATCATGGCCGATAGCCCCCCCTGGAGATTCTGGGCAAGGGAATAGGAGACTCCGGGCATCACGTAGGCACTACCGTCGCGGACATTCAGATTCGCAGTCGCGCTCACCTGGAGGAGGGGGTTGACCAGGTACGTGCTCATGACGACGAGATAATCCGACCCGAGATTGATGATTTCCCCTGCCGCAAGACGATCGTATCGATACAACCCGGAGGATGAAGCTCCGGCGCCGTCATGGTAGTACTCAAGCAATGCGTACAGAGCGGGAGTGAGCTGGTGATCGACTCCCAGCATCCACGCTACCGCGGTTGTGCGCACGGAATCTGGCGTTCGGGGTCGTGACCAGAGAGCTTCCCCCCGGATGCCTGCAGTGAAGAGATTGCCGGCGAAGTCCATACCCACCCGCCACATGTCGCCGATGCTACCCGTCATGAAACTGAAATCCACGCCTGAGGCATTCGTCCGGAATCGGGCACCCCAGTTGTCGAATCGTGTCGTCCGGTCGGGGTTGTAGACGACCTGAAGGTCGGTGAAATCTCCTGCATACCATCGCGCGGCGGCTGCATCGGCGCCGTCCCGTTCTATTTTTCCGTAGTCCGCGGGGTTGAGGGGATTGAAGAGATCGGTGGGGCGCCAGACCCTTCCGGTCCCCCAACTGATGAGCTGGCGTCCGATGATGAAAGCGATCACGTCTCCTTCGTACTTGCCATACAGCCGATCAATGCCGTGCCGCACGACGAGTGACGGACGGGTGAGCAGAGACTGATCGAGCCGGATCCACTGGCGCGGGATTCTCCTGTTCTCACTTCCCGGAGGGAACGGGAGGGTGGACGCGATGGCTGCCAGCTCATATTCGATCTGGAGTCTGATCGTGCGGGTCACATCCGTCTCGCCGCGGAGTCGCGCCCTCGTCAACAGAACCCCCCCGGATTCCGTGCCGCTTCCCGACCATGATGCACCGCCTGAACGTCCCTGATACACGGGAAGAGTGAGGACATACCCATCAATCCCCGATAACGAAAGGTCCTGCGCATTGGCACAGGCGGCGAGAGCGGCGATCATGCACAGACTCAGCGCCGGTCTACCGGACCGTTTCATCACTCTCCATCCTGCCATCCCGCAATCGTACCAGGCGCCGGGCCCGCTCGATGACCTGCGGATCATGGGAGGAGAAAAGAAATGTGATTCCCCGGCTTTGATTAATATCCTCCATCAGATCCAGGAGTTTCGCAGCAGTGACGGAATCCAGGTTTGCGGTCGGCTCGTCGGCCAGAACCAGAAGCGGTGTGGTCACGATCGCGCGGGCGGCGGCAACCCGCTGCTGCTGCCCGCCGCTCATGTTGTTCGGGCGCGTATCGGCCAGGTGCGCAATGTCCAGTTCGCGCAGGAGCCCTTCGACCATCGAGTGACGCTTACGGGACGGAACGTCCTGGAGCACCAGCGGAAATTCCACATTCTCGAATGCGCTGAGCACAGGGTTCAGATTGTATGCCTGAAAGATGAAGCCGATCCTGTGCAGGCGGAGTCGTGCGAGGGCGTTGCGACTTTTTCCCGAAAGGTCTTCTCCCTGAAGAAACACCTTTCCTTCCGACGGCGCATCAAGTGCGCCCAGGATATTCAACAGCGTGGTCTTTCCGGAACCCGACGGGCCCGCCAGAACAATGAATGCACCGGCCGACACCGTCAATGTCACGTCCTTCAGCGCCTGCACCGGAACCGACCTGTCATTGTATACCTTGCCCACTCCTTCCGCTCGGACCACTTCGAGTGTTTCCTGGACCATGAGAGCGACTTCCTTCTCGTGCTGTACGTATTATACGTGTCTGACTGCCTCCACGGGTTTAAGTCGAACGGCCCGAAATGCCGGATACACGGCGCCCACCATCACAACTGCGGGAACGACCGCAAGAACATTGATGACCATAATCGGGGCGAAGTGCGGATAGATGATGCGGGAGACCCCGTACTGTGAGAAGCCCGATGCAAATGAGCCGAGGTCTATCCCATTGATTGCGAACGGGTACGTGATTCCCCAGCTCAACACCAAACCGACGACTGACCCGAAGGCACCGATCAGAAAGGCCTCGAACATGACCATCCGGAACACGGAGGCGTTTGCCATGCCAATGGACATCATGACTCCGAATTCCCGGATACGTTCATACACGGACATCAACATCACATTGATGATGCCGAACATCATCGCGATACCGACAATCAGATAGATGATCCAGCTCATCTGCGAGTACATTTCAATCTGCATAACGATGAGCGGGAGGAGCGTTCGATAGCTGACGGCCTCCAGGCCACCGGGAAGACGGGTTTGAAGTTCTGCGGCAGCCACATCCGCACGCTCCGGAGAGCGCACCAACGCAACCAGGCCGGTGACGGCCTTCCCCATCCCGAGCATCCCCTGGGCAGCACCCAGCGTAATGAACATGTGAGTCGCGTCGAATTGCGAGTCGAACGTCGTATACAACCCGCAGATCCGGAAGACATCGGTCCCGACGCTGCCATCGGTCCGGGAAGCGGTCAGGACAACCTTGTCGCCGACCGTGACCCGCAGTCTGCCGGCGATTCGCCGGCTGACGAGAATCTCCCTCCGGTCACCGGACAGGTAGTCTCCTTCCACTACTGAGCGCGCGATACTCGTCACGTGCTGCTCCCTCGCAGGATCGACACCGATGATCGCGGCACCGGCCGTATTGTACGCACTCCCCGCGAGGCCGAACGTGGTCACGCGGAAGCTGCTCGCCACAATGGTTGTATCACGGGCGGCCGCCAGATCGACGAGCATCGGATCGCCGATGACCCTGTCAAGCGAAGGGTCGTCGCGAAACCCCACCGCATGGACCTGGAGATGGCCGACATGCATTGCAACGCGGTTGTCGAGCATCTGGCGCACCATGCCCCAGGTGAGCGCATCCGTAAAGACAAGCGCGGTAACGCCAACGACGATCGAGGTCAGCACGATGGCCGAGCGGACGCGATTCCGCCAGAGATTTCGCCAGGCGATACGGATCAACATTATGTGTACCGTATTCCTTTCAGCGGTTCCAGCCGCCAGACACGTACCAGGGGATAGATCCCGGCGCAGAGGCAGACGATCCCGATGAACAACGTCGATTTCAGAAAGACCGACACCGCTACCGAGGAGGTAAGAATGGGCAGGAATCCGTACTCTTCGTACATGCGCCCCATCTCGTTTCCTCCCAGCTCAATGGGATTGGTGATGATGGCGCTGTTGAAGGCATACCCTGCAGCATTCCCTAAAACCAGGCCCATCACGGTGAGCAGGAGAAGCTCGATCAACACCACTGCCACCAGCGTCCGGTTCGAGACGCCGATCGCAAGCATGATGCCGAATTCACGGGAGCGTTCCGTAATGCTCATGAGCATGGTGTTGAGGATTCCGAACGCCACAACGACAAACAGGATGGCCAGATAGAGCCAGCCACTTGCGTTATCCGCTTCGATATTTGCCTTCATGTCTGGCATGACCTCATCCCATGCCAGCGCAACGGTACCTGCCGGCATTCGCGCACGAAGGTGATTGCACGCGGCAGGGATGTCACGGAGATCCCCGAGGGCAAGGGCAACGATACTCACGCGTCCTTCCATCCCCAGGACACGCTGGGCGGTGGTCAACGGAAGGAACATGACCGTCCGGTCAAAATCGGTCGATGCAGTCTTCACCACACCGACGATGTGCACAAACATGTCGCGCTGCACCCCGTCGATTCCCTGGGCAAGCACAACCAGGGAGTCCCCGAGGTGAACGTTGAGATTCTTCATCAAGACCTGGCCCAGGACAACCCCTGCACGGTCGTTCGGATCAAGAAATGTTCCCGTGGCAACCCGTTTTGCAAAATCTGACACGACCTGCTCGCGTGCGGCGTCGACGCCCAAAAGGTACGCCACATGCGTCCTCTCCCCATGACTGATGAGTCCATCGGCCTGGATGCGGGGAGCGAAATTGACCAGGCCGGGGGTCGAGGCGATGCGTGCGAGCATTTCACCGTCCAGGATGACGTTCTTCCGGAGGGCCGGGTTGTCCTGGTAGCCTTCCCGCTGGATCTGGACGTATCCGGATGCCATGCGGACGAAACTCCGGATATTCTCGTCGTATGTCCCCTCCTGCAGGCCCCTCTGCATGACGGCGAGGGCGAGGCCGAAAAAGACGGCAATTGCCGTCAGGGCGGCCCGTCGCTTATTCCGGCCGAGATTGCGCCAGGCAAGACGAAGAATCAGCAGGAAGTCGCTCATCGCTCCAGACCCTTGAACGTGAAAATCCGGTTCGGAATGGGCTTGTCGAATACCATCTTCTCTATGACGATTTCCGTGTAGCGGCCTTTCTCTACAGCACTCACCATCCGCTGGACGACCGGGATTTTTCTGCCCCCCATCGTCTGGAAATCGTGAAACATCATGGTGCGGATGAGCGTGCCCCGCTCGTCATAATAATCGATCCTGGCCGGGAGGACGTCGGAGGTTCGTATCCAGTAGATAATACTTCCCCACACCACCGGGGCGTCCAAATGAGGAACCAGACGCAGGCGCCATGTTGCCTGATGCTCCACAGAATCCTTTCCCTCAAGCGAGATATCATAGTCGCGTGTCAGGTCGGCTTCCCGCACGAGGTCGTCGTACGTGAAGTCCGAACCGCTCCACGACTGCAGCATCATGGAGGGTGGAATCTTGATGGTTGTCTCGGTTGTCCGCAGGTACATCCAGAGCTCGTTTCCGATCTTCAGTGTCCGGTTGTCGGCCTCGGCTTTCGGTTCGATGATGCGGACAAGCGCCTTTTCGGTGCCGACATTCCATGATTCCATCCTCATGGTCCGTTGATAATCTTCCGTCACCACCTCCATCCGGAAGATCCCGTAGCTGGTCTTCCCCTTGATCGCATTCTCGGCCCGCCGGACGATGTCCAGGGGGTCCTGGGCGACGCCAGGCACGGTGAACAGGATGGAGAAGAGGACAGGGAGAATCAGGTGTGCACGTTTCATGTGTGGTCATCCCGGGAGTGAAACAACCTCTCGTATGGTACAGAATAACACTCCTGAAGGTTTCAGTCAAGAAGCCGTGGAGAATATCGCAGATTTCCCGCATTTCGTCTCATGCTCCTGCGTCCTGACGCGAAATCGTTGAGAGTGTGTTCCGGACAGTGTATCGTGGAGACATATGGAACAGACTGCGCACATTCTCCGGCTTTCCGCCCCCCGCCCCGCGGCAAACGCCTCCTGGAGCCGCGACCTCCGCGCCACGATGCGTCCCTGGGGAATCACCATCACCGACCTGGCGATGCAGCTTGGCGTTTCGCGGCAGTATGTGTGGCAGGTGCTCTACGGCAAGACGCCTGTTTCAGAAGAGAAACAGAGTGAGATTCGTCATGCTCTTGATGTTGTGATCGGCGAACGCCGGTTCGGGGCGTCCTTCGGACAGCGATTGCGTGGCGCACGGATCGGCGCACGGATGACGCTGCGCCAGGCTGCGGATCACATCGGTTATTCCTGGGTGGCCGTGGAACGCTGGGAAAAAGATGTGTGCCTTCCCAAGCCCGGTGTCCTCTGGCATCTCAGACACATTTACGGGGTTGGCGATGACTGGTTGCCAATCAATGACAGCGCAAATCCTCTGATCCCATCCGCCCCCCGGCACGCCTCCCGGTAACCCACACTCTTCGCAGTACGCGATGTACGAGGGGCTCCACGGGTGCGCTTCGCCCCTCCCGTCATTATCACCCCTCATCCCGAAAACGGTCCTCCCCCTCCTCAAACGGATCGAGAAGGGGGAGGTCCATGGAAACCGGCATCAGAACCCGAGTTTCACGGAGAAGATATGATTGGCATCGAACGTCTTTACCTGACGGTAAGCATAGTCGACGGTAATGTCCATCGAGCCAAGAGCATATTTCACACCCGCTCCGGCGGTCGCACCGAACAGGAACTCCCGTTCTTCCGTTTCACGCTGGGCGAAATTGTATCCGCCACGGACGAAGAAGAGATCCTGGAAGGAGTATTCCAGCCCGAGCTTGTACTCGTCATCCGAGAAGTTGTTGCTTTGAAATGCCCCGGAGACGAGAAGCGCATTGGCATTGTCAAGGTGCCGCTTATATCCCAGGCCAAACTCGATCGCTGAGGGGAGTTCGAATGGCGCCGCCTGTAGTTGGTACAGGCCTGCGGGCCGGTTCTGTGCGTCCACCGTGGCCTGCGTCAGAAGGCCGGCCCCGTCGAATCGCATCGAGGGTCCGATATTCTTCACCGCGATACCGATACTGAGACCATCGATCGTTGCCAGGTTGTCATAGGTGACGCCGACATCGAACGCCACGCCTGATGCGCTGACATCACCCATGCGCTCCGAGATGATCTTCGACGTGAACCCCACAGCTATCCGGTCGCTCAGGAGCCGTGAGTAGGTAAGTCCGACGGTAAAGAACTGGGGGGTAAACGTTCTCCCCGTACCGTCGGGATCCGTGGTGGTCGTTACCGGAATATCGCCGATATCAAGCGTCTTGAGGGAAAGGGAGAGCACTCCAAAGCCCTCAAAGTTACCAGCCACGGCCCCGTAGTTGAGACCGATGTCGGCAATATAGCTCATGTGCGACACATACACAGAGGCCGAGTTGTGCATATGGGCGATAGCCGCCGGGTTCCAGTAGAGCGCTTCAATATCGCGCGTGGTGGCGATGGTAGAGCCACCCATCGCGATATCCCTGGCCCCAACAGGAATCAGCAGTTCTGCAGCTCCGCTGGTTCCACCCCGGTTGCCCGATCCTGCCATCGCAGCAGACACGAGACCGGCGACCAGTGCCAGGACGAATAAGACACGTATTGTCGTTTTCATTTCGTGTTTTCCTTCTGACATTAGAACCGATCAAGAATCTGTTGCTCCTGGACGATCGCCAGTTTTAGGATCTTCGTGGCGCCGCCAAGGCCCGGCATTTCGATGTGAGCGATATACAGGCCGCTACCCACCGGAAGGCCGGATTCATTGGCCAGATCCCATCGCTCGAATTGCGTTGCGGAGTTTTTCCGGATTTCACGCACCTGAACACCCGCCAGATTGTAGATCCTGATGATCGCCTCCTGGGGGAGGTGTGAGAACGTGACAAACCGGTTGTACTTGTTGATCTCCTCCGTGTTCACGCCATAGTACGGATTCGGGAACACATTGATACGGCCAACGTCCGACTTCGCGGTGGAGGCCTCATACGTAACGGTCGGCGCCGTGAAGCTGAACACGTCTGCGGTTGAATTGATGTGATTCGCTTCGATCAGGAACTCATCCACAGCATCCCATGCCACCGCTGCCCGCCGTGCCGGCGTACAGAAGTACATGATCGGCACACCGACCTCGTTCAGAATATTCACCATCAGCCGCGGATCCGGAGTCTCGCTGTAGGGAACGTCAAACACCAAAAACCACTCCCTTGGCCCGCTCGACGCCGTGTTGTCGGCATCGCCGTAGAACGGCGGCCAGTATTTACCATCGACGAGACCGCCGGCGGCATTGTTCTCCACGTGGCCAACCATGAGCCGGGTGGGCGGATTTGTTTCAGTGTTGTATGCGGCGAATGGGATGCTCTTTGCATAGCCCTGGTACGCATAACTCCCCGAAGTGTTTGTGATAAACGGGGCGAACTCCGGTTTTGCAGGTGCATTCTGGGCACCCCGCACGTAGCGGTATGCATAGGACCAGTCGGGATCCAGCGGATCCAGAACGTTCCCGGCTGTATCGGTAGCAGCGAGCCTGAGCAGAACATTGCGGAGCTGATCGTCCGCCACCCCGTCGCCCCAACCGTGCAGAGCACTTCCCATGGCCCCGCTGAATCCCTCCATGCCAAACCCATCCGCCCCGCCTGCCCACGTCCACCGACGGGTTCCGTTGGGAACATCCCAATTCTTCATTCCAGGCGGAGGACCGAGGACTTTCACCTGCACCCCGTCGACGACGAGGTAGTCGTCGTCGCCCGACTGATTGGTCTGATTGCGCAGCAATGTATCCCCGCGCGTCGTGTTCACCAGCTTCCAGACGATGGTACCGGCATTGTCTTCGAACACCACGGTGTAGGTGCTCCCCGTGGTCCTGGCGGGATCGACAACAAGCGGCAGCACACTGCCGTCGCTGGATCCGGTATGGTTGACGGAGTGAATGGTATCGCCCGCCGCACTTGCGTAGCGCACGCCCGGATTGGTGGAGTGCGGCATCGCCGTGACCGTCTGGAGCGGATTTTCCAGATTGTTCGGCACCGCATTCGGATCGCTCGAATAGCTGTATGCCGTGACCGCAAAGAAGTACCGAATGCCGTTGACGAGGGGGACACCCCCCTTGAGAGCGTCCCCTCTCACTCTCAGGAACCGTTTGATGCCGCTGTCCGTCCCGAGCTGTACCACCTTACTCGAGACCACGCCGATGCTGCCGTCAAACACCTGGTCTGTGATGCGGGTTATCCCGTCGGCAGCGATATCATAGACAGCGATCTTCTTTCCTTCGGTCACTGTGGCGCCCTGGGATGGGAGCTGGTAGACGTTGTATCCCTGGAACTTGAAACCGCGGGCGTCGGCACCTTCGGTCGCCTGCACGGCTCCCGGATCACTCCCCCAGTTCAGGAGAATTTCTTTGTCAAGCTCGGTAGTCGTCAGCTTCGGTGCCGGAGGGGGCGACGGCAGCTGAAACCCATTGTCATACGCCAACTGAGCGGCCTTGTCGAAGTATTTCAGCAGATTGACAGCCGTCAGACGGTCGACGCCGGGAATGGCGCCCGCGCAGATCTCCGCAACGACGACTTCCTGCGTGTCGCCCGGCGCCATCGTGAACGGCCCTGCCGACAGACCCATGCGCCTGTCTCCCGAGGGATATTGCTGTCCGTCCAGCCACCCCGTTCCAGCAACCGGATCACCGGTGAGGACATACGTGGTGGGATTGCCCTGAGGATCCGAAAAGTACTGACCGGTCAAACCCACGCGGCCACGCATGAAGTTATACATCTGGGTGGACCCTTCCGGCGTTCCCTGCACCGGGTCTGCCAGCGTGAGGTCGGCCCGAATAAAGTAGAAGAACGACGTCATCGGCAGGTTGCGGAATCCCTCGATATCATTCCCGAGGAACTTGGCGGTCTCGCCGGGAGCGGGCACCCGGGGACCCTGAAAGAAGTCGAATCCCGCCGCCGGAGGAGGCAATGCCCCGTACGTTGCATCGACGACAGCCGCATTGTAGACAAATCCCAGGCTGAGAGACGTGTCGCATCCGACGAAATCGTCATCCGCGAATCCCAGATCAGGATCAGACCACATGGCAACGTACATGCTATCGAAGGTGTTCACGCTTTTGTTGATGATCAGGAAGCGTTTGAAGATCATGCTCCCCAGCGGTCCGTCCTGAGCATATGCCCAATTGGTGACCTGGCACTCGATGCCGAGGGGTTGGGCCCCGTACAGGTCCACGGTATTGGTCGAATTCAGATCATTGGCGACAAACCAGACGGTCTGATCTGACCCCGGGAAGCCGGGCACATCGACTGTTGGATCGTACGCATTGTTGCTGTCGACATCCTTGTAGGGCGCTCCGTCTTTCCACGGCCAATCGTTCCAATCGGTTTCGTAACGAGCGCGGATCGCCTCCGCTGTCAGATGTTCATCAGCAATCTCTGCGCTCAGGTCGCCGGTTTTGTAGTCCGGCCGTACCCTGTAGATCCGCACATGCGCCGCATTCGGGTTTTCCGGTGCCCCGCCGGGCAGGACCTTTCCCGGCTGCAGTCCAGACCTGTGTCCGGACCCGCCGACGCGGACCTGAGGATCGCCGGCAATCTTTGCGCCCCACAGGAGACCGCTCGAGTACATGGCGGTCTTCCGGCTCCCTTTTGGGAAATACAAGGCCGGAGTTCTGCTGGGCGACGTCGATGTCAGCAGTTCCATCATTCCGATAGACTGTTGAAATGTTGTTGATGTTGAGGAAAGTATAGACGGGCGAACCGGTCGTTTTCTGAAGCCGGTCGCTGCCTCCCCTCTTCGTTCCTGATTCACGTGCCATGCCGAGGGCCACTCCCAGGGCGACGGCCATGCAGATGAGCAATAGGCGTTTCATCGTGAGCAGTTCCTTCGCGATTAGTACTCGAGGCGGAAACCGACGCGGACCTGTCTCGGCGGACCGTAGAAGTACGGTACGGTCGACAGGCCCACAGCGTTCTGATACCGCTCGTAATAGTCGATATTGATCGCACGATAGACATCGGCGTACTTCTGGCCGTAGGTCTGGATGAGGGGAGCGCCGAGGTTTGGATTGCTCAGCACGCCGTCATCGTCCGTGGACCCGGTCCGCAAGAACACGTTCTGGATGTTCTTCGTGTCGAACAGGTTGATGACATAGACGAAGAAGTTTGCGTTCACTGCGTCGAACAGCCTCACCGTCTTGTCGATGCGCAGGTCGACCTGGAAAATCCAGGGGGTGGTGGATGCATTCAAGGGCTCCACCGGCGTACGGCTGCGGGCCTCGCCTTCGAGGTCCGCACCGCCAATCCCGCGTGTATACGGGTGACCGCTGTTGAAGGTCAAGAGGGCTGACGCACCCAGTCGCTCGAGAATCGGTCCGCCATCATCTGCCCCAAAGCGATAGTCGATGTTCACGTTGCCGCGGATCGCATTGTTGTACTCCAGAGGAGAGACATACAGCGGTTTAAACTGCGTCACTCCATCGAGCGGCGCACCCACAATGCCGCGGGCGGAGTTCGGAAACGAGCCCGTGCCCTGCGCATCCTGGAAGGAGAGCGACGTATTCACCTGGAGGCGTTTTTTTCGCCGCATGTTGAACGTGACCTCGACGCCTTTCGTGGTGGCAAAGTCACCGTTGGCCAGCGCAAAGTACGCCCCAAGTGCCGATGTCGGATCGGTATTCCACTGCTCGTACACCACCTGGTCCTTAATGTCCTTGTAGTAGCCGGTGATATCGAATGACGCGAAGTCACCGACTTGCTGTGTGAATCCGATCTCATACTGCGTGGTTCGCGTCGGACGCACATCGTACCCGACGGGCGTGTGGATGTAGAATCCACCACGAACATTCGACGCCGTAGAATACATGCCTGAATACACGTCGGCCAGTCGCGACTGCTGCACAAACTGCCCGAACTGGGTATGGAACACCGTCTGGTCGGTCACGGGGAAGGAGAGGCCGATTCGAGGGCTGACCGCCTGGAAAGCGCCCGCCTTCGCAAGTCCCGAAGGATCGATAGCCCCGCTGTAGGGATTAATTGCGAGGTCCGGCTTCGTGGCGTCAAGAAACACGTAGTTGTCGATGTTGATGTAGTCCCAGCGCAATCCAACATTGACGACCAGGTCATTGTACTCGATCTTATCCTGCACGTATGCGGAGGCAAACACGGGGTGTTTCGGACCCGTGATGCCGGCCACGTTCGTCTCATTTCCCCACACATCATACCCGTAGTTGTTGACACCGCGGTTGATGAGGATTTGCTCCGGCGCAAGCTTGTTCGGATCGCTGTCGGGAAGCGCAGCGTTGCTGGCAAGGAGCCCGGCGATGGGGAACACGCCTTCATTCGAAAATGAGAAGTTGCGAATGGTGTACCGCTGGAAGTCACCGCCGATCTTGATGGAGTGCTCCTTCCCGACCTGGGTGAAGAACGCACCGTTCAGACTGATGTTCTCACGGCGGAACTTGACGTAGGCAGCAAGGATGTCCCCAGGGGCATTGAACCCGAAGTCGTACAGCACCTTTCGGGTCGGACGAAGATATCGTCCGGTCTGCCCGCTGGCGACATCATTCGCTGACCGTTCCCATACCCATCCGACGTTCGCGTTGGCAACGCTGTCGCCGTAGTGGAGGAAATCGTCCTCCAGGTACGGGTCAAGCTGCTTCTGCGTCTGCCGGAAGTATCCCAACGTCACCTCATAGAATGTTGTGGGATTCAGGAGGTGCGTTATCCTCAGACTTCCCGCCCCGTTTGTCTGACGGTTTTCCTCTGTCCGTGCAGAGTTCAGCAGGTTGGCGATGGCGCCGGCATTCCGGTGGGAATTGTAGAGATTATGCTGGGTCGTCGACGTAAAGGTGCCGGCCAGACGCGCAGTGATCGGGGAAAAATCCATCGTCAGTGTGCCGGTGTACGTGAAGTCCTGCCGGGGGTTCTTCAGCAGGGAGCCGGCAGGATAGACCAGGTCGAGCGTGTCCCCCGTCTGTCCAACGACTTTCCCGATATTGATGCCCGGATAGGGCTGGGGATTTTGGTCGCGCAGGTACTGATAGTTGAACAGACCGAAGAATTTGAACCGTTCACTGAGCACCGGTCCGCTGAGGCTTGCGGTGAAGTCGTTATAGCCGAACCAGTTTGCGCCGAGCGCTTTCGTGCCGTCAAACGCCTTGCTTCGCCCCTTCAGGCCGACGTTGTCGGTGATGTACTGCACGCTCGCCTTCCAGCTCGACGTGCCCGAGCGGAGCTGTTGCTGGATAATGCCCGCGTTCGCGCCGCCGAATTCGGCATTGTAGCCGCCGGCCTGGACCTGGATTTCCTCAATCGCGTCCTGCACAAGCGTCACAGCCCGGGCCCCGGTGAGGGGGTTCCGGATATTGACGCCCTCCAGATAGTAGCCGGTTTCATCAAGACGTCCGCCCCGGATAAACACGGCGCCATCCTGGAACACGACTCCGGGTGAGAGGGCAAGGATGTTGTTGATACCGCGCACAGGAAGCGCAGCGATATCATCCGCAGTAGTGATGCGTACGGCATTCGTCGCGCTCTTGTTCACCAGCGGCCGCTCTGCAACGATCTCAACAGCCTGCAGTGCCACAGCCTCGGTCGACAGTGAAAAATCCATGGACGTCGTCAAGTCGTTATTCACACGGACGTTCGATATGGTCGTCGGAGCATAACCGACAAACGTCGCTTTGAGGGCATAGACACCAGCCGGAATATTCAGAATAACGTAGTCGCCGTTGACATCTGCTGCTGCACCATACGTGCTGCCAGCGACGGCGACATTTGCTCCGACCAGCGGCTCGCGCGTGTCCTTGTCAAGGATCTTGCCACGGATCTTGCCAGAGGCGAACAGCACCGTCGGCACGACGAGCAACACCGTCGCAAGGAGCACCAGTCTCTTACTCATGGGGACTCTCCCTGGGAAATGTGGATATGGATTGCCCTCCCCTGCCTGTGAACGGAACAGAGTCCGCCACAGGCGGTCGTACCCTCATACGACCGGGATGAGGACAGATGGAACGGGGAATGGTGAACATGAAAGGCGTATCAATACTCTCTGCGCATCACCTCCCTCCGGCTGCCCTCGCATTCCCGCGAAACGGCTCTCTGTCTCCACTCACCAGGATTCTATGATCCTCCAGAGGCCGTTCCGCCGGGACATGCGATTCAGGCTAACACGGTACACCATGGTACGACAGGATGGGAGGCTGGACAAAGGGTTTGCGACGAGGTGCATATTTGCGGGGATGAAGTGGAGTATCTGGGCACAAGGCGGCGAACGAGAGAAGAAGACGAAACGTGCACGAGGAACAAGGAGGATGAGGAGCAACGGATGGGAGCCGGCTCATCGTGGGAATTGTGACGTTGGTCTCATGCAGCGACGCATCCAACCCAATTTCGCATCCCGGACAAGGAGAGAAGGGTATATTCAGAGAGAACGCCACGATCACACAGTACCACGTCAAGGAGGGAACGATGAACGCAATCGTCAAGCAGTGTGCAGCCGTGTGCATGGTCGCCGCAGTCGCCGCAACGGCAGGCGCGGCCGACAAGGTCCTGGTGACGCCCAGTGCGACGAAAGACCTTGTGGTTACCAACCTGATGAACGGCCTGACGTCGGGCAACCGCGGATTGCGGGAGAGCGCGGCTTTTATGCTGGGGGAGGAGAAGGCAATGAAGGCGGTGGTGCCGCTTATGCGGATGTTGCGCGATGGCGACGAGGAATCGTCCCGCATTATTGCGGCGCTTTCGCTGTGCCGGATCGGAGATCCGCGGGGAGCATATGCAGTCAAACAGGCCGCAAAGTTCGATGAAAGCGAGAAAGTGCGCACGTTGTGCGCATGGTTCTACAACCAGTACGTAGAACCCGGCTCGTTCGAGTTTATCGCAGTCGAACCGGCTGCACCCGTCGAATACGGCGGCCGGTGAACCCGGGCAGGACCCTCAGCGCGGATGGCCCCAACCTCCCGGGCGCCATCCGCGTCCGCCCGGTCTACACGGTCCCTGAGAGGCGGTCGAAGACTCTGTCACGGAACGACCGGCTCAAAGTCAACCGTGTGCCGTCATGCAACACCACGGCGTACTCCCCGTGAAAGAGCGGCTGCATCTCCTTGATGCGCGTGACATTGACCATCGTGGAACGGTGGATCCGAAGGAACGCGGCGGGTGAGAGTTGTTCCTCCATCTCGCTGATTTTTTCCCGGACGAGATGCTTCTTTCCCTGGCTGTGCAGGCAGATATAGTCCCCCTGGGCCTCGATCCAATCCACCTCCTCCACCCTGACGAAAGTGATTCTTCCACCGCTGCGGACCATGATCCTTCCAAGGCCGCTCCGGCCGGGGCGCGTACTATCAAGCATCTCCAGAATCTGTTTCGTCACCTTCGGGACGCTCTTGTGGTTCACCTGGGATTTCGCCCGACCGAGGGCTTCCAGAAACCGTTCGTTTTCGAAGGGCTTCAGGAGATAGTCAAGGGCATGATAGCGAAATGCCTGGAGCGCATGCTGGTCATACGCCGTGACAAAAACCACCATGGGCATTTCGTCAGCCTCGAGGGCCGCCAGTACGTCAAATCCATTCATCTCCGGCATCTGCACATCCAGAAAGACAAGGGCCGGTCGGTCGGCCCGGATCCGCTCCAGTGCCTCCACGCCATCGCTACACTCTCCGATCACATCGATATCGCGATCCTCCTCGAGGAGGCTGCGGACGCCCTGCCGGGCGAGAGGTTCGTCATCCACAACGAGCGTGCGGATCGGTGTCATGGAAGAGTGCCGTTCTTGTGAAACGGAATGGTGAGAACAACGTCGACACCCCCCTGAGGGATGCTCACGAGCGTACAGCCCTGCGCACGACCATACAGGTGTTGAAGGCGTTGTCGCGTATTCCGCAGCCCGATCCCCTCCCTGGGCGGCTGCCCGTCCCGCATGGTCATCCCGACACCGTTATCGCGCACATGAATGGTCAGGCTCCCGTTCGTCCGCTCCGCTGCGATGGCGATCTGGGATGCGCCTCTGCGCTTGGATACGCCATGACGAATGGCATTCTCGACGAGCGGTTGGAGGATGAGGTTCGGAACCAGGGCATCCATCAGGTCTGCCGACACGTCCTGCACCACGTGCAACCGCTCACCGAACCGGAGACGCTCGATCTGGAGATACCGATCCAGGAATTCCAGCTCCCGGCGAAGCGGGACCTCCTGTATGCCGGCGCTCTCGAGGGTCAGGCGGAGAAAGTCACTCAGCCGGGCAATCATCCTTCTTGCACTGTCGGGGTCCTGCCTGATCAGGACCATGATTCCGTTCAGCGTGTTGAACAGAAAGTGAGGCTGGAGTTGCATCTCCAGGATCTGAATCTGGGCCTGTGCCAGCTGCGACTCCAGCTGGGATGCCTGGAGTTCCCGATCCCGGTCACGCTTGTAAAGAAACAAGCCCGCCACCACGATTCCCGCCACACCGAGGGAAATCAGCAGGAAGAACCAGACTGTCTGGTAGAAGTGCGGTCGGAGCCGAAACGCATATGACGCTCCGGCCTCGTTCCACACGCCGCTACCGTTCGCAGCAATAACGCGAAACCGGTAGGAGCCCGGAGGAATATTCGTGTAAAACGCATCGGAACGGTTCTGGGCGTCAACCCAGTTCCGGTTAAACCCTTCGAGCATATATCGGTAGCGGACCCGTTCCGGAGAGCTGTAGCTCAACGCTATAAAATGGAATTCGAGGTCGCCGTTTCCGGGGGGATAGTCGGCCCCTGTCGAAAGAATCCCCTCGAGGTTGTCCACACGCACGTGTTCGATGGCAACCGCCGGTGGAACGGTGTTGGTTGCGAGCCTGTTCGGGTCTACCATGACGACCCCGGCAGTGGTTGGAAACCAGAGACGCCCGTCGGAAGTCTTAAAGGCGCTTGACTGAAATCCGCCGTTACATTCATCGCTGTACATCCCATCGCTAATGCCAAACGACTCAAAGGTCACCGTTTCTCGGCGGCCACGGAACATTGCAGCAAGATCGTCGACGCGCACCCGGTGGATGCCGTTGTTGGATGACATCCAGAGCCATCCCCGATCGTCCTGAAGCGCAGAGAAGATGCCCTCTTCCGGTAGCCCTTCGGCGGCGGCCATACTGTGAACCGAATCTCCGCGGATGTGATGAAACCCCGCCCCAAGGGTTGTTACCCAGACACCGTCCAGTGAGTCAAGACTCACCGTTATGACCCAGCCGGTTGTCGTGTTTTCGTTCACGTGAAACCACCGGAGCGACGCAGGATCAACGATGATCGGGGATCCTGTCAGGGGAGGAAGCTGCATCCTCACAACTCCCCTGCTTGTGCTCACGAGCCAGAGAACGTCCAGCCGCGCGTCATAGAGAATCTGCCGAAGACCCGTGTCGAGAATCTTTGCCCCGGCGTCGACATACTCAAGTGTCCCGCGGCGTACGACAAACGCCCCCTTGGGCCCCACCCCCCAAATCCTGCCGAATCTGTCTTCGGTCAGGCTGAATGTCGGTGCGGCACTGTAGCGGCGCACAGTGCGTCCGGAGATGCTCAAGAGACCCTCGGAGCTGCCGATCCACACCGTTCCGCCCCGGTCGCGCAGAAATGCTCTCGCCACTCCGCGGAACGATGCCTTAAGTTCACGTGCCGGAACGAACTGCTGACCTTTCAAGACGAAGAGCATACCGGAGGCCGTGCTGGCGAGGACGCTGCCGGACGGACCCGGGCCGACACCCCAGACCATATTATCACTGACACTCTTGCCCACCCGGAATGTGGTAAACTTGCTGTTGGTGAGCCGGTTCACCCCCGCCGTCGACACCCCGACCCACAGATTGCCTTCGCGGTCCTCGAAGAGACTCATGACTTCGCCTGCAGACAGCCCGTCCTCCGGCGTAAACATGGAAAACCGTCCATGAAGATACCGGGAAAGCCCTCCTTCGGCCGTGCCGATCCAGATCGTTCCCCGACGGTCCTCCAGAAGGCGCATGATGGGACCTGCACCCATGTTCGCGGGACTCCCAAGCGCATGCAGCTTCCCCTTGTGATATCGGAACAGCCCTCGTTCCCGCGTCCCGATCCAGATCGAGCTGTCGGCTCCTACGATGAGGTCAGTCGGGACCGCACCGATGGCGTCCGCCAGAGAAAAGGTAAATCCGTATCCCTTGTCGGAACTCGCATCAAGGCCCTTCATCCAGGGATCGAAGCAGTCACCCTGACGCACCCAGATTCCGGCGGGCGTCACAACAAGCAGTCTCCCTTCGAAGTCCTCCCGCACGGCCGTGATCACATTGTGCGGCAGACCATCGGACGCCGTGAAAATTTTGAGGACGGAATCTTTGCGGATCTGAATCAGCCCCATGCTGCCCGCCGCCCACACATCTCCGGCCCGATCCTGACAGAATTGATGGATCTGCATGTGATCGAGTTCCGATGGACCGGCCACCCGTTTGAATTCGCCCTGCCGCCAGAGAAGGATTGAAGACCCAAACGTCCCGATATACATCGTGCTGTCACGGGCAACATGCAGGGCCGTAACGTAGTTCATTTTCAATGCCGGCGTATTGCGGGAGTTAAACGTACGGAAGGTGGAACCGTCGAATCGTGCAAGACCCTCGAGGGTGGCAAACCAGAGGTATCCGTCGGCGGTCTGGGCAATTGCACCGACGGTGTTCTGTGGCAGGCCGTCGCGTTTCGTCCAGGCCCTGTGTGCGTATTGAGATATTTCCCTTGACGGATCGAGACCGATCGTCTGGTTTCCCGCGAGTAGCGATGCAGAACCCAGCGCAACGGCTGCAAGGAGAAGAAAACGGGAAGGGCCCTTCATCAGGACGATCTCCCTGTCCAATATGCGAAATGCTGTACCATGCGAGAATAGTACCCCAATTCCGGCCGGGATGCAAAGGGTGGTGCGATGAGATGCGTAATGGTACGACGAAATGCGGAATGGCGAGTTAAGCTGCAGACACCAGCCGGTCAAAAACTCTTTCCCTGAACGAGCGGCTTAAGGTCAGGCGCGTACCGTCATGGAGGATCACCGCGTATTCGCCATAGCTTAAGGGTTGCATCTCCCGGATTCTGTCGACATTGACGATGGTCGACCGATGAATGCGCAGGAACCGTTCGGCCGGGAGCTGCTGTTCCATGCCCGACAACGTACTGCGGAGGAGATGTTTGCGTGCGCCGTTATGGATGCGAACATAGTCCCGCTCTGCTTCAACCCAGTCGATCTCTTCGGCCTTCAGGAAACAGATTTTCCCGGCCGACTTCACCATAAGGCGGCGCGCGGCGTGTGCAGCGGGAAGTTTCCGTCTCAACTCGTCGATGGCGGCATCGCCGGCCGCGTCCTGGGCGGCCTGGTTGCACAGTACGCACGCGCGGGCGAGCGCATCCGTAAGACGTTGAGCATCAACAGGATGAAGGAGATAGTCCACTGCGTGGAATTGAAAGGCGGCCAGAGCGTCGCTGTCCGATAGCGACGTGAACACCACCATTGGCCGGTCCGGACCCATCCCGAGGAGTTGAAACCCGCCCCCTCCCGGGAGATCCGTGTCAATAATGAGGATTTGGGGGTGACTGAAGGCTATGAGCGCCCGCGCTTCATCCGCGGAGCTGCATACGCCTTCAATACTCATGGAGGGAATGGAACGAACTATCCGGTGGACTCTCTCTCGTTGATTCTCATCCCCCGTCGCGATCACCACACGCACCGCTCGTTCGTACACCATGGCTGTTGTCCTTGCAGATAGGACTGATACCGTCGCCGGTAAATCCCGGTCTTCACACATGAGTACGATGCCGATGGGCAAATGTTGCGCTCCCCGGAGTGGGCTCAGCGGCCCGGGGTCCCCTCGAATCGGGCAAAGGTGTATCCGCGGCGGCGAAGTTCCCGCACAAGGTCCCTCAGACGAAACCAGAACTTGTCGGTGCGTTGAGGATCCGTGCCGATATGCAAGAGCAAGAAGAATCCGTTCAAGCCCGATGATAATCGTTCTTCGGCCAGGAGGATGCTCCGGTAAATCGAGTCGCTGCCAACGTAGCGAGTTCCCATGCCGGGTGTCGTATAGTCCGCAGTGGAACGCGTGCCCGGAGTATAATTGATGAGGACAAGCCCTTCCTCCCCGATCCAGTCTGCAATCTGCCGGTTGTACCATTCATACGGAGGAAGAAAGAAGCGGGCCTCCGACCGGGCAATGCCCCGGTTCTGCATGGCCTCGTAATTGCGCTGCAAATCGGCCAGAAATGTCTCTTCGCTGACAAGCGTAGACTCGCGGTCTTCCCAGGATGCATACAACAGGTGCCGGTCAGAGTGCCCGCCCAGAAAATGTCCGTCCGCCAGCAGTCCACTGAGCAGTACCACATGCGAGGAGTCCCGGTAGAAGTCGCCCGTCAGGAAAAACGACGCGGGCACACGTTCCTCCCGGAGGACTTCCCGGATGTACTCCCCCCCATCATCAAATTCATGCCCGGAAAACATCAGGTAGAGCGTGTGCCGTGTTGTGTCCTCCCTTATACAGGCCCCATGGCTGTACATCCTGTGATCCTGCCCGCTCGCGGAATGCCAGAGGGAGAGACAGAGGCCCACGACACACCACCACCGGCAGAAAAGGAAAAACGCAGGCACCGGATGATGCGAAGGAGTTTTCATCCTTGCAGCGAACCTCCTGGATTCATATCTTGACGGACACGTTCTACGACCAACGGGCAGCAAAAGGAGACAGACGATGGCAGAAACCTTCGGTTCCTTGCCGGCACTGAATGACACGTATCCTCTGAACGACAGGGATGTCACACAGTATCAGGCCGACGGCCACGTTCTCCTGCGAGGCCTCGCTTCACAGGAGGAGATCCGTGCATACCGGCCATTCATTGCACAGACACTTGCGAACCGGGCGCCCAAGAAGAAGCCGCGGGAAGGGGGCGAAGACTACAGCAGCCTCTTCGTTCAGGTCACGAACGTCTGGCGTCTGCACGATGCCGCACTGCGGTTCGTCATCGGGAAGCGGTTTGCCCGCACCGCCGCCGGATTGATGGGAGTTCGATCGGTGCGGCTCTATCATGACCAGGCGCTCTTCAAACCTCCCCAGGGGAAGGGCACTCCATGGCACCAGGATCAGCTCTACTGGCCACTGGCAACTCCGCGGACCATCACGATGTGGATGCCGTTGATTGATTTGACCCGCGACATGGGAACGATGCTCTTCGCCGGGGGATCGCATTTGCACGGACAACTCGGCGATGTCGCAATCTCGGAGGCTTCGGACCGGTATTTCGACGAACTCGTGCGCGAGCGTGGTTTTCCGATCGCGAGCTATGATCTGAAAGCGGGGGACGCGACGTTCCATGCCGGATGGACGGCCCATGCAGCGCATCCCAATGCTTCATCCCTGGTCCGCGAAGTGATGACTGTCATCTACTATGAAGACGGCGCTCAGATCATGGAACCGGACAACAAATATCGGCTAGTCGACATGGAGGCATTCTTCCCCGGGCAGCGCCCCGGCGAAGCCGCAGCCAGCGTGCTCAACCCTGTTCTCTACCAGGCCTGACCGTCCTCCGGGCAGAGTACGAGAGACTTATTTCGCGAAAAGCATGGTGCGGACGAGGCTCCCCGCCGGCGTCTGAAGCCTGTAGAAGTACACACCACCGGCGAGACCACCTGCGTCGAACACGACGCTGTGCTCACCGGGAGAGACCACGCCGTCGACCAGCACCGCCACCTCCCTTCCCAGCACATCATACACCCCAAGCCGTACCACACCATCCCCCACACTTCTCCCGCCACGCTCCGTACCGGCCCTTTCGTCCGTTCGGCCGACCGTGTAGAGTATGGTCGTGCCCGGATTGAACGGATTCGGATAATTCTGGTGTAAGACCCATCGAGCCGGGGTGAACGACACCATGTCCCCGCTCATAGCCGTCACCACCCGGCTCCACCGGAGTGCATCAAAGACGATTTCCTGCCCGGCGACGGTGGACGCGTCTCCGAGGTACACATGACCGGAATTCCCGGCATCGAAGGAGTAGATGCCCAGAGGGACCCAGGCCTCGCGGTACGGGCTCTGATCGATGACGACGGTATCCGATCCTTCGGCGTGCACGATCCGGTAGACCGCGTGCGTGGCATTGCTGAGCGGGATGAAGGCATCGACCGCGTAGGCACCCGCTGCCTGCAGGGCGGGCCGCCATTCTGCAAAGCACGTGTCGGCCACACCGGTCTGCGTGTATGTGTACCAGAGATGCCCCTGGTATCCCCGTGTCAGATCCCGCCACCTCCCCATGGACGCCGGCGAAGCTGTGGCGAGAGTGAACCCGTTCCCGAACTGGAGATCATCAACGATGGAATCAGACACCGCCGGAGCAACTGACCGTGTCGCAATGCACCAGGCTACTCCGGTCAGGTTTTGATACCCGTTATTGAAACCCGGCCAATCGTACAGGACGTTCTTCCCTGCGGTGTTCATGTACCCCAGGTTCTTGTTCCCGTACGGATCATTGAACACAAACGTGTGCGGCTCAGCGCCGAACCCGTGCGCGAGGACCAGATGCCCGGCATCCGTGAGCATCACGCACATGCTGAAGGGATACCCGCCGCCGACTTCCGCGGCCGCCGTGCTATACGGTGTCGATTCGGTCTGGGTCGCTGTGAGTCCATGGTTCCTGAAGTAGCTTGCCATACGGGAGTGCGGGCTCGATGTCCCTGTCCACATGTAACCGTATCCCCCCATGGCCGGGCTTTGGTTTGGGTCGTCCGCAAGAAAGCTGTATTCTACCTGACGAAATCGATACCGATCGGCGACGTAGTTTCCCCAGGACGTTGGATGGCGGCTCGGCCAGCTGCAGACGATGGTCCAGGGGGGAAGCACATTGTAGTATGCCAGGAGCATGATGGCCTGGGTTGGGGCACATGCCCAGTGGCCATTAAACCAGTCCGGTGTGTCATAGACCTGATGAACATAGGGGATATCGAGAATCACGTCCGGCTGCTGAACTGCCGGAGGAAACCGCGGCACGATGGAAAGCCCCTTTCCGTTTGCAAGAACCGAAGGAGCGGCCTTTGCAAGCGACGGTCCCGTGGCCATGGGCACCGTCAGCAGCTGGTTCAGGGCATGCGTCTGACACAGAATGGACGTACCATCCCCCGCCGGAGCGGGATCCATCTCAAGAATACCAGCCGTTCTGGTCAGCTGCCGTTCTTCTGTCCCATCCGCCCTGATGGTGAAAAGATCAGATTCCACAAGCCGGCCGTTCTCGATTGTCGTTCGATAGAAGAGCAGCGAACGGGAGTCAGACATCCAGGCCGGATGGTCGCCTTGCCCTATGTCAATGACGTTTCCCGGCGTCCGGTCGTACACATGCATGGTCCCTGAGAGTCCGCGGAACACAAGGCGGGCCCCGTCAGGGGACCAGAGGGGCGAAAAATACCCCCGCCCGGGAACGCTGATCTTTTCACGCTTCCCCGACTGCAATGAAAGAACCCATATCTGGTCGTCGGCATCGTTGTACGCCACGATCGAACCGTCGGGAGATATCGGAGCGATGTTTGCGTAGAGGCCGAGGTCATAGCGGTGTTCGATGACTCCGTCGGTGACGACCATCTCGGACCCGATTGTGAACGCCATCCTCCCGTCATCCGTAAAGCTGACCTGCCCTGCCTGCCGTACGGGTGCGGTGAGCGATTCGCTCTTCCCCGTCGCCGGGTCGAGGATCGACGGCACCTGAAGGCCCTCATCCGTAATTCGTTTGAAACCAACCCGTGCCCCATCAGGGGAGATGGTATAATAGAGACCCACGCCAGGCCCGGAAGCGATCTCCACAACTGTTGACCCGTCGAGCCTGTACAGCGCAGAGCCAAAGCTATTCGTGCAGACGATGCCGGCTCTGGTGAGTTGGGGGACGGAAAGGAAGCCCGGCTGTTCGTTGCGCGAAGACGTCAATGTCCCTCCCCGCATGAGTGTTGTTGCACAGACACATGCCAGAGCAGTCTTCCACAGTGTCGTCGTCGACATACAGAGAATCCTTTCACGTGCGAACTCCATCGCGGAGCTATCCGCACCGTTCCACAACGTCCCGGACAAGAAGAAGGCTCTCCGGTTTCACGCCCGGTGCAACCGAACACGCGGTACTCAGGATAAATCCTCCCCCTTCCCTGCCAATGGCAAGGCGTTCCTGCGCATCAGCGACAATGTGCTCAGGCGATCCATTGAGGAGAGTATTGACCGAATCGAGATTGCCTTTGATGAAGCCGAGATGCCGGGTACGCGTCTTCGCCTCCCGGAGTTCCACATTGCCGAGAGGAGGCGGATCCAGACATTCGATCCCCGACGCCCCGGAAGCAAACATCAGCTCCAGCCTGTCGCCGATCGCGCCGCAAGTGTGGAGATAGGCGTGGACACCGTGAGAGCGGATGGCGCTCACAACCACGGTTTCAGCCGGGAGAACGAACCGGCGATAGAAGTCCTGCGACAGGAATCCTGCCCCGGCGAAGGGCGAGGAGACTTTGATCGCGTCAACACCCGTTCCGCACATTCGCCCTGCCAGGTCCCCCACAAGCCTGGCAAAATGCAGCAGTATCTGCTCGACTTTTTCCGGATCGTCAATCATCCCCATGAGTCCGGCGTCGATGCCGAAAATATCGAGGTAGTAGTCGAGCGGAGAGGTCACTTCGCCGTGAATCGAGTACCGGCCATCTGTCCTGACCCGGAGGTCCTGGAACACGTCGAATAGGTGGTCGAGGTGGAGGGCAAAGTGGAGTCCCCGGGAAACGGGGATGTAGTCAAGTCGATCGGGAAGAGTGTCCAGCGGGTACTCTTCCAGCAACGGGGCGGCGGGGTCCTGCGCGGGCTGGTGTCGGGGGAGCTCATTCAGGGGGTAGATGGTGCGATCGCCGTTGGCCCAGAGCACCTCTTCCCCCTCCTCTGTAATCCAGAACTTTTTCACCCGCGTGCGCCAGTCCGGATCATGGCCATGAAGGCTCACCAGGATACCGTCAAAACCGTACAGTGCGCGCAAACGGACAAGGCCTTCGGCGTACGTGTCCGGATCGTGCCAGAACCCCGCAGGCGACTCATCGAGCGCGAGCAGCATATGGCCGATGCTGAGCTGGCACATAAACGGCACTTTGTCCGGAATCCCTCCGTTCATTGCAGCCAGGACGCGCTCTCGGGGCGTAATCATAGACGAAAAATAGCAAATGAAACGCCGATTTACAAATGAAATGCCCCTGAAAAAGTGTTGATTCTCTCACAATAATGGTGCATTTTACTTTTCATGACTCCTCGGGAACGCTGGCTGGCCCTGTTTACAGGCAAGAAATCTGATCGTATTCCCACTGACTACTGGGCAACGGACGAAGTAACGGCCCGCCTGTTGCGGGAGTTGCAGTGTGCCGACAAGGAAACGTTGTACACGCGCCTCCACATCGATGGGCTCGTGCACATCAATCCTGTACGGACGGTCGACCACCACCCTGGCGATCCCGAAGCGGATATCTGGGGCCTCCGGCGCACATCGATTGATTATGGAGAGGGTGTGTACGATGAGTTCGCAAATCATCCTTTTGCCGAGATGACATCAGTGGATGAGCTGCATGCGTACGCATGGCCGGACCCTGCCGACCACGATTTTGACCGGTTCCGGTCCGATATTGCCGCTGCTCCGGCACACCGGGCTGTACGTTCGGGAGAATTCGAGCCGTTCCTCCTGTATTGCGCTCTCCGGGGTATGGAGCTCGCAATGATGGATCTCCTCGTCGACCAGGAATTTGTGGACACGGCCCTGGAGTACATTTTCCGGTATCACTACACTGTCAATGAGAAGGCCTTCGACATCGGGAAAGGGCGTATCGACGTCACCTACGTCGCCGAAGACCTCGGCGGTCAGACCGCCCTGCTGTTCGGGGTTCCCGAGATCCGCAAGTTCATTCTCCCACGCCAGAAGAAGATGGCGGACCTCGCGCGGCGCTACGGCATTCACATCTTCTATCACACGGATGGCGCCGCCCGCGAGATCATCCCCGACCTTATCAACACCACTGGAATTGAGCTCCTCAATCCCATCCAGTGGCGATGCCCGGGAATGGAACGGGAAGGGCTCGTCCGCGATTTCGGCGAAAAAGTCATCTTCCATGGAGCGGTCGACAATCAGTACACGCTCCCGTTCGGATCGCCGGAGGAAGTCCGGTCGGAAGTACTGGATAATATCCGTATCTTCTCCGGCGCACGGTGGATCTGCGCGCCTTGCCATAACCTGCAGCCTGTAACACCGACGGCGAATATTCTTGCGCTCTATGACACGATTTACGAAAATGGACGGCAATAACAACCCTGTACTACCTCTGAGAGGAGAGACAATCAATGGAAGAACTCAAGAAACTGTATGATGCGATCCTGACCGGGAATTTCAAGTCCGCCAGGGAAATCACACAGCAGGCGCTTGCAGCGGGCATGGACCCTCAGGTCATGGTCCAGGAGCACATGATTCCCGCCATGGATGAAGTCGGGCGCCGCTACGAAGCAAATGAATACTTTGTGCCGGAACTCCTGATCTCGGCCCGGGCAATGAAGGCCTCGCTCGAACTCATTCGACCCCTTTTGACCGCCAGTGGAGCCCAGCCGGCCGGTCGTGTCGTCATCGGCACGGTGAAAGGCGATCTCCACGACATCGGGAAAAACCTTGTGGGGGCAATGCTGGAAGGCGCGGGCTTTGAAGTGATTGATCTCGGCGTGGATGTCTCGCCGGAGAAGTTCATCGCTGCGCTGAATGAGAAGCAAGCGGGCCTCATGGCCATGTCGGCCCTTCTCACAACCACCATGAACTCGATGAAGACGACGATTGAAGCGGTGAAGGCCGCCGGCGTCCGCCCGCGCGTGAAGATCATGATCGGGGGGGCGCCCGTGACAGAGAAATACGCCGAAGAGATCGGCGCGGACGGCTACAGCACGAATGCGAACGGAGCCGTTGCCCTCGCACGAAAACTGGTCGCCGGCTAGATAAATCGGGGCACAATGCATCCAACTCTTCAGCGTCTTCTCACAACGACTCCCGTCATCACTGATGGCGCATGGGGGACTCAGCTCCAGGCCCTCGGCCTTCCCCCGGGCGAATGTCCGGACGGCTGGAACCTGACTCATCCTGACCTGGTCACAGAGGTTGCCCGGCGGTATGTCAATGCCGGCAGCCGGGTCATTCTCACAAACACGTTCCGCAGTAATCGGATTGCTCTCATCGGGCACGGTCTGGCGGACAGGGTTGTGGACCTCAATGCCTCCGGCGTCAGGCTTTCCCGCGCTGCTGCCGGTACAAACGCCATGGTCTTCGCATCCATCGGTCCGAGCGGAAAGATGCTGATGAGCGGCGATGTCACGGAGGAAGACCTGACGACGGCTTTCACCGAACAAGCCGCCGCCCTCGCCTCCGCCGGTCCTGACGCGCTGGTGGTCGAAACAATGTCGGACCTCGGGGAGGCCCTGCTTGCCGTCGCAGCCGCGCGGAGTACGGGACTTCCCGTTGTCGCTTCCATGGTCTTTGATTCGGGCAAAGAGAAGGACCGGACCATGATGGGTTCCACTCCGGAGCAGGTCGCAGAAGCCCTGGCAGAAGCAGGCGCTGATGTCATCGGCGCCAATTGTGGCCTCGGCATGGAGGGCTACATCCCCATCGCCCGCCGCCTTCGCGCAGCAACATCACTCCCTGTCTGGATCAAACCCAACGCCGGCCTGCCCGAGCTGGTCAACGGGGAGATCGTGTACCGGACGACTGCCGACGAGTTTGCGACGTTGGCCGGAGGATTACGGCAAGCCGGAGTCGCCTTTGTGGGCGGCTGTTGTGGCACCTCTCCTGAGTTTGTTTCAGCATTGATCCGAACGATCGGATGAAGCTGAAGCTCGTATCCTGCGAAGTCCTCTACCGCGAACTTTGCTCCCTTATCGCCCGTTCGCCTCACCAGGTGGATTTTGCATTTCTCCCGAAGGGTCTGCACGACATCGGGTCCGCCGGCATGGTCGAACGGCTCCAGGTGGCCGTCGATGCCGCCGACACCCCGGGATATGATGCGCTCCTCCTGGGATATGCCCTGTGCAACAACGGTATCGCCGGCCTCCGCACACGGACCCTCCCCCTTGTAATCCCCCGCGGCCACGACTGCATGACCCTCTTCATGGGAAGCCGCAAACGGTACCTGCAGTACTTCCAGGATAACCCCGGCACGTATTTCCTGACATCCGGCTGGATCGAACGGGGAGACCCGAGCGGAGAACTCCGCCAGCTCTCCATCCAGAACAAGAACAGTATGGATATGACCTTCGAACAGCTCGTAGAAAAATACGGCGAAGAAAACGCACGCTACCTCTACGACACGCTCTGCGATCAGACGAAGCACTACAAACAGATCACCTACATCGGGATGGGGGTTGAACCAGGCAACCAGTTCGAACAGGTTGCGCGGGAGCGGGCCGCCGAACATGGGTGGTCATTCGATGCCATACCGGGCAGTCTGAGTCTCCTGGAACGTCTGGTCAATGGGCCGTGGGACGATGAGGACTTTCTGGTTGTTCCTCCGGGCCACACCGTCGTAAGCACATACGATGATCGCATCATTGCCGCACAACCCAATACGCCATGAGTGACACAATCAGGATACGCCTTCGCCCATTGGGCACGGATATCGAAGCTCCGCCAGGCGCACGATTGCAGGACCTCCTTTTTTCCCACGGTGTGGAATTTCCCTGCGGTGGCCATGGCAGGTGCAAAGGGTGCCGTGTCCGGGTCCTCGAGGGGTCACTGCCGGTCACGCCCGCCCAGGAGAAGATGCTGAGCACAGAGGAGCTCGAGGCCGGGTGGCGATTGAGCTGCCAGTGCCGGGCCGATGGGGACCTCACCCTCGAAATGGCCCACTGGGAAGCCCAGATTCTGGCCGATACTGCGAATTTTGTGTTCACACCCCGGTCCGGAACAGGAATCGCCATCGACGTGGGGTCGACAACAATTGTCGCACAGCTCCTCGACCTTCAGAACGGGGAGGTTCTGGCTGTCCGCACCGCACTGAATGCACAAGCCAGATTTGGAGCGGATATCATGAGCCGCGTGGGCGTAGGCACTGATCCCACAGTACGGACCAGACTCGCCACCGCCGTGCGGAAGCAGATCGGCAAAATGGTCGACGCCCTCCTCGAAGCGTCGGGACCGGAGCCCCGCCCGGTGGCCGAAATTATCCTCGTCGGCAACACCGTCATGCATCATCTCTTCTGCGACATTGACGTCACACCGTTGTCGCACGTCCCGTTTGAATCTCATGAGCTCGGCAGTCGGAGCTTTACCGGGTCGGAGCTCGGCTGGGAGGTGCCGGGAGGCCCTGCAGTACGGTTTCTTCCGAACATTGGCGGTTTCGTTGGAAGCGATGTTCTGGCCGGCATTCTCGCGACGCATATGCACGAGAGTGAACTCCCCACGGTGCTTGTCGATCTGGGGACCAACGGGGAGATCGTCGTTGGAAACCGGGAACGCCTGCTGTGCGCATCCACCGCCGCGGGGCCTGCATTCGAGGGAGCGCGGATCTATATGGGCATGCGCGCTTCGACAGGCGCAGTCGCGTCGGTCGACGTCCACGAGGGCGCGCTGGTCTGCCACGTGCTCGGCGATGTCCCCCCACGAGGCATCTGTGGAAGCGGCCTCGTTGATGCTGTGGCGGGCGCGCTGGATCTCGGCCTCATTCAACCCAGCGGGCGGCTGAGCGACAAGAGTCACAAGCTCGAACTCTGCTACCCTGTCCGAATCTCCCAGACGGACATCCGCGAGCTTCAGCTCGCAAAAGGGGCGGTGGCATCAGGAATCCACCTTTTGCTGCGGGAGTTCGGCATACCAGGCGAAGATGTACACACGGTCCTTCTCGCCGGCGCGTTCGGAAACTATATCAACATCAGCAGCGCCCGGAGAATTGGCCTGCTCCCCTTCCCTGTCGGCAAGATTGAACCCACCGGGAACACCGCCCTCCGCGGCGCAAAAATGGGTCTCTTTCTGCCGCCTGGTGCGTTTGATGCACTCGCCAGCCGGATCACGCATGTTTCTCTCGGCGAACTTGAGGGGTTCCAGGACACGTACGTAGAAGAGATGGTCTTTCCAGCAGAAGCACCAGAGGCAGACAGCGAATCAACCGACGGATAGGTCAGGATACACCAGGATGAATGCTCTCACCACAACTATACGTGCTTCCACCCGGCGGCTCGCGATGCCGGTGTTGACGTTTCCCGGGGCTTCTCTTGCCAGAACCACGGTCCGCGCCATGGTCTCCAACGCCGAACACCAGGTCCGCGCTCAGCTGAAACTGCGCGAGCGATTTGGGATGCCATTCGTCATGTCCGCAATGGACCTCAGCGTTGAAGCGGAGGAGTTCGGCGCAACGATCCAGATTGCTGATTGGGAAGTACCCACTGTGATTGGAAGGCTGGTGGCGGACATGGCGGGGATCCAGTCGCTGCCGGTCCCCGGCGTCGGCACGGCACGCAGCGCTGTCTACATCGAAACCGTCCGGCAACTCCGGCAGGCATGTCCGGATGCCGGCGTCCTGGCCGGCATGATCGGTCCATTTTCGCTGGCAGGGCGCCTGTTCGGCGTCAGCGAGTCCCTCGCCGAAACGGCGGGCGATCCCGATGTCATACATGCTCTTCTCGAGAAAACAACACCGTATCTGTTGGCATACGCGCGCGCCTTCAAGGAGCAGGGAGCGGACGGGGTTATCATTGCAGAGCCCACAGCAGGACTCATGTCTCCCAATGCGGTCAGGGCGTTCTCATCCCCGTACATACACAGAATCGTGGATGCTCTGGATGACGATTCCTTCCGCATTATCCTGCACAACTGCGGGGCGCGGATTGGACATCTGGAGGCATCACTGGAGGCGGGGGCGCGTATCGTTCACTTCGGGAAACCGATGGACATCGTCGCGGGTCTTGCAAAGGTCCCGGGCGACGTGATCCTCTGTGGCAACCTCGATCCTTCCGAAGTGTTCGTCGGCTGCAGTGCGGCCGAAGTCGGGGCCCGCACCACATCACTTCTTCAGGAAACACAACAGTATCGGAATTTCGTCGTCTCGTCGGGATGCGACATTCCTGCAGCGGCTCCGATGGCGAATCTCGAAGCGTTCTTCCGTGCCGTGAATAGCTGAACGCGTGCTCAGAAGAACGTCAGGTACGGTTTGCCTGATCCCATCCGCAGCAGCAGCAGGGCGAGCTCACGCGCATGATAGTCCCCCCACATGGTTGCCTCGCCACACGGGATCTTCCTCCCCGGCGGCACGTGGTCCCAACCGTTCGGACGATGATACACGGAGTGGAGTAGGAGCCCCTGGTGATCATCCTGGAGAGACAGATAGGGCTCAGCAAAAAGATTCTTCGCCACCGTCAGACCCGCCTGGAAATACCGTGTTCCCTCTTTCGATGACCCTTTCTGCTGGAGATACCCCCCGAAGCGCAGGAGTCCCTGGGCTGCAATGACCGCCGCGGAACTGTCGACCGGTTCGAAGTCGTTGAACGGATCGGCAGGCTGCGCACGGTAGTCCCCCATCCGGGCCAACCCCGGTGCCCCGGTATCCCAGTACGGGATGCCATCGATGGGCGTTTGCTCAATGTAGAAGTCGGCTACTGCTTCCGCCGTTCGTTCGAAAAGCTCCAGGACGGCGTCTTTCGGACGATCGGCCGGGAATGCCGTATCCTGAAGCGTCGAAAGAAACTCAAGTTGTTCTGCGAACCCGCACAGAATCCAGGCCTGCCCGCGTGTCCATGTTGTGAACGGCGCATATCCCTGCTGGGAACTCGGGCAGCGATACGAGCCGTCATTCAGATTGAAAATGGATTCGTGTGCGACACGTCCCCGGATGTCATAGATGTCCCGCCCCTCGCCGAAATACACATTGTATGTCGAGGTTGCTGCCCCGTGTGCAAGGAGCCGTTCCAGGAGCGAGATCTTCCTATCCTTTTCTCCCATCAGCACGTGGCCGAGCTGGTGGGCGACAGCCAGAACCCGGAGCGAACGAACCGTATCCGCAAACAGGGAGTGCGGACCGTTGAACGAATAGATGTATCCGGCCCCCCCGCCCAGGTCAGTCCACCGTGCCGCCTGGACAGCTCCGCTCACCTTGAGGGCGAGCTCATAGAAGGTGCGTTCCCAGTCGTTCATCGGAAGGCGGCCTTCCAGCATGAGTCGCCGGAGATTGCCGTATGTGCTGATATTGTTGAAGCCATGGTCGTGGACACCGACATGACTGACGTGTGTGGCCATCAGCGAGACCGTCGCCTTCCTTCCGATCTCCAGAAACACCGGTTCGTCCGTGGCATCGTACTGGAGGATGCCTGATCCGAATTGGAAACCTTGGGTCCATTCGGTCCAGCCCCGCGACGTATAGCGTCCGGCGACCGTGAACACCGGCGTCCCGTGCGCCGGGTCCCAGGAATCGTGCAGGAGCCTGAGTTTCCGCGCAGAGAGGTCGAACAGGCGGAGTAGCTGTGGTTGAAGTGCGGCAGGTGTCAGATCAGTATGGATATGCATCATGGGGATGTTGTGTTAAGAATGAGAAGTTGATTGTGCCCCGGTCGCCATCAGGGGACCATCGGATACCCTAGAGTCTCCTGAGATGCATGCCGCCGTCGAGGTGGATGACTCCTCCCGTCGAGTACGCGAAGTCTCCCCGCACGAGCGCACCCACTGCTCTGCCGACATCGTCCGGTTGACCCCACCGGTTCTGCGGCACAAGTCCCTCGCCGAGCATCCTGTCGTACTTTTCTTTCACACCTGCAGTCATGTCTGTCGCCATAATGCCGGGTCGAAGTTCATAGACATGGATCCGGTGTGACGCAAGGCGGACGGCCCAGAGCTGTGTCACCATTGAGAGTCCGGCTTTGGAAATACAATACTCCCCCCTGTTGAGCGACGCGGTATCGGCCGAAACAGAGGAAATATTGACGATGCTGAATCCATGCGGCAGGACAGGATCGGGACGTTGTTCGAGCCAGTATCGGACGACCGCCTGTGTGAGGAAAAACGGGCCTTCCAGGTTGACCTGGAGCACGTGCTGGAACGATTCAAGTGATGTCTCGGTGACGTCCGCACGGACGTGCGGGCCGATACCGGCATTGTTCACGAGAACATCGATGCGTCCGAGGCCACTCAGAGTCTGGTCGACGAGACGAAGACGATCCTCCTGTACCGCCATATCTGCCTGGAAGGCGACGAACCGCTGGTCAAGATGGGATTGTCGCGCCTTGCACACCTCAACCGTCTCAGCGGCGGCCTCTGCGTTTCCCGCATAGTTGATGACGAGTGAAAAGCCCTGCTCGGCAAGTTTTCGGGCGATGCCCCGCCCCAGACCCCTGCTTGCGCCGGTGATCACTGCAACAGGGAGAGATTCAGCCATGACGCACTCCTTTCGGACGGGAACGCAGCCGGCGCCGTACCAGCTCTTTCGGGGCCGGATCAACAAGTACATGGTACAACTCGGGCCGTCGAGACGCAATCACAGCATTGGTCCGGTCGTAGACGGTATTGAAGAAGAAGAGCGTCCGCCGTCCCTTCCCGAGATCAATCTCGTGTGTCAGCACCCCGACGTGGCGTCCAAGATCCGCGAGAATGAGTCCGTCGCGCCCCACAACGCTGCTTCGTCCGATCATCTTGCCGGGCATCCACTCTCCTTCTGCGTATCCATAGCAGGCGGAGACCACGGGCAGACCGGTATCGACCGCCCGCGCCCGATAGCGGATCTCCCAGTCCACTTCCCCCCAGCTTGCCTGGACATGGGGAAACAGGAGAAGCTCCGCACCCCGGAGCATGAGCACCTGGGCGACCTCGGGATATTCAATATCCATACAGGTCATGATCCCGACACGCGCACAATCAAGCTGATAGACCGGAATATCCTCACCCGGGCGGATTCCCAGTTCCTGTTCGTGCTCCGTGGGATGTGATTTCTGGTAGCAGCCGATAATCGTGCCGCGCCGATCGAAGAGTACGACGTAGCTTGAGAGCACACCCTGCCAGACGCCAAACATGGGAAAGGCCACATTCATTCGGTACCTGCGTGCGGATGCAGCAATGGCGGATGTCGTTTTTCCCGGAATCGGGTCCGGCACATATTCCTTCCGGTTGGTCGACCAGGTCCGGTGGTGTAGATTGGCATATTCACCGAGCAGCACGAGGTCGCTGGATCGCTCCCCCGCCGTCCGGAGGGAGTCCAGAATACCGCGGAGATTGTTCCGTTGTCTCTCCGCGAAACTCTTTCCGGGAACCACCGTCGGCAGCTGGACGCTGCTGACGCGTATGGGGCGTTTCATGAATGAGGCTCCTCCTGTTTTCCGGAAGCCGCCTGTTGACGCGACTGGCGGCGGAAATACCACATCATCGACCACCCGAGAAGCGCCGTCCCCGAGCCAAGCAAGAGCGTCAGGGTCCGGACAACGGGCGTTGTCGGGACAAGTCCGAGTCCGAGCACGGTGACGCCGATCGATGCGGTCAGAAGCCCGACGATTCGATACGATGACAGGGCATTTGCCGACCACCGAAGTCGATCATCCGTTGCCGGCTTGACGAGATCGGCGAAGAGTTCGTTTCTCTGCTGCCCGGCCCTGACGTCCCGTTCGGTAAAGAATGCAGAGAGGAAGAACACCAGCGCGGTCACCCCGACCCCACCGAAAATGTTCACCTCATATTGATACGGTCGTACATCAATAAACACGTTGGTTATCAACACGACGAACAACCCTGCCGACGCGGCTGCAATAGCCGACCAGGAAGGAGTACGGCGATAGAGGAACCCCAGCATAACAGGCGTCAGCATGGATGGTGCAAACCATGAATAGTACATCAGCGCAAAATCAAACACACCCTTGGAGCGCTGGACAATGATTGCAGTGATAATCGCCAGGATGCCGAGCGTGAATGCGGTGATCCGCCCTGCATTAAGCAGACCCCGCTCACTGGCGTCCTTGAGCGTAAGCGTCGATCGCATCTTCGCAAAGACGTCACGGACAAGAATTGATGCCAGATAGTTGAGCTGCGTGTCGATGGACGTCATGGTCGCTGCAAGGATCGCGGAGAGGGTCAGGCCGATGAGGCCGTTCGGAAGCAGCGTCAGTGCGAGCGTGACATATGATGCTTCCGCGGGTTCTGCAAGCTGCGGCCAGAGCGCGGCGATATCGGGAACCATTATCCGGGCCGCCATCGTCGGAGCGATCCACAACACGGGAAGCACCATACTCAGTCCAGCGCAGAGCAGGGCCATCTTTCGTGCGTCGATCTCCGTCGGCACACTGTAGTACCGCTGGCCGATGTGCCACGCGGCATTGTACCCGATGAGTGAGCTTATCAGATAGGCGAGGTAGAACCAGGGACGGGTAAACACATCCACCAGTGTAAGATACCCGCCCGGGGCTTCCGCAAACAGCCGTTCAAAACCAACGAGGATGTTTGAAGAGTTCCCAAGCGCAAAAAACGTGAGCGGGAAGATCAGGAGGGACACGATCAGAATGATGAAGAACTGGAGAGAATCGGTGATGACCACCGCCCAGAGACCCCCGGCACTCGTATAGATGAGCATGACTACCCCGGTAACAATCATCGAGATTTCCAGCCCCGAAAGCTGCATGAAACCGACGTTCACTGTCACCGACATGATGCCGAGTGCCGTTGCCACAAAAATACACAGGATGTAGATACTCAACCCCAACCCCATAACTGCCGGGACAATGGACAGGAGCGTGTAATAGTATGTCGTCCCCTGGGAAAAACGGCGTGTAAGAAGTTCCATGGGCGACGAGAGGCGTGAGCGGCGCCACAGGCGAGCATACACCAGGAACCCCAGACCATAGCCCCACACGGCCGATGTAAACAGAACCATGGCTCCGAGACCGTTCTTATAGGTGTATCCTGCAGCCGCAACGAACATGAATGCAGAAAAACCGGCCACAAACGTCGACAAGCCCGAGATCCACCACGGTATCTTCCCTCCCCCCTTGAAAAAATCGTCAACGGTTTTGTTGAACCGCGTCAGATAAATGCCGACGCCGGTCAGCATGAGGAGATAGGATACGATGACAGCGATATCGAGTATGTTCACCTGCTTGATCGGTTCGAGCATAGAGTTTCCGTGCGTATCTGCTAGGATGTGAGTGAAAGTGTCAATTCATGGACCCCGAAAAGGGGGACCTGGACGTAACCGCCGCCGCTGGAGAAGTCTGTCGCCAAAGGAATCCGTTTCCCATCGACAGCAAAGTCAACGGCAGGTCCGGAGGCGACGGCGATGTCCATCATGCCCAGGGCCCTGACCAGGACCCGTGCGTGTCTCTCGTCGCCGTGGGATTCCAGAACTTCCCCGTTGATGAGTTCAGAGAAGGACGGACCTGTGTATCCGCTCCCGTAGAGTACCTCAAGGAGGTGCGTCGTGCCGTCATGCGTGGTGACAGGGATTTTTGTGCACCCCCTCTGAAGGGTGCCATCGATACGCAGCTCCTGCAATGCCGGTCCACGATGTTGGATCTTCACATGCCAGGACGAGCTCCGGTGCCGCAGTCGGCGAACCTCGAGCTGATCCAATGGCAGGTCCAGGGGAAGCACCGTCATTCCGCCCGGGTCGAATTCCAGCCCGTAGACTCCCTCAAGCGCTGCGCGAAACCAACCGGTTGCGCAGTTCAGATTTGACGCCGCACCGTGGTGCAACCATCGACCAGGGTTCGTTTCTTCCGCCGTATCATCGATGACCAGATATTCAGGCACATAGCCAAGGTGCACCACCGTGTCGTCGGCCGACCTGAGCCATTCCATGATGCCGGTTCGCTCGCCCGCCCGGCGGTAGAGTTTAAGAAGATAGATGTCCCAGTGTGGATACCACGAAGACAGAGCGACCTCAGCAGTCCGATGGATGTCCCAGACCGGAAGCATCCGAATTCCCCGGACCGACTGAAGGTGCGTCCGCATGAATGCGGCGAGTCGGGCAAGATGTGGTCGGATGAGGGCAAGGCCGAGAGGGGTTTGAAGGAAGAGCAGCGTGAAGAGAGGAAAGGTTGCAACTGATTCCCCCGTCTGCCGGTCAAATGCATCACGGAGGAAACCCCTGGTATCGTCCCAGAACCGGGGAAGGAAATGTCCGGCGATCCGCCCGGCAAGCGTGCGGGCGACATTCGCCGTGGTGTCGTCATGCAGCAGGCACGCGGCATTTTCCATGAGCCGGCAGAAGCTGTAGAGTGCGCCGGCCTCGAGCGCAACCACGCTCTGTTCTGTCCGGCCAAACGCGGCCGGGTTGTCAGGATAAAAGCTGATGTTTTGCGGCATCCCGTCATCCGGATTGTCCTGACTGCATCGCCTGAGAAAGCGGGCCGCAACAGGATAGATGTCGAGCATTCCCTGCGTAATCCCTGACTCCGCCGCCACCACGGTGGCCAGATGTAGGAGAAGAAATTCCAGCGCGCCCTGCGGGGGAGTATCGAGAGGGAGACCCGATCGGGTCCATCGGGCCGGAATCGCATCGCCTGCATCGCGGTGTGTCGTAATGAACCGGGCAATGTCCGATGCGGTCTCCGTCTCTCCCCAGCGAACCGCCTCCTGCCCGACCACAAGATTGTCCCATGCCCAGATCCAGTAATATGCCCCCGGGGAGGCCCGTGTCATCCCGAAATCCTGGACGGTGGCAGAGCGAACGATCCCCGGAACCGAGGTCAGCACTTGCTGGAGCGATGGATATCCTGGAAGGCGGAACCTGACATATCGTGATTCCAGGCGTTCGTAGTGGTTCTGGGTCTCCGCGGTCTGGAGCGAAAGAACCCCCGGATCTTCAAAGGCACCAGAACATTCGCTGAATTCGATGAAGAAATCCCCCACTCCCCGTACCGGAGCAGCGAGTGGTGCGAAAAAGATAAACTCCTCCAGGTTGCTCTCCACGACCACCCCCTCCCCTCCCATACGGATCCATGTGTCAGCGTCATAGAGCGGAACATCGAGGTCCCTGAATTCCGGACGAAGGTCTTGATGAGATGCCAGCCCTGACCGCACGCTCCGGGCAAACAGCAGCCGGCGCCAGGGCTCGGGAATGAGGAAGTCCCCCGCATACGGCCCGGTCTGTCGTATCCATTCCTTGAGCATGATGCGGTCACGACAATGCAGGTGGAGCCAGCCACCACGAACTTCCGGCTGACTCCAAACACGATCACCCCGGACCGCTCGAAAGCAAGAGCTCAGGGAGAACCGCAACACAAGGATCAGCTGGTCTCCCCCCGACCGATGGGCTGCAACACGCAAGAAGCGTTTCCCTGCCACGATCGTCACATGCACGGTTTGCCCGCGCACCTCACTCCAGCTGTGAATACCGTACGGCTGCCAGTCAATCGACGAGGGCGTCAGCGGATACTCCCCCCCGTCCCTGCCCCGCACCGAAATGGAGAGAGTGCCTGACGGCCGGACAAACATCCTCGAGTTCCGGCTCACAGGTTGAAGACCGTGGAACCCGAGTTCGGCGATCCCGTTGGCCTCAACTGCAATGAGCGCGTTGACACGGTCGCCCGCGATCCAGCATGCGCGATCAGCAAGTCGATCAAGGTGCCTGATCATAATCCAGCTCGGGGGAAAAGTGGGTGTTCCTGTAGCGGAGAACGGTTCCGTCTGCAAGGACAAACGCCGGTCTCTTGTTGTCTTCCTTCCACCGGGGGGGGCTTCCCTCACGCCCGAGGACCAGTGCCCATACGAACCGGGCCTCGCGTCCTTTAACTTCCCCCCGGAGAAACAGGTCGCGCCTGCCATCATTGGGATAGGCCGGAACCAGTTCCGTCCACCCGGTCTTCCATGATAGTAACTCCGGGGAGAAAAACCAGACCCCTGACGAGCCGCCGGCGATCCGGAAGCCTGTTGGACGTGATCCGGAGAGTTGTTCAATGCCTCCCCACGAGTGAATACTCCAGGCGATGGTCGATACGGAATTACACGCGACGTCATCCACGCCCAGAATCAGGTTGTCTGGATCGATGTACAGGGTACGGCGACACCGGAGAACACCCAGATACGGGAGGTATGCCGGCGCAAGGTCCACGGAGAGAGACAGGCAGCCGTTGACGATCCGGGATTCAGGAAGAGGACAGAGCATATGCGGGGGAATGAAGTCGGGGAGCCAGACGGTGGAGTCTCCGATCTGCCCTTTCCCGTTTACCGTGATCGTGTTGTGCAGTGATGTTGTCCGACGGTAGGTGGGACCCGGACCGCTGATCACCAAGCCACCCTCCCGGGAGACGAGGAAGGATCCGTTCATCGGATCGCCGTGTCCGTACGCTCCGCGTTCGCCGGCTCGATATCGTTGAACGCCGATCGGCGGCCCAGCCCGGAACGTGACACTCCACGGAGACGCGCCAGTCCCGCGGCAGAATGCCTGCCCTCCATCCTCGAACAGTCGGATCCCGGGACCGGGCTGCTTTCCTACCACCGATGGATCGTAGTACAGCAGTTCGTATACACGTCGCCGGGGAGGAATGCTCCTGAAGTCAACGCCTTCGTGTGAACCGTGCAGCAGCAGGTCACCGAGCCATTGCGCCTCTCCGGAGCCTGTCCGTGAGGCGATGAGATAATGGCACCAGCTGTCGCCACCGACACGATACTGCGGGTCGCCGAAGGTCATTCCATAGAGGCCATCGGGCGTGGTCGATGCTGCCCGAAACGCGGAGGCATTGCTCCAGTGCGGCACCTGCCACAGATCTTCTCCTGTGGCGACGCGAAGGAGTTCGATCCAGCGGAGCAAAAATCCGTATTCGTAGATCCATAAATTGATCCCGTGGGGAAAGAAACCGTCATCCGGCAGCATATTCAACGCTACGCCCAGCGCTCCCCGGCATTCAGCCGCCCAGACGGGCGCTTCTGTCCGTTCTTCGTAGAACAGAAGGGCGAATGCCAGAAGTCCGAGAGCACACCCCAGATAGTGGGCCTGCGCATAGTCCGTGCGGTCGGATCCGAGATGCCCCCGGACGATTCCCGCAACCTTCACAAGCCCGTCGACAATCGCTTCACGCTCCGCTTGATCCCACACACCGTGGAGCCAGTCGTAACAGGTGCAAAGCAGGAACAGAGTCTCCCCCGCCTGTGTGTCGATTGTCAGGGGACCATAGTCTTTGCGCTGCGTCTCGTTCAAAAAATGTCTGAAGGCGTCCCTGGCGTTCGTTCTGGACATGTCGTCCGGCTCGAGCAGCGCGACAAATGCCGTAAGGAGGGCACGGTCTTCCAAACGGAGCCGTTCGGAACCAGGCATGGTTTTCGATTCTGCTGTCACGGCAGGAGCGAGCGGTGGCGCATGCAGGAGAGTCTGGATGCGCGACCAGTGCTCCGCATGACTTCCATGGATGAGCGTACGAAGTCGCGCGATGTCTTCGGCGGTCACAAGAAGGCGGGGATGAGCGTGCCACAGGCGCTGGTGTAACTGTACGGGCCTCTCTCCGGCCCGAAGGGGTTCGTCGGCGTACACGTCGGCAGCAACAGGGACCAACCTCGGGTCTTCCACCGTACACCGCACTTCTCCTGTCCAGTCCGGCGGTATCCAGGCAACACCCCTCACCGTCCGGGTCTCGATTTCATCGCCCCAGGCCTGGAACGTCACCGGAATCTGACCGGCGGACGCATGCAACCTGATTTCCGGAAAGGACGGGATCCCGCGCCACCCCGGCCATGGTCCCACACGAAGACCGGGAGGATCTTCGGTGAACCGCATGTTCGAAAATGTATAGGGGAGTTCGGGGTTTGCATGGCGTACATGGCGGTAGTGGCGTTCAAACGGGTATGACGTGCCCTCGAAGAGAACGAGTGCTCTCCTCATGACCGAAGCGGACGCAGGCAGCACGCAGCGATACTCTCCCCGATGAGCATCGATGACCTGAAACGTCACACTGCCAAGATGTTCCGGAGACGGGATCACACGGACGCTCCTTCGCGCGACAACACGACCGGCGCACCATCGACGGGAAATGAGACGGTGACCAGGCCGGAGACTCTCGGCAGTTGACAGAGCACATCATGGTACCGGACTTCCCCCTCAGCCGCGCCTCCATGTCGCGACGGCATGATGCCGACGAGGGTTCGGTCGGAAAGGGGAACTGCGCTCACCCATGCTCCTTCGGGTCCCCGGACCGGCCGGGGAACGTTGTGCGCAGCGAGCCACTCGAGCATCCGATCCGGTTCGACCGGTTCAGAGAAACGCGACGTCCGGATAGGGCGATTTCTGCTGGTTCGCGCGGGCACCGTTCCAACCCAGGCCACGCATGCCGGGCGCTGCAGAACGAGACTGAGAAGGGCCTCGTCTATGACGGTCGAGAACGGGAGGATTACCGCGTCATACCGCTTCGCACCGAGTACACACTGGTTCCCTTTCCATCTCCCGTTGCGTGTCATTGCCGGTGAAAGCACATCGACCTGGTAGTGGGCATCCACAAGTGAGAGAACGAAGGCGAAGATCGCAGCAGCGATCCGGTCGGCGCGCGTATCCGCCAGCGCATAGAGGGATTCGACAGGATACACGAGGAGCACATTGACAGCCGGCATGGCGCCACCTGTTCGCTGCCAGTGGGCGTGCAATCGCCGATTCCACGCCGGAAACGATGGCCACGTGCTGTGGTCGGGATATCCCGGGAGAGGGGGAGAACCGAGGAATGTTCGCTCCTGCCCGATCGTCCCGACGGGACCGTACGCATGTGCCAGCCATCTCGTGCCGAACAGACACATCGCATTGACGCAGTGGTCCATCACCGACCGCTGCCACCCCTCGCCGTCATCATCGCCGACGGTCCAGAGGTTGTTGAATGAACAGGGACGTTTCGCATGCCGCCCGAGTGACGCCGCGATCACACTCATCGCGGCGAGGTGAGCGTAGTGGCCGGACGATGGATCGCGCAGGTCATTCACGCCGCCGAGATCCACAAACCCGCCGCTCTTAACCGATGCGCCTTTCCACAGATCCATGCTCCCGTGGTTCATGTCACACATATCGGCCGATTCAAAATGCCACGTGTCATGGATCGATGCAAGAGCCCCGGCTCCCCACAGACGCCGCATGGTTGCATTTGTCGCCCGCTGCGCCTCATTCACCGTGCTTTGCACAGTCTCGTAATAGGCGATGCGGAAGGGTACATGCGAGCCGTCCGCCGCATCACATGCCAGCTTCCAGATGTTCCGCTCGAACCGTTCGCCGAGCCGCTTCGCGCATCTCCGCCGTATGTCCGGAGTGAACGGAAGACTTCCGTAGGTACAGGTATACCCCGGTTCGTCCCACATCAGGGCGTTCGCGTTGACCCCTGCCGTTTTGAGCTCCGCAAGCCGCGCACGGTATGCGTGCATCTGCCGGGCGTCGGAATAATCGACGTGGGACGACCTGACATGGAAGAAGGTCACAACCTCCCATGGTCCGCCGTCCGGCGGACGGAACGATCCAAAGGCCTCCACATAGCGGTCCCGCACATTATAGAAGAGCGAACATGATGCGGTGACATCGCGAATCGACTCCTTTGCCACAACCGTCCCCTCGCGCCGCACTGCATATGCCCGGAAGACAGCGAGCGGAAGATAGTCGATCGCCACCTCCTGCAGCATGTGGACGTGGCGCGGTGTCAGGGCACAGCGAACCGAATATCGCCCGTTCACCACCGGAACGAAGTGCGGGACCGTGGCGGCGCGCGCACTGTCGCCAAAGAGCAACAGCTCCGCTCCACCGGCATCGCCGATCAGCGTCCTCGAGATGAACCGCGGATCGGGGCCTATCCAGAGGTCCTTCCCGGACCGGCGGCACAGACGGCTGATATGCGCAAGGGCCTTCCGTGCAGATGGGTGGTCCCATGTGTAGCGGCTGCAGCGGACAAAGACAGCGACACCGTCAAATCCGGCTCCCGCCAGATCGGCGAATTGCCGCTCCAGAAGATCCGGCTGCTCGATGACCGGATCGTGGATGCTCCAGACCATCATCGAGACGGGAAGCGATTCTCCGCGTGTGGTCATATCATCAACCGATCTCTTCAAGAAGAACATTGTCAAACCAGCTTGTCCCGCTTCCGCGATGGACCAGAACCAGATGCAGGCGGTCGGGTTCCGGCCTGATGGGCGGGGTCTCGATCTGCAGTGGGTGCCAGTCGGAATCCCTCTCAGTGGATTTCGGTGAAGCGAACATCTCGTAGTGTGCAGCATCAAAAAGATCGCCGGCACCGGTACGGTGTAGCCGGATGGCCAGGTAAAGTCCACCCCTCAGATCCCGTGTCCGGACCTGAGCGGATAGCCGGTAGGCCACGCCGGGCCGGAACGGGCGGCCGCCGAAAGCCGGGCCGAGAGTGGTCGCAATCCATCGCCCTTCACCCTCCGGGGAACCGGCGATCCGCAGTGACCGGCTGTCGTCATATCCCACCGTTGTATCAAGACATCCGCGAACCGCACCCCCCTGATCGGGCGATGGTTCGAATGTCCACGGCCACTGCAGGTGCTCTTTCCCCGGATACAGTGCAAGTGTTTCACGAAATCTGTTTGTCCCTTCAACGACGAGAGGGGTCACGTCAATATCCGGTGTGCTGATGGCAACGGCCTCTTCCTGCCAGCGCCGGGCTTCCACACCGGTCATCTCCCTGATGCCGAACGAGACGGCCTCCTGAAAGCCGCCAGGGAGCTGAGTAGCCATCCCTTCACGACAGACCTTGATGCCAAGATGGACATCCCACATGTAGGCGCAGACCCCTGCGTGCACATGTGCGCCCGAGTGTACCTCCAACACAATCGCACGGCCTTTCCGAATCCACCCCAGGGCGTCTCCGGGCTCGAGGACGATATTCCGTTTGTCGCTGGTTTCAAGGTGGTGATGGGCAATACGCGTGATCCGTTCTTTCTGCCGGACATGGAGCTCGGGATAGTATCGGGTGACGTCCGGCTGGAGCACGAAGGACTCTGCCGGCCAGAAGTTGCAGAACTCCAATTCACCATGCTGAGGATTCGGCGTGACAGACCATGTTGACCCTTTCCGGACGCCACATTCCGCGCTGACCATTGCACGAATGGCACCGTCAGGAGAGAGGGAGAGACTCACACTAAACCGGCTGGCGAGCGCACCGCTCGCCGAAGCGCCTTCGCACACAACTGACACAGCATCTCCCGCAGCGGTCGTGATCGTCAGCCTCCCACCCGATGACGCATTGCGCTCCGGATGCTGGTGGTCTGCATATTGCTGCCAGTACAGCGGCAGCGGCACGTGTTCGTCAAGAACAGAACCCGTTCCGGACCGGAGCACAAGGGTTGTGAGCCGGAGATCCCGCACCTCGGCAACGAGGGCTCTCTCTGCCCACACGGTGCACCCTGCCGGTCCGTTTTGCTCAACGCGCAGTTGCGTCATGACTTTCATCCAGGGCTGTGCGGACCTTTTCGAGCACGGGGGCCGGCAATGAACGATTCTTCACCGCACGGCTCAGTTCCGCACGGATCCGTTCGTTGATCCCCGGAACGGCTGCCGCAAGGTCTGAAACGGAGAGCTCCCTGGCCCAGAGCCTGTCGAGCAGCGGCTGCAGTTGTTCCATAATCGGACCGGACACCACGCTGGAGTACCGGACAAAATACCTCGGGTCGCCGCCGTTGTGCTGAAGGCTCAGATCCCATACCTCCCTGAACCCGCTCTCCCTGAGATGCGGGAACCTCCTCTCCCATCCCCCGACGAAATCGACATCGCGCAGAACCGGGTTGGGCTGGTAGATGCTCGCCCCCGCGATAATCCAGACGAGCGCTTTCCAGGCGGCCACAGGATCATGGGTGGATGAAGAAAGAGAAAGGCCACCACTCGATGACCGGAAGTACGATCGTTGTTTTCCCCGAAACCCGGGAAGGGGCGCCACCCCCCAGGGAGAGGTGAGTCCTTCAATCAGGGTCTGATGGGGAACGGCTTCGACAAGCATCGCGACGCGACCACTCTGGAGCAACTGTGGTGCCTGCATGCCAAGCGCCTGCATGCGCCGGAGGTCCGGCATGAGTCCTTCATCCATCAGCGCACGATACCGTCGATACACCTCGAGCGATGTTTCGGGGATGGACACGAAGAGCTCATCCCGGGGGAACACGCCCCCGTTCATGAGCTCAAGCATCTCGACAAAATGACTCCCGATAAAGACCCCGTACCGGGTGGGAGTACCGCCGTCGGCGGGACGGACAGTCAGGGCTCGCGCTGTGGCAACAAAATCCTCCCACACCCAGGAGCTCTCAGGATAGGAAAGTCCGGCGGCATCAAAAAGATCCTTCCGGTAGTAGACCCCGCAGGTGAACTCCCAGTTCCCGACGCTGTACCACCCTCCATCTACGGCCGTGCCGTTCCTGATGACATGTGGCCAGAGACGGTCCACGAACGGATCCCCTGTGCTTACGCTCCGCAGGTCCAGAATACGTCCCTCGGCTGCAAGCTGATCGCGCATGGTCGCATTGGTGTAGAAGATGTCCGGTGCCTTCCCCGCCGCCATCATGGCGTACAGTTTTTCCTGTCCCGTGAACGGATTCAGAGTGATCCTGACACCTGAACTTTCCGCGAACACGGGGATCTCACGTTGAAGCACGGCTATTTCCGCGGCATTGGCGGGGCAGTTGTACACAACGGCTATCCCGGGCGACTGCGTCCCCCCTCCGCAACCCGGCATCGCAAGGATAAGCACCACGAGACATGATCCAGCGTATTTCATCCCCGCAACCCTCCCATCTGGAGCCCTTTGATGAAGTGCTTCTGCGCAAGAAAGAAAACCACAATGTTCGGGACCATGACAAGAAGTGCGGCAGCCATGAGAAGATGCCATTCCACAGTGCCCGTTCCGATGATCTGCGCTTTCAGCATCTGCAACCCCAGCGTGAGTGTCGCTTTCTCCGGGGAGTTGATATAAATCAGCGGCCCGAAAAAATCGTTCCAGGTCCCGACAAAGCTGAACAGCGCGACGGTCGCAAGCGCAGGCCGCGCAAGGGGCAGAACGATGCTCCAGTAGATGCGTAGCCGGCCGGCTCCATCGAGCACGGCGGCCTCGTCGTATTCGCGTGGGATCGTCAGGAAGAACTGGCGAAGGAGAAAGATGTAAAACGGAGATCCAAAGAGCGAAGGGACGATTAACGGAAGGTACGAATCCACCCACCCCATCTTCGCAAACGCAACATAGAGGGGGATCATCGTGACCTGACCGGGGAGCATCATGGTCGACAGGCAGACCGCAAATAACATGTTGCGCCCGCGAAAGTTCAGGCGGGAGAAGCCGAATGCGACCAGCGACGACGAGAGCAGCGTGAGAACAACAACCGAAATGGTGATCACCGACGTATTGAAGAGATAGCGGCCGAAGGGAAACAACGTCACCGCATCCCGATAGTTTTCCCAGTGCAGCACCTCCGGGACCCACTGATACGGTCGTGCAAAGACTCCTCCGATATCCTGGAGCGAAACCGACACCATCCAGAGCAGAGGGAGTGCAAACAGTGACCCCAGCAGGACCAGAGCCGCATACAGCGGTACGGTGCGCGTGAGCGTCACTCCGAACGATCGACCGGCGGGCGGGGAAAGACTCACTGTCCCCCTCCTTCATAGTGAACCCACCGGCGTGAGAGCCGCATCTGGACAATGGTGGCCGCCAGGATAATGCAGAACAGAATCCAGGCAAGCGCCGAGGCATACCCCATCCGGAACTCCTGAAACGCCTTCTTGTAGAGATAGAGCACGACAAACAGCGTGGCGTTATTCGGGCCGCCCTCGCTCCCGGGCTGCGCAGTCCCGGTCATCACATAGGCCTGGGTGAACACCTGGAAGCTGCCGATAATGCCGATGATGATGTTGAAGAGCATCGCCGGCGAGATCATGGGCAGCGTGATATGGAAAAAGCGCCGCGATGGCCCGGCACCATCCAGTTCGGCGGCCTCGTACAACTCCTGGGGAATCCCCTGGAGGGCGGCAAGGAAAATGATCATCGTTCCCCCCACCCCCCACAGCGACATCAGGATGAGCGCCGGTTTTGCCCAGACTTCGCTCTGGAGCCAGAACGGCCCTTCGACACCAAACAGCCTGAGAAGCCCGTTCAAGAGCCCGAATTCAGGATTGAAAACCCAGAGCCAGAGCATCGAGACCGCGACCATGTTGGTTATCGAGGGGAGAAAAAACGACGTCCGGAAGGCACCCATCCCGCGCGCCCGCTGATGGAGCAGAAGCGCAAGAAGGAGCGCAATGACGATTCCCAGCGGCACCGAGAACACTACATAATAAAGAGTGTTCTCCAGGCTCTTCAGAAAGAGGGGATCATCCGTGAGGATCCGTTCGTAGTTGGCAAGTCCCACCGACACCGGCGGCGAGAGCATGGTCCAGGATGTTGTACTGATATACAGCGACGCAACCATCGGTCCCGCCGTCAGGAGAAAGAATCCCAGCAACCACGGCGCAATGAACAGATAACCGGAGGCATTGCTCCGGAAGGAACCGGAGTTCGACTTCATGCAGGCCTCGCCTCCGATCCAAACAGCGTAAGCGGAGACAGGAGCGATTCACCCGCGACGCCCGCCTCGATGGATAAATGGTCCGTCACGTCCTCCTCACCGCGAAACGTTCGTGACAGAAAAAGCTCACGGAAGGGATCATACCGGGCACACATCGGCCCGTCCGGAGATTCCACAACGACCTGGCGTATGAACCCCGGGAGCAGAGTTTCCGAAACGTTCACCTCCCCGGCCCACCGGACGAACTCCTCAAAGGACGCAAACTCTTCGGCTGCCATCAGGTGGATGAAGAAGCCGTTCCGCCAGCCATTCACCTCGTCGCGGCTGACGCTGGTGACAGGTCCGGAATAATTGACCAGAGACAGCATCAGATGCTCACCGAATGTGTGGAGCCGGATGGGAGCGGAATCGGAGGCAGGCGACAACTCCAGAGGGATAATCACGCCATAGGTGCGATAGTCATGGAAACAGAACCGTGCAGAAGGACCTGCCTCCACAGGAAGCCGATCGACAGGCCGGCCTCCCAGCGCCATTGCATCGAACGGTTCATACCACCCCGCAAGAACATCGAGCCGGAATTCCGTGATGTCCGTGTGTCCGGTCCGTTTTGGTGTCGCAAAGACGATCGCCCGATCGCGGTGCTGGTAGACCGCGCACCGGCTTTCTTCATAAAGATAGCTTGCGTCAATCAGGCCGCCGGTCACATGACACCGGTTTGCCCGTCCGACCATCGACCCGTTGAACACGCCGCGGGTGTAGAGCGAGCGAAAGTCTTTCATGGCACCGATCTCTGGAGAACGGCGAATGCGGAGGACCAGGCTGTCGGCATGACCCGCATTCACATACGGCAGGGATGCGGAGCCAAGCGCAAATTCCTCCGTCATATACGTCGACAATTCCCGCCATCCCCCTGGAACGACCTCATCGTCAAACGGTCCGGGAGCATCTGCAGCATTCTCATGGTACTGCTCGCAGTATGTTGACTTGCGCATCAGAAACGGAAGCGGCTTTTCCCACATCAGCCGCTGTGCGGCAGGCGGAAAATGCAGGGGCGCTATGGCCGCAAGCGCCGACTGGAGAAGGGTCGAGGGATGATCGAACCGGACGGAAAGCGCGGGGTTCATGAAGAGCGTACGCTCTGATGCTGCGTGAACCACTGCGTGCAATGCGGAGAATCCGCCGGTGGAATCCTCCTGATACGATCGCGAATGCGGACCCGCAAACTGCTCGCTCGGCGCGTGGAAGTGCAACGCCACATCGAGCCAGAGTCGCTCTTCCAGCCACCGGCCGAGTGCTCGTGCTTCGCTATCATGCGCGAATTCGCCGATCAGAGACAGGAACACCAGGTCGAGTGCGGTATAGGTCAGACTCATGTACTCCGACATTTCCGCCTGACGGTGAACCCGGTGCCGCCGGTCGCCTGTTATGCGTTGGAATTCCAGCAGACGACGTTTTCCCAGGTCTGTCGCCCAGGACTGGCCGGCACATTCTCCGCCGAGAACCAGCGTTGCATAGGCACCCAGCGGATGGTTCACGTTCCCGTCGCGCCAGACCACCCCGGCGGCCATACCGAGATCGCCGGCGATTGCTTCGTGAAGATGGTCGAGTCCCACCGGCGACAGATGTTCGCTCACTGTATTAAGGAGCGCGATCATTGACGCAGGAGTATGCGTCCCGTCACCTGCCGGCAGTGTCTCGCACAGAGCCTTACCGATCGCCCTGCGTTCCTCGGAAGGATCGAAGAGAAGAGCGGTGGCATACCAGAGCGTGTCCCGGGGGATGAGACAGAGTCCCGTGGCAGGATCGAAGTGGCGGTCCCCCGCTTCCCGGGCCATGGCAAAGAGCCATTGCCGCCGTGTCGAGTGCAGGTCGATCATCGCGTTTGTGTACCGTCATCACGGAGAACAACAGTCCGCATGACTTCGGCAGTCTTTGCCCGCAACAGCTCTCCCGCACGCGTCATTGCCACCTCCACTGTCGTGACGTCATCTACCAGCGATGCAACAAACCGGAACGCATCAGACCGAAGAAGCGTTGACCGGTCACCCTGAATGTTCCCGGCAATTGCGACGACGGGTCGGTGGGCTTTCTGCGCCCTTTTCACAACACCGGCAAGGGCTTTGCCGAATGTCGTCTGAGCGTCAATCATTCCCTCGCCGGTCAGCACAAGGTCTGCCTGCCCGAGCTTTTCGTCGAAGCCGGTGGCATCGAGCACAATATCGATTCCCGAACGAAGCCGGGCGGAGCAGAACGCCGCCAGACCCGCCCCCAGACCGCCTGCCGCTCCGGAACCGGGCATCAATTCGACATCAATCCCGAGACCGTCACGAATCCTGGCTGCATACTGCCGGAGAGACTGATCGAGTTCCAGGGCAATCGCAGTGGTCGCACCTTTCTGCGGACCATAGACGATTGAGGCGCCCTCCGGCCCTGTCAACGGATTCTGCACGTCACACGCAACCGTAACCGCCAGCGCAGACAGGCGGGGATCGCAGGAGGAGCGGTCGATCCGTACCAGGTTCCGGAGAGCTGCGCCACCGGGGGCGAGCGGACGTCCTTCCCGGTCGAGAAAGCGGACGCCGAGCGCGGTAGCCATGCCGGCGCCGCCATCGTTTGTTGCGCTTCCCCCGATCCCCATGAGGATTTCATGCGCGCCACGATCAAGGGCAGCCAGCATGAGTTCCCCGACTCCGAGCGTCGTCGTGAGCCGTGGGTCGCGCTCTGCACCGGGAACCAGGTTCAATCCCGCGGCCTGCGCCATTTCAATGATCGCGAGACGGCGGCTGCCGACATATCCCCAACGGGCATCGACATGCTGTCCCGGAAGAGGACCGTGAACTCTGGTGACGGCCATGACGCCATCCAGGGCGGGGACCAGGAGGTCGACCAATCCTTCGCCCCCGTCGGCCACCGGATGCAGAAGCGTCCGCGCTCCGGGGCATGCGTCGTTCACACCGGACGCCATCGCGGTGGCGGCTTCCTCGGCGCGCAGCGATCCTTTGAAGGAATCTGGCGCGATGAGAATTGTCAGCGTTTCTCCGGGCCCTATGCTTTCACCTCCTGCGTGAACCCCGGCACGCGCCACTGGAAGTCCGGATCCACGTATGGCTCATCGTTCTCATGTCCGGTCATGAGCGCTATCTTTCGCTTCAGCAGCTCGCCGAGGTTGCGATAGTAGATGAACGTTGTCTCGCCGACATCCGACACAACCATCCAGTTCGTCCTGGAGGTCTCCCACAGATGAAGGAGATCTTTCGCGTTCTGGATTTCATCGAGAACCACTTTCTTGAGCAGATCGCGGCACTCTTTGCGTTTCTTCTGGTCTGTTGTCCCGATGTAGGTATGCACTCCCGCGACCCAGGCGGTGACCGCGTACTGGGTTCTGTACCAGGAGAGCAGCGCCCGCATCCGGTCGAGCTGGTCCTGCGCACAGGCCTTTGCGGAATCCGTTGAAGCGCGTTGCTGAATCGACTCCGCGAGAGTGATCGCTCTCTTCATGGCGGGGAAAAGATCCTCATCCATATGCCCGATCGCCTGCCAGGCGCGTTCGGGTTCGCACAGATCAAACCCGACATCGTAACGGAAATCCACCCGTGTCCTGTTGTGGGTCGTGGCAAGGAGGAAGTCCTCATAGTAGGTGCGATCCTGTTCAGGAATCGCTTCGATATTCGGGACGATCGGGCGCACAAAGAGCCGGTACCAGACTCCCCAGCCGGAGTAGATCCAGATAGGGATCGGGAATGCCGTATAGGTCTCTTCGGACAATTTCCAGAGTGTCACAAGATCATCCGCAAGATCCTCGCCGATCCATTCGGCGGCCTTCATCCGCACAAAGGCCGGCAGGTCGAGAGTCCGGTCGAACTGGAATGCGCGAATGACGTCCTGATTGATATTGTACGGTGCAAACGACGATTGTGCCACACCGCCCTGGTATGCGGCGGTGGTAACCCCGCGGTCCGCCATCTCCGCAAGTTTCTGGTGGACGAGACCGGGAAACGGGATACCGATCAGTGGCTCATGATTGCCGAGAATACCGGGAACGAAATACACATCCGCCCTGGACCCTTTCGCCTCCAGATCGTCAAGGATCGCCCGTTCCTTCTCTACGAATGTCGCGTACAGCGCGGTGCCGTGGATTTGCGGGACTTCCTTGTACCGCGGGTGCTTGTAGGCCAGATCCCATCCCTTGGTCAGCAACGACGAAACTTCGATGTCCAGACCGTCTTCCAGCTGGGCCCAGATATGATCGTGCTCCTCCCAGAACGGTTCAAGCCGGATCAACGTCCGGAAGGCGGGGTTCACTTTGCGGCCCGCATCGCGGAGCGTCTTCATGTACCGCACAAGATTCACCGCGGCTGCAGCGGCGATATCCTTCGCCGCAAGCCATTCCCGAACCAGGTATCCTCCACCGTTACGGCCAACGTAGAGCGAATTGGTGTACTCGAATCCGGCCCCGCTGTCGTTTGACCAGATCGACATGTACGCAAGCGACGGGACCTCATGCATCAGATTCTCCATCATCTCGGCATAGTGATCGAGGACGACCGGATGGGCCACCGACAGATTGTAGCGGGGACGGAAACTCCGCATGGGATGGTCGACGCGCGCCCCCCTGAGAACCGGATAGCGTTGCAGGAGTTCGTCTGGAACGGACCGTGGTTCGAAACAGACGATCCCGGGGACAAGACCGTATTTCCGGGCCAGAGCAGCGTTGGTTTTCAGATTGTTGAGATTCGCCTGCAGGTAGTCGTTGTCATAGTACCCCTTGTTCAGCTTGCTTGTCACAAACTGATCCAGCGCAGGACAGTAGGTGTAGAACCGGTGCAGCAGTTCGCCTTTGGGGCCAGTTTCAAACGGAACGGAGAATGCGAGGCCGTTGACCTCCGCGTACGACGAACCCAGGCGGGCCATCGTCCGGAAGTGTTCGTCCCGGTCAAACCAGCGCGCGGTACGCGCAACCTGGGTGAGAAAAATGTCGTACACCGGCCGGAGATCGGGAAATGTCGGGACGACAATTTTCCCCTCGCGGAAGGCCGCAATGTCGGTCCCCGCCCACTCCGCGGTGACCAGCGTCCAGAGCTGATACAGGAGGTGCGGATGAGAGGCCAGAAGTTCAGGACCGCCCTGCTCCCGCCAGCGCACCATCATCCAGCGTTCCCGACCCGCGAGGGCCGGATGCACACTGCGTGCATCCGCTGCGCCCGGGACCACGGCAATCCGCATGCTCTGCGAGGAGGCCGAGAGCCCCGGTGACTGCCGGACAGCCGCGGCACGGTTCACCTGTTCCTGAAACTCAGCCGCGATGGTGGCTTCCACCTCCGGGCCTCCGGGGGTGCACTCAAGGATTGTGAGACGTTTCAATGACTCGCGAAGCGCGGGCATAGCGAATACCTTTCAGAATGAACGATTATTTGATATCAAGAAACGATCTGTTCCACACGCACGTGCGGAAGAAACGCGTCGACCTCCCCACGAGACGAGACTGCAACTTCCCATCGTCCGGCATTGGCAGCACCTGCCGCCGCGCCGAATCGGAGGCTCGATGGCACATCCCATCCCTCTACCAGTCCGAAGAGGATTCCTGCAAGCATGCAGTCACCGGATCCGGTGGCATTGACGCAGGTGATGGGGGGCGGAAAGAGGCGCCATCGTCCCTCCGGGCTCGCTGCAAAGGCCGGCCGCTCTCCGTCGGTCAGAACGGCGAGCGATGCCCCCCTGTCCAGAAACATCTGAAGCGCCTGCAGAACGTCAGTGTCATTCGCGAGGGTGCGTTCCAGGGTGGTCTCGTACTCATTGCGATTCATCTTCACGACCTCGGGGGCGGCTTCCAGCGCATTCCGCAGTGCCAGCCCGTACGAATCGACGGCGGTACGGATCCCCCTGCCCTTCGCCCGGGTCAAAATATCCCGGTACGCCCCATCCGCAATTGCCGCAGGGGAACTCCCGCAACACACCATCCAGGAGCTCGTGGTAATCAGGTGATCACACGCCGACACCAGCCGTTGTACGTCGCCCGCCGAAACAGCGTGCGGGGGCTCAAACACCGAGGTGGCTACCCCTTCACTGTCGAGGTAGGTCACGCCTTCGCGGGTTATGCCATCGACCGCAATCCCTTCATGCTGCAACTGTTCGTCGTCCAGCATCCGCGCCAGCATAGTACCGATTTCTCCCCCGCAAAACCAGACCACCGTCGTCGCGGTGCCCAGACAGCGGAGTTGCCGGGAGACATTCACACCCTTTCCACCGACGATGGTTTCGATCCGTCGCGCTCGTGTAATCTCGCCATGACGGACTGCATCGACGTAGACCGTTTTGTCGAGCATGGGGTTGAGCGTGACCGTTGTAATCATCGCAGCAGCTTTCGGGCCTGCGCGACGGTTTCTTCTTCATGCACGATCGCACATAACGCCGCCAGGATTTTTTCCATGCGCGGGTGCTGCCACACTGTTCGCCCGAAAATGATGCCGTCTGCCTCGGCCTGAACGCAGTCATGCGCCAGCTGCAGAACGGCTTCGTCCGAGCCGCTCCCGAGAGGTCCCCCCGCAACAATCACCTTTGCGCCTGCGGAACGGACGGATTGCCTGAAGCGTGCGATATCGCCGCTGAACCTGGTCTTGATGATATCCGCTCCGCATTCCGCCCCGATCCGGATTGTCTGGCGGATCTCCTCATCGACATTGGCCTGCTTCGGCGCACGGGGGAACACGGTCATCCCGAAATGATTGTTCAGGAGGCTCGGGGGAATGATCTCCGAAGCAAGGGGGAGGCCATACGCATGGGCCTCTGCCGCTGCGGCACCCAGTCTCTTCATGGAACCGGCTTCCATCGCCGTGCCGACAAATGTGAAGACAATCGCTGCATCGGCCCCCAGGGTTACGACATCCCGCACCGACCAGAGTTGTTCGTAGTCGGCCGGAGCAGTCGCAAACCGCGTAAACCCGCCATCCAGCCTGGCCAGAATGGCCAGCTGCCCGACAGCCGGAGCAATATGCTGGATCATCCCGGCCGACACCAGAATCCCGTCGACCCGTGTGCGCGAAAGCCTTTCGGTCAACCGTACAAGGTCTTCGATCCCCGGATGGGGACCGCTGAACCCTCCGTGATCGAACGGGACCAGAACGGCCCGCCGGTGTTTCCAGATACGCTGTATCCGCACTTCTTTTCCTGTTACCATCGCTCTCCTTCTTTCACTGCTGGACTTTTTTCAGGCGTCCTCCGTGTTCCTGCTCTCCGCCCCTCACTCCTCTCCGTGCAGAGTCACTCTTCACTTTCAAAGATCCTCCACTTCGAGTATCCCACCCGCTCGCCGCTCCCATCCAGCTGAAGGCTGTGGGTATTCGGTAATGCAGACATACGGGTCGCACCACGATAGACGAATCGGAGTACATTCGCTGCGGAAAACGCTGCCGTCTTCCCGGACTCCCTGAGGGCAAAGAAATGTGCGTCGGTCTCCACGTCACCGTACGTCACCTTGCCAAGGTCATACGGGTACCGCGGCCGGATATTTTCCCTCGCAATTTCCATGTCGAGATCCATCTTGATACCCACGGTAGTCCGGGTTCCTCCCTGCTCAATCCGGACCCCCACAGCCTGCATGGGGTGGGATGTCGGCACCAGTTCCACGCGGGGAGCATCGCTCGCGCGGGCGTTGCGATCTTCCGGGATCAGCACGGTCACAAACATCTCCCGGTCACCGGTATTATACTGGCTGGAGATGCTCTGGTACAGCGCCTGTTCGGTCCGGCGATGGCGGCTGATCGGCTCACGCCCTTCGGTTTTTGCCGTGTGTTCGAGAAACAGGAGTTTCATCGCCCGCCGGCGAGAGACAGGCAGATCTCCGACAGAGTCCACGCCGATCCGGTAGCCATGCTGGAACGAATCGAGAACCGTACCTGCATGCCAGAAATTCGTGAATGTGAAATAGTCAGGGCGCAAGGCCTGGACCCCGTCGACCACGACGAACAGACCCGCCGAACGGACATAGACAATAATCCGGTCCCACTCGTAGCCCATCTTGTCGTCCGTGACTCTGGTCCGGCTCATGTCCACGTCACGCAGTTGGAGGAAGTCGATTTTCTTTGTGTTGACCGCCCGGTATGCTCCGGAGTTGTGTACATAGGAGAGAACAGACTGCCGTTGGTCGCGCTTGCCGAGACGAGCCACGAGCCTGTTATGGAAATAATCCTGACGCCAGGCACCGTACGGACCGCTGGGCAGATCGTCCCGGTATCCGGCATCATGCAGGAGAACCGAGCCGCCGTCCATCAACAATGCGATGCTGTTCTCGTCCGCGTGGCCATGGTGCATTTTCTCTTCTTCGACGGAAATCGTGTTGCGGAGGTAACGACGACCCATCCACCCCGCTTCCCCCTCATCGCGGTAATTGAGCAAAAGATACGTGCTTGTGGAGTCCCACCCGTTCCGGAAGACCACTTTTTTTCCGATGAGGTCATCCAGGACTTCTTCACTTCCCCCTGACGGGGGTCGGGCACCGATCGTTTCGTCGGCCCAGCGGTACGCATCGCAAAGGTAGTACGCGTCGCCGAACCCGAGGGTATCGACCCTTCGCCGTGCCTTCCGGAAGAGTTCGCGGGCAGTCCATTTCATCGTGGGATCATGGAAGGCCGCCGCCATCCCTTCCATGATTGCCACCATGCGCGATCCTTCCAGGGCGGAGTCCCAGTATGCGTCGCCAAAATCCGGTATCAGCCCGGAGGGAGCCATTAGCCTGGTGAAATATTCTGCGTAGTACCGCATCATGGCAGAGGAGCGGACCTCGGTACGCCCTGCAGTTTCGGCGTAGGAGAGAAGGGCGTGGAGCCACACCGGATGATAGACTGTCGCGTCTTCGATCTCCCAGTGCCGGACGTTGTCCGCGGCAACGGCTGATGCCATCTGCTTCCACCGGCGTGCATGAGGGTGGTCCGGGAGGGCCTGAGCTGCAGCAAGGAATGCTTCCGCCCTGAGCATGGCCCGGTTGTGCGCGCCCCATTCGGGAAATCTGAAAATGAAGTCGATGCTTCCCGCCAGATCTGCCTCAATCGTCTTACGGGTCGCGTCGGTGAGCACACCGCTCCCGCGGATAGCCAGGTAGGCCCGGGCGAAGGGTGGAAGGTAGAAGAAATTCGACACAGCCGGCACACCTGCCTCATATTCGGCCCGATGCGACGCGAAATCGGGCGGCAGGACATCCCGCAAGCTCCCGTAAGTGGAGAGCAACGAAGCCACCCGCTCCGCATAACGCCGTTCGCCGGTCTCTGTGTACAGGAAACCGTACACGCCCGCAAGATACAACGGGTGCGGGGGGGAGTTGTACCCCCAGAGAACACTGTGCTGTGGATTTGTCTTCCACTGTTCAAGTATCGCCGGCAACTCGGCCCATGATTTCTCGGCCGACTTGAGGATCTCATTCATGTAGAGCTGCTTTTGCGCGGCTCCCTGCAGGACGGCTGTCAGCAAAAGAACGGTGAGTACACCAAACCTAGTAGTGGGTCGCATAGGACTCGTCAATCATTGAGAGATAGTTGTCTACGGGTACATAACTGGGGACCGAATTCCCCGAACCGATGGCATAACGCCCCCCCGGTCCGCACAGGAGAATCAGCTCGCGGACCCTCGCCCGGACCTCCTCAGGGCTCTTCCCCGACAGAATATTGAGGTCCACACCTCCCAACACCGCCACCCGGTTATGGTACCGCTGCTGGAAGGCATCGGCCGGAATAATGGCATCCTCGTACGAGTGCTTGCCATCGATGCCGACATCGGTGAGAAGATCCTCCATGATGGCAAGGATGTTGCCGCACGAGTGGAGGAAATACGGGACCCCCCGCTCGTGAGCCATCCCGGCAAACTGTTTGTGCCAGGGGAGTATGTATGTACGCAAATCCCGGGGGGATATCATGGTGGCAGTCCGGTATCCCATATCGTCCCCCGGAAACACGGCGACAAGCCGGTCGAGATCCAGCAGGTGTCTGTAAAACCCCTTCATCAGTTCACCGAGACGGTCCGCGACGGCTTTGACAAGCTCTGGATTTTCGTAGAGCGCATTGCAGAGCCCCTCAAAGGACATGATCCAGGAGAGGTGCTCGAACACTCCTCCCCCGTGGGAACTGATGAGCCCCATCCCGTCGGGGAGGTGCGCGTTCAAATACTCGAACGGGAAGAAGTCAAATTCTTCGACGCGGGGCCAGGGATACCGCTCGAAATCCTCCCACCCTGTGATTACGCCCTCGTGCTCATCGGGCCAGGCCCTGTCTTTGAGAGATCCGGGGGCCGCATCGGGGATCAGGTTCTTCCGTTCGGGCAACGCCAGACTCTCTTCGAAGCGGACGAAATCGTACCCCATCCCTTTCCAGAAATGAATCGTGTTGTCGAGGAAGGCTGTCTGCTCTGCGCGCCCCGGGCCGGAGGGAGCCCAGGCGCGACCGAGGAGTTGCTCGACAATGGGCCTCATGACCACATCGTCCACGATGTATTCAATGAGTGGTGCCCGATGGGTTTGGGCCTTTCCCATCAGCGTACGGACAAACAAATCCGCGTCGGGAGCAGCCTTCGTGAGCGGTATATGAGGGAAGGTATGTGCCATATCAGTTTTGAAAGAGTTCTCCTTGATTCAGTGCGCCGCAGAGTGCGGCGATATCGCCGATCCCCTCTCCCAACCCTGCCGGAACGATGGAACAGACATTCCAGGCTGCGGGGAGGGCCTCCGCCTCCGCCACGCGGCATGCGGGGGTCAGCAGAATGTCCGTCAGCCGCATACCGATCCCCCCCACGATGATCTTCTCGGGGTTCAGTGTATCGATCAGCATCGCAAAGCCTCGGCCCAGGTACAGAGCCGCACGGTCAAAAACGGCGCGGGCCTCAGCATCGCCCGCACGGGCTTCATCTGCGAGGTGCTTGACGGTGAATCCAGGCGACCACCTGCCGGGAGCCATCATCCCGGCAAGACGGACGATGCCTGTGCCGCTTGCATACCCCTCGAGGGAGCCTGCTTTCCCGTAGCAGTCCGGCCCTTCCTCGGCTATGCGGACATGTCCTATCTCCCCCGCAACATCGCTTGCACCACGGAACAATCTGCCATCGAGAATCAGACCCGCGCCGAATCCCGTACCCATCGTCAGGAAAATAAGGGTCCGGGCTCCACGGCCTGCGCCGAAGTACCACTCTGCGAGAGCTCCCGCGTTGCCGTCATGCTCAACATACACGGGAAGCCGGAATCGTTCGGCAAGCAACCGCTTCAACTCTATCCGGTCCCAGCCCGGCAGGTTGGGGGGAGAGAGTATGATGCCCCGTTCTACGTCGAGCGGCCCCCCGATAGAAACACTGATCGCCTCACATCCGGAGACGCGATGCAAGACAGTCTCGGCGAGTCGGGAAATATCTGCAAAGACGGCGGCAAAACCCCTGGCAGCGCCGGTACGGATCTCCTCGCGCATGCGAATGTCACCCCGGGAGGTTCCAAGCACTGCCGCCGTTTTTGTTCCACCGATATCCAGGCCAAGTATGACGTGATCGCTCATTGCAGCAATGCCTGAACGATGCTGATCGCGTGCGCATACTGATCCAGGGAGAGATGCTCCTCCGCCGTGTGGGCGAGAGCGATATCTCCCGGACCGAAGACCACAGTCGGAATCCCGCCTGCGCTGTAAATGCCGGCGTCAGTCGCGTAGTATGCACCTTCGACCCGGGCGGACCCGGTCACATGTGACACGGCATCCGCCAGGAGTGCAACGATGGGTGCACTTTCATCAATGTCCATCCCTTGTACGGCGAGGTGGGGATCGGCCATGGTCCACCCCTGGAGATCGTCCAGCAACGCCGCCACCTCGTTCACGGCGCTCCCGGCGGTTTCACCGGGAAGGACTCGCCGGTCGAGTTCGATCGTACATCGAGACGGAACGACATTGACCGCCTGCCCCCCTTCAATGACACCCACACTCAGCGTTGGAGTCCCGAGCAACGGATGCGGCTGCAGCCGTTGGAGAGAATCCGCATACGCTTCGAGCCGCACAAGGACACGCCCCATCCGGTAGATGGCATTGGTCCCGCGGTCCGGGTACGCCGAATGGGCCGACGTGCCCGTCGTGCTCAGACGCCAGCGAACGACCCCTTTGTGCGCCCGGACGATCGCCAGATTGGTCGGCTCCCCCGCTATCCCGAAATCCGCCCGCAATCCCTGCTGCACGGCATGGCGTGCGCCGGTGAACTGATACTCTTCATCAGCTACAGCGGCCAGAATGACGTTATGCTTCAGGGTCCGGCGTTCATCGAGCAGGGCGCACACAGCGTAGAGAAACGCAGCAAGCGATCCTTTGGTATCGCACGCACCGCGACCGTACAGGCAATTGTCCCGCACCTCAGCCGCGAAAGGAGGGATACTCATTCCGTCCGCATGGACGGTATCAAGATGCGCTTCGAGCAGGAGCGTGCGGGGAGCGCCCGCATCCACGAACCCGATCACGTTGGGCCTGCCGGGCGAAACCTCGGTCATCGTTACATCCACTCCGTGCGCCTGCAGATAGGAAGCGACATACGCGGCAATCTCTCCCTCACAGTATCCCGTACCACTCGCTGCGCGTCCCATGGGATTGATACTGGGAATCCGCACCAGATCGGCCAGGAGGTTGACCATTGCACGACGCTCGGGTATCATCGGTACCGCACGGGGTTTTTCAATTCGCCGATCCGATCCACGCGGCACACCACACGATCGCCATGCGTGATGCGCCCGATCCCCTCCGGTGTTCCCGTCGAAATAATGTCTCCCGGTTCCAGCGTGATCGTGCGGCTCACATATTCAATAATGGTCGGGATATCGAACAGGAGATGACGCGTATTGGATTTCTGCCTCAGCTTTCCGTTTACACGGCACTCCACATTCAGCCGGACCGGCGGGCGGATCTCATCAGGGGTCACGATATACGGGCCAAGGGGCGTGAATGTGTCGAAACTTTTCGTCCGGAACCAGGGATACCGGTTGTTGATGTCCTGTGTCTGAAGACTCCGGGCGGTGACATCATTGCATATGGTGTACCCGGCAATATAGTCGTACGCGTTCCGCTTCGAAACGGCGGTAGCCCGCTTTCCTATCACGACCGCGAGTTCTACTTCATGATCCATCCGTCCGAGCCCCCTGGGGATACGGATTGGTTCATCCGGACCGATCACCGATGAACCGGCCTTCATGAAGATGACCGGTTCCTTCGGCTTGCTCAACGAACTTTCCTTGACATGGAGCGCATAGTTGAGGCCCAGAGCGACGATCTTCCCCGGACGCGGAATCGGCGCGCGAAGGACCGCTTCCCGGGATACGGTCAGATATTTCTGGAGACGGTGTGTGCGGACGAACCGGGCAACAGCGGCAAACTCCTCGTGATGGAACTGGCCGCGTTCGAGCAGGACACCGATTGTCGGGCGGGGCAGCAGCGTGATGTTCCGCTCCATCAGATAATATGCGGCACTGGCTTTGCTGTAATTGATCCACTTCCCTCCGAGTTCGATGCCGACCAGAAAGCCCCACTCATCCTGCATCTGTGCTATTCTCATGACGTCGTCTCCCTTCCGCTCATCACGGAGTATCCTTGAATGTAAGTCGCACCGTCACAATTCCTGACGGTTTTGCTGAGAGGACTATCGCCGTCCCACCCTCGATGTCCAGGGGCGACTGCGGCGTTTCGTCGAGCCGGGCAAGCGCTGCGCTGGCCACCGGCCTGCGGAACCGGACCCGCGCCTCCAGAGGCCTCTCACACGTGTTGGAGAAGCGAAGGATAACACCGCGGCCGTCTTCCGCTTCCTTGAACGCACTGAGGGCGAGTGCTTCGTTCGAACAGGAAAAGAAAGAGTCCGCCGGAGGAACCGGTACGGCGTTCTTCCTCCGCACCGGAAGCAGCGGGACATGAAACCGTTCACATTCCCGGAGGAGCGTCTCGCCGGCTGTAAACTCTTCTGCCGGGATCGGAAGGAGTGCATAGCGGAACACGTGCGTTCCCGGGCATTGCGCGTCGGGAGTCTCATTGTGCCAGCCTGCCTTTCCCCCGGGCCGGGTGATCAAATCCTCGCCTGCCAGCAGTCCGACACACCGCAGCAGCGTAAGGGCAAGTGTCCCTTTGCCTCCTGGCAGCAGTTCGTACTCCGGAAGCCCTTCTGTCAGAAGCGTGAACGACGTCCGGTCGTCGGCAACCGCGACAAACCGCTGCATCGGTGCGACTGCAGCGGGATGTTCGATTGTGAATGCACGGGTATTGTGCTTCTTCTGCGTCCGCCGCACCACGCTGAAGGGCGAATCGGCCATGACTGATTCTGTTCTGATGCCGGACGCAAAGAGCACGCGAAGCCGGTGATCCCGGGCGGTGTTTTCCACCGTCGTCTCACAGGAGACAGCACGAGAAGAAGCGGTCAGGGAGACAACAGTGGTGATTGGCAGATCCACGAGTGTCGTGGACCTTCCCCGGCGGTCCGGCGTGCACTCGCGCGGGACTCGCATGACCATCCGGATTTTCAGGGCGACACGGAGCGGACCCCGCTCGACACGGGTCACGCGTACGCTTCCCCTGGTCGAAACCACCCGCCGGTCCCGCCGGGGATACGAGTAGTTGTACTCGTCACCGACATCGCCGGTGTCCTCGAAGACGTGAAGGCCGCGGATCTGACGACCGATGGACGTATCGGTGATCACAAGTTCGCCGTGTGACGTCACAGCAACGCGCAGGAAATCGTTCTCGATCGAGCGAGGGCTGCTCTTCAGCCGACTCGGGAATTTCGTGAAGGCGGGTTTCTTCCTGACGGTAAACCCCCGGTAGCCCATCGGTGGTATACCACTGGCATCCACGAGAACCGAAAACCGTTCCGCATAGGTCTGCCTGGGGTAGTTGTATTTCGAGTACGTGATATCATACTCTTCGGCGCGCGATATCACCTGCACGGGCACTTCTGCCCCTTTGTCGTCATACAACCCGAAACCCTTCACGGGCTTGCGTTTGGGGGCGACCGTCACGTCGGGATTGAGACCCACGACAATATCCTGAAGGTAGAAGTGCGCCAGGGCGGAAGCCGTTTCCGTGCGCTCAAAAGCGGACGGATTGAAAAAATAGAGGTGACGGTCGTCACCGGCCTCGCGGTCATCAAGCGGTATCAACTGCTCGAGTCCCGCGTCGATCACGCCGGCGCCGATATCTTCCACGGCCTTGAAACGCGTCATCATTTCGCGATGTACCGGGTCGATACTGCAGCCACATATGCTGTCGTGTGGATGGTTCTTCAGAAGCGTGCGCCATGCATGATGGACCAGGGGAAGCTGGCTGCGCATGCCGGACAGGACCCCCAGACAGTTGAGCGGTTCCGCATAGCGCTGGAGCAGCAATTGCGTGCGCCAGTTTGCCTGCTTCAGATACATCCGGCTTGAATAGACGCCTCCCAGAACGGCAAAGGCATATCGGTACCCGAAACGGAGTTCGCCATGGACCTCAGTAACGTCTCCGGCTTCCCTGCGTACGGCCTCGACGTATGCGGGCACGGTGCTGTGGACGAACTGTCCGTCATAGTGCTTTCGCAACAGGTCCAGGGTCTGAGGAAGGCGTGGATCGGGCCAGTGGTGGTCGCCCCCGTTCATGATAAGACGGTGCGATGTCACAGCCCGTCCGTCCACCTCCTCCTTCAGCCCGCGAAACCGTGCAATGATCTCCTCGTCGCTCTCCTGATGAAAATACCCCGCGCTGTAACCGTGACGGAACAGGTGAACCATGAGACAGGTCGTCCCGTCGGGCGCGTGCCACCGATATTCGGAAGATCGTTGATCCGGCTCGCCGCCGAATCCCCTGTACACCAGTGCCGTTGGTATGCCGAACCCCTTCAGGATGGCAGGCATCATCGCAATGTGCCCGAAGCTGTCAGGGATGTATCCGACATCCATGCTCGCACCGAACCGTCGCGAATCCTCCTGCCCGTGCAGGAGATTGCGGACGGTTGCCTCCCCGCTGACGAGAAATTCGTCCGGCAGGATGTACCACGGTCCGATGACCAGCCTCCCCTCCCGCACCAGCGACCGGAGTTGTGCTTCCCGTTCCGGGCGTACGGCCAGATAGTCCTCCAGAATCACCGTCTGCCCGTCGAGCGTGAAACAGCGGTACGTCGGATCACGCTGGAGAAGGTCGATAAGATCGTCCACCATATTGACGAGCATGGGACGGAACTGCTCGAACGTCTTGTACCACTCCCTGTCCCAGTGCGAATGCGAGACGATATGGTAGGTCGGTGTCATTGGTAGTGCCTGAATGATTGAATCGCGGTGGATGCACCCACGGCCGTGACACAGCTGGAAGCAACCGCATTGGCGAGACGGGCCGCCGCACGAGGAGCATATCCTTTCAGCGTCGCTGCAATGAAACCAGCCACGAACGCATCTCCCGCGCCTGTTGCGTCCACCACGGTGCGGACCTTGACCGGAGGGACATACGCTGCGACGGTTCCGTCGCTCACGTAACATCCCTCTGCACCCAGTTTGACGCCGAGAACTCCGGGCGCACCCCAGTCGCGGAGTCGTCGCACGATGGCCTCCGGCGTTCGCGCACCAGTGATCGTTTTCGCCTCTTCCAGACTGGGGATGAAGATATCAACGAACGGCAGGAGTGTTCGAAGCAGGGCCGGCTGCCGCCGGGGGTTCCCTCCCGTGTCAAGAAGCGTCGTCACGCGCGTCGACTGCTTGATCGTCCGGAACAGACGTGGAAGATGGGGTTCACTTTCGGGCAGGAGCCCCAGGTAGCCGAATGCGAACAGGCGCGAGCGCCGGATCAGTGGAAGATTTGCGAGAACATCCGCTACCCTGAAGTTGCGCAGACATCCCCTTGTGTGGAGGAAGGTGCGCTCGCCGGTCCCGTCGACGGCCACCAGCGTCGCGGACGTCTGGTCGCGGCGGTCGATGACCACGCCGGCGGTGTCTACCGTGTGGCGGATGTACTCTCTTCGCACAAATTCGCCGAGAGTATCGTCTCCAATGCGGGTAATCGCCGCGACATGGAAACCGAGTTTGGCCAGGTCGATCCCGCAGTTCGAAACGTTTCCACCCGTCGTCAGGGTAACCGACTGGAGAAGCTGGAGCCCGCCCGCACGCGGCAGGCGTGCGAGATCGACCGGACGTCCGATCACGTCTACCACTGCCAGGCCGGCAAGAACGACATCGGGCCGGGCCGAACGTTTCATCAGCGCTCCGTAATCGTCAGGTTCTTGAAATCGAGAGTACGGGTTCTCGTCTTGTAGGTCATCACAAGTTTCTCGCTTCCCACATCCGCGTTCAGGAAAGGTCCTTCGAAAAGCCTGGTCTTCGCGAGGTCTACGGCAACCCCGTTCAGCGTGCGCCGGTCGGGGAAGCCGAACGTCATGCGGTCGCCCCCGAGCGCGGTGTAGCTCACCGTAACATTCCCCGGAACCAGCGTCGCCTTCGGAACATGTTTCCGGAGGGCGGCGCTGAATTTCTCGAATGATCCCACCTCCGATTCCGAACGGACTTCGATGACATACCCGTTCTGCAGCTTGTGGCTCCGCAGACGCCAGTTGCCGGTTTCCTGCGCCCGGGGGAGGTCCTCCGGACGTCCGATCGCGTTCTTCTCCTGGCCCGTCGTTTCACGTTCTTCGATCCACTCATACTCCTGGAGCGGATACCAGCCGACATACGTGTTTCCCGCCTTGCAGAGGATCCAGCCGCTCGGATCGACGATCCGTTGTTCCAGATTGCGCGGGAAGAACCCGTCGATATGTTCCGTCATCGTGCCAGGGGCGATATCATAGAGGACGAGGAGCGTGTTCTTCTCCTGAAAGGTGCGTTCAAACGGCGACCCGCCGGTCCACTTGTCCGGATTGTTGTACGTCCCTTTCGAGGCAACCACATCCGCAATGAGCGGCTTGATTTCTTCGGGGAAGAACATCCCGAGCTCATAGCTCGACCAGTACGGGTGCAGGCCGAAGATGGTGGTGTACGGGCGGCCGTAGGTATAGCGAACGCCCCATGTATGCTGTTGAATGGGCTGCAGGATCCCGCCCTGCAGTGATCCGATGCCATAATCTTTCGTGACGTAGGTCTGCTTGTAGACCGGAGGGTTTTTCTCCGGGCCGAAACGGATCACGTTGCGCACACGCTTGCGTTCTTTGTGGACGTACGGACGCGAACGGTCTGTCGCAATGTGGTAGAGTATCTCGGGCAGGCGGTACGCTCCGAGGGCGGGCAGCAGGGCCCATCCCGCGGCCGCCGGTTCGCCTGTTCCGAAATAGAGATAGGCAAACGCGGAAGCATTTGAGAGCAGCGGTTTGAAGACGGCTGGCTGGTAAATGCGACTGAACCCGCCGAGGTACTGGCCGTCAAGATGCTCTGCCGCGAAATCCGCCATGATGAAGTCCATCATCATGGTCCCGCGTTTCTTCATCGCAGGGTCCTGGGCGAAATCAGCCAGCAGGCTCATGGAAATCGCATATTCCGCGAAGTAGTCGGGGGAATCGAACTCACCCTGGCCGATGGTGGTCGTGATCTTCATCCAGTGGATGAGATACTCCTTCGTGTCTTCGAGGTTTTCCCGGGAACTCTTTCCATTGAACCATTCCGACCCGGGAAGGTCCGGCCATTGTTCTGCCGCCAGATAGAGCGATGCGTGGTACATGGCCCAGTGATTTTCCGTATCGCCGCGGTATGGCGCGTACGTTTTCCAGGCGTTCCGCACGGTCGCACGGGTTGCCGGCGACATCTTGTCTTTTCCATGGAGATAGGCACCGATCACGGGAAACATCCAGAACATGTCGCCCCGTGGCTCCCGCAGCGCTTCTCGAAAAAGGCTGTCTGCCAGAGGAATGTCACGGTTGTGCGCATAGCGCGCCGCGATAACCGAGGTCGACACGGCGTGTGAGGTGTCATAGACCTCCGTCATGAACCGTGCACGCTGTTCGTATGCTTTCAGATACTCATCGCGCGTTTGTGAGACCGCACCGATACACCACAGCGTGAGTACGGCAACGATTATTTCCACTCGAATTGTCATAACGTCCTCATGTCCTACGGATGAATGAAGAGTGTCCACACCTGTGAATCGGAAAGCCCGACCTGTCTCCAGGACTCTCCTGCATCATCGGACCTGTACACGCCTCCCCAGTACGCCCCGGCGTACACCCGACGCGCTGTCCCGCGGGTCCACGGCCACAGCGTGAAAGGTGAGGACACCGAGTCCGTTGTTGACGCGCCGCCACCGCTTTCCTCCATCAATCGACTTGTACACGCCGGTCACGTACCCTCCGGCGTACATGGTGTCAGGACCCGTCGGGTCAAAGGCAATCGTGTAGAAGGTCCGGTGATCGATCCCCGCTTCGCAGCGTGTCCACCACTTCCCTCCGTTGGCGGTCATGTAGATGCCGAAGTCTTCCGTTCCGACGGCAAGGACGTCCGGGTTGGTCGGATGCTGGACAATCACTCGCACACCACCGACGCTGAGCCCCATGCGTCGCCAGGAATCCCCCCGGTCCGTACTCCTGTACGCTCCGTCTTCCGTGGCGCAATACAGGACACCGGCCTTCTGATGATCGGCAATGACACTCGGAACAAACGTTGAGCCGAGCCCCGCGTTGCACTCCTTCCAGGATGCACAGCCGTCGGTCGTGCGGTAAACACCATAGGCTGTGGCAATATACACGGTGGTGGGCGAGTGCGGATCGGGTGTCACGCCAAGCACTTCCGTGATATTCCATCCGGTTGTGACCTTCCAGGTCTTGCCGCCGTCACCCGATCGTTGGAGTCCGTTTCCCGACGCGATGTACAGAACCTTCTGGTCGGATCCGGGATGAACAGCCACACCGAACGCGCGAGTATTGTTCGGGTCCCGTGTGATCCCACGTGGTGTCCGCCGAGGGATGCTGGAAGTGGATCCCTGTCTGCGGGTTGGCGGCACCGACGACAAACATTTTTGTCGCGACGACTGCCAGATAGATGGTGGATTCCTGCGCTCCCAGGGATGCAGGCAGCAGCAGCGCCGCTGCCAGCAGCAGAGGGAGGCCCGGTCTGGAGAGTAGTTTCATAGAGCGATCTCGTTATGGATAGAACAGCAGCTGTTTGATCTTTCCCCCCTGTAACCCGATACAGCGCCACGTCGCACCACGGTCCGACGAAGCGAACACGCCATTCCCATCCGTCCCCGCATACAGGAAATCCGGATTGCGGCGGATCGACGAGCAGACAGAAGATTGCCTGGATCCCGGGGGAGTTCCAGAGCGTTTCCCAGGTCGCTCCATCATCGGTGCTCTGCCAGATTCCTGTCTCCCAGCCGGAAGCGTAGAGCGCACGCCCGTCCGGTGAGCCTGCGAACACATAGATCGGCGAATGGCCGGGGCTGGTTGCAGGCGTCCATGTCTCCCCCCGATTGGTGGACCGGAAGATGCCCCGATCTTCCGTACTGGCGACGAGCACCATCGGGTTCACCGGATGTTGGAAAAACGCGAGAACGCTCCCTCCCCCGACACCCATCGGACGCCAGTGCTCCGCTCCATCGTCCGAGACATACAGGTCATCTTCCGCGGTGGCATAGAGCCGTGATGTGGATCGGGTATCAAAGCCAAGGTGTTTGACATACCAGTGCCGGAAACCGGTCGATCGTTCGTTCCATGTAACCCCGTCATCCTGGCTCTTGAACACTCCCCACGGCGTCGACGCGTAGATGGTCGCCGAATCGACCATGTCCGGCAGCACGGTCAGGATTTCCATTGTCCTCCACCCCGTCAGAACCCGCCATGTCGATCCACCATCCGTCGACCGGTGCACGCCGTTTCCCGCAGCCAGATACAGCCGCTTTCCCGTTCCCGCCCTGTCCATATCAAGTCCGCACGAGATGACATTCGAGAGGGACAGACGTCGCCAGGCGCTGTCCGCTCCGAGGACAAACGGCCCGAACGTGCCGACATTGGAACCGGAGACGCTCCCGCGGACCATGTACACGGCGGCGTGGAGACGTGTCGAATCCGCAGGGCGCGGCTGGCCGGCACAAGCAGCCGCCTGCAGGCCCAGCAGAATCATCGCGACTGATTGCAGGGATGAGCGGCACACGAACATTCAGCGGTCCTCCATCGTGATGGTCCTGAAATCCAGGATCCGTTCATGGCTTCCATCCGTCAGCCGGATCACTCCGCTCCCCGCAACGCTCTGAATCCAGGGACCATCGAACAACGGATAACCCTTACCATCGACCGGATGTCCATTCAGAATCCTCTCACCGCCATACGCAAACTCCATCGTGTCGCCCGCCCTCGTCACAAATGCGACGGCGGCAGTCCGGGTGAACCGGGTTGTGTCAGGAACCCTCCGGCGCAGGTCGTCCTGGAAGGCAGCGAACGAAGCATAATCGTCGTCCGATGCCACCTCGACGACCACGCCTGTGCGGAGCGAAGAACTCCGCCAGCGCCAGCATACGTCCTCTTCGATCCAGGTTCCCGGCCCCAGTGGAAATACGCCGATGTAGACGTTCTCATTCCTGACAGAAGATCCACCCGGATGAATCAGTCCGGCGTTCGTCGAGGGTTTTCGGAAAGAAGGCGTCGGCGTGAGAGTGGCGCACACCCGGTGCAATGTCGTAGAGCACGACAATTGCATCCCTGTGTTGAAATGTCTGTTCGTACGGCGAACTGGAATTCCACTTATCCGGATTGGTGTAAACAAGATGGTATCGGTCCACTTCTGCCGCAAGGAACTTTTGTTCTTCGGGGAAAAACATCGCGAGCTCGCGGCCGGAAGAAAACGGATGCAGTGAGAAGAGCGTGTTGTGCGTCCGCGGAGACGGGTAGGTCACATCCCAGGTGTGCTGCTGGATGGGCTGCAGGATGCCGCCCTGGAGCGATCCGAGAACATAGCGCCGGGTCATGAAGGTGTACTTGTACACCGGCGGGTTCATCACATCACCGAACCGGATGATATTCCGTACCCGTTTCAATTCCCTGTGTACATACGGGGAGTCCCGCTTGACGGCCATGGTATGGATGATGTCGGGGAGGCGATAGGAGCTGACCGCCCCGAACACGGACTCCCACGAACCCCGGTGCCGCGGCCGGTAGCGGACCTGGTCCCAGAGCTCAAACTTTGGATAGCCGAAGTACAGCCATGCCCACATGGTGCTGGGTGCCGAGAGGGGATTCACGATGTCGTCAGGATAGTCCCGGCTGTGCCCTCCCCCGTAGTTTCCTTCAAGGTGTTCAGCAGCGAAGTCGGCCAAAAGGAGATCCGTCATCATCTGTGCCAGCGTCCGCATCGAGCTGTCGGCGGCGAACTGCTGCAGAAGGATGACGGGGCAGAGGAAAACCGTCATGTATGTCGGGGAGTCGAATTCGCCCTGGCCGGCGGTCGTCGTCTGGGTGATCCAGTGCCGGAGCCATCCATCAGCCTCGGCAAAGTTCTCGTCGGAGCTCTTTCCGTTGAACCACCGCGTCCCGTCCTCCCCTGGCCAAGTCTGGGCTGCAAGGTAGAGACCGATGTAATACATCACCCAGTGGTTCTCCGTATCGCCGCGGTACATTGTACGAACGCGGTAAGCCTCCCGGATGCTCCTGTGCAGTGAGTCGGGCAGGATGTCGCGCGTGTGCAGGTACAGACCGATCATGCTGTACGCGAAGAACATCCCACCCATGGCCTGATCCCGGGTCATCGAATCAAGCATGGTATATGCATGAGGAAGATCACGACGTGTGTGCAGCTTCGCCAGAATGGTCATAATGTTGTACTCCGACTCTGCTGCGGCCACCTCCAGAATTCTGGCCCGCCGTTCGGCAAACCCCGATGCCGGGGTGTCCGGCGGAGCCGCGAGCGCCGCTCCTGCAATGAGGAACAACGAAAGAAGACATGTGACTCCGTTCATGCTTCTCCTCCCTTGGCGAGAGACGGTGCGGGTGTGTTGTACAGGCGATGGCCAAGCCATACGGCCGATGCAGTCGTCCACCCGTGAAGTGGCACACAGGGCGTGCGTTCGCGTGGGAGAGACGATGTCCCCTCAACAGCATTATACTTCTCCCAGAACTTCCCAGTCCGGTCATACTCCGTGAGCATGCAGTTCAGATACCGGAGCGCAACATCTTCCGCTTCCGCACGGAACCCGTACCGGTCAAGTCCCTCGACGACGATCATCTGGCTCGGGGGCCAGGCAGACGGATACCCCCATTGGAGCCAGGTGAATTCCGGATGGGGACTGGGATAGGCAACGTCAGTTTGCGCGAGACCGCCCTGGTGCAGGAAGCGCGTGCGATGCCTGGCGAGCTGCGCCGCCTGCGACTGCGTCGCGACACCCGCCCACAGCGTCCAGTATGCTCCCAGAGACCAATACGGAAGCCGTTCGCCGCGGACAAACTGGTATTCGAAGAAAAATCCTTCCCTGCTATCCCAGCAAAGCTCCCGGATCAGCTCCCGTCTCCGTGCTGCGAGCCGCGTCCAGACCTCGGCCTCATCCGGAAGCCGCAGAACTTCTGCCATCCATGCGAGGTTGTCGGCATAACGGACCAGGGCACAGTTGAGTTGCAGGGGGACGCAGGAACGAATATCCCCGCCGTAGCAGGGTGTGAAATCGAGCGACTCTGCCTCAGCAGCAAGTTCCGGACGGAGCCGGGGGTCCCCCAGATCACGGTTGGTCGCCAACCCGGTGGGTGTCTGATGATGCGGGGCATTCCAGTATTCACGGTACTCCTTCACCAGCCTCGGGTACGAAGTCATCACCAGGTCGACATCGATCTGGTCCTCACAGTACAGACGTATGCTGTCGGCCAGGAGCGGTGTCTGTGAACGGGTGCGATAGTACGTCCGGTTTCCGGTCAGAACCATGCCGAAGCGCTCGATCTGGAAGAGATGGTTGAGAATGTGATTACGAATGAGGTCGCGCCGGTCGTGCAGCAGCAGGGCCATGTTGATGAAATGAATATCCCAGCAGTACATCTCCGGAAACGCTGCTTCGCTCCCGCCGGCAGAAATGTAGGGAAACGGGAGAAACAGCAGGGTGTGTTCGTCCCTGGCTGGTCCGGTTTCCTCCATGGCGCGGTGGTCATCATCCGTGAACCAGACCGCGTTGGCGGCAGGATCGCGGACTTCGGCCTCGCTGGCCCGCCGGGTATCCGCGTCCCACCACGTCCGGATCATCGTGTCCGCATTCTCCCACCGCTCCTTCAACCGGCTGCGCTCGTTGTCGGACGTGTTCACACAGTCACCCTCTTCCGTAGCGTATCAGTATTTATTGTACCGACAACCCCCACACCTGCGAGTCCTCCTGGCTGTTGAACCGCCAGGTCTCCCCGTTATCCGTGCTTTCGAACAACCCCCCGTTGAGCGAACCGGCAAGGATCGTCCGCGGACGCGAACGGAGCGCGACAATCGTATGAATGTCGAGATTTGTGAGTCCGGCCCCAACCTGTCGCCATGTTGTTCCATTGTCCGATGACCGGTACACCCCCCCGCCGTGAGTACCGACAAAGATCACTGGAGCCGGGGAGTACCCGAAGGCAATGGCATACACGGTACGGTGGTCCAAACCGTTGTTTTTCGCAGTCCAGGTCTTCCCGCCATCCGCCGACATCCACACTCCCTCGTCTTCCGTTCCCGCCCAGAAGATCCCGGGATTCCCGGGATGCTGGACAACCGTCCTGGTATCGATGCCGCGCAGTGACGTGGGCTGCCAGAGAGAGTCCACGCCGTCTGTCCTGAATATGCCGAGCTCGGTCGGGACCAGCAGCGAACCGGTCGTGCGGTCGATACAGATGTCTGACACGAAGGGGCGAGGCAGACCGTTCCGGAGATACCTCCATGTGGCGCCGGCATCAGTGCTCAGAACAGGGCCATATGCTGTTGCCGCAGCAACGGTTGAGGGATGCCGGGGGTCGATCGCGACCTTGAGGACCTCGGTGATTTCCCACCCGGTCGTAATCTTCCACGTCGCACCCTGGTCGACGGAACACAGGATGCCGTTGCCACAGGCCGACCAGAGCGAGCCGTCGGGACCTGCGGTGGTGAAGAACATCCGGATATACTCGCGCCAGCCCCGGTGATGCCATGTTCGGCCCGCGTCCGTACTCACGAACAGTCCGATGGTCGGGTTATCGCTCCGGCCCCAGGCATGGCGGCGCGAATTGAGGACCGACATGTACACCGTGTCCTGTTGCGCGACCGCCGGACCTCCCGCGGCAAGCATGAGGATCAGCAGGAGAATACATCGTCCCAAACAACGATCCATTGATCCCCGGTCAGAGTTCACAGCGGACTCCCTTCTGCAAAGCGGCTGGATCGAAGCGCCCCAGGTTTTTCCCGTTGACGATGACGGTGTACGGATGGCCGTCCGGCTCCCCGAAGACCAGACGGATCGTGCGCGGGGAACTGACGGCATCGGCGACCGAGACCGTAACGGTATCTGCGGCAACCCGAACGCCGTTCACCCGGCATCCGTCGACTCCGCCTCCCCAGGAACCCGGGAGGTGGACATATGCGTCGCCATAACGCTCCGTGATGACATGAATGGAAACGACGGAGCTTCCGGTGCCCCAATGGAGTCCGGTCACGCCCGCCAGCTGATCAGAGGAGGCATGCGCGTAGTTCTCGGCCGTGCGTGGAGAGTCGGGGGATTCAAAGAGCGAGAACATGGCCCGCAACGCTGCAACACCACGCTCGAAGTATTCGCGCCGTCCGGTGACGGCGAAATAGTTGAAGTATGTCACGGCAAAGTATCCCTGGCGCGAATCACTCCACTCCCCGTCGGTATTCTGGACCCCGAACCCCCCGAAGAGCTCACAGGAGAGCCAGCGTGGACTCCATACCTGCTGGTACAGACTCAGGTAATCGAGGATTGCTTCGCCGTTGCGACGATACGCGTCGTCCTTTGTAACCCGGGAGAGCGTAAGCAAGGCCTCAGCGGCCTGGTGCATGGAAAGGGTGTTCTGCGGGTGCTGTCCGGTGTACCTGTCGAAAAAGCCGAGTGGCTTCCGTGAACACGAAAAGAACGTTTCAAAATCGAACCACTTCTGCTCCGGCAGTATGGCGGAAACAATGTAGTTCATGGCCAGCCGTGAGGCGCGGAGGGCCTCGGGATCGCCTGTCCTCCCGGCATACTCGGCCAGGAAAAGGGCTGCGCCGGCGGTTTCAGCATTTTCGTCCCGGAATTCTTCCGCAGGTTCCAGAGTGACCGGCGCGTACCAGGATGAGATTACGCCGTTGTCGTGCTGTCGCGAAATCAAGAAACGGGCGAATCGGCCCGTGAACTCCATAATCTCCTGCCGGCGGGAGGGAAACAGGTCGGCCCAGAAGAGAAGCCAGGTGCAGGTCCATGCATTGTGAAACATGGAATAGAAGGTCCCTTTGCGGATCCCTCCCCACGCATGGTCAGCAACCCAGTGCCCGCCACTGCCGTCGAGGGTGAAGATCGATGGAGCGATGCCGTCATGCTGGGGCGCGAGAAGAGCAAGGTTCAACACCCCCTCGGCCTGACGCTTCAACTCCGCATTCCCCGTCGCACGGGCATGAAGCGCCATACCGTATGCAGTCCGCAGGGAGTTGAACCAGACATTGAACCATGCATCGTTGTTCGCCGATGTATCCAGAGCATTGCTCCATGCCAGCCGGGCCTGTCGCAGCAGGGTGACGGGCTGACCCTCATACGTGGTCTCGAGCGCAACGCGCGGAACGAATTCGTCCCATGCTTTGTGCACATACGAACGGAATGGCTCCGACTGGGGTCCGCGCGGATCATCAAAAGCGCGCCGGCCGAACCGTTCCCAGAGAAAGCGCACGGCGTCGCGGTATCCCTCACGTGGAGGGGCGTCCGCTCGCACGTAGAGGTAGTATCCGCAGGATACGGTGGAGTCGCGGACGGCAACAGTCATGCTGTCGGTGTGCCGGTAGTAGACGTGCGCCCGTTTCTCCCAGGGCATCACGCCATAGGCGAGGAGCGCCCGCGGGCCCGCGTCGGTCCGGAGATCAGCACTTGTCCTGATCCGCGGGTTGCGGCCATTCATGAGGTCGGGGTCTGGAACAAGCGCGGCAACATGGGATCCATGCTGGACCATCAGGACGGGTGATCGGAACACGTGGTCGCCGATGACGTCATCCGCCTCCGGCCGCAACTGGGGGGAAAAGACGAACTCGGGGCGATGAACAGCCGTGTCTGCCTCGGGCACGACCAGCGAGGAGTACGTCCCGAGCAGGAACTCCATCGCCGTCTTCCCGTGAACATCGACGGAAAGCGTCACATGGACGAACGGATCATCGTCGCGGAGTTCAATCCGTTTCGTAATGGTGTGCGGCCCGTCATGCAGGATCAGGTCGGCACTCTGGACACCGGAAGCCGGGGGATGCACGGCGAGCTCGTCATACCCGCCGGACACGAGCCGCGCATCCCGTCTCCAGGAGGGATCGGGACGAAGGGGATGTCCAGAAACGAGTAATGGGAGCCAGCCCTGCGCCGAGAGTGCGGAATAGCGTTCGCTCCATCGACCCCCCCGTTGCACAAGCTCGACCTGCACGCGTGCATTGGAAAGGACGGCGCGATCGGAAGTTTGCGCGGCCACGGTTCCGTCAGACTCCTGAAGGGCAAAGAGCAGTGCAAGCAGAGCAAGGGCGTGTGGGAGCCGTTCCATCTACCATCGCACCCGCTGAACAATCTTCTTCATATTCAGTCCGAACATCTTCCGTTTCTGGTCCGGTGTACAGTGACTGTAGGCCATCCACCCGAATTGTGGAGTCGGATCCCTCATGGGCTGGTCCGTGCCGAACAGGACACGGTCGGCACCGACGTGCCGCACCATGAATTCGATGACGCGATAGGTGACGGCCGTGAGGGTGATCTCCAGATAGACGTTGGGGAACTTCTGTGCGATCTCAATCCCTTTGCGTGCCTGCGCGAATGAAGCCCCCTGATGCGCAAGGATGAAACTCATGTCGGGATACCGCGGGACGAGGTCCATCAGCTCTGCATTGAAATTGGGCGACTGATGGAGGAGGATGTAGCACCGGTGCCGGTTGCCGTACTCAAACCATGGCGCCCAGGCAGCATCGTTGTACGGGATGTCGGTGCGGGGATGGTACGGTTTGAGCCCGCCCATGTGATACCTCCCGTGGACTTTCGCGATCTCCCGCTTCCAGTCCTTCACATATTGAGGCTGCAGCGTGGCATAGCCGCGGTAGAACCGCGGGAACCTCTTCATGGCATCGTACACGATGGCGTTCCCATCCTCGTAGTCAGCCCAGATGCCGACCCAGGAACTGATATGCATCTGCGACATCCCCATGAGCTTCGCGCGTTCAGCCATCCCGGCAGCATCGGAGTATGGTTGGAACATGAAGCCCACGCCGACCGCGTCATTGTGAGCGATGTGTGCATGGGCATCGATGACCAGCGTGTCCCGCAACGGCTTTCCCTCGCGGGCTGCGGCGAGGATGGGATCGGAGATCTTCTTCGCCCGATACGGCGGGGGGAGAGTCTCGAGCTTCAGCAGGCGCGCGAGATTGCCCCCAGCCACCAGATGCTTCTGCTCTTCCGATAGTGTGCAATAATCGACAAATGCCTTGGCTGCACCGGGCGACTTGTCGAGCGCACCGGACCCGAAGAGCAGCCGCTCTGCTCCAAACCATTCCGCAAATACCTCCAGCGCGCGGTTGCCCTGGTGGTTGGAAAACTCGAGGTAGAGATTCGCGTGGTTCCTCATCAGGGTGTGGAGATACCGTGTCGCATCCCACCGGGCATTCTGCAGCAGAACCCGGAGGCGTGGGTACGTGCCAAGGATGACGTCGAGATCGGCCAGAAGGACCTGGTTCGCGGGATCGAAGATATCCGGTGCATACATTCCCCCGCCCTCCAGAATCAGGAGGGTTTCCTGGTCCTCGAGCGTTGCCAGCAAGTCTCCGCATTCTTTCTCGTTGAAAAAGTAGTGCTGGGACCGCGGGTACATTTTTGCCGCACGAATGTTGTTGTCCCGCATCTCCTGCAGAACATCTCGCGGCGGGGGCATCTCACCGGTGTGATGCGGCATGACCGACCAGACGCCGTAGAGCCGGGGGCTTTTGGCCAGTTCGCGCAGGAGTTTCCGGTTCCCATAGGTGGAATCGTACTCTTTTCCGAGCCAGTGCCCGATGAGCGCACCATGGATACCACACCATGCCATCTCGTCAAGGAGGACTTCAGTATCGACCGGGGTCTCGACGTCTTTCGGACCCCGTCGGCCGACCATGACATTACTGTCGATGTAGATGCGTTCGTTCATGATCACCACCAGAATGGTTGTATGGTATCCCGTTCCCGGGGTTCGGCCTCGACAGCCCGCTTGAGCGCGCGGCGTGCTTTATCCAACGCTTCATCGATATCCGCCGGCTGGTGGGCATAGGAGATGAACCAGCGAGGATGCGCGAAAATCCCCTCCCGATACAGTTCACGTTGCCAGAGGAATTCCAGCCGCTCGTGGAACCGGGGGTCGGGATGGATAAACTTCAAAAATGGTGCTGGAGGAAGCCCCGCCGGCTGCGCCTCGACGCCGACGTCTCGTGCCACGGAGGACAATCCTTCCATCAGCCGCTTTCCCATGGCCCAGATATGTTCGTGAACACGCTCGCGCTTCATGATCGTCAGCGTCGCAATGGCTGCGGCCATCGAAAGCGTCTCACCGGCATACGTCGTCGTTATCTTGAAGGAATACAACATCTCCATGTACTCTTTGCGTCCGACATACGTGGACAGAGGGAATCCGTTGGCGAGGGCTTTGGCGTACCCCGCAAGATCCGCATCGACGCCGAAATATTCCTGCGCCCCGCCGGGTGCAAGCCGGAAACCGGTCAGGATTTCATCGAGCACGAGCAGGATACCGTGTTTCCGCGTCAGCTCGCGGAGAAACCGGATGTAGTCGCCGCTCGTATCCTCGTTGAAATCATAGGCGACGGAGATCACACAGGCAATCCGCTCGCCGTACAACGTGATCAACCGTTCCGCTTCTTCGCAGTTCCCCCACGGTATCACCTTGACGTACTCTTTCAGGATCGGGGGGACGCCGTTGTCGGGAATCCCCTCCGTCGAAAACCAGTCAGGGTACCCGTGATACCCGCTGGTCAGAATCATGTCCCGCTTCGTGAACGCCCGGGCAATGCGGACGTTGCACATGTTCGCGTCTTCCCCTGTTTTCATGAAGCGAACCATCTCGGCATTCGGGACCATGTCGTGGATGAGCCGGGCGAGATCGAGTTCGATCGGGCTGGCCATGCTGAACAGCACGCCGTTTGCCAGTTGCGCACGGACCGCGGCATCCACTTCGTCGTTGCAGTACCCCAGCGTCACCGGGCCAAGCGCAAGCCGGAAATCGATATACTCCTTCCCCTCCATGTCCCACAGCCGGCATCCTTTGCCGCGCACAATGAACTTGGGCATCGTCTCCTCAAACGGGGGATACGGGCGCTTCGCATTGGTCTGCGTCCCCCAGGGAATGAGCTGTAGTGCGTCTTGAAATCGCTTGTCGGAAGGTTTCATAGGGTTACCCCGGGAATATCGTTGTGAAGGTCAAGACGGAGATCCACCATCTGCGCGTTGTGCCTGCCACGGATCGTTAGCAGGGTGCCCGTGCGTTCGACGGTCAACGTCCCGTGCTCCCGTCCGCGCTCCTGTGCGGTACACACCGTTACGATCGAGTGCTCAACGGACGGACCGGACTCTACCTCGACAAACGGATGGCTTCCATGGTCGGGTGAGAGAGGGAGAGTTCCCGTACGCAGCCTGAGGTCGGTGCCGCCATGAACGGACGCAGCAAGGGTGGCTCCGGGACGGAGGATACGAAACGTGGTCCCCTCCATGGCAGCGGAACCGCCACCATCCGAATTGTCGACCTGAAAGCGGAGTTGAACCGGCAGCGGGGGGTCATGGAGCCGGATTGTATCGACCAGCACGAGGACGTCCGGCTTCAGCACCACAAGTGTGCGGGCCACGTACGCCACGGCCGGATCGACAAGCCGGTACGCATCGGTTGCATCGCTGGTCGCCACAAGCGATGCTGTCCCCGGGCGATACGATACGATGCGGGCTTCGGCCCAGGATGCATTCGTCCCCTCGTGTCCATCGTGATACTGGTGACCCTTTCCGTTGATCAACACCGCGGTATGGGCCTTCGTCAGACGGAGAAGCCAGAGCGGATCCGTATACGAATAGGCCGCCTTGAAGGGATCATGAAAGAGGCGCTCACCGTAGGCTGCAAAAACAACGCTGTTCCGGTCGGCGTGTTCATGATTGGCCGGTCCGCCGCTTCGCAACGCCACCACCGTGCTCCGTTCGTCCCAGCCGGTCCGCGTGATGACCAGATCGTTCGCGAGCCGGACCGTGTGAAGTTTTTTCGGAGGGGGCTTGACTGGAATTGCAGGGTCATACCAGAGGATCGCAAACGGACTCTGAATCAGGCCGATATGGGTTGCCACGTACTGCGCAACCGGATCGTTGTGCAGGTGGGCGGTCCATGCGGCCACGGAGATGTCGCCCATGTTCCAGGCGTCACCGAAGTTCACACAGTCCTGCGGGCGGCCGCCGGTGGGCATCGCCATGGCGAGCGCATAGCGGACGGTTCCGGGGAAATTGATCAACCGGCGATGGTCCTGACCGAGCGCACGGTAACACACGTCCAGTGCAAGTGCGAGATGAAGCGTGGTATACCCCCAGTACCCGACGCCTTCATCGTAACTTCCATCGGGGCCGTACATGGTCGAGAAGGCGGTTGCGCTCTGCAGGGCAAGATCAACCCACCGTGACGCCTGTGGATGCTTGTTCTGGAGCAGGCAGCCGGCGAGCATAAGGCCGGCAATGGGAATCACCTTGAGGTTTGTTGAGTTCAAGATCAACGGCCAGCGGCGAAGATCAAAACGGTAGGCGTAGTCGCTCTCCGGGTCGAATCCCCATCCCCGGACCCTCTCGGGATATTTCATGCCATACAGGGTCCGGTAGCAGGCCGGGGCCCCTTTCTCTGCGATCTGATGCTCCATCTCCGTGCGGAGGTCCGCCGGCAATGCGGAACCGAGCCACTCCAGGGCACACACCATTGCGATCGTCGCCTCGGGGGCGCGCTGGAGGCCGATTGTTTCCTCCCCGCCTTCCAGGAAATAGTCCCACCGTTTGTACTGGAGAAGCCGTTCGATCGCCAGCCCGGCCACTTCACGCTGCGGGCGGTCTTCTGTCAGGGCATAGACAAACGCGGTGCGCTCGAGGATCTGCCTGGCGCGCAGCATGTCCCGTACATGGTTGTTCAGCCGCAGTTCCTCCGAGAGGAATTTCCGGTCGGCGGCCAGGTCGGCATCGCGCAGCGACTGCCAGAAGGGAGCAAACCGGGGGAGGCGAACCGTCGAGCGGATGCGGGGAAGGTCTGCCGGGTCAAACAGCAATCCGTGCGCGGCTTTCGGTTTCTGGAGAGGGTCTGCGGGGAAGGAGTGGATGAGAGGCGGTGCGAGAGAAAGCCCGGCCGCCGTCATCGCGCCCGCTTTCAAGAATGACCTCCGTGTCGGAGACATGCGGTTGTGATTCCTTCCCTGTGCGCTGGTAGTGTGTGTATGTCGAGCCGGCCTACGTGTGCCCGCGCAGGGCACGTTCCATCATCTGCTGCAGGACTTCAACATTGCGCCGCGAGTTTTCGACGAGGGGATGACAATGCGTTTCGATCGTGATATGCTCAACAGGCCGGTCGCGCAGCAGAGCCCCCACCTGGCCCTTCCAGTCGATGGCCCCTTCGCCGATGGGAATGCAACGGATCAGCGAGCCGACAGCAGTGTCTTTTGCATGAACATTGATGATACTCTTCTTCAGGGCCTCGTATCCTTCCGGGTAGGGCTTTTCGGCGGTCCCGTAGGCGTTTCCCGGGTCCCAGTTTGCGCCGAGGGAAGGCGAATTGACGTCGCGGATCAACCGGGCTGTATTGACCCCCGTATCGCACCAGAACCCCGGTTCATTTTCGATCGCGATCCGGATTCCCGCCGCTCCGGCCAGCTCCGCCGCCCGGCGCATGTACTCCACCGCCCGCTGATAGCGGTCCCCCGGCTCCCCATCCTCACGTTGAAATCCAAACGCGATGATCAGCGGACAGGAAAACTGTTGGGCAAGGTCGATGGTGGCGGGCAGGACCGAACGGAGTTCTTCATCGAGCTCATCCGTTTTCGAAAGATGCGCCTTGAAGATGCCCGGGGACAACGCCGTAATCTGGACGCCGTGCTCGCGCACCAGCGACGCAACCGTGCGGAGTTCTTCGCCGCTCACACGGGGGACACGCCCGGTGCTCAGGCAGCGAAGTTCAAACCGATGGATGCCCCAGGAGAGCGCATGGCGGAGCGCTTCGCCGAAATCGTTGGTGATTTCATCGCTGACAATGCCCAGCGCAAGAGGTTCGGGTTTGTTCATGCGGGCGATCCCTGATATCCAATTTCACGGGAGATCACAAAACCCTCCCGTTTGAGGATTTCCACAATCTGATGTGAGAGGAGACGGTTGCGTTTCAGCCGTTCCGATGGAAGCGCCGTCATCAGGGCGGCGACGACCTTGCCGTGGTGGTCCCTGATGGGCACGGCGATGACGCACAGGTCCAGCTTGTATTCTGCGTCCGCAACAACATAGCCGCTGCGCCGGATCTCGCGCAGCCGGTCTTTGATACGGGAGACGGTGGTGAGCGTGCGGGGCGTGAACTTCTTGAGCGCCGAGCGGGCTACCACCGCATCCAACACCTCCTCGCCGGCCTCCGCAATGAGAATCTGGCCCGATGCGGTTGCGTGGACGGGAGAGCGTTGGCCGAGCCGTGCCACCATGCGCCAGATTTCCGGCGTGTCGGCCCGGTCAATGATGATCACCTCATACTCGTCAAGCACGGCAACGTAGTAACTCTCGCGGGTCTCATGAGCCATCCGCATAAGATGCGGGTGGGTGATGGTTTTCAGGTCGATCTTGTCCAGGGCCCGATTTCCCCAGTCAATCAGCTTCACACCGAGATTGAACACGTTGCGGTCACGGTCGAGCTGCACGATCGAGGACTTCTCAAGGGTGAGAAGGATACGGAACAATGAACTCTTGGGGATGCCAGTCTGTCGGGAGAGGTCGGCAAGCGAGAAGCCGGTGTGCGCCCCTGCAAGGATCTCCAGCACCTGAACAGCCCGATAGACCGCGGGAACGGTGTATTCGTTTGCCATGGTCAGCGCTGTTTATTCAATTAAACAACGTTTTATTAGTGCAAAGATAACACAATGCCACTGGAAGAACAAGGAAAAAACATCACTCCGGAGAAGGTACACCAACGAGTGTGTAGGGCCCCCTGGGGATCACTGCGACACGGGCATCGTCGCCATGCCGCCGCAGCGCCATCCGGAGCCCCTCCTCCACACTGTCTGCGCTGTCGATAAAGAGCTTTTTCCGATCTGCGGCCGGAATCCCCCGGGCAACCAGGATGACCTCGCGGTCCAGTGCGACCTTGGCGCATTCCTCGAGCTGCCATTGATCGATCCGGACGGGCGTGTGCTGCAGGCTGTCCAGAAAATGTCGGGCGGAGGGGTACCCGGTCGCCATCGACGTGAATTCCCGGCTCCCCATTCCCTCCGCGCACTCCGCAGCGATCACCATCGTGCCCCCCCGTTTGAGGACCGGGGCTGCAGCGGTCATCCCCTTCACGGCCTGGTAGAGCGTCAGGTCCAGCGGGTATCCGGCGCTTGTCGTCACCACGATGTCCGCAGGCTCGGGGAGCGTCGCACTCACCGCCCGGCGGACGTGAATCACACCGCGCTCATGCGCTTCCAGTGGATCACCGACAAACAACCCGGTTATCCTCCGGTCGGCATCCAGAGCCACGTTCACCATGAAATCATGCCCTGCCATCCGGGCGATGGCAAGAAGTTCCTCGTGAAGGGGGTTTCCCTCGAGGCTCCCTTCGCGGCAGAGGGGATGCTCGATGAACGTAGGGCTGTGCAGGGCTTTGATGGTTTCCTCGCCCGCACAGCCCGGCGCGATGAGCTTCCGGCCGCCCGAAAACCCGGCCATGAGGTGCGGTTCGATGAAACCGGTGGTGATCTTCACGTCGGCCGCACAGTAGGCTTCATCCACAAAGACGGGCGTGCCACGCCGTGTTGTCCCGAGTGACCTCTGCTCCTCCGGGACACGCGCATGATGGTCGACGATCCTGGTGGAGCGGGCGATCCCCTCCCCCAGGAGCTGCACACGTTCCTCGGGTGAACTCGGGCGATGCAGACCCGTGGCAATGAGAATCGTCGTACGCTCTTGCGGGACGCCGGCCTGCTGCAGCACACTGAGAACGGGAGGCAACAGCACACTGTTTGGCACCGGACGCGTGATGTCGCACACAACGATACACGCCGACCGCGCTCCCCGTGCCACGACAGCCAGAGGGTGCCCCCCCATCGGGGTCTCCAGAAGCGCATGCAGGATCTTCACCGGATCATCCACGGGGTCCGTATGCGGCATAGTCAGAACCCCGAGAAGATTCCGGTCGGGAATGTCGACATCCAACCCGGCCCTGCCGTACGCCAGATGCACGTTCATGAGCCGGGTCCGTCCTGGTGAGTCGACTTTTCATACTGCGAGGCGCTGCGGATTTCCGACTTCTTTCCGAAGAACCACATCAACGCACCGAAGACGACCATGATCACGACCATCACGCCCAGGATGGTCCGCTCCTGAGGCGAAATGTCCGTGAAAAAGATCAGGCTCATGAGGCCGCCCATGACGATGGTTGTTCCTCCGACCAGCGGGAACGTGGAAATCTGTTTGCGTCCCGCCCCGAACACCTCGCGGGCGACATCGACCGGCGTGTCGAGCTTCTTGAAAAACTCGGCCACGATAGCGCGTTGTTCGGCTGTCTCGGATGCAAAGAGCTTTGAGAAGCCAAACAGACTTGCGCCCAGAACCACCGCGCTTGCGGCGGCTGTCCACTGCTGCCATTCCGCGGCACCTGCCGGAAGCGAAAAGAGGTAGACGCCGACAAACGCCGCCGCGACGCCAGCGCACAGCAGCGTCAACGCCGCTTTGCTCGCGCTGAACAGCTTTCCTGTCCACCAGGACGCCACGAAGATCCCAAATGAACTTACAAACGCGAGATAGACCTGCGGACCGATGTCCCAGCCAAGGGCATACCTGGTCGTGACGCCGACCACAAGACCCCAGGCGATCGAGCCCACCGCCGCCCACTTCGGCACGCGACGGAAGATCAGACCGAATGCGACAGGCACAACAACCGGGATGTTGAGCAACGTGAAGAACGCCTGCATGAGGTTGAAGATGCCGAACTGGCTCGTCACAAAGAACACAGCCAGGACGACAACGAGGAGGCCGATGGCCAGGGAAAACACCCGGCCCACAGTGAGCAACCGTTCGTCAGTGGTGTCGGGGCGGATCCATCCCTGATAGATGTCCCGCGACAGAATGGACGAAACCATATTGTAGACCGAGCTGAGCGTGCTCATGGTCGCCGCGAGCATAGCGGCGAGAAAAACTCCGATCAGGCCATTGGGTAACAACTTGAGGCAGAGCGCAATGAACACGAGGTCCTGAGGATTACTTCCGATGTATGGCTTGAAGAAGTCGATCTGTGACAGATCCGGCCAGATCACCCGGGCGACCAGCGGCGGGATGCCGAACACGAACGGCACGGTCAGAAAAAGACCGCCTGCCAGTTTGCCGACCCGCTTCGCGTCACGTTCGTCCTTGACGCTGTAGAACCGCTGTGCGGCGCCGGCCGCAGTTCCCAGACACATGATCAGGAAAATCGACACTAGCCAGTGCTCGGTATAGTGCACGCCGTTGTACACGTGGTCGAACGACAGAGGGGGTACGGACCGGAGCAACATCCCCGGACCGCCGACGAGGTTCAACGCGAGCGGCATGACGATAAAGGTAATGCTCAGGAGAATCACTCCCTGGACCACATCGGTGATGGAGACGGCCCAGAGCCCCCCCATGAACGTGTACAGAAGAATGACCACACCCGTCACGACCGTGACTGCCACAATATCCAGATCCATCACGGGCGCCAGCAGTTTACACGTTGCAGCCAGCTGCACCCCCGCCGACAGGGTGAAGTTCAAGGAGATCACCATGCTGAGAAACTGCTGGGTGGTGAAGTTGAACCGCGTGTAAGTGTATTCCACCGGAGAGATCGACCGGGTACGCCGCCATTTGGCGGCCGTGATCTGGGACCCCACAAAATACGAGAGCGACCAGGTTCCGAAATACAGAATCGCAAACCACCCTGTGGCATAGGCAAATCCCGCGGCCCCGGTAAACGTCCAGGCACTGAAGTTGGCCATGTAGAGTGTCATGCCCGACACCCACCAGGGGATCATGCTGCCACCGGCGAAGTATTCCTTGGCTCCTTTGTTGATCTTCATGAAGTACACCCCGATCCCAAGCATGAAGAAAAAATAGGCGCCAATGACGATATAGTCATAGATGTTGACAGCTTTCATCATAGCTCCTTCGTCGTTCTCCGATTCAACCGCGTATTTCTGCTTTCTTGCCAAAGTACCACATGCCCGTCCCGAACATGATCAGGATGCCGATAATAATGCCGAGGACCCGCCCCTCGCCCGGCGTCAGCGGCGTCAGGAACACAAGGCTGAGCAGGGCACCCATAATAATGGTGGTTCCACCCACGAGCGGAAAAACGGAAACCTGCTTGCGCCCGGCGCCGAACACCTCCACCTGCACGTCCACAGGGGTGTCCAGTTTCTTGAAAAACTCCGCCACGATTCTACGGGTCTCGTCTGTTTCAAGCGTGAAGAGCCGCGCAAAGCCCGGGAGACTCAGGCCGTATGCCGCCGCACACGCCCAGATCAGCCCTTGTATCGTCCCTGTCAGTGGAACCGCAACAGTGTACTCGAAGAACATGCCAATGATGATGGCCACCGCAGCACTGAGGACTCCGAGTGCCACCTTGTTCCGGCGGTACAGCTCGGCAGTCCAGACCGACGAGGCGAAGATGCTGAAGGTCATGACGATCGACAGGTACACCTGCGGCCCGATCGTCCACCCGAGCAGATATCTCCCCGCCAGACCCGCCAGCAGTCCCCAGCTGATGCCCCCCACCGCCGACCACTTCGGTATCCTGCGGAAGAGAAGCCCGAATGCCAGCGGAATAGCCACGGGAATATTGAAGAGCGTGAAAAACACCTGCATAAGATTGAAGATGCCGAACTGACTGGTTACGAAGGCCACCGCCAGACCGGTCACGATCAACCCGATCACGATCGACGCCTTTCGTCCGATCCGCAGGAGATCCTCATCGCGCGTCGACCGCTTGAACAACCCCTGGTACATGTCCCGTGCGAATATTGCCGAGACCATGTTGTACACCGCACTCAGGGTGCTCATTGTTGCCGCGAGCATGGCAGCTACGAACACGCCGATGAGGCCGTTGGGAAGAAACTTCAGGCAGAGTGCCACATACACGAGATCCTGCGGGTTGTTCCCCAGATAGGGCTTGAAGAAGTCGACCGTGCTCAGATCCGGCCACATGACACGGGCAACGAGGGGAGGAACGCCAAGCATCAACGGCCCGAGCAGCGAGAGCCCGCCTGCGAGAAGTCCGACCTTCACCGCTGACCGTTCGTCCTTCACGGAATAGAACCGCTGACCTGCACCCCCGGCAAACCCGATGGTAGCGATGAAAAACATGGCGATGAGCCAGTGCTCATTGTAGACCACACCGTTGTACACATGCTCGAACGAGAGCGGCGGAAGCTTTTCCACCAGCGTCTCAAACCCTCCGACCTGATACAGGCTCAGCGGAACGATGACGGCGACAGTGGCCAGGAGGATGACCCCCTGGACCACATCCGTCACAGAGACGGCCCAGATCCCGCCCAGGAACGTGTACAGGAGAATCACCACACCGGTCACCAGCGTAACCGTCACGATTTCCATCCCGATGATCGGCGCAAGCAGCTTGCAGGTGGACGCAAGCTGCACGCCGGCCGACAGCGTGAAGTTGATGGAGATGACCCAGCTGAAGAACTGCTGCGTCGGCACGTTGTACCGCGTGTAGGTGTACTCGACCGGTGAAATCGCCCGCGTCCTCCGCCACCGCTTTGCGGTCAGAAGCGTGCCGGCGACATATGCGAACGCACCGCTGCCGAACCAGAATAGCGGGAACCACCCCGTGGTGTAGATGAATCCGGCAGCCCCCGTGAATGACCATGCGCTGAAATTGGCCATGTACAGTGTCATCCCGGAAACCCACCAGGGAATCATGCTGCCGCCGGCAAAGTACTCCCTTCCCCCCTTGTTGATGCGCATGAAGTAGACACCGATTCCGAGCATGAACAGAAAGTATGCGCCGATAACGATGTAGTCGTAAATATTGACAGATTTCATTGTGGGGTCGAGGCTGTGGAGTAAGGGGTCTAGGACCTGGGTTTGGCGGTGCGAACTCCGTCAAGGACACGATCGACTTCATCGACAGAATTGTACACGTGCGTCGACACCCGCAATGCCGCAAGGCCACCTTCAGTTACACTCCGTGTGCGGAGGTCGAACGTGTTCAAATGCTCCTGGAGTTCCAGATGAGGGATACGGTCATGCATGAATGTTGTCATCGCTGAACGGAGTGCCGGATCGGACGGCGAGAGCACCTGCACGCCCGGTATCCCGCGAAGGCCGTCACTCAGACGGTTCGCAAGGGAGAGGTCATATGCCCAGACCCTGTCGATACCGATCCGCCGGATGAACGCAATGGCAGCACCCAGACCCGCCCGCAGGGGCACGCTCACGGTCCCGTATTCGTATCGCTGCGCTTCGGGATGAAACGTCATCGTCCCTTTCAGGAAATCGTACTCGCCGGAGGAATATGCGCCGACAAACCGGGGTGTAATAGTGTCGAGCATCTCTTTCCGCACATACAACAATCCTGTCTCCTTGGGGCCCAGGAGCCACTTGTGGCCGCTGGTCGCGTATGCATCACAGCCGATGTCATGGAGATCGAACGGGGTCATCCCGGCGGTCTGTGCTCCGTCGAGAAAACACCACATGCCGCGGGAGTGCGCCAGGTCGCAGATCGCTTTCACGGGAAGAATCAGCCCGGTAGTAGTCACGGCGTGAGGTATGCTGATCAGGCGGGTCCGTCTGCCCAGCAGTTTCGTGATACGGTTGACATTTTCCTCCGCCGAAGCGGTCGACGGTTCAAAAAGGCGGAGAACAACTCCCCTGCTCTGTGCGAGAGCAACCCATGGTAGCGCGTTTCCGACATGCTCATGGGTGGTCAGGATTACCTCGTCGCCCGCTTTGAGAGGGAAACCGTTTGCAACGATGTTGATACCTTCCGTCGTGTTCCGCGTGAAGGCCAGCTCTCCCGCATCACAGCCCAGCAGTGCTGCCGCGTCGTTCTTCACGGTGTTCCAGAGTTCCTCGTTGTGGCCCGTCTCCGATATCTTCTCGAGTTCGTCCATCGTGGCCTTGACCGTGTCAATCACCGCATACGGGGACGCACCGAGCCCTCCGGTGTTCAGATATGCCCGTTCCTGAGTCAGAGGAAACTGCTCGCGCAGGAATTTCCAGAAGCGATCATCATCGGGTGTGAACGGAGGCCAGGGTGGGGAGAGTACGGGAGATGCCTGTGCGCTGTTCATGTGCGGGCAGCAGCAGGCTCCCTGCAGCGCCGGAAACCACAGTTTTCAGAAATGTTGATCGTCTCATCGTCAGCCCAACACTTTCCTTGGTGCGTGAAAAACCAACCCTGCCTGATATCAGGGAGTCGTGATTTCGACCTTGACAGTCTTTCCTTTACCGGGATACGGGAGACGGCCTTTTCCGTCCGCCCATGCGATCCCGGCACCGTTTGCCGTGGCCCCGGCAGGCGCACCACGCCGGACCGTCATGTCGACATACGCACCCCGCACGGAGAACCGCGTGGTCATCGAGGTGAGGCCGGGCAGGAGCATGGGCCGGAGCTCAATCCCGTCCAGATCGGGGCGGAATCCCATCAGGTGCTGGATGGCAAAAACCGTGATTTCCGCCCAGTTCCAGCCCACAACCGAGACTGGAGGGGCGGGCGGAGTGATGCTCGCACCATACCGCTCAAACCATCCGCCGGACTTTCCGCCGTGGATCCCGGCGACCCATCGAAGGGCGCGCCAGACACGATCAGAGTCCCCCGCTTCGATCGCAGCCCGTGCCACCAGTATCGAAGTGATTGGCCACGGCCCGGGAGGATCCGGTTCGCTGTCGGTGTTGTAGCGCGAATACCCGCCAAAGTCCCACCGCTGGTTCCACAGCGTTTCCATATAGCGAAGCGTCGCGGCCGCGACGGGCCCGCGGGGATCAACATATCCGAAGATAATCGGGAAGAGCGTACCGGTGTCCGGATCACACTCCGGCTTTTCGATGGTGGCAATGGGCGACCCCGGCGGCATGTGGGCGCGGTCGGGGGGAACAAAGTACCGCTGCCATTCCCCTTTCCGTGTCCGCCGTTTGATGAGATGCCCATTCTCCACGAACCGGAGTGTCGGATGATTCGTCATGATCTCTTTGAGCTCGGCAGAGGCGCGTGACCAGCGTTCTGCCGTCCTGGTGTCGCCCACGGCGCGTGCGAGTGAACTCCCGAGTTCGAGACCGTATGCCACCCAGAACTGATAGACGAGTTCATAGCCGTCTTCCACCCCGAACCTGTCATCCCTCTCCCAGAATTCCCTCTTGTTCCGGAGAAGCCGTGTGGTCGGGTCCCTGAACACGTCCATAAGCGGGAAATCGCCGGCGAGCACGATTTTCTTCCAGAATTTCCGGATGAGATCCATATCGCCTGTCCAGGAGGCGTACGTCCACGCCGCGAAAAGAATTTGTCCGTTCTGGTCCAGTTCGGTGTAGTCGTACCCTGACCACCGGCTGGATTCGATCGCACAGCCGTCAGGGCCGACCGCTTTGTCGAGGATCTTGACGAGAACCGTCCGGGCCTCATCCTGAAATCCCGCCATTGCCATGGCCTGGAGCATCATGACATCGTCACGCACCCATTCCATATTGTACATCCAGTAGCCGCTGTCGCGTTTTCCGCTACGGCCGAGTTGCGACTTCAAACCGGTTCGCGCAAGCATTGCGAGCCGGTCGATCACCTCATCCCCCGTGCGAAGGACCGGTTTGTCGCGCCAGTAGGCGACCGTCTTCTTCCATACACCCTGCATATCGCGCGCACGCAGCGGAGGCGTGCCGGGGCGGATGGTGTAGACGAACCGGACGAGTGCATCGCCCTGAGCCGACAGCGCACCCGGCCGGACGTTGAGTACATATCTCCCTGCAGTTTCGACTTCCCCGTCGAGGCATCGCAGCGTAACCTCGGTATACCCCCGTCCGAAGACCGTACCCGTCGACGCCTCGGTTCCGATGTCGTCGAATATGGCAAAATTTGGGACAAGGGGAAGACTCACGCGGAGATCGTCGACGGCAGGACCGGTATTGTGAATCCTGACCTGGCGGATCAGATATCCTCCCTGGTCGGGGACATACAATTCTTCCGTAACATCAAGCGCACCTGCTTTCCAGGTGATGCGCACCACCGGGACGTTTTCGAGGAGGGTCCACGCCACCCCGCCGAGGTTTTCCGGTTTCACAGAATACCCCTTCCCGGCGTACGCGACGGCGAGCGCCGAGTTCTCATACCCCCGCTCCGGATGGAACAGATAGGTGCTCCATTTGCGCGAGAAGTGCTCCGCATCCATCAGCGTCAATCCGACGAATGACGGCGGATGGGCATCAGACCGGTCAGGAGCATACTGGACCGCCGCCTGCATGTCACCATTTCCCAGAAAGAAGTACTCGATTCCGGACCGATACGTAACGAAGTCGGGGTGAATCCGCTGTTCGATCGCACCGGGGGAGGGTGCAGACTGTTCGCCTGCAGCGAAGGACTCCATGGCAGACATGGACTCAAATGCGGCAAGACTTCCGGCGGCGGGCAGGAGCAGCGTCACAGCAGGTGTTTTCAGAAACTGTCGACGTTTCATGATTCGGACCCTCTCATCAAGAATAGAGTATTTCTATCAGAGCCTTTCCATTGACCCGACAGGAGGCATCGGCATAGGAACTGGTTTCAATGATGGCCGTCTTTGACGGAACTGTTCTCCCATTGACCCGGACCCGTTTCGCGCGTGTTCCGGCAGGGAGGAGAGCATGAAGGCGAAGGGTGCATCGACCGTGGACCGCAATCGAAAGAGACCGGCGCGCTGCGTCATGGGCATATTCGTAGGCAATGCTTGCTCCTGAAGCTCCATAGGCGCACGTCACATGCGCTTCGTCTGTCCCCGCTGCCATCCATCGTGGCGAAAGGCGCACCTGCCGGAAGAGGGATGCCTCGTCGACGACACCTGCCAGTCCTTCAACGAGAGCGTAGAGCATCGAGGAGGCTCCCCATCCATCCGTCGGATAGGCTTCCGGGCTCGTACTGGTTTCCTTTGTCGCATGGCTTCCGCCGGGGAAATACCAGAGATACGTTTCGTCGTTGCCCGTGAGGTGCTCATAGCGGAGTAGTTGGTCGACGCCGAAGGACTCCCATCCATGTTCCAGTGCGGCGCGGGCGAGCTCGCCTCCCACAAGAGGCATGATGCCGCCGTTGCAATAGGCCCCGCCCACGAGTTTTTCGTCGCCGTAGATACCGTCCGGGAAGGGGGGGTCGATACTGAACCAGGGAGCGAAGGCGCCGGTGGATTCACCCCGCCGGCGGTATTCGTCCAGAATGGACACGGCCATCGCGTGCGTGGCCATTCCCCTGTTGATGTCCATGGGATTGCTGAGGCTGAGCTGGGCGCTCTCGTCCACTCCCGGTATCGTCACCGGTACGAGATGGACCTGATGGGTGTAGAATCTGCCGTTGAAGCAGACGGCGTTGGCACGTTTGCGGAACGCCGCCGCGAACCGGCGCCAGGACGCGGCCCGCGTATGCTGCCGCAGGTGGGCCTGCATCGCCGCAAGCTGAAGAAACGCCTGATAATACCCGGAGTTGTCGCCGTGCATGATCCCCCAGAATGTGTCATCGGTGATCTGGAAGTTCAGCCACTCGTTCCGCCCGGCCGTGTAATCGAAATCCCACGTGTCGATCGTGAATGCACGTTTGACGAGTCCGAGCTTCTTGTCCCACCGCCAGGGATCATTCAGAATGTAGGCAATCGCACGTTCGCAGTGCGGAAGCATGCGTTTCATCCAGACATCATCGCCCGTGGCCTGCCAGGCCAGATAGACCCCGTTGACAAACCGGTACTCCACGTCCGCTTCCACGGGGACGCGCACATGTTTTGCCCAGTTCTCCCGTTCGCACGGGAGTTTATCGGGAACGAGCGTGACATAGTCAAAGATCCACCCCCGCTTTGTCTGGGTCTCTGCAAAGTACTCGACCATGCTGACCATGTCCCGTTCCCAGTACCGGGCGCCCCGCATCATGTCCGAATGATCGCGCAACCAGAGACTGGGGGTATCCGGCGAATGATATCCGCGGACGAACGAGCCCATGACGGTGATCTCGCTGACATCCTGATCCATGAACCGGCGGATGCGGGGAAGTAATGCATCGATGCGCGGGTCGTGACATGTGATACGGGTTTCGGCGACGGCGGAAGATCCGGCCTTCATTCCGCGCCCTTCCGGCTCACGACAGGAAAGAGGGGACCGTGGAATTCCTCCCCTTCGGTCAGCTTGCCCCTGTCCCCCACGATGTGTTCTTGTGTGACGAAATGGGTCCCTGCAGGCATGAAAATGGTCACCATTGCGCGCCTCGGTCCGTCCGTTACGTTGGGACCGGCGTAGTGAAACGTCAATCCGTTATGAAACGTGCAGCTGCCGGCTTTCATTTCCATCACTGCGGGCCGGACACCTTCGCGCTGGCCGATGGGGAGGAGCTCCAGGAGGTCGGCATCGCCCGCCGCGCCCAGATCAATGGGATCGAGCGGACCCAGCTTGTGCGAACCGGGAAGGAACGACATGCAGCCGTTGTCCACCGTCACGTCGTCCAGGGCCATCCAGCATGACAGGGCGCCGTTCTCCTTCATCGGCCAGTAGACTTTGTCCTGATGCCAGGCGGTTGCTTTGCTGTCTTTGGGGAATTTGATCAGTGCCTGATCGTGCCAGAGCCGGACGAAGGGTGCCCGTGTGAGCTGTCGGGCGATACCACCGACGCGCCGGCTCATCACGTACTCTTCAATCGCCGGATAGCGCTCCCACACATTCACCATCTGCAGGAAGACCTTCGCGTACCCTTCGTCAGACCGTGGCCCCCAGTTCTGCTGGAGTCGTTTCCGGTCTTCCACCGCAACATCCACTGCCGCCCGAAGGACAGCGACTTCCTCCGCGGTGAGCACGTTATGCAGCTGGATGTATCCGTTCTCTTCATAGAACGTCACCTGCTCTTCTGTCACCTCATACCGGCCACCGTACATAACTCCCTCCTTGATGTGCGTTCCTGGTACTTCCCCCGCTCTTCTCATGTGACTCTTCACGGTGCTCCACTCCCACTTCTCCCATCACTGCTCACCCTTCATCCTCCACATGTACTCCGGATCTATCCGTGGCTGGTCTTCCCGATGGCGCTCCATGAGCGCGATCTTCCGTGCGAGAAGCCGTCCGAAGTTCTCCCCGTAGATATGCAGCGATTCGGAAACGGCAGAGAGAGGTATGATGTCCACATCGGTTTCATTCCAGAGCGTCAGCAGGCGGTGCGTATTGCCGAGCTCGTTCTCCACCATCGCGCAACACATGCCGCGATACCGTTCACGTTCGCTCTGCGTCGTCGCTTCGATATACCCGTGGACGGATTCCGTCCAGGCCATCGTGTTCCGCATGGTCGTGAAATAGCATCGTGCCGCCAGAAGGCGGTCATGCAGATCAGCAAGCACCTTTACTGCAGGCTCGTGCTCTCCGAGCGTCGCCAGCGCCCTTGCCAGGCGATCGAGGGCCCGGTCAAGAGGGGGCAGAACTTTTCGATCGATGATTTCCTTTCGCTCGCCGGCCTGACTCACGCTCAGGAAATCCCACATCATGTCGTTGTTGAGGTCAACCCTTGCAGGATTGTTGAAGGTCGCGAGCAGGAAATCCTCATAGTAGCGCCGCTCGACGGGGGATACCGCATCGATATCGGGGACGAACGGCCGCACCCAGAGTCGGAACCATGGGAATCCGAACGTGCTCATAGGCACATCGGCCGGGAAGTTCCGTACTGCTTCGTCGGCACCCATCCAGAGAGTCACAAGGAGTTGTGCATGGGCGGTCCCTGCCCAGCGTTCTGCCGTCGCCGCCAGAATCTGCCCGAGCGGCTTCTCCGGTGACGACTGGAGAGAACGCACGACCTCCCCATTTACGTCAAAGGGGGCAACCGAGTGTGGCGTTGTTCCGCAGAGAACGGCTTCGCTTCCCTCCCGCCGCGCCTCCATGAGCCGTTCATAGACGAGCCCGGGGAAGGGCATCCCGGGGAGGTTATTGTCGCAGATAACGAGTTTGCGGTGGACCATAGTTCCGGGGGGAAGCGCCGGCTCACGGGAGGAACCATCGCCAGGGTCGGAGAAAAAGGCGAAGCTCCCCGCGTCGATGCCATCGCCCAGGGCCGGCACGATATAGCGGCGTTCGTCATAGAAGGGGCCGAGATCGCAGATCACACGGAACCGGGGATTCACCCGTCGCGCTTCGTCGCGGAGAAGGCGATAATACGTCAGAACGTTGGCGGCCGCTTTCCGGGCAATTTCATCGTGACCTTTCCACTCGCGGAGAAGGTACGGCCCGCCGTTCCGGCCGGCGTAGAGGGATGACACGAATTCGAACCCCGACCCGCTGTCGTTGGTCCAGACATGCATGAACCCCAGGTCGGGGACTTCCTCCATGATCTTCTGGACAAGGACGCGGTAGTGTTCCTGAACTCGCGGGTGTGCCATGGCCAGCGTATAGCGGGGCCGGAAGGTCTCCCGTGGATGATCGACACGTGCACCCCGCAGGAATCCGTATGTGTTCCAGAAGTCTTCCGGCATAGAGCGGGGGGAGTTGACATGGAGTCCCGGCACGAGTCCGTACCGTCGTGCCTGCGCAGCCCGTTCTTTCAGGGCCCGCAGGTTCGCACTCAGATAGTCCGGCGGATAGTATCCACGCAGTAATTCGCTGTCGACAAACTGGTCGAGGTCGGGGCTGTAGTCATAAAACCAGGAATAGACATCACCCGGCGGACCGGATTCGAAGGGGCGGGGAACGCCGAGGGCGTTGACGGTGATATGCGTGAATCCCTGGCCCGCGACCTGTTCGACATACGCATGCGGATCGAACCCTCGTGCCGTCCGGAGGCTGCCGACCAGAAAATCGCTGAGGTTGCGCATCCATGGAAAGGCGGGGGTATACGTGCGGCCGGCTGCGGTCTGTGCGAGAGTCAGATCAGGGAGATCCGCACGCACGGTGCTGAAGGCGTGATACAGCCAGTGGGGATGGCTCGCGTGCAACTCTCCGGTTCCGTCGGCGTCGAGCCGGAACGACATGGCCGGTGGTTGAGCATCCCCCGGTCCTGTGGCAATGCGAAACGTACGGTCGCCCGGCTTCGCCGGGACTCCGGCGTTGACGATGGGGATCGCACGTCCGGCAAGTTCGCACCAGGCGCGCGCGACGGTCCGCTCAACCTCATGACCATGGGGAGTGACGGCGACCGCCTGCGTCAACTGCAGAGCTTCCTGCACCGTTTCGCCCATGCTCGTCACCATCCGGGCTCCGAAGCGCCTACGCCGAGGACCGTACGGCAATAGTCGACGCTTGACCTGATGGCAGCCTCCTCGTGCTCGACTGCATGTTTCTCTCCACGGCCGGCATCGATGGGGACTTCCAGGATCAGGCGTTCAACGGTCCCCTCTTCCACGAAGATACGGTACAGCTCCGGAAGCGGAAGCACTCCCTGCCCGAGAGGTGCGCCCTCGATGGTGCAGCCGCTGGCGTTCGGTACGATACTGTAGTCCCTGATCTGTGCCGTAACCGCAAACGGGACGAGACGCTTCGCGGCATCGATCGTGTCTTCGAGTATGCAGAGACTGCTCCCCAGATCCAGGCAGATGCCGACGTGCGTACTGCCAATGGTCTCCACAAGGGAGACGAGCTCGTCACTGCGCAGGGCCGCGTGGCTGCAGAGTGCAAGCCGGACGTCCGCATCTTCCAATGCATGGACGCTGGCCCTGATATGCTGTTCCGTCTTCACGATGTTCGCGCGAAGGTCTGTTCCCTGCGCAAACCGCACGAACCCGATCGTCGCCCTCAATGTGCGGCTTTTGATCTTCCGGCTGACCCGGATCCCTTCGAGGACCGATTCCGGCGCAACGCCTTCAATGCCGTAGCCAAGGAAGAGGTTTCGCTCACCGGCTTCGTCACGGAGCACATCGAGGTACTCGTCGTCCCCCTGGGGCAGATGAAGAGGATCGATCTGGACCCCGCGGAGGCCGTACTCCACCACCTTGTCCATGAACGCAAACAGATCCATGGCCTGCACCGGGTGATGGCCGCCGCGTCGTCCGAACGCGTGATGATGGCTGTATGTGTCGAGGCCGAGGAGCATGGGGTATCGACAGGGTCTGGGGCCCGGGACGTTGGGTCACCACAGAGAACAACGGGTTTATGATTTCGTGCCCGTGAGTTCGGCACGGACGATTCGAGTTCCTTCGACCAGGGCTTTCAGTTTTCCAAAAGCACGGTCGCGTGGCATGAACTTCATGCCGCAGTCCGGACTGACGATCATCTTCTCCGCACGAATGTGTTTGAGCGCCTGACGGATACGGCGGGCAACGATGTCCGAGGTTTCGACAGACTCATCTTTGACATCGATCACGCCGACAACAACTTCTTTGTCGGTTGCGTACTGCGTAAACAATTCCAGGCCGACGCCATCTGAAACGGCGAACTCGAGACTGATCTGGTGCGCATGCGTATTCAGGATTTCCGGGAAGAGTTCCGCATACTGCCCCGTGAACAGCTTCTTCAACTGGTAGTTGCCGTAGCAGACATGGAGGGTGATTGTTGCATCGACGCCTGCCACGAGCCGGTTGAACGACTCAACGAGCCAGGGCATGTCCTGCGGATACCCCACCCACACCGGTTCGTCGATCTGGATGAACTTGCATCCTGCCGCCACAAGGCCTTTGAGCTCCACATTGAGAATGTCGCTCAGGTCGAAGATCAACTCCTTGTCAGACGGATAGAACTCGTTGGTGGCACGCTTGGCGAGCATCTGGGGCCCGGTCACACAGACCTTTGTGGCATGACGCGCGTTGGCCTTCAGAAACCGGTAGTGCTCGTCCATGCCCAGGCCGTCCTTGCGCCGGACTTTTTCCCGGACAACTGGATCCAGCATCTGGATGGAGGGATCCAGGTTGCCGATGGCTTTCATCTTCCCTGCCATGTCGAAGCCATGGATGCGCATGGAGAAAAAATTCACCATCGTCTCGCGGCGCAGCTCACCGTCGGTGATGATATCCACGCCCGCAACCTCCTGGTCGAGGATGGCCGAGCAGACCGCGGCGTCATGGGCACCCTGCACCTCGGCGGGGGAAAGTACGCCTTCCCTGCCAAGGGTGCGGACTCGGTCGAGCCAGGACGGGAATGAGTAGCTGCCGATGACGGTGGTTGGAAGAAGAGGAAAAGGCATTCCGGCTCCCGCGATATCCAGACAAGTGCGAATTATGAACTGACAATTGCCAATTCATAATCATCTCTTTCAAAAGAAAAGGGGTAGTCCCCTACGGCTGTTGCACCTGGAGACTACCCCAGCCCTGTTTTCAGGGGTACGTTAGAGCACTACCATCGTCATGTCCATTTTGCGACGAGTGGTTATTTCATGTTGAACGACAGCGTGACGCGGTGGACTGCGTCAACGAGGTCCATCTTGGTAAAGGCATAGTCCACGCCGATACCGTAATCGCTGAACTTCGTCTTGAAGCCCGCACCGAGAGTGAACCCCTCGACGCTTGTGTTGATGGCATCAGCAAAGCTGTTACCGCCATCATCCACGCCGGAGTAGTTGAATTTGTAGCCGCCGCGGACCGACACCATATCCATGAACGTGAACTCGCCGCCGGCAAAATAATACTGGAGGCCGTCCTGCGGTTTCACCGCGTCCACGGAGATGAGCAGTTTGCCCATGTCGTCTGCATACGGCGTCATCGAAGTCCCGATGCTGAACGTCAACGGAATCGGGGAGGCGTATTCGTAGAACTTGATGTCGCTTCCCAGATTGCTGATGCGGGCGCCGATGCTCCAGCCGAGCACGCCGATATGATAGACGGAGCCGACATCGAACGCAACGCCGGTGGCAGTCTGATCATCGATCTTCTCGCTGATGTACTTTGCAGACACGCCAAGGGCCAACCGGTCCGTGACGTACCGTGCGTAGGAGATCGTTGCCAGAATGTCCATGTAGTCGTAGGTATCCGTCGTCATTTGATCGATCTGTAGAGCCTGCAGGGCGGCATTTCCGGGATACACATCCCGGTCCGCTTTGATCCCTGACAGACCGAACGTCATGACGCCGATCGCGATGGTTCCGATGTCTTCGAACCGATAGGAGGCAGCGAAGGCATTCTGTTTCAGATCGGCAAACCACTTGTTATAGGTAAACGACGCCTGAAGGTTCTGGTCTCCGTTGAGCGCAATGCCTGCCGGGTTCCAGTACATGTTGGTGACGTCGCCCGACAGTGAGGTCACTGCAGACCCGAGACCCACCTGCCGTGCGCCGACGCCAATTTTCAGGAAGGAGGCGGCATTAAGGCCTGCCTTCCGGTTCTGAGCGCTCGCCGTCTCCGCGACAAGGAGACTCACCGCCAGCAGGAGCGCCAGAAGAACGGTTATACGTTTCATTTCGTGTCCTCTGTGTTAAGTGAGACTTTATCGGAGAATGGAGAAGTAGCCGGTCTTTTTGCCACCTGTCGGCGATTCGACGACATAGACATACAGACCGCTCGCCACTTCGATGCCGTCCTTCGAGAACATATCCCAGAAAACGCTCCCCAGGTTCGGGTCGCTGGAGCTGAAGTTGATCTGATCGATAATCTGGCCGGAGACATCCAGGATTGTGACTTTGCAGTCCGGCGGCAGATTGTAGAACAGAAGCTTGTGGTCATACACGTTGGAATAATTGTCGTGCAGCGCTGCGCGCTTATACGGATTCGGCCGCACACCGACATTTGCGACGTCGCCCGCCGGTGCAAGGGCTGAATACACCACCTGCACATTGCCGATCGCTTTCTTGCCCGCCACGTCTTTCGGGAAGTTGGCAGTTCACATACGCAAACGGGAATGTTTTGTGCCAGAGACCGTCGGCTCCGTTCATGTTGAGCCCGGTCGTCTCAATCCGGTTTGTGGTTTCGCCGCCCGGACCGGTGTATGTGCCTTCCTTGTACGCGGACACATAGTACCAGTACGAGAACCCGAGCACAACGTCTTTGTCCTCATACGTGTAGTTGTAACCCGGCGTCGCACCTGCGTACTGCGCGAGTTGTGCCTTCGGAATCACAGCGACAAGTTCCCACGTTCCCCATGTGTCGGGCTGATACTCACCCTTCAGGGAACCGCTGTTCACTTCTGCAAATGCATCGAACTTCGGGTTGACCGGTTTCTTGTAGGACGTCATGTCTCCGCCTGGCGTCATTTGCTCCTGATACCGGTCAGCCAGACGGATACCATTCTCAAGCCACTTGAATTTCTTGAACTGGCTTGCCTTCCAGATTTTGTAGCCCTGGAACTCGGCATCCGCTTCGGCAGCGTTATTCCATTCGACAGCGACGGACTTGGTCAGAGTATTCGTGACTTTCATTTCCGGGACCGCAGGAAGCACCGGTACGACAAAGTTGTTGGCGTACGTATAGCGCGCCGCGCGGACTGCCTTCTGGATCCCTTCCAGACGGTACCCGCCGACGAGCGCGATCACGAATGTCACGGACGAGCCGTTGTTGATGGCGACCGGCCCGACACCACTGTTGTTGTCGCCGTTGAAGTCGTGATTGAACACATACCCCTGTGACCACTTGCCCCATCCTGTCGGATAGTTGGTGGTCGCATCGGCCTTACCATCTTCCCACGGACCCGCGGTGAATCCGGTCCCCTTCTGGTCACCGCTCGGCTGCGCGGGGGTAGCTTTCGCCACCCACGTCGTCACGTCGCCGGGGGTCCCGGAGGCGAAGAAATCGGGGTTCGGTGAATCATCAAGACCGGCGATGCTGCGTGAACGTCCGCCGTCCTTGTGGAAGACGCCCGTGCTGATGCGGAACATCTGTTTCGGGTTGCTGAAGCTCTGGCCAAGACCGCCGCCCGAGCCCGCGGAGACGTACCAGCCGCGCTGCGTGCCGACACCGACCGGGTCTGTCCCGAAGATGGTGTTCTTCGTGGGCAGGGTGCTGGTCGATACGTCCGGTGTTGCAGGCAGGCCGCCGTCTTTGATGCCGAGCCATACCCAGCCGTTCCAGGTGTCCGTGTACTGGCCGAGTGTCGGGGCATTAAACCCCATGTTGAATTCGCCGGCCGCTGGGGTCTGATTCTTCGTGCCTGGAAAGTAGGCGCTGAATGCCCAGGGGTTCCCATCAGGATCGGGGTCCATGATCATGCCACCCATGCGGGTGAACCCTGTGGAGATGGAATTGACATTCCGGCCACCTCCATTGTAGCTGCTGATGGACATAAAGATTTCGCCGGCCATGTTCATGGCAAGCGCCTTGATGTTGTTGCCGGACTTGTCGATGGTGCCGTCCAGGTTCATATCAAGGTTGCCGGTATTCTTGAACTCAATTTCAACGATCACGAAATCGTTGAAGTGGCCCCAGTTCGGGCCCCCCCAGGCATGGGCGCGCATCTTCACGTCGCAGCCGATGTTGGTCGGCCAGCCTGCTTCATAGACGACATGCTGGCGGCGCGAGTCCACAAAATACGGGTCGCGGCTGTAGTAGCGTGCCGGATCCGATGCTCCGGGGAGCGTGGATTTGTACGTTACCTGACCCCAGTTTCCTGTGGCCGGCGCCGCAACGCCTTTCTTGGTCGGATTGAATGTGGTGTCAGGGTCGTAGGCCATTGCCACCATGTAGTGCGACCAGTACATCGTCCAGGGGAATGCCCTGGGCCAGTGGCCGTTGGGTGTGGTCCAGCCACGGTCGAAGTTCCCCATGCGGATGAATTGGCGAAGGCCCTCTGTTGCCGCTGTTCCGCCCTCACCGTAGTATGGGCCGAAGGCCTGCGGCAGGAAGGATTCCCAGAGGTCTCCGGCCTGCAACGCGCCTGCACCCGGGTAGCCGTTCACACTGGTGGCGGGTGCAGTCTGCGCAAGGACAAGCACCGGACAGACCGCAAGCAGCACAACGATCAGCCCAAGTGCACGATTACTATGACGTTTCATGCTTATACTCCTTTGATCAGTATTCGCGATTCGTGGTCGGGCTTAGAAGTTCACCCGGACGCCGAAGTAGAACTCCCGCGGGAACCCGTAGAAGTATGTACCGTCTTCACCCACCGGACGCCTCTTGGAGCCGGTCGGATCGGGTCCGAGCACTTCATTAGTCACAGGATCCTTCGCCTTTCCAGCGTTGGTATCCTCCCAGAGAGTCGCACCAGTCGTGGTGTTGTCGTAACCGATGATGTTCTGCCAGTTGAAGAGGTTCTCAACATCCGCAAACACTGCAACATGAATGCCGCTGAATGAGAATCCCTTCTCCAGACGCAGGCTCACGTTCTTGTTCCAGGGACCTTCTGCGAGCTCGCGCCCTTTGCTGCGTGGATCGACGCTCTGGAGAGCGTAGAAGAAGCCGCTCTGGAACGTGCCGACCGACGCCAGCGTGATGTCTTCGGGGAACGCAAGCACGAACTGATAGGTGATCCGGTGCGTGCGGTCGAATCCGCCCGTGAGCGTGCTGGAGCCGCCAACGATGTTGTTCTGGACCTTGTTGTAGAACTTCGTATCATCGAACGGAAGGTCCCCTGCGAGGCGGGCACTGTCGCCGTTCGACGTGCTGAAGGTGGTCTGATGTAGCTTGTCATTGCCCACAAACCCGGACGCCTTGATGTAGGTGTACGAATACGCAGCCTGACCTGTCAAGGTCACAAAATCGGCCAGCTGATGGCGCTGGGCCGTCAGAGTGATTTCCACTCCACGGGAATCAGCATATCCGGACGAGAACCCCAGACCATAGGTAGTTCCGGTGGGACCAGAGCGCGGTATGACGGTAAAACCGCTGTAGCCGTAGTTCTCAATGTCACGCAGATACGCGGTGAAATTCAGCCCGAACTTCGGCAGAAATTCCCACTGCACGCCGATTTCATAGTTGTTGGAGCGGTAGGGCTCCTGGCGCACGCTGGGATCGTTCGGCAGCGAGAGGTTGCCAAAATTGTCGTAGCTGGAGAACATACGGGAGTACGGCGGCGGCGTGAAGTTGCGCGAGTACGAGAAGTACATCGCGGCAACGTCGGAAATCGGGTGCGACACACCGACGCGTGGAGAGAAGAACCAGTAGGGGTCCACTTTCCGCTCACGTTGCGTCACACGTTCCTTGATCGTTGTCGCCACGCCGGGGAGCGTGTCATAGTTTACGGTCTGATCCAGATACGGGGCGAAGTAGTTCGTGAAGTCGTTCGCATCCGGGTCCCACATGTCGAGGCGGGCACCGACGTTGATGATCAGGCCCGCATATTCCATCCGGTCCTGCAGGTAGAAGCCCATCTCCATCGGTTTGACGTTCCAGACTTCATTGTAGAACTGCTTCTTGGCATCCAGCGCGCCAAGGAACGACGCCCGGCGGGTCATGTCCAGTTCGGTCATGCGAACCTGGGCACCAGCCTGGAGACGGTGATTGTCCGTGACCTGGTTGGTGTAGTCACCTTTGAACGACATCACCCGGTTTTTGAACTTCTCATAGAAGAACGCCGGGCGGCTCAGACGGGCTGTCGTGCCGCCAGCCTGGAACTGATAGCTGGTGGAGCTGGCCTGCTCGTCCTGATTCCGGAAGAACTTTGTCAGATCGGTGTTGGAGATGTACTTGTTGGCTTCCGCAAGGGTCGCCATCGTGAGGAAGTCGCCGTCTTCGGCGATGGTACAGATCCCGTCGCCGTTGTCATCGGAATAGCCGGTCCCGGTGTTGCTGTTAACGATGCTTGCCTGAATCTCATAGTACGATGAAGGGTCAAGCACATGCGTCCACTTCAGGCTTCCGATAATATCGGCACCATTGTTCTTCGGCGTGCCGTCCAGGAAGAAGCGTGAGCCCTCCTGGTAGCCGCGGTTCTTCCAGCCAAAGATCTCGCCGCGATCTGTGAGGATACCAAAGGCCGACAGCTTCATGTCGCCGCTGATGCTGTAGTTGGTCTTCAACGTGAGGTTGATCTGCCGGTTGAACTCGTTCGGGAGCCGGCCATAAGAGTTGAAGTACTTGCCCGTGAAGAAGAAGCCCCAGTTTTCCGCGAGGTTGCCACTCAACGAACCCTCAAATTCCAGCTGTGGGCTCTCCTTGATGTATTTGTCCTTGGTCCAAGTGTAGCGATCCAGACGAGCGCTGTCGGACACGAGGGTCTGATAGGCCGAGCCCGCAGCTCCACCCGAGCGAAGGCTGCGAAGGGAGTCGACTCTCCGGTTCAGCGTATATTTTTCTGCGTCATAAACGTAGCCGTCCCAGTACACGTCCGGACCTCCGTAGGACAGACCGCCAAACTGGCTCACGCGGGCCAGCAGGTTGCCCTTGAGGGCTCCGCGGCCTTCGGCCAGCGAGTAGTTGATGACGCCTGCCGTCGCCGAGGAGTACTCTGCACCAACGGCGCCCGTGTTGATGTTCATCTGCTCTACCGAGGAGAAGTTCAGTCCGCCGATATTGCTCAGCTCGGCACCCTGATAGCGCGGAACGCTGTTGTATCTCTTGAACGGCGTGTGATAGTTGTCCCCCTCATACGCGTAGTACGAGTCGGTGATGTCCACACCGTCCACAATCGTCTTGGTCTCGGTCACACGCCCGCCGCGGATGAAGCCGTTGAAAGCGCTGGCCGAAGTGGCCACAAGTCCCACCGCCGAACGGACGGGGAGGCTTTCAATTTCATCATTGCGCAGGGTGGATTTCGACGATGTCTGACTTTTGTCGACGACCGGCCGGTCGGCCTGAACCACAACTTCCTCAAGGCCGACGGCTTCACTTTGCATCGTGACGTCGATGGTTACGATCTGGTCCTGACCGACTTGCACACCCGCGACCACTTTGGGCGTGAAGCCGACCGCGGACGTCCGCAACCGGTAGGTCCCTGGAGGGACGTTCAGAATAAAGTAGTTCCCCTCCACATTAACCGAAGCACCAAGTGTCGTCCCTTCGACAGTCACGTTGGCACCGACGACCGCCTGGCCATCGGCACCTTTGACGACACCGCTGATCTTCCCGTTCCCTGCAAATGCGGGTATGGCCACGAACAGGGCCAGCAGGAGACACAACGGGAACTTGTACCATGGTTGCCTCATGTCGTTCCTCCTTATGAGTGTTGTTTGTGTTGGAATGCGTGCGAGGACAGTACTGCGTGCACCAATCCGTTGGTGAATTGTACCCTGTGTTCAACCGGTTCACATGAAGTGTATCGGAGCACGGATGCGATCAAGCCTGTTGGAGAATTGCGTATGAACAAGATGTGCGGAGAAGTTGGAAAACACCGTACACAACCGCCAGAAGGCCCTCATCGCGAGGAAGGTGGTATCCCACCCGGCATTTTGTTTCACTAACAGAACAGTGTTTTACAGTTGAAGTATAAGGGAATGTTCCTGCATTGTCAAGTCCTTTTCACCAAAAGAAGATTTGCGCAGTCTTGACATTCTCCCCGATTTCTCCCATACTGCGTCCTATCCCCGTCCATCTATGTCCAACCGACGTTCATTCCTGAAACATGCCGCCAGCGGAGGCGCACTGCTCAGTCTCCTCCCGGGGACCATTCACCCGTCACAGGTTTCATCCGTGCACCCTCCCAGACCAGCACCGATTCCGCACGCAGACGCGACCATGACCCTGGATCTCTCGCCCGCCGAATGGCTCTGGTATCCGTCCTGGCGGACACTACCGAATACGGTCGTCCTGTTCCGCCGGAATATCGTCATCACCTCACCCGTAACACATGCCACCGGGTGGATCGCCGCCGACAGCCGCTACCTCCTCACCATTGACGGACAGCGAGTGCAATGGGGACCGGCGCCGTCCGACCCCCGCCGCATGGAAATCGATCCCATCAGTGTAACGGCCTTTCTTGCTCCCGGAACTCATACGATCGGCGTTACCGTGCTGTACTATGGCCATGGCGACGGCACACACCCGATCGGAAAACCGGGATTCATCTTTTCGCTCGATGTGCAGTGCACAGATGGTTCGAAACAGAGCATCGCCAGCGACCGGCAATGGCTGTGCCACCTTTCGCGGGCCTGGAAACCCGGCCAGTACAAACGCTGGTACGTTCGCTCTTTTCAAGAGATCTTCGACGCGCGACGCCATCCCCGGGGATGGGAACTGCCGGCGTTCTCACCTGACAGTGACTGGCTGCCTCCGCTCACCCTGCAGTGTCCCGCAAACCTGCCGCCTTCCTGTTCCACGCACCCGGACGATCTCCTCGATACGCGCGCAGACCGGACAATATCTGCACTTGTCCCACGCAGCATTCCAATGCTGGACGAACACCCGGTCCTCGTGCGGCAACTTTCCGAAGCGCATGCCATTACCTGGCTCCGTCCGGCGGACGAGTACTTTGATGTGCTGGCTCCCGATGCGTTCCAGACCTCGGCAACGGATGTCCGGGCGCCTGAACCCAACCGCTGGGATTTCGATCTCGATGGCATTTCCTCCGTGGCACTGACCTTTGAACTTGACGAGCAGATCGTCGGTTTCCCCTTCTTCTCCATCGAAGCCCCGCCGGGCACCATTATAGAAGTCATGGTGCAGGAAGGGCATACGATAGGGGGGCCGCCTCTTCTGAATACGCATTTCCATTCGTGGGCCCGATTCATCTGCGCGGGAGGGGGAGAAACCTTCCAGACGTTCGATTTTGAGAGCTGTCGCTGGCTCCAGATCCATTGCCGCGGGACACGCGGCCCCGTCAGCATCCGCAACGTGGGCGTCCTTCGCAGAGTCTTCCCCTGGCCCGTCACGCCCGTTGTCCGGGTGAACGAACCAGCCTTACAGCGACTCATGGACGCCTCTGTCAACACTCTATTGAATTCCGCCCAGGAAACTGCGGTCGACGGTATGGGACGCGAGCGTCAGCAGTACAGCGGGGACGGTTCGCACCAGCTCCACGCAGTGTATCTGGCCTTCGGCGAACGGCGGCTCCCGGCCCGATTCCTCTCCACGTTCAGCCAGGGCCTCATGCTCGATGGCTACTTCTTCGATTGCTGGCCGGCCTACGATCGTCTCGCCCGCACCATGGAGCGGCAGATCGACATGACGATCTGGGGACCCCTGCTCGACCACAGCATCGGATTCGGTTTCGATTGTTATCACCACTATCTCTACACGGGCGATCTGGTCGCCGTGCGGGAGCCGTGGACCCGGTATCAGCGATTCGTCGACTACCTCCATCGGATCCGCGCCGGCGACGGGCTCCTTCCGGTCACAGGACTCGGACTGCCGAACGTCTGGATGGATCACTATGCCTATGCCCGCGGACATCAGGAACACAAGCAGTGTGCGTTCAATCTCTACGCTGCGGCAATGCTCCGCCATGCATTCGCCCCGCTCGCACGCGCGTACGGCGAAAGCCGATGGGCGGAGTTTGCAGAACAGATGAGCGATGACATCCATCACGCCGCCGTGCGCGCATTCTGGAGTGATGACGAAGGCAGGTTCATCATCAACCTCCCCTGGCTCGGAGAACAGAAACAGCCTCGCCTCTGCGACCGCTCAACCGCAACCGCTCTCCTTTTTGATTTCTGCCCGGAAGGTCGAACCGGACCATCGCTGGAGTCGCTCGCCGACCCTCCCCCCCAGATGGGACTCTCCTACCCCGCCAATGCATGCTGGCGCTACTGGGCACTGGCGCGGGGAGGCCGGACTGACGTGATCCTCAACGAATTCAGGAACCGGTGGGCCCGGATGGATTCCGTCATTCTGAACAACACGATCGCAGAGGTCTGGGACGCAAAACCGGACAGCAGCGACCTCTGGAGCCATTGCGCGGTTGTACCGCTCTATCTCCTGTTCATGGGAGTTGCGGGGATCACCCCCACGGCTCCGGGCTTCGCACGTTGTCGCATCAGACCCCAGCCTGCCGATCTTACGACAGTGACGCTCGCGGTACCAACTCCCCGGGGAGAACTGTTTTTCCAGACGGAAGGCGAGAAGGGGAACAGGCAACTGACCGTCCGTATCCCGGCCGGCTGCGAAGCAGACCTTGATGTTGATGCGCGGGAGAACGTCAACCTTCCACCAACGTCACTTCCCGGGCACCCTGCCCGTCTCCTTTTCCGCCTACCCGCCGGCCGCGAAACAACGCTTGTACTCAACTATACATGAGGGGCGCAGTCGGTCCGGCCCCCATCCATACTCTCCCACCAGCACGGATGACCTGATGGAGCTTCTCGTGATTCGATCGAAATGGGACCTCGATGCACTCCCATTGGAGCAATTCCTGGAAAAGGTGTATGGGTGGGGCTTTGATGGATCCGAGATCCATCTCCCTTCGCTCCATGCATCACCGCAGGAATGCATCGAGCGTCATGAGGCGCTCGAATTGAAATTCGTTGCCATGATAACCACCGAGGGGCGTACCGCCGACGAGCACTGTGCCTCCCTCGAAGAACGGTTCGCTGCTGCGATCCAATACAAACCGATTCTCATCAACTGTCACACCGGACGAGACATCTTTTCCCTTGACGACAACCTGAAGATCTTCCGCACGAGTCTCGTCCTGAGCGAAGAGAGCGGCGTTCCGATCTGTCACGAAACGCACCGGGGACGGGCCACGTTCAGCACGCTTTCCACGCGCGCCCTGCTCGAGGCACTTCCATCGCTTCAGCTCAATGCCGATTTTTCTCACTGGTGCTGTGTTCACGAGTCCCTCCTTCAGGACCAGCAGGAGACACTCGCACTCGCTGTCGCTCACGCCGGATACATCCATGCGCGCGTCGGGCACATGGAAGGGCCGCAGGTGAACGATCCCCGGGCTCCCGAGTGGCAGTCCGAACTGGACACACACTTCGGGTGGTGGGAGGAAATCGTCCGCACGCGAGCGCACAGCGGTGCACCGTTCACCGCAGTGTGCCCCGAGTTCGGACCACACCCCTACATGCCCGCAGCCCCTTTCACCCGTCTGCCAGTCGCCGACATCCAGGAGGTTGTAGTCTTCATGATGGAGCTTTTGCGGCAACGACTGACACCTGTTGCAGAAGCACAGCAGTAGAAAAATCTCCAGCATGACCGCGGGCATTTTCTTATATTGGGTTTCTGACTCGAGGAGAAGACGGTAATGATCATAGCGGACCTGGCAACGATCGACGGACGACGGTACCCCGCCCGACGCAGAACGCAGAATCTCGTCGGCGGCGTGTCCCCGATCCAGGCACGCAACTTCGCCATGGGACATGTCACGCTCGACCCACACGGCGGTCAGGTGCCGTGGCACAACCAGGATCAGGAAGAGGTCTACTACATCATAGAAGGGACAGCGGAAATGTGCCTGGGCGAGGAACGGCAGACCGTGAGAACGGGCCAGGCCGTCTTTATTCCGTCCAGAGTATTTCATCAAATTACCAACATGGGTGACACTCCCCTGCGCATGGTGTATTGCTACGGGCCGGCGGGCGACGTCGCTCATTGGCGCCAGGAGCTGGACGGAACTCTCCCGCGTGCCGGATCTGAGGCTCCACCACTACCCCGGGGGGCGTCCCCCCAGTGCACCGATACGCCCGAGAACTGAAGCACCACCACCCGGAAAGGTATCGCATGGCTACAACAACACATCATGTCGGCATTATCATGAATGGCGTCACCGGCCGCATGGGCACCAATCAGCACCTCATGCGGTCGATTATCGCCATCATCCGCCAGGGGGGAATTCGACTGAACGACCGGGAGGTTATTCTGCCCGATCCCATTCTTGTGGGCCGGAATGCGGGGCGTCTGGAACAGCTCGCCACGTCCGCCGGCATCACGCGGTGGACCACCGACCTTCCGAAAGCACTCTCTGATTCGTACAACCGCATCTATTTCGATGCCCAGATCACCAACCTCCGCGTGCAAAGCATCCGGGAAGCCATCAAAGCGGGCAAGCACATCTACTGCGAGAAACCGTCGGCACTGACCACCGATGAAGCGTATGAGCTGTATATGCTCGCAGAAGGCAAAGGGATCAAACACGGCGTCGTCCAGGACAAACTCTGGCTCCCGGGCCTTCTGAAACTCCGTCTGCTCAACGAGAGCGGCTATTTCGGACGTATCCTCTCCATCCGGGGCGAGTTCGGCTACTGGGTTTTCGAAGGAAAACCCATCCCGGCCCAGCGGCCCTCCTGGAACTACCGGTCGGAGGATGGGGGAGGAATTATTTTCGACATGCTCTGCCACTGGCGCTATGTGCTCGACAACATCTTCGGCCGTGTGCGCGCTGTGTCATGTCTGGGAGCGACCCATATCCCAACCCGCTGGGACGAATCCGGAGCGGAATACGCATGCACGGCCGATGATGCCGCGTATGCGACATTTGAGCTGGAGGGTGGGATTGTCGCGCAATTCAACTCCTCATGGACCACGCGCGTCCGCCGCGACGACCTTCTCACCATTCAGGTGGACGGTACACTGGGTTCTGCCGTAGCCGGATTGCGCGAATGCTGGGTGCAGCCAGCACACGCAACCCCCCGGCCGACATGGAACCCGGACATTGACAGCCCCATGGTCTACCACGACCAGTGGATGCTCGTTCCAGGCCAGCAGGAATACGAGAATGCATTCAAGGCGCAGTGGGAACTCTACCTCCGTCACGTCGTGGCGGACGAACCGTTCCCCTGGGACCTGCTGGCAGGCGCCAGGGGAGTCCAGCTGGCCGAAAAGGGAATTGAATCCTGGCATGCGAAAAAGTGGATTACACTTCCTGAATTGAAAGACCTTCGCAAGCAGTAACCGCGCGCCCGATCTCACCGGCGCGTCCGACGACAAGAGGTTCCCCGGGGGACCTCCTATAAGCAGATGTATCCGGGTGCGGGAGTCACGGCACCTGGTGAACGACCCCTTCCTTTCCATAATCATGGCTCTTCCTATGAACTTCTCCTTTTCCGTGTTGGAACGTCAGTACCGTGATGCACTGGTCAATGACGTGCTCCCATTCTGGCTGCGCCACTCTCTCGACGACCATGGCGGCTACTTCACCTGCCTGGACCGCGACGGGAACGTGTATGACACCGACAAATTCGTCTGGCTGCAGGCACGACAGGTCTGGACGTTGTCTATGCTCTACAACAGATTCCAGAAGAACGGCGCCTGGCTCGATGCCGCACGTCACGGATACGATTTTCTTCGCATCCACGGGCGCGACAGCGAAGGCGCGTGGTATTTTTCTCTCAACCGTGACGGCGATCCGCTGGTCCAACCCTATAACATCTTCTCCGATTGCTTTGCAGCGATTGCGTTCAGCCAGTTCGCCCTGGCATCGGGAAACGACGAAGCTCGGGATATCGCGATACGGACCTTTCAGAACATCCTCAAACGCAAGGAGCATCCCAAGGGAGCGTACACAAAAACCGTGTCGTGGACACGGCCCTTGAAATCCTATGCGCTCCCCATGATCCTCCTGAACGTGCTGAAAGAAGTGGGCTGGATGTTCCCGCCGGATGAGATCCGCGCGCGTGAGGAAGAACTGATCGCCGAGGTGGTCGGGCTGTTCATCGACAAGGAAACTGGACTGGTGTTCGAACATGTGGCCCCTGACGGCTCTCACCCCGACACGTTTGAAGGACGCCTCCTGAATCCGGGACATGGGATTGAAGGCATGTGGTTTCTCATGGATCTTGCACGGTCGCGGGGAGACAGCGCGCTCATCGAAAAGGCCACCGATACGGTCTTCCGTATCCTCGATCGGGCCTGGGACCCTGAATTCGACGGCATCTACGCATTTCTGGATGCGCGCGGAAAGCCCCCCTCGCATATGGAATGGGACCAGAAACTCTGGTGGGTCCATCTCGAGACCCTGGTGGCGCTCGCGATGGGATTCGCCCTCACAGGGCGAAAGGAATGCTGGACGTGGTTTGAGCGCGTTCATACATACACCTGGGAACGGTTCGCAGATCCCGGCCACGGTGAATGGTGGGGGTATTTGAACCGTCGTGGCGAGATTCTCCTTCCCCTGAAAGGAGGGAAATGGAAGGGGTGTTTCCACACGCCGCGGTGTCTCTTCCTGGCCTCGCAACTTCTCGGCGAACTGGCTGCGGCCGGGCCCCCTACTGGCAGGACGTGACTATGCCTGGAGCCCCGCCACATAGATCGGGACCCCTGAGATCTGGCCTGGCCGATCCGGCAGAGCCGTTAAACCCCGGGAAGGCGACGATTGTCCATAGCGCATCGGGGAGGATGTGATCCGTCCCCTTCATCCAAGGTCTCTTACAACAAAGGCATTCGCTATGCGTGCAAGGAAGCTGTTGTTCATTATGTGTGCAATTCTCCTCCTCCCGGCAATGTCGGCCCTGGCCCAGATGGACACATCCAGGATCGCCGGCCGCGTTGACCGCCTGAGAACGGCTCTGGGCCTGTCCGATGCCCAGGCAGCAAAGGTCAAGACACTCCTGATGAATTCGTGGGCCGAAGGCCAGAAGATGCGCGACAAGGCCGGTGAGGATCGCGAAGCGATGCGTGAGGCAGGGCGCAAACGCACGCAGGAAACCGACAAGAAGATCGAAGCGCTGCTGACGCCCGAGCAGAAGACCAAGTACCAAGAGTCCAAGAAGAACCGGCGGGGTCCCGGCATGGGTGGGCCGGAACGGGAAGGTCCCCGGTAGATTTTCCGCTTTGCATGAAGTGATCCGGGCGCGGCTCTCACCGGCATTCCGTTGCCGGCGAGAGCCGCGCTCATCACTGACGTGTCCTCCCATGATCCCGTATGTGTACTCCGTTCTCGGCGTAGAGAGTGATTCACGTTGTCATGGCCGCCCATCACCCCGTTCCACATTGTAAACGCCGTTGCATTATTGGGATATTCTTTGTACTCCCTTAGTACATCGAGGAAGGAGAGCTATGCCGGGAGACCTCAAAGCAGCATTTGACAGAGACGGATACGTGATCGTGCGCGAGGCGATCGACAGCGGGCTGGTGGCAGAGGCACAGCGCCACGTGCACTGGCTGATCGCAAAGAACCCCGGCGTGCGGCCGGAGCAACTCCATGCCCATCTGGCTTGGGATGATCCGTTCTGGATCCGGCTGATCAGCGACGATCGCCTGCTGGACATCGCCCAGCAATTCGTCGGGCCCGACATCGCGCTGTTTGCCACCCACTACATCTGCAAACCGCCCCGGACCGGCCAGGCCGTGCTGTGGCATCAGGACGGCAGTTACTGGCCACTCGACCCCATGGAAGTCGTGACACTGTGGCTTGCGGTAACCGACTCCACACCCGAGAATGGTTGCATGCGCGTCATTCCCCACACGCAGCACCTCACACTTGAATCGGTCCAGACCAGGACCGACGTTGACAACGTCCTCGGTTCATCGATGAATCCCGACCACGTGGATGAAAAGAAAGCAGTCGACCTGATTCTTCGGGCGGGAGACGTCTCGATTCACCATCCGAATCTTGTCCATGGATCGGAAGCGAACACATCCGACGCATGGCGCATGGGGTTGACCATCCGGTATATTCCCACGTCCACGCGCCTCCTCAAACCGGAAATGGCTGCCCCCTTCCTCCTCCGGGGAAAAGGGGTTCCGGGAATCAACGAGTATCGTCAGCGCCCGCGCTACCGGAAAGACGATCACATGCCATTTGCCGGGTGCGAATCGTGGATTGGATGACCACACAATGAAACCCACATCCTACGCGACACTTCTGAGCATGGTGGCCGCGCTGGGCGGGATGCTCTTTGGATACGACACTGCCGTGATCGCGGGGGGCATCGGTTTTCTCCGCGCCCACTTTGCGCTCGGGGCGGCAGAAACCGGTTTCGCCGCCTCCAGCGCCCTTCTCGGTTGCATCCTCGGCGCTGCCATTGCCGGAGGCCTGAGCGACCGGTTCGGCAGGAAGCGGGCACTCCTTCTCTCCGCAATCCTCTTCACCATCTCCGCCATATGGTCCGCGCTTGCGGGGACGCTCATCGAATTCAACATCGCTCGCGCCCTCGGCGGCATCGGCGTCGGCATGGCATCCATGCTCTCGCCTCTCTACATCGCCGAAATCGCACCTGCGGAGATACGAGGACGTCTCGTCTCCTTGAACCAGTTCGCCATTGTCCTGGGGATTCTCATCGTCTATTTCGTGAATTACGCCATCGCAGGCCTGGGTGACGAAACGTGGAACACGACGTGGGGATGGCGATGGATGTTCGGATCGGAAACCCTTCCCGCCTCGCTCTTCTTTCTTTCGCTCCTCACGATCCCGGAAAGCCCCCGGTGGCTGATCAAACAGGAACAAACGGAGAACGCACACCGGATTCTTTCGCGGCTGGGAAGTCCTGAACGCGCCGACCGGGACGTCGAAGCCATCAGGGATGCCCTCGCACACGAGGGGAGTTCGACACGTGATCTCCTCCGCCCGGGAATGCGCAGGGCTCTGGTGATCGGGATCGCCCTCGCTATTCTCCAGCAGATCACCGGAATCAACGTCTTCATGTACTACGCCCCCGAAATCTTCAAACAGCTCGGGGCCGGATCAAATGTAGCGCTTCTCCAGACCGTGGTCGTCGGTGCCTTCAACGTCCTCTTCACACTCGTTGCCATCCGAACAGTAGACCGGTTGGGGCGCAAGCCGCTTCTGATGATCGGAGCATCGGGTATGGGGCTCTGTCTGGCAGGAATCGGTTGGGCGGCGTTCTCAGGGACCACTGCCGCATGGGTGCTCGTCTTCATACTCGGATACATAGCGTGCTTCGCGCTGTCGCTCGGGCCTGTCGTCTGGGTCGTCATGTCCGAAATCTTCCCGACACGCATCCGTGGCAGGGCCATGGGCATCGCCACACTCCTGCTCTGGGCCGCCAATTACGTTGTGTCTCAGACCTTTCCGGTGCTCAATGAAGACCCATGGCTGATCGATCTGTTCCACCATGCCTTCCCCTTCTGGCTGTATGCACTCTTCTGTATGGCCACGGTCACGTTTGTTGCACTCTTCGTACCGGAAACTAAGGGGAGGACGCTCGAAGAGATCGAACAATTCTGGAAATCCCACAGCTGATCGTTTATGGACGCAACCGTCGTCATTCACACTGAAGAACCCGTCGGCCGTATCCGGCCGGAACTGCACGGCCATTTTCTGGAGCATCTGGGGAGCGCAACATACGGCGGTATCTGGGTCGGCCGCGGTTCGCCGATTCCCAATGTCGATGGCCTTCGCCGCGCGGCCGTCGACGCCCTCGCGGAGCTCGCCGTCCCCGTCCTCCGCTGGCCGGGAGGGTGCTTTGCAGACAACTACCACTGGCGGAACGGCATTGGCCCTCCGCACACCAGGCCCCGCACGGTGAACCACTCATGGGGCGGCATCATCGAAGACAACAGCTTCGGCACGCATGAGTTCATGCATCTCTGCTCCCGTATTGGCGCCCGAGCGTATCTCGCCGGAAACATGGGTAGCGGGTCGCCTGCAGAACTGCGCGACTGGGTGGAGTACTGCACGTTCCCTTCAGGCAGCACGCTCTCGGACGAACGCACGGCGAACGGTTCGCCTTCACCTTTTCCCGTGGAGTATTGGGGGGTTGGCAACGAGAGCTGGGCGTGCGGCGGACACATGACGGCCGAAGAATATGCGGCCCTGTATGCCCGCTTCGCTACGTTCGTCCCGGCCTGCGGAACACCCCTTCCGTACCTCATCGCCGTCGGCCCGAACAGCAACGATACGGAATGGACCCGCCGATTCTTCACCGCGCTCGGCAAAGGCCGGTCGTATGCACCGCCGATTCATGGCTTTGCGATGCACTTCTACAGCTGGGGGAAAAGCACCGCGACGGCGTACACGCCGGAGACGGCCCGTGAACAACTCGCATCCTTCGATGATCTTGAACGCGCAATCAGGGAGCAGCGGGCCTATCTCAATGCGCTCACACCCCTCCCGGGACGGGAGCGTGTGGACTTGCTGGTTGACGAGTGGGGCACGTGGGACCTCAGCGAACCGGAGATTGAGAAGCAGAACGGGCGTTTCTGGCAACAGAACACGATCAAAGACGCCGTCGCTGCCGCCCTCGGCCTGAACGTATTCCACCGCCAGGCCGATAAACTGTCAATGTGCAACCTCGCACAGATAGCCAACGTCCTTCAGGCCCCCCTGCTCACGCAGGGCGATTCGTGCATACGGACACCAACCTATCATGCGTTCGCATTGATGCGCGGTCATCGGGATACCACTGCCCTTCAGAGCGAGTGCCCTGCTGTTCCCGCGCGGGAACTGTCCGTTTCATCCTCGCGCGATGACGGGACCGTCCTGTGCACCATCGTGAACCCCGACCCGATCGAAGAGAAACGCGTCGTCATCGTGCTCGACAGAGCAAGGGCGCTCCGCGCGGAGGGAAGAATTCTTACACATCCGGATCTGAATGCCTGTAACACGTTCAGCAATCCCGGCATCATTGTTCCCCAACCCTTTGACGTTTCGCTGGAAGGGGAACGAATGAGATTTGTTCTGCCACCAATGGCGGTCGCTCATCTACACCTGACCCTCGCCCGATAGCGTCACCGCGGCAGCATGTCATGGAACGGAGTCTGGCCCCACTATCATTGATACTATGCGCACACCCATAGCAGCAATCCTGATCGGCGGAACAACCGTTCTTGCCACTCCGATACTTTCGGGGCAGACCACAGATCTCCGGTTTCCATTCGCACCGGTTCATCACCTCAATGCGATCTCTCTCCCCGACGACTGGCACAAAACACTTGTGACGGAGACAGGCGGGCTGGCATACGATTTCGGCCCGGGCCCGTATGCGCGCCCGTTTACGGAAATCACCGTCGGACTGGAAGGGTCCACGCCGGTTCTTCTGCAACAGTACTACGAGGACCCCCGCATCCCGATCGCGCTCACACAGCTGGCGTGTGGAGCTGACACGCTGCATCTGGAGACATTTGCCCTGATTCCGCCCGGCGACTCTCTCCTTCCAATGCGATCCGGCCGGGGATCGGTTTCGCGGACGAACGGGCTGAATGGCATGCGCTGGTGGGCGACTCCTCCACCGGGAACGGACCCTGCGTTTCGCGGGGTCGCGTGGGGGAACAACCGATCCATCCTGTACCAGGTTCAGGTACAACCCGGTTCGCACAAACGCGTGGCATTCGGGCTGTGTGAGGCGTACAAGTCGACTCCCGGCGCACGGTTGCTCACGCTGGAAGTTGAGGGAGGAGAATCACGAACCGTTGACCCCCTTGCGGACGGCGTCAAGAACAGACCGTCTGTGTACGTTCTGGACGGATGGGACGGAGACCGTGATGGCAAACTTCGGATCAGCGTTCATGCCGCACCCGACAGCCCCGATCCGAATATCATCCTGAATGCCTTCTGGGTTTTCCCGGAAGGAGCACCAATCGATCCGGATCGACTGATCCACGGTGATCCGCAGCAGCACGCCGGGCTTTTCTGGCAGTGTGGAAGCGAACTCGAAGAGTTCGCCCCCATCCCGAGAATTGATGCGTTCCGGGCCTCTCTCCCCGACTGCGACCGCGATCCGGCTGTCCGCATCAGTTCGTCCCGCCCGCTGATGTTCGACGCGACGATCGGAGCCGTCACGTGCAACGGCGTCCCGTTTCTCGTCACCCGGCCCCCACCTGCCCTGGCATCATCGTCGGGAGACACGCTCACGCTGCACTACCCCGCCGGAACAAGGAAACTTGACGGTGTCGTCATTCAAGGAGCGGCAGCCGGTGGCGCGCCGGTCACGGTACCCGATCTTTCTCTGGAGCGAGAACGTGCGCAGCGATACTGGTTGCATCGCGCACCCGTCCCGAAGAGCTGCATCACTGTTCCCGATCCGCGTCTCCAGTATCTGCTCGAGACGAGCATCCGCAATATCTACCAGGTTCGTGACATCGTGGACGGCGGTATCCAATTCCAGCCCGGCCCCACGGTCTACCGCGGTCTCTGGCTCGGAGATGTCTTCATCAGCGGCAGCACATCGCTCATGGCCGGGGACACAGGAGGAGTCAGGCTGGCGCTGGAGCATGGCCTCCGGTTCCAGTCTCCGTCCGGCCGCTTCGTGAGCCTCCGCCCGGGAACGTCACTCGCCGAAACTCCTCTGTTCGTGGTCATGATGTGCCGGTACGCGCAGTTCTCCGGCGACGATGCATGGCTTCGTGGACACTGGAAAGCACTGGTCCAGGGGATCACATGGATGGTGCATATGAGCGATCACACGATGGATGATCCCACTCTCCCCTATGCCGGTCTCATGCCGCCGGGGTTCGTTGATGGCGGCATTTCCCACCTGGCGGCCGACTACGGAACCGCTTGGTGGGCGATGATAGCGCTCGAACATGCTCTCGCGGCGGCAAAACGCCTGGGCATCCGAAAGGACATTCACATGTGGGCGGACCGGCTGGAGCGGATGAAGGCGGCATTCCTGGTCGCCGCACAACGCGACCGGCGGATGGACGCCGCCGGCAGGCCATATCTTCCCATCACGATTGGCGACACCACGTCGGGCCTACCGCCGCAACGCGGTCAATACGCATTCCTCCTGCCACTTCCGTACGGTGCGTTCTTCCGGGACGGAACTCCATTGCTTCAGGAGATCATCCGGGACAATCTCGCAATGCTGGACGCCTCACGGGAAGAAGGAATCATTCTCGGGAGCGGTTGGCTGCATGACGGGGTGTGGCCGTGGCTGGGAGGCATTCATGCACTTGCCCATCATACGGTCGGCAACGACAGCATGGCATATGAGCTGGTCCAGGCGTACGCCGACCATGCGACGCCCCTCGGGACCTGGGTCGAAGAGCAACAGCCCCGCGCCCGCGGGACCCGCACAACCGGCGATGCCTCAAATGCGGAGGCATCGGCATTCTATTATCAGGCTGTCCGTATGTTTCTTGCGACAGAACGAGCCGATTCCCTGATGCTGATGGACGGTTTTCCCCTGCAATGGCTCTCGCCCGGCATGCGCACGAGCATGAGCGGCGGAGGGACCGCCTTCGGTCCGGTCTCCGTCGACCTGACTGTCTCGCCCGACGGCCGATCAGCCACCCTCACCGTCACGAGCCCCCCGGGCAGGGTTCGATCGGGAGCCACGGTGGTGCACCTGGAGTCCCTCCGTGCGGCGGGATTCCGGGACGCCGCAGGCCGGGAACTCGCCCCCACTATTACCATCCCCTGGAATGTTACGGTAATGCTCTCGCTGATGAGGGATTTGTAGCTGCCGTGGGAGGGAGGGCCCCTGTTTATCCTGGCTCTTTCTTTATGTATATTGTTTCATCCCACCAATGGTCTGGAAAGGTACCCCATGCGTTTGCTCTTCATGATTTTCGTGTTTCTTTGCCTCATCATGTGTACCGCTGCACCGCTTGTTGCACAAGGGGTCATTGACGATACTACCAAAGCCCGTCTCGCAGAAGAGGTCAAAGCCGAGTTCCTTCACTCCTGGAATGCCTACAAAACCTACGCCTGGGGGCACGATGGCCTCCGGCCACTCAGCAAGACGCCGTACGACTGGTACAGTGAGCCCCTGTATCTGACCCCCCTGGACGCAATGGATACCATGGTCCTGATGGGGCTGAACGATGAAGCGGACAGTACGCGGGAATTCATCGTCCGCAATCTCTCGTTCGACAAAGACATGTATGTCAAAGTGTTCGAAATCACCATCCGGATGCTTGGCGGACTACTTTCCAACTATCAGCTCAGCGGGGACGAGCGTCTGCTGACATTGGCGAAAGACCTTGGCGATCGCCTCCTACCGGCGTTCAAATCCCCGACCGGCTATCCCTACGTCGATGTCAACCTGAGGACCGGGGCCGTGCGCGGCACGAAGACGAATCCTGGAGAGATAGGGACGCTTCTCGTTGAGTTCGGAACGCTGAGCATGCTCACGGGCGACAGCCGCTATTACAACTACGCTAAGAACGCCTTCCTCAATGTGTACGAAGCACGGTCCTCCATCGGGCTCGTCGGAGACCAGCTCGATTGCGAAACAGGCGAATGGACCAGAACCGACAGCCACATCAGCGCCTGTATCGATTCCTACTATGAATACATGGTCAAGTGTGGCTACCTCTTCGGCGACCAGGACTGCAGCATCATGTGGCGTGACTCGTACGAGGCGCTCAACACGTATGTCGCCGACACGGTCGCATCGGGACTCTGGTACGGCCACGCGGACATGAACACCGGCAAACGGACGAAGACCATCTTCGGCGCACTCGACGCCTTCTACCCCGCAGTCCTCGCCCTTGCGGGCGATGTGAAACGCGCGGAAGAGCTCATGGAATCGTGTCTGAAGATGTGGCAACGCCATGGCATCGAACCGGAAACCTTCGACTATGTAAAGATGGAGGCCGTATCACCGCGGTTCTTCCTGAATCCGGAAATCATTGAGTCCGCGTATTATCTCTACCGGAAGACCGGCAAACCACGGTATCTCGAGATGGGGAAGATTTTCTTCGACAGTCTCAAGACGTATTGCCGTGTGGACGCCGGTTATGCCGAGCTGAAGAGCGTTATTACCAAAGAGAAGTCCGACAGGATGGAGAGCTATTTCCTGGCCGAAACGATGAAATATCTCTATCTGCTCTTCGCGCCTCCCGAAACGATTGACTTCGATGCGGTGATTTTCAATACGGAAGCGCACCCGATCCGGCGAACCTGGTAAGCGTATGCGCCGCCCGCTCAATGCCGACGAAGAAGCTCGTCAGATCCTGGCTCTTTTTCCGGAAAGCCAGGGGCTTTCATCCGCACTCGATTTCCTCCGGCACCATTTCGACGTCATCCAGGCGCGGTCGCAGCTTCTGTTGACCCTCTCGACACTGGCGCTGACGATCACAGGCTTCTCGGGTCCGAAGATTGCTCAGACGAATGATTTCGCACGCTACAGTATGGCCCTGGGAATCGTGTTCGTGCTCTCTTCCATGGTCATCCTTCTGCTCGGTGGCCTGCGTATCCGCTGGACCACGCAATTCCTGGGCGGCCCGGCCGACGAAACGCTCATCCGGATCATCAGCTACCGGAATGCCAAAACACGCCTCTATTTTGTCGAGCTCGGACTTCTGGTCATAGGGCTCAGTAGCTATGTCGCGAGTGTTGTTACATATCTGCTGTATGGCCCGTAACCGCCTCATACACCGATGATATGATGGAGATGCCACGATGCGCACACTGTTGATGCTGCTTGCTTCCATGCTGATCCTGCTGACCCCCGGATGCGGAAAGCGGGAGGGAGACACGGCCCGTACGACCACCATCGCCGTGATTCCCAAAGGAACAACGCATGAGTTCTGGAAATCCATTCACGCCGGTGCCGTGAAGGCATCCCGGGAACTCGGCGTCGAGATCATCTGGAAGGGACCGCTGCGCGAAGATGACCGCGAAGCTCAGATTTCCGTCATGGAAGACTTCATCAGCCGCGGAGTCAGCGGCATCGTCCTCGCCCCGCTGGACAACATCGCGCTCCGCAGTCCGGTCACCAATGCCACCCGGGCAGGGATCCCCGTTGTCATCATCGATTCGGACCTCGACAGCGACGACTACGTGAGCTTTGCGGCAACCGATAACTACCTCGGCGGAAAGATGGGTGCCGAAGAGCTGATCCGGCGGCTGAAGGGTAAGGGGCGCGTGATCATGCTCCGCGTGCTGGAGGGATCGGCGAGCACCGACCATCGCGAGCGCGGATTCCTCGATGCCATGGCAGGCGCACCGGGCATCACCGTTGTCAGCTCGAACCAGTACGGCGGCGCCACCGTGGAAACGGCATACAGGGCGAGCGAGAACCTCCTCGCTCCCTTCAAAGACGGCCGTGGAATTCTGACCATCGACGGGATCTTCACGCCGAACGAATCCACGACGTTCGGCATGCTCCGCGCGTTGCAGGACGGCGGCAACGCGGGAAAGGTGATATTCATCGGGTTCGACAGCTCCTCAAAACTCGTGGAGGCGCTTGCGAACAATCAGCTGAACGCGCTTGTTCTCCAGAACCCGATGGCGATGGGCTATCTCGGAGTCAAGTCGGTCGTCGCCCACCTGAAAGGAGAATCGGTCCCGAAACGGATCGACACCGGCGTTACGCTTGTCACCCGCGAGAACATGGACAGGCCCGAGATCAGGGAGCTGATCCAGCCCGATCTTGCGCGGTGGCTTGAATGACGGAAGCGCCCCTCCATTCTCGCTTTGCCATGCGGGGCATCGTCAAGCGGTTCGGCGCAACAGCAGCGCTGGATGGCGTTGACTTTGCCGTAGCTCCTGGGGAGATTCATGCCCTGGTCGGCGAGAACGGGGCGGGCAAAAGCACGCTCATGAAGATCCTCGCCGGAGCGCTCACTCCGGATGCGGGGTCGATGTCGCTTGACGGTGCACCGTTCCGGCCCCGATCGACTCATGAGGCCCGTCGTGCGGGCGTGGCCATGATCTACCAGGAACTCTCTCTGGCGCCCCATCTCTCCGTCGAAGACAACATCATGCTCGGCATGGAACCGGGGAACGCCGGGATCCGCAACCGCGCAGAAATCAGGCGACGGAGCATCGAAGCGCTGTCGACGCTCGGACATGGATCACTCGACCCCCGCGCCGTCATTGCAGATCTTCCGATCGCGCTGCGGCAGGTGGTGGAGATCGGACGCGCGCTCGCCGTGGGATGCAGGGTCCTCGTGCTCGACGAGCCGACCAGCAGTCTTGCACATGCAGATATCGGAAAACTCTTCGCCGTCCTGGACGGCCTCAGGCGGCAGGGCCATGCCATCGTCTATATCTCCCATTTCCTCGAGGAGGTGAAGCAGATCGCCGACCGGTATACCGTGCTTCGTGACGGTTGTGCGGCCGGGTCCGGTTCTGCCGCCGAACACAGCGTGGAAGAAATTGTCGGGATGATGATCGGGCGTCGCATCGAACACATGTATCCTCGCTCACCGCGAACAGCAGGAGAGATGGTCCTGAGCGTTGAGCACCTTCACGCCGTACCAAAACCGCTCGATGCATCGTTCACGCTCCGGCGGGGTGAAGTGCTGGGACTCGCCGGCCTTGTGGGAGCAGGGCGCACGGAGCTTCTCCGGGCACTCTTCGGTCTCTCGGCCGTTGAACAGGGCGAGATCCGCCTGCACGCGTACCGCGGCTGGACGACACCGGTACACCGGTGGCACCAGGGCGCGGGATTCGTGAGCGAAGATCGGTCGACCGAAGGGCTCGCGCTCTCGCTCAGCGTTGCTAACAACATCACCATGAATCTCGCGAGGGATGCCGGAAGGTTCGGGGTCGTGCGCCCGCGCCGTCTGGACACCGCCGCATCTCGCTGGATCGACGCCCTGGGGATCAGGGGACGCGGGCCTCATCAGGAGGTCCGGACCCTCTCCGGGGGGAACCAGCAGAAGGTCGCCCTCGCACGACTCCTGCACGAGAACGTCGACGTGCTCCTCCTGGATGAACCAACGCGGGGCATCGACGTCGCGAGCAAGTCGCAGGTGTACGAGTTGATTGACCGCCTGGCCGCCGGAGACCCTGGCACACACACGCCACCCAAAGCGGTTCTGCTCGTCAGCAGCTACCTCCCGGAGCTGCTGGGTGTGTGTGATCGGATCGCGGTGATGTACCGTGGCCGTCTGGGGCCCGCACTGCCCGCGGCGGAATGGACTGAGCACACCCTGATGATTGCCGCAACCGGACAAGGTGGAACCGCATGAAGCGTCTTCCTGCTCTTTCCCAGGCCCTCGGGCCGCTGGCAGGCCTGGTCCTGATCTTTCTCCTGTTCGCGGTCATCGGGCCGGAGAGCTTCTCCTCAGGGAACAATCTGGAGACGATTGCCCGGCAGACCGCCATCGTTGGAACTGCCGCCCTGGGGATGACCCTGATCATCATTTCAGGAGGAATCGATCTTTCTGTTGGATCGATCATCGCCCTGGTCACTGTTGTCGTCGCCGCGCTGCTGAAGGCGGGACTTGATCCGTTCCTCGCAGCCGTGGGCGGCGTCGTTGCCGCCATGGTGTGCGGACTCATCAACGGGCTCCTGATCACGCGCCTGCGTGTCGTCCCCTTCATCGTCACGCTGGGTACGCTTCTCCTCGTACGCGGTGCAGCGAAAGGGTTCGCCCACGAACAGAAGATCGATGCGCCGCTCTCCTGGCTGAAGGAGTTGCTGGCCGCACTGGCGCCGGGAGATCGCTGGCTGATTGTTCCCTGGGGCGTCTGGCTGACGCTTCTCCTCGCCGTCGCCGTCGCCGCTCTTCTCGTCTACACGCGCCTGGGACGGCACATCATTGCGGTGGGATCCAACGAACAAACCGCCCGACTCTGCGGCGTGCCCGTCGATCGCGTCAAAGTGATGGTCTACACGCTCGGAGGGTTGTTTGCTGGCGTGGCGGGCGTGTTCCAGTTCTCCCGGCTCACCGTGGGAGATCCAACCGTCGCGATGGGCGTCGAACTCGATGTCATCGCCGCCGTGGTCATCGGCGGCGGATCCCTGTCAGGCGGCGAGGGCTCCATTACAGGAACCATCGTCGGCGCCCTGATCATGACTGTCATCCGGTCAGGGTGCGCACAACTGGGACTGCCCAACTGGATCCAGGAAATGGTAACCGGAATCATCATTGTTCTCGCTGTGGCGCTTGACCGGTGGCGCCAACGCCGGCGAGCTCTCAAGGCTGCGTAAGATCGGCTACACCATGAACCCTCATCATCATCCCGCACAACAATCGACACTTCCTTTCTCGGGACTCCTTGAACTGGACCAGCGGGGAGGCGGTTTTGTCCGGGCACGTTCGCTCACCCTCGACCAGCGGCCGACGGATATGCATGTGACCCCCCGTCAGGTCCGCGACAACCAGCTCCGGGAGGGCGTTCTCCTCGAAGGTGTCGGCCGCAAAGGGCGGCTGCCCCACCCGGTGATGGAAGACCTCCATACTGTGAACGGATTGACTCCGGACGCGTGGCGGAGACTTCCTGATTTCAACAGCTATGAAGTGATATCCCCCTTCGAATGGATCCGGCTGGAAGGAAGGGATGAAACTCCGGCAGGGCGGCTGGGCGCCCGGCCGATGCGCATCGTGGACCTCTTCTGCCCTCTCGGCAAAGGGCAGCGTGCGTTGATCGTCTCCCCGCCGAAGGCGGGCAAGACCATGCTGATGCAACAGCTGGCTCATGCCATCAGCAGAAACCATCCCTCAATCGAGATGGAGGTCCTGTTGATCGATGAACGTCCCGAGGAGGTGACCGACATGCGCCGCTCGATCAAAGGAGAGGTGTTCGCAAGTTCGAGCGATAGCGAACGGGGGCAACATGTCCGGCTGGCACAGTTGGTCATGGAGTATGCAAAGCGGAAGGTGGAGACGGGAAAGGACGTCGTGGTGTTGCTGGACTCCCTCACACGTCTCGGCCGGGCATTCAACATTCACCAGAAGAGCAGCGGACGGACCATGTCCGGCGGCGTCGACGCCCGTGCACTCGAAATCCCCAAACGCCTTTTCGGTGCTGCCCGCAAGATCGAGGGGGGTGGATCATTGACAATCGTGGCCACCGCGTTGATTCAGACCGATTCACGCATGGACGAGCTGATCTTTCAGGAGTTCAAAGGGACGGGGAACATGGAACTGGTCCTGGACCGCGAACTCGCCGATGAACGCATCTTTCCGGCCGTCAATCTCAATCTGTCAGGCACCCGTCGGGAAGAACTCCTCTTCGGGGAGAACATCTACCGCCACCAGGACCTCCGGCGGGCGATCAGCAGGATGAAACCCCGCGCCGCGATGCTCGCCGTGCAGAAGCTGGTCGAGCAGTATCCCACTAATGCCGAAGTGCTCGCAAAGTTCTAGCCCGAACGAATACCGAGATATCAGGAAGAATACTCATGAACAGGTTCAATCGACTCACAGTCTTTCTGTCGCTTGTAGCGGCCGCAACGGTACTCTCAGCCGCCGACAAGAAACCGCTCCCACATGACGTCTACGACAGATGGAAATCGATCGGTAGATCCGTGATCTCCAACAACGGCCAGTGGGTCTTGTACACCATCGACCCCCAGGAAGGCGACGCGAACCTCGTCATCACGAACCTGCAGACCGGCAGGCAGGACACCGTTGCACGAGGATCCCGGCCGCAGATTTCATATGATTCCCGGTACGCTGCGTTCGTGATCAAGCCTTTTTTTGCAGACGTCAAGAAAGCGAAGGTCGCAAAAAAGAAAGCGGACGACATGCCGAAGGATAGCATCGGGATCGTCCGGCTCGGCGCCGATTCAGTGGTCAGGATTGCCCGAGTGAAGAGCTTCACCCTCCCGGAAAAGGGGGCCGGATGGATCGCCATCCATCTCGAGAAAGAGCCCGCCAAATCCGATACGACCCGCAAGAAAACCGGCACGGGGGACGGAGCCGACGCAGAGGATTCCGACAAAGAGAAAAAGGACGACCAGGGTTCCACTCTTCTCCTGTACCGGCTGCACGACGGCAAGGAGTTCCGCTATGCCCAGGTCACAACGTTTGCCGTCAGCAAGAACGGAAACGCCATCCTTTTTGCTGTGGGCGCAAAAGACAGTACCGTGACGCCAGGTGTGTATCGGTTCGACACGCAGATCGCGACCGTCGATACACTTGTCAGAGGGAAAGGATCGTACAAACAACTTGCCTGGGACGAAGACGGCGTGCAGGCCGCGTTCCTTGCCGACCGGGATACATCCAAAGCCAAACAGCGGTACTTCGCCCTCTGCTACTGGAGGCCGGGTATGGATTCGTCTACGGTTCTGGCCGACACGTCTGTTCGTGGACTGGACCATGGTTGGTTGATCAGTGAATACCGTGCGCCGGATTTCTCGAAAGACGGAGGACGTCTCTTCTTCGGCACGGCACCTGTACCGCTACCGGAAGACACCACGCTCAACGACGAAGAAACCGCGAAACTCGATGTCTGGAACTGGCAGGATGAATACCTTCAAACCCACCAGCTCAAACAACTGGACGAGGAGAAAAAGCGGTCGTACCTCGCCGTGATCGAACTCGCAAGCCGGCGGTTCATCCAGCTCGCGACCCTGGCGGTTCCCTCGATCGTCGTCGGAAATGAAGGCCAGGCTGACATCGCACTGGGTCTTTCAGATGTTCCGTACCGCCCCCTCGTATCCTGGGAAGGGGTGCAGTACAACGATGTCTATCTGGTTGACCTTCCGACCGGGACTAAGGCCAGAGTGATGGAAAAGCACAAAGGGGGCGCATCACTGTCGCCGCTCGCGCATTGGATCACATGGTACGACATGAAGCAGCGTCACTGGTTCACCATGAACACCGCCACACGTACAACGGCGAAAGTGACGCGGGGGATCACCGTGCCCCTCTACAACGAACTGTCCGATATCCCGGAAGACCCCGGTTCGTACGGCCTGCTGGGGTGGACGCGCAACGACTCCACGCTCATGATCTACGACCGGTACGACATCTGGTCGACGGACCCGGCCGGGCATCGCGCACCATACAGTCTCACAGCAGGCATCGGGAGAAGAACCTCGACCAACTACCGGTACGTCAGGACGGACCCGGAAGAACGATTCCTGGAACCCGATGCCACGCTTCTCCTCGAGGTCTTCGACACGAAGACGAAGGACACGGGGTTCGCCCGACTTCCTCTTGCGGGACGTTCTGGCCCCACCATACTTGTCAAAGAAGCTTTCGACTACTCCACTCCTCGTAAGGCAAAGGACGACACGACATTCATCTTTCAGAAGAACAGTTTCACGGTCTCCCCCGATCTGTTTGTCTCTGGCCCTTCATTTCTCCGGCCCCGTCGCATCAGCGACATCAACCCCCAGCAGGGGGAGTACCTCTGGGGCACCGCGGAACTCGTCCACTGGAACGGTCCGGGCAGGAAGCCACTGGACGGTCTTCTCTTCAAACCGGAGAACTTCGATCCAAAGAAGAAATATCCGATGCTTGTCTATTACTATGAGCGCATGTCCGACGTGCTCAACCGGTATTTCCCTCCCGCGCCGAGCGCCTCAACCATCAACCCCACGTGGTGCACGAGCAACGGATACCTGGTATTCATGCCGGACATCCGGTACCGCGAAGGCCATCCCGGACAAAGTGCCGTCGATTGCATTGTGCCGGGCGTCCAGAAGCTGATCGCCCGGGGGTTCGTCGACCCCGCGCGCATCGGTCTCCAGGGACAGAGCTGGGGCGGCTACCAGACAGCGTTCATCATTACCCGAACGTCCATGTTCCGTGCGGCCATGGCGGGTGCACCGGTATCGAATATGACAAGTGCCTACGGCGGGATCCGCTGGGAATCCGGCATGAGCAGGATGTTCCAGTACGAACGGACACAGAGCCGCATCGGCGGAACCCTCTGGGAGAAACGGGACCTGTATCTCGAGAACTCCCCCCTCTTCTTCGCAGACCGGGTCACAACCCCCCTGCTCATCATGCACAATGATGCTGACGGGGCCGTTCCCTGGTACCAGGGGATCGAACTCTTCACCGCGCTGCGCCGCCTCCACAAGCCGGTCTGGATGTTGACGTACAACAACGAAGCGCATAACCTCGTCCAGCGGAAAAACCGGAAGGATCTCTCGGTTAGAATGATGCAGTTCTTTGACCACTACCTGAAGGGTTCTCCCATGCCCGTCTGGATGAGCCAGGGAATTCCCGCCGTGAACAAGGGGAAGATCCTCGGTCTCGAACTGGAGAACCCGTAAGCACCATCGAAGGACACAGTCAGTGAGAAAGCGGATACATCGGAGGGCATCGTTCCTCCCGATTCTTGTTCTTGTCGTTTCCGGACTCACGGCGGCGGCGACACTCAGTGCCCATGCCCAGCCCGACCGGACCGCACGCTGGTACTACGAGCCGCAGTATGAGCCGTCCGAGCGCCAGGCCGACATGCTCCACATGAGGCTGGAGGTCGAATTCACCCCCACGGAAAAGCTGGTGCGCGGACGGGTCACGCACACGTTCAGGCCGCTTCGGCCGGTCATCGACTCCCTCTTCTTCCACGGTCCCGGCATCCGCATCATCAAGGCACTCTACAACGGCAGGCCAGCTCCGTTTGTGACGAATCCCGGCGGCGTCGTCGTCAGCCTTTCACCTCCCGCACGGTGGGATACGCAGGACAGCATCACGTTCATCTACGAAGCACACCCGCGGCGCGGGCTCTACTTCATCGGATGGAACGATACCACGGACCGGAGCAGGAAACAGATCTGGTCGCAGGGGCAGGGGATCGACAACCGCCATTGGATTCCATGTTGGGACGAACAGAACGACAAGCTCATCACCGAAACGATCATCACGTTTGATTCGCGGTATCGCGTCCTTTCAAACGGCACAAAGGTGATGGAGCGACGAAACGCCGACGGTACCACAACATGGCATTACCGGATGAGCCACCCCCACTCGGTTTATCTTGTGATGCTGGGTATTGGCGAATACGCCGTCGAGACACGCACCACCCGCAGCGGGGTTCCGGTGCACCTCTGGTACTATCCCGATCAGGCCGATCGTGTGGAGCCGACGTACCGGTGGTCCACCGACGCCATCGATTTCATGGAAGCGGAAACCGGGGTCCCGTACCCCTGGGAGTCGTATTCGCAGATCCCGGTGCAGGACTTTCTCTACGGGGGGATGGAGAATACGACCGCAACGGTGTTCGGCGACTTCTACCTCGTCGACCGCCGCGCATTTCTGGACAAGAATTACGTCTATGTCAACCTCCACGAGCTCACGCACCAGTGGTTCGGAGACTATGTCACCGGCCGGGTGGGACGGAATGCCTGGCTTCACGAAAGCTTTGCCACATTCTACCCGAAGCTGTTCTTCCGGAAGACCGACGGGGAAGATGCCTACCAGTGGTCGAGGCGCAGGGAACAGGATGCAGCCCTTTCCGCTTCCCGCCTCAACCGCTTCCCCATCCTGCACTCCCAGGCCGGATCGGACCGCGTCTATTCCAAAGGGTCCGCGGTGATTGACATGATGCGCTATGCATTCGGGGAGGAACCCGTCCGGAGAGTGATCACACAGTATCTGCGATCCCACGCGTACGGGCTGGTTGAAACCAACGATCTGTATCAGACATTTCAGGATGTGCTCGGGCTTTCTCCTGCGTGGTTTTTCAACGAGTGGATTTACCGGGGAGGTGAGCCAGAGTACGAGGTCTCGTACCGGGATGTTGTCCTGGCAGAAATGAACGAACGTCAGACGGTCATCACCGTCAGGCAGGTCCACCAGCGCGATGAACTGGTCGGCCTATTCCGGATGCCGGTCGTGTTTGAGGTGAACTATGACGACGGGAGCCGGGACAGCTGCCGGGTAGAGATCGAACGCGAGACCGAAACGGTCGTCGTCCCCAACCCCCGCAATAAAGGGATCTCGTTTGTTCTGATCGATCCGGAAAGCTGGATTCTGAAGACTCTGACATTTCCCAGGACCTTCACGGAGCTCGAGAGCCAGGCCCTCCGTGCCCGCGGCATGATCGACCGGTACGACGCAGTCGTCGCGCTCCGCCAGACACCCATTGCAACCAAACGGGAGCTGCTTAAGCGGGTGTACCGGCGCGAGACATTCTACGCGGTACGCGCCGAGGTTGCGGAACAGCTGGCAAACGACCTTCAGAGCCGGGAGGTGTTCCCTGCAATCATTCACGATCCGTCAACTCCTGTCCGCCTGGCCTTTCTCAACGCAACGGAGCGCGTACAGCCGGATGACAGGCCGATGTTCGAGACGCTGTTGACGGATTCGTCGTATGATGTCGTTGCCGCGTCACTGAAGAAACTGGTTGACCAGTTTCCCGAAGAACGATCCCGGTACTTCGCGCTCACGTCACATGATGAGGGCGTCGGACATCAGGTCCGTGTGCTCTGGCACGAGCTCCGGGCCGGGGCCGGATCGACCGCGGATCGTGATTCCCTCACGGTCCTTGCCTCCCCGGCCCTGGAATTCCGCACGCGCGTGAACGCATTCGAAGCGCTCAAGCGGCTGAACGAGTGCGACACATCGCTTGTTCTTTCCCTCTGCGATGCAATGACCCACACCAACGGCCGTCTCCGCGGTCCGGCAACCGACGTGGCGCGGTATTTTCTCCAGCAGGCGGCATATCGCCCGCTGTTTTCAGAGGTTATTGAAGCGAAACGGTGGGAGGAGTGGCAGCGAGAGATTCTCCTCCCGTTCATGAACGGCAAATAACCCCCCACCCATACACATGTTGGAGCCACAGCCATGAGCACTCCAGTCAAAGGCGGAATCCTGCTCGGTCTTCTTACGGTTGCCTGGACGTTCGTCATTGGATTCACGGGCTGGTACAAGGACCCTGTCCTGCTGAATCTGTTCTTCGTGGTAATCCTGATCCAGCTCGGTGTCATGATCTGGGCGTTCCGGAAGACCGCGGCGGAAGGCGCAGCCTACGGCAAGCAGATCGTCAACGGACTGATCCTGTCGGTCGTCGGCGCGGTGATCATTTTCTTCGGGTCGCTGCTGTTTACCACCGTTGTGTTCCCACACTACTTCCAGGATCTCCGCGCGATCCACACCGAAATCCTCCGTCAGGGCGGAATGGCCGAAGAGGAAATCTCGCGTGCGGTCGACGCCGGCGCAGTCATGCAGACACCCGTGATGCAGGCCATCTCCGGCGTTGCCGGCACGCTCGTCACCGGGCTCGTGTTCTCCCTGGTCCTCGGGGTGTTCTTCCGCAGGAAGAGCGAATAAGTGATGGGGGCGCTTGCCATCACGGCGTACTTCTGGAGCTTCATGGCGCTCACGTCCCTGCTCCTGTTTCCTGCCGCCGTCGTGATACGGCTGGTCAGCGCCCCCTTTGATCACCGCCTTACCGTGCTCCACAGGTTCACCTCGTTCTGGGGATCGCTGTATACCTGGTGCAATCCGCTCTGGATCGTGGACATTTCCGGGACGGAACACCTTCGGCAGCGCTCGCCCTGCGTGATGGTGGCAAATCACCAATCGTTCGCCGACATCTTCCTCCTGTTCCGCCTTCGGACGCATTACAAGTGGGTTTCCAAGGCGGAGAACTTCCGCATTCCGCTGATAGGATGGAACATGTCGCTCAACCGGTACATCAGCATTGCGCGCGGTTCTGTTCGGGGAAATCTGCAGATGATGCGCGACTGCGAGAAGGCCTTGCTTGAAGGAAACTCCATCATGATGTTCCCCGAGGGGACTCGCTCTCCGGATGGCAGGATGCGGAGCTTCAAGGACGGGGCTTTCGAGCTTGCCGTGCGCACTGGAAGCCCGGTCCTACCGATCGTGATCAGCGGGACATCGGAAGCATTGCCAAAACGGGGATTCATGCTGCGGGGACGGCAGAGGATGCGCGTCCGCATTCTCCCGCCCCTTTTTCCGGAATCCTTCCACGGCCGGGATGCGCACCAGCTGAACCAGGAAGTCTGGGCGATGATGTCGACAACGCTGGCCACGGGGGTCGTGGCTGCGAGAGGATGAAGGGCCGCGCCCCGAGCGCCGCGGCGTAGCAGGCACGGGGGCCGGGGAACAAGACAGGGGCTACTCCTTCGCCCCCACGACGTCAACGACGAGCTCCTCCACTCCATGATACCCCTTTTCCACCACCGTCTCCCCTTTGAAGATCGCCCATGACGGCAGCGGCTGAAAGCGCTTGGTCATGTGATACTGCTCGAGCGCACTGTTGCCGGCCATGAGGTACACCGTCCGCGAGGGATTGTAGGGGCTGGCGAAGGCAACGAACAGACCATCGTCAGTGTCCACGTACCGCTTTCCCTGCCACGTGAACTGATTCCGGCCCAGAACCAGACCGGCCCTGAGGGCAATGTCAGCCACGAGCGCATTGTCGGCACTGCCGCCGAGCATGAGGAGGTCGTGCGACGCCGCCATCTCCGGTGAGACTTCCGCGTCCTGCACCACGCGCGGGAGATGCTCCACAAACTGATCGGCGAGCACGGTCTGCCACTTCAATGCCGCCGTATGGTTCGCCTCGATTCTCCGTGTTGTCCCGTACACGATAATCCCCGTACTGAAATCGTCGAAGTAATTGGAAAACGTTGCGTATGCGGACCGTTTCACCGGGATGTCGTTCCCCGCGTTGAACAGCACACGTTCCGGTTGTGCCGGGACCGTGAGGTCAACAGTAACATCGGGGCCATCAATCATCACGTCCCGCCAGTACACCTTCTGCGCCGTCTGCAGGGCAACGGTGGTCCTGAATCGAAACGGCTCACCCCTTTGCCGCACCCTGAGGGTTACATGCCATCCCTCCTTCCCGGCTGCCACAACTGCGTTGACCGAGCAATCGGGGAGATCATCGCGGCCGATCCACGGCATGATGATCGGCCTGACCTGGGTCCCGGCAATCTGCTCCGCCAGTGTGATGAATTGCGCGGTAGTCATCGGCAGTTCGCGATAGCGGCCGTGTACCGCATTCATCACCCTGAGGAATGTGTCATTCCCGAGCTGCATGCGCATCTGGTGGAGGGCGTACGTTCCGCGGATCCGTGGAATGAGATAGTTGTTGTACCGGTCGTAGACCCGTTGGGCCCTGAGCGGCGTGATCCCCCCCTCGGTTGCCATCGTGTGCGTCAGGCGGCAACTGAGATCAGCGAGGCCATCCTTCAGCTTCGTGGCTGCGGCTCCGGATGCCGGGGGAAGTCCGTGGAGCATCTGCCAGTACGCAGCGGTGCCGCTCACAAACCAGTTGTCCGCATCCGAGGCCGGATACACGGTGTTCGTCCAGAGTCGTTCCTGCTCGAGCGTGTACAGGCTGTCGACGGAAGAGAAGTCGTCCGCGCGCCTGGCGGGCTCCACCGGGGCTACCCGCCGTCCCTTCAACTGATCTGCGACGTACACCGGATTGATGACGGTATACCCCAGGGTCAGGTGTGGAATGGCATCGGGAAGGTCCTGCATGAGGCGGCTCCCCTTCTCGACAACCTTTTCACGCAGCGTCACTTTTCCGTAGTGGGCAAGGAACATCATGTGCGACGCCATCTCCGACGTCGTTATCTTACCGTCACAGGCATGCGGCCTGTTGATCGGGGACGTTGCCATGATGTTGACCGCACTGATCCCGTCAATCTTCCCCTTCTCGCGCTGGTAGTACTGCGTGAACGCAAGATCCCGGTTCACATTGCCATAGACGACGTCATACGGGGCATTCGAGGCGTTTGCGACGTATTCCGTGCGGACGTCAGGGTCCTTGGCGTTGTTCACGCTCCAGTAGAATCCGGTCGTTCCGCCGGGAAAGTCATTTCGTGTACTCCGCCAGAGTTTGTGCTTCTTCGTACCGAGCAGGAGTATGGCGGTTTCGCTCGTCTTGGTATCACCGATCAGCCAGTCATTGGTATACAGACCATTATTGTCGGTGGTGAGAATGCGGACGACATCGTCAATGCTGGACGCGTATTGTGCGGCCTTGCGGATCCGCGAGGATTGCGGCGTTCCCCCGGCATTGAATGGAGTCTGCATGACGGTCGTTTCCCCGATCATGATTCCCGCATCGTTAATATAGAAGTCTGCCCCTGAGTGGATCCCTCCGGGGAAGGTCTCGTAGACGAGGCGGTGCCCCTTCGACGGCACCACGTCGCAGATCACGTCCCAGTGGACCCCCGTATAGCCGTTCCACATGAAGAGCTGTCCGAAAACGATCTTCCCGTCGCGTGTTGCGGGACCGTTCGCGAGAAACGAAGAGCATTTATGCAACCGTTCCGCAGCCTGCGCCTCCTCCTCTTCCTTGGCGAAACTCCTGCCGCTAAGCGGGTGCGGAGTCACTCCGAGCGCACTCCCCATCTGCCCGATATCGACGACGGAATTCACGGTCACGACATCGAGGAAGTCCACCGTTCGTCCCGCGTATGACGCTCCTGCGCCGGCTGCGCCATCGGCAATGCCGCGCATTTCTTCGAGATATTCCTGATCGAACTTGCGGAGCATAAGCGCATCCGTAAGCGTCCGGAGATCGTTCCACCCGTCGCGCGGACTCTCAGGATTCTTTCGCACGGCGAGTTTGCTCATGTACGCAACCAGTTCGTCCGCCACGAGGTGACCGTACTGGTATCCCCTCTCGTACGGCTCGCCTTCGCAGTGCACGATGATCCACCCGTTCTCCTGGTATCGGAACGCCGGTCCATACCATTTGACTGTTTCCAGCGGGATAGCGGTACCAATGTCGTTCACTTCCTCGACAGTGACGTCATCGAACCAGGCCCGGCCTGTCGCCGTGCCGTTGAGACCGAGATGCAGGCGGACACGGTCCTCCGTTGTCGTAGCGAAGAACAGGACTTCGATGGCGCGCCAGTCCTGCGTGCCGCCCGTTACGGGCGCGTGATTGGTGAACGGAAACGACGCCATGGTGAGCGTGGCAGCCACCGCCGTTGGATAGCGGGAGGTGGGATCCGCAACGGCCCGTTCCGTGCGCACCCACCCCGACAGTCGATACAAGTGGCCGACCGTCAGCGTCAGCGGAGAGGACTCAAGGACGGACATCGCGGGACCGGTATTCTCAAACGCCACGCTGCCCGAGCCGGCGTGTTTGATCGTACCGTCCAGAGCGATCCGGGGAGCAGGCGCCGTGGGGTCCCCGACGCGGGACCAGTGGAGCGGAAGCCCCTCCTTCCCCGCAACTTCAAAATCACCGTTCGGGATTTTGATTCCAGGAACATCGGCAAATGCTGTGAGAGTCCAGCAGAACACCGGAATCATTGCATGTATCAGAAACGACGGCAGACGGCGGTCACGCATCACAAAGCCCTTTCTTACTGAACCACTTTTTCGAAGCCTCTGCGGGAGAGGTCGCGCCAGATCACAAGGCCCGCAAGAAGTCCGATGGCAAGGTAGACAAGGCCAGCCCCGGTGTCGCCGAGAATCACCTTTCCGACACCGAAGAGCATGGTGTAGACCAGCACGATTCCGGCAATCCAGTTGATAAACAGTCCGGCAAATCCCGTATCCCCCCTCACATCCGGTACCTGCTCCGCAATGACCCGCCACCCGGCACCCCCCGGGTGCACGCGCCTGTAGAACTCCCGGAGCTTCTCAGATGTGACGGGTTTTGTCATGAACGTCACGACGATCCATGAGACCGTGGTGACACCGACGATCACGAACAGCGACTCGGGGAATTGCACCGTGAAGACCAGAGGCATGAGGGCCAGCACGACAATAGGCATGATCATTGCCGTGATTTCACTCCAGGCATTGATTCGCCACCAGTACCAGCGCAGGATCAGGACGAGGCCCAGCCCCGCTCCCGCCTCAATAATGAACGACCATGCTCCCGAGATTGTCTGCAGGAAACTTGTCACGATGAGCGAAACCGCCATAATCAGAATCGTGGTGATCCGTGAGACTCCCACGAGATGGCGTTCCGCGGCATCGGGCCGGATAAACCTCCTGTAAAAATCGTTGATAATATACGACGTTCCCCAGTTCAGTTGTGTGGCAATGGTCGACATGAACGCGGCAAAGAACGATGCCACGAGGAGTCCCTTCAGGCCTGTCGGCAGATAGTCGCGCATAGCGTACACAAAGCCAAGACGTTTTTCTTCAGGACCGAGGTTGGGATAGAGGACCAGCGACGCGAGTCCCACTATGATCCAGGGCCAGGGCCGGATACAATAGTGGGCAATCGTGAACCAGAGCGTTGCAAACAGTGAGTGCTTCTCATCTTTCGCAGACATCATCCGCTGGGCGACGTACCCGCCGCCGCCCGGCTCGGCCCCGGGATACCAGGAGGCCCACCACTGGACGCCGACATAGGCCAGAAATGCCGCCACACTCAATGCCAGTGTCGTACCAACACTCCCTGGCGTCGTTTCGGCACTGATCTGCGGAAGAAACTGCATACTCCACTCGGGAAGTTTCTCGCGGAGTCCGGACATGCCGCCGATTGCGGGCAGATCAAGTACCACGACTGCAAGCACAATGCACCCTGCCATGGCAAGGACAAACTGAATCACGTCTGTCACAGCCACACCCCAGAGTCCGGACATGGCCGAATAGATCGCTGTCAGTCCCAGGGCAAGGGCAACGTACAGCATGACCTGTTCTCGCGGGATGCCGAACATCCCCTCGAGGATGGCGGCCATAGCAAGGTTGACCCATGCCATGATGATGCAGTTCATGAAAATGCCGAGGTACAGCGCCCGGAAGCCGCGGAGAAACGCAGCCGGCTTCCCCGAGTAGCGCAGCTCCACAAACTCCACGTCCGTCATGATCCCCGCCCGCCGCCAGAGTCGCGCAAAAAAGAAGACCGTCAACATGCCGCCGAAGAGAAAATTCCACCAGAGCCAGTTGCCGGCGATACCATTCCGGGCAACCAGTTCGGTGACGGCCAGGGGCGTGTCTGCCGCAAACGTGGTTGCCACCATTGACGTCCCCGCCAGCCACCAGGGAAGGCTCCGTCCGGAGAGGAAGAATTCCTGGGTGTTCTTCCCCGCACGACGGGCGTAGTAGAGCCCCACCGCTCCGCTCCCGACAAAGTACAGAACGAGAATCAACCAGTCGATGGTGTGCATACTATCCTTTCACTGCTCGAGGGGCAATAACGAACGGTGTGTTCCATGCATACGGCGGAATCCTCCACATGCTACGAAAAGCGACCGACCGAAGCAAGCACACTTTGCGCTTGTCGCTCCTACTTCCTACCTTGAACGTATCCTGATCGAACACTCACATCCTCCCGGCACATGATCAGTTTCGACAGCATCACAAAAACCTTCGGAGGCACGACCGCCCTCGACAACGTCTCGTTTTCCCTCGAACGAGCCCGGGTTCACGCCCTGATGGGCGAGAACGGCGCGGGGAAAACGACCCTCGCCAAAGTGCTGGCGGGCATCCACAGGCCCGACCGGGGGAGGATGGTGATAGACGGAGAGACGGTCCGGTTTGCCACGCCGCGTGACGCCCGTCATGCAGGGATCGGGATGGTCCATCAGGAGCTCGCCTTCTGCCCGGATCTTTCTGTTGCCGAGAACCTCTGTCTGGGCCGCTATCCCACGAAGACACGCGTTTTCCTGAGCCGCACGGCAATGGCGGAGAAGGCACGGGAGATGCTGCGGGATATCGGAGCGGACGTCGATCCGCGCACGCCCATGCGCGACCTCCCGGTTGCGCGCCAGCAGGTCGTCCAGATCGCCGCGGCCGTCGGGACGGGCGCGGATATTCTGGTGTTCGACGAGCCGACGAGCGCACTCTCTGAAGGGGAAACACGGCACCTGTTCGACCTGATCGGCCGACTGAAGGCCGGAGGTGTCACGATTCTCTATGTCTCGCATCGTATGGCTGAAGTGTTCGACCTGTGCGACAGCATCACGGTTCTCCGTGATGGCCGGTTTGTTGGTTCGCTCCAGCGGAGTGACGCCGACCAGGACACGGTGATCCGGATGATGATCGGCCGCGAGCTCGAGGCGTATTTCCCACGGCATGCCGCAGCGCCCGCTGCACAACAGCTCCTGGAGATAGATTCCCTCTCCTCGCCCGGACGCTTCGAAGGTGTCAGCTTCAGCGTCCGTGCCGGGGAGATCGTCGGCTTCGCCGGACTTGTCGGCTCGGGGCGGAGTGAAGTGGCTGCTGCCGTGCTCGGACTCGACAGGCAGGCAACCGGCTCCGTGGTCCTTGACGGGAACGAACTGATGGGACAATCGTTGCGGAGGCGCATTGCCGCCGGCCTCGGGCTTGTCCCGGAAGACCGGAAGCGGCAGGGGCTTGCTCTTGGACTCTCGTGCCGGATCAACTTTTCGCTGACTCAGCTCGACCGGTTGCGCCGTTTTCTGTTCATCGACAGAAAGCGCGAGAGGGAGATGCTCCGATCCGCATTTGCAGACCTCTCCATCAGAGCCTCCGGATATGACGCGCCGGCATCAAGTCTGAGCGGGGGCAATCAACAGAAAATCGTGCTGGCAAAGTGGCTTTCACGATCCTCGCGTGTACTGATTCTGGATGAGCCGACACGCGGGGTGGACGTGGGGGCCAAAGCGGCAATTCACGCGCTCATCGATGCCCTTGCCCAGAGGGGGATGGGCATTGTCCTGATCTCGTCGGAACTCCCCGAGCTCTTGCACCTTTCCACGCGCATCCTGGTCATGCGCGGTGGCAGGATCGTGGGTGAGCTTCCCCGGGAGGAATCGACACAGGATCGATTGCTGAGGATGATGGCGGGAATCGAGTGACGCGCATGCGGCGCTCCCGGGTCTCCAGCAATCGGTGTGCGAGCATCGGGAACCCCGGCATACCACACGTCGGCAGCTCCCGATCCCCCGTCTTGATTCCTGCCACGAGAGTGCATATACTTACAGTGACATTGCCATATCACCGCGACCGTGAACACCGTTCCACACCCGGAATGAATCAATGAAAAAGAAGAAAGTCCGCCGCCTCCAGAAGAAAGCTCTCGGCTATCTCCAGAAAGCCCGTCTCCCCATTACCCCGGAGGAGGCACTGTCGATTGAAGTAACCGATTTCGGATTGAACGATATCAAGCACTTCGGCCTTGAGCTTGTTGTCTACGAGAACAACGACCGGTATTGCGCAAAGGAACTGGTGATGTTTCCCGGCCAGATCTGCCCCGAACACCGCCACCCCGCACGCAACGGTGCCAATCCCGGCAAACAGGAAACGTTCCGCTGCCGGTGGGGGAAAGTGTACCTCTATATCGACGGCCCCCCGACACCCCGTCCCAAAGGGCGGGTCCCGAAAGAGCGGAGACAGTATTTTACTGTCTGGCACGAGATCGTCTTGAAACCAGGTAACCAGTATACCCTCCCTCCGAACACCCTCCACTGGTTCCAGGCTGGACCGAAGGGTGCGGTGGTCTCCGAGTTCTCATCATCAAGCCACGATGAGAGCGATATCTTCACCGATCCCGACATCCAGCGCGTACCGACAATCGAAGCATGACACCGAAACAACGTTTTCTCGCGGCACTGAACCGGGAAGTTCCGGACCGGCTCCCCGTCACCACGCACCACGTGATGCCGTATTTCCTCGGGAAGTATATGGACGGCATCTCCAACGACGAATTCTTTGAGCGAATCGGACTCGACCCGATCCAGTGGGTCTCCATCAACCGGCCCGGGCCGGGGACAGGGGATTCGCTCGATCTGAACCACATGACTGGTTACCTCGAACCGCAGCGCATCAGCTCCGGCTCGTGGTACGTAACCACTGAATCCGTTCCCGATCCTGAGTACGCTACTGTCCGGTACACCTTCCGCACCCCAAAAAGAAATCTCACGACAATTCTCCAGAGCAACGAACATACCTCGTGGGTGGCGGAGAGGCTCATAAAAGAGAAACGCGACATTGAGATCATCGCCGAATGTGCAACGAAGCCGGTGTGCGATGTTGATGCTGTGAACCGGATTGCCGATGCATACGGTGAACGCGGCCTCATCCGCGGCACTGTCCTCTGCTTCGACGTGTACGGTCAGCCGGGTTGCTGGCAGGATGCGGCGGTGTTGTATGGCATCGAAGACCTGATCATGGCCACGTACGACGATCCGGAATGGGTCAAACAGTTCCTAAGCATTCTTCTCGAGCGGAAGCTTTGTTTCGTGGATTCGCTCAAAGGGGCACATTTCGATATCCTCGAGCTCGGCGGCGGGGATGCTTCCTCAACCGTCATCTCTCCAACGTTGTTTGATACCTTCGTTGCCCCGTACGATATGCCCCTCATCGAACACGCCCACGCAGTAGGTCAGCGCATCGTGTATCATACCTGCGGCGGTATGATGCCGCTGCTCGAACGGCTTGCCGGTATGAAACCCGACGCACTGGAAACGTTCACCCCTCCGGGGATGGGCGGAGATATGAAGCTCAGAGAAGCCAAACGGAGAATCGGCAGGCAGGTCTGCATGATCGGCGGATTCGATCAGGGGCACTACTTCGCAGGGTGCTCTCCCGAGGAAACGCGGAAAGCAGTCAGAGACTGTTTTGAAGCGGCCGGCGGCGACGGGGGATACATCCTCTGCCCGTCTGACCATTTTTTCGATGCCGAGATAGCCCTTCTCGAGGCGTTCGCAGACGAAGCACGGCGTTGCACGTATGCCTGACGGCTAGTCCGCAGGAACGGGACGCCGATTCAGACGCTTCACTCCGCGGATGAAGATCCAGGCCCCGAGCACAAGTGGCAGGACTCCTATCACCGAGCCGCCCACAAGAACATCCGTGGTGTGATCCCCGCTCACTGCATCGAGCAGAAAGGCCAGCAGGAGGCCCAGGGTCACCATACCACCCATGGTTGCAATCACCCCCCCTCCAAGCAGGAGTCCAATCGCCGTCGCCCGCTGCCTGATGGCCGGACGGAACGACACCTCTCCTGAATCCGTGTTGAGGTCCGGCGTTACAGCAATCCCTGCACGCTGGGCACGGCGAAGGCGGTTGACAAGGCGCACCGCCCAGAACCAGCAGACGAGGAGCACGACCACCGTAAACATCGCAAGGAGCGCCGCAGTCGAGGCGTCGTCCACAGCCGCCATGGTCATCAGAGGAAAATCGTAACACGCGTGGAGAAGGACGGCTATGCCATACCCCTTCAGAATCAGAGACCGCTGCTTGTGGGGAAGGAACCGGGCCTGACCGACGTAGTACCCCAGAATTGCTCCCACGAATGCATGCAGGGGGACCGCCGTAAAGGCCCGCGAGAGCGCGACAGTCAGCCCTCCATCGAAAACAAAGAGAAGATTTTCCAGCGTCGCGAACCCGAGCGACGCCACGACGCCATACACAACGCCATCCATTGGCTCGTCAAAGGCCTGGTGGCGCTTCGTGTACCCGAGGAGAACACTCAGCTTCGCAAGTTCTTCGGGAATGGCGGCGACAAAGAGCGCGCCGAGAACCCCTGCTGAGACGGGGTTTGCAACGAGGTCCACGGATTCCTGGAGCGGGATGCCGATTGCAAGGACGGGAAAAACCGACAGCACGCCCAGGCCGAATGTGGCCCAGAGGACGCGCGGTGGTTCGGGGTAGAGATCACGTGCATGAAAATACCACACCAGCAGCGCAGAGGGAACTACAGCGGATACCGCGAGCAATGGGATCAGCATCGGTCACACGGTTCCTTCCCACGTGCGGAGACCGAACCTGCTGAGATACAAAGGGATGTTTCTGAAGAGTGGATCGGCTCCTTCCACATCCCGTATCATCTGCCGCTTGGCCATCGAGAGGTCGCCCATCAGGATAGTCACCGAGCCGCCGGGACCTCCGGCGCCATTCACTTTCCATCCGACTGCACCGTGGTGGCGTGCGATCTCGATGACGCGGGATGCATCAACGCTGACCAGTTCCGGGTGAAGACGCGCCTGCGCATCGGTGTTCTCAATCATCGCCCGGCCGAATGCATCGAAGTCACCCTCGTACACCGCATCGCGCGACTTCTCCGCAGTCCCTCTCAGGGCTTCAAGCCGGGGGCTTTCAGGACCTTCGTGTTCAAGCTCGTGAATCACTTTCCGGTGGATGGCCGTGGAGTCGTGAGATCGCCCGAGGTAGATCAGAACCAGACGACGCTCCAGTTCCCACCATGTGCTGTTGGGGACCTGGATTTGCGACACCGCGGCCCACGGAAACTGACGCATTTCGATATAGTTGATCCCCCCGTACGCGGAACAGAGCTGGTCCTGGATGCCGCATTGCAGATTGAGCATATTCATCTCCACGTGGTGCGCGGCAAGCGCCACCTCGTGCGGTGTCATCCGGCCGGGTGTGAGCCGATCCAATGCCCCGAGTAACGCCACGGACACCGCTGCTGATGTCCCGGTGGATGCACCCGCAGGAGCCTCGGAATAGATGCTGACCTGAAGGGAGAGTTCAGAAGGGACCTTCATATGGTGGATCGCGGCTTCAAGGAGCGGATGCCTGTTCCAGACGGCGTGCTCGGGCGCCACGGCGTATCTGTCCCCGAAATTCTCCGCCTGGATGATCACGCGCTCGTCCGTCCCGTCGGAAGGAAAGACCTCAATCTGCACCTCGGCATACGGATAGACGCCGATGTTGAAGATCTTTCCGTGCCCGGCAAACCACGTGTCGGTCCACCCTCCATTATCGACGATGCGTATGGGGGCAACGCTGTTGATTATACGCAGGGGTTTTCGGGCGCTCATGAGGGGGCTCGTGTGAGAGTGTGTCCGTGCAATGTAGACACAGCGAAGGCAAAGTTCAAGTTGAGTTTCCAGATGGAATTGTGTATTTTCGACCACCCCCCACGGACCTGACCAGTGCACTGATGAGGATCAACCCATGAAGCCCATCTATCTCGTAGCGAGCGGAGACCTGCGCATCGCGGCAAACCAGACCTGCGAGCCGGCACAGGCAGCGATGGAGCACCAGATTGTCGCCGCGGTGGAATCGCTCGGCGGGACGGTCCAGCGCGCGCATGCGTTTGATCCGGAGAAGCGGCACGGATTCATCGACAGCCAGAAATATGGCATGGAGGTATTCCGATCGATTCCTCCGCGCGCCCCGATCATCGTGGCGGAAGCCGTCTGGCAATACTCCCACCACGTCCTGGCAGGACTCTCTACCCACAAGGGCCCGATTCTCACAGTCGCGAACTGGAGCGGCACATGGCCGGGCCTGGTGGGGATGCTCAACCTGAATGCATCGCTCACCAAAGCCGGCGTGAAATTCAGCACGCTCTGGAGCGAGAATTTCACCGACAGGTTTTTCCTGAAGGGGCTCGGGCAGTGGATGAAAAAGGGGGCTGTCCGCCACGATACCTCCCACGTCGTCCCCTACAGCAAGGTTCGCGTTCCTGCGAAAGCTGAAACGCTCGGCAAAGAGTTCGCCCGGGCGTTCCGCGAACGCAAGGCCATCATGGGGGTCTTCGACGAAGGCTGTATGGGTATGTACAACGCCATCATCCCCGACGAACTCTTGCACCGGACGGGCGTATTCAAGGAACGCCTCAGCCAGTCGTCACTCTACGCAAAAATGCTCCAGGTCCCCGACGCAGAAGCGCTGGACGTCTACGGGTGGCTGAAGAATAAAGGGATGCAGTTTACGTTCGGACGGGACGAGACAACGGAACTGACGGAAGCACAGGTTCTTCAGCAGTGCAAAATGTACATTGCCGCCGTGCGTATTGCCGATGAGTTCGGCTGTGATACCATCGGCATCCAGTACCAGCAGGGACTCAAGGACCTCGTTCCCGCATCAGACCTAGCGGAGGGACTGCTGAACAACGTCGACCGTCCTCCGGTCCGCCACGAAAAGAACGGACACTCGCTTTACGACGGTGAAGCGCTCCCGCATTTCAATGAAGTGGATGAATGCGCCGGACTCGACGGTCTCCTGACCTACCGTCTCTGGCGGCAGCTGGGATTCGACCCTGAAAACACGCTCCACGATGTGCGGTGGGGACGCTGAGTACAGGGCCAACGGCACAAGGCGTTCGTGTGGGTCCTCGAAATCTCCGGAGCCGCTCCTCCCGCCCACTTCGTGAACGGGTATGCCGGCGCTGTCGGAGAGCGCCAGGCACCGATGTACTTCCGGCTCGGCGGGGCGACACTCAAGGGGATCAGCAAGCCCGGCCACATTGTATGGAGCCGCGTCTTTGTGGCGGACAACCAGCTGCAGTGCGATTGCGGTCTGGGCGAGGTTGTCTCCCTCCCGCAGGAAGAAACAACGGACCGGTGGCAACAGACCACGTCACAGTGGCCGATCATGCACGCCGTGCTCAAGGGTGTCACCCGCGATCAGATGATGGCCCGGCACAAAGCGAATCACATCCAGGTGGTCTATGCACCGGATGCGGCAGGAGCGAAGAAAGGGATGTTCGCCAAAGCCGGGCCCTCCGTGAACTCGGCGTGAAGGTCCACTTCTGTGGCATCACTCACTAAGCACCCGGTATTCCGCGCACTCCTCTCCCTTGCCCTCGTGCTCGTGGTGGGAGCAGTGTTCAATGCCGACGGGGCGTTCTTTCAGTGGGACACGCACCGCGACATGTTGCGGCAGGTTTCCGTGTACGGTATCCTCGCCTGCGGCATGACGCTGGTGATCATTGCCGGCGGCATCGATCTCTCCGTCGGGAGCCTGCTCGGACTTTCGGCGGTCGTGTTCTCACTGCTGTCAATTCACAAGGGCCTGCCCGACATCGTGGCAATCGGGCTGACGCTGCTCCTGGGGACTGCCTGCGGGGCTCTTTCCGGCGGGCTTATTGCCCGGTTCCGGGTCCAGCCATTCATCGCCACGCTGGCCATGATGGTCTTCGCCCGTGGACTGGCCAAGCTCGTGTCCGGCGGGCAGAAAATCTCCACGGCGGTCCAGATGTCCGACGGGACGTACCAGTATGTCGACGTCCCCGGCATGTTCGATGCCATCGGCGCCCGCATCGCCGGCGACAATATTGCCGTGGTCTCCATCATCATGCTCCTGTCCATGGTCTTCTGCGGCGTCCTTCTCGTCCTCACTCCCTGGGGGAGACAACTGTACGCCGTGGGAGGAAACGAAGAAGCGGCACGGTATTCCGGGATCCCCGTCGGCACCACAAAGGTCCTCGCGTACGGTCTGAGTGGTCTCTTCTGCGCCCTTGCAGGCATCTGCCAGGCGGCGCAGGAGCTGCAGGGGGACCCCGAGGCGGGAGCGACATACGAACTCAGCGCAATCGCCATGGTCGTCATCGGAGGCACCTCGCTGCAGGGAGGACGCGGCTCCATCTGGCTTACGCTGCTGGGCATCCTCATCATCGGCAACCTGGAAAAAATCCTGAGCATCAACGCGGTCGGCGAAGAGACCCGGCTTCTCCTCACCGGTCTTATCATCCTCGGTGCCGTGCTCTTTCAACGGAACGATCCTTCATAAACGGAACGCCAAATGTCACGAAAGCATAGCGTACTCACTGCACTGGTCACGGTGGCTCTTGCAGTTGTCATGACCATCCCCGCGTCGCCCCAAACCAGGAAGTGGACAATCGGTGTGAGCCAGTGTAATCTCGGAGAACCCTGGCGTGTGCAGATGAATGCGGACATCAGGAAAGCAGCGGACGAGCACCCCGAACTGGAGATGGTGTTCAAAGACGCTCAGAATGACAACCTTCGCCAGGGAGCTCACGTCGAGGAGTTCATCCGCGCGGGGGTCGATCTCATCATCATTTCTCCGAAGGAAGCAGCCCCGCTCACCAGGCCGGTCCGGAATGCTTTCAAGGAAGGAATCCCCGTGATCGTTCTCGACCGTCGGGTTCTGGGCAATGACTTCACCTGTTTTATCGGGGCCGATAACCGCCGTATCGGGAAAGCAGCCGGTACGTGGATCGCCAGGCGGCTGGGTGGCAAGGGAAAGGTGGTGGAGCTGAAGGGTCTCATGACGTCAACACCCGGGCAGGACCGGAATGCCGGGTTCAGAGAGGGAATCAAGGGAAGCGCCGTCGAAGTGATTTTCGAGGCGGATATGAAATGGCTGGAACCGGATGCCCGCAAAGAAATGGAATCCGCCCTCGCCCGCTTTTCCGAAATCGATCTCGTCTATGCGCATAACGACCCGGGTGCACACGGCGCGTATCTCGCGGCCCGAGCCGCGGGCCGTGAACGGTCAATGCTCTTTGTGGGCATCGATGCCCTCCCCCACGAAGGACAAATGTACGTGAAACAGGGAGTCCTGGCAGCCACATTTGAGTATCCCACCGGGGGGAAAGAAGCGATTGAAACCGCACGGGCAATTCTCTCGGGCAAAAAGGTCGCCCGCGAAATCACCCTGAAGTCGCGCGTATTCACCCGCGAGAATATCGACAAAGGGGGGGGAATGGCTGAAAGAGTAACGACAACCATCAGGGAGCGCACCATGAAGCATGCAGCACTTCTTCTCGTCACCCTGTTCCTCGCAGGAGATCTGATGATGGCACAACAATCGTTCAACGGCCTCGGAATGGGGATGGGCAACCTCTCCCGCCTCTCAAAGGCGAAGACCCGCTCGATCAGCCCGGAAAACTTCACCGGTGAAAAAGGCAAAGGCGGAATGGCAACCGAGGGAACGGGCGCCAACGCGGCCCGTGATCTCGGCCGCGGCTGGAAGATCTCTCCGTCGGTCAAGATCAAAGCGAAAGAGACGTTTACTGTGGCGGAGATCAAGGGCGAAGGGGCAATCCAGCAGATCTGGATGACCCCGACAGGACAATGGCGCTACGCCATCCTCCGGATATACTGGGATGGCGAATCACATCCATCCGTGGAAGTTCCTGTCGGCGACTTCTTTGCCTGCGGCTGGGGACAGTATGCACAGATCTCCTCGCTCGCTGTGTGCGTCAATCCCGGAAGTGCCTTCAATTGCTACTGGGAGATGCCTTTCCGCAAGTCCGCCAGAATCACGCTGGAGAATATCGCGGAGGATGAGATGGTCCTGTATTACCAGATCAACTACACCCTCACCGACGTGTCCGCAGGATGCGGCGTACTTCCATGCTCAGTTCCGGCGGGTCAACCCCCTTCCGTACAAATCAGTCTACACCATCCTCGACGGTGTGAAGGGGTGGGGACAGTATGTGGGCACCTATATGGCGTGGGGCGTGAACAATCTCGGCTGGTGGGGCGAAGGAGAAATCAAATTCTATCTGGATGGCGATACGGACTATCCAACGATCTGCGGCACCGGTACGGAAGACTACTTCTGCGGTTCGTATAACTTCGAGAATCAGAAAACCAAGCAGTACCAGGAATTCACCACGCCGTACAGCGGACTGCCGCAGGTGATCCGTCCGGACGGTGTCTACAATTCCCAGCAGCGGTTCGGACTCTACCGCTGGCACGTCGTCGATCCGATCCGCTTCGAGAAGGACCTCCGGGTGACGATCCAGGCGCTCGGTTGGCGGTCGGGAGGCGATATCTGCCACTGCAGGATGATATCGCGTCCGTGGCCTTCTGGTACCAGACGGAACCGCACGCCCCGTTCCCGAAGCTACCCGACAAAGATTATCTCGAGGTCCACTGAGGAATAAGACCACCGGCCGGCAGCTCCGCATACACCGGGCGTCGTACAGCCGGCTGCGCCGGGGTGCGCCGCACCGGGATCGCCTGCACGGGGTGCTGACGAGGTCCTCGAGGGACGCTAGAGATTGAACGGATCGTTCTTCAGCCGGTAGAGGATCTCGCCTGCCTGCGGCACAAGGAAAATTCCCTCGGCCTCTCTGCCAGACCATTCGTCGGGGCGGATGGATTTCGGATCCCTGTAGCCGAGGTTGAGAGCACGGCAGACACTTTCAGGAATGCCGGTTGCAAGCACGACAGAGATGCGGGAAGACTCCACTCCGTTGTCGAACGTACCCACACCTTTGACGTGGGTTGAGTGGGCAAGCACCCCGCGGGGTATGTGCCGGAAGAGGTCCATCTGCTTCACGAAGTAGTCCCGCACATGATAGCCGATCCCGGCGATGAGGTCGCCGTGTGTGACGGAAATCTCATGGATGTGCGGGGCATAGATCACCACCTCTCCCCCGTCGGCGACTACGGGCTCCAGCTTATAGGTGCATTTCGCTCCAACCCACAGATCGTCGTACATGGCCGGTGCACAGGAGAGCGCCCTGCTGAAGGGCGTATCCTTGTACACAATATGCAACCGGTCGGAGAGATCGGCCGCCGCAGACCAGGCCTCCTCCGGTGTCCCGCAGTACAGTCCGGCAAGTCCCTCCCCCTTTACAACGAGACTCAGGCAGTACCTTTTGACGGAAAGGAGCGCCGCGGCACGATCCACGACCTTCCGCACAGGTGTATGCTTGCGCCCGATGATCACGGGGCTGGTAATCAACGCTCCGAGCCAGTGGAACATATCGATGATCTCCTGACCGGAGATCCCCGGAAACAGGTATTTGTTCCCTCCGGAAAACCCCACCACCTCATGGGGAAACGTCGGACCGATGATCATCACGACGTCGTACGCGAAGACCAGAGCATTGATCGAGACCGTGACGCGTTCTCTCATAAGGCCCCCCGAGAGCCCGGCGATGTCCTCTTCCGGTATGACGCCAATCGTCCTGAGCTGCGCGGGGTCTTTCCAGTGGTGGTTGAAAACGCGCACAGACGGATACCGACTGGCCCGTTCTCCAGGGGCACAATCGAGCCGTCTGTCAATTGCCTCCTCGCTCATGGGGGGATGGGTGCCGAGCGCAATGAGGTAATCAAGCTGCTTCACCCGGGGCAGAAGCAGGTCGTTAACCGCACGGAACATCTGGCCGATAGGAGCGCTGCGCGTGCCGTCGGGGATGATACCCAGGACGCGCTTCCCTGAGAAATTCTCCTGTTCAAATGCTTCCGCCAGAATCTCCCGAACTTCCAACCCGGAGAGCGGACGATCGGTGAAGCCCTTGCCTGTCATGCTCGCCCCCCTCCGCCCTTGTGAGACGTGACTGATCGGGTCGTTCCAACCCCTGATTCCTCCCGAAGGGAAAATCCCAGAAGCGTGAGGGGAATCTGGAGGGGCGCATGCGACGGCGTGAGGACCACCGACGTCGCGGGAAATTCCCTGCGAACCCGATAGTGCGCGCGCAACGCGCGAAACCCATCTCCCCGTTCATCCGGTGGCAGAGTGCTGAGAGCGCGAAGACCGGCGTCGTCCTGTTCGATTGCATAACAGGAAGTAATGATTCGTCGCAGCGTGTCCACGGTCGCGGGATGGTCCCGGACGTCGAGTTCGACGTGCGCCGGCGGGGGCAGATGAGCCGGGGGAGGCCAGGACTCCTCAAACCCGAAGTGAGTCGCCAGACCTTCGAACATCATCCGGGCAGCGTTGACCTTCCCGTCCAGCGAATATCCGGCGATGTGTGGAGTTGCGAGGGCGGTACGCGAGAGAAGGTCGATATCGATTGCCGGTTCGTTTTCCCAGACGTCCAGCACTGCTGCAGCAGGCGAGCCATCCCGGAGAGCTCCGGCAAGGGCCGGAGAGTCCGCCACCCCTCCCCTTGAAGTGTTGATCAGGATCGACCCGCGCTTCATACGGGAAAGAAAGGAAGCATTGACGAGATGAAACGTTGGATCCAGACCTTCCCGTGTGAGGGGAACATGAAGAGTGATGACGTCTGCATCGAATAGTGCCTCGAGAGGGAGGTACGCCGGGTCTCCGGTTGAGCGTGCACGTGGCGGGTCGTTGAGGAGAACGGACATCCCGAGCGCCTTTCCAACACGCGCAATCCGGCTTCCCACGTTGCCCACGCCGATCACGCCGAGGGTTCTTCCTGCAAGCGAAACCCCGAGCCGCTCTCCGAGCACCAGCAGCCCCGCAGCCACATACTCCGCCACGGAATTTGCGTTGCTCCCCGGTGCGCTCGCGAAGGCAATCCCATGACTGGCGAGATACTCCGTGTCAACATGGTCGGTGCCAATCGTCGCCGTTCCCACGAACCGGACAGGTGTGCCTTCAAGAAGCGAGGACCCGATTGGCGTTTCCGACCGTACGATCACCGCGTCCGCGTCGCGAAGCGCCGACCGGGTGATGGCCGGGGTGGGGAGCACACGGACCTCGGCAACGGCGGCAAGAGCATCCGCCAGGTAGGGATTTTTCGCATCGATGACGACAACCATCGCCCTCTCTACTCCCACTTCGTATGAAACACGCCTTCCTTGTCCACGCGGCGATACGTATGTGCCCCGAAGAAATCGCGTTGTGCCTGCAGCAGATTTGCCGGGAGCACGGCGGAGCGGTAGCCGTCGTAGTAGGCAAGCGCACTGCTGAACGCAGGGACGGGCACTCCGATCCGAACCGCCGTGGCGACGACAGTCCGCCAGGCCTCGGACGCGCTCTTCACCGCATTGGCAAAATACGGATCAAGCAGGAGGTTCGCCAGTGCGTGATTCCTGGCGTACGCCTCTTGAATATGGTCCAGGAACCGTGCCCGGATGATACAGCCTGCCCGCCAGAGTGAAGCGATGGACCCGAACTGGAGTTCCCAGGCAAACTCGTGGTCGGCGGCACGTAAGAGCTGGAACCCTTGTGCGTACGAGCAGATCTTGGATGCGTACAGGGCCTGGCGAATCATCTCGATGAACGCGGTCTTGTCGCCGGAGAACGTCGCATCAGGCCCTGCGAGGATTCCAGCTGCAACGGTCCGCTCTGCTTTCAGGGAGCTCATCATGCGGGCGAATACTGCCTCGGCAATAGTCTGAGCAGGAATGCCGAGGTCGAGCGCAACGGCGCTTGTCCACTTCCCCGTCCCTTTCTGCCCGGCTGTATCCAGAATCACATGAATGAGAGCCTTGCCGGTCTCCGGGTCTCTCTTTCCCATGATCGTACCGGTGATTTCGATCAGGTAGCTGTTCAGCTCGCCCGTGTTCCACTCTTCGAAGATTTTCTGCATCTCGTCGGTGCCAAGACCGAGGACCCGTTCCATCAGGAAATACGCCTCACAGATCATCTGCATGTCGGCGTACTCGATGCCGTTGTGCACCATCTTCACGAAATGGCCGGCGCCGTCCTTCCCGATCCATTCGCAACAGGGGGTTCCGTCGGGGGCCTTTGCAGCGATGCTCTGAAACACCGGCTTCACCAGAGGCCATGCCGCCGGATCGCCCCCCGGCATGATCGACGGTCCCCGGAGGGCACCCTCTTCGCCACCGCTCACGCCTGTGCCGACATAGAGAATCCCCGTTCCCTGGAGTGCTTTGAGGCGACGGCGTGTGTCCTCAAAGTAGGAGTTCCCTCCGTCGATCAGGACGTCGCCCGCCGCGAGGTGAGGCTGGAGGCCGGCAATGACGGCATCGACAGGCTTTCCTGCAGGCACCATCATGAGGATCCGCCTCGGGACCGCCAGACGGGAGAGAAATTCCGCGATCGAAGACGTCATCACAATGTCCGCCCCCGCACATGCGGCGGTGGCGGCCTTCGTCTTTGCCGGATCGAGATCGAACCCTGCTACCGAGAAACCGTTGCGCTCGATGTTCCGCGCAAGGTTTTGCCCCATCACACCCAGTCCCACTACCCCGAACCACTGCAGCTTCATGATCGTCATCCTTCGCGTGAGTGTCAATCCAATTGAATCCGCGGAAGCCCCGTTCCTACACTCCGGAGTATGCTGCGAATCCGCCGTCCACCGGGATCACTGTCCCGGTCACGAATCCAGAGGCCGGAGAGAGAAGCCAGAGCACGGTACCGACGAGATCCTCCGGCGCGCCAAACCTCTTCATCGGCGTGTGATCGATGATCTTCTTCCCCCGTTCCGTCAGGTTACCCGTCGCCTGTTCCGTCAGGAGGAACCGGTTCTGCTCCGTAAGGAAGAATCCCGGTGCAATGGCGTTCACCCTGATGCGGGGCGAATACTCCTGCGCCATGTGTACGGCAAGCCACTGCGTGAAATTGCTCACCCCGGCTTTTGCGGCCGAGTACGCTGGGATCCGCGTCAGTGGTCTGATGGCGTTCAGTGAGGAAATGTTCAGGATGTTTCCCGTCCCCTGATCGGCCATCACTTTCCCGAACACCTGTGATGGCAGTATCGTGCCGAGAATGTTCAGATCAAAGACAAACCGGAGCGCTTCAGGAGGGAGGCTAAAAAACGGCTGCGTCGGGTTCGTGGTGGCTTTCGGGTTGTTGCCTCCGGCTCCGTTGATGAGACAATCGATCCGCCCGAACGCACCGAGCACTGCCCCGCGCGCCTGCTCCAGCGACGCAGTATCCAGTACATCGCACTGAACGGCGAGTCCCGTGCCTCCTGCCCCGGTCACCCTGCGCACGGTCGCTTCTGCAAGAGCCGGATCACGATCCAGCACTGCTACGCGCGCACCGGCCGCACCGAGGGAGACCGCAATCTCGCCACCCAGTACACCCCCTCCACCCGTGACTGCAACGGTCAGGCCGTTGATGTCATACAGGCCACGCAGGGTTCCACTGTTCATACCGTATCCTCCTTCCAGGACGAAAACGGGTCGAGATGTTTCCCGAAATGCCTGACGAGGTGAGCATAATGAACCGCTTCGTGCTCTCCAAGGGTTGCATCGATCCGGCCGCGGAAGCGCGGCCCGCCTGCATCATTCATCGCGCTGAGCAGAGACATGATAGCTGGCTTTTTCTTCATCAAAGCGGTCGAGCGCAAAGGAAAGAATCTCCCGGAAGAGCTTCCCGTCCACGGTGGCGATGGTCCTCAAGGCTTCAAGGTAGCTTGTTCCTGCCGTCTTTATATGCACCGGAAACTCCGGGGTGCGTCCGAGGACTTTGTAGACCGCGAATTTGTCGCTCCCCGAATGAACGCTGATCTTGTACGGCCCCATGGCCGATGCGATTGCCGCATGTCGCAGGTATTCCGACGCGAATGCGCCCAGATCGCCCCGGTATTCGATCCCCTTCTCAAAATTCCCGACAAACCGCGGAGCAAGGCTGTCCAGGACGACGCCGGATGAGCGTGGTGCCGTTGAAGCGGTCTGACCTGACGGTGTCGCCTTCAAACATTTCCGTCGGCGCAGGCTGGCTCTGGGCAGCAATGACGTAGAGGTACTTCTTCCCGGCACGACGGCCGAGATATAGCGTTGCCTCCCCCTACGCATGATGGACCGGGGATAGACATGAACCAGCTCCGTTGAGGAGATGCGCAGGGCGCCCGCATCCACTTCGCTGCCGGCATGAAGGGCCAGTTCCTCAAGAATCGGTGTGGAGGTCATATGGTCTTTCGTTCGTTTTCATGGTTCGGGAAAATCGAAATAGCTCTTTGCATTGTTGTAGCATATATCGGAGACCATGGGGCCCACCAGCGACACGTCATCCGGAATCAACCCGCGTTCCATCTCATCACCGAGCAGTGTGCATAATACCCGTCGGAAGTAGTCGTGACGCGGAAACGACAAAAAACTCCGGCTGTCGGTCAACATACCGACAAAACGGCTGAGCAGCCCGAGGTGTGAAAGGGCATTCAGCTGCCGCACAATCCCCTCCTTCTGGTCCAGAAACCACCATGCACTCCCGAACTGCAGTTTGCCCGGGACAGACCCATCCTGGTAGTTGCCAATCATCGTGGCAAGCAGTTCGTTGTCGCGCGGATTGAGGTTGTACAGGATCGTCTTGGAAAGCGACCCGGCTTCATCCAACCGTCCCAGCAACAGGGCCAGCGGACGGGCCATCTCGAAGTCTCCGATGGTATCATAGCCCGTATCCGGTCCGAGGAGGCGAAACATCCTGGGGTTGGTATTGCGCAGGGCGCCGAGATGGTACTGCTGAACCCATCCGCGTGCATGGTCCATGAGGGCGAACTCGTACAGGAGGGCCGACTTGTATTTCCGGACATCGTCGGGCGTCAGGGATACACCGGTCAACCCGCGTCGGAAAATCGAGGAGATTTCGGCTTCCGTGTACTGGTCGGCAACGATGGTTTCGAGCCCGTGGTCGGAGAGACGGCACCCTGCATCATGGAAGAACGCATGCCGTTTGTGCAGCGCGTCGATCAGGTCGGCATACGTGACAATTGCCATATCGGCTGCAATGGCAAGCCGCTGGATCCAGGCAGAAAAGACGGTCCCCTGGTCGATGGCAAGCGCTTTGTCAGGGCGAAATGCCGGGACCATGACGAACCCCGCGCCGGTTTGCCCGGCCAACCGCCGGTGATGCTCCAGCGTGTCCGTCGGGTCGTCAGTCGTGCAGACGACTTTGACTCTCATTCGACGGATGATTCCCTGCGTGGAAAAATCATCCTCCCCGAGCAGCGCCCCGCACCGATCCCACACCTGCTGCGCCGTATCAGGGTTGAGCAGAACGTCGGTGATGCCGAAAGGCGTCTTGAGCTCCATATGTGTCCAGTGATACAGGGGATTGCGCAGGGTTCGGGGAACAGTTGCAGCCCACGCGGCAAACTTTTCCCAATCCGAAGCATCCCCCGTGCACAAACGCTCATCAACACCATTGGCCCTCATCGCACGCCATTTGTAGTGATCACCGGTAAGCCAGATCTGCGTCATGTTTTCGAACTTCCGGGACGAAGCGATTTCCGCGGGGGGCAGGTGTGAGTGATAGTCGATGATCGGGAGATCACGCGCGTATCTCTCAAACAGCTCGATCGCACGGCGATTCTCCAGGAGGAAATGCTCATGAATGAACACGGCTGTTCTCCGTCAGGTGATCGCTTAGGATTCCAGGGCCAGGGTATCCAGCTTCGGGACAAGCAACTGAATCACCAGGAGGGCGGTCAGGTACAGCAGCCCCGCCAGAACGAAGAGCACCATGTAACTCCCGGTAAGTTCGAGAATCAGACCTGTGGCGGTGGCGATAAGCATCCCTCCGATCGACCCGGCCATCCCGCCAAGACCCACGACAGAACCGATCGCCCTGCGCGGGAACATGTCAGACGTGATCGTGAAGAGATTCGCCGACCATCCCTGGTGAGCTGCGGTGGCGAGACCGAGCAAACCAACGGCAAGCCAGAGCGAATCCGCCTGTGATGCATACATGATGGGAAGGACACTAACTGCGCAAATCAGCATAGCTGTCTTCCGTCCGCGGTTGACGGTCCAACCGCGTTTGATCAGCGCGGAGGAAAGCCATCCACCCCCGACGCTGCCGACGTCGGCAACGAGATAGATCACGATCAATGGCGGACCGATCGTGTCGAGCGTGAGCCCGTACTCCTTGTTCAGGAATTTCGGGACCCAGTACAGGTAGAACCACCAGACCGGATCGGTGAGGAATTTGCCGATCATAAATGCCCAGGTTTGCCGGTAGGTCATGAGCTTCATCCACGGAACTTTCGCGAGCGATTCGGGAGGATCGCTGTGGATATGGTCGTATTCCGTTTTCGTAAGCCGTTTGTGTTTCTGCGGGACCTCGTACAGGAGAATCCAGAAGATGAGCCAGACAAAGCCGATTGAACCGGTAATGATGAACGCCTCATACCATCCATATGTGATCGTGATCCAGGGGACAATGAGCGGTGCGGCAATTGCGCCGACGTTGGACCCAGCATTGAAAATCCCGGTGGCAAAAGCACGCTCCTTCTTTGGAAACCACTCCGCCACGGTCTTGATGGCGCCCGGGAAGTTCCCCGACTCACCCAGGCCGAGGGCGAAACGCGCGATGCCAAAGCCCAGGGCGGAACGGGCGAGGGCATGGGCCATCGCCGCGATACTCCAGACAACCATGGAAATGGAATAGCCGAGCTTCGTGCCGACAAGATCCATCAGCCGTCCCACAAACAACAGCCCGAGAGCGTATGCCGCCTGGAATGCCGTGACGATATAGCCGTACTCAAGCTCGCTCCAGCCGATTTCCCTCTGGAGGGTCGGCGCCAGAATCCCCAGCACCTGACGGTCGATGTAGTTGATCGTGGTCGCAAAGAACAAAAGCGCGCAGACGGTCCAGCGGAAGTTGCCGATGCGCGGATGGGATGAAGAAGCTTCTGCAGGTTGCTGCATGGGTGGGCCTTCAAATATTTTCATTGTAGCCCAATTCGTCGAGAAGGTCAAGAAACAAAAGCCCTCCGATGTGGATGCCGGAGGGCTTCATTGGTGTGAAAATGAGGCAGGTCTCAGGTGAGGCGGCCGTTGCGCTTCAGGACTTCCCTCGAAATCACGACCTTCTGGATCTCATTGGTCCCTTCAAAGATCCTGTTGATACGGGAATCCCGGTAGTAGCGCTCGATGGGAAGTTCCCGGGAATATCCCATCCCGCCATGGATCTGCACGGCCATATCGGCAACACGATCAAGCCCTTCGGAACAGTAGAGTTTCACGGTCGCGGACTCCCGGGAGATCGGTTTTCCCTCGTCGTACGCCATTGCGGTCCGGTAGACTATGGATTCCATCGCATAGATGATCACCGCCATATCTGCCAGCATGAATTGAATCGCCTCGAACTGTGCGATCGGGACATCGAACTGCTTCCGCTCCTTCGCAAACCGCGTCGAATTCTCCAGCAGTTCTTTCGCGGCACCTGTGCAGGCCGCGCCCAGACCCAGCCGCCCTGCATCCAGGGTTTTCATCGCAACCAGGAACCCCCGCCCGTCGGCACCGATCATGTTCGACGCCGGCACGCGGACATTGTCCAGCGTGATGGCATTTGTCGCGCTCCCGCGAATCCCCATCTTCTTTTCCGACGGTCCGGCATGATACCCCGGCGTCTTGGTCTCCACGACGAACCCTGTGATCCCCCGTTCGGTCCGTGCGAACAACGATACCACATCGGCCAGGGCCCCGTTGGTGATCCACATTTTTTCCCCGTTGATCACCCACTCATCGCCCTCCTGATGCGCACGGGTGCGGAGATTGAAGGAGTCTGAACCGGCCAGCACTTCCGTCAGCGCGAATGCACCGATCATCTTCCCCTCAGCGAGAGGGACCAGATACTTTTTCTTGAGATCTTCGTTGCCGCCCAGGTAAATGGCATTGGCGCCGATTGATTGATGGGCTCCCATGAACGTCGCGGTGGACATGCAGCCGCGTGCGATCTCCTCCTGCATCAGGCAGTACCCCATCTCACCGAATCCACCACCGCCGTATTCCGGCGGGAACGCCGCCCCCATCAGCCCGAGGTCGCGCATCTTGTCAATGAGCTCCCGGGGGATCTTCTCCTCCTCGTCGATTTTCTGCGCTATGGGTTTAATCTCCGCATTCACAAATTCCCGCACCATGTCGCGGAGCATGATCTGCTCTTCGGTGAACTGAAACAATGGCATACGCTATAGACCTTTCTGTCCGACGAAACTGACAATATCTTCACCGCCATCAACGCCAATAACATTCCCTGACACCCAGCCGGCGCCCTCATCACAGAGGAGCACCATTGCGCGCGCGACATCTTCGGGCAGGGTGAGACGGCCGCCCGGGTTCTTTGCGCGTGCGACTTCCAGCATGCGTGTTGAACCGGGGATCTTCTTGAGGGCCGGCGTATCGGTCACGCCCGCCATCAACGCATTCGCCGTAATGCCCAGCGGGCCCAGCTCCATGGCCAGCTGTCGAACGTGCGACTCGAGAGCGGATTTCGCCGCCGAGACCGCACCGTAGCTCGGCAACACCGTATGGCCTCCGGAGCTGGTGAGCGCAAACACACGCCCCCCCTTCTTCATCAGGTCGCGCAACAGAAGTCCCTGTACCCAGTAGACGAGGCTGTGCGCCATGACGTCCAGTGTCATTTCCATCTGTGCCTGGGTGACGGCATCGTCCATCTTTTTCGCAATGAAGGGCTTCAGCGTGCCGAATGCCAGCGAGTGCAGAAGCACCTTGATCGTGCTGTGCGAATTCCCGGCAAACCGCTCCTGGATGTCGTCAAGCGTCTCGACACGTTTGATGGCATCAGCTGCGTTCATATTATAGAACACGGCCTCGCGCCCGAGATGTTTGATCTCCTTGATGATTTGCTGAACCGCAGGCATCGTCGCCTGACGGTCCAGGTGCACGCCCAGCACATTCATCCCGTGTCGGGCAAATTCCACGGCGGCTGCGCCGCCGAACCCGCTCGAGGCCCCGAGCACGAGAGCCCAGTCATGCGGCTTGAAGCGTTGGTCCTGTTTCATGCGTTCTCCTTGATGGGGGCTATTCGACGGTCACGCTTTTGGCCAGGTTCCGAGGTTGGTCAACGTTTGTGCCACGCCCGACTGCAATATAGTATGCAAGAAGCTGCAGCGGGATGATGTTCAGGATGGGGCCGAAAAACCCATACGTCCTGGGAACCCTGATGACAAACTCGGCCATCTTCGCAATCTCGGTGTCATCATCATTCGCGACCGCGATGATCCTCCCCTTGCGGGCCTTGACCTCCTGGATATTGCTGATCACCTTTTCGTAGATTCCGTCCCGCGGCACGACAAACACCACGGGCATGTTTTCGTCGATCAACGCAATTGGACCGTGCTTCATCTCCGCCGCCGGGTACCCCTCGGCATGGACATAGGAGATCTCTTTCAACTTCAATGCGCCTTCAAGGGCCACGGGAAAATTCGCCCCGCGTCCGAGATAGAGCACATTGCGGACATTCTTGAACTCCTCCGCTATCGCCCTGATCGCCTCCGTATGGGCCAGAATATGCTCCACCTTCTCCGGCAGGCTTGCCAGTTCCCGCGCAAGCACCTGCCCCCGTTCGCGCGCCATCCCTCGCGCTCGCGCGATGAGAATCGTGATGAGCGCAAGAACCGTGAGCTGCGAGGTGAACGCTTTGGTGGAGGCCACGCCGATCTCCGGACCCGCATGGACGTAGACGCCCCCATCCGATTCGCGGGCAATCGTGCTCCCGACAACATTCACGATGCCGAGGACCGTGGCCCCCTTCTCTTTTGCTTCGCGCATCGCCGAGAGCGTGTCGGCTGTCTCCCCGCTCTGACTGATCAAAAACACCACGTCATCAATATTGATAATCGGATCCCTGTACCGGAACTCCGATGCGTACTCCACTTCAGTCGGCACACGTGCGATCTGTTCGAGCATGTACTCTCCCACGAGCGCCGCGTGCCACGACGTGCCGCATGCCGTCAGCACAATCCGTCGCGCACTGAGCAACCGCCCGAGGATATTTTCCAGCCCCCCCAGCTTCACGTCCCCCTCGTCCACCAGCAACCGCCCGCGCATGGCGTTGCGTATGGTCTCCGGCTGCTCGCTGATCTCTTTCAGCATGAAGTGATCGAACCCTCCCCGTTCGATCTGCGACAGCTCAAGGGTCACTTGATGCACGGGCTTCTCGACCGCCACGTCATCAATCGTCATCGTCCGAACACCGACTCCGGTGATCTCGGCAACCTCTCCGTCATCAAGATACAACACCTGACGGGTGTGGGCAACAATGGCCGACGCATCCGAGGCAACGAAGTTCTCGTTGTCCCCGACACCGACAAGAAGCGGGCTCCCCTTCCGCGCGGCGACAATCTGTCCGGGAACACGGGGCGACACAACGACGATCCCGTACGTCCCATCCACCTCCGCCAGGGCAAGCCGGACCGCCTTTGTCAGATCGCCGCAGGAGTCAAACATCACACCGACAAGATGCGCAAGAACTTCCGTGTCGGTATCGCCGAGAAATGTGTGGCCGTCCCGCAGGAGCTTGGTTTTGATGGCGAGATAGTTCTGATAATGCCGTTGTGCACCAGCGCGATCTGCCGCTTGTGGTCCCAGTGAGGATGCGCATTGACGTCATTCGGCTCGCCGTGCGTTGCCCACCGCGTGTGACCGACGCCAACAGTGCTGGACATGGAGCCGTCGTCGTTCCCGATCAGCCGCGCGAGATCCGCGACCTTGCCGCAGTCTTCCGCACGACAAGCTCGCCCCCGTGAAGTACGGCCATGCCGGCAGAGTCGTACCCCCGGTATCGAAGCCGCCGCAGCCCCTCCAGGATCACGGGGACACAGTTGTTCTGGCCTATATACCCTACGATTCCGCACACGGTACACCCCTCCGTTCGTCTTGATGAAGCCATAACATAGGGAAATCAGCGTCGGAAATCAACCGTGGACGGACAGGGGCCGGATGCCGATGACGCCCATCATGCGGCCCGAACGCACGCCGTCGCGGCGGTAGGAATGAAAGATCCCGGGAGCGCAAATCGTGCATGCGGGGTCAACGGTGATGTTTCGTTCGGGAACGCCCGCATCAACCAGCTGCAGTCTGTTCGCCTCCTTCAGGTCGGCCAGCAGCCGGCTGCCATCCCGCGTCACGCACGACGGAGGAAGCACGTCTGCTACCTCCGGTCCAACCTCATAGCAGCAGCGGGCTGCGGATGAGCCAATGGCAACGAGGAGGCGATCAACTCGCGCACCCGACACGGTCATCATGGTCCGCACTCCTTCGCGGACAATCCCTCCGACAGTTCCCTTCCATCCCGCATGAAGCACTCCCACTGCCGGTGCATCCGGATCCGCAAGAAAAAGAGGAACACAATCAGCCACCGTGACGCTCAGATACACCCCTTCGACCGACGTGACACTTCCGTCGGCACGTTCCCCCCCGGCGGGAGCGGCCACGGAGAGCACACGTGTTCCATGGACCTGCTGCATAAAGACCACATCGTCCTGGTGTATCCCCAGCGCACCGAAAAATGTCTCCCGGTTCTGTTTCACCGCTTCCTCATCGTCGCCAACGGCGAAGGAAAGGTTCATGCCGAGCGGCCCCGCGGTTTGTCCGCCGAGCCTCGTGCTCATCCCACACAGTATACGTCGGTGAGGGAGAAACAGGGGGGGATGGATGATCATCGGCTCCCCTCATCCTGGCCGCCAGCCGGGAGCACAAGGCCGACGGTCGTACCGGCACCGACCTCGCTCTCAATCCACACTTCCCCACCAAGGTCTGTGACCGTCTTCTTGACGATGGCAAGGCCTAGCCCCATCCCATCAGTTTTTGTTGAAAAATTCGGCTGAAAGAGCTTGGTCTTTACCTCATCCGGAATCCCCGGCCCCGTATCCCTGAACAGGATCTGCACTCCGGCCTCCGCCCGGCTCAGGGTCACCGTCATGGTCCCATGGCCGTTCATCGCCTGAACGCCGTTTCTCAGAATATTGATGAAAGCCCTGCGGAGCTCTTCCCGGTCCGCCTCCAGCACGGGCAACGCTTCAGGAGCGCTGACGGCGAAGGACACCGCGGTGTCCTGCATGAAGAGCCCGACCGCCTCATGGACGATGTCGAGCACGGCCACCGGTTCCAATCGCCTGCGCGGCATCCTCGCGAAGTTCGAGAATTCCGACGCAATCCGGCTGAGCGTGTCGATCTGTTCGATGACCGTTCTGCTCACCTGGTCCAGAAGTTGCCCGAACGCCGGTGCGTTGTCGAGGTATGCCCTCCGCAGATGCTGGATGGACAGTCGGATGGGCGTCAGCGGATTCTTGATTTCGTGCGCGACCTGCCGCGCCATTTCTTTCCAGGCGAGTTCACGCTCGACCTTCACGAGATCATCGCGGCTGCGCTGCAGCTCCTCCGTCATGTCATTGAATGTCCTGACAAGCTCACCGATCTCCCCTTCTGCACGGGGAAGCCGGCTGCTGACATTGAGGTTGCCGCGGCCGACATCGCGCACCAGGGCCGTCAGTTCAAGAACCGGCCTGGCAAACCGGTGCGCAAGAACCGGGAGCACGATCACAATGGTCAACAGGACGACAGCATAAATGCCGAAAAGAACGGCATTGCGTTCGATCAGCTTCCGTTCAAGTTCATCCTGCCTGAACAGGGTTGGTACCGACACGATGCCGATGATGCCCCCCGCGGCGTCCAGCACCGGCCGGTACCCAACCGCGTAGCGGAACAGCCCGATATTCTCCGTTTCGACGTGGAACCGTTTGCCTCCGAGCACCACATGGGCATACGCTTCTCCGCTGATACGAGCGTCGAGGAGGCCGGCTGCGTACAGTTCCGGCCTGCTGCTGATTCGCAGCATATTGTCGACGTACAGATTGAAATCCGTTCCGGCATTGGAGGCGATCAGTTCCACCCGATCTGCCCGGAGCTCGAGCTCCGATGAAGCGTCGGCGTGCTCGCCGATGCCGGCAATATCTTGCCCGATCGCCGCGGTCTGGTCATCGAGACGGAGTGACATGGTCTCAAGCAAACGTTCGCGCACGTCATTCTGACTGTAGATCAGGAGCACCACCAGGGGGAGCAATGCGGTCAACACCATCGCCGCCAGCAGGCGGTCGCGGAAACCCGGTCGGTACCGCTGCCCGCGAAGATAGCCCCGGGCAGCAACGAGGGCGAGCAGCCCCAGTAACAGAACCGCGTATACCGCTCCCACCTTTGCCATCGCAACAAGACGCAGTAACAGCGATCGCCGTTCCAGACTCAAACCGATGATATCACTTCCGTGCGACCCGCGCAACGCGTAGAATGTCTCGTATCCCGTTCCGCCGATCGTCTCGTCAATCCACGCCATCGGCGGACGGAGAGTCTTCAACTCTTCACGAATCGACACGGGAAGAACGCGCGTGAACGGGAATTCCGGGTTCGTCGATCGCAGAATCAACCCGTCACGGTATTCAGCAATCGTCACAGGACGGTAAAATGATTCCAGCGTTTCCCGTGAGGTGCCGCGCAAGACCGCCGGATTGTCTCCCCGGAAAAGCTGCTGCTCCCCTGCCGCAACCGTTACGCGGACATGCCCGGCGTACCGTCCCCCGCTGTCCCACACCGGCACAGTCCCGCCATACACACGCACCGCACTCACCCCGTCTCCAATGCTCTTCATCCGGATCACGCCGACAGTGTCCAGGGGGATGGAATATGCCACCTGTTGCGCAACGCCGGCCTGCCCTCCGATTGCAAAGCGACTGACGTCGTTACCGTCGGCGTCGAGGAGCTCAAAGACCGAAGAGTATCCCTCCCTGCAAGCCGCGCTCCGAGCCCACGCCTGCAAGGCATAGCCCGACGCGCCATGTCCCGGGTCCTCCTCCGCCGACGGTGGTGACACCATCTGATACAGGGCCTCTTCCACAATAAACTTCAACCATCCGTCGACGGGCCGGAGGACTTCAGCGGCAAACGTCTCGATCTTCCCCCGGTCACGTTCCCCGGTTTGCTGGTCCAGAAGCGGCAGCAGAATCACGGCCGAGAGCGCCGTCACCCCAAAAAAGTGCGCAACCGCCGGTTTGCCGGAAGGGAGTCCACGACCCGTAGAGAGTATCCAGAGAACTCCCAGAACCGCGCCTCCAAACACCAGCCGGTGGAGGAGGGTCGTGAGCGGTTCCGACTGAATATATCCCATACAGACTGCCACCACCGCAACGAGGAGGGCCACAAGAACGAGACCGTTTTTTCCCAGGAACCGCGCCAGGAATCCTGAGGTGGCAAGGGAAACCGCACCAAGGCACCACGCAAGCGCTATCCCGTTGAGCAGGAGGAGGGCCATGGGCAGAGAAGGCAGCAGGATTGCGGGATCGCCAATGGTGAGCGCGCTATCGAAAAGCACGCTTCGGACCGTCGCTCCGTATCCCCGGAGGAGAAAGAAGAGCACAACCGTCAGAATCGCAGCCGGTATGATGCGAGAGACCCCCGGATGGCGGCCCGGAGGCGGCGTGACGAGGTACCCCTTCAGCAACCTGAATATCAGAAAGACGTTGGCACACAGGGTCCCAACGGTCAGCGTCAGGTCCCCGGCCGACCGCGCAAGTCCTGCGCCGAAGGTGGATGCATAGATAAGAGGCTGAAAAATCTCCGTGCCGATTGCCCTCGCCGGAGCGTCGAGGAACACCAGGAGATACCGCACGCCCCAGAGCAGACCAGTGAGCATCATCATGCGAATCACAACGGGAGGGCGGAGGAAGAGTACCCGGCCGATCGGGAAAGCGAGAGCGACCAGCAGAAGGCACTCGAGTGCTGCAATGACCCGATCGAAGAGCGCCGAGACTCGCCCCACGAGTGCAGTCGGGGCCAAGTGTCGCACGCCTACGGTCCCGACCCGACTGCTGTCAATGCCGAACAAGGGAGCTTTCACCCAGACTGAATCCTGAAGCGGGGGAGATTCAGGCCCGTACCAGTACCGAACTCTGACCCCCAGCGCTTCCGAAACCCGCTCTGTGATTCCCCCCTGACCGAGAAACCTGTTCCGCAGAGGTGATGCCACCTCGATTGTCTGGCGCACCACAACAACCCCGAGAATCCGCGCTGCATGACGCAGGGGAACAGCAACAAACAGCTGAGACGAAACGGCGGAGTGGGACACAAGGGAGATCATCTGTCCGTCGAGCGCAATCAGGACCTCGCGTCGTCCTCCCGACCCGCCGGATCCGGCCCAGGCGACCAGATCTCCCGCTGCGTCATAGATTTCGATACCGACGGAGGAGACGGATACCGCATGCGCTGCCGCTTCAAAGAGGGAGAGTCGTTCGGTGGTTTCCCCGGAAAGGTATCTGAGCACATCAGGATGCTGGCCGACTTCCACGCCGATCCTCCGGGCGGTGCGCTGCATCTGCCCGAACTCCCGGACCGCCGCATCAAGGTACTCCGACGTCTTTCTGTCTCGCTCAGCCTCGCCCTGGTTCTCGAAATGGCGAATCGTGAACCATTCGGCGACGTGGGCGATCCCCAGGAGCGCACAACAACTCCCGATCACCACTGCGTCGCGCCATCTGCGGTGCCGGACAAGGCGCTGCCATCGATCGGACATTCCGGGGATCATTGCGACTCAGTAAATGCTGAGGTGTGTAATAACCCAGTGATCGCCCGATTGTTGAAGGGCGACATAGATCTGAGCGTCTTCCCGGATTCCCCGGGAGACAAACGTTGCTCCACCCGTTGCGTAGGGGTTGGATTCGGCTGCGCCAAACGTGCTGAAGAGACAGCCGAGTGTCTTCCGGGACCTGAGGAAAGCATCGAGGACGTAAAACGCCTGTGTTGCACTGTAGTACCCTCCATCGCTCCCCCGCAATTGGAGGTACACCTGTGAGGCAAAGTGATCCGCGAAGGTGCCGACAGAACTTTCTGCGACTCCGCGCTGCACTGCGTCGAAGACGCGTGCGTGCGGTGCGGCGACGCTGTCACGACTGCGCGAAGGAAGAAGCTGTTGACGCTGCATCTGATGTTGCTGGAAAGGGAGGCGCACCTGAGGACCTGAGGCCGGCTGCGACGAACCCGGCTGGCCAGCAGCAACGCTGACACAGCCGGCACACACCACGAACACGAACAGACAGCGGGCTATGCCCATAAACCTCATCCTGAAGTGTAAAAAAAAGTACACCTTGGCGAGGTGAAAGTCAACGGGACCACGTCCCCATGCCGCACTGACCGGAAAGACATGGGGACCGGCCCCGGAGATGGTCATTTCCGTTCTTTTCCGGGATTCCGCTTCAGCAGCCGGTTTGCCGGAACCAGCTGATACGCCCAATCGAACACTACACGGCCCGAAGACACCGTGGTCACCCTGAACTTTGCATAATGGTCGTCCCATGTCCACACCACATATGTGTGGCCTACTCTCAGCGGAACGTCATGGGTCGTGGACCACCCGCTGGCCGGCGCCTGCCCGATATCGAGAATCGATCCCGTCGTTCCCATGTCCTGAATGTCAGTGTCGGTATCGACCTGCATCATGGGCGTACCGGATGACCAGACGTAGGTCATGTCCGCGTACTGGTCATCCACGCCGACCACCGCGTAGCGTGAGAAGTCGTAGGAACTCTGCCCCGGCGACGTGAGCGCATTGGAGAGCAACACATTGTACCCTTCGGGCCGGGGGATATCATAGGAAACATCCCTGCTCAGAGCGCTTTCGTTTCCGTCAAAGTCGTATGCGGAGACGGCATAGTAGTAGACGTTGCCGTTGCGTGCACCGTCGTCGCAGTAATATGCGATGTCGCTCGACCCGATAAACTCATATCGTCCGTCATAGCTCGAGCTGACGTAGACACGGTATCCGGCCAGGTCCGGCTCGCGGTTGTCCGACCAGAAAAGTTCGATAAAATTGTCGCCGGTGGCCGTGCGCAAACCTCCCGGCGGCGACGGAGCGATATCATCAGGTCCGTGCAGCAAATGGTGGCAGCCGGTGGCTGCAAGACTGAAGAGCAGAAGTGTCGTCAAACCAAGAGACGTTTTCATGATTGCCTCGTGTGCATGTTGTACTGGTTCTACACACGACGAGGGTCAAATCATGTGCCACGACCGGCACGGAAAAAGAGTGCCCGATTTCGGACAATCCGGGCCACCGGAAACGGTGTGGTGTCTACCCCGGAGTGCAGCCGTCCAGTTTTCAGGACGTTGCGTTCCAGAAGACCCGGCCATTATTGAAGATGCCCACCGGACGTCCTGTAAGCCGCCGACCGCGGAAGGGAGTATTGCGCGATTGGGAACGGAACTCCGCCGGGTCCACGACCCATTCTGCAGCCGGGTCGAAGATGGTCAGGTTTGCGCTCGCGCCTTCTTCGATGCGGATTTCCGGAAGGTGAAGGATGCGGCGGGGATGGACCGAGAACTTCTCAATCAGTTGGTGGAGTGAGAGAATGTTCTTTCCGAGCAGCTCCGTCACGGCGAGGCCGATCGCAGTTTCGAGGCCGATAATGCCGAAGGGTGCCGCCTGAAATTCCACCTCTTTCTCGTCGAAGGAGTGCGGAGCATGGTCGGTGGCAATCACGTCGATCGTCCCGTCCCGCAGCCCCTTCTTGATCGCCTCTACATCGACTGCCGTCCTGAGAGGCGGGTTCATTTTCGTGTTGGTGTCGTAGGTGCGGATCGCATCATCCGTCAATACGAAGTGGTGGGGAGCCACCTCGCAGGTCACGTGGAGACCATGGGCCTTTGCCTGCCGGATGGCTTCGACGGTTTCGGCAGTACTCACATGTGCCACATGGTAGCTGCCGCCCGTGTACTCGGCGAGGCGGATATCACGCACAACCATCAGCTCCTCGGCAAGACGCGGGATGACGGGAAGTCCCAGTGACGTCGCCACAAATCCTTCGTTGGCAACCCCCCCTTTGCTCAATGCCGGATCCTGGGCATGCTGGATGATCGGTTTGCCGAACATAGCGCTGTACTCCAGCGCCCGGCGCATGAGTTCGGTATCTGCGACAGGATCGCCGTCATCGGAAAAAGCGATCGCGCCCGCCGATGCCAATTCTGCGAGATGTGCCAGACACTCTCCTTTGCGGCCCAGGGTCACCGCGCCGATGGGGTAGACGTCCACCAGGCCGTCCAACGCAATGCGCGCACGGGACTGGATGAAGCGGATCACCGACTCATCGTCGATGGCCGGGTTGGTGTTGGGCATACAGCAGACTGCGGTGAACCCGCCGGCAGCGGCAGCTGCGCAACCCGAAGCGATGGTCTCCTTGTGCTCAAAGCCCGGCTCCCGCAAATGCACATGCATATCGATGAATCCCGGCGCCACCACGGTACCCCGCAGTTCGATCGCCTGGGCTGAAGGCGCGTGCAGCCCCTTGCCCATGCGCTCAATGCGGCCATCCACGATGAGGAGATCCAGGATTTCATCCCTGCCGGTGACCGGGTCGACCACGCGGCCGTTTTTCAGAAGTAGTTGCATGGCATATACCTTCCAGGGTCAGGACTCGGTACTAGTTATTTGTTGAGAGCAGGTAGAGCACGGCCATACGGACGGCCACGCCGTTGACCACCTGCTGCAAGATCACTGAATGCTCGCTGTCCGCCACATCGGCGGAGATTTCAACGTCGCGGTTGATCGGACCGGGATGCATAATGGTCATGACGCGCCCCGCCCGCTCCAGACGTTTTCGCGTGATGCCGTAAAAGTTGTGATACTCGCGGAGTGACGGGAACAACCGTCCGGCATCACGCTCCAACTGGATGCGGAGGATATTCAGCACATCCACCGAGGGGAGGACATCATCGATATGATGATACACCTCGACACCGAGACGCTCGATATCACGGGGAATCATCGTTGCGGGTCCGCACACGGACACCCGCGCACCCATGGTTTTCAGGCCAAAGATGTTCGACCTGGCTACCCTGCTGTGGGCGATGTCTCCGAGGATGCAGACGTGGAGGTCGTGCAGCCGTCCGAGTTTCTCGCGGATGGTGTACATGTCCAGCAGCGCCTGGGTGGGATGCTCGTGTGATCCGTCTCCCGCATTAATGACATTCGCTTCGATCACGCGGGAGAGATATTCCGGCGCGCCGGCCGCATGATGGCGCATCACCACCATATCGATTTTCATGGCCTCTATGTTGCGCGCCGTGTCTTTGAGAGTCTCCCCTTTGCTGACGCTGCTTCCCGTCGCCGAGAATGCCAGAACATCGGCGGAGAGCCGCCGCTCAGCGAGCTCGAATGAGAGACGGGTCCTCGTTGAGTTCTCGAAAAACATGTTGGCGACGGTCTTCCCCTGGAGCGGAGGGACCTTTTTGATCGGACGGTCGAGCACTTCACGGAAGGAGACGGCAGTATCGAGAATCAACTCGATATCGTCGCGCCGCATTCCGTCGAGTCCGAGAAGATGTCTGTTTTGCAGCGGCATGAACGTGTTTCCTGATTGGTCGGCGGTTTATTCTTCCGGGTGCATGAGGAGGACGGTGTCCTCGCCATCCACTTCTTTCACATGTACACGGATGGATTCCTGGGATGACGTGGGGACATTCTTTCCCACGTAATCCGCCCTGATCGGTAACTGGCGATGACCCCGATCGACCAGCACAGCAAGCTGGATGGTCCGGGGACGGCCCAGATCGATCAGTTCGTCGAGCGCAGCGCGTATCGTCCGCCCGGTAAAGAGAACGTCGTCGATCAGAATGACGTCCTTGCCCGAGATATCAAAGAGAATGTCTGTTCCTTTCAGCTCCGGCTGCTCGAGCTTGCCGAGGAGATCGTCACGGTACAGGGTGATATCCAGGCAGCCAAGCGGCACGGATATCTTTTCGACCTCTTCGATGATCCGGGCGATCCGGCGGGCGATGAACTCACCGCGGGTGCGGATCCCGACGATGACGATTGTGCCGGCCCCTCTGTTTTTTTCCAGGATCTCGTGGGCAAGACGGGTGAGGCTTCTGTCGAATCCCCCCTGGTCAATAATCTGGGCCTTGATTCGTCTCATGATGGGTCCCTGAGTGAAAGGCACACGGAACGAGATGCGGCGGGCATAAAAAAACCTCCGCCTGTCAACCGCAAGCGGAGGAAATGAGATAACAGTCGGTGGTCGGACATCGGTACTCCCTTTCCTGCCTCTCCGTGCAGGGTTAAAGGGTGGGCGATATAGGACTTGAACCTATGACCTCACGGATGTGAACCGTGCGCTCTGACCAACTGAGCTAATCGCCCGTGGAGATGGAGCAAATATACGGATTTGGGCCCGCTCATGCAAGTCGGCACCGGAGGTCCCCCCCGTTCACCGGGGGCGCTTCAGCACATAATAGTAGTCCTTTCCATACGCCGTGATCGTCACAAGTTCCCATCCCTCTGCCCCGAGCGTGTTCAGTTGGCTCATGTTCAGATTTGCCCCGTCACGATACTCCCACAACACAATCTTTCCACGCCTCTCCTGCTGGGCCTCCGCCGTACGGACAAGCATAAATCCTCCCACAGCACAGAGCACCACGATGGCGATGTTGCGCAGGGTTTTCATTGTTTCCTCCATCTGTGAACGTACGTAGACCACGCGCGCGAGCCGCACGTATCATACCGGCCATCTTCTCCTATCCGGTTCTGTCGAGCAGGAGAATCTGCTGAATGTTTCCGAACAGCTGATCCGGAGAATACGCTTCATCTCCCTCGATCGCATACAGTGTCAGAAATTCCCGGCAGATGTCGATCATGGGCTTCCCGGTATTTGACTCCTTCTCGCTCTCGCGGATACAGAAGAGAGCGGCCGACTTGATCCCTTTGCTCCACCGGAGTCGTTCTCCCATCGTCTGCCCGCGGCTCAGCTGATCGAGTGGGAACTCCCGCCGGACAAGTTCGGGCTCGAGTTCGCGATAGTGCACCTGCAGATAGTTCATCCCTCCCACCACGAGCCGATGATGTGCAATGGCAGCAAGGATATCCCCGAGCAATCCCTGTTTCTCTTTCTCCTCTTCCGGCGTCAGCTGATCGTTTCGCTTCACGAAATCGACGCGCATGCTGACACTTCCTCCCGCGTTAATCTCGCTATTAACGGGCATTGCAAACCGGTTCTCTTCAATTTCTGCTTTCCGCTCTTCCAGCTCTGCAAGGGCAGTGAGGGACCGTTTCTTCAGTTCGGTCACACCGACAGATTCCACTCCCTGCTCGCCGGAGACATCGAGCATAATCATTTTGCCCCCCGGTCGCGAGACGCGAATAACGTGCAGCTCTTCGAGAAGGCTGAAGAACTGATGTTCCGTCATCCAGATGCCCGGCGTCCTCGGTCGGGTACCAGTCATACTTCTCCCTTTCTCGCACTCCCCCGTGGAAATCCCCTCTCCAATTCCCCAAAAACCCACAGAAAAACCTGCAAGTTGTGTACCACGAAGGAAACCGTTCCTTTCTCCCAATCTCATGACCATTTGACAAACACGGAGAAGCGGTATGGGATCAATATTAGCCACCTGCCTCATCTTCGTGTTCGTCGCGAAAATACGACGTTATTCGCTCCGCTGTCTTCTGCCCCACGACCTCCGAAAGCTGGTCCTGGGACGCAAACCTGACACCCTGCACCGATCCAAATGCCTCCAGCAGCTCTTTTGCGCGTTTCTTCCCGACGCCCGCGATGAGATCGAGTTCCGTCTGGAGGGTGCGCCGCTGGCGCACCGTCCGATGATAGGCCACGGCAAAACGGTGAGCCTCATCGCGGATCCGTTGCAGCAACCGGAGCCCCCCCGACGTCCGAGCGATCACCTCGGGTTCGCTGCGGCCAGGCCGGTAGACTTCCTCAAGCCGTTTCGCCAGCCCGATCACCGGCACCGCACTCAGCCCGAGGCGCTGCAACACTTCAACGGCACTCGAAAGCTGGCCCTTTCCACCATCCACGACGATGAGATCGGGAAGGGTGGCCTGTTCCGCAAGCTGATGGGTGTAGCGGCGCTCGACCACCTCGCGCATGCTCGCAAAATCGTCCGGCCCTTCCACCGAGCGGATCTTGAACTTCCGGTACTCGCTCTTCCTGGGCTTGCCGTCCAGAAATACCACAAGCGACGCAACGGCGTCGGCTCCCTGGATGTTCGAGATGTCGAAACACTCAATGCGGCGGGGCGGAATTTCGAGGCGCAGGTCGTGCTGCAGGGCTGTCACCCCGTGTGGAAGAGCATCAGACCTCTTGAGACGCTGGATCTTCAATTCATCAAGCAGAAACCTGGCATTTGTCTTTGACAGATGGACGAGCTTCGCCTCTTCCCCTTCAGTCGGAACGGTAAGCCTGATCCCTTCTCCCCGCCGCTGGCCCAGCCAGGCAAGAAGCGCGCCCTCGTCATCAGGATGTTCCTGAACAAGCAACTCCTGTGGAAGGTCCTCGGCTTCCAGATAGTGCTGGTGCAGAAGCGTCCCCAGGACCTCTCCCGACGGTCTTCCTTCAACGTTACTGAGGTAGTAATGCCTCCGGCCGATCATCTTCCCTTCGCGAACTTTGAAGATTACGCCACAGGCATCATCCCCCTCCCCGGCCACCGCCACGATATCGCGATCGACGCTGTCCAGATCGACCGCCTTCTGTCGTTCAGCGTACGCCTGCAGTCCTCTTATCCTGTCGCGGAGCAGGGCCGCGTCCTCGAAGCGCATTGCAGCGGCGTGACGTTCCATCTCTGCCGTCAGCGAACGGATGAGCGACTCCGATTTCCCCCGGAGCAGCGCCGCAACCTGCTCGATCATCGCCTGATATCGCGCGCTGGTCACCAGTCCCTCGCAGGGACCCTCACACTTCTTGATATGATAGTCGAGACATACCTTGACCTTTCGCCTGGCAATGGTGTCGTCATCCAGAACGAAATTACAGCTCCTGATCATGAAAATATCACGGATGGCCTTCAGCGCGGCGCGGACATTCTTCACGTCCGTATACGGCCCGAAATAGCGCGACCCGTCCCTGCGGATCTGCCGCGTGACGAAGACACGGGGGAACGGTTCGTTGGTGACCACAATGTAGGGATAGGACTTGTCATCCTTGAGGTTGACGTTATACCGCGGCTTCAGCTTCTTGATCAGGTTGGCTTCGAGAATCAGAGCCTCCACCTCCGAGTCCGTGACAATCACCTCGAGGTCGGTTGCACGGGAGAGCATCTGCGCAATGCGGGGATCGATCGAACGGGACTTCTGAAAATACTGACGAACGCGGTTCCGGAGGTTCTTGGCTTTGCCGACATACAGCACTTTCCCGTCGGCGTCTTTGTGCTGATAGACGCCCGGGTCCGTGGGAAGAGCGTCGAGCTTCTCAGCGAGGGAGACGTCCTCGGTCGTGATCCGTATGGTAAGTTTCTGTGGCACCACCGTTCCGCCTTATCGTATCAAGAGCATTCGCCGGGTCTGCCGCCACGGCCCGGCCTGGAGCCGGTACAGATAGACACCGGAGGCGAGACCAGACCCATTGAAACGCACCACGGTCTCTCCCGCCGGCCTGGGTCCCTCATCCAGCACGGCGATCTCCGCTCCAAGCAGGTCGTACAACACCAGACGGACACGGGCCGGGGCGGGCAGGATGAAGCGTATGACGGTCATCGCATTGAATGGGTTGGGATAATTCTGCCCCAGTTCGATCTGACCGGGAACCGGTTCCTGGCTGACGGCCACCGTGGTATTCTGCACCTGCTTCAGCACCCAGTGCTCCGGATCGAGAATCACAGTGTCGGGCGAAAACGCCAGGGGGATTGTATAGGTGGCAACACGATCCTGAGCATTGACAACGAATGTCGTATCGCGCCCTGAACCACGGACTTCGAGCGTCAGGGGCATCCGGAACGTCGGCCAGGAAGCGGATTGCGTCTGCACCAGCACCACCTTCAGCGAATCTCCTGTCCAGGTGTGGCTCACGCTGTACTTCGGCCATCCATTCCCGTAGATCCACTGGGAGAAGAACCAGGAGGAGGATGTTCCGGTAACCGAATCGACGACCGCCTCGAAATCAGCAGTGGTGGCATTGCCTCCGCTGAACCGGTCGCGATAGCGCGAGAGGATATCGAAGAAGACGGTGTCCCCGACAACGCCGCGCAGCATGTGGAGAACCCACGCACCTTTGCTGTACACGACCAGATCGAACAGATTCAGTCCCTGCCCTTCAGGATCGTATACCGCCCCCTGCCACGATCCGTACTGAAAGTGCTCGAGATTGTCGGTCATGTACGCACGAAGAGCCTGTGCGCCTCCTTTCGACTCCGCCCAGAGAGCTTCAGCATAGGTGGCAAAACTCTCGTTGAGCCAGATGTCTTTCCAGGTCGCGCACGTGACGAGATTCCCCCACCACTGATGCGCAAGTTCGTGGAGGACCGTACTTTCGTCGGTCTTCAGATACCTGTTCATCGTCGTTATCGTCTGGTGTTCCATCCCTCCATACCCGAAAGGGACAATCGCCGTCATGCCATACTTGTCGAATGGATACGGACCGAACAGGTCCGAAAGACGTGCAACCATGGCACGCACCGTGGGGAGGTAGAGGGCAGTCTCAAGGGAGTCCGGTTGCCAGACGTAGTACTGAACCGGGACCGTATCACCTGATGCCCGCTCAAACGGTATACTCGAGACGGTGAACCGGGATGCTGTGACGCACATCAGGTAGGGAACGATGGGGTGAACCTCCCGCCAGTGCCAGGTGACGGTCGTATCAGGATGGTTCTCCACGCCGAGAAGGCGCCCGTTCGAGGCGGCGACATATCCGTCAGGTACCCTGGCATGAATGTCCGCCGTGGCTTTGTCCCACGGCTCGTCGTGACAGGGCATCCAGAACCGCGCATCAGATGGTTCCGACATCGTATACCCGAGATTCGCAGGAAGTCCCAGCGTGTCTGTAAAGAAGTAGTACCCCCTGCGCGAATTGGGTCTCGCTACGCCGGGCACTCGCCGGTAGTCGATTGCCACGTCGAGGGTCTCCCCTTCCGTGAACATCGTGCCGGAAGGGGGCGCCAGGAGGATCGACTCTCCAACCGTATCAATGGTGATGGCCGAGGGTTGGCCGTTTACCCTTCCGGAGTCGATCGCCAGCTTCGCCGAATGCAGCCTGAGCTGCCCGTCGGCGGGGGTGCCGGAGAGGCGGATCGTCATGCGCACCGTGCCGCTCAGCTCCTCGTTGACCATGGAAAGACGGATAACCAGGTCGTAGTGAAGGACGTCCACGGCTTCACCGGAACGGGTCCCCTCAAGCCATGACCCCCCTCCCGGTTCCGGGGCGACCTTGGCAAACTGTCCCCGAACGGGAAGAGTCATGAGAAGAGCCGCAAGGAGAGTGACGAACCGGCACGGCGCGCGCCGATTTCCCCATGCGCAATGGTTACGACGTGATCCGTGCATACATTGCCTTCCCGTTTGCGACCAGCAATCCTATGAGAACCAGCGCGGCGCCGGAGAACACCGTGGGAGGCAGCCGCTCACCCAACACCAGTGCGCCCAGCACGACGGCAACAAGCGGATTGATAAAGCTCGAGAGTGAAAGATACACTGCTTCGATTCGTTTCAACAGCCAGAAGTACGCAAGAAACGTGATCACCGATCCCACAAGCGAGAGATAGAGCAGCGATCCGATCGCCGGTAGGGTCCACAACACTCTCTGTCCCTGTTCAAAAAGAGCGCTGAACACGAGGAGCATCATTCCGCCCATTGTCATGCCGACAAAGTTCATGGCCAAGGGCGTGACAGGTTCCCCATACCTCTTGATCAGGATAAGCGCGACGGCCTGGAGGAACGTGCTGATCAGCACGGCCGTCATCCCCAGAAGACCCCGGGATCCTGGCAATGACGCTTCGGCGGAGAAGATGATGAAGACCCCTGCAAACCCGAACAGTATTGCGACAGCCTTATAGACGTTTAGCCGCTCATCTGCAAGCATGTAATGAGAGAGGATGGCAACCCAGAATGGAAAGGCTCCGAAGAGTATGCTGCTGAGTCCGGTTGGAATGAACTGCTGCCCCCAGTAAATGAGAGCGAAGGGAATGCCGATGGTGAGGACGCCGAGTGATACGTAGACTTTCCACGCCTCGCGGGAGAAGGGGATGGTGCCGCCGCGAACCCGGAGAATGAGGTATAAAACGACGGCCGCAAGGAGACACCGGAGACCGGCCGAAAGGAACGGCGGCACCGTTTCCAAGCCGATCCGGATCGCCAGCCACGTCGTTCCCCATACCGTTGAGATGATGGCAAATGCGACCCATACCAGTGTCCGTTCCGACGGCTTCATACGGTCAAATATACCGAATTCGCTCAAAAAGAAATAGAGACTGATTGACCTTCACCACTCTTTTTTGTTGCTTGGAGAGAACCCCGGGAGGAAGGCATGGCTCGTGTGCTGTGGATGGTCTGTGTGGGGATGATGCTGGTCGGGTCGCAGCTGTTCGCCCAGGGCTACTACATCAGTGCGCGGACGGAACTCCCTCCGGAATATCTTCTCTGCCCTGCCCAGGCGATGCCGGTATCGGTCAACCGTGAAGACGTGAAGGCCATTGGCATGGGTCGGGCGCAGGTCGCATTCGGCGCGACCTTCACTGCACTGACCTACAATCCCGCCCTCCTCAGCCGCGAACGCTTCGCCCTCGAAGTCCCGAGCGTGCAGGCCAGCCTGCCAACCGAAACCTACGATGCCGTTCTCTTCCTCCAGAAGAACATGAGGGAATTTGAGGACGCGTTATTTCTCTCGGACATCCAGAGGTCGATTGACGCTTTCGAAAACGCTGCCGATGACGCTCAGAGGCTGAAAGCCCTTCAATCACTGCAGGAGAGTCTACGCTTCCCGAGGGACCTGCTCAATACCGTTATCGGTCCGAGCACCAGCCCCAAGACACACGGCGTCCTGGTGATCCCGGCCGTCACGGCCCAGGTAGGGCACTGGGGGTTTTCCCTCCATGCGAATCTGCAATCAGGGTTTCAGGTGGTCCAGAGCGCCACGGTCGAGGCGCTCGCAGGGGTTGACGTGCCGGTTTCACTGAACGACCGGGCCGGCGTTGCACGGGCCCTGACGCAGCTGACTGCCGTCCTCCAGACGGTTACAACGGAGAACGGGTCGTTCTCACTCGAAGACGCTCTGCCCAAGGCGTTTGCGGTCTCCTATCTTGACCTGGTGGGAACCGTCGGTTACGGCACTCCGGTGACTGAGCGGTTGAGCCTCGGGGGAGCATTCAAGATCGTGAATCGCAGATTCTCCAACAAAAGGGTCGCCGCGGACAACTTCGATGAAATCCTCTCCGCCGTGCGGCACGACTTCACCGAGAGCATTACCGGCCTCACCCTCGACGTTGGAGCTCTCTACACTTTTCCCGGGAGCGGAACGGATGTCGGCATATCCCTGCAGAACATCATCCCCTTCCGGACCATCCGATCAACCAGGACTGCTGCGTATGCGTCCACCAGCATCGCACTCGCCAGAACGGCTTCGGGAGACATCATCACCAATGCTGCGGGGGATACTGCGCTTGTGGTGTCGCAACGAACGGTCAGGATGGAAGCACCGCTCGATCTGAAACTGCCCTTCCTCATCCATATCGGGGCCCGGCAACCGATCACACCGGAGTGGGATATCGCCGTCGACATCACGGACCTGACGGCCGGGGACGTCAGATATGAGAACTACCTTGACAGAGTACGGATCGGAATGGAGTATCGTGTGGGTGTCCTGGAAGGGAAACTCGGGATGTCCGGGCGGCTTGGAATGGCCGACCGGCAATGGACGCTGGGTATCGGCGTGAATATATTCCGGGTCCTTCAGCTCGATGCCGCGTACGCGCACGACAGTTACGTCAACACCCGTTCCTACTTTCTTCAGGCGCGTCTCGGGTGGTAATCGACGTGAAGCGTGTCTCCCTCTTTATTACTCCCCATATCCCAGCCTCTTCAACCACTCTTCTTTTTCGCGCCACTTCTCCCGCACTTTCACGTGGAGCTCAAGGAACACCCCGTGCCCGAGAAACGTCTCCACATCCCTGCGTGCCCGCAGTCCGATTTCTTTCAGCATTGCCCCCTTCTTTCCGATCAGGATCCCCTTCTGCGAATCCCGTTCCACGGTGATATCCGCGGAAACATACCACTTCCCGGATGCCCGCTCCTTGAATTCTATGACCTCGACTGTTGTCGCATACGGCACTTCTTCGTGGCAGGTCTGAAAGATTTTTTCCCGGACGATCTCCGAAACAAAGAAGCGTTCACTGTGTTCGCTTACGATATCGGGCGGATAGAAGGGAGCATGGACCGGGAGAAGCGGGACGAGAGCCTTCAGAAGATCGTCGGTCCCTTCTCCGGTGAGCGCGGAAACGGGAAACACTTCGAGGAATCGAAAAGCATCTGCGTAGAATTGTATCACCGGCAGCAGCGCCGGACGGGGTACGAGATCGATCTTGTTGATGACAAGGAACACCGGCTTGTGGAGCGACTGGAGATGGCGGAATGCCTCGGCATGCGCGAGATCCCCATCCATGCCGGGTTGCGTGGCATCGATCATGAACAACAGGATGTCGGCATCGGCAAACGCGCGGGTGGCAAATTGCATCATCACTTCCTGCAACAAATAGCGCGGCTTGATGATGCCGGGGGTATCCAGGAAGATGACCTGATACGCCTGTTCCGAAAGGATCCCGAGGATACGGTGTCGCGTGGTCTGGGGTTTGTTGCTGACGATGGAGATCTTCTGCTTGAGAACGCCGTTCATGAGAGTCGATTTTCCGACGTTCGGCTCCCCCATGAGCGTGACGTAGCCTGCGCGAAAGACCTGCTGTTCCTCCATAGTGAGCTGGCGGGGCGCTAGAGCGCCGCCTCTCCGGATTCACCTGTGCGCACACGGATTGCATCATCAACGGGCATGACGAATATCTTGCCGTCGCCGACCTGACCGGTCTTGGCTGTCCGGATGATCGTTTCTACCACCTGCCCTTCAAGCCGGTCGGGAACCACGACTTCAAGCTTGATTTTCGGGAGAAAGTCGATCTGGTACTCCGAACCCCGATACAGTTCGGTATGCCCCTTCTGGCGTCCATATCCTTTCACCTCTGTCAGGGTCATCCCTTTGACGCCGATTTCAGCCAGCGCTTCGCGGACATCGTCGATGCGAAAGGGTCGTATGATGGCTTCGATCTTCTTCATACCCGTTAACCTTTCGGTGCTCGTGCCGTTTGCGGGCGAACGGAAGCGCCGTTCCGGCTATCGCCCATGACACTGTTTGTATTTCTTCCCGCTGCCGCACGGGCACGGGTCGTTCCGTCCAACTTTTTCCCCGACGTGGACCGGCTGTGGTTTCCCTGCTCTGGAAGGATGGTCGGACGACCGGGATCCTGAGCCGTCTCCTGCGACCGGCTCGCGATTGGCCTGGTACCCCATGCCGTCCGCCGCATCGTGGGTCACCTGCATCTGCTGCTGCCGGCGCGGCCCGCGGATAGGCAATTGCTGCGACGGAGCGGGGAACAGACGGAAGACCGTCGTGACGGCTTCCACACTGATCTGATCGAGCAGGGTCATGAACATCTGGAACGCCTCGGTCTTGTACTCCACCAGAGGGTCCTTCTGGCCATACGCCCGGAGGTGGATCCCTTCCTTGAGATCATCCATCTCCCGCAGATGGTCTTTCCATTTTTCATCGATCACCTGGAGCACCACCATCTTCTCGATCTGGGCCATCATGGGAATACCCAGTTTTTCTTCTTTTCGATGGTAGAACTCGATGGCAGCCTTCACGATTTCCTGCCGGACGCCATCCGGACCGATTTCCTGCCAGCGGTCGGCCGGCACGGACAAGTCCACGAGCAGATCGACCCGGAGTTCATCCTGCAACCCCTGAATCTCGCCATCCTCATAGTACTTGTCCACGAGCTTCTGTGCGTGCTCTTCGACAAGATCCAGAATGTCGTCTTTGATGCGGTCTGCGACGAGGGCTTTGCGCCGGCGGGTGTAGATAACCTCCCGCTGCTGGTTCATCACGTTGTCATACTCGAGCAGCCGTTTACGGATCCCGAAGTTGTTTTCCTCGACTTTTTTCTGGGCGCGTTCGACGGAGCGGGTAATCATCCTGTGCTGGATGACTTCGCCTTCTTTCAGCCCCATCCGTTCCATGATGCCGGCGATACGGTCGCTGCCGAAGAGGCGCATCAGGTCGTCTTCCAGTGAGAGGAAGAACTGAGACGATCCAGGATCACCCTGCCGGCCCGCGCGGCCGCGGAGCTGACGATCGATGCGCCGCGCTTCGTGCCGTTCCGTCCCGATGATGTGCAGGCCGCCGGCCTCGCGCACGCCGGGGCCCAGTTTGATGTCCGTGCCGCGACCTGCCATATTGGTGGCAATCGTAACGACTCCCGGCAAGCCCGCGTGGGCAACGATCTCTGCTTCGCGCTGATGGTGCTTGGCGTTCAGGACATTGTGCGTGAAGTTCTTTCGCTTGAGCATCCGGCTGATCGTCTCGGAAACTTCAACGCTGGTGGTGCCGACGAGTACCGGGCGCCCGAGGTTGCGCATGCGCTCGATCTCTTCCACAAGGGCGTTGTACTTCTCCCGCTTGGTCTTGTAGACGAAATCGTCCATGTCGCTTCGGACCATCGGTTTGTTGGTCGGAACGACCACAACGTCCAGCTTGTAGATATCGAAAAATTCCCCGGCTTCGGTCTCGGCCGTGCCGGTCATCCCCGCGAGCTTCTTGTATAACCGGAAGTAGTTCTGCAGCGTGATTGTTGCGAGCGTCTGCATGTCGCGCTCGACTTTCACGCCTTCTTTCGCCTCGATCGCCTGATGGAGCCCGTCCGAGTAGCGCCTCCCCGGGAGAAGACGGCCCGTGAATTCATCGACGATCATCACCTTGCCGTCGTCGCTCACGACATACTCGTCGTCTTTCTCGTACAGCGAATAGGCCCGCAGCAATTGGGTCACCGTGTGGATACGGTCGCTCCGCTCTGAGTACAGCAGATTGAGCTCGTCTTTTTTCTGCCGTATCTGCTCGGGCGTATGGTCCGTCGAACCCTCGAGCACGCTGAATTCGGTCCCCAGGTCAGGAAGGACGAAGAAGTCCTTGTCGCCGACCATCGGCGTCAGGTACGACCGGCCTTTGTCTGTCAGATTGATCTGATGGTTCTTTTCATCGATCGCGTAGAGCAGTTCGTCGTCAATCTCATGCATGCGGCGGGATTGATCGCGAAGGTATTCACTCTCCGTGTGCAGGAGCAGCTTTTTGTTCGATGGTTCGCTGAGCATCTTCATCAGCCGGGGGTGCTTGGGAAGGCCGCGGAAGGCCCTGAGTAACTGTACACCCGCATCGGCATCGTTGCCGCCCTCAAGATTCTTTTCGGCTTCTGCAACGATCTTTGAGACAAATGCCTTCTGGGCGCCGACGAGGCGTTCCACGGGGGGTCTCATCTCGTTGAACTTGTGGTCTTCGCTCTTGGTCGGACCGCTGATGATCAGCGGGGTCCGGGCTTCGTCGATGAGAACGGAGTCGACCTCATCGACGATCGCGTAGTAATGCTCGCGTTCCACGAGATCGATCTTGTCCACCACCATGTTGTCGCGAAGATAGTCGAACCCGAATTCGTTGTTGGTGCCGTAGGTGATGTCGCAGGCGTACTCCCGGCGTCGCTGGGCCGAGTCCATCGTATTCTGAATACACCCCACGGTGAGGCCAAGGAAGGCGTAGACCTGGCCCATCCAGATGCTGTCACGTTTGGCAAGGTAGTCGTTCACCGTGACCAGATGCACGCCCCTCCCGGGGAGCGCATTCAGATAGATAGGCATGGTCGCGACGAGAGTCTTCCCTTCACCGGTGGCCATTTCGGCGATCTTTCCCCTGTGCAGGACAACCCCTCCCACGAGCTGCACATCGAACGGGACCATATCCCAGATGGCCGGACTGCCCATAAGGTCGAACGCCCACTGTCGCTCTTTCATACGCCGGCAGGCATCTTTGACCGCTGCGAATGCCTCGGGCAGGATCTCGTCGAGCACCTCGCCGATCAGCGCATCACGGTCTTTTTCCTCTTCGGCAATTTCATCGAGAAGACGCTCACGCCCTCCGGCTTCGAGGTTTTCCTGCAGTTCCTTCCGGAGTGCCGCGATATGCTCTTCATGCTCCCGGATTGCCTCGGCAATCCGTCCACGGAACTCGTCTGTTTTGGCTCGGAGCTGCTCATCGGAAAGCGCCGCATACGCTTCAAAGTGCTCGTTGATCTTCGCCACGACGGGCAGGAGCGCTTTCACGTCTTTTTCGTGTTTGCTCCCGAACATTTTCCTCATCATTGCCAGCATTGTACCTCACCACCCTTATGATCGTAGATTAATAATATAACCACAATCCACCTGCCAAGCAACGAGTTGCATTTCCCCAAAAAGTTGATAGATTTTCAGGGGTACATCACCGTATGCTCACCTGAGGATCCTATGCTTCGTATTCTCACACTCATGCTCGGCGGGATGCTCCTCGCAGGCTGCGCTGCAACGCGCTCAACGCTGGTGGAACATCCACCCCCCATTACCACTTTGAGTGTTTCACCGCTGCCATCGCTCAAAGCCCGGATCGATGCCGCCATCCCGGACTCCCTTTTCCCCCCCTCGAATCTCGGTGTCAAGGTATTCTCTCTGACGCACAGGCAGACCCTGTACGCCCTGAACGAGCATATGCTGTTCAATCCCGCATCGAACCAGAAACTCTTCACCTCTGTCACGGCTCTTCACACTCTCGGCCCCTCTGCGCAGTTTCCGACGATTGTGTGGGCGGATACCGGCGCGCACCGCCTCGTCCTCGCGGGCTACGGCGACCCTCTGCTGTCGACCGCCGACCTTGATTCGATGGCGCGTGATTGCGTCCGCCGCCTCCCTCCCGGCTCACCGTGGACGCTGGGAATCGATGTACGGTTTTTCGACGACCTGTACTGGGGTGCGGGGTGGACCTGGGACGAAGAGCCCGCTGCCTACGGGATGTTTCTTTCCCCCCTCGTCCTCAACAACAACACCATCACGGTCACCGTCCTTCCCGCCCTGAACGCCGGCGAAGCTCCGACGGTCCTGCTCGATCCGCCGACAGCCTACTGTACGGTGGAAAACGCAGCCGTGACGGTCGAGGATTCAGCGGCACTTCCGCTCGCGATCTCCCGCAGGTGGCGCGAGCGGTCAAACACGATTACCGTCGAAGGCCAGATCGCGCGCGGCTCACGGAGACGGCGGGAAACCCTCAGTCTCTGGCGGCCGGAACTGTATGCAGGAACAGTCTTCGCCGAACGGTTGCGTAGCTACGGCGTCGCGGTGGACACCATCCGGATCGATTCGACGACCGCCTCCAGCATCCCGCTGGTGACTTTTTCCCATGGGATTGATACGGTCCTGACCTTCCTGAACAAGGTCAGCGATAACCTCTCTGCGGAGAACGTCCTGAAGACCGTCGCCGCGCGGACCTATGCGGTGCCGGGCAGCGCAGCTCTTGGGAGGGGACTTGTGCATGCAATGCTCACGGAATACGGTATCGACACCGCGTCCGTTTCCATCGCCGACGGTTCTGGGTTATCACGCTACAATCTGACGTCGCCCGCGGCCGTTGTTCGGCTCCTTGAAGCCGTCGAGCGGGATTCCGTCGCCTTCCCCCTGCTGTACCACGCACTTCCGATCGCCGGCGTTGACGGCACCATCGGGGGACGCATGCGGGGAACTACCGCAGAAGGTAATCTTCGCGCCAAGACAGGGACGTTGAGCGGGGTGACAGCTCTCTCAGGCTACGTCCGTACGGCGGACGGCGAATGGCTGGCGTTCTCGATTCTCATGCAGAATTCCCCAGGGACCACACGACCCTATCGCTCCGTGCAGGACTCCATTGGCACGATCCTGGCATCGATGCGGAGAAGCGACCTCTAGGCAACGTCCCGACAGTATGAACAGAATGCGCGCCCCATCCGGACCGCACTGAGAGCATCGAGGGGCGCCGTGGCGCCGGTCGCTCGGAGCGAACCTAACGGACTTCCGGCACCTTCGCTGTCGAATCAGATCGTGTGAACGGGACAAAGCGGACAGGAAAGACGTTGCGGCGGTGGAGACGACCCTCGCGCCGTTCCACCACAACGAGGTTTTGTATGGACCAGGGGGATCCCACCGGCATGATGAGACGCCCCCCCTCGGCAAGCTGTTCCAGAAGTGGGCCGGGGATCTCCGGTGCGGCGGCCGTCACGAGAATCGCGTCAAACGGCCCACACTCCGGCCACCCCGCATACCCATCACCTTCACGCACCTGCACACTGTGGAAACCCAGACGGGCCAGGCGCTCCCGTGCACTGCGGGCAAGGGAGGAGACGATTTCGATCGTAAACACGCTGTCAAAGGTCTCCGCGAGCACTGCAGCCTGATACCCCGACCCCGTACCGATTTCCAGCGCGCGCTTCCCCGGACCGGGCGATGCAAGCTCCGTCATCACCGCAACAATGTACGGTTGGGAAATCGTCTGTCCCCCTCCGATCGGCAGCGGGCCGTCATCATAAGCACGGTCCATCAATTCGTCAGGGACAAAAAGATGACGGGGAACCGTCCTCATGGCATGGAGCGTGGCATGGTCGCTGATCCCCCGCGCTTCGAGCTGTTCGCGGACCATGGCCTCGCGCCGGTGATCCTGCGTCTGGTCTGCTCCCTGGCATCCGGGGTGCACGAGCCCGACGAGCGCGAACGCGCAGACGACGCGCAGGATACTCATCCCCGGATCGCTATTCCTCAAGGCCCGATACTCCGGTGAAACGGATACGGACATCCTTGAGGAGCTCACGTACCGACTTTTCCTGACTGCGCAACACATACAAATCCGCCGGCTGGATCAGCGGGCTGACGTCATTGAATTCTTCGCCCTTCAGGTAGTAGAGAATATCCGTCCCGTCGAGAATGGAACGAATAACAACGATATCTGCGGCATTGTACGTCGAAAGGACGCGGACGTACCCTTCGCCGCTGTGGTCGGGTTCCGGGGGCAGAACGGCAACAAGTGGAACGCGGCAATCCGCACATTCGGTGATCCCCTCAACATATTCGGCCTTGCAGCTCGGACAGTACATGTTCTCCTCCCGTGTCTGTCTATCTGATATCAAGCTAACAAAGATGCGAGGCGGTGTCAAGCTGTATATGTAGGGCCGGCCCGGAAACAGTACGCCCGGCCACCTGGTGAGGCGGCCGGGCATCATGATGCGCACCGAACACGTTCTGACGCTTACTCAACCGCTTTGATGCGGACATTTCCTCCGGACGTGTGGGCATAGATGAGACTCCCCCCTCCGTTCACTGTCCCTTTGACGCGCGATTCGCTGATTTTGCCCGAGACAGTCACGGCCAGGTCGCATTCCACGTCACCGCCGCTCGTCGACGCGTCGATCGTGGCCCCGACGTTCCGTGCGATCACCACCGTGATGTTGCCACCGGACGTTTCCGCATGAATACCCTTGTTCGGCCCGGCGACCCGGACCGTCACGTTCCCACCAGACGTCTCGGCGTGCACCTTCCCGTCCACAGCGTCAATTCGTACATTCCCTCCCGATGTTTCGGCATCCACGTCCCCGACCACGCCCTTCACCGTGACGTCGCCACCCGAAGTTTCGGCATGCAACTCTCCTGTGACGCCGTCAATCAGGATGTCGCCACCGGAAGTCTCCACCTTCGTCTTCCCTTCGATTTTCGTCAAACGGATATCACCGCCGGATGTCTCTCCCTGGACCATTCCCTTGATGTCAGTGACTTCGACGTCGCCACCGGAGGTCTCCAGTTTCAGATTGTAGCGCGACGGCACGGACACTGTGAAACGCACGTCGAAATCCCTTCCACTCAGAAATCTCCAAAAATCCTTCTTCCCCTTTGCCTTGACTTCAACTCCGCCTGCCGTCTGTGCGGCGTCGATGTGAAACTCCTCGATGTCGCGGTCCCTTCCTTCCATAACCGCAGTAACCACGACTTCATTGGACGAGGAGCCGGTCACCATGACCGTACCGATGTCGGTGTCAATGGTAAACGTCCCCCCCGGACTGACCTGGAATGTTTTCTCAAACTTCTTCTGTCCTGCCTGCGTTGCCGGAATAAGAAGAAGAGAAAGGATGAGCAGAACTCCCACAGAGCGTAGAGCTGACATAATTCATGCTCCCTGATGCCGTGAATGATCGGTGTGTACTTAGTTAGACGGCCGGATCGCATGAAAGGTTGCGCCCTGTTTTTGCATTTCGAACCTGATTTTGGTACCATAATCAAACTTCACACTCCCCCAACGGCACACTGGCATGTGGAAAATCCCTGGTTTGATCCTTCTCTTCCTGGCCACTGGCTGCTCCCAGCAGGCACAGGAAAAACACAACCGCATTCCGCCACAACAGGAGACCACCAGCGTGGCTGAGGCCGTTCGCGCCATCCCTGCGTTCAGCGGAGACCGTGCGTTTGCCTATCTCAAACAGCAAACGGATTTCGGACCGAGAAACCCGAATTCTTCAGGTCATGCGGCCTGTCGGGCCTACCTCCTCACCACTCTCCGCACGCTTGCGGATGAGGTCCGGGCGGAGGATTTTGCCACCGCCGGCTACGGCGGGGAGCGTCTCGCTCTGACCAACATTATCGCTTCGTTCCGGCCCGGAATGAAAGCCCGAATTCTGCTCTGCGCCCACTGGGACACACGCCCGCGGGCCGATCGGGATGAAAGGCCGCAGCTTCGGGACACCCCCATCCTGGGGGCGAACGACGGCGCCAGCGGCGTCGCCATTCTCCTCGAACTTGCATCCATCCTCCACTCAGCTCCCCCCTCGATCGGAGTCGACATCGTGCTCTTCGATGGAGAGGATTACGGAAAAGAAAGCGACCACGGGATGTACCTGATCGGTTCCCGATACTTCGCGAAAAACAAACCTTCCGACTATATCCCCCGGTTCGGCATTCTGCTGGACATGGTTGGCGATATGTACCTTGATCTCCCGAAAGAACTCCATTCGGTCCGCTATGCGCCGGATATCGTGTCCCTCGTCTGGGATACAGCACGGGAACTGGGTGTCCAGCAGTTTCTGGATGAGCCAGGGGAAGAAATCCTGGACGATCACGTCCCGCTGAACGAAGCCGGCATAAAGACGATCGACATCATCGATTTCAATTACCCGGACCCGACGCACCGGTACTGGCACACGCATCAGGATACACCAGAGAACTGCAGTGCGGAGAGCCTGGGGGCTGTGGGAACCGTCGTGACGAACGTGGTGTACAAGCAGAATCCATGATTGAGGTATCCTTCGCGGCAGACGGAGACCTGCGGGAACAGTGTGTTGCACTGCTTGGACAGCTGGGCTTCGAAGGGTTCTGGGAAGATGAGGGGGTATTGCGGGGATACATTGCGGAGAACCGGTGGTCGCCCGGACTTCTGGCTGAAATACGGACCACGGTCGCCCTCATCATCCGTTCCAGCACCCAACCCATGCCCGAAATTCAGGTCCGGTCTCTTGAAAACAGGAACTGGAACGAGGAATGGGAGCGGACCATTCGTCCCATTCGCGTCACTCCCAGGATTGTGATCACACCCTCGTGGCATTCCTTCACGCCCGACCGGAACGATATCGTTCTGACCATCGATCCCAAGATGTCGTTCGGAACCGGATACCATGAAAGCACGCGGCTAATTCTCCGGCTGATGGAGAAGCATCTCCGTCCACGTGCGCACGTCCTCGATGTGGGAACGGGAACCGGTGTTCTCGCCATTGCCGCTGCCCGCCTGGGAGCGTCGGCGGCGACAGGAATCGACATCGATGAATGGTCATTCGAGAATGCGCGGGAAAACGTGCTCCAGAACGGAGTGGAAGACAGGGTCACCATCCTGCAGGGCGATCTGAGCGCTGCTCCCCCCGGCGCGTATGATCTCATCGCCGCAAACATCCAGAAGAGCATCCTGCTCCCCCTGCTCCCTTCACTCGCACACTCTCTCCACCGGGAGGGCGTCCTTCTTCTTTCCGGTCTTCTGAAGGAAGACCGTGAGGCGATGGAGAGCGCACTTGCCGCCGCGGGCTTCTCAGTTGCGGAACTTCTCGAGGAAAACGATTGGATTGCGATGGCGGCCCTGATCTAGGCCGGCCGGCGGCTATGGACACTGCCTCCCGACCCCCATCCTCAGGAGGATGCGATCCAGCGCCCGGAGAATCTGAGGGATGTCGGCTTCGCTGTTCCCCTTACCAAACGAGAACCGGAGAGTAGCTTTCGCCGTCTGCTGGTTGCGGCCCATGGCCGTCAGGACGTGCGACGGTTGTATGCTGCCAGACGTGCACGCCGAGCCGCTGGAGACAGCGATTCCTTCCAGATCCATGTTCGTCACCAGCATCTCGCCCTCCATGGGCGTGCTCGCGGCATCGAAGGAAACGCTCAGGATATGCGGAAGCCGTCGATCCAGGGCTCCATTCACGAGAAGCGATGGATACACAGAACGGAGTTCCTTTTCAAGTGTATCCCTCAGCGACCGCAATCGATTCGTCTCCGACGGTACGCCGGCTACGGCCAGTTCCACCGCTACGGCACATCCAACGGCCAGGGCGACATTCTCCGTCCCGGGCCGCACCCCCCGCTCCTGGCCTCCCCCGTGGAACAGAGGCGCGACTGCAGTTCCCTTCCGTGCAAAGAGCACGCCGATTCCCTTGGGACCGTAGAGCTTGTGCCCCGTGAAGCTGAGGAGGTCGGCACCAAGAGCACCGACATCGACGGGAATCTTGCCGACAGTCTGGACTGCGTCGGTGTGGAACGGGACACCGGCACGGCGGGCAAGTGCTGCAATTTCCTCTACGGGCTGAACCGTCCCAACCTCATTGTTTGCATGCATGATGGAGAGGAGGGCAGTCTGCGGCGTCAACTCCCGTTCAATATGACCCGGATCCACACAGCCGGATGCATCGACAGGCACGATCACAACGTCAGCCCCCTCATCCCGCAGGGCTTCACACGCGTCGAGAACGGCATGGTGCTCGGCAGCCTCGGTGATAATCCTCCGGCTCCCGTGCCGTGAAGCGGTTCGGTACACGCCCGCGATGGCAAGATTGTCCGATTCCGTCCCACCGCTCGTAAAAAATAGCTCGCCAGGAGAGACACCGAGGGCAGTCGCAATGCGTGCCCGGGCATCCTCCAGCGCAGCGCGTGCCTGACGGCCATACCAGTGCGCCGACGAGGCGTTTCCGTGGACCTCGGTGAGGTATGGCTGCATCGCTTCCAGGACGCGCCGGTCCAACGGCGTGGTCGCCGTGTGGTCACAGTAGATTCTTTGCATGGGAAGAAATACGGCAAATCCGGAAAAGGAAGCAACTGTTCGCAGCGCAGACGTCCAGATGTCGTTATCGGAGCAACATCATGGTCCGTGTCTGCACAGTACTACCCGGGCTTCCCCGCAGACCCGAACTGGCTGACCGGATTCCCGTTCCGGGGTCGTTTGAGCGATCCGCGGAAACCGGACTGGAATAGAGCCGGTACACATAGACGCCGCTTGCCAATTCCCCCCCCTCGAACTTCACCTCATGAATGCCTGCAGCGATCTCCCCATCCACAAGCACCGACACTTCACGCCCTAACAGATCATAGACAACAAGCCGCACCCATGAAAACGATATTCCTTGGCCCCCTGTGCTGCCCCCGATACCCGTGGACCGTGATCCCGTGCCAACTGCATACCGTATCGTCGTCGAGGCATTGAACGGATTGGGATAGTTGTGCAGCAATAAGGGAAAATCAGGAAAAGTCTCACCATCGTCGATCGGAACCGACACATGGGTCACTGCCCCGATTCTGCCCATCCATTCGTCGGACCATGCTGAGAGCTTCCCTCCGCTCTCTTTCACCCGGACGCGAAAGAAGACGTACTCCGTCCCGGCGGGATCGTATGAGAATACGGAATCGGTCCAGCTGGTAGCCTGACCCGCATACACGCTCTCCCATACTGAGGCCTGTCCAACGCGGCGCTCCAGTTCGGATGAGACAATGTCGGGTTCGAGACGCTGGCCTTTGATCCACTCCGTTCCCCAGGCCAACGTGAGTGCACCGGCGGGGTCGCCGGCGTGGAGGGGATGAATGCCCAGGTACCGCTGCGCGGGCTCTGCATCGAGGGGATCACCCGGGAACCGGATTGTGACAGTTCCACCCTGCTCGTCCGCGACTTCAAAAGAAAAGGGTGTGGGGGCATCGTTCCAGGTCCGGGCCGCCGGGTTGCTGTAAGGAGAAAAGACCCGATGGGCGCCGCTCCGGAAGGCTCCACGGAAGCCCTCACCTGCCAGGAACTTGCCGCAATGCACATCGCCGGTCTGGTTCCGGAAAGCGAGCATCCACTGGACAAGACTGCGTGGTGTCGGGATTTGATCCCGGTGCGTGAGACCGGCATGAATATCCGGTGTGCTTCTCGCGTACAGTGGAACGCCCTTGCCGAAACACGAGGTGGAGAGGGTGTCTGTGGACCAATTCCAGCGTCCATCGGCGGGAAGGATCCGGAGATTATCCGTTTCTGCATACGGCCCCTGCTGGTGGAGGACCCAGATCCCCCGGTCATCCGGGTTGAGCGTGACGTCATCAAACGCAGAGGTCAACTGGTGATTCTCAATATAGAAGTACTCAAAGGGATCGCTCCCCCCGGGGTGATATTTCACCGCGTCACCTGTTGTCACGAAATCCCGGAGCTGCAGAACGGCATCCGCCGGGGCCTCCGGGACAGTGATCCACCCCATCCGTTCACGGTCGTAGGCATTTGCACACGATGAGTGCCGTTCTCCCGCGCACAGCATCCCCCAGAATTGGAATTTCCCGTCCGGCTTCAGGCCGTTGTACGGATGCGGGATTCCGAGCAGCCAGTGGCTGATCTCGTGCACCATTGTGCGCATCACGCCGGCCGGAGAATCGCCGTACGGATACTCGCAGGTTACCCCGGAGCCGAGCGGTTGCGGCAGATAGGCGGGATAGCCCATGTCGATTCGTTTGCCATCGGCAACGATCGGCGGTTTGTACCCGAGAGAGGCTTCGCCGATGAATTCGAACATCGCAGTCCGCCATACCATGACCACCATGTCGACCGCACTGTCGGGGACATTGACATGCTGAAAATCCGCCTGGCGGGTCCATGAATCGTATCCCGAGAAATCGACCAGGGAGTCCACCTTCTCCCGGAGCACATCGGTATTGGCCCGCCCGTACGAGCCATTCCTGTATTCCTCCTGTGAGTGAGCGGTCTCCACCCAGATCGCTTCCCCGATCACATGAAACTGGCCAAGCGACATCTGGCGGAAGTAGGCCGTGAGGTTGTGTGGAGACGTGGACCGGCGGAGCGTATCCGCATCGATGAAGTCATCCATGAAGAGCGGTGGGTGATGCGCGGGCCAGAAGGCATGAGGTGTTTCATCGTCCGGAAAACTGGCAAAGACGACCAGTATCCTGAGGACGCCACGCGCGGTGAGGTAGATGCCTCCGGTGTCGCTGGCAGCATGGGGCTGGATTGTCGCCCCTGTGGTACCGCATGCAGCCGGGAGGGGTTGGGCGTTCCCATGGGTGCCCACAGAGAGCAGGACAATCAGCAAGGTGACAGCGACTGCTCCGGCGGGGCGCAGGCGCACTCCTCTCGCCCATTTCATGCCTTCCCCCGTTCCACACGCCGGACATCAGACGCCACCAGACGCTCCTTCAATAAAACGGCAAGGCAGGCGGAGAATTCTGCCGCCTGCCTTGCCCGTGAATCGCAGGGAGAAACTCCCCCGTTTCCATACTATTTCATCAGCACCATCTTTTTCGCCGTGACAAAGGTACCGGCCTGCATCCTGTACAGATAGACGCCGCTGGCAACTTTCCCGCCGACGAGGTTCGTACCGTCCCAGGTCACGTTCACCGTGCCGGCCCGGAAGGTCTGGTCGGCAAGGGTCTTCACCAGCGACCCGCGGACGTCAAACACCTGCAACGTCACATGCTGCTCGCTCGGAAGCGAGAATGCGATGTTTGTTGTCGGGTTGAACGGGTTCGGATAGTTCTGGTTCAGCGCAAACTCGGTCGGAAGTTCGCTGGTCTGCTCGACATCGAGCGGGGTCCAGCCGAGGGACTTGTAGAGTAACCGGACCGCGTATTTCGTGTTGTGCGCACCGTTTGAATGGTCGTACTTCACAAAGTAGTAGTTCCAGACGCCCTGGATAAGGTCCGGACGGTTCTTCACCGCGAGACTGTCTTTGCGCATGTTGACGGGTTCACCGGTAGCTGCGTCAATCGGCAGCCGGGACTTCAACTCAGCCAGCAGGCCTGCGATCTCGGTTTGGACGCCTTGAATCTGGCCGTTGCGATCGAAATCATACATTGCGCGGATGTCGTCGAAGTCTTCGATTTCACCGTGGCACGAAGCGCATGCATCGGTCGGTTTGTAGACACCCGTGGCAAACATCGTGTCGGTCATGCTGAACGAATGGTTGGCGAGCATGTTCCCGCCGCCATCCAGACGGTTCTTGCGTGGCTGCATATGGCAACCGACGCATGCACCTTCAACTCCACCGTGGCTCATCAGACCGGTGAAGCTCTCATCACCATACTGATAGCCGCCCGAACCGAACAGCATGTCGCCCTGGGCGTTGTAGTGCGGATAGAAGCGGTCGCCCCATCCGTAGTATGGCGGTGTGGTGGTAATGCGGCTCTTCACAGCGTACCGGCCACCGTGGCAGTTCATGCAGATGTTTCCTGTGGATGACCTGTACTGTGCCGGAAGGACATAGCCGTTCTTCAGTGAATCGCCCTTCAGGGTCATGGTGCGGAGCGCATACGGATTGTCATTTCCGTGCGGATCGTGGCAGACCTGGCAGCTGATCGGGGTACCCGCATCGCGAGCGGTGTTCCAGTTCGCACCGTTGCCGGTCGTATCCTGGTTGTTGTTGATGTAGTACATGAAGCCCGCGCCGGCATGGCAGGGCATGCAGTTTTGGCGGCCGGCACTGGCCCCATAGTTCATCTGGTAGTGCCCGGAATTCGCGTACCAGGTGCCCAGGCTGTGACGGCGTGAACCGTCATGGCACTGGTTGCACATGTCGGGTTGAATGCTCTTGCCGACCTTCATTTTGTCGGCCGTCATCTTGTGGTCGGCCAGAGGGCCGTGGCACTGTTCGCAGCCGATGTTTCCGAGAACCTTTTCGCCGGCACTTAACAGGTTCCACTTGGAGCTGTCACCCGTGGTGATCCAGTAGTCGCCACTCATGAATTCCAGACCCTTGTACCACGTGGTGTCCCAACCGGATTGCTTCACCTTGTAGCCAAAGTTGTTGTTGTTGGCGGTGTTGTCCCAACCGGTGGTATGACACTTGATGCATCCTGCCGCATACGCACCTTTGCCGCGTTCGACTTCCAGGTTGCCGGTCATCGCTCTGAAAAACATCGATCCGTGAACAGATTTTTCCCAGGAAGCCTTGATCGGAGTAGCCGAAGGATGGCAGAAGCACCCTGCGTTGGCTGCCGCATCAACGCCGACATAGGTGGATGCAAACACGGTATCGGCGCCGCTCGCGCCGCCGACGGTCGCTGATACGATGTACTGGCCGACGAGATCGGCCTTGAAGCTGTTGATCCATTTACCATCGGCGCTGTCAAGCGTTGCAGTGGAGGTTGCCGGCTTCGAAACAAGCGTCCACGCCGGTGTTCCGACTGCGCCCGATCCGATCGTGTCGGCTTTGAAATAGACCCTGCTCTGTACACCAACCGCCCGGAGACCGGTGGCAATGTTCCAGGCCGGAGCGGGTGAACCCTTGATCGGCAGTGTCATGCTATTCAATGACCGTCCAATGGTCTTGACTTTGATCCCCTGCGCCGCCGCCTCAAACATCGGGGCCAGCAGGAGCGCGGCGATCAGCAGCAGGCCTAACACTTTTACCAAACGCACCATGGTGATACCTCCCTGTGATTTTGTGTTAATGGAGAAGAACCCATTCACGTTGTCTGACCATCGCAATCCTCATCCATCCCGCACGTTTCGCCAGCCGTACTGCACACTTCAAAGCGTTCGATGGTGTATTCTGAATGGGATCTTCCCGGCCGGGTTCTCGAAGATTGGATGGAGGAAAAGAACGGAGTATCAGGTAGCGGTACAACTTCTCTCTAAAAGGCGTCAATTCGCATGCCATCAAGGCCTCTTTCACGAGAAACAGGGTCGCGTACTCAAACTATCGATTTCAATGCAAATTGCCCGAATTTGGAGCTTTCAGTGATCTGAAGAATGACGAACATGTAGAGAAATTCAACAGCACAAATGCGAGGTTTTTTACAAATGGGAATGTCGGAACCAGAAATGGGAATCGCACAAAACAAAAAAAGCGGACAACCACATGGGTCATCCGCTCTTGAAAAAAGGCCTCTCTTGCAGCGTTAGGGCTCGTCACCCCTCATGCGCTTCCGCTGCGCATCCCGGACCGCCTCCCGAAGCTCTCTGTCGAACCGGCGCTCAAACGTGAGAAATCTGGCCCTCTGCTGCGTGGAAAGAATGTCGGAAAGTCCGGCAAAAAACTGACGTCTCTCGGAAACCATCTGTTCCTCCAGGCCCGAAAGCGGCACAAAGGCCTTCTCCAGCTCTTTATCACTGGCCCCGTCCTGAATCAGCTTCTCCAGTCTGTCAAGGGCGTCCTGACGCGCCATCATGGTCTCATGGCGTTTTTTTTCAAATTCGTTCATCCGCGCCAGAAACCGTACTGCCTGGTCTTCCTTCAGATCCAGGGCCTCCACCAGGCGCACCTTTCTCAATCGCTCAACCCTCTCAAAGGGGCGGGGATCATGCCGGGGCCGGTCATCCTGGCCTGTCGCCAGAGATACGCAGACGCCCGCAATCATCAACGTGTACACGAATGTTCGCATGGCTGGGTGTGCTCCCTACAAATTGATGTTCGAACCGAGTCGGGCGACCACGTCCCGGACTTCCTGCTCAGACAGGTCTTCCAGAAGTGTCCGCGTCCCCGCTTGCACGACGTAGTACTCCCGCGCCTGATCCACGGGCATGGCAAGAACCTGCTCTTCGAACGTGCTCGCGGTCGCGCTGTCTGCACTTGCAATCATCGCCACATACAACGAATCGACCGTTCTCACCGGGAGAGCCTGGGCAACTTCTTTGACCGACGCCGGGCTCGTACCCATGTCGGGTGCGTAGTATCGCAAACCGATCAGAAACGAGAGAATTGCCACTACTCCCGGGATGGCAACGCGGGCCACCCAGCTCAGGGAGATGGCCACGCCGCTCGTTGCCTCATCGATCGCCCTGTTCATCCGGAGGGGAAGGTTCTGCCAGTATGCAGGAGGAGGGGTCGATGGTTCGCGGGTGTCCCCGGCAAGCGAGCGCACGGCACCCTCGAGGGATGTCTCCTCCTCGTCAGTTATCCGGTGCTTTTCACTTCGCAGTTTCATGTTTCAAGAACTCCTGCACCTTGCGCAGTGCATGGAAGTAATTGGCCTTGAGGCCGCCAATGGATGTTTTCAGAACGTATGCTATCTCTTCGTAGGACATCTCATCATAATACCGCATCACAAACACAGCCCGCTGTTTATCCGGCAGGGCTTTTACCGCCCGGCCGATCAGCGATTCGAGCTCTTTTGCTTCAAGCTCCTCGTGCGGGTTCTCGCGAGCCGGGATCACTTTTTGGGCAAGCTCGCTCTCCCGGAGGTAGTTCATGACGTGCCGTTTGCGGAGTGTATTCAGAGAAAGATTCACCGCAATACGATAGATCCACGTATAGAACCCTGCGTCGCCCCGGAAGTCGCCAAGGCTCAGGAACGCCTTGATAAACGTCTCCTGCACGATATCGTCCGCGTCTGCATGGGTGCCCACAATCCTGCGGGCCACCCAGTAGACCTTTTCCTGATACCGGCGCATCAGCTGGGTGTACGCCTGCCGGTTGCCGGAGCGTACTTCGTCCACCAGTTGGGAATCGGTCAACGCATCCATGAGATTAGACACGGGGGGAGACGCGGCGTTTAATCTCTATGCCCCGTTTTTGAAGTGTTTTCGGAGCTTTTTGAGGGTCTGCTTCATGTCCTCCGAAATCACCTTCGTATCGGAGAGAACCGGCATGAAGTTCGTGTCCCCGGTCCAGCGGGGGACAATGTGAAAATGCACATGATCGTCCACCCCTGCCCCGCTCACGCGTCCGAGGTTTGTGCCGAAGTTATACCCCTGCGGGTGCATGACGGCATCCAGCGCCCGGATCGAGCGCTGGACGGTTTGCATGATTTCGGTGAGTTCGTCTGGTGTCAGGTCCTGAATATCCGCAGTCTGACGGTTCGGGACAACCATCACATGACCGCTGTTATACGGATACCTGTTCATGATGACGAAACAGAGCGGGCCCCTCCAGACGATGAGGTTCCGGCCATCGCTCCGGGAACGGAGTGCAGTTGCAAAGAGGCTGGCGCCTCCCCGCTTCTTCACGGGAGGCTTTTTGAACGTCGCAATATACTTCGATCGCCAGGGCGACCACATGCGCTGCATCGCGCTGCCTCTCAGGCTTCCTGTTCGTGGTTCTTGTTCTTCTCGGCGGCCGCCACAATCTTCTCGGCATGTTCACGCGGCACTTCTTCGTAATGCGACATGGTCGAGGAAAAGACACCGCGCCCGCCGGTCATGGACCGGAGCACGGTCGCATATTTGTGTAATTCCGCCGCAGGCACCGTCGCCCGGATGATCTGATACCGTCCGTCCGTATCCATCCCGGCAATCTTTCCTCTGCGGGAAGAGATATCGCCCATGACGTCTCCCATGGCATCATCCGGTACACGGACCTCGATATTGTAAATCGGTTCGAGCAAAATCGGCTTTGCCTCCAGGAACCCCCTGCGGAATGCCATCGTGCCGGCGATCTTGAACGCCATTTCCGAAGAGTCGACGTCGTGGTAAGATCCGTAATGGAGCGCAACGCGGACGTCAACCACAGGATAGCCGGCGAGAACGCCATCCTTCATCGACTCGACGACCCCTTTCTCGACCGCGGGGATGAACTTGCCGGGGACGACTCCCCCGACGATTTCATCCAGGAATTCAAACCCCTGACCGCGTTTCAACGGTTCCAGCCGGAGGTGCACATGCCCGTACTGGCCGTGCCCGCCCGTCTGTTTCTTGTGCTTGTATTCCGAGTCTTTCACCACCGCTTTGATCGTCTCCCGGTACGGGACCCGCGGTTCGACGAGATCCACTTCGACATTATAGCGTTGCTTCAGGCGTTTGACCATCATGTCGAGGTGCACCTCGCCCTGACCGCTGACGATGGTCTGGTGTAATTCGGAATCGACGCGGAAGCGGAAGGTCGGATCCTCCTGGTGGAGGGAATGCAGTCCCGAAGAAATTTTGTCCTCGTCCCCTTTGGAATGCGGAACGACGGCCATCTGGAAGACCGAATCAGGGAACGCGATCGGCGGATACACCACCGGGAATGCCTTGGTGCTCAGCGTATCGTTCGTATGGGTATCCTTCAGCTTCACCACCGCGCCGATATCCCCTGCCGACAGCCGTCCGATCTCTTTCCGTTCCTTGCCTTCCATCACGAACAGCTGTGCCAGTCGTTCCGGCTTCCCGTTGCTGTTGTTGACCATATCGAGACCTGGTGCCACCGTTCCGTTGAGCACCCGGAAGAATGAAAGTTCTCCCACATGGGATTCGGACACGGTCTTGAAGACAAAGAGAGCCGGCTGCCCGGCGGGATCCTGGGGAATTGGTATGTCCTTACCACCGGATGTCCCGCTGATCGCCCCACGCTCGACGGGTGCAGGAGCATACTCCACAAGCGCATCGAGGAGGCTGGAAAGGCCGATGTTCTGCGTGGCGGCACTGCACAGCAGGGGAAAGAGTTTGCGCTGCCTGATGCCGGCTTTCAGACCCTGTTTGATCTCTTCCGGCGCAAGGGTGCCTTTCTCGAGATAGGTATTGAGCAGCGCTTCTTCGGTTTCCGCAATGAGTTCCATGAACTGCTGACGATACTCCTGAGCCTTGGCCTGCGCCTCGGCCGGGATCTCTTCCTCGCTGTATTTCCCGTTGCCGCCTGGTTGGAACTTCAACAGCTTCATGCGGACGACATCGACGACGCTTTCGAATCCGAGACCCTGCTTCAGGGGAAACTGCAGCGGCACGATGTCGTGGCTCAGAAGTTCCCGCGCCTGGGCTACCACACGGTCGAAATCCGAGTTTTCCTGGTCGAGCTTGTTCAGAAGGAGAAAGACGGCGTTCTGATACTCTTCGGTATGCCGCCACACGATTTCGGTGCCGACTTCAACACCCTCGACTGCTTTGAGGAGAAGGACCGCAGAGTCCGTAACGCGCAGTGCCGCTTTCACGTCTCCGGTGAAGTCCGTATACCCCGGGGTATCGAGCAGGGTGATCTTGTGCGATTTCCATTCACAATGGAGGAGGGAGCTGCTGACGGAAATCTGCCGCTCGATTTCATCGGCGCGATAATCGGAGATGGTGTTCCCCTCTTCAACGCGCCCGAGTCGCGTCGTGGCGCCCGAGGAAAACAGGAGCGCTTCTGCAGCCATCGTCTTCCCGGCACCGCCGTGGCCAATGAAACTGACGTTGCGGATGTGATCAGGTGCGAAATCCTTCATGGGGGCTGTTGATCCTCCAGTCTTGTACGCCTGTGGTGGCAGCACAGCGGGCTGCAACGGCGGTGGTTGGTACAGAACAGTAATTTCACGAAAGGAACCGCGGGGCGGCTAGCGGGGAAATCGCGGCCCCGACCGCCCGGACCGGGACGGTCGGGTCCCCGTATGAGCGGGCGACACGATGAGCGATCCCACCCACGCCGTCAGGCGCGGACGCGATCGACGAACGTACGGACACCCTTGAACACCGCAGCCACAAAGCCGACGGTCTCGAGTATAGGACCCTCGATCCTGTCCTGAATCTTGCGTTCGAGCTCGACGACGTTGTCAGCCACAAGCCTGACCGACTCAATCGATTCCCGCACATCGGCGACCTGGTCGTCAATGCTGTCCGTGATGTTCTTCACGCGGGATGTAATATACTCCATATTTTCGAGCACGGGAACGGCCCGCGACGTCATTTCTCTGACGTCACTCTCCACGCTGGTCATGATGTCCCTGACGCGAAGCAGCACGACAATCATGTAGACACACAACGCGGACAGGCACAGGAGTGCGACGATCTGGGCAATAATGAGAACGAGTTCCACAAACGCCTCCTCTTGACAATGACCAGTCGCTTATGAGCGCCGACGCTCTTCCTTGAAGGCATCTACCCCCGCCTTGACCGCACCTTTCACTCGTGCGCCTTCTTCTGTCACAGTCGTGACTTTCTGCCGGGCGCCGGTCAGGACCTTCTCTGCATCCACCAGCAGCGTATCCGCCTTGCGCTTCGCATCCGTTATCAGGGTTTCGGACCTTTTCTTGGCTTCACTGACAAGGTCGCCTGCTTTCGTCCGCGCGGCATGGAGATACTCCTCGGCATCATCACGAAAATCGTCTGCGCGTTCCTTCAGATCTGCCCTCAGCTCACGTCCGGTTTTGGGAGCGTAGAGAAGAGCAACAATGGCGCCGATCGCTCCTCCAGCGAGAAGGCCAATCACAAAACCTTTCGTCGTGCCTTCGTTTTTCGTCATGGTATGCCTCACTCTCTATGAACAATCAACAAGGTAATGAATGAGTAGTATAAAAAGAACTGCCAAGAAATGCAACGCTGATCCAGGCACCAGAACGCACATCCCGCACGCGGTGCGGGATGTGGTCACCGGCCGCTCTTAGCGGATCTTCTTCTTGTGACGCATCTTTCTCAGGCGTTTCTTGCGCTTGTGCGTCGCCATCTTGTGACGCTTGCGCTTCTTACCGCAGGGCATGTCCCCTCCTTTCTGTTATGGGTTCGTCGTATGTTGTTCCACCATCCGTTGCGCGCGCACGCCCAGGTCAGAGGTCGCATTGATCTCAATCGCCCGCCGGAACCACCGATTCGATTCTTCGAGACGGCCGCGCTGCAGGGTGACCACGCCAAGATTGAACGCAGCCTGCTGGTGTGTGGGATTCCCCCGCAACGCTTTCTCCATCTCTGCGGCGGCAAGATCAAGGTATTTGCCGGAATTCAGAGAGTCCGCAAGACCGAGCTCATAGTAACAGACACCCATGTCCACACGCGCATCGGGATTCTGGGGGTGGACAACGAGATATTTCTTGTAGATCTCGATCGCCCGGGCGAATGATCTGTTGTCATGCAGCCCGTTGGCCAGCCTGAGCATCGCTTCATGATCGCCGGGCTGTGCGGCAACAGCCGCCTCCAGAGACGCAAGGTCAGCCGTCGGTTGCGACTGAAGCTCCGGCACCGGCATCACCGGTACTGCCGCCTGCGGAACCGCCGCGGCCCCGTGATCGCGTGAAAGCTCAAAATACAGAAGAATCGCCAGAAGAGCCCCTACAGCCACGAAGGAAACAACCTGCCATGCTTCAAGACCCCTTCTCCCGCCGGCCGGCGCTGTCCGTTCTGAGTCGACCCTTTTGCCAGCACCCCGCTTGGCCGCAGGCTTCCGCCCTCCACTCCGTTCTCCCCCGAGCCGTGCCCCGCAGGAAGAACATGTCGCACTCCCGGCGGGATTCCGGAACCCGCATGCGTCGCACTTGCCCCCCCCGTCACCCCATATCAGATCCTCTCCGCACGTCGTGCACCGCACTTCGCCCCGCGTCACCACCGCCCCGCACTTCCCGCACACCTCTTTGACAACCGCCATCACACATGCCTTCCGCTATTCAATGATCTTTTTCATGTTCTCGTTCACGAGCACCTTCACCTCTTTGGAGACCTTGAACAGGGGAACCCAGTGTTCATCGACCATCACCTGTTCTCCGGTGCGGGGGTTCCGCGCGACACGCCCTTTCCGCTTCTTCACCTTATAACTGCCGAAACCGCGGATCTCGATGTTCTTCCCTTCCTTGAGCGCATTGATGACCGTGGAGATAAAGCCATCCACGACCGCCTCTGTCTCCACCTTTGTCAGCCCGGTCGCAGTGGCAATCGTGTCCACAATATCCGCTTTTGTCACCGTCGATCCTCCTGAAGTAATGAGTGTTCGTGGTCCGTTCAGTGTGCCCCTGTAAACCGATAGGACATCACCGGCAATGCCAGCAGATCGTTCTTGAGGGATCGCAGTTCTTCCACGACATCACCTGTCAGGGAATCCCACCATGACCGCCGCTTGCGTTCCCGGACGAGCGTCGGTTCGCCGTCGATTCCGGCGAGCTGAGCAGTAATCATGATCGCGTCTTCGTACGTGCCAAGTGTATCCACAAGCCCGAGCGGAACCGCCTGCTCGCCGGTGAACACCCGGCCGTCGGCCAGCGCCGCAACGTCCGCCCCGGACAGTTTGCGCTCGTGCTCCACGACGCGCAGGAACTGGCGGTACACATCGTCCATCAGTCCCTGCAGATACCGACGATCGTCGTCGGTCATGGCCCGCGATGGCGATCCGGTGTCTTTCCGCTTCCCGGTCTTGATGGTGTTCACATCGATTCCGACCTTGTCGAGGAGCTCATTGTACTGGAGGAATTCTGCGATGACGCCGATGCTGCCGGTGAGTGTGCCGCGGTTTGCCACAAGTCTTGACGCTCCACAGGAAACGTAGTACCCCCCGCTGGCCGCAACGGATCCCATGGACACAACAACGAGCTTGCCGCTCTCACGGGTCTTTCGCACTTCCTCATACATCTCCTGGCTCGGCACAACCGCCCCGCCCGGAGAGTCAATACGAAGAAGAATTGCCCGTATGGAGGGGTTCTCCCGGTAGCGCTTTACCTGGCGGACAAAATCTTCGGACGAGATGATGACTCCGGTCAGCTCGACAACCGCGATCTTGTCGCCCGACCCACCTCGCATCGTTTCCGTCTGTTCGCGGGAACCGCCGACAAAGGAAATGACGGCGAGCGTGACAAGCAGAGCAATCGCCGCGAGAATGCCCAGAATGCCAAGAAACCATTTGGTGGAGTTGGACATAGGGGGTCCGGAGAAGCCGTAAGTTGTTTAATATCAATATAATATTACGAAATCCCACGGCAAATGTCAACCATTCCGGGCATCCAAACAGCGTGAAACCGCGCACCGGTCAGTTCATTGCAACGCTGCTGACGCCGAGCTCCTGGAGCGCCGCCTGTTCCGACTCCTCCCGCGAGAGAAGTGACAGCGCAAGAACCTCAGACATCTCTTTGACAAAAAGGAACTGTACCTCTCTGTCGCCACCCATCGAAGCTTCCGGGATGTCCGCCAGATCGTTCCGGTTCCGCTCCGGAAGAATGATGGTCGTAATGCCTGCCCGCAGCGCAGCCAGGACCTTCTCCTTGATGCCTCCGACAGGGAGGACGGAACCACGCAGGGTGATCTCGCCCGTCATTGCCAGGTCGTGACGTACATGCCGGCCGGTCAGAGCCGACGTAAGCGCCGTCAGCATTGTCACTCCGGCCGACGGCCCGTCTTTGGGAACCGCACCTGCCGGGACGTGCACGTGGAGGTCCAGCTTTGAACGGAAGTCCGCCGGCACGCCGAGTTCCTGCGCATGTGTCGCAATGAAACTGAGCGCGGCCTGCGCCGATTCCTTCATCACGTCGCCCAGCTGACCCGTCAGAAGGAGTCCGCCCCGTCCCTTTGCCTTGGTTGCCTCCACAAAGAGGATGTCGCCCCCGACTGGAGTCCATGCAAGGCCGACCGCGATGCCGGGACGATTGATCCGTTCCGCCGTGTCGTGGTAGAACTTTCGCTGCCCGAGGTAGCGTGACAGGTCGTCGCTGCGTACGTGCACGCTGGCGGATATCCCCTCTGCAACTTCCCGCGCAGCACTCCGCACGAGAGAGGCAATCTGACGCTCAAGGCCACGGACACCGGCCTCCCGCGTATACCCGTTTATGACCGCACGCACGGCCTCATCGTCGATTGTGAAGTGGTTCTCCGTGAGCCCGTGCTCCGCACGTTGCTTGGGAAGAAGAAACGTGCGGGCAATGTGGAGCTTCTCATCTTCCACGTAGCTCGGGATCTCCAGGATCTCCATTCTGTCGCGCAACGGAGGCGGCACCGGCTCGATGAGGTTGGCAGTGGCAATGAACATCACCTTGGAGAGGTCAAAGGGAACCTCGAGATAATGATCACTGAAGGCAAAGTTTTGCTCTGCATCCAGCACCTCCAGGAGTGCCGATGCGGGATCACCCCGGAAATCCTGCCCGATCTTGTCGATCTCATCGAGCATGAACACCGGATTATTGGAACCCGCTTTCCGAAGACCCTGGATGATCCGCCCCGGCAGCGCGCCGATATATGTCCGGCGATGACCCCGGATCTCTGCTTCATCGTGAACGCCGCCGAGAGAAATCCGCACGAACTTCCTCCCGAGTGCGTTGGCAATCGACCGGCCCAACGATGTCTTCCCTACACCGGGGGGGCCGACGAACACCAGAATCGGACCGCGCATGTCGTTCTTCAATTTCCGGACCGCCAGATATTCAAGGATACGATTCTTAACCTTGCCCAGGCCATAGTGGTCATTCTCGAGGATTTCACGTGCACGGGCGATATCCAGCGTGTCCGTCGTGGAGGTGTTCCACGGCAGGTCCAGGATCCACTCCAGATACGTCCTGGAGACGGTGTATTCGGCGGAAGCCTGGTTCATTTGCGACAGGCGTCTGAACTCACGGTCCGCAACCTTGCGGGCCTCTTCGGGAAGGCCGGCCTCCTCTATACGCTTGCGCAGTTCCGCCATTTCGACATTCGCGTCATCCTCGCCGAGTTCCTTGCGGATCGCGCGAAGCTGCTCGCGAAGGTAATACTCCCGTTGCGACTGGCTAATGCCTTCCTGCACCTCCGACTGGATCTTGTTTCCGAGCTCGAGCTGCTGGACGAGTTTTGAGAGGGTGAGAAGGGCGAGGCGGAGCCGCTCTTCGACGCCCGGGGCCTCCAGAAGGGGCTGTTTCTCTTCCACGGGAACCGGCAGGAGGGACGAGATCACGTCTGCCACGGCTCCAGGCTGCACCAGGTTCAACACAATCGAGACATGTTCCTCGGTCAGATGCGGGGACAGTTCCGCTGCCCGCTGGAACAGGCTTTTCAGTTTCGACGTGACGGCGTCGACCTGTTCCCCTTTCGCAGGCGTATCGGGCAGATCCTGCACGACTGCCCTGATGGACGGCATGGTCTGCAGCACCGAGAGAAGCCGGACGCGCCGGATCCCCTGTGCCAGCACATTCTTCGTCCCATCGGCAAGCGCAAAGACCTTCACGATCTTCGCAAGCGTCCCGACCAGATACAGGTCGGCTTCGCCGGGCTGTTCCACAGCGCTGTTCTTCTGCGCAACGATCACCACATGGTTGTCGCCCTGCAGTGCTTCTTCGACTGCCACGATGCTGCTTCCCCGGCCGATGGCCAGGGGCGAGATCTGCTGGGGGAAAAACACGGCGTTCCTCAGCGCAAGGACCGGCATGACATGGGGCACGGCGCTGGCGGCATCCGCCTGACGCTTCTCGTTGTTCATCTCTTCATCCTTCGTTCACGGTGCTGGAGCAAATGATCACACACACAAAAAATGAAAGCGGGAGTCGCCGGCCACACCCACCGACCGGCCTCCCGCCTTGCGTTGCACGCAGAAATCACTTCACCTGTATATCACGCGGCTTCAGAGCCGCACTCTTGTACAGTTTCACGGTCAGGACGCCCTGTTCGAACCGGGCATCGATATTCTCGGTGTCAATCCCTTCACCAATGGTGAAGGACCGGGAAAATGTCGCCGGTGCCATTTCCTGGAAAATCGGCGTCCCCTCTTGAACACCCCGATCCTCGAGCGATGCCTGCACATGCAACTCCCCTTTGGCCAGCCGGAGTCGGATCGCATCCTTCGCGGCCCCCGGGAGGTCGAGCATTACCACGTAGGCATCCGGCGTCTCGTAGATGTCCGCGGCGGGCATCCGCAGACGCCCCTGGACGTCCACGGTCCGGACCGCCTGCTCATCGTTTCTCACAGCTTGATTCTCGTTTGTCATTGTTGAGTCTCCTCGTTTCATCGAATCGTGATCTCTCGCGGACGTGCTTCAGCGGCTTTCGGAAGCACGACGCGCAGCAGTCCATTCTTGAGTTCTGCACCGATCTGCGAATCATCCACCGCATGGGGAAGCTCGATTGTACGAACGAATGAGCCGATCGCACTTTCGTTGCGCAACCACCGGCCATTCTCCGGAACCGCCGGAGCCTTCCGTTCGCCGCTGATCGAAAGCAGACCGTCCTCGATCGTAATCTTGATGTCCTCTTTGCCCACACCCGGCAACTCCGCGAGAAGCAGGCTCTCATTCTCCATCTCCGTCAGCTCCAGAGCAGGTGCCTGACGAACTCGCGGCGTGGCTCCGGGACGAAGAAACGTTTCAAACAACGCATCGATGTCGCTCCCGAGGTTTGAAATTCCCCTCCACGCGGGATTGACTATCGGAAAACGCTCGATTCGCATTACCATGATTTGCCTCCTTGTGTTGATACTGGCTTTTCTTGTTGTCTGTTATTACAAGTGTCAAGTCCTATGCCAAATCCTTAAGTCATTATTAATGAATATCTTATGATCGCCATCGTCTTTCGTCTTCAGGCTACAGGACATCGTGGCAGTAAATGCCGGCCATAATGACGCATTCTACTTTCACTGAGCCACAAAGACATGACAGGATTGCAGCAAGATGACAATGTGACACATCGCGCATGAAGGGGATGGAGAGAGGTGCGGGCCTGATCCGAAAAAAAATGAAGGCCGTCTCATAAGGCGTGAGGCGGCCCCTTGCAAAAAAAAGTTGATCGGGAAATCAGTTGTGCTGGGTCTCGAGCCATCGTTCTGCGTCGAGTGCAGACTGGCAGCCAGAGCCGGCTGCAGTAATCGCCTGCCTGTAGACGCTGTCCGCAACATCTCCGGCGGCAAAAACGCCTTCTACGCTCGTCTGCGTCCCCTTCCCTTTGGTCAGCAGATACCCCACCCCGTCCATCTCGAGCTGTCCTTTGAAAAGGTCGGTGTTGGGTTTGTGCCCGATTCCCATGAAGACGCCGTCGGTTCGCAGGATGGAGGATGCTCCGGTCCTGACATTCTTCAATCGCACACCTGTGACGAGCTTCCTGCCATTCTCCTCCTTGCCGACAATCTCCTCGACGATGGAATCCCATACAAAAGCAATCTTCGGGTTCTTCGCAGCCTTGTCCTGCATAATTTTCGACGCCCGCAGCGTATCGCGCCGATGGACGATGGAAACTTTCGACGCAAATTTTGTAAGGAACGTCGCTTCTTCAATGGCCGTATCACCTCCGCCGACCACGACGACCTCCTGTCCCTTGAAGAAAAACCCGTCGCAGGTGGCACAGGCCGATACCCCGTAGCCCATGTAGGCCTTTTCGGAAGGGAGACCGAGAAGCTTCGCGGAGGCACCCGTCGCAACAATGAGGGCATCAGCGGTGTACTCTTCTTCGTCGGCCCAGACATGGAACGGCCGGCTTCTCACATCGACCTTTGTAATATTCTTGAAGAGGGACTGGGTACCAAAACGTTGTGCCTGCGCCCGGAAATGATCCATCAGTTCCGGTCCCATGATCCCCGCCGGAAAGCCGGGAAAGTTCTCGACTTCCGTTGTGATTGTCAGCTGGCCACCGGGCTGTATGCCTTCAAAGACAACCGGCGCAAGATTGGCGCGCGCTGCATAGAGCGCGGCAGTGAGACCCGCCGGTCCCGACCCGATGATGATGAGCGTATGATGCGAAGCCATAGAAGTCTCCTCGTGTTCACTATGGATGAGATGCTCCGGGCGGGCGAGGAGGGTCAGCGGAGTTCGTGTCCGGCCCGTTGTCGAGTACGGCTTGTGCGTTCCGCCGCAGTCCCTCCGGGCGTGCTCTCAGAACAGGGCTTCGCTGAAACTGAACCGCAAATGCATCATCAGAAATGTTCGCCATCGTTGCCGGATCCGGTTGCACCAGTCCGTCGCGGGGAGCAAATCCCGGGATATCCGTTTCCCGGGCAAATTTCTGATTCCAGGGACAGACATCCTGGCAAATGTCACATCCAAATATCCAGTCCCCCAGCAGCGCACCATCTCCCTCCGCAAATGCACCCCGGTGCTCGATCGTGAGATACGATATGCACTTTCGGGAATCAACGACACAGGGTTCAACAATTGCGTCCGTAGGACACGCGTCCAGGCAGAGCGTACATGTCCCGCACTGATCGGTCGCCGGTTCATCGTACGCGAATGCCTCCGTCACGAGAATGACACCCAGGAACACCCATGATCCCATATCCCGGGTAATGATGGTGCCATTCTTTCCCAGCCATCCAACGCCCGCACGTTCCGCCCAGGCTTTCTCCATCACCGGTCCGGTGTCCACATACCACCGCGTTCCGATACCGGGAAACGTTGTGCGAAGCCATTGCTCGAGGCGGCGCACACGATCGCTGACGACATCGTGATAATCGTCCCCCCAAGCGTACCGGGAGATCTTCCCCGGCGCAGGTTCATGAGCGGGCGGGGAGTAGTAGTTCATGGCAAGCACGATGATGGAGTTCGCTTCCGGAAGAACCCTCCGCGGATCAAGGCGTTCCGCCGCGCGGCGTCCGATCCATCCCATGGAAGCGGCGAAGCCACGCTGCAACCATTCTGCGAGATGCTCCTCCTCCTCCCGCAGATGCGTTGCCCGCGCGATACCGACATGCGAAAACCCCAGGGCAGTCGCCTCGGCCTTGACCTTCCTCGTCGCGTCCTGCAGGTCAGCTGTCGTCATCATCCGGGACTCCGACGTAGACAATGCCGTCTTTTACATTCACGTCATACCGCCGTTGCGTTGATGAACCGCATCGCGCCGTTCCTCTCATAGTTTCATCCGCTCGGTGATGACGTATCCCTTCGGCCCTGTCCCGATGCGCGCGGCTATGACATCCGGGTCATGTTCAAAAAACAGTATCCACTGCTCATCGGCTGCCTGCCTGAGGACCTGTCGTTTTTCTTCGAGCGTCACCAGGGGTCTCAGATCGTATCCCATAATCCATGGGAGCTGAACATGTGAATGCAATGGAACCAGATCCGCGCAGTAGAGCAGGGTTGTCGTGCCGTCGCTCAGGAGCGGACACTGCAGCGCGGTCGTGTGTCCGTGGAACTGGAGAAGCCTGATTCCCGGAAAGAGCTCTTCGTCCTCCTGCACGAACAACAGCTGGTCCCGCGCCTGGAGGGGGAGGTAATCATGGGGGAAGAAACTCGCCCGGTCGCGTTCGGTCGGCTGGAGTGCCGTGTCCCACTGCGCTTTCTGGACGTGGTATCGCGCACCGGGAAAGGTCGGTTCAACCACACCGTTCACGATTCTCGTCGCACCTCCGGCATGGTCAAAATGAAGGTGGGTCAGAAGGACATCTGTAACGTCACCCGGAGCCACCCCCAGCGCATTGAGGGACGCAAGAAGGCCGGCTGAGGAGGTGTCGAAGCCGAAAATGGATGTCTGTTTGGGATCGTACTTGTCGCCGTTCCCCGTGTCCACCAGAATCGTCCGTCCATGACCCACGAGCAGCAAGGCACGGGCTGCCATGGCGATGCGATTGCGGTCGTCCGCAGGATGAGCCTTTTCCCAGAGGGGTTTCGGGACGACGCCGAACATGGCGCCCCCGTCCAGGGCAAACCGCCCGGTGTCCACACTGTTGAGCGTATACCCGCCGATGATCATTCCGGCCTCCTGACAGACCCTCCTGAAAACGAAGGTCGGTCCTTCCTCCGCCACCGGTCTCTGCCGGCCGGAGTCTGGACCGACCTGTACATATTCTGCAGCAAAGGAAACGGTGACTTACCCCTTGCGGAAACGCGATGTCGCGGCAGTCAATTCCGGAAAAGTCTTTTCCGAATGGATTTTCTTGGCGCGCTCGAACAGAACCTCTTCCGTTTCGGGGCGGTTGGGATCCGGAACGCAGCAATCCACCGGACAAACTGCCGCACACTGCTCCTGATCAAAATGGCCGACACATTCTGTGCATTTCTCGGGGACGATATAGTAGAAGTCGTTTGAGAGAGCGTCAAACATCTTTCCGTTCAGCTCGTACTGGACACCGCCGGCGTAAATCGCGGTATTCGGGCATTCCGGCTCGCATGCACCGCAATTGATGCACTCTTCCGTGATGAAAGTTGCCATGTGAATCTTCCTCCGTTTTTCATTCGTGTAGATCTGGACACTGGCTGGAGTGCTCTCAAAATAACCAATACAGGTTCAAATTGCAACATAGTGAATTGTCCGGGAACCCGTTCCGGAACGAACGGCGTACACCGCGAATGGTCAGGCGACCGTGAAATACCGGGCCTCCGGGTGATGCACGACGATTGCGTTCGTACTCTGCTCGGGGTCGAGGGAGTATTCATCCGTCAGACGGACGCCAATCCGTTCGGCATCCAGCAGGGCAAACAGCTTCTGCTGGTCTTCCAGATTCGGACAGGCCGGATACCCGAAGCTGTAGCGGGATCCCTGATATCCCTGTGCGAACATCTTGCGGATGTCCGCGGCGTCATTTCCCGCAATTCCCAGCTCTTCCCTGATCCGCTTGTGCCAGAGTTCTGCCAGGGCCTCGGCCGATTCCACGCTCAGCCCGTGAAAATAGAGATACTCCGCGTAGTTATTGGCAGCGAAGAGACGCGCCGAATGCTCCGACGCCGCTCTCCCCATTGTCACCAGATGCATGGCCACAACATCGGTCCGCCCTGAGTCCTTGGACGCGAAGTAGTCGGACAGGCACAGGTGCCGATCGGCCCGCTGGCGGGGGAACGTAAAGCGAAGCCGCTCCGTTGTGCAATCATCCTCGAGGACGACGAGGTCATCCCCGTCGCCATGACAGGGGAAGTAGCCGTACACCACCTTGGGTTGGAGGAGCTGCTCCTTCTTGCAGAGGGCTTTAAGGCGGATGAGTTCCGGCGTCACCTTTTCCGTCAGCAGGGCACGGTACGCGTCTTCGGTGAGTTTCCCTTTCCGCACCTGCCACTGTCCCCTGATCAGCGCCACTTCATTGATGTAGGCAAACACATCGTCGAGCGGGATACTCTCCATGACACGTGTACCCCAGAACGGAGGACCCGGAATCGGATTGTCGGTGCGCACGGCTGACCGTCGGGTTGAGGATGCCGTGGAGAGTGCCGGGGGTGGTGCGGCATACCGCTCATTCTCCTGCTCCGCCATGGCTATTTTGGCTTCAGTACCGGTGGGAACGGCCTCGTCGTCGGCCCCCTCCGCCCGCGTTTCCAGTGTGCCGGTCCTGATCTGCTCCATATACCCAAGACCGTCGAACGCGTCGTTCGCATACATCACGGTCCCCCGATACGTGGTGCGCAGATCCTGCTCCACATACCGCCGCGTGAGTGCGGCACCACCAAGAATCACCGGGAGTGTCATCCCCCGCTCATTCATGACTTCGAGGTTTTGCTTCATGATGAGCGTCGATTTTACCAGCAGGCCGCTCATTCCTATGGCATCCGCGCGGTGTTCGGCGGCTGCCTGGATCATGGTCTCGATCGCGCACTTGATGCCGAGATTGATGACCGTGTACCCGTTGTTGGTCAGGATGATATCAACGAGATTCTTGCCGATGTCGTGGACATCGCCTTTCACCGTTGCGAGCACCATCGTCCCTTTGGAGGTGGACTTCGTCTTGTCCATGAACTGCTCGAGGTACGCAACGGCGGTTTTCATCACCTCGGCCGACTGAAGCACGAAGGGGAGCTGCATCTGACCGCTCCCGAAGAGTTCACCCACAACTTTCATACCGTCGAGCAGGATGGTGTTGATGATGTCGAGGGCTGAATAACCGCGCAGGGCCTCGTCCAGGTCGGCCTGAAGGCCTACCTTGTCCCCATCAATAATGCGGATTTTCAGACGATCTTCGACCTTCTCGGCCCGGGCCGCCTGCTCCTTCTTTTCAGTCTTCTGCGACGCATAGTGCTCCATCAACTGCGACAGCGGGTCGTAGACGACCCTGCGAGTGGTCGCTCCGGTGCTCATGCCTGCACCTCCTCAAATCGGCGTTCATCGAAGATCAGCTGACGGCAGAGTTCCCGCCCCTGTCTCATCGATCTTGTAGAGCGGCATGATTTTTCCGGCGTGGACGATGGCCATATCCAGACCCGCCTCGATTGCATGATGGAGAAACACGCTGTTCAGCGCATGGCGGAGATGGGGGGAGAGCCCGAAGGAGATATTGCTGACGCCGAGCAGCGTCTTAACACCCGGGGAGCTCACGTTTGATCCGGCGGATGGCTTCCAGCGTCTCGATGCCGGCCCGCCGGAATTCCTCGTCCCCCGAACCGAGCGTGAATGTCAGGGCATCGAAAATCAGATCATGCGATTTCATGCCGTACCGGTGCACGGCAATATCATGGATTCTGCGGGCAACGGCGACCTTCCGGTCCGCGGTCTTCGCCATCCCCTCTTCATCGATCGTCAGCGCAATCACCGCTGCTCCGTACTGTTTGCAGAGAGGGAGAATGGCTTTGATCCGTTCTTCGCCGTCTTCGAGGTTGATGGAATTAATGATCGCTTTGCCGCCGATCAGCTGCAGAGCGTCCTCGATGACCGGTGCTTCGGTGGAATCGATGACGATCGGGAGGGTGACCTGCGTATTGAACCGGAAGAGGATTTCCCGCATGTCCCGGCGCTCGTCGCGGCCGACGAATGCTGCGCAGACATCCACCATATGGGCGCCCTCTTTCACGGCCTCCTTGCCCATGGCGACAATCCCCTCCCAGTCTTCACGTGCCAGGAGGTCGCGGAAGAGCTTGCTTCCGTTAGCATTCGTCCGTTCACCGACCAGCACGGGCGGAGGGTCAAGGTGCAGCGGCGCCGCCTGATACAGGCTTGAGGCGCTTGGCACAAACTCCGGATTTCTCGGCCGCGGGGAGAGCCCGCCAACCGCCTGCACCACCTGCCTGATATGTTCGGGCGTCGTCCCGCAGCATCCGCCGACAACACTAACCCCGAGGTCCTTCACAAAATGCGAGAGCGACGATGTAAACTCCTCCGGCGTCAGACGATAGTGCGCGTGGCCGCCAACGTTTTCGGGAATGCCGGCATTGGGCATCACAAAAACCGGTTTGGGGCTCGACCCGGTCAGCACACGCACGTGCTCGGACATCTCCATTGGACCGGTTGCACAGTTCATCCCGATCACGTCTACGTCATACGGTTCAAGCGTCACAAGCGCGGCACTGATCTCGGTCCCGAGCAGGAGCGTCCCCATCGTTTCGACCGTCACAGACACGATGACGGGCACGCTGCGCCGGGCCTCGGCGAAGAACCCGAAGATGCCGTAGAGTGCGGCCTTCGCCTGGAGCATGTCCTGGGCAGTCTCGATGCACAGGAGATCCGCACCCCCCTCCACCAGACCTTTGGCCTGAATGTGGAAGGAGGTGGCCATGTCGCGAAATGTCATGTGGCCGAGGGAAGGGAGTTTGGTTGTGGGACCTATGGACCCTGCAACAAACCGTGGATGGGCCGGCGTGGAATATCCCCGTGCAACCTCCCTGGCGATCTGTGCAGCCCTGTGCGACAGCTCATAGGATCGGTCCGCCAGACCGTATTCGGCCAGCACGATGGACGAGGAACCGAAGCTGTTGGTCTCGATAACGTCGCACCCTGCTTCCAGGTAGTCGCGGTGGACGAGCTCGACCGCGGACGGTTTCGAAATCACCAGATACTCATTACAGCCGTTGAGATGCTCCCCGTCAAAATCATCTGCGGTCAGATCCTGCCCCTGCAAATGAGTGCCGGTGGCGCCATCGAAGACGATCACCTTCTCCTGCAGCATCGTTTGAAATGGCGTCATTCTCTCTCCTACGGCATGCGTTCTTTGGCCTGCGTGTATTCCGCCATCATCTGTGTCACGACAGCTCCGGCCGGAAGGACATCACGAACGAGCCCCGCACTCTGTCCCGCTTCAAACATCCCCTCTTCAAGGTCCCCTTCGAAGATCCCCCTCATCTCGCGTTTACGCCCGAGGAGGAGTTCCAGTTCTTCTCTCCCCGCGCACCGTTGCTCCGCCTCCCGCACCCTAATGGTGAACGGGGTCTTGAGCATACGGACGGGAGTAATCCCTTTCAATGTCAGGACCGTTCCGGTGTCGCCGGCTTCGATAACGGCGCGTTTGTAGCGTTCGTGGGCCGACGACTCCTCCGTTGCCGCAAACCGGGTTCCCACCTGCACGGCGTCGGCACCGAGTGCCAGAGCCGCAGCCATCCCGCGTCCGTCGGCAATGCCTCCTGCGGCGATCACCGGCACGCTCACCGCATCAGCCACCTGCGGCACCAGGGTAAGGGTGGTAACCTCATCGATTCCATTGTGGCCGCCGGCTTCAAAGCCCTCGGCAACAACGCAATCACACCCGGCTTCGACCGCCTTGCGGGCGTGTTTCACCGCAGCAACCACATGAAGGACGATGCATCCCGCCTGTTTCAACTGAGCGGTAAATTTCAGCGGATGGCCTGCCGAGGTGATGACCACACGGACATGTTCTTCCTGAACAACAGCCACAAGGTCCGACGCGTCCGCCCGTCCCAGCGGGATATTGACGCCGAACGGAGACGCGGTCAGCGAACGGGCTTTCCGGATGTGCAGGCGAAGCAGATCCGGTTTCATCGACCCCGCACCAATCACGCCGAAGGCACCCGCCTCTGAAACGGCAGCGGCGAGCTTTGCGCCCGCCGCCCATACCATCCCCGCCTGCACTATCGGATACGGGACTCCGAGCAGGTCAGTCACACGTGTTCGGAGCGGGGGCGGAGTCCCGGGCGCCTGTGCGGACGAAGGCATCAATTGCTGCCGAAGAGTTCAGGAATCACAGCCGTGACACCGGTCAGTGCATACACCGCACATCCGGGACCTTCCGGCACGATCTCCAGCACGTGGTCCCCGAATTCCCGGTTGCGGACCATGTTGTACGAGCGGGGGATGTCCATGGTCAACCTGCTCGTGTGTCCCGCGTTGAAATGTATGTCTTTGCCGGCGTTTTCGGGAGTCAACGGCTGACCGTCTTGCAGCACCATCACACTACCACCCCCCTCTGTCGGCGGCTCGAGAACGACATTCGCTTCGATCCCCCTATACCGCATCACAATCGCGCTCTGCTCGCCCGGTTCCCCCTCCCAGCGAAAACACTCCCGTTCATTGCGCCACGCCCCCTTCAAATACAGCCGTCCCTCGTGATACAGCCCGGGGTCTGCATAGTCGACAACGGACTCCGGCGACGTCCCTTCCACGTTGCCAATGCTCCCGCGAAGATAGCCGGCAAGCACTTCCGGTGTCGCCCGAAAGCAGATCGCCCCCGGCCTGTCGGTCTCGCGAAGGGGTTCCATCAGATCAGGAAGTTCCTCATGAGGACGTGCTTCGTACAGGAGATGCTGCAGTGCGCGTTCGAAGGATGTGTATCCCCCTTCGCCAAGATTCTGACACCGGATGAAGCCATCCTTGTCGATCAGGTGTTTGGTCGGCCACGAGCGATTTCCGTACGCAGACCAGATCAACTGAGTGTTGTCCGTCATGACAGGATAATCGATCCCGAGATCCTCGATCACGCTCTGTACGTGCCCGGGATCAGACCCGAACTGAAACCGGGGGGTGTGTACACCCACCACCGACAATCCGGATTCGCGGTACTTTCTCGACCAGGCCAGAACATACGGAAGTGTCCGCAGGGATTCCGTGGAACTGTAGTCCCAGAAATCGAGAAGGACAACGTTCCCCTGCATCTCACTTATGAGCACCGGGTTGCCGTTGAACCAGTACTCCCCGACGAGATCCCGGGCCCTGACGCGATGGGGTAATATTTCCTGAATGGTCATAATCGTGCGAAAAATATACCCATTCATGGGTTGAATTGCAAACAGGCGAAATGAGGGGAAAACGGCTAGAAAAGTCTGTCCGAAAGCAGTTTCAGCGTCGTGACAATGACAACGGCAATGAAAATCGGGCGGATAAAGGTGGCTCCTTTTCGGATCACCATGCCCGATCCCAGGCGCGCACCGGCGATCTGTCCAACCGCCATGACTAACCCGGGAAGCCAGAGGACATTTCCCCCGATCGCGAAGACCACGAAGGAGAAGATGTTGCTGGTGAAATTCATGACCTTTGTGTAGCCGGTCGCACGCCTCAGGTCGAAACCGAGGCCGAGGACCAGCGCAACAGCCCAGAACGAACCCACTCCCGGGCCGAAGAAGCCGTCGTAGAACCCGAGGAACAGACCGGCCAGCAGATAGAACGCCGGGCGGTGCATCCGCGGCCGCGCCTCAATGGAACCCAGGGATGGTGTGATCAGCATGTAGAGTGCAATAGCCAGAAGCAAAAACGGAATCACGACATTCAGGATGCCGGGGTCGATCTGCTGAACGGTCACCGTGCCGAGCACGCTCCCGGTGAGCGTGTAGAGGATTCCCATCCTTGCATCCGGGAGGGGACCACTCGTTCCAGCACGTAGTGGTGCGAGGCAGTGAAGCTGCCAAAACTCGCCTGCAGCTTGTTGGTCCCGAGAACCATTTGCGGGGGCACACCGATGCCAAGCAGCAGCGGAATAGTCACCATCCCTCCTCCCCCGGCAATCGAATCGACCCATCCCGCAAGAAGGCCACCGGCAAGCAACAGAGGATACATCCAGAGCGCCACCTCAAATGTCATCGCTTCCGGTCGATCCTCCTTCCGTCAATGACAACAACGAATTCCCCCTTCATCTCGCGCGAGCCGAGCCGGCGGTACAACCCGCCCGCCGTATCGTGAAAGATCTGCTCGTCGGCCATGGTCAGATTGAACGCCAGACAGCACCGGCGGGATTCGCCGAACGTCTCTGCGAGGTCCCTGAGCAACGACGAGAGACGGTACGGTGTCTCCATCAATACGATTGTCCGCTGCTCCTGGAGTAACTGACGCAATTCTGCTCTGCGCCGCTCCTTCTTCGGCGAGAGCCACCCATAATAGAGAAACTGGTCGATGGAAAAGCCCGAGACGGTCAGCGCGGGAAGAAGTGAGGACGCACCCGGGACGGGGACGACCCGGATTCCCTGTTCAACGGCGCGGCGGACCAAAAGCTGTCCCGGGTCAGAAGAACCGGCGTCCCGCAGTCCGAGATGACTGCGACCGACTTGCCGGCGAGCAGGGCCTGAAGGATGGTATGTGTCGCCGCAGATTCGTTGTGCTCGTTCAGTGTCTCCAGAGGCCGGCTGATGTCGAAGTGACGGAGTAACCGGTCCCCTTCGCGGCGTTCCTCACAGATGACGAGGTCGGCCTCCCGTAACACTTTCAGACCGCGGAATGTGATGTCCTCCAGGTTGCCGATCGGCGTTGCCACCAGATAGAGTACGCCGGGCATTACGCAATCCCGTCGCGCCGACTCTCCCACTGGTCCCAGGCCAGCAACAGCAGGGCCGTGGCGGGCACGGCTATCAGCAGACCGATGAAGCCCAGGAAATAGCCGAACACCATGAGGCAGAGGATAAGGACAACGGGATGTAACCCGACCTGCGCTCCTATGATCCTGGGTGCGAGGACGCTGGCCTCGAGGACTTTCTGCGACAGATAGAGGAGGACGACGGCGAACACCTTTACTCCTACAGCTCCCCCGCTCACGAGAGCCACGATGGATGCGACCAGGAGACTCGTCACGAGCCCGATATACGGAATGAAATTGAGAACCGCGGTCATGATGCCCAGCACAAGAGCATAGCGGACGCCGATTGCCCAGAGAGCGGTCGCGGAAATCACACCCTGAATGATTGCAACGAGAACAGCGCCGCGCACATAGCGGCCCAGCACCTCGTCCACCCTCCCCACGATCATCCGGACCCGCCGTGTGTGGACGCGGGGAAAAAACCGGATAAAACGGTCACTGATCACCGGGAAATCCTTCAGCAGGTAGAATACCAGGAACGGGATGATGACGGCATTGATCACGTGAAGGGCCACCGACGTGATGCTGCTGAGGAGTCCCAGGATGCTGGTGAGCAGTGTCGTGAGGATGTCTTCCATCCGTGGAACCACGCCGCTCGAAAGGGTATCATGGACTGTTCCTGCGGGGATGCCGAACGATTGCAGGGTCTCCTGCACTGAACCGGACTCGAGCCATGCAGTCGCCTCCGCCACCAGTGAGCGGACTCCCGTGATGATACCGTCAAACTGCTGAACCACGACCGGCAGCACAAAGATGAGCAGCGAGACAACCGTCCCTACCATCAAAAGCACAATGACAAGGCTTGCCATCCAGCGTGGGATCCCGTACCGGGAGAGCCGGGTTGTGACCGGATCGAGCAGATATGCGAGCACGTAGGCGAAAAGAAACGGGAGGAGAATCGAAAACAGCGAAATGAATGCCCAGAAGGCTACAAGCAGCACGATCAGCGCGATGATCCGGCGTACGTACGGGCGTTCACGGAAGGGAAGAAGCACCAGGACGGCGACAGCCCCGACGACAAAAGGCGACAGGACGGATTGGATCGTAAACGCGACGGCGGCAAGCGCAAAGATACCGAGGACAACAATCACAAACTCCGGCGCGGACGACATGACCGGCGCGGACGACGTGACCGGCACAGACGGCATGACCGGCTGCGCTGGCTCAGTCGGTATGGCCGGCGACCGAGGCGCATTTGATCGACGACGTGGCATCACTCACCTCCCCGTATGGCCGAATCCACCTGCCCCCCGCCCTGTCGCATCCAGCGATCCACGTTCCTCCCATTCGGCCCGGACGTATGGCGCAATGACCATCTGGGCGATCCGGTCACCCCGGCGAACGGGAAACGGAGCGTCACCAAAATTCGAGATGATAATCCGCACCTCACCCCGGTAGTCCGAATCGATGGTGCCTGGAGAATTCAGGACGCCTATCTGATGCTTTATGGCGAGTCCGCTGCGGGGGCGAACCTGGGCTTCATATCCGGGGGGGACGGCGATGGCGAATCCCGTCGGGATCAGAACCGTGGCACCGGGCCCGACGATCATCTCGTCATCGACCGCTGCCCGGATATCCATGCCGGCCGACCCTTCCGTCGCGTACGACGGAAGCGGGATATCCCGTGTACTCTCCGAGAGCCTTGCAATCTGGATTTTCACGCTGTTTCCGGTTGCAGCGTACACCGTTCAAACTCGTCCCGGAACCGGCGTATCATGCTCTGGACCGGCCAGGCAGCTGCGTCTCCCAGAGCACAGATGGTGTTCCCTTCAATGTTGTTGGCGACATCGAGGAGCAGATCGATGTCGGCCGCCGTTGCGTTGTGCTCCACAAATCGATTGAGAATCTTCTCCATCCATCCCGTCCCTTCCCGGCAGGGCGTGCACTGTCCGCATGACTCGTGATGATAGAACCTGGTGATGCGGGTGATCACCTTGATCAGGTCCGTGTCTTCGTCCATCACTATCAGGCCCGCCGTGCCCACGGAGCTTCCGGCGGCTTTGAGGCTGTCAATATCCATGCACACGCCGTCCAACGCATCGCCACGGAGGATCATCGTTGACGATCCGCCGGGGATAACAGCTTTGATGGCTTTCTTTCCCGGAATACCGCCGGCATAATTATAGATGATATCCAGGAGAGGCACACCAGTCGGCATCTCGTACACACCCGGTTTGTTGACATGGCCGCTGACCCCGACGAGGAGGGGACCGGGATGTTTCGGAGCGCCGATCTTGCCATATGACTCCGCTCCGAGACGCAGGATGATCGGAACGTTGGCAATGGTCTCCACATTGTTGATGGTCGTCGGGCATCCCCAGAGACCGTTCTGTGCCGGAAATGGAGGTTTTACGCGGGGGTACCCCCGGTGCCCTTCGAGAGAATTCATGAGGGAAGATTCTTCCCCGCAGATGTACGCACCTGCTCCGCGGTGCAGCCAGAGGTCCATGCTGAAACCGGATCCCAGGATATTCTTTCCCAGGTATCCGCGCGCGTAGGCGTCGTCCACCGCAATCTGGACGAGATCGATCCAGTGCTTGTATTCGCCCCGGATATAGAGGTAGGCGGTCGCCACACCCATCGCGAAGCAGGCAATGATCGCACCTTCGATCATCAGGTGGGGGTTCTGCTCAAAAATCTGGCGGTCTTTGAAGGTTCCGGGTTCGCTTTCGTCTCCGTTGATGCAGAGATACTTGGGTTTGGTCGTCTCCCTCGGCATGAAGGTCCATTTGAGCCCGGTAGGAAAACAGGCGCCGCCTCGTCCGCGGAGATTGGACCGTTTCACTTCATCGGTTACCTCTTCGGGTTTCATGCCGAGGGCTTTGCGCAGCATCGCATACCCACCATGCGCCTCATAGACGCTCATCGTGTGGTAGTCGGGAATCGCGGGAAGGAGCACAGGGTCCATGTTATTCCAGCTCCCTGAGGAGGCCATCGAGCTTGTCCGTGTCGAGGTTCTCGTAATAGCGGTCCCCCACCTGAATCACCGGTGCCGTGCCGCAGGATCCGAGGCACTCTGCTTCGACCAGCGTAAACCGCTGGTCCGGCGTCGTTTCCCCGGTCTTGATCTGGAGGCGGTCTTCGAGGTGGCGGAGGATGCGCTCGCTGTTGCGCAGCATGCAGGAGACGTTCGTGCACACTTCAATCTTATGCCGCCCCTGCGGTGTGCGATTAAACATCGTATAAAACGTCACAACGCCATACACGTGGTGCTCGGGGATCTGGAGGAGTGATGCAACGTACTGCATTCCCTCCTGCGAGATCCATCCGTGTTCCCCCTGCCACATCCAGAGAGCTTCCAGAACAACTGCCTGGGGATGCGGGTAGCGTTTCTTAAGTTCTTCGATCCTCTGCAGGCTCTTTTCGGAAAGGACTGCGGGGTGTTGTTCGTTCTTCATCGTCAATGGTCTCTGCTCGTTCCGGCCTGTTATTTATCCGCTTCCCCCATGACCGGATCCAGACTGCCGATCACCGCCACGATATCCGAGATCATACCTCCTTTGAGCATGAGAGGAAGCGCGGAGAGGTTGCAGGTTGATGGGGAGCGTATTTTCATCCGCCATGGATGGCCGGTACCGTCGGAGACAATATAGAACCCCAGTTCTCCTTTGGAAGACTCTATGGCGTGATACACTTCACCGATGGGTGGGTCGATCCCGAGATTGATGAGCATGAAATCGTGGATCAACTCCTCCATCTTGGTATAGGTGCGTTCCTTTTTCGGGAGCACACGTTTTGTCTCGAAAGCATTGTACGGACCGTCGGGGAGTTTGTCGAGCGCCTGGCGTAACAGGTGAGTGCTCTCGCGCATTTCCGCCATACGGACGTAAAAGCGCGCAAGGGCGTCACTTTCCGTCAGCGTCACCACGTCGAACTCCAGCTCCGGGTACACCAGATACGGCACGTCCCTGCGGAGGTCGCGTGGAACACCCGCCGCCCGAAGCAAAGGACCCGTCACACCCCAGGCGATGGCCTGCTCCCGGGAGAGATACCCGACGTTCTCACACCGATCGATGAAGATTCTGTTTGTACGGAGGAGGGAACCGACATCGGCCAGGTCACGCTCAAACTCGTCCAGAAAACTCGTCAGCATTGCGGTGCACTGTGGCGTCCAGTCCTGCTGGAGCCCGCCGATTCGCGTATAACTGGTTGTAAACCGCGCTCCGCACAGAACGTCATAAATGTCCAGCAGCTTCTCCCGTTCCCGGAATGTCCAGAGCAGCACGGTCAGAGCGCCCACATCCATTGCCATGCTGCCGACGGCAACAAGGTGGGACGCAACCCGGGCCATTTCGCAGACCAGAACACGGATGAACTGAGCGCGCCGTGGCACATCAATACCGGCGAGCTTTTCGACCGCCAGGACATATCCGACGTTATTGGAAATGGGGGAGAGATAGTCAAGCCGGTCCGTGTGCGGAATGAACTCGTGATACGTGCTCGCTTCCGCAATCTTCTCGTATCCGCGGTGGAGGTAGCCGAGTTCCGGAACAGCCGCAAGAACGGTCTCACCGTCAAGCTTGATGAGCAGCCGGAGCACACCATGTGTGGCAGGGTGCTGGGGACCCATGTTCAGGATCATGGTGTTCTGCAGCGGGTCTTCGAGGGACACCGATGTGTCCTGGTCCTCAAGAGCTGCCAGAATCTGGCTGCGCCGTGTGTCGTCTGTGGTCTTTGATGGCACGAACGAATTCCGATGAACGTGGTGGAACAGATGCGCTCCCCCTACCTCCGGGGAAGGGGGAGCGAGTCGGGAATCCCTATCAGCGGGAAATCCTTGCGCAGAGGATGGTACTCAAATTCTTCCGGCATGTAGAGCCGGCGGAGGTCGGGGTGACCCTCAAACCGGATTCCGAACATGTCAAACGTCTCCCGCTCGTGCCAGTTGGCTGCGGGCCAGACACCCGTCACCGTTGACACAACCGGATGCTCCTCGTCCACCTGCACCTTCAGGCGGAGATACTGCTTGAGACCGATTGCATAGAGGTGATACACAACTTCAAAGCGGTTCGTGGGCCGGTAGTAGTCGACCGCCGTAATATCGACAAGAAGATCAAACCCGAGATGGGGATCGGATTTCAGGATCTCGCAGACCCGCACGATATCGGGGGCATTCACGAGGAGCGTCAGCTCTCCGCGGAACTCCGTGGAAGAACGAATGTGGGGTGAACAGACCGCGGTGATCCGGTCGAGCAACTCCTGCGTCATGACACCGGTTCCGGAATGGTGAGTGGTGCACTGCGCACGGCCCGCCCGCCGCTGTGGTCCGCCTGAATCTTCTTCTGAAGCTCGATCAGCGCGTGCAGAAGAGCCTCCGGTCGGGGTGGACACCCGGCCACAAATACATCGACGGGCATGAACTGGTCAATGCCCTGGACGACGGAATAGGAACGGAACATCCCGCCGGACGACGCACAGGCACCCATGGAAATGACCCATTTGGGGTCGGGCATCTGGTCGTAAATCTTGCGAACGACCCTGGACATCTTGTAGGTCACCGTTCCCGCTACAATCATGACGTCGCACTGGCGGGGGGTGAAGCGCATCACTTCAGACCCGAACCGTGAAATGTCGAAGCGTGGAGAAGCCGTTGCCATCATTTCAATGGCGCAGCATGAGATCCCCATCGGCATCGGCCAGAGGGAATTCTTGCGCGCCCATCCGATCACTTCATCGAGGCGGGTCGTCAGAAACCCGTCACCCTGCAACTGATCAAGACCCATCACCCATCGCTCCTCTCATACCCGTACGCATCACACTCCATGCAATTCTTACGCTCCAAGCGTCTATCCTCAATCATGTCTTCGTCACTTCCAGTCCATCCCGCCTTTGCGCCATTCGTACACCAGACCGATCACAAGTATAAGGAGGAAAAAAGCCATCCCCACGATGCCAGCGGGGTCGAGGCGCCGGAACACCACCGCCCACGGGTACATGAAAACGATCTCGATATCAAAGACGATGAACAACATCGCCACCAGATAGAACTTCACCGAAAACCGTTCGCGCGCGGTCCGGACCGGTTCCATGCCGCTTTCATATGTCGAGAGCTTTTCCTCGCTCGGTTTGCGCGGACCCAGCCAGCGGTTGATGTTGGTGAAGACGAGCCCGGCAACGACACCGATCAGAATCATCAAGGCGATGGGAATGTACTGCTCTATCATGCCGCCTCTTGTCGTAATAACACCAACGGGGGAGGAAAGTTTTACCTCAGGGGTGTAATGTACTCAAATGGGCCCTGAATGTCAACAAATTGGCCCTTTTCTCAGCTGATCCCCTCATACATGCTGTCGATGAGGTTGGAATATCGCTCTTCGATGATCTTGCGGCGGACTTTCTGGGTTGGCGTCAGCTCCCCCTCTTCTATCGAGAACTGCTTCTCCAGGAGCGTAAATCTCCGGACCCGTTCATAGTTTGCCAGATCGCGCTGGATCTTCGCGATTTCCTTGTCGATCAGGTCATTGACCTCGGGAACCTTGACCAGGTCAGCCGTCGATCCGTATTCGATGTTGCGTGCGTCCGCGTACTCCTTGAGCGCGTCAAAATCCGGGACGATGAGGGCTGTAAGGAACATGCGGCGGTCACCGATGAGCATAAACTGCTCGATGTACTTGTTGGAGAGGAAGAGGTTCTCAATAGGCTGCGGAGCAATATTCTTCCCTCCGGAGCTCACGAACAGGTGCTTTTTCCTGTCGGTGATATGGATGAACCCCTCCGCATCGATGATGCCGATGTCACCCGTGTGCAACCATCCTTCCGCATCGATGGCCTGTTTCGTGGCTTCTTCGTTATTCCAGTAGCCTTTCATGATATTCGGGCCACGCGCGAGGATTTCGTCGTCGTGTGCGGTCCGGACCTCCACCCCCGGGATGGGATGCCCCACCGCGCCGAATTTGTAGTTGTTCAGCCGGTTGACGGAAATGACCGGCGAGCTTTCCGTCAGGCCGTATCCTTCGATAATCTTGAGCCCCACGGCCTCGAAGAACTCTCCGAATTCCCGGCCGAGGGCTGCGCCGCCGCTGACAAAAAACCGCATGCGTCCCCCCGTTCGGGTGCGGATCTTGCCGAATACCAGACGGTCTGCGAGGGCACGCTGTGTGCGCAGCGCCATGGTCACGGAGCCGGTTTTCGCTGCCTGGGCATGGGCATGACCCACAGTCACGGCCCACTGAAAGATCTTCCTGCGGAGCGGCGGGCCGGCATCCACCTGTTTCATGATACGGCTGTAGATCCTCTCGAACAGGCGGGGAACAGTCGTCACGATCGTCGGCCGGACCTCCAGCATGTTGTCCCGGACGGTCTCCACGCTCTCCGCATACGCGATCGTCGCCCCGCATGCCAATGCCGTGTAGTACCCGGCCATCCGCTCAAAGCTGTGGCTCAAAGGGAGAAACGAGAGCAGCGTGTCTGACGGACCGAACTCGATAACGATCGCGGAACTGATAACATTGGTTACAAGATTGTTGTGCGTCAGCATGACCCCCTTGGGATTTCCGGTCGTCCCCGACGTATAGATGAGCGTGAGGAGATCTTCGGGCTTCACCATGCGGAGACAGGTTTTGAGAAGATCAGGGTCTTCCTGCCGTGCCTTTTCACCCATCTCCGTCACGGCAGAAAACGACAGGGTATCCGGTTCCGGGATCGGGCCCTTCTCGGCCATCAGTATGACTTTCTCCAGGCTCTTGACATCCGGATAGATGCGCATGACCTTATTCAGCTGGAACTGGTTCGACACGATAGCAACCTTCACGCCCGCATCGTTGAAGACGTATTCGAATTGCTTGGCAGTCATCGTGGGATACAATGGAACGTCCACCGCCCCGAGCGCCACTATAGCCTGATCACTGATGACCCATTCAGGACGATTCTCGGAGATGATGGCGACGCGGTCGCCCCGTTTCACCCCCAACGCAGCCAGACCGAATGCAAAAAGTTCGACTTTCGTGCGAAGATCGACGTAGGAGATGCCTTTGTACGTCCCTTCGGACTTGAACATGAGAACTGGTCGGGAATCCTGGGAGAATTTTTCAGTCAAACGCTGAAACATCTCCGGAATAGTCGAGAATGCGACGGCGACGGCCATGGGGAGGGTTCCTGCTTCTGTGGAGGGGGATGGGTAGCAAGTGAAAATACCGCCGGCCGAGGTCAAATGCAACAATGGAAGAGACAACTTCTGCACAGGCATGGATTCATATAGCCTCAGGCAAGAAAAAATGGAAAAAGAATCGTTTCGAAAGAAATTAGTCTTGACTTCTCTATCACAACATCGTATATTTTCCGCCGTGACCCTCGTTTATCTCGATAAACGCAGGAAGTAAAGGCTGGAAGTCGTTGCCGTTCATTGGGATTCAGCATTCCACAATCGCCGAGGACCGGGATTGCCTGGTTTTACCGAAAAAATGCCTGTAGGACACCAGAGCGAAGTACAATCCCCCCTCTCCGGCTGCACCTCAGCGAATTCCTCTGTCCCGCAATAGTATGCACGCTGACCCCCCTCGGGGTGTGAGAGGGTTGGGGATGCGTGCTTGCTGTTTTTCAGATCTCCGATATCGTTTGTTATGGAAGGAGCATTCATGGCCCGCAAGGAACCCCCTGCCACCACAGCTCTTGATACACGTTCCACCGTACCGCCCGCGCCGGCCATTCCCATGAATGAGACCATCATGGACCTGGCACTCGACTGCCGGGATTACTATGGTGATAACGAGCTGGCTGCAGACGTGCTACGGTCGAAGTACCTTGCGCCGAACGAGCAGGGACCGATGCACATGTGGGATCGAATCGCGCGCGCCGTTGCATCGGTTGAAACGGTGAATCGTGACCAGTGGCAGAGACGTTTCCTTGAAATCCTCTTCGATTTTGCATTCGTGCCGGGAGGCCGCGTGATGCATGGCGCGGGCCGGGAAGACGCCCGCCGCCGCCCCACCCTCTCCAATTGCTACGTCATCCCGATTGAAGAAGACAGTCTCGAAGGTATCTACCGGTGCTTAAGCGAATCTGCCATGGTGTACAGAACGGGAGGCGGCGTAGGCACTGATCTTTCACGGCTCCGCCCCGAAGGCGCTCAGGTCAATGCCACGATCGATCACTCCCCCGGTGCGACCGCATTCATGAATCTGTTCAGCGAAAGCACGAACACGGTTTCCCAGGCAGGCCGCCGCGGCGCGTTGATGCTGACCATGCGCATCGACCACCCTGACATCGAGCACTTCATCACCATCAAAAACGATGCCCGCCGCGCCAAAGTCCAGTATGCCAACATCAGCGTGCTGATCACCCATGAATTCATGGATGCGGTTACCCACGACCGGTCGTTCGATCTCCGATGGGGTGGGAAGACCTACCGCTCGGTGAATGCCCGCGAACTCTGGTTCAAGATCATCAAGAATGCCCACGCATCCGCAGAGCCGGGCATCATTTTCTGGGACACCATGCGGGACTTCCACAACGTGGAATATGCAAATCCCCTCACCAGCACCAACCCCTGCGGCGAACAACCCCTCGCATCGTACACCGCCTGCAATCTCGGCAATATCAACCTGAGCCGGTTCGTCGATGCGGAAGCGCGATTCGACTACACACGCCTCGCCGAAATCACCCAGATCGCAACACGGTTCATGGACGATATCATCGACTACAACATGAACAACCACGCGCTGGAGAAGATCCGCAAAGCGGTCGCGTCGGATCGGAGAATCGGACTGGGCATCACGGGGCTGGCCGATGCGCTCGTGCTGATGAAGATCCGGTATGATTCCCAGGAGGCGCTGGATGAAACCGAACGTATCATGCGCACCATCCGGGATGAGGCGTACCGGACCTCAATTGCCCTCGCGCGCGAAAAAGGCCCGTTTCCCCTCTTCGAGTGGGAAGGGTATTCCCGGAGCAAGTTCGTCCAGACGCTCCCGGCCGACATCCAGGCCGACATCCGCAAGTACGGGATCCGGAACAGCACAGTCCTGACCGTTCCCCCGGTCGGCACCGGCTCCATCGTTGCCCAGACCAGCTCCGGCATCGAACCGGTCTTCTGTACCAGCTACCGCAGGAGGGTCAAGAACCACGACGGGGAGACGTTCACGGAATACAAGGTCTATCACCCCCTCGTGAAACGACTGTTCGGTGACGATACCCATCTGCCCGACTTTGTGGTCACCGCACACGACATCGATCCGTATTTCCGGGTGAAGATGCAGGGTGCCATCCAGAAGTACGTAGATAGCAGCATCTCCTCCACCGTCAATCTGGCCGAACACGTGACTGCCGAAACGGTTGCAGACATCTATATGACTGCATACAAAGCGGGGCTCAAAGGAATTACGGTGTACCGCGAGGGAAGTCGCGAGGGAATCCTTCAGACAGAAGAATATGCCCGCAAGCAGCCCTCTCCGGAACCGGCGAAGACAGAGGGATGGCATCAGAAGGGCCCGCGGCAGCGTCCCAATCGGACCCATGGCGTCACCGAACGGGTCAAGACGGGTGAAGGGTATCTGTACGTGACGATCAATGAAGACGAGAACGGACTGTGCGAGGTCTTCACCACCATCGGCAAAGCCGGAGGGAACGCCGCCGCACAATCAGAAGCGATCAGCCGGCTGATTTCCCTTGCCCTTCGATCGGGCATCGAGCCCCGGGAGCTGATCAAGCAACTGAAAGGTATCTCCGGTCCGACGGCGGTCTGGGACGGTCAGGGAGGACAGATCCTCTCCACGCCCGACGCGATCGGAAAGGTGCTCGAACGATATCTGGATGAACGCGAGGAGATCCTGGCCTCACGGGCCCCGTCTTCACCCGCAAAACCGGCGGACGGCACCGCCGCTGGACCACCCCGGACTCCTGTCACGATCTCTGTATCGACCTGCCCAGAGTGCGGAAGCACCGTGGAGCACGTAAGTGGTTGTGTGGTCTGCTATAACTGCGGTTGGTCCAAGTGCTAAGAGAAACACCGCAGGGTCACAGAGAACACGATACCTGAAGGAGTCCTTCTTTCAGTGTTCTCTGCGGCTCTGCGGTGTTCGAATCTTCCCCCGTGGCGCGTGAAGCTTACAGCGCGGCCTTGATCGCCTTCTCGAAGTCCTCTTCCGACATCGCCCCCACGTGTTTGGCAACAATATTTCCCTTGCGGTCGACGATAAATGTCGTCGGGATGGCTTCAACGCCACCGTACTGCTCGGTGAGCTTCCTTTCGCCGATGACTATGGGATAGCTGATCGGGCTCTTCTCGAGGTAGGGTTTCACATCGTTCCATCCGTCCCGGTCGAGCGCAATCCCCACGATTTCCAGTCCCTTGCCTTTGTATTTGTCGTACACCTTCATCATGCCCGGTATTTCCCGCCGGCACGGCCCGCACCATGTTGCCCAGAAGTTGACCACGACGACCTTTCCCTGGAGTTTCTTCAGTTCGACGGTCTTGCCGTCTGCAGTTTTCAATGCAAAGTTCGGTGCCGGATCAGCGGCAAACGAGGTCGATGCGACAAATGCGATTGCAAGCAACATGACAACAAGAATCTGGACCGGCTTCATGTGTTCCTCATTGAATGGATTTCAGACTACACTGACACTCTTCTGGTTCTATAACAACACGCGGACCCCTACTGTTCCCCTCCCGGCGGCGCCCATGCCCGGAGAAACGCCATTACTTTCCCGGGATCGTGCCCTTTCCCGGACTCAAGCTCTCCCGTGTCCTGGGACCGCAGGAGCGTTCCCCTGCTGTCAAGAACGAAGAGGTGGGGATACCCGGGAATTTTCGGATACTTCGCCAGCACCGTCTCGTTCTTGTTTTCTTTGCTGTAGTTCACCTTGACGACCACATAGTTCCGGTGCAGAAAGGACGAAAGCGAATCATGGCGGACGATGAGGGTATCGAGGCGGTGACACCAGACGCACCATTCCCCGCCGACGTCGAGCATCACACGCCGTCCTGACCGTCCGGCTTCCTGGAGAGCGTCGGCGATGTCCTTCGCGGCATCCCGGCTCGGGTCAAAGCCACCTCCTCGAGCGGGGGTTGCCGGAGCGTCGGTCGACTGTGCCGTCAACGGAGCCACAGCAATGCAGATGAGCAGAAGAGCAGTTCCGAAGGCAGCCTTCATCACGCTCTGCCAGCGGAGGATAATCCCTGTTGTGTGCATACCCATTCCTCTCGAAGATTTCCCATACAAACAACATCCCAGAACGCTCCGTCCACCTCCACTGCCTGGCGAAGCCTGCCCTCGTCCGTAAAACCGGCATGCCGGTAACACGGTCCGCACTCCCGAACGCACGGAGCGTCAGCATATGACGTTTAAGGTACGAACACTGGATGCGGGAAACAAGAACCGGGGGTAGTATCTCTACTCATACCGGAGCGATTCCACCGGATCGACCGACGCAGCACGCCGGGCGGGGAAGAATCCTGCAGCAAGTCCGATAAGTGCGAGAATGCCAGCGGTGAGCATCATCGTCGTGAGCGAGAGGATGGGCTTTCCGAGAAAGCGCATGGCGCCGTCGTCACTGGGGAGCATTTGAACCACACTGACCACTCCCCACGAAAACAGCATGCCGATGGTACCGCCGATGAACGCTATGAAGAGTGCTTCGAAGACGAACTGGGAAAGAATATGGACACGCCGTGCGCCGACGGCCAACTTGATCCCGATTTCACGGGTCCGCTCTTTGACCACGACGTACATGACGTTGGCAACACCCACACCGGCAATCACGAGTGTCAGAAACCCGACACCAAAGAGGAAGATGGATACGCCCACCCCGATGCGGCGGCTCATCTTCTCGTTCTCGATGAAATCCCAGATGAACAGCGTACGTTCATCAGCCGGATCGAAATGATATTTCCGTGCAAGCACCCGGAATATTTCTTTTTTTACCACTTCTTGCATCCCGGCGTCGACGGGCCGGACAACGATCGAGTTCACGCTCTCGTGCCCGAACAACGTGCGCAGGGTGGTGTAGGGCACAATGGCCCTCCGGGTGTCCGGCCCGTTGTTCATGCTGGTCTGGATCTTTGTCTGAAGGATGCCGATGACGGTGAACGGCGTCTGCTCCAGAAGAAGTGTCTTTCCGATCGGGTCCTGTTCTCCGAACAACTCCTTGGCGATCTCGGTACCCAGCACTAGGACCCGCCGCTGGCGGGCAACGTCCACCTCGTTCAGAAAGCGTCCGCCGGCCGCGGGAAACATGCGACGCATCTCTTCGAACGCCGGATTGACGCCTTCGCACTCCGTGTTGGAGGATTTCTTGCCATTCGTCAGGCGAACGGTTGCCCGATACTGAGGACTCACCATGTCGATCGCCGGGATGGCCGCATGCAGCATCTCGGCATCTTCTTCGTGCAGACGGATACGACGCCCTTTGGGAACCCCCTCATATTGCATCCCGGTTTCACCCCCGTACAGGATCATGATCTGGTTGCCGGCATTGATCAGCCCGTTGTGCATCTGCGTCCCCAGTCCGTCACCGAACGCGAGCAGCAGAACGACCGCCACCGTCCCCCATGTAATTGCCAGGATCGTCAGAAACGCCCGGGTTCTCTGCGCATTGAGGTCCTGGAGAAAATCGGTGATGAGTTCGCGCCACATCGCAATCGGGGTCCTGGATAGGGATACGGGTGGTGTCAGAATCGTCTGTGCACGATACTACGATGATCAGGTACGGAGACAGTCAACGACATTCAGATTCGCAGCACGGCGCGCAGGCAGCAGGCCGGCTGCCAGGCCCACCAGAGCGAGCACCAGCATGGTGACCAGCGCCACTTCGAACGAAATCACGGGTGTCCCGATGAATTCCTTGATGGGAATGCTCTGCATTGCGCTGGTGATGCCGATGGCAATCAGGAATCCTACCGAAGAACCGAGAAGGATAATGAACATGGTCTCACTGAAAAACTGGATCAGGATATCCCGCCGCCGGGCCCCCACCGCTCTCTTGATACCTATTTCCCGGGTCCGCTCCTGCACAACAATGTACATGATATTGGCCACACCGATCCCGCCGACCGCCAGGGTGAAGCTGCCGATCAGCCCCATGAAGATGTTGAAAGCGAGGAAGAACACCACGACGAACTTATCGAACTCGGCGGTGTCCCAGATCCAGATCGCGTCTTTGTCCGTCGGATCGAAGCGGTACTTTCTACCGAGGACTTCCCGCACCTGCTGAATGGTCTCTTCGGACCGCATCGGATCCCGGCTTGTGAAGATCAGATTGCTGACGGAATGCGCCCCGAACACCGAGGCAAACGTGCTCGACGGGATGAAGATGCGATCCTGATCGCGCCGGTTGTACGACGAGTTCTGGGTCTTTTTCTGCATCACGCCGATCACCGTGAACGGCACCTGGCCGACGTAGACCAGCCGTCCTATCGGGTCAGTTTCACCGAAGAGCAGGCGCTTTACCTCATCGCCCATCAGAACCACCCGCTTTCGGTCACGAATATCCTGATCGTTCAGAAACCTCCCTCCTCGCTCGGCGATAATGTTGCGCATGTCGCCATACACGGGGATGACGCCGGAGATGGCCGGGTTGATGATGTTCTCCCCCACCCGGACGGGCGTGTCATACCGCATGTATTCGGGACTGATCCGGTCGACATCCGCAACCTGTTGCGCGATCAGAGAGGCATCGTCTTCGACAAGACTCATCGGCCGACCGATCCCGAAGCCCTCGAACGGCTTCGTTGTCCGGCCCGGGAACATGATCGCAATACTCTCGCCGATCCCGTGCATGTTCACCGACAGCTGCCGCTTGAAACCCATCCCGAACGCCAGCAGCACGACGATCGCCACGGTCCCCCAGACAATGCCGAAAATTGTCAGCGCCGTGCGGAGCTTCTGCGCCCGGAGGTCACGCACGAACTCTCCGAGCGTGTTCATCACGCCGTTCATTCGATCTTCTTCACAGGCTTTTCGAGGACTTCATCACCCTCATTCAGGCCCCCCACCACTTCGACCTTTATCGCATCGCTCAACCCCGTGATGATCCGGCGCTCTTCTTCCTTCCCGGGAGAGGGAGCAACGGTGACGAAGGCGGAATCGTTCCTGAAGGTAACGACCCGTTCGGGAATGACGAGGACACTGTCTTTGCGCTGAATGATGATGTTGGCATTCGCGGAGTACCCGGCCCGCAGCGTTGCGTTGTTGGTGCGCGGGACGGAGATTTCGATGGGAAACACCGTCGCGTTGTCCCTTTTTTCTGCTTTCAGGGAAATCTTCATGAGAGAGCCGACGATCTTCGTGTTCGGAAGGGCGCCGACTTTCAGTTCGACTTCCATGCCTTCCCGGAGTTTCCCGACATCGATTTCGTCCACAGTGCCTTTAAACAGCAATCGGTCCATATTCGCCATCTTCATAAGCACTGTCCCTTCCTGGTAGGAGGTCAACGGTGTCACCGGATCCCCGACCTCGACAGTCTTGCTGAGCACATAGCCGTCGATGGGCGCCTTGATCATGGATTCAATTTCCGTGTTGCCGATTGTTACCCTGCCACTCTCCAGCAGGGCGAGCCGTTCGCGGGCGATCTTCAGCTGGAGTTGTGCTTCCTCGAAGCGGCGCTCGAAATCTTCATACTCCTTCTGCGAGATGAGGTTCTTCCTGACCATCGAGACCTGGCGGACGCTGTCCTTGTTCAGGTTGTTGATCTCGACCTCCCGGATCTGGAGCTGCCTCTTCGCGTCGGCGAGCTCTATCGGCGTCGGATCCGGCTTCACCTCGAGCAGCGGTTGTCCCGCCTTCACATATGATCCCGCATCCGCGAGGATTCTCCGCACCACCCCGGAGACCTTGGACTTCACGGAGACTTCGTTCTCCGGCTCGATCGTCCCTACTGCCAGTGCCTTGTCGATGATATTGTCGCGCGTCACTTTGACCGTACCCCTGGCCTGGTCCGCATTGGTAGTGGACCCGCGCAGGAGAAGGACTCCGGCAACGACAACAACGGCACCCCCAACGATGGAGATGACGATTTTCTTTTTCATGGATTTCTCCTGGTGGAACCCTGAGGATGGCCGTAGGATACTCTCTTCTGTACGCAACAAAGCCCCCGGAGTTGCGCCGATTTGAGGTTTTCTGCACTTGCGACTCGGCGGATTTTACGGTATACTCCCGTCACCGTCTGGATCCATGGCATAGATAGTCCAACCTGAATCTCTCTGTATGGTCGCAACCGACAGCGCTGATATTCTTGCGGATTTCCATCCGGTCGTTGCGGCCTGGTTCCGAGCCACATTTGGAACTCCCAGCCCGCCGCAGCGGCTGGGGTGGCCGAGCATCGCGTCGGGCCGGAACACGCTGATCCTGGCCCCTACCGGATCGGGCAAAACGCTGGCTGCCTTCCTCTGGGCTATCAATCACCTGGTTGAACAACATCTGCAGGAGGAGCTGGCGCCCGGCGTGCGGATTGTGTATGTCTCCCCGCTCAAAGCGCTCAACAACGACATTGCACGCAATCTGGCGGGTCCCCTGGCAGGCATCCGCGCGGAAGCAGAGATGGCCCGGATTTCCCTCCCCCACATCCACACGGGTGTAAGAACCGGCGACACCTCTGCCGCGCAACGCAGGGCCATGATCACCCGTCCACCCGACATTCTGATCACAACACCCGAATCTCTCTACCTGATGCTGACGGGCCAGAAAGCCCGCACGATCTTCACGACTGTCCAGTATGTTATCGTCGACGAAATCCATGCCGTCTGCGGCAACAAACGGGGCGTCCACCTCTCCCTCTCGCTTGAACGCCTGCAGGAAATCGCAGACCAGGAGTTCGTCAGAATCGGGCTGTCCGCAACACAGAAGCCACTCGAGCGGATTGCGGGCTTCCTGGGGGGAGTGTCCAGGAAGGATGGACGTCCGGATGAACCGCCCATCCCCCGTCACGTGGCCATCGTCGATGCAGGCGGCAAGAAACAGATGAACCTCCAGGTCGTGTGCCCTGCAGAGGATTTCTCGCTTCTCCCGCAGGACAGCGTATGGCCGTTGGTATTCGACGAGATGCTGGCTGCGATACGGAAACACCGGACGACCCTGGTCTTCGTCAACAACCGGCGTCTCGCCGAGAGAGTGGCGGCGAAACTGAATGAACTGATTGCCGACGCTCCGGCTCCCACATTTCAACTGTATACCGTTCCCACCCGGACGGACTGGAGCATCCCTGAAGGAGGAACAGCACCCGGAGAAAGTGCGACAGACACCGGGGAGCCCGCGTGGGACGGCCCCCTCGTTCAGGCATATCACGGCAGTATGTCCCGTGACGCCCGGGAAGACATGGAAACCGACCTCAAGGAAGGGAGACTGAAGGTCCTCGTGGCAACGTCTGCCCTTGAACTGGGAATCGACATCGGCTCCGTAGACCTCGTCATCCAGCTCCAGTCTCCCAAAGGGATCGCCCGGGGCCTCCAGCGAGTGGGGCGTTCGGGACATCTTGTCGATGCCGCAAGCAAAGGGCGACTGATAGCAACCCACCGGGAAGACCTTGTCGAGTCACTCGTCGTCGCTCGCGCAATGCACGACCATGACGTCGAGGAGACGATCATTCCAGAGAACTGCCTCGACGTTCTCGCCCAGCAGATTACGGCAATGGCGTCAGTGGAACCGTGGCCGTTGGACCGTCTTTTTTCCGTCGTGCGCAGATCGTATTGCTATCGCAATCTTTCGCAGTCGTTGTTCGATCGGGTCATCGAGATGCTGGCAGGCAGGTACTCCCACCCCGCGTTCCGTGATCTGCGGGCACGGATTTCCCTCGATCGCGTGCACCGGACGATCCATGCCCTTCCTGGCACATCACACACGGCAATCACCGGCGGGGGGACTATCGCCGACAGGGGGTATTTCGGGGTCTATCTCGAAGATGGTAGAACAAAGGTGGGAGAAGTCGACGAGGAGTTTGTCTATGAAAGCAGAACAGGCGATACCTTCCTGCTCGGATCCAATGTCTGGCGTATGGTCGGCATCGACGCAAACCGCATCACCGTCACCCCCGCACCGGGACAGCCCGCGCGGATGCCGTTCTGGCGGGGGGAAGGCATCGGAAGGAGCTATGAGCTCGGTCAGCGCATCGGCGATTTCCGGAGAGAACTTGAAGAGAAACTCCCGGGGGGAGAGGCCCTGAGGTGGCTCCAGCAGGAATTTCCGGTCGACCACAACGGGGCATGGAATACGCTCGAGTATTTCCGGCGCCAGCATGAATCCACCGGCCGTATCCCCACCGACCGGTGCCTTCTCCTCGAGGCCTTTCGTGACGAGGTTGGTGATCCCAGGCTCATCCTGCACTCCTGCTATGGCCGAAGGGTCAACGGGCTGCTCGGGCTCCTTTGTGCCCGCCTGGTCGCGGAACGCACGGGGATGGAACCGCAGATGCTGTACAACGACAATGGTGTTATGCTCCGGTGCAATGATGCCGAAGAAATCCCGCTGGATATTTTCGATGGACTTGACCCTGAAGCCGCACGGCAGACGCTGCTCGATGACATTCTTCAGACGCCGGTGTACGGCGGCCAGTTCCGACAGAACGCCGGGAGGGCCTTGCTCCTCCCCCGGACCATGCCCGGGAAACGGACTCCCCTCTGGCTCCAGCGGTTGCGGGCCGCCGACCTCCTGCAGGTGGTGCGAAGCTTTGAAGACTTCCCCATCGTCATCGAGACCCTCCGCGAAGTGCTCAACGACGTGCTGGATCTGCCGCATGCCGTCGAGATTCTCCAGGGAATCGCCCGCGGGTCAATCCGGGTAGAGACCGTTCAGACCGAAATACCCTCCCCGTTCGCCGCCAGCCTGCTGTTCGACTTCATTGCAGTCTACATGTACGAATGGGACCAGCCCCGGGCTGACCGCCTCAGCCAGTTCCTTCCGGTCAATCGTGATCTCCTTGCCGAGGTGGTCGACATCACGACGATCTCCTCGCTCCTGAAGGCAGACGCCATCGATACCGTCGAACAGAGTCTCCAGCATACCGCCCATGGCTACCGGGCCCGGACACCGGAAGAACTCATGGAGCTGCTGATCAGGATCGGTGACCTCAGCGAAGAGGAAATCGCCGAACGGGTCACAGGCGATGCTCCCGCCATGACACAGGAGCTGGAACGGACTTCGCGCGCAGTCCGTGTCACTGTCGGCGGCACCCAGCGATGGATCGCCGGAGAAGACCGCGATGTGTATGGCCGGTTGCCTGCCGAACCCGCCGTAGACCGGGTGCTCAGGCGCTTCGTGGAGCATCACGGACCGGTGACGGCGCGTGAACTGGCAGACCGGTATGCACTGCGGACCGATGATGTCCTCTCCATGACGAACCACTGGAAGGACGACCCGCACATGGCAGCCGGCAGGTTCCGCCCTCCCGAAATCCCGGGATCGGATCAACCACAGTGGTGCTTCCGTCCCACGCTCGAACGCATCCACCGGCAGACAATCACGATACTGCGCAAGGAGATCCAACCCTGCTCCCTCCCCGAATTTACCTCCTTTCTTCTCACATGGCATCATGTGGATGGTACAGGCACGGGGCGGCATCCCGTGGACAGGGAAACAGTCCTGGACCAGCTCACGGGACTCGTTTTGCCCGCCGAGGTCTGGCAACGGGAGATCTTCCCCCGCCGGTCAGGGAATGGACGCACTGAGAGCTCCGGTCAGTGGGATATTCCATCGTCATGGGTGTGGTGCGGATCCGGACCGGGACGCATACGTTGTTTTCGCAGAGGGGAAGGCGGAGTGTACCTCGGGGAAGAGGAGCAGACGGAGCTCAGCGAACCGGCCAGGCGGGTGATGGACTACGTGCGGCAGTACGGGGCATCATTCCTTGCAGACATCAGGGCATCGACTCGCCTCTCTCTCTCCGCTCTCAACGGGGCGCTTGCAGAACTATTCTGGACCGGCCTCGTAACCAATGATTCAGCCCCGGAGCTCTTCCGCCTCAAGCGCGCTCTCCGGCCTGGGAGTGACGTGCCGCTGGAGCCGGTGACGGTGATCGGTCCCCGCTCACGCCGCCGGTTCAGTCCCGCCGTGGCCGCTGCACGAAAGGCGATCAAAGCCGTCCCGGGCTGGGAGGGACGATGGTCGCTGCTCCGTCATCCAGGAGTGATGGGGGAAGAACGACCGGTGGAAGAATGTGCCGCTCTCCAGGTCGACACACTGCTGCGACGCTATGGTATCCTTGCACGGGAATTCGTTCGCCGGGAAGAACTGCTCCCATGGTCCATCCTCTCAGCAGAACTCCAGATGCGGGAACTCAGGGGGGAAGTGCGACGGGGGTACTTTGTGCAGGGGCTCTCAGGCATGCAATATGCACTCCCCGAGGCCGTCGAACGGCTACGGCATCACCGGAGCGCCGGGCCTCTGCCGGGGGAAGTCGTTCTCATCAACGCCAGTGACCCTGCGAACCCCTTCGGGCCTGGCACAGAGATGCCATTCGGCACCTCCCGCTCTTCCCGATCCGCCTCCAGCTATCTGGCAATTGCGGGAGGAGAACTGGTCCTTCTCGCCGAACTCCATGGGTCCCGCCTCTGGTCATCGCCGGCAGCCCCGGCTGCCGTCCTGAAGGAGGCACTGCAGCGACTGATCGAGCTCACCCGTCTCCCGGAAACGCTCCGTCCTTTTCAACGGATTGATGTAGAAGCGTGCAACGGAACGAAGCCGATGCTTGATCCACTCGCTTCAATTCTGCAGGAGGCTGGTTTTGTTCGCGGTGCCGCACAGACGCTGCGCTATGAGGGGTATGCCTGAATCACGTTCCGCGTTTCCGTGCAACCCACCAGGTCTTGAGTTTTCCGAATTCCGGCGCAGTCCCGAACGCAAAGTCCTCCGACACGAGCACGTCGAAACCTGTTTCTTCCAGCAGGCCGGAGATCTCATCGGGTGAATAGCATCGTTCGGTGACCGTTTCGGTGAGGGGTCCGCCGGACGGCCGGTTCCGGAGCGTCAGCGAAACTTCGGCGGTCGCCGTTCGTGTCTTCTCTTCATAGCGGTTGCGAAGGACGAGGACGAATTGTGGATGATTGATCCGTTCACCGCGTGTCCACAATCGTTGATAGCAGAGAACATTGTTGACGTCAAAGACGAGAAGTCCGTGGGGAAGAAGAGTTGTGTGAAATGACAGCAGGCAGGTTCGCAGGTCGGGAAGATCCGGCAGGTGGTTCAAGACATCGAAGAGTGATGTAATAAGCCCGACCCTGACCGGGAGGTTGACGGTCCGGATATCCTGGCAGAGGAACTCCGCCCTGTGGTCCGGTGCCGTCTTCTGTTTCCGACGGCATTCCTGAATCATCCCTTCTGAGGCGTCAATCCCCCAGCCCTCCCACCCTTCCTGCGCCATGGTGAGAATGAGGGAACCCGTTCCGCAACCGGCATCGAGCATGCGTTTTTCGGGAACGGGAAAGCGAACGAGTGTCTCACGGAGCCGTGGAAGAATCTGGCTCGTGAAGTCCTGACCGTAGGATTGCTGCCAGAGGTCATACACCGCAGGCAGAACGCGGTAGCCGGTGGGGTGCGGAAGCGATCCGTCAGGACTGGACGAAGGCACCGGTGCGCGAGCTCATCAGTGTCCGAAACTCCCGAAAGAGGTAGTCGCTGTCGTGCGGGCCTGGAGATGCCTCGGGATGATACTGCACGGAGAACGCGGGCAGCGACCGGTGCCGGAGTCCTTCGTTGGTCCCATCATTCAGATTGAGGTGCGTGATCTCCACGAGCGCTGCATCGAGCGAGTCCGGATCGACGGCGAAGCCGTGATTCTGAGAAGTGATTTCGATGGCCCCCGTCAACAGGTTCTTGACAGGGTGGTTTCCTCCCCGGTGGCCAAACTTGAGCTTGTAGGTCTTCCCTCCCAGTGCAAGGGCCAGGAGCTGGTGGCCAAGACAAATGCCAAAGACTGGCACCGTACCAAGAAGCCGACGGATGTTGTCGATAGCAACCGTGACCGGTGCCGGATCGCCCGGACCATTGGAGAGAAAAACGCCGTCTGGGCGCATCGCCAGGACATCGGCCGCCGGAAATGTTGCGGGAACAACGGTGACCGTGCAACCGGAGGATACAAGCCGCCGGAGGATGTTCCGCTTGATCCCGTAGTCGTACGCCACTACATGAAACCGGGAGGCATCGTCCCCTCCCTGCATGCCGCCCAATGCAAACGGTGTTGTGTCCTCCGCGTCCCAGGAATACGGAGCCTGACAGGTTACACGGGTTGCGAGGTCGAGGCCGCTCATCCCCGGAACCTGCGCGACCTTCTGCCGCAGAGAATCGTCGTCACGATCGTCCGTTGAGAGCACCCCACGCATCGCACCTTCGGTCCGGATGAGGCGGGTCAGCATGCGCGTATCGATCCCTTCGATAGCGGGAATGCCGTGCCGTTCGAGCCAGGCACCCAGGGAGGCGGTCGCCCGGAAATTGCTGTGCTGCTTCGTGTATTCGCGCACGATGACACCGGCAACCTGCGGAGCAGCCGACTCGAGGTCATCATCATTGATGCCGTAATTGCCGATCAGGGGATACGTCAGCGTCACAATCTGGCCCCGGTACGACGGGTCGGTGAAGATCTCCTGGTAGCCCGACATGCTTGTATTGAAGACTACCTCCCCGGAGACTTCCCCGGGCGCGCCGAACGATTCCCCCGTAAACATTACGCCATTCTCAAGTACGAGTTTTGCTTTCAACTCATGCCCTCTGGTAATCCACACCACTTGCCAACAGCATCGGATGCCGGGTGTGGATAGCTGGACAGTCTTCCAGCCATCCCGCTAATTCGTTATTTGTCAACACCTTATGCACACGCCCATCATTTCACCATGTCGGTGGGTGTGGATAATGCTGTGGATAACAATGTGGATAACAAGGCCTAGAATGGGAGATCGTCCTTGGCCGTCTCAGAACCCGCCGGGGGGGCATCACCCGGCACAAAGGCCTCCCTACCCTCACCAGCTTCCTTCGGATCAAGCATGATCATGTTCCCGGCAACGATCTCGGTAATATACTTCTTTGCACCGGTGTTCTTATCGTCGTAACTCCTCGTCTGGATACGACCTTCGATATAGACACGCCGCCCTTTCTTGAGGTACTGCTGACAGATTTCCGCCAGCTTGGACCATGCGACGATATTGTGCCACTCTGTCCGCTCCTGGAGCGCACCTTCCTGGTCTTTCCAGCTTTCATTTGTGGCAACAGAAAATGTCGCGACCGGAGAACCCCCGCTGGTGTAGCGCAGCTCCGGATCTTTCCCGAGATTGCCGATCAGCATAACCTTGTTCAGACTTTTTGCCATGATACCTGTTCCTTTCGCGAGAGTGCATTCATCCTAGTGAAATTTCGACTCTTTCTCAACTGCGTCCTGCAGGCCGGCGGTCCGTGGGTCGGGTACCACGATCAGGCCGGCCTCTGTCAGAACATACAACATTCCCCCCATCGAGCAGACCCCCCGGATCTCATCCGTCGAGGCCCCGAGAACATCCTGAACCGGGCGGATGAGCCGTGGCGTATGGGTCTCATCGAAGCACACCAGCGTCGTTTGATCGAGCACCAGCGCACCGCGGTCATCTGCAACGAGAAACGCTGGCCGAAGGGGGGGTACCTCCGGTAATGTCGCAAGGTAGTTCCCGAAACTGTCGAACACCACCACGCGCGGCGCATCAAGAACGTACACCCAGTCGTGGGGTCCGATCTCGACCTGCGTCGGCTCACGGAGGCGTCCATGCCCGGCACCGATACCGCCAAACGTCGAGGCTATCCGGTTTCCTCCTTCGACAAGGACCATGCGATTGTTTTCCGAGTCGCAGAGATAGAGGGTCCCCTGTCGCGATAGCGCAACGTCGGTGGGATACCCAAAACTCCCCGAACGCAAATCTGCATCGCGCGTTTCCAGCTGGGAGACGAAGCTGAGCGTACGATCGAACCGCTGAATGCGATGATTACCGAAATCCGCGATGAACACGTCGAGACCGTTGCGTGCCCATATCCCTGCCGGACGGTCAAACTGTCCCGCCTCCCACCCCGGGCCGCCGGTGACCGTCAACCGGCGGTATTCCCGATCATACAGTGTCACGGTACAGCGGTCCGCATCCAGCACGAAAATGTTGCCGTTGACATCCACGTCGAGGCGAGTTCCGGTGATGGGAATCGGCGGTCGCTCTTGCCGTACAGGGCCCGATACACCGGACATCAGGAGGGGAAACAGCGCACTGAGCGTCAGCGCAAGGCGGATCATTTTCCGTCTTCTCCCGGGGTAAAGGAGACAAGATTGGCCAGCAGTCTGAATGCGCCCGGATGGATGCTCATCCATTGCGGCTCAAGCCAGAGATCCACGTAGGTGATCTGCCCTTCTCCGAACGGCGCGGTCACGACGAGCGGACGGTCTCCGGAGGCCCTGACGGGAACCTCCATGCCCTGGGCAGGACGGAGCGCAACTCTATGCGTACCAACTCCGAACACCCATTCTCTGAAGGCATCTTCCCGTACGGCGTTCGGCCGTGACACAAACGGATGGAGTGAATCCAGGTCGAGAGGGGTGTCGGGCGCGAGCGACGGATCACGCGTCAATGTCAGCGCGTCCCAGAGAGGATCGCTGTTCCACGAGGCGGCATCCTGTCCCAGGATAATCACGTGCCCCCCATTTCCAGAAACCGCCGAGATGGCCTTTCTGACTGCCGCCGCCTGTCCCAGCAACAAGGAAAGACGGCGATCGAGCATCAAGACATCGATCGCGCCGGCGTTCTCAACAACACGCTCGGGCTCATGAAAAAGCGTCAGCCGTGAAAGGCCCAGCCTCCGCAACGCATCCGCTGTCGGGCTCGCTTCGAGCGTGGTGAGAAGGGCCACGCGTTTGGTTGTGTCGACGGCCGAGGTGAAGCGTCGCGCCCCGAAGCGCCCCATCTCTATACCGGCAATCGTAATGGGAAACAGGTACATGCCATCGTCAAGAGAGTCGCTCCAGGCGAGCCGAAGGGTGTCAATGATTGACTCGTCTTTGGTGTTCAACCTGAACGTAGTTCCTGTCGCGTTGACCAGCGAGTCCCGAACGGTCAGCACATCACGCACGCCGTCCCGGCTATGGTTCGTCAAGCGGACGCAGATGAATTCACCGGGAATACACCGGACGATTGGCGTCAGGACCTCTGCCGTGAATCGCGGCGCGTAGCGGATCTGGAGCGGGATACGGTAGACGAAGCTCTCGTTCCGTGTGCGTCCCCGGTGCAGGAGAAACAACATGACAGGGCGCACAGGCACGGGCCGGCGGAGATTGTACTCCTCCCACGGAAGATCGAAGTCGACCTGCTCCGGGGTTAGGAGGCGGTATTCCGCTGGCACTTCAAGAGGGAGTCGTATTTTCAGCCCCTCATTCAATACCCACCCTCGTTCGACAGAGGGGAAATACACTTCAGTTGCCCCCCCTTCCCCGCGGCCGGTCACTTCATCGATGCGAACGAATGTGATCTGTCGGGGGGTCAGGATGTCCTCTGTGAGGGTATATCGGACGGTCACGCCCAGAAGCGCATTCCGGAGAAGCTCCAGAGTCCCTTTCCAATCGATCAGGACCCGCATCGCCTCCCCCGTGCGATCGGCCGTAGTCCCGATGGCACGATCCACTGAATCCATCACAGCCACCATCCGTTCCTGAAGGGCTGAGCGGGAGGCACGCCGGTTCTGGACATCTTCGCCGAACGTCCGTACCACGCGCTCAAGCCCTCTCAGTGCTCGTGGGACGCCCGGAACAATGCCGTCCGTAAGTGTCCGCGGCCTCTTACGCCCCGTCTGACCCGCAAGTGTGTATGCCGGAGGCGTTTTCCGTGCGTTCCGTTGCATCCGCTGCACCACATACAGTGTGTCAAGGTCTGCCACAATATCCCTGTACCGGCGGCCCCTCGCTGCGTGCATCATCGGGACGCCCATACTCACTCCCTTCCCCGACCCATCATCCACCCAGAATCTCTCAGGGTGCCAGGCGCCAGGATCTGCAGGTGTTACTCTGCGGCCATCGGATTTCCGAACCGGCGGGGAGGAAAACTCTTCGAGCAGGATGGACCGGGTGAATTGCCACAGCGGACTCTGCGCTCCGGCATCAGCATCGCGTGTCAGAATCACGATCGATGGCCGGAACAGGCGCATCAGAGCGGCGAACTTCTCCCGCAGCGAATCGGCGGCCCAGAGTCGCCGCACGCGCGCCGTATCCGCTATATTTCCCGGATCGGCCATGTTCAAGAAATGCATGTCCGCTTCGAGCCGGCTGAGAGCGGCGGCCGATTCGTTGCGCCTCAGTGCGGCAAGAGTGGGAGGGGGGACCCCATAATGGTCCGGGAATCCGGCCTCGCCGTTTGTCACAAACACGGTCAAGACATGGGCACCCGACCCCAGGCGAAGGGCGGCCAGCGTTCCAACGTCTTCGTCGCCCGGCCGGAGGGATACCATCATGACCCTCAGGCGATTCTGCAGCTCGAGGGCACGCTGGTGAAGGGCTACGGCCCCGGTATCCGGTGTCAGGGTCGGAGAACCCTTCAGCACCGGCCCGGTGGTCAGGAGGACAGAAAGGACAAGAATGAGGTTTTTCATAGTCTACTAATGTAGTAAGCCGGGAGATCAAAAAAAAGCCGCCCCCTCGGAGAGGGGGCGGCTCTGTACACGATGAGGTGGTCCGCAGAGTCCTGCGGCGATTCTCAGAAACCCACCTTCAGCGACATGGCAATGTTATCATCGAACAGCTCGACCTGCCGGTAGGCGAAATCGAGCGAGAGCATGGTTCCACCGCCGATGTCATACATCAATCCGAAGCCGAGCGTCGCGCGGAAGATCTGGTCTTTGGTCTCCTTGATCTGGGGAACAAAGGCGTATCCGGCACGGGCGAACAGCTGGACGGGGTCCAGCTTGATCCCGTACTCGCCGCCAACGCGGTACTCGTCTTCGTACAGATTGTTATTCATGAAGACTCCGTTCACGGAGTACATCATGTTGTCCTGGACCTTCCCTGCGTAGGCAACGCCGATCTCGATCAACGATGGAAGTTCGAATGCTGCCGCTTCGACCTTATACCGCTGTTCGGGGCGATCGCCCTCCGTCGAGATTGCCGAACGATACAGCCCGCCGCCGTCGTACTTGACCTGCGGACCGATGTTCTTGACCGTGATGCCGAGCTGCAGGCCGTTCACGCCCACGAGGCCGTCGTACTGCAGGCCGACGTCGAACGCAAAGGCACTGGCGGAGACGCGGTCAATGGTCTCCGTGACCAGCTTCGCGGTGGCTCCTGCCGAAATGGCATCCGTCAGGGCGCGGCCGTAGGTCAAGCCCAGTGTCACATACGTCGGGCTGTACAGTCTGCCGCCTGTTCCCTCCGGATCTTCCACGGTGGTCAGGGGAATGTCGCCAAAGTCCAGCGACTTGATGCTGAGTCCCATCACGCCGAACTCCCCGAACTTTGCGGCCACTGCGCCGTAGTTCACCTGGATATCAGCGATATAGGACATTGTTGAGAACATTGCCTCTGCGGAATGGCCGACGCGGCCGAGCCCCGCAGGGTTCCAGTAGATTGCCTCGACACCCGTGGAGTTCGCAATTGTGGAACCCCCGAGTGCAAGGTCACGTGCGCCGATTGGGATCAGGAGCTCCGTCGCAGCTGCCGTGCCGGTCCTCTGGTTCTGGGCGAAAGAGGTGCCGAACGCCATAACCAGCGACACACAGAGCAGCACAGCTCCCATCAGAAGTCTGCTTTTCATGCTCATTTCTCCTATTGTACGTCGTGATCGTTTAGAATACGTCTGGCACTTCCTGTTCCTGGATAACCGCCATCTTCAGCACCTTGGTAGCGCCAAGGTCCGGCATGTCGACATGCACGATGTACATGCCGCTGGATACCGGGAAGTTGTCGCGGTTACGCAGATCCCAACGCAGGAACTGGGAGGCATCGTCTTTCTCGAGCACGCGTACGAGCTGTCCTGCAAGATTGAAGATACGGACCGTAGCCTTCGCCGGAAGCTTGTTAAACGTGACGAACTTGGCCTGGCGGCTCGTTTCCTGCGGGTTGAATGCATAGTACGGGTTCGGGAACACACCCACCTTGCCCACATCCTGCTTCGCCAGCGTCTGGTCGCCACTGGTGGTGGCTGGCGCTGTGAAGGTGAAGGAGTTGGACGTGGTGTTCAGATGGTTCGCAAGAATCAGGAACTCGTCATTCGCGCCGTACGCATCGGCATCTCTGCGATTGACGGTCAGGAACCACATGACGGGGAGCGTGGTGTTCAGAATGTCGACCGCCAGTGACGGATCAGGACCGTTTCGCTGTACGGTACATCAAAAATGAAGCAGCCACTCCCGCGGACCCGCACCGCCGATGTTGTCCGTCGGAAGACCTTGTCAAGCCGGGGTAGTACTGCCCGTTGACCAAACCGCCGGCCGCGTTGTTCTCCAGGAATCCCATCATGAGACGGGTGGGAGGCGTGGTCTCAACGTTGTATGCCGCGATCGGCATATTCTTCTCGTATTCCTGGAACGCATATCCGCTCGTCGCGTTGATAATAAACGGCGCAAATTCCGGCTTTGCCGGAGCCGCAGTCGCCCCGCGCATGTACCTGTACCCGAACGAGAAGTCAGGATCGTTCGGATCGGTGACGACACCGTGCGCATCCGTCCCGGCCAACTTGAGCAGCACGTTTCGGAGTTTGTCGTAGGTCACCGGTTGAACCCGAGAACCACTGGTCGTACGCATTTCCGATCGCCCCGTTGAAGCCCTCTGCACCCCAAACAGCATTCGCCCAGACCAACGACGCGTGCCTGAACGGGATGGACTAGTCCTTCATTCCGGGTGTCGAGGGGCCGGTGACCTTCACCAGCATGCCGTCAACGATCGTATAGTTCTCGTCGCCACTCTGGTTGGTCTGATTGGCCAGTTTCACCTGGCCGGCTGTTACGTCAGTCAGATCCCACAGCGTATTTCCGCCGGCATCCATCTTGAATGTGACTTTGTACGAATGGCCGGTGAGTTTCGTCGGGTCAACGACGATCGGAAACACGTTGCCTTCGCTCGTGGAACCGCCAGCCGCGACCACCTGCACCACGCCTTTCACGGTGTCGCCGTACGAGGACGTGTACCGCGTGCCCGGTTTCGGACCCTGCGGCGTGACGGAGTAGACGATCGGCGACGACTCAAGAGCTGTCGGCGTGAATCCAGTGTGCGAATACGCGTAGGCAGTAACGGCCACGAAATATGTGGAGCCGTTGTACAGTTTATTGACGTCCTTGACATAGTCCTTGTCCAGCACGAACTGCCGCTTCACGCCGCTGTTCGAGCCGAACTGGATCGGGACCGAAAGCACAAGGCCCGTCGCGATGTTAAACTGACGGTCGAGGATCACCGTCGGATCGCTCGGCAGATCAAACGTCGCAATCCGCTTCGCATCCTTGAGCGCCGTGCCTGCGCTGGCCAGCTGATACACGTTGTATCCTTCGAACATGTAGTCGCCGGGCTGGCTGACGACCTCCTCGATATCCTTCACACGCTGCTCGTTCGAAGACCATTCGAGAACCACCTTCTCGTCGAGCTCGGCGATCTTTACGTCGGGCTGCGGAGGGGCTTTCGGAACGGCAAAGACAGCGTTGTAGGTATTCTGCACGAACTCATCGTTGAACTTCATGACCGCCACGGAGGAGAGACGGTCGGAGCCGAGACCGGCCACAACGCCGACCACGACTTCCTGGGTATCGCCGGGGGCCATCGTCACCGGGCCGGACATGAGCAACAATCGCCGGTCGCCGGGGGCGAGCGAATAATCCGTCCCCAGACCATCCACAAACCCTGTCTGCGTGACGGGGTCACCCGAAAGCGGGAAGAACGTCTCCGTCACTCCCGGTGGATGGGGGAATTTACGCAACGATGCGGTGGAAGCGTCAGGCACATATCCCTGCAGCATCCGGTACCAGCGTTTTGCCCCCTCATAGGTGAATGGGGGATCGCTGATCGGGCTGCCTGCCGAGAAGTAGGCAAACCCCGTCATCGGAAGGTTCTTGTACCCGTGCCGGATCTTCAGGTCGAACACAGCCGAATCGCCCGGTGACGGGACGATCGGACCCTGCAGGAAGTCGTAGGCAGCCGCGGGTGGCGGAATGCCGAACTTCTTGTACTCGGAGTCAATGGCCTGGCCGTTGTAGATGAACCCGATGCTCATCGTCGAATCGCATCCCGTCAGGTCGTCTCCCGATCCGCCGAGGTCAGGATCGGACCACTGGCAGAAATAGAGACTGTCGATGTAGTACGATCCTTTTGCGCCGCCCCCGACATCGACGCCGCCTTTGTTGATGATACGGTACTTCTTGAAGTACAGGTTGCCGAGAGCATCGGCCCGCTTGTACCCCCAGATGGTGCACTGGAATTCAAGACCCATACCATCGGATCCCCACAACGCCTGGGACGCCACCGGGTCGAGGTCATTGAATACCGTCCACATCACCTGGTCGGCGGGGGAATTCGGATCCGCGCCGGCAATGCCGGGCTCGTCCAGCTTCCGCGCAATCAGACTGTCGGTCGTGAAGAGCGGACCGGCATTGTTGTCGTAGTTGAACGCGGGCGGCTTCTGAAAGCCGGGAACACCGTTGCGCTCGACATGGGGCGCGCCGTAGGCAATCGGCCACTCGTCCCAGTCTTTCGCGTACTGCGCGGTGATCGCTGCCATTTGGGCATCGGTGACATCGGCCGTCAATATTTCATTGACTTCCGCTGCATCCCGACGGAGCTCGTCGGAACCCATCTGCAGGTAGTCGCGACGGATGCGGTACATCCGCACATCCGCATCGGACGGGGTGGCGCGGACAGCAGCTGCGCCTGTGCCGATGATACGCCCTTCACGCGTGCCGACGTTGTACGACTGACCATTGACGCGCAGGTCCTGATTCGGTGCGGGCTGGGTCTTTGCGGCATCGACATAAGCTCTTCCACCGTATTCGAAGCCATCCTGGTAGATCACCCAGGTGGTGCCGCGTGGATAAAAGCCACCGTCTTTGTTGGTGGTGGTCCAGTTCCCCTGTCCGGTCGCCTTCATCCAGGTAACGAAGTTGTTGATGTTGAGCGGCCGTGCCAGCGGTGAACCGGAAATTTTGGCGAGGGCATTGTCACTCTTCGGCGGATTGGCAGGGTCCTCTTTCGCGACCGCGAAGGAGACTGCCACTCCCAGAAGAACGACCAGCACCCTCGGAAGTGTTCCGAACAGCATCTTTCTCATTGTTCGCTACTCCTTGTTGTTAGCCTGAACATACACTACCGTGGGTCCTTACCACCGGCACGCACATGAAGGCGGGCCGGTCGGACCGGTCAGGGTCAGAGTTCTGCCCTCAATCCAACACGGATCTGCCGGGGCGTTCCGTACAGGTCGCCAAGTGCCGGCCGACCGGTACTGTACGCTGCCCAGCGGTTTTCAAGGTTGATGGCGCGATAGAATGCATCATAGTTCGGAATCTGGCGATAACCTGCGGAGAGCGGGTTCGTCAGGAATCCGTCATCCTGCGCGCTGCCAGTCGTCCGGTAGACCATGATGACCTGCTTCGAGTTCAGCAAGTTCAGCACGTTCGCATACAGCTCCAGAGACAGCGGACCAACCTTGAACATCTTGCTCACCTGGAGGTCGATGTTGAAGAAGAACGGCGTGGTGGACGTATTCACCGGTTCCGTCGGGTAGCTGTACCGCGGATCGTTGTTCGGTTCGACACCGACGGTCCACGGATCGGACTGTCCGAGCTCCTTCAGCTCTTGAATCTTCGTGTACGGACGGCCGCTGTTGAACGTAAAGAGGACGTTGGCACCGATACCGGATAATACCGGTCCGCCTTCGTCCATGCCCCAGCGGTAGTCAAGCAGAATGGAGCCGCGGTGTGTCTGGTTGAAATCGAGCGGGTTGATGTACGACGTCGCACGCCCGATGTTCTGCTCCAGGGCACCGAAGCCCGTCGTGCTGCTGGAACCGGTCCCGCGGGCATCCGAAAGCGTGTAGTTCACTTTCGCCGCAAAACGATTCGTCCTGCGGAGCTCGAGGGTCAACTCGATACCCTTCACGGTACCAAAATCCTCGTTCAGGTATGCCTTGTACAGTTCAACGCCGTTCGCATCGAGGACCGAGCGGACCTGGATCTGGTCCTTGATGTCCTTGTAGAAGCCGCTGAGCGTGAAGGCAAAATTGCTGCTCAGCACCTGCCGGATACCCATTTCGTACTGGGTTGTCCGTTCCGGACGCACGAGGAATCCAATGGGGACCAGGTATGCGTTGCCCCGGCTGAGCGGGCTGACTGTACGGCTCAGAACTGTGCTGCCCACGTAGATGTTGTCCAGACTGGGCATCTGGGCGTAGTTCCCGTACTGCGTGTAGAAGACGGTGTTATCCGTCACCGGGAACGACAAGCTGATACGGGGGAGCAGAAGCTGGTAGGCATCTACTGTCTTCTGCGTGGACTCGTCGATCACGTCGAGATCCGCATTGAAATCGGGGTTGAGCGGATCGGCGAATGACTTGTGCTTCGGATTGAAGTATTCGTAGCGGAGACCGACGCTGAGAATAAGGTCCCGGTACTCGAACTTGCTCTGAACATAGCCGTTCAGGAAGACAGGCTTCCGCGGCGCGTCCAGACCGTCGTTCGTTTGAATACCGTCAACATTGTATCCGTAGTAGTTGATATTTCCGGCACCGCTTTTCGCCAGCTCAATCCGCCGCGCTGCTTCACTCGTGAACGTGCGGTAGCTGTTCCCCCTCGTGCCGTAGAGGTAGGTCATGTAGTTGGAGATGTTGCCAACCGAGAAAAGGCGCATCGTCCAGAGATCAACGCGGCCGCCAACTTTCATCTCCCAGTTCTTGTTCATCTGGCGGGTCAGGTCTGCGGCAAAGCCCCATTCCTGCTGCTTGTTGATCTGGTAGCTGTTGTTGGGAGTAAATTCGTTGTTGAGCGCAAAGCCATTGATGACACTGTAGCCCAGAGGCCCGATCCACCGGCTGGTGAATCCTGTGTACCCGAGCTGGGCGTTGGCCGTGCTGTCCATGAACTTCGTCCAGTTGTTGCCGAAGTCCGGATCGAACCGCTGGTACGAGCGGCTCAGATACGACGCCGTGATCTCATAGTAGGTCGAGGCGTCGATCACGTGGGTCATGCGCAGGCTTCCGAACGCGTTATTGCGCTTCTCGATGGGGCTTCTGCCCTGGGCGAACACGTTCGCCAGTGCTCCCTGCCAGGCACCCCGCGTCGGGTTCTCCTGATACGACCAGCTCCCCGTGAACCGGAACTTCACCGGCTGCATTTCATACAGCAGCGTTCCCTGAAGGCTGTTCGTGAAGATCCAGTTGTTCGGGAGATAATTCTCCCTGAAACCGATCGGTCCGGGAAGATCCTTCCCCGCGCCGCGCGAGTCGTTTATGTCCGTCTTGAGGTCGAACTCAAACGGTGTAAGCCAGATGAACTGGCGGTTCCGGTTGTAGTTGTGCTGCCCGGCGAGGAAGAAGTTCATGTTCTGCACACCTGGTACCGGACCGCTCAGAGTTGCCACGATGTTGCGGTAGCCGACCGAAGAGGTTCCGAGGAACTGCTTCCCCGGTTTCGCAAAATCATCGGTCAGATAGTCGATGGATGCCTTGTATGTGCTGCCACCCGTACGCACGTTCGTGCGGACGATACCGGACGAGGAACCGCCGTATTCGGCCGTATACCCGCCGGACTGCAGCTGGAGTTCCTCCACCGCTTCCTGAATGATCGAGACCGCCTCGGAGTTGGAAAGCGGGTTGGTGACGTTGGCGCCATCAACGTAGTAGGCGACTTCGCCTGCACGACCGCCGCGAACATACAGGTTGCCACCCTGCTGAACCACACCGGCCTGCAGAGCGACGATATTCTGGATGCCGCGGATCGGGAGGTTCTCGATATCTTCCTGGGTCGCAGACGCACGGTGTTGGTCGTGTTGCGCTGAACGAGCGGACGTTCAGCAACAATCTCGACCGCCTGCACCTGAATGGCTGAACTTGTCAGCTTCAGGTCCTGCGTCGTGGTGAGGCTGGAACTGATACGAACATTGGAAAGCGTGAACTGATTGTATCCGACGTACGACACACGGATCGTATAGACTCCGGGCCGGACACTGAGGATGATGTAGTCCCCGTTGATGTCGCACGCGGCGCCAAGGTTCGTGCCTTCCACGAACACGTTCGCACCGACGAGCGGCTCGCCGGAGTCCCTATCCGTCACCCGCCCGCGCAACTTGCCATCCTGGGCAAGAAGCAGCGCGGGGAGCAATACGGCTGCAAACAGAACAGCGAAGAGCTTGCGTTGCATGTGCTACCTCCTCTTGTGTTGGCTGAAAAACCGACAGCAGATAAAGCACAAATCACTACGCCCCTGAATCACAGGAAAACAGGAACACGAAGCACCGGCGATGAGGAACCCCTCGGGGCAACACGCTTCGCAACCGGAGCACATCCGCTCATGAACGCTCCGGAGCTTGCGCGTGTTCACGCATCAGCACACGGTGTAGGGAACAGGAATCCACCTGCGACCGCTGTGACCGAACCGCGATCACAAGCATGGGGGTGTTGCGGTGAGATGGTGAAACAAGGCGTAAGCAATGATGCCGGTTACGTCACCTCCTTTGGACGGTAATTGTTGAGAAGAATCTTGTAGCGGTTAGGGTGGATATTCGTTGGTGGTGAGTAAATATAAAGAGTGGCGTTGTGTTTGTCAAGTGTTTCAAGTAAAAAATGCCCCAATTCGTCGCAAATATAAATTTCCACGCGCCAGCCGTGTCCAAAAACGAGGTTACCACTCGGGAAATAGCCCTATTGCGCACCTTTGCCCTCCTGGATCAACACGTGAGGCCACCCCCGGAGATCGGGGCCGCCTTACGCCCACAAGCTCCCCTGATCAGCGTTCAGACCCACCACTGGCCCGCGCCTGCAACCCGCATGGATCCAATGGCCGCTTCAGGGCACCAGTGTCGGACAAGGTGTAAAGAGAGTCGTGTCGTGATGAAAGGGTCACCCGACGCAAGGGGCGTCAGGCCGTGAAGAGCGGTGCGTCATGAGGTGTATCCCGTGCAGGTGGGGAGTACCGTACCCTTCGTTCAGGTCCGTGAGAGGTGCGCCGCAATGACGCGCATCACGTCCGCTTTCCCGAGGCCGTTTATCGAGGAGAAGGGGAGGACATCCCGGCAGTTCGCAAACTGTGCAAACTTGTCTTTTGCAGCCTGCACGATGCGCGGCATCTTACTGACGGGGAGTTTGTCGGCTTTCGTCAGCGCAACCAGGAACGGTATCTGATAGTAGTCAAGCCATCCCACCATCATCATGTCGAGTTCTGTCGGCTGGTGTCGGGCATCCACGAGCTGGAGAACAAGCGACAGCTGTGTGCGGCTTTTCAGATACTGCTCGATGAGTTTTCCCCAGCTGGACCGGATCTGTTCCGGTAGACGGGCATAGCCGTATCCCGGCAGATCGACGAAAAAGAAATCGCCATTGATAAGGTAATAGTTCATCTCGCGAGTTTTGCCTGGCTCGGCACTCGGGCGGGCAAGAGCTTTGCGGTTACAGAGCTTGTTGATGAACGAGGATTTCCCAACGTTGGACCGACCGAGGAAAGCGATTTCCTTCAGTCCCTCCTTGGGGAGCTGCCGGAGGTTGACTGCTCCAAGGATAAATTCCGCCGAGACGATCTTCATGGGCTACACGCGCCGGACTGCGGATTCAGCGTGATGACGCCGGGTGCGTATCGGTGCTCTCCCCCGGTGCCGGGGCGGCGGTCGCAGTTGCGCTCTTCTTCGTGGGAGTTTTTTTGCGTTTGGCGGCGGCTTTCTTAGCCGGTTTTTCGGTCTTCTTGGCCGACGGTTCCTGGCCTGTATTGAAATCGACGAGCTCGATCACGGCCATTTCCGCAGCGTCACCGTACCGCTGTCCGAGCTTCACAATCCGTGTGTATCCGCCCGGCCGCGCTGCAATCTTTTCAACGATGCCGGAAAACAGCTCCGCGACAACTGCACGATCCTTGATGAGCTTGGCGACCTCGCGCCGTGCATGGCCGCCGGCCTCCACGAATTTTTTCGACCGCTCGGAGACGGCGGGTCCGGCCGTGGCGGTGTCTGTTGCCCGGGCATGTCTGGCGCGTGTGATCAGTTTCTCCACCACCTGGCGGGTTTCTTTGGCCTTTGCAACGGTGGTCGTGATGCGCTTGTGCCGGAGCAATGCCGTCGCAAGGGAGCTCAGTGTCGCCCGGCGATGGCTCGCCGTGCGTTTCAGTTTCCGGCCTGCTTTACGATGTCGCATAGGTGTTGTCCGCTCTCTCGTTCAATCGATCATTCATTCTCTTTAAGGTACCTGTCGACGTCCATCCCGAACGTCAACTTCTCCGCTTCTATAATCTCAGACAGCTCTGCGAGGGACTTCCGCCCGAAATTCCGGAATTTCAGGAGCTCGGCTTCTTCGCGGCGGACAAGGTCGGCAATGGTCTTGATGTTGGCAGCACGCAGGCAGTTGTGCGAGCGGACCGAGAGCTCCAGCTCGTCAACCGGCGTCAGAAGCACCTTGCGGACGCGCTGGAATTCCGCATCCTGGGCAGACTCCTCTTTGGGAGCTTCCGGCTCGACGTCAAAGTTGATGAAGAGCTGGATGTGATCACGCAGAATCTTTCCCGCAAAGGCAAGCGCATCTTCGGGTGTGACCGATCCGTCGGTGTCGACGTCGAGAGCCAGTTTCTCATAGTCCGTTTGCTGGCCGACACGGGTTGTTTCCACATTGTAGCGCACGTTGGTGATGGGTGTGAACACTGCATCGATCGGGATCAGCCCCAGAGGCTGATCCGGCGCCTTGTTCTCTTCCGCGACGACGTAGCCGACACCCCGACCGATCCGCAGCTCCAATTCGAAATTGGCGTCCGCGTTCAATGTGGCGATATGCAGCGATGAATTCAGGATCTCGATGTCGGGGGAGGCCTTCTGGATCTCCGCGGCCGTTACGTCCATAGGCCCTTTGAGTGCCACCACCACCCGGTTGGTTTTCTTGTTGATCATCTTCATCCGGACCTGTTTCAGGTTCAGCACGATGTCCGGTACATCCTCCACCACGCCCGGGATTGTTGAAAACTCATGGGCGACGCCATCAACGCGAAACGCGGTGATCGCATAGCCCGGCAGCGCGGAGAGCAGGACGCGCCGCATGGAGTTGCCGATCGTCACACCGAACCCCTTTTCGAGGGGCTGGACGATGAAGCGCCCGAAGGTCGGGGAGTGCGTCGCCTCGTCCAGGTGTATCTTGTCCGGCATCTGGATTGTTCCGATGGTCATGGCGTTGTCACCCTCTCTGACTGTCACTTACTTCGAATACAATTCGACGATTAACTGTTCGTCGGCGTTCAGGGGTATATCGGCGCGTTCGGGAATATTCAGGAACGTGCCTGCCATCGCGGCCTTGTCAAGGCTGAGCCACGGTAACATGGCGGTATCTTTCATGCGCTTCATGGACGCATGCAGGACTTCGAGTTTCTTGCTCTTGTCGCGCACCTGGACAGTGTCGCCGGCCCGGAGAAGGTACGACGGAATATCCACCGCCCTGTTGTTCACCATGAAGTGTCCATGGACGATCAACTGGCGGGCGGCCTTGCGCGACGCGGCGAAGCCGAGCCGGTAAACCACATTGTCAAAGCGGCGTTCCAGCAGCTTGACTAGCGTCTCTCCCGTCCGTCCGGTCTGCTTCAGCGCTTTGGTGAATGTGTTCCGGAACTGGGTCTCCTGCAGCCCGTACATCCTCCGGACCTTTTGCTTCTCCCGAAGCTGCAAACCGTATTCGGAGACTTTTGTCCGGCGCGACTGCCCGTGCTGCCCCGGGGGGTAGCCGCGGCGTTCCACGGGGCACTTCTCGGTAAAACACTTCGTCCCTTTCAGGAAGAGCTTCTGCCGCTCACGGCGGCACAACCTGCAACTGGGATCGGTATATCTTGCCATTGACGTCCTTCCTGCGTTATACTCTGCGTCTCTTGGGGGGCCGGCATCCGTTGTGTGGGATCGGCGTTACGTCCCGGATACTGCCGATTTCCAGGCCCGCGGTCTGAAGTGCCCTGATCGCCGCTTCGCGGCCTGACCCGGGGCCTTTAACAAACACATCAACCTTGCGCAAACCCATATCATGGGCTGTCTTGGCGGCGGCTTCGGCGGACACCTGGGCAGCAAAGGGGGTATTCTTGCGCGACCCCTTGAAACCGTTCTTTCCGGCAGAAGACCAGCTGATCGTGTTGCCATAGACATCGGTGATGGTCACAATGACGTTGTTGAACGTCGCCTTGACGAACACCTTCCCGCTGACATCAACCTGGATCTTCTTTTTCTTGCGGACACCATCCGCCTTTGATCCGCCCTGCTGGCTGGACTTTGCCACACCTGCCTCCGTGTCGTGAATGTTCTTCTTAGGTCTTCGCCGCGACCTTCTTCTTGCCGGCGACGGTCTTCCTGCGGCCCTTCCGGGTACGGGCATTCGTCCGTGTCCGCTGGCCACGCGCAGGCAAACCGCGGCGGTGACGGATCCCGCGATAGCAGCCGATGTCCATCAACCGTTTGATGTTCATCTGCACTTCGCTGCGGAGCGCACCTTCGACCTTGTAGTCGGCCGTGATGATGCCGCGGATCCGCTGCACCTCATCGTCATCCAGATCACCGATCTTCTTGTTGACGTCCACGCCCGCCCGCGCCAGGATGGCGCGTGCCGACGTGCGGCCAAGACCGGTGATGTACGTCAGCCCGACTTCCGCGCGCTTCTTCTTGGGCAGGTCAATTCCCGCTATTCGTGCCACGCCTGTTCTCCTTTACCCTTGACGCTGTTTGTGCTTCGGATTGGTGCAAATCACACGCACCACACCCTTCCGACGGATAATTTTGCAGTTCCGGCATATTTTCTTGATGGATGACCGAACTTTCATGCTCTGACCGCTCCGTCCTTATTTGTACCTGTACGTGATGCGTCCCTTTGTCAAGTCGTACGGAGACAGTTCCACCGTCACCTTGTCTCCAACCAGAATCTTGATAAAGTTCATCCGCATCTTGCCGGAAATATGGGCAAGAATGGAATGCCCGCCTTCCAGGCTCACCTTGAACATCGCGTTGGGCAGTGTCTCGGTGATCACGCCGTCAACTTTTATGGGACCTTGTTTCGCCATGCAGTGTCAGGATCTCAGGTTCATCCTGCGTGATTGCCACCGTATGCTCGAAATGCGCCGACGGATGTCCATCCGCAGTCCTGACCGTCCAACCATCATCATCGAGCCGTACGACATGTGTCCCCGCATTAACCATGGGTTCGATTGCAAACGTCATGTCTTTTTTCAATATCATTCCTGTTCCCGGTGTCCCGTAGTTCGGCACGGCCGGATCCTCATGCAGACTCTTTCCGATGCCGTGACCGACGAGGTCCCGCACGACAGAGAACCCTGCGGCTTCGACATGCCGCTGGACCGCTGCGGAGATGTCGTGGAGGTGATTCCCTGCCCGTGCCTGCCGGATCCCCTCGTACAGCGCTTCTTCCGTGACGCGGAGCAACCGCTGCTTCTCGTCCGAGATGCGACCGACGCCATACGTGCGTGCACCGTCGCCGAAAAATCCATCCTTCTTCACTCCGACATCGACGGACACAATCTGTGCATTCTTCCAGCCGCCGTCCGTCCGGGAATTCCGTGGACGACCTCATCGTCAATGGACACACAGAGCGTTGCCGGAAACGTATTCCTCTTGTCCGGCCCATACCCTTTGAATGCAGGAATACCGCCCTGTGCTCCGGATATACCCTTCCGCCATCTCATCAAGCTCGCTGTGTCGTCACCCCGGGCCTGGATCCGACTTCCGCCATCAGCGCGAGAACCTCACCAACAATTCTGCTGCTTTCGCGCATCCGTTGGAGCTCATCCGGCGACTTTAGCGGAATCGCTCCCATGATCGCGGACCGTTAGCGGTTGCGCCCCTCGATGCTTGCCCGATTTCATGAATCCATCATAGTGCCGCATCAACAGATGCGACTCCACCTGCTGAAGCGTATCCAGTGCGACACCGACCATAATCAGAAGGCTCGTGCCGCCGAAAAACTGCGCGAAGCTCGGCGTGACCCCGAACGGGACACGAACGCCGGGCAGAATGGCGATGATCGCCAGAAAGATCGATCCCGGCAAGGTGATTTTGGTCAGAATGTTGTCGATAAAGTCCGACGTGTGCTTGCCGGGTCGGATCCCGGGAATAAACCCGCCCTGCTTCTGCATGTTCTCCGAAACATCCTTCGGGTTGAAGGCAATGGCCGTATAGAAATACGTGAAGAACACGATCATAAGACCGTAGATCAGCGAATACGTGAAGGACGTGTACTGAGAGATAGCCCGAGAGTCTCTGCATGAACTCGCTGTCGGGGAAGAACGTAAGGATCGTGCTCGGGATGAACATGATCGACTGCGCAAAGATGATCGGCATGACGCCCGCAGTATTGACGCGCAAGCGGAATGTACTGGGTGACCCCGCCATAGACCTTCCGGCCGACGACACGCTTCGCATACTGGACCGGAATGCGGCGAGTTCCCTGCGTGACCAGGACAACGCCGGCGACGATCGGACGCATTGACGGCGATGATAATCAGGCCGATGATGAGATTCTGGCTGACGCGAAACTGGTCGATGATCGAGTGGGGGAACCGCGCGATGATGCCGATGAAGATGATCAGCGAGATACCGTTCCCGATTCCCCGTTCCGTAATCTGCTCGCCGAGCCACATCATGAACATCGTTCCGGATGTCAGGAAGATGATTGTGCCGAAGGGCAAATCCAAAGCCCTGGATTTCGACCGGGACGATCGGCTGCCCTTCGACGGTAAGACTGGTCAGCCGCACGCTCACACCCCACGCCTGCAGTGCCGACACGAGCACTGTCCCGTACCGGGTCAGCTGCGTGAGCTTCTTGCGCCCTTCTTCGCCTTCCTTCGAAAGCTTCTGGAAATACGGAACCACCGCGCCCAAGAGCTGAAGATGATCGATGCGCTGATATACGGCATGATGCCCAGGGCGAAGATCGGCCGCATTGGAGAAGGCACCGCCGACGAAGAGGTCGTACAAGCCGAAGAGCGTGTTGGCCGCCTGGTTCGCCTGCGGCCTGCGCCAGCAGATGGCGCATCGACGCCCGGGAAGCGTAACGTGTGCTCCCACGCGCACCACCACCAGCAAGAGCGCCGCGGTAAACAGGATGCCGCGGCCGCTGAGTTCCTGGATCTTGAAGATATTGCGAAACTATTCGCTTAGTCGTGCCATTAGTCGTTGCGATTGCGCTGACAGTTTGGGCCTTGCCGCCGGCGGTCTCGATCTTTCTCCACGGCGGATTTGCTGAATGCATGGGCGGACACCATCAGCTTGCGCCGTGAGCGTCCCCGGTGCCGAGCACCTTGACGGGCGCTTTCGGTCTTGAGTCACCCCAGTCGGGCAAGCACCTCGGGGGTGACGACGCCGTCCTGGAGTTTTCCGGCGGCCGCGAGCTTCTCGAGGCGTTCGACAGGTTGACGACCTCATAGACCGTGACCCGGAATGGACTGTGAAATCCTCGCTTGGGAACTCGGCGCACCAGACGGCATCTGGCCGCCTTCAAACGGCGGGCTATAGGTCGTTCCGACCGCGACACCGGCACCCTTGTGGCCGCGTGTGGAGGTTCCGCCGTGACCGGAGCCCTGGCCGCGACCGATCCGTTTGCGCTTGCGCGTGGAGCCCGGGGCCGGATTCAGTGTTGCTGAGGATATCCGTGCCATGTTGCCACTCTTTCCTGAGATTCAGCCTTCCTTCAACGTTTCACCAGGTGCACCACCCTGCGGATCATCCCGCGAATCTGAGGGGTGTCGTCCTTGACGACGCGTAGTTCGGCCTGCCAAGGCCAAGTGCCTTGATGGTGCGCTTCTGTGGCCTCCAGGCGATCGATGACGCTTCGCGTATCTGTGTAATCTTCAACTGCTTTGCCATATCATTATTCCTTGCCACCTCACATCGAGCTGCTCGAGTGGCTGCTAGAGTGGTCCCGCCGTTACGGGGTTAGAGTCTCCGTGGCTGCGGGAGCCGGAGGCTTCGGCCCGAACGCCTCGCCAAGGCTCATCCCGCGCCTCTGAGCAACGCTTCGGGCGCTGACTAGCTTCAGCAATGCCGCCATCGTGGCCTTCACCACGTTGTGCGGGATTTGATGAGCCGATCGATTTCGTCAGCACGTCTCGAACCCCGGCAGACTCCAGGACAGCCCGAACCCCACCGCCGGCAATCAGCCCCGTGCCGGGTGAGGCCGGCTTCAACATCACCCGCCCGCGCCGAACTTCCCAATGACAGGCTGGGGAATGGTCCCCTCGATCAGAGGGATCTCGAACGACATTCTTCTTCGCGTCGTCGACGCCCTTGGAGATCGCATCGGCTACTTCATTGGCCTTGCCAAGGCCGACGCCGACGTGACCCTTGCCGTCGCCCACGACAACGATCGCATTGAAGCTGAAGCGCCGGCCGCCCTTGACCACCTTGGCGACGCGATTGATGTGGACCAGCTTGTCTTTGAGCTCGAGCTCACTTGCCTTTATTCGTGCCACGATGTGTCCTCTGTTGTCATCGTTCTGGTATTCGACTCTGCGTCGGCTTTGCTGTCGGGAGAGGATTCGAACCTCTACTCACGGCTCCAAAGGCCGCTGTCCTGCCATTAGACGACCCGACACATCGGAAAGAGTCCCGTTCGAACGCTGCGGGTCAGACCGGCTCAGAACTTGAGTCCTCCCTCGCGGGCCCCGTCCGCGACGGCCTTGACGACGCCGTGATAGAGATACCCATTTCGGTCGAAGACCACCTGCGTGATATTCTTTTCCTTCGCCAGGCGTGGCCGTCAGCGAGCTCCAAGCTTTTTCCCGAGCTCTCTCTGGTTCCCGGCGCCTTGAAACTCCTCCTTGCAACGTCCTTGACGAGATCGGAGGCCGCCACGAGCGTCGTCCGCCGTCGAGTCGTCGATGATCTGCGTGTAGAGGTGCCGTGAGGCTTCGAAACACCGTCAGCCGGGGTCGCTCGGAGGTACCGGAGATCGTCAGGCGGATATGCCGCTTGAGTCGCTTGCGCTTCAAACCTTTCTTGGTTGATCGTATCATATGCCATCACTCCTTATGTCTTCGCCACCTGGCTGCGGCCTTGCCGGCCTTGCGGCGGATGTACTCGCCTTCGTACTTGACACCTTTCCCCTTGTACGGTTCGGGGGGCCGGAAGGACCGGATCTTGGCCGCCACCTGCCCCACCAGCTGTTTGTCGATTCCGCTGATCGACGATCGCTCGTCTGGGTGGGTGCTTCAATCTTGATCCCTGAGGGCGGTTTGAAAAGAATCGGATGCGAGTACCCGAGAAGGAGCTGGAGTGCTTTACCCCTTCAACTCCGCACGGTAGCCGACGCCTACGAGTTCGAGCTTCCGTTGTATCCCGTCGGTGACACCGCTGCATCATGTTCTGGAGCAGTGCCCGCCAGAGACCGTGGAGCGCCCGGTGCTCCTTCTGATCATGGGCCGGTTCGCCAGAACCTGGACCGTCGAGTCACTTCATCTGCACAGTGATGGCGGTGGACCTAGCGCCGAGAGCTCGCCCTTTGGGGCCCGTCACCGTGACCTGTTGATGCTCGGTGCAGTCTGACCGAGACTCCCGAGGCGACTTCGATGGGCTTCTTTCCAACTCGTGACACGTGTGAGTCTCTCCTTCCTTACCAGATCTCGCAGAGCACTTCGCCACCGACTTGGGCTGCCGGGCCTGCCGTCGGTCATCAAACCCCGGGAGGTGGAGACGACGCGATTCCGAGGCCGCCCAACACGCGCGGAACTTGCCCCGGATCCGACGAATAGTTCCGGAGTCCCGGCCTGCTGACGCGCTTCAGTCCGGCAATCACCGGCGGGCGTCGTGGTACTTCAGCTGGATGCGGATCACGCCCTGGGCCGATTCCTTGAACTCCGTGAAGCCTGCGACGTAATTCTTGGTCGCCAGCAACGCTTTCGTCAGCTCACGCTTCAGATTCGATGCCGGGCATGTCCACGCGTTTGTGCCTCGCGCTGGAGGGCGTTGCGTACCGTGTCAGATAGTCGGCAATCGGGGTCGGTCATTGTCATGGTACATCTCCTGCGTCTCACGCGATGAAGGTTGTTCGTCCCTTCTTACCAGCTCGCCTTGCGTGACGCCGGGGATCTTGCCATCGAGGGCCAGATCCCGAAAGGCGATGCGGGAGATGCCAAACTTGCGCAGGTACCCGCGCGGTCGTCCGGAGATCGCGCACCGACTGTGCAGACGTGTCGGACTGCTATTGCGCGGCAGCTGCTGCAGCGCGACATAGTCTCCCTTTTCCTCAGCTCCTTGCGCAGGCGGCATACTTCTGGCCACCATGCGCTCGCGTCTCTTCTGACGGGCTTTGAACTTGTCTTCGCCATACGTGTGTCGACTCCTGGTCAATTACGCCTTTGGTGTTCTCGATGAACTTCCTCGCGTTTCACAAACGGCATGCCGAACGCCTTCAGCAGTTCGTATGCTTCCTCGTCCGCTCTCGGCCGTGGTCACGAACGTAATGTCCATCCCGAACATGCGTGTCGATCTTGTCGACATCGATTTCGGGAAAGATCGTATGTTCCTTGATCCCGACGGTGTAGTTCCCGTGGCCGTCGAACGACTTGTCCGAGAGCCCTCGGAAGTCGCGGATACGGGGAACCGACACGGAGATGAACCGGTCCAGGAACTCATACATCTGTGTCGCGGCGCAGCGTCACGCGGCAACCGATCGGCATCTTCTCGCGGAGCTTGAAGTTGGAGATCGACTTCTTGGCCCGGGTGATGACCACCTTCTGACCGACGATGGCTTCAGATCCTTCGCCGCGACTTCCACGAGCTTTGGATCCTGCGTCCCCTGCCCGACGCCGATATTGATGGCGATCTTGTCCAGTCGGGGACCTGCATCACGCTCCGGTACTTGAAGCGCTTCATCAGGGCCGGGGATGACATCCTGGCGCGTAGCGCTCGTGTAAGCCGGCACCGGACGCGTTCCTCAGGCGAGCTGCCGCGGGGCCTTCTTGGCCTCTTCCCTTGACGGCCTTCTCTCCCTTTTGGCGCTTTTTCGGTCTTGGTCGCCTTCATACCTTTTTCGGTTTCTGTGGTTGCTCGTTCATCCACTCAGAACATCTCTCCCGTTGCCTTCGCCACGCGCATGCGGCCGCTTCTTGCCGGTGGTCTCATCCTTGGTGACCTTCGACCCCACGCGGGTGACTTCGTTGGTCTTGGGGTCCAGGAGCATCACGTTGGACACATGGATCGTTCCCTCCCGCTGCACGATGCCCCCCTGCGGGTTCTTCTGATTGGGACGGGTGTGCCGCTTGATGATATTGACCCCTTCGACGATCACGCGGTCGCGCTCGGGATACACTTTCAGGACCTTGCCTGTCTTCCCCCGGGCATTCCCGGAGATCACCATGACCATGTCGTTCTTTCGAATTCTCATGCGCCTCTCTCCTAGAACACTTCTGGAGCCAGAGATACAATCTTCATGTACTGACGCTCCCGCAGCTCCCTCGCCACAGGGCCGAAGATTCGGCTCCCGCGTGGTTCGCCCTGACATCGGTAATCAGCACCGCAGCATTCTCATCGAACCGGATGAAGGACCCGTCCTTGCGGCGGATTTCCTTCTTGGTGCGCACAATCACGGCCTTGGCCACATCACCCTTCTTCACGGCCGCCCCGGGAATTGCGGCCTTGACCGCCACGACGACCTGATGTCACCCAGCTCGCATACCGGCGGTCAGAGCCGCCGAGGACGCGGATGCAGCGCACGCGTCTTGGCGCCGGAGTTGTCGGCCACCACCAGATTCGTCTCTTCCTGAATCATGATCCACTCCGTGAACGATTGCCTACTTGGCCTTCTCCACAACCTCGACCAACCGCCAGCGCTTGCGTGCGCTCAGCGGACGCGATTCCATGATGCGGACGAGATCCCCAACACCCGCCTCGCTCTTCTCGTCGTGCGCCATCAGCTTTGTGGTGCGTTTGAAATACTTCTTGTACAGCGGGTGCGGGACCCGTCCGTCTCGATGGCCACCAGAATGCTCTTCTGCATCTTGCTGCTGACAACCCTTTCCGGTCCGTGTCTTGCGCCGGGTTCGTCGCCTGCGCAGACTTCTTTCCTCGTCGCTCATGATCGTCGCTGCGCGCTCCTTCTCGTGGAGTAAGGTTTTGATCCGTGCGATGTCGCGGCGGACGAACCGTACGCGAATCGGACTCTCCAGCTGACTCGTCGACATGCTGAAACTGAAGGTTCGCGAGGCTTTCCTCTTCCTCAGCCAAACGCTTCTTCAGCTCATCAACGGACATGGTTCGAAGCTCGGTCGCTCTTCATACAGTTTCCCTGTCTACGCACTGTGGTAGTCCGGCCGGATGCTCACCCTGGTCTTGATCGGCAGCTTGTGCCCCGCCAGCGTGAGCGCCTCCATGGCAACGGTTCGACGTCGTCCCGCCTACCTCGAACATGATGCGGCCCGGGCTTGACGACGGCAACCCAGTACTCCGGCGCGCCCTTGCCCTTGCCCATGCGGGTCTCGGCCGGTTTCTTGGTAACCGGCTTGTCGGGGAAGATGCGGATCCAGATTCTTCCCTTCACGCTTCATCATGCGGGTCAGCGTCACGCGTGCCGCTTCAATTTGGCGCTGGGTAATCCAGCCGGGTTCAGTCGCCTTCAACCCGAAATCGCCGAAGGCGATTGTCGAGCCGCGGACGGCCTTCCCCCGCATGCGGCCGCGCTGGGCTTTCCGGTACTTGACTCTCTTTGGCATCAGCATAGGTGCGTCTCCTCAGGCTCCGGTGTCCTATCAGCGGCGGGGGGATGCCGGCTGCATGCCTTGCTGCGCGTCGAGCACCTCACCCTTACAAATCCACACTTTGACCCCGATGGCGCCGTAGACCGTCCTTGCCGTGGCCGTTGCATAGTCGATATCCGCGCGAAGCGTGTGCAGCGGAATGCGCCCTTCCTTGTACTGCTCCGTGCGGGACATCTCCGCATCCGCCGAGACGGCCTGCAGTCATAACGCGCACCCCTTCGGCGCCCATCCGCATAGAGGCGGTGATGGCATTCTTCATCGCGCGTCGAAAGGCGATGCGGCCCTCCAAGCTGCTGTGCGATGTTCTCGGCAACCAGGTACGAATCCAGCTCCGGCCGCTTGATTTCATTGATGAGGATCTTGACTTCCTTGGCTGTAATGTTCTTCAGCTCTTCTTCCAGCTGCGTGATCTCCTTGCCGCTCCTGCCGATGACGATACCAGGACGCGAGGTATGGATCGTGATCACTGCCCGCTTCGGCGTTCGGTCGATCTGAATTCTTGAGATCCCCGCTTTTTTCAGCCGGTTGCGCACGTAGTTGCGGATGGTCGAGATCTTCGGACAGCTTTGTCGCAAAGGTCTTCTCGTCGTACCAATTGGAATCCCAGGACCGGATGATCCCGAGCCGCAATCCGATTGGATGGGTTTTCTGTCCCAAGAGTCCTCCTACTTCGATTGTGCTGCGCGCTGGGCTTTCCTCGGAGCGCGCACTTTGCGCTCTTTGGGCGCCTCGCCGCCAGTTCGGCCTGCTGTGGCGTCCTCTTTGGCCGCCACGACGATCGTCACATGGTTCGATCGTTTCCGGAGGCGGAATGCTCGTCCCATGGGGGCGGGGAGCATGCGCTTCATCGTCACCGATACGTCGACGAAGGCCTCCTTCACGACCATCTGGGAAGTATCGATCCGGCCCGCCTGGTCCTTGTTCTGGAGATTGGACACCGCCGACCGAAGCACCTTCTCGGCAACTTCCGAGGCATGCTTGGGCGAAAAGTGCAGAATGTGCAGCGCCTCGTCAACCGACTTGCCTCGGATCAGATCGATGACCAGCCGCATCTTGCGCGGCGAAGTTCCCACATAGCGATTGATTGCTTGAGCTTCCATCGATTCTCCTCATCAACCCACGCTCCTTAGCGTGCCACTGGATTCCTCTTTCCTGACGCCGGGATGACCGCGGAACAACCGCGTGGGTGCAAACTCACCCAGCTTGTGCCCCACCATCCCTTCATGGACGTAGACCGGAATAAACTTGTTGCCGTTGTGGACAGCAAACGTGTGCCCGACGAAGTCCGGTGTGATCGTGGACGCACGCGACCAGGTCTTGACAACCTTCTTCTGGTTCGCTTTGTTCAGCATGCCGCCACCTTCTCCAGCAGACGGGCCTGACGAACGGTCCCTTTTTGAGCGAACGACCCATAGCGCTTACTTTCTTCGTTTCACGATGAACTTTACTGGACGCCTTTTTCGGTTTCCGCGTCTTCTTTCCCTTGGTATGCCATCCCCAGGGCGACACCGGATGCGGATTCCCCTGCGGCGATTTCCCCTCGCCCCCGCCATGCGGATGGTCGACCGGATTCTGGACGACACCGCGCGACTGCGGACGGATACCCAGCCAGCGTGACCGGCCGGCTTTCCCAACGCTGATGTTCTCATGGTCCGCATTGCCCACTGAACCGATCGTTGCCAGCACTCCATCGAATGTTGCGGACCTCCCCCGAGGGCAGCGTCAGCTGGGCGAACTTACCTTCCTTGGCCATCAACTGGATCGACCCTGCCCGCACTGCGTGCGATCTGCGCACCTTTGCCGGGCCGCAATTCCATATTGTGGACAAACGTGCCTGCCGGAATATTCGCCAGCGGCATCGCGTTGCCGGACCTTGATTTCCGCATCCGGCCCCGAGCGAAGGACGTCGCCGACGCTGACCCCGTCCGGGGCAATGATGTAACGACGTTCCCCGTCGGCATACTGCAACAGGGCGATGCGCGCCGAACGATTCGGATCATACTCGATAGCGCTCACGCTTGCATCCATCCCGACCTTGTCCCGCTTGAAATCAATGATGCGGTAGAACCGCTTGTGCCCGCCGCCACGATGGCGCGACGTGATCCGGCCGGTGTTGTTCCGTCCGCCCGACTTCTTCAGCGGCTCGATAAGACTCTTTTCCGGCTTGGTCTTGGTGATCTCGGTGAAATGCGGACACGACATCCAGCGCGTCCCCGGTGTCATCGGCTTCATCTTCCGTATGGCCATGATGCTACTCCTATCTCCATTGACGATCAGACGTTCTGGAAGAACTCGATCTTGTCGCCCTTCTTTCAGGCGTGACGATCGCCTTCTTCCAGCCTGCGGTCGCGCCCGGCGAACCGACCGCGCCGCGTCATCTGCGATTTCTGTTTACCCTTGTACCGGATGGTGCGAACACGTCAAGCACCGTCACGTTGAACTTCTTCTCCACGGCACGAGCGATCGAGATCTTGTTCGCCGAGGTAGCCACCTCAAAGGCGTATTGTCCCTTTTCCTGCAGCGTCGTCATCTTTTCCGTGACAATGGGTCGTTTCAGAATGCCTGTCATGGTCGCTTCGCTCGGTTAGTTCTTGAACGTATTCTGAAGAACTTCCAGCGGCGCTCTTCTGTATGAGCAGCACCGGTTGTTGACGAAGATCATACGTCGACGCTTTGTCCGCCTGCTCAGATCTGCAGGCCGGGGATTCTGCCGCGCCGGCACGACACTGTGTGCATCGCTCTTCGGCAGAAGCAGCAGGGTCTTGTTTTCGATGCAGATCAATGGCCTTCAGCAGGCCTACCATCTCTCTGCGTCTGGGGTCCTTCCAGTGAGAAGTCCTCCACGATCCGAATCTGTCCTTCGCGCGCCTTCAACGAGAGGGCCGACCTACGGGCGAGCCTCCGCATCCCTGCAGGCAGTCCGCAGTGAATAATCGCGCGGTTGCGGACCGAAGATCGAGCCACCGCCTGCCATCAATCCGAGCGTCGAGGTCCCCTGCCGGGCCATCCCGGTGTGCTTCTGCGGAACGGTTTCTTCCCGCCGCCGCGGACCTCTTCCGCGGGTCTTGACCTTATGGGTTCCCTGCCGCTGGTTGTCCGATACGTCCGGACGGCCAGGTACATGGCGTGCTCATTTGGCTCGATGCCGAATATCTCATCGGAGAGCTTCACGGTTTCGCCGCTCTTGGTGCCGTCTTTCTGATAGACGTCAAGTTCCATTGCCGCTATCTCGTTCATCGTTACTGTGGGTCGTGAGCTTGTGGATTTCCACGACGCCGTTGATCGCGCCGGGAACGGATCCTTTCACCAGGAGAAGATTCGAGTCGGCGATCATCCCCACGACCATCAGATTCCTGACGGTCACCGCTCGCCACCCATTCGTCCCGCCATCCGTTGGCCCTTTGAAGACGCGGGAGGGGTACGAGGAGGACCCGATCGAACCCGGGCGCCCGCTCCGGTCGCTCTGGCCATGGGTTCGGAACCCGCCGCCGAAGTGGTGGCGCTTGACCACACCCTGAAAGCCCTGTCCTTTCGAGGTGCCGACCACCTTGACGACCTCGCCCTTGGCGAACACGCTGTCGACGCGGATTTCCTGTCCGGGCTGCACTTCCGATCGCCATTCTCCGCGGAATTCCCGGACGACGCGCATGGGTTTCACGTCGGCTTTCGCGAAGTGACCCCGCAGCGGCTTGGTGACACAGCCGTTCGCGTCTTCTCCTCGAACCCGAGCTGGACCGCCTCGTACCCGTCACGCTCTTTTGTCTTGATCTGCGTGACGAAACAGGGTCCGGCCTCGATCACCGTGCAGGGAATGACCTGACCGGCCTCATCGAAGACGCTGGTCATCCCCAATTTTTTTCCGAGTAGTCCTGTCATACTGCCATCCATGTATGAATGTACACTAGCGTCCAAGAGCCCGCGCACACCAGCGGACACCGCTCCCACGTCGTTCTCCCGTCGCACCCGGCGACGCGGAGCGTCCCGGGGGGACGTACACCTGTGTTGTCGTTGATACCGGTTACACCTTGATTTCGACGTCGACGCCCGCGGGAAGATCCAGCTTCATCAGGGAGTCGACGGTCCTGTTCGTCGAGTTCAGAATATCGATCAGCCGCTTGTGGGCGCGCGTCTCGAATTGCTCTCTCGACTTCTTGTCAACATGAGGCGAACGAAGCACAGTATAGACCGTACGCTTCGTGGGTAACGGAATCGGGCCAGAGACCACAGCGCCTGTTGACTTGACAGTCTTGATGATCTTTTCCGCAGACTTGTCGATCAGGTTGTGATCGTACGACTTCAGCTTGATGCGTATTTTTTGTCCGGCCACGTGGATACTCCAGGTCAAGTCAGGCTCGCCGATTCATTTACTCAGAATTTTTGTCACAACACCTGCGCCGACCGTATGACCGCCTTCGCGGATAGCGAAGCGGAGCCCTTCCTCCATGGCGATCGGGGAGATAAGCTCGATCAGCAGATTCGTCGACGTTGTCTCCCGGCATCACCATCTCGGTTCCCGACGGAAGCGTTGCCACACCCGTCACGTCCGTTGTCCGGAAGTAGAACTGCGGGCGATAGCCGGTGAAGAACGGCGTATGTCGTCCACCTTCTTCTTTCTTCAGGACGTAGACCTGTGCATTAAACTTCTTGTGCGGCGTGATGGATCCCGGCTTCGCCACGACCATGCCGCGTTCCAGCTCTTCTTGTCCACCCCACGCAGCAGCAGACCAGCATTGTCGCCTGCCTGAACCTCATCCAGCTCCTTGCGGAACATCTCGGCGCCGGTGATGACGGTCTTCATGTGGGCACCGAGTCCGATGACTTCGACTTCGTCGCCGACCTTTGCACGACCGCGTTCGACGCGACCGGTGCCCACCGTTCCACGGCCGGTGATCGAGAACACGTCCTCGACCGGCATAAGGAACGGCTTGTCCACATCACGCTGCGGGCACCGGGAAATAGGTGTCCACCGCGTCCATCAGTTCCATGATGCAATTGAAGGCCGGATCGTCACGCTTGACGTCCGGTTTGATGGCCGCTTCCATCGCCTTCAGTGCACTCCCGCGGATGATCGGGATCTCGTCACCCGGGAATTCGTATTTCTTGAGCAGATCGCGCAGCTCAAGCTCCACAAGATCAAGCAGCTCGGCGATCATCCACCGCGTCGACCTTGTTCATGAAGACCACGATACGGGGAACGCCGACCTGGCGGGCAAGAAGGATGTGCTCGCGCGTCTGCGGCATCGGCCCGTCGGTCGCGGCAACCACGAGGATGGCACCGTCCATCTGCGCCGCACCCGTGATCATGTTCTTGATATAGTCGGCATGACCGGGGCAGTCCACGTGCGCATAGTGACGTTTGTCGGTGGCGTACTCCACGTGCGCCGTCGCAATGGTGATACCGCGCTCGCGCTCTTCAGGAGCGTTGTCGATACTGTCAAAGGTACGATCGACGTGAGAGTCCCTTCTTCGCAAGCACCATCGTAATGGCCGCGGTCAGCGTCGTCTTGCCGTGATCGACGTGCCCGATCGTCCCGACATTGACGTGTGGCTTGTCACGCGTGAATTTCTCTTTTGCCATTGGTGTGTTCTCCTCCTGGATGAACGGGAATAGTTGACTGCCGTCTACGGCAGATTCTTCCCCTTGATCTTCTCGACGATCTGATCAGAAACGCTTCGTGGCGTCTCATCGTAATGTGACGAGCTCCATGGTGTAGATTGCCCGACCCTGGGTCATGGAGCGCAGCACTGTCGAATAACCGAACATCTCTGAGAGCGGTACCATCGCCTTGATCACCTGTGCGTCCTTGCGCGGGGTCATCCCGGCGATCTTGCCCGCGGCGGGAATTGAGGTCGCCCATGACATCACCCATGTACTCCTCGGGTGTCACCACCTCCACTTCCATAACCGGCTCCAAGAATCACCGGGTCCGCTTTTCGCGCGGCTTCCTTGAACGCCATCGAGCCGGCGATCTTGAAGGCCATCTCCGAAGAATCCACCTCGTGGAATGAGCCGTCGTACAACTTTCACCTTGATATCCTCGACCGGGATAACCTGCGAGCACGCCGTTGCGCATCGCCTCGGTGATCCCCTGCTCGACCGGTCTGATGTACTCGCGCGGGATGACCCCGCCGACAATCGCGTTCTCGAACTCGAAACCCCTTCCCTTTTTCATTGGGCTCGATCTCAATCCAGACATGGCCGAACTGACCGCGTCCGCCCGACTGGCGGACAAACTTACCTTCCGCCGGTCACCTTCTTGCGGATGGTCTCCTTGTAGGCGACCTGGGGCCTGCCGATGTTGGCCTCAACCTTGAATTCTCGCCTCATCCGGTCAATGACGATCTCCAGATGCAGCTCTCCCATCCCGCTGATGATATTCTGGCCGGTCTCTTCATTGGTGGCGACGCGCAGCGTCGGATCCTCCTCGGTCAGCTTCGCAAGGGCCTCTCCGAGCTTGTCTTGATCGGCCTTTGTCTTGGGCTCGATCGCCACGTGGATCACCGGATCGGGGAAGGTCATCTTCTCCAGAATGACCGGATCGCCTTCGTCGCAGAGCGTGTCGCCGGTCCTGGTGTGCTTCAGCCCGACAGCGGCGACGATGTCGCCGGCATACGCCTGCTCCACATCTTCCCGCGAGTTTGCGTGCATTCGAAGGATACGGCTGATTCGCTCTTTCCTCTGCGATACCGAGTTGTAAACATAGGAGCCGGACTTGAGCGTCCCGGAGTAGACACGGAAATACGTCAGCTTCCCGACGAACGGGTCCGTCACGATCTTGAAGGCCAGCGCGGTGAACTTCTCTTTGTCGGCAACTTTGCGCTGCACTTGTCGGTCAAATTGATGTGGTGCCCTTCCACGATTCCTTCGTTCAGGTCCAGAGGCGACGGCAGATAGTTCACCACTGCATCCAGCAGCATCTGCACGCCCTTGTTCTTGAAGGACGAACCGCAGAGTACGGGGATGATGCTGACCTTGAGGCACGCACCGCCGAAGCACGACCATGAATCTCCGTCGGGGTAATCTCCTTGCCCTTCGAGATATTTTTCCAGCAGCGTATCGTCCTCGTCGGAGACCGCCTCAAGCATCTTGGTGCGGTAGACCTGCGCGCGTCGCCTGCATGTCGTGCGGAATCTCGATCTCGTCCCATTCGGTACCCAGCGATGATTCGCGGTACATCTTGGCCTTCATCGTCACGAGGTCAATAATACCTGCAAACAGATCCCCTTCGCCGACCGGGAGCTGAATGGGAACCGCATTGGCGCCGAGCCGGTCGTTCATCATCTGGACCACGCCGAGAAAGTCCGCCCCGACACGGTCCATCTTGTTCACGAAGGCAATGCGCGGGACACCGTACTTGTCCATCTGTCGCCAGACAGTTTCCGACTGCGGTTCCACGCCACCAACGGCGCAGAACAGGGCGACGGCGCCGTCGAGCACGCGCAGCGAACGTTCCACCTCGGCGGTAAAATCCACATGGCCGGGGGTATCAATAATGTTGATGCGGTGGTTGTCCCAGAAACAGGTCGTCGCCGCGGAGGTGATGGTGATGCCACGCTCGCGTCTCCTGCTCCATCCAGTCCATTGTGGCGGCACCGTCATGGACCTCGCCCATGCGGTGCAGAACGCCGGTATAGAACAGAATGCGTTCAGTGGTCGTCGTCTTGCCGGCATCGATATGCGCGCTGATGCCGATATTGCGGGTACGCTCAAGTGGAAACTGTCGTGGCATAGCGCTCTTCTCTTACCACCGGAAATGGGCAAAGGCTTTGTTGGCCTCGGCCATTCTGTGGGTATCTTCCTTCTTCTTGATGGCACTTGCCTTCGCCATTGGAGGCAGCAATGAACTCTGCTGCAAGCTTATGCGACATCGACCGCTCTTTTCGGGCGCGTGCGTACCTAATGAGCCAGCGAATGGCCAGGGCCACACTGCGTTCTGAACGGACTTCGGTCGGGACCTGATAGGTGGCTCCGCCGACGCGGCGGGCCTTCACCTCGAGCACAGGACGGGCGTTGCTACATGGCCTTCTGGAACACGTCCAGGCCGTTCTTCTTTGTCCGCTCCTCGATGATCGTAAACGAATCATAGAGGATCCGGCGGGCCAGATGCTTCTTGCCCGGTCTTCATGATGTTGTTGATGAACTGGGAGACCAGTCACGTCGTTGTATCGGGGATCCGCCGTCCGTATGCGGGTACCTGCGCGTTTCTTTCTCACTGCGAGACCTGGATTGGTTGCTACGACTTCTTGGCCTCTTCGCGCCGTATTTCGATCGGCCCTGCTTCCGTTCCGCGACGCCGGCAGTATCGAGCGTCCCTCGGATGATATGGTACCGGACGCCCGGAAGGTCCTTCACCCTGCCCCCGCGAATCATGACAATCGAGTGTTCCTGCAAGGTTGTGTCCCTCGCCCGGGATGTAGGCCGTTACCTCAACGCCGTGGGTAAGACGAACACGGGCCACTTTCCGGAGAGCGGAATTCGGCTTCTTCGGTGTTGTTGTGTAGACGCGCGTGCAGACACCCCGCTTCTGCGGACTTGCCCTGCATCGCGGGCGCTTTGCTTTTCTAGTTCACCGCACGACGGCTTTTTCGCACGAGCTGATTAATCGTCGGCACGTAGTACTCCGCTTCAGAGACTGCGTGGTGCGTCAATGGTGAAAGACAGCTTTACAAGTACAACAATTATGATTTCGCATGTCAAGAAGTCTGCCAGCCGTTCGCGGCTCGATGCGCCTCTTAATTGCGATCTCTTCTGGTGCTTCTTCACCCGGAGGTTCTGGCTCCAGACCGCTCGGGCGGCATCACAAGCATGTCGCGTGAACTGCTTGAGGCCTGTCCCTGCTGGGATAAGGTGACCCATGATCACGTTTTCCTTCAGGCCCAGAGCAGGTTATCCACCTTCCCCTCGATCGCGGCATCGGTCAGAACCTTCGTGGTCTCCTGGAACGACGCCGCCGAGATGAAGCTGTCGGTAGACAACGCCGCCGATGTGATCCCCAGAAGCACGGGTTCGGAGGTGGCCGGCTCGGCATCGCGGTACTCGACCACCTTCTTTCCCCGTTTCTTCAGATCGCCTTTTGATCTCCCGGACCTTCTTCTTCACAATCAGCTGTCCGTTCTTCAACTTCGAGAATCGCCCTTGTTGACGATAAACACCTTGTCGTGCAGACCTTCATTCTCCTCTTCGAACACCAGCTTGTCGACGTAGTCGCCTTCGAGGAACTTCGTGTCGCCAGAGTCCACAATGCGCACCTTCTGCATCATCTGGCGGACGATAATCTCGATATGCTTGTCGTTGATCTTCACGCCCTGGATACGATACACTTCCTGAATCTCGTTGACCAGATATTCCTGCACCGCGCCGACGCCCTTGATCCGGAGAACGTCATGCGGATCGATCGCGCCGTCCGACAAGCGTTCGCCCGCACGCACCACGTCGTTATCCTGCACCAGCACGTGCTTGCCCAGGGAAATCGGGTACTTCCGCACGTCCTTTCCGTCGTGACTGGTCACGATGACTTCGCGCGCGCCACGCTTCTGCGCACCGAAGCTCACCACGCCGTCGATCTCGGACACGATCGCTGGATCGTTCGGACTACGCGCCTCGAACAGTTCCGTGACGCGGGGAAGACCACCCGTGATATCGCGCGTCTTTCCGATGTCGCGGGGAATGCGTACCAGAATGGTCCCGGAGCGCGATCGCCTGGCCGTCGTTGACCGCCAGATGGGCACGCGTTGGAACGATGTAGCTCCCGAGTTTGTGTTCCTTGCTTCCCGTTTCTCCACGATCACGAGACTGTGGCGCAAGCGTGCGGTCGCGCGAATCGATGACGACCTTCTGAATGTGGCCCGTCTGTTCGTCGTCGATCTCGCGGTAGGTGACGTTCTCCTTCAGGTCGACATACCGTACTACGCCCGCATGTTCGGAGATGATCACCGCATTGTACGGATCCCACTCGTAGATGATCTCGCCCTTTGGCAAACGGGCACCATCCGCCACGAGCATGGTCGCACCGTACGGCACGTCGTACTTCGTCAAGACGCGGTTGTCCTGATCCAGGACATTCACCACGCCGCTCCGGCCGAGCACGATGATCCGGGAACCGGTCTTCGTCCTCCACCTCGATCAGCTTGATCCCTTCATACTGCCAGTTTTCCGTCGAACTTCGACTGGACGCGGGATTGCGACGCGATCAGACTGGCGGTACCGCCGGTATGGAACGTCCGCAGCGTCAGCTGCGTCCCCGGTTCACCGATCGACTGCGCCGCGATGGTACCGACCGCCTCGCCCGGCTGGATCAGCTTGCCGGTGGTCAGGTTGCGTCCGTAGCAGAGCGCACAGACACCGCGCTTCGCCTCGCAGGTCAGCACCGAACGGATTTCCACCGCTTCGATCGATGTCTCGGAAATGCGGTCGGCTTTCTCCTCGTCGATCATCGTCCCCCGCCGTCCATGATCACATCCCGCCGTCATCGGATCCGACAACATCATGGACGGCGACGCGGCCGAGGATGCGCTCGTACAGGGGTTCTTTGACATCCTCGCCTTCCTTGAGGGCGCCGGTCACAACGCCGCGGATGGTCCCGCAGTCGTGCATGGTGATGATCGCATCCTGCGCCACGTCCACCAGACGCCGCGTCAGATAGCCCGCATCCGCCGTCTTGAGTGCCGTGTCAGCCAGACCCTTGCGCGCACCGTGGGTGGAGATGAAGTACTCGAGGATCGACAGCCCTTCGCGGAAGTTGGCGATGATCGGGTTCTCGATCAATTCACCCGTCGCACCGGAAAGGCTCTTCTGCGGTTTGGCCATCAGGCCGCGCATTCCGGCCAGCTGACGTACCTGCTCCTTCGATCCCCGGGCGCCGGAGTCGACCATCATATAGAGCGAATTGAATCCTTCGCGGGACCGGTGACAGGGAGTCGAACAACCGGTCTGCAACCCGGGTGGTCGCCCGCGTCCAGATGTCGATCACCTTGTTGTACCGCTCGCCTCTGGTGATGAAGCCGCGTGCATACTGGCTGTCCACTTCATCGACGTTTTTCTGCGCACGCCCGATGATCTCTTCCTTCTCCTTCGGGATTACCACGTCATCGATGCCAACCGAAAGGCCTCCCTGCGTGGCGTACTTGAACCCGATATCCTTGAGCTTATCCAGGAACTCCGCTGTCTCGAGGTTCCCCACGCGCCGGAACGCCGAGTGCAGATGATCTGCACGAGACGTTTCTTGTTCAACAGTTCATTGATGAACCCGACCTCCGCCGGCACGATCTCGTTGAAGAGCACCCGGCCCGTCGTCGTCTCGACCAGTTGCCCTTCCACCCGCACCTTGATGCGCGCATGGAGTCCCACCTTCCCGTGATTGTAGGCAAGTATCGACTTCCTTCGGGTCGACGAAAACACGAGGCCTTCTCCGACATCGCCCGACCGCGACTTGGTCAGGTAGTAGCACCCGAGCACCTGGTCCTGCGTCGGTGTCACGATCGGCGCACCGTTGTGCAGGGGAAAGAATGTTGTGGCTCGAGAGCATCAGGATGCGCGCTTCGAGCTGGGCGTCGAACGACAGCGGCACATGCACGGCCATCTGGTCGCCGTCGAAGTCGGCGTTGAACGCCGTACAGACCATCGGGTGAATTCGGATGGCCTTGCCTTCGACCAGCACAGGCTGGAACGCCTGGATGCCGAGGCGATGAAGCGTCGGTGCACGGTTCAGCAGAACCGGATGCCCGTCGATGATGTGCTCGAGGATCTCCCAGACCTCGGGACCCTTCTTGTCCACCATTTTCTTGGCGCTCTTCACCGTCTTGACGATACCGCGCTCGATCAGCTTGCGGATGATGAACGGCTTGAACAGCTCGACCGCCATGTCCTTCGGGCAATGCCGCACTGGTGCAGCTGAAGCTCGGGGCCGACGACGATGACGGACCGGCCCGGAATAGTCGACGCGCTTGCCCAGCAGGTTCTGGCGGAAACGCCCCTGCTTCCCTTTCAGCATATCCGAAAGGGACTTGAGCGCGCGGTTATTGTCGCTCCGCACGGCATTGATCCCGCGGGAGTTGTCGAACAAGCGAATCAACGGCTTCCTGCAGCATCCGCTTCTCATTGCGGAGGATCACGTCGGGAGCCTTGATGTCGATCAGCCGCTTCAGACGATTGTTCCGGATGATCACCCGGCGGTACAGGTCGTTCAGATCGGACGTCGCAAAGCGTCCCCCTTCCAGGGGAACGAGCGGGCGCAGTTCGGGAGGAATGACCGGGATGATGTCGAGGACCATCCACTCGGGTTTGTTCTGCGGCGAGCCTTCGCGTTCGCGGAAGGCCTCGACGACACGCAGCCGCTTGAGCGCTTCCTGTTTCTTCTGAACGGAGGTTTCCTCGCACGATCTGGGCGCGGAGCTCGGCCGCCAGGGTCTCGATATCGACCTCCCGCAGCAGACTCTTGATCGCCTCCCCACCGATCTGCGCCGATGAACCGGCGTTTGTCGGTCGTTTCCAGATCGTCGTTGTTCTCCGGCAGCGTCGCCAGGATCTCGAAGTACTGATCTTCGGAAATCAGGTCCTTCTTCTGAAGCCCGGTCAGGCCCGGGATTGATCACGACATAGGACTCGTAGTAGATGATCTTCTCGAGGTCCTTCGTCGTCATCCCCAGATAGGTACCCGATCTTGGACGGGAGCGACCGGAAGTACCAGATGTGGACGACCGGCACCGCCAGAGCGATATGCCCCATGCGTTCGCGGCGCACGCTCTTCTGTGTCACCTCCACACCGCAGCGGTCGCAGATAATGCCCCGGTAGCGGATTCGTTTGTACTTTCCGCAATGGCATTCCCAGTCCCGGACCGGCCCGAAAATCTTCTCACAGAAGAGACCGTCCTTTTCAGGACGGAATGACCGGTAATTGATCGTCTCCGGCTTGGTGACCTCGCCGTGGGAACGGGCGAGGATCATGTCGGATGACGCCAGGCTGATGATGATTTTGTGAAAAACTCTTGCGCGTTTCTCGTCTCGTGGCGCAGCAACGGTTGTGCTTTCCTCCAAACCGTAGTCGGATCGGTCATGCTACTCAAGTTTCACGTCCAGACCGAGTCCCATGAGCTCCCGGATGAGCACGTTGAACGACTCCGGAACGTTGGACTCGGGAAGATTGTCTCCCTTGACGATGGCCTCGTACACTTTTGCGCGTCCGGACACGTCGTCGCTCTTGACCGTGAGGATTTCCTGGAGCACGTGTGCCGCTCCATAGGCCTCCAGCGCCCACACTTCCATCTCCCCGAAGCGCTGCCCGCCGAACTGGGCCTTGCCGCCAAGAGGTTGCTGGGTGATGAGCGAATACGGTCCGATGGACCGGGCGTGGATCTTATCGTCCACCAGATGCGATAACTTCAGCATATAAATGAGGCCGACGGTGACCTCCTGATCGAACTTCTCTCCCGACCTGCCGTCGTACAGGACCGTTCGTGAACTGTCATTGAGGTTAGCCTTGTTCAGCTCTGCCTGCACGTCCTCCCATGTCGCCCCGTCAAAGATCGGCGAAGCATAGGATCGTGCCGAGGACCCGCGCAGCCCACCCGAGGGCGGTCTCGTACAGCTGTCCCAGATTCATGCGCGACGGTACGCCCAGAGGGTTGAGAACGATGTCGACCGGCGTCCCGTCGGGAAGAAACGGCATATCAGCCGCCGGAACGACCCGGGACACGACGCCCTTGTTTCCGTGCCGGCCCGCCATCTTGTCGCCGACCGACAGCTTGCGCTTCTTGGCAACGTAGACCTTGGCAAGCTGGACGACGCCGGGGGGAAGTTCATCACCGAGCTGGATCTTGTTCTTCTCGTGGCTGGAACTCCTCCTCGATGCTCTCCAGCTTCTCGAAATAACTGCGTGAAGATCTTGCTGAGGACGGTGTTCTTCCTCTTCTCTTCCACCCATTCCCTCGTGTAGTCGAGCTTCTCGAGGTCATCGAACCCTTCAAACGTTTCACGGCGGAACGTCGTGCCGCTGCGGAAGACCATATTCCCGTCAGTGTCGCGCACGCCGATCGACTTTTCCTCTTCGAGCAGGATGCCGAGCTTGCGGGCAAGCCGCTCGCGCAGGTCGGCGACGATCTTCCGCCGCTGGCGGTCGAGCGCGTCGCTGCGCCGTTTGTCTTCCTTCTTCGACTCGGCGTCCTTCTTCTTGCGGCTGAAGAGCTTGGTGTTGATCACGACGCCCTTCATGCCCGGAGGGGCCTTGAGGGATGCATCCTTCACATCACCCGCCTTCTCGCCGAAGATGGCTTTCAACAGCTTCTCTTCCGGTGTCGGATCGGACTCCCCTTTCGGGGTGATCTTCCCGATCAGGATATCGCCTTCCACCACTTCCGCGCCGATCCGGACGATGCCGTTCTCGTCGAGATCCTTGGTGGCGTCCTCGCTCACGTTCGGAATTTCGCGGGTGAGCTCCTCCTCGCCCCGCTTGGTGTCGCGGACCTGCAGTTCGAACTCCTCGATGTGGATGGACGTAAAGACGTCGCCCGCCACCATCCGTTCGCTCACGATGATCGCATCTTCGAAGTTGTAGCCGTTCCAGGGCATGAACGCCACCACAACATTCCGGCCGAGGGCCACTTCGCCGCCATCCGTTGCCGCGCCGTCGGCAAGAACATCACCCCTGCGCACCCGGTCGCCGGGTTTGACGATCGCGCGCTGATTGATGCAGGTGTCCTGATTGGTGCGGAAGAACTTTGTCAGAGGATACTCGACCCGCCGCTTGTCTTCAAACGAGATCAGCGCCTCGGTGCTGTTCTCGTCGATGTCGTATTCCACCATGATCCGGTCCGCATCCACATACGTCACGATCCCGTTCCGCTCGGCCACAACGAGGGCGCGTGCGTCGCGCGCGATCTTCTCTTCCAGACCGGTCCCCACGAGCGGGGCTTCCGGTCGCAGGAGAGGAACCGCCTGCCGCTGCATGTTGGACCCCATCAGCGCGCGGTTGGCATCGTCATGCTCGAGGAACGGAATCAGCGCCGCCGCAGCACTCACGATCTGATTGGGGGCGACGTCCATGTACTGAACTTCTTCCGGTTTCACGACCGGGAAGTCACCCTGGTAGCGGGCTTTGACACGATCGTTCATGAAATTGCCGCGCGAGTCGAGCGGAGCGTTCGCCTGACCGATGGTATGATCGTCTTCCTGTTCAGCTGTCAGGAACTCAATTTCATCGAGCACTTTTCCCTTGTGCACGCGCCGGTACGGGGTTTCGATAAACCCGAACTCATTGACGCGGGCATGGATGCAGAGGGAGGAGATCAGGCCGATATTCGGCCCTTCCGGTGTCTCGATCGGGCACAGCCGGCCGTAGTGCGTGTAGTGCACGTCGCGCACCTCGAATCCTGCCCGTTCACGCGTCAGACCGCCCGGTCCGAGGGCCGACATGCGCCGTTTGTTGGTGAGCTCGGCGAGCGGATTGGTCTGGTCCATGAACTGCGAGAGCGGGTTGGTCCCGAAGAACGCATTGATGACGCTGCTGATCGTCCGGGCGTTCACCATGTCCTGCGGGGTCAGATTTTCGCTGTCGCGGACATTCATCCGTTCGCGGATGGTCCGCGCCATGCGCGCGAGGCCGATATTGAACTGCTGCGCGATCTGTTCGCCGACCGTGCGCACGCGCCGGTTGCCCAGATGATCAATGTCGTCCACCGAGCGCTTCTTCTGTTGCAGCTCGATGAGATAATTGATGATGGCGATTATATCCGCTTTGGTCAGGGTTGTTGTCGAGGCCGGGATGTCGAGCCCGAGCTTGCTGTTGATCCTGTACCTGCCGACATCACCAAGATCGTACCGCTTCTCATTGAAGAAGAGACGGTCGATCAGGGTCTTGGCGGTCTCGAGATCCGGCGCATCCCCCGAGCGAAGCTGCTTGTAGATCGCCGTGAGGGCATCTTCCTCGGACCGGACAAGGTCCTTGGAGATGGTCTTGGCGATGACTGATTCTTCGTTCCCCTGCTGTTGCAGAAGCCGGATTTTCTTGATGCCCGACTTCTTGATCCGCTTGATGTGCTCCTCGTCGAGCCGCGTGTCTTTGTTGATGAAAATCTCGCCCGTCTTCCGGTCGACCACATCGCTGCAGATGATCCTCCCTTCGAAGGACCCGAGGTCGGCCTTGGCGACATCGACCTCTTCCACGAGGTTGAAGAGCGTGAGGATCTCGTCGTCGGAGGAATAGCCGAGGGCACGCAGGAGCGTGGTCACCGGGAATTTCTTCTTCCGATCAATGTACGCGTACATCACATTATTGATGTCTGTCGTAAACTCGACCCATGAACCCCGGAACGGAATGATCCGGGCGGAATAGATTGGCGTACCGTTGGGGTGGATCGATTCGCTGAAGAAGACGCCCGGCGAGCGGTGCAGCTGGCTTACCACCACGCGTTCCGCACCGTTGATAATAAACGTCCCCTTGTTCGTCATGGTCGGCAGGTTGCCGAGGTAGACGTCCTGCTCGATCGTGTTGACGAAACTCTTGCCGTCTTCTCCCTTCTGGGAGAGACGCAGTTTCGCCTTGATCGGAACGGCATAGGTCAGACCGCGTTCGACGCATTCGGCCACGGTATACTTCGGTTTCTCGACGTAGTATTCGACGAACTCCAGCAGGAAGTTTTCCCGTGCATCGGTCACCGGGAAGTTCATCTTGAACACGGCCTGTAGCCCTTTGTTCCGTCGCCGCGCCGACGACTGGTCGGCCTGCAGAAACCCTTCCCACGATTCCAGCTGGATATTCAGGAGATCGGGTGCATCGATGATCTCCGGGATCTTGCCGAATGTGATACGCTTACTGGCTTGATTCTTCAAGAGCCCCACTCCTTGGTAAATGACCTGTCAGCGACCTCCGTCCGCGCCCAAAACGAAAGAGCAAGCCACCCGTGAGGGGGGCCTGCCTGGTTTCCAGCGACGCTCTGATAAGCTGCGGTGCGCGGCATACCGGACGGTGTGTAGCATAGCCGGGGCCGTTCGGGCAAACGCCGCCGCTCTCCGTCACAGGCCCTGCCTGCGACGGCGCGCACGACGCATCCCGGTCAGCCCCGGTCTGCATCTGCTCTGTTACTTCAACTCGACGGTTGCGCCGGCTTCTTCGAGCTCCTTTTTCAGCTTCTCCGCGTCGTCCTTGGAGATGGCCTCTTTCACGGGCTTCGGGGCGCCATCGACCAGGTCTTTGGCTTCCTTCAGTCCGAGCGCAGTGGCGGCGCGGACGACCTTGATAACATTGATCTTCTGGGCACCGGCTGCTTTCAGCACGACCGTGAACTCGGTTTTCTCTTCGACAGCGGGTGCAGCACCACCGGCGGCGGGCATGGCGCCTGCCATCATCATCGGTGCGGCGGCCGTGACCCCGAACTTCTCCTCGAGCGCCTTCTTCAACTCGACGGCCTCCAGAAGGGTGAGCTTTTCAATTTTCTCAACAAGTTCTGCTACTGCGGACATGGGAACCTCTCCTTTCATCTTCTCGTTTTCTACTCGTCGGTGCCGCTGTTACGCGGCCTTCTTTTTGCCGACCTCGTCGATCACGCTGACGAGTTCGCGCAACACCGCATTGACCGTGGAGGGCACGCCAGCCAGTGGCGACTGGATACTCCCCAGGAATGCGGCAACCAATTCGGCGCGCGACGGAATCCGCGCTATTTCCTCCAGCCGGGATCCGTCGAAAACTTCGTGCTCGATCACGCAGACTTTCAGCGAGAGCTTCTTGTGCTTCTCGGCGAATTTCTGAATGACCTTTGCCGGTGTTGCAGGATCTGCGAACGCGAACGCAACGCCCGTCGGGCCCGTGAGCCGGTCGAACACGGCGTCAAACCCGCCGACCTTCTCCAGTGCCTTCTGGATCAGGGTATTCTTCACCACCGTGTACGTGATGCCCGATTTGCGGAGATCGCGGCGCAGTTCAGTTGCCTGCTCCACGGTCAGCCCGGTGAAATCGGTGAAGAACAGCCCTTGCGCACGGCCCGCGATCTCCGCCACCTCGGCGATGATCTCCTCTTTCTCCGTACGGTTCATTCCTTCCTTCCTACCTCCAGGGAGGTGGTGTGCGCATCGAGAGAGAAGCCCCGGTCTTGCGCCGGGCAATCAACACGCACCGTGTCTACTGTATGAGTGCGTAACAATCGTTTACTGATGCGCCTGCGCGCGATCGATCTCTACTCCAGGACCCATCGTGCTGGAGAGATGAATGCTCTTGATATAGGTGCCCTTGGCTGTCGTTGGTCTGAGACGGCTGACGGCTCCCAGAAAGGCATGGATATTCTCCACCAGTGCCGTATTGTCGAAGTTCTTTTTGCCGACACTTGCATGAAGAATGCCCGCTTTGTCGACCCTGAATTCGATCTTCCCGGCCTTGACTTCCTTGACGGCCTTGGCAACGTCCTGCGTCACGGTCCCGCTCTTCGGGTTGGGCATCAGCCCGCGGGGGCCCAGGATCTTGCCGAGCTTGCCGACTTCACCCATCACGTCGGGCGTCGCTATGATCACATCAATATCTGCCCATCCGCCCTGGATTTTCTGCACGTACTCCGCCAATCCCGCATGATCCGCACCCGCGGCCTTCGCCTCCTCATCCCGGGGCGGACGCGCCATGACGAGAACCCGGACCTCGCGGCCAATACCGTGCGGAAGGGCCACGGTCCCGCGGACGGCCTGATCGGCCTTCTTGGGATCGACCCCCAGCCGAACGGCAATGTCTACCGATTCGACAAATTTCGCTGTGGCCGACTCTTTCACTTTCTGTACGGCATCTTCGACCGTACACGCCCCCACGCCCGCCATTGTCGCAAGCAGAGCTTTGTGCCGCTTACTCGTCTTCATATTCATGATCCCTGGATTTGTGGTCCTGTCGTCCGGGATGGCCGGACTCCCACCGGCGTTGCCGCCGTTGCTTCACTGCCATCTACTCGTTCGATACCGTCAGCCCCATGCTGCGAGCGGTCCCCGCAACCATGGCCATCGCCGCCTCGATATCATTTGCGTTCAGGTCGGGCATCTTCAACTGCGCAATCTCCTGGACCTGCTTCCGTGTCACCGTGCCGACTTTTGTCCGGTTGGACTCGGCAGACCCTTTCTCAATGTTCGCAGCTTTCGCAAGGAGGACTGCGGCGGGAGGGGTCTTGGTGATAAAGGTGAACGACTTGTCCGAGAAGACGGTGATCACAACCGGAATAATCAGCCCGGCCTGTGCCTGCGTCCGCGCGTTGAATTGCTTGCAGAATTCCATGATGTTGACCCCCTTCTGACCGAGGGCGGGACCAACGGGAGGCGCGGGATTCGCTTGCCCCGCGGGAATCTGCAACTTGACAAAGCCGGCAATCTTTTTCATAACCTGGTGCTTTCTGCAAATGATCCGACAATCGCTACTTTTCGAGTTCCACCTGGCTGAAATCAAGCTCCACAGGCGTCTTCCGGCCGAAGATGGACACCATGACTTTCAGTTTCACTTTTTCTTCATTCACTTCCTGGACGAACCCGCTAAAGTTGTTGAACGGCCCGTCGATGACCTTGACCAGGTCGCCGACACGGAAGGGAACTTCAATCACCTCCACGTCCTTGCGCTCTTCGATTTTGCCGATGAGGCGGCGCACTTCCATCGGCTGGAGCGGCGCAGGAGCGTTCTTGGGGCCCACAAAGCTGATCACAGAAGGAGTGTTCAGGATGAGGTGCTGCGTGGTCTTGTCGAGCACCGCCTCGACCAGAATATACCCGGGGAAGAACGTGCGGGTCTTACTCTTCTTCTTCCCGTCCTTGACTTCGAATACCTTCTCCGACGGTACAATCACCGAGCTGATCCGATCGCCCAGGCCTGCCTGCTGAACCTCGTTCTCCAGGTATGCCTTCACCTTGTTTTCGTGCCCCGAATACGTCCGGACCACGTACCATTTCTTATCCACCACATTCTCGTCTGACATTACAATATCTGGCGGAGAACGAAGCCCACGCCCGTATCGACAACATAGACAAATCCGGCGATGATCAGGCAGACCACGAGGACGATCAATGTCGAATCACGCAGATCGTCTTTCTTCGGCCAGGTGACCTTTTTCATCTCCTTCACCACGTCGGTGAAGAAGGCAATGATCTTATCTTTCATGGAAGACGTTCCTCGGCTCTCGTTCGTACATTAGCATCCATGACCCGTGGGGTACCGGTCGCAAGGTCGTTGGCACGTCAGGAGGGACTCGAACCCCCAACCTGCGGTTTTGGAGACCGCTGCTCTAGCCAATTGAGCTACTGACGTATGCGTCATCACCCGGGATGGCGCCCCGGGCACCGCTTCGTATCCGTCAGCGCGTCTCTTTGTGGGTTTTATGCTTCGCGCACCACCGGCAGTATTTCTTGTACTCGACGCGCCCCGATTGCTTCTTCTTGTTCTTTGTGGTCGAGTAGTTCCGGCGTTTGCACTCGGTACATTCCAGCGTGATAATGTCTCTCACAGGAGCCTCGGCATTCTACGTGGTCGTCACTGGCAGGCGAAAGCCCTCCGCCTCTGAGCTTGCGACCGGGATTGAACCGGTGACCTCTTCCTTACCAAGGAAGTGCTCTACCAACTGAGCTACGCAAGCAGACACTGTACACGGGTGAACCGCCGGTTCACCACCATCTCGAGCGGGAGACGGGACTCGAATGCCGTCACGCCAACCACGTTGGCGAGACGCGCATCCTCGTCGCGCCCTTCGGGCGTGACGGGACCCGCGACCTCTCTCGAGCGGGAGACGGGACTCGAATGCCGTCACGCCAACCACGTTGGCGTGACGCGCATCCTCGTCGCGCCCTTCGGGCGTGACGGGACCCGCGACCTCTCTCGAGCGGGAGACGGGACTCGAACGCCGTCACGCCAACCACGTTGGCGTGACGCGCATCCTCGTCGCGCCCTTCGGGCGTGACGGGACCCGCGACCTCTCTCGAGCGGGAGACGGGACTCGAACCCGCGACCAACAGCTTGGAAGGCTGTGACTCTACCAACTGAGTTACTCCCGCGGACTATCAATCCGAATGGAACCTGGAGCCACTTTCCACACTCGTCGTGGGCAGGGGAGGATTCGAACCTCCGAAGGCCATGGCCGACAGATTTACAGTCTGTTGCGTTTGACCGCTTCGCTACCTGCCCCTGAAACCGTCAAAGAAACCGTCCCGCCGTGCCCAATGTCGAGAGCTGGCGATGGGACTCGAACCCGCAACCTGCTGATTACAAATCAGCTGCTCTACCGATTGAGCTACGCCAGCAGACAAATGTCCCCCTCGTCACAGGAATCAATCCTCTGTGACTATCGGGGATTTCGACAGCTAAGCAGAGTAATATAAGAAATCCCAGGAAATAGTCAACCAAAAAAATGCCAGAATCAGCAGGAATCTTACCCTCCAGCCATGGCTGCCCGGCTCCTGAGGATAGTTGACCCAGGATCCCTCAAAAGGCCTGTTCCGTAGGCCTTTCTGGCCTCCTCCAGCCGTCCCAGACGGAAAAAGAAGTCCCCCCGGGCAAGATAGGCGTTTCCATAAAGGTGCCACACCATGGATTCCAGACGCCCCTCCCGCCGGCCGGGACGCACAGTGATCTCCGGCATCGCCGGAGGCACATACGTGGTATCCCGCGTCACCCGGAAGGCCAGTCCTTCCGGGACCCGCAGCAACCCCGCCGTAAACTCCGGCTCAATCTCGGCCGTGACGTACACCGGCCCCCGCTCCATTCCCCTCTCTATCATCCTGCGGATCATCCCGACAAACCTCCCCTCGATCACCCCCCCGGCATACGGCAAGCCGTGCTCGAACTTGTCAAGCTCCTTCCTGAAAGCTGCGACCTCCTCTTTCACCGCCGCCATCAGGGCCGGATGCTGGTGTTCCAGCTGCTTCAGGTACCATGATCTCCGCAATAGCTCTTTATCAATAATGATGAGGTCCGGTCGCTCGCCTCTGACCAGCTGGGAGTAATAGGACGCGGAGACCCAGTAGTCCCATTGATACGACAGCACAAGGGCGCCCGGACGCAACGAGGCAAACATCGTCCGCGTGTAATCGTCCACCAGATGATTGTCGCTCTGGTCGACACTCTTGTAGTGGAACGCCGCCGGCACACACGCAATCACGATCAGCACAATCCCCGTGACGTGTCTCCCCCATCCGCTGAATTTCATCCACCAGGTTCCGACCAGACCCAGGCCGAACACTCCCCAGAGTCCGATGCACCAGTAGGCCAGAAGATAGTACGAATCGATATCCTGAATATCGTAGTTGATCGCATACGCAACGCAGGTGACAAAGAACAGCACGGTGGCGATGGCAACAGTCCGGTACGCACGCCAGAGCACGACAAGTCCGGCCAGCGCCGCTGCGATCCCCACCCAGGCGAATTCCGATGGCAACCCCGCAAAGAAGTCACCAAGATGCTTACCGGCCACGTCTGATGAAGCGAACAGCCACACACGATACTGTTTGCCGCTCAGGTGCCACAGGAACCGCTCGAGCGTGGACGGATCTCCCCAGTTCAATGCAGGGGACATGGACGCGCGGAACGGAAGATAGAGGTACAGCGATAACCCGAGGGCAAACACCGGAAGGAGCCGAGCCAGCCGCTTCCATGACGCGGGAGTGAGCCCCTCGTGCGCAAAATACCAGGTGGCCAGGCCGGGCACCAGGAGGACGGTGGTCATGTGATTGGTGAAGCTCAAACCCAGAAGGAATGCGCTCGCGTACCACCACCGCTCTCCCTGGTCCCCGGTCGCTCTCGCACAAGCGTACAGGACCGCCCCGATCAGTGCAAGGTGAAGGGAATACACCTCCACCGCCAGCGCCTGAGTCCAGAACGTCTCCGAAAATCCGAGAAGGAACGCACCACCGGTCACAGCCGGCAAGACCATCTCGGTCCGGACAAGATGCTTCCCCGCAGCACGGGCCGCAAGGCGCCGTGCGGTGTGGAAGAACAGCAGCAGCCCGATCACACACAGGACAGCCGCCATGATATTGAGCCGCTGGATCTCTTCCCCGCCCCAGGGGAGATGCGACGCCAGAGAACCGAGCAGCGTGAACAGAGGATATCCGGTCGGATGTGCGATCCCGAGGGTGTGGGCCACAGTGGCAAGCTCGCCGCTGTCGATGAACCCAATGCCGGGCACCATCGTTTGCAGGTACACGATCAGAGACACTAACCCGACAAGCGCAGCGACGGCCGTCGGGCTGGACAGCACTCGTTCATACAGGTTCATTGCGACGGCGCTCCAGAGGTATTCAGTCGATCCGCTGCATGCAGGAACGTCGCACGGACGCGCTTCATGGTCTCGCGTACCGTGTGCTGAACCGCGTCGCCGGAGGTCCCCAGCGCACAGCGGGCAAGAGTGTCCAGTTTCTTTCCCGTGGGCAGGACGGAGCCCCGCTCTTCCATCGTCACCCGGAGGAACAATTCAAGCCGCCGGAACAGCCGGTACGCTTCAATCATCTCGTCGCGCTCCCGTGCGGGGAGGATGCCCGGATCGGAAAGGCCAAGAATGGTCGGCACACTCCCGTGGCGTCCTTCGGAAGGAACGGCCCCCGGCCGGAGCATCAGCATCTGGGCCAGAAACTCCACGTCCACCATCCCGCCGGGACCGAGTTTGATGTCGATGATTTCGTCTCGCCTGGTCCTTGTGCGTGACTCCATGGTTTTGCGCATCGTGATGGTGTCGGTCGTCCACCCGGCAGGAAGAGGACTATCGAACACAAAACTCCCGACATCCTTCTCGACTGCTGCGCCGAGCGCGGCATCACCGCAGACAAAGCGGAGGCGGGTGAGAGACTGTCGCTCCCAGAGCGATGCCCGCTGGGAGAGGTACGTCTGATATGCCGTCCGGTCGATCACGAGAGGCGCGTTCCGTCCTTCCGGTCGAAGCCGCACGTCGATGTCGTACAGCCGTCCGTGTTCCGTGACAGCAGAGAGGGTTTTGACACAACCCGCTGCTATCCGTTCCAGCCCGCTCCGCGCTTCGGCGGCATGCGTATCCGCAACAAAGAGGAGGTCGAGATCCGCATCAAACGTGAGCTCGCGAGTCCCCAGTTTGCCCAGCGCAAAGAGTGCAAGCTGTGGATTTCCGTGATGTGAGGACACCGTGGCCGCAAACACCTCGCGCAGGACAAACTCCGCAGTTGCTGAGAGTTCGATGGTCATATCGTCAAAGCTGGAGAGTCCGAGAAGGTGACGAAGTCCCGCACGCACTTCCTGCTGGATCTTGAATTCGTACAGGTCTTCCACGGGAGGCACGCCGCTGCCGGACGCGCTCCCGAGGGCCGCCGGATTCGAGGTAAAAGATTCCACAAGGGCCGGACGCGCCGCCAGGATCCGCGCGAACCGCGGCCCGATTGCGCAGGTATCGATCATGAACCGGCGGAAGTGCGCATCGGTAAGCTGGTGATAGAACCCCCCCGGGAATTTCTGCCCTCCCGCAATAATCGAAAGGCTGTACAGGGTGAGGTCCGCATCGGGGCTCGCCGCGATATCACGGAAGAGCGGCGCAGCAACCGACCGGAAGGCTGTTCGCGCACGCGTGTCGGTTTCTCGGACGCCGGTGAGAGTCGATCCAAACGCGAGCGTGCGCATGTGCCGCAGGGCCTGGCGCACGTCGCGGAACCCGTACTCCGCGAGCAGCCGCGTCGTGCGTTCCTCCGTCAGCGCACCGTCAATCGCCGCCTCCAGTCCTGCTTCCCCGGTTCCCGTGTGTGTCGCCAGCGTCCGGTCGAACACGGCACGGACCGCGCTGAGGTGCTGTTCAAGCGTCCCCGTGAGCACGCCAACCGACGTGAAGCCCATCCTGCGGGCAAGGAGGGAGTGTTCCCGTTCATCACGCGGAATGGTATGTGTCTGCGTATTCAGCATGGTCTGCAATCGGTGTTCGAGCGTGCGGTAGAACGTGTAGGCGTGTTCCAGTGCCTGGACGTCGTCGCCCGGCAACACGCCTTCGGCCTCGCAGGCACGCAGCGCCTGAAGCGTGTTGCCCGTCCGGAGGGCAGGTTTCTTTCCTCCATTCAGGAGCTGGAGGGCTTGCACGATGAACTCAATATCGCGGATGCCGCCGGGCATGAGCTTGATGTTTGCCGCATCACCCAGCGTCGACTCGATACGTGCCTTCATCCGGCTGATCGATTCCGCCGGGTGCTCGAGAAACGCGCGCGGATACACAAAGGGGTGTACGCCCTGGAGGAATGCTGCGCCGAGCTTCTCGTCGCCGGCGACAGGACGCACCTTGATGAGCATCTGACGCTCCCAGAGCTCTCCCCGCGACTCATAATAGAGAAGATAACTTTGCAGTGAGCGGGCCAGCGGACCCGCCCCGGCCTCGGGCCTCAGGCGCATATCCACCCGGAAGAGGTGACCCTCGCCGGTAACGCGCGACAGGTGCTGGACCAGTTTTTCACCTACGAGCTGAAACGATGCCTGAACTCTGCCGGCAGTGTCGTCCGGCGCGTCCTCTGCGTACACGAACATCAGGTCAATATCTGAACTATAATTGAGCTCCGCCCCACCCAGTTTCCCCAGCCCGAGTACGGCAAACGGAATATCCGGTACCTGGTCCACCTTCTCCCGCATCTGATCGTACGTGCAGCGGAGGACGGCATCAATGGTACCGTCGGCCAGCAATGACAACTCCCGTGTCGTCTGCGGCAGGTCCGCAATCCCGAGGATGTCCCGCGCGCCCACGCGAAGAAGCTGGCGCCGGTACATCCTTCGTATTCCATCCAGCCGCCGATCCACCGCCCCGAATGAAGCCAGGACATGGTCGACGTCGCCCCGCACCTCCGCTGCTGTGAGGGGTGCGTTCAGCGCAGCCGAAGCCGTAAGCCAGCGGAACAGGGACGGATCCCGGACAAGCAAATCGCCGAAGAAACGGGAATTCCCGAGGATCTTCATCAGGATATCCAGGAGCACGTGGTGCTGCAGGAGATCGTTGAACAGGGCGACAGGGCTGACGACAACTTCGCTGTAGCGCAGGAGATTGGAGAGACTCAGATCGGGATCGGGGGATTCACGCAGGGCCGCGCTCAGGGTTTGTGTGAATTCATCGGGGCTGAACCTGCTGCCCGTCGTCACAAACAGTTCGTGGAGCGTGCGCAGGTTCCGTTCCCCACTTCGGGCATCGGCGAAGATTTCCAGGGGGACGTCATGCGCGTTCATGGTCGAAAAGTACGAAATTCCCTCCAGAGAGAAAAGTGACCCACGGCCGGTTGGGGTTTGCTTTTCCCTGACTCCATCGCTATATTTTTCAGAGCATCGGACCTGACGGAGAGCTGCCATGACAAAACTCGTCGCGCTATACCGCCGACCTGACGATCCGGCGACGTTTGACCGGCATCTGACGGAGACGCATCTTCCCTTGTTGCGGCTCCTCCCCGGACTGATTCAGCTCGATGTCGTACATGTCAGCGGCGCCCCGATCGGCGAGAGCAAATTCCATGTCCTGGTCGAAGCCGGATTTCCTTCCCGGTCCGCAATGGATGCAGCCCTTGCCTCGCGGGAGGGGAAAGCCGTCGCCCGTGATCTTATGAGTTTTGCGCCTGATCTCGTGACTGTGTTCCATGGAGAGACTCTTACCTGAAAGGTCCGTCGACGCTATGACCGCGCCCCCGCCTCTTCCCCGACTCGCGACCCTTCTCGGCGTCGCGCGTCTGATCCCCTTTGTGCTCATCGTCGGTTGTAGTGCCCACGCCGTCAATCCCCTCTCCGTGCAGTGGGAACTTCTGCAGGGACCCTACGCACGCAACATCACGACGCTCCATGTCTCCCCGGGCGAAAACTTGCTCTTCGCGGGCCTGGCCAACGGCGAACTGAGCATGTCCACCGATGGTGGCCGCTCATGGGCATATCGGACACCCCCGTCGCCCGGTGAACCCGTTCTCAGGTTTTTTGACGACCCTGTGGCAAAGACAATGCTGTACGCTGCGGGCCCTGCGGGCTTTTTCCGGAGCACCGACTCGGCTCGGACCTGGAAACAAATCGCACCGGAGTTCTCGGGGGTCCCGGTACGACCCGTGTACGCATTTGGCGTCGATCCCTGGAAGCCCGAAATCCGTTTCCTTGGCACCGGAGGGCATGGTCTTTTCCGGTCCACGGACAGCGGCATCACATGGGCCCAGGTCGAAGATTCGATCGTGGCGGGTGCTGAGGTCCAGGACATTGTCATTGACGCACAACATCCTGACAGAATCTTTGCAAGCCTCGGCCCACGCGGCATCGTGCGCTCCGAGGACGGAGGCGCATCCTGGGCCGACCTTACGTCCGACGCGTCAACCGCAGGTCAACGCGTAACCGCCATGCTTGTCCATGCGAAGGACGGCAACCTTGTGCTCTACGGTACGGATGGCGGCAGCATTTACCGCTCTTCGAACGCAGGAGAACATTGGAGTCCTGTGCGGCCGGCCGGGCTCGGAGACGCACTCCTCTCCTTCTGGGCTGACCCCGGAAAACCGAATACGGTCCTGGCGGGAACACAGCTCGGGATTCTTCAGTCAACGGATTTCGGAGAACGCTGGCGTCCGCTCGAAGGTTCCCTCCCTCGCGTGCCCGTGACCCTTGCAGCTTCACCGGCACAGTCGAACCACCTGTTTGGCTACAGCGAAGCCATTGGGGTGCAATTCTCCGCCGACGGGGGGCTCTCGTGGACCAGCGCCGACACGTCCCTCGGGGGTGTCGTCCCAAAGATGCTGGTGGCGGATCCTGGAAGCAAGGATCTGCTCATGATTGCCGGTCGGGCACTGCTTCGATATGTGGCCAACACTTCCACCTGGGTAACGGCGGGCGGAGGGCTGACCGGCGGACATCTTCTCTCCCTCGCAGTTGATCCGCGATCGGCCACCACACTCTTCGCCACGAGCACAACAGGAGCGTTTCGCAGCACCGACGGCGGGAGTTCGTGGCATGAGTTTGCACGCACCCTGCCCAACGCACCCCGTGTGCTCGTTCCCCATCCCTGGTTTCCGACCCGTCTTCTCGCTTCCGGCGGAAGGGGGATTTTTGTGTCGACCGACCGTGGTCGGACCTGGAAGGAATCCCGTCCTCCGGGAAAACTTCCTTCAGCGTTCTCGTTCACCTTTCGGATGACAAACGCCGGGAACATTCTCGCGGCGGCAGACGGCCCCGCGGTCCTCCATACGCTCGACGGCGGCATCACCTGGGAAGCAACGAGGTACGGCCTCGGGACCGACACGCTCTCATTCATTTCGCTCGACGATGCAGACGACCAGGTGTGTTACGCGTGGACCACAGCGGGAGGGTGCTACCGGTCAATCGACGGCGGACTCGAATGGAGCCGGTTCACTCCACCCTGGACCGTACGCGACCGCGTTCGCCTCGCCGTGGATCCGGAGAACGCGTCCCGGCTCGTGGCGCTGGTCAATGACCGGACCGTCATGCTCAGCACCACTGGCGGCACAACGTGGCATACAGTGTTTGATATGAAACTTCCCGGCGTTCCAGCAGCGCTTGCCTGGCACGCCGGGTCATCGACTCTCTACGTTGGTCTCAGAGACAGGGGCGTCTATCGGTTGCGTCTGAATACTGTCGTTCAGCGGTTACCGGATGCCCGACCGGAATGACTCTTCGTTCTTTCGTACGAGGCAATTCATGAACACCCGTACCATCACTCTGGCATTCTCCCTCACACTCGCGACACTTGGATCAGCCCACGCGCAGCCGACCATCAACATCAAAGAAGGGAAAGTGTTCGACTTTGGCTCGATCTTCCGTGGAACGGTGGTCGACCACACGGTGACCATCAGGAATTCCGGAACGCGTCCTTTGGTTCTGAAGGGGATTGAAGCCTCGTGCGGATGCACGGGGACTATTGTTGCCACCCAGGAGATCAAACCCGGAGAGAGCACGGCCCTGGCCATTTCGTTCAACTCGCGCAACTTCACCGGGCACGTGGAGAAAACCGTGACCGTAAATTCCAACGCGGCCAATGAACCGAGGCTGGTCATCCGGTTCGCCGCAATTGTGATCGATGAGATCCGCCTGGCTCCCGCCCACCTCTGGTTTCGCGATGCCACCATGGGAAGCCCAACAAAACTCCCCCTGAATGTGAAGAACAACAGCAACGTCCCCCTGCGCCTGACAGGCTGGCGCTGCCAGCTTGCGGGCTTCACGGTGACATTGCCGGGTGAGCCGATCGCTCCGGGAGACAGTGCGGACGTGATCGCGGAATTCACACCCCGGAGGGCGAATCCCATCATCGCCGACGGGATGTTCCTGAATACCTCCAACCCCCGGCAGCCGGAGTTGTACATCCCGATCTACGGGAACGCCCGGGAGTTCAAGTTTCAATAGCTCCTCCCCTGGACTATCGTATTCCTGCAACTTTCCCCGCATTCGACCCGTCTTCATGAATAAGCGGCTGGGGCGGATACCGTCCGTCTCACAAGGCACCCGTCTGTCAACCAACCTCCCCGGTTCCGTGTCCAATGACCAGAACCACAGATCCAGGAAGCCCCCGCATGCCCGTTGCGGATGAGCAGCTTTTGATCCGTCAGGCGCAGGAAGGGAATCGTGATGCCTATCGCCGGCTGGTGGAACAGCACATGAAGCAGGCCTACAATGTCGCGTTCGGCTTCGTACGCAACCGCGAAGATGCGCGTGATGTTCTCCAGGATGCTCTGGTGCGTGCCTATGTCGCGCTACCGTCGTTCCGGGGCGAGGCGGAATTCGGAACCTGGTTGCACCGCATCGTGATGAATCTCTCCCTCAACCACGTCCGGCAAAGCACAGTGCGGTCACGGCGTGAGGTTCACTGCCGTTGACATCGCCGAACCCGGAGACAACCACGAAGCGGCGTTCCACACCCGGGATGTGCGCGAACACCTGGAACGTGCACTTCATGAACTCCCCACGCTCCAGCGGGCCGTGGTGATTCTGCGACATCTGGAAGGGCTCTCCACGAAACAGGTCAGCGCGATTCTCCGATGTTCCGAGGGAACGGTCAAGACACACCTGTTCCGTGGTCTGAAGAAACTGCGACATTCAGTGCAGTTTCTCCAGGAGGACACACGATGAGCGTCCATGCCGATATCTGCAACCAGCTGTACGAGTACCTGCGCGGAGAGCTTTCCGCGGAGGAATCACAGCGCCTTTCCGACCATCTCGAGAGGTGTATCCAATGCCGCGCGGCATGCGACGCGGTACGCGACACACTCCAGATTCTTCCGGCAACGGACACCGACCCCGCATCCACCCTCCCCCGGGCATTCTGGTTGGAAGTGCTGCAGGAGGTCGAGCACCGCATCACCCCGCATCCGGCATCGGTGCCGCCGTCGGGCCGCCTGGAAGCGTGGCTCCGCGCGAGACATGCGCCGGGGCGGCGCCTGGTCCTCGGATTTGCGTCTCTCGTTCTGGTTGCCGTCAGCGCTCTCATCACTTGGCAGGTACTCCGTCACGACGCTCCCTCACAACTGGCAGAAACGCAGGCCGAACGCCAGGACACCGTACAGACCGCCGGGGCATCCCCGGATCTCCGCCTCCAGCAGTATTTGCAGAAATCCCGGATCCTTCTTACGGGCGTCACACACCTCCCGGTCCGGGATGATATTCCAGTGGATTTTTCCATTGAGCGCCGGGCATCCCGGGAGCTCGTAAGTGAATCACGTTTTCTCAAGCAGCGGTTTTACGACGACCGCTCGGTGCGGCTGATCGACGACATGCAGAAGGTCCTGATTGAATTGGCCAACGCCGATGAGCACGTCCCGTCCACGAACCTGGCGCTCGTTCGGGAGGGGATAGAGCGCGAGAATCTTCTTTTCAGACTACGCATTGCAGAGAGTGTGAACAAACAGGTGCGATATGCAGATGACCGATAACGGACGCGTGGCATCATGGTGGGGATGCCTGCTCTGCGGGGTGATGCTCGCCGCTGCCGCGTTCCCGCCATTCATGGCGGGACAGGAGGCGCGTGCGGCGGCAGCATCTCCCGTCGCCTTTCTGCCGCAACCCACCGGACCGGATGACCCGGCATTCACTCTATACCGGGAGGGCTATAGCGCCGTGCTCGCCGAGGCATGGGAGCAGGCGCGCAGGGCTTTTGCCGAGCTGGAACAACGCTTCCCGGAAAGCCCGTTTGCCGACGACGCGGCGTACTGGACCGCCTTCTCATGGAAATCGTCCGACAGGGAGAAAGCGGCGACATTGTACAGAAAGCTCCTGCGAACCTATCCGGCGAGTCCGTACGTCAGCGACGCTGTCTCCGACCTCAAACTCATGGAGGTCGAATTGAGAGTAGCCCGCGTGCGTATCCGCGTGCCACATCCACCGGATGGTGATCGGCTGGTCATCGTCTCTGAAGAACTCCAGCGGTTGCGCAGGGAATTTGATCGACAGCGGGAAATATCGAACAAGACCATGCAGCAGCATGTCATGACCTTCTACGACGGAGATACGCTCTTCGTCCGTGTACCGGTCCCGCCTCTGCACATCACACCGGAGCTCGTCCCTCCAGTCGACCCCCAGGTGCGTGTGCGGATTGAAGCGTTGCAGATGCTCGCCGAACGCGCAGGCTCCGCTCAGATGTACCGCACCCTGCGGGAGGTTGCCCTGGACAAGCAGCAGCCTGCCCTCCTGCGCCAGGCCGCAATCATGAAACTCGGCAAGTTCACACGAGAGGACAACGGCGCAGTCCTTCTCGACGTGGCCGCGGACGACGCCGACCGGGACATCCAGAGCACCGCCATCGAAGTGTATGCGCGGTCCGTTCCGGACAAACCGCGGGCAGTGGAGCGGCTGGTCACGCTCTTCCGCCGGTTCGATGCCGCGGGAGAGTCGCGCGATGCGCCGCTCGGGACAACGCTGTATGCCATCGCCAGTGTCGGCGACACCCATGCAACGGACTTTCTCGTCCAGCTTGCCCGTTCTCACCCCAGAGAGGAGATCCGGAGCAGTGCGGTCTTCTATCTCGGCGCCATCGGAAGCGACCGCGCGCGCGCGGCTTTGATCAGACTCCTGAAGGGAGAATAGTTCAACCCGAGGTCAACCGATCGTCAGAAGCCTGTGTCCAATACCCAGAAGACGACACTCACATCAGAAGGAACAGATCATGTACCTGCAGGGACTCGTTGTGGCACTGCTGGCACCCCTCGTGTTCAATGGCAGCTCGGCCAGACTCGCGGAAGCCCCGTCCGAACCCCAACAGCGTGTCAGGGTGGTCGAGAACGACACGAAGGGATGGCTGGGCGTTGCCATCCGTGACATGCGTCCCTCCCTCGCGCGGGAGATGAACGTCTCGACAAAAACCGGCGCACTGGTCACGGAGGTCGTCGACGACAGCCCCGCCGAAAAGGCCGGGATTAGCAAAGACGATATCATCGTGGAGTTCAACGGCAAGCCCATTGAGGAATCCGGCGATCTTCTGGACGCCGTCCGCGCATCCAAACCCGGATCAGCTGCCACCGTGACCGTTATGCGCAAGGACAAGAAGGTCGCTCTGCGCGTTACACTCGAAAGGTCCCGCAGCCCCGAAGCTATCATGATCCCTGACCTGCCGAGCCTTCCGCGGTTCCACATGCGTGCGTACGTGGGTGGGATGTCGCACGGACTCCAGTTGCTCACACTCAACCGCCAGCTCGGGGAATATTTCAATGCACCGGACGGCAGGGGCGTGCTTGTCGAAGAAGTGGGAAAACGGAGCGCCGCAAAAGAAGCGGGCTTCAAGGCCGGTGATGTCATCCTGCGGATCGGGAAGGAAGATATCGAAGATGTCGACGACGTGTGGGAAGCCCTCGAGGATGTTGAAGAGGGGGATACAGCGGCGGTCGACGTGCTCCGCAAGGGAACCCGTCTGACGCTGCGCCTGGAAATCGATGAAACGTCCGTCCCGCACAACTTCGACTTGCGCTGGTACCAGAAGCACGGTGACGACGACGCGCACCACTTTCGGATCGACAAGAATCGAATGGAGCTGCAGATGAAAGAATTCCAGAAACAGGGACACATGAAGGAATTCCAGGAACAGCTGCGGGGCCTGGGAGAAAGGATCCGGAAGGAAATGAACACGATCCGCACCAAACTACGCGAAGAGCTGCGGGCCATTACGACCTGAACGTCCGAGCGGATTCCGTCCTGGTGCGACGACTCTTACAGGTTCCACCAGTATGACACTTTCAGCAGCAGAACATGGGAGGGAGGGGTTCGAAAAACGGCACCGAGATCGTCCTGGATCGTGCGAAAGATGGTGCCGTCGCTCCCCTCCCTCACCTGGGACCAGACCAGGTAGAGCGTACTCCCCGGAACGTATTCCCACCGTAGCACGACATTGGTATGCAGCTCGTGTTCGCGGAAATCCCTTTGGGGGAGTGCACCATCCCACGGATGGAAGACGCCTGGAGCATCCATTGCGCGAAATGAGGCGTAGCGCCCCTTGGCAACAAACACCTGCCCGTACAGCTGGAGTGTCAGATCGCGCGTGAACGTCACCTCGCCTCGCAACGTGAAGCTCGCCAGGTCGGTGCTACGATCCCCGAAAAGGCTGATGCTTCTGTCCCCGATGGAGACGTTTTCCACCCACGCTTCCTGACGCCGCACCCTCTCGAATTCGGTTTCCATACTCCAGGCCATCCAGGAGACAGGCCGGTATTCGACTTTTGCTTCAATGGCATAGCGATGCATCGCCCGCTCGTCCCATCCCCACCGCTGCTGTAGACCCAGCGCGACCACGTCCCGGTCATCGGTCTCCACCTCCACAGAGAACCTTCCGCTGGTCGGTTTCTGATACAGACCGTTTCCGCGTGTCTCCCGGTCATCGTACCGCCCGAGATCAACCCCACCGCTGGCGTCAACCTCCCAGTAATTCGTGAAGACCACTTTCGTGTCAAGTTCGAGGTTCCGGTTCAGATTTGCCCTGTCGAAATTCCATCGTTCGTGCATGCTCGTCCTGAAATGATAGCTACGCACCACCGCCGCCGGCACATCTTCCTTGTATGTAAGAGTTGCAAAACCCCCGTAGTCATTGGGCCGCCGGAAGAAACCGACGTCATTGATGTCATACCGGGGCGTGGTGAAGTCAACGCTCGCCGACCAGAGCCAGTGCACTGCAGCTACACGGGCAAGCTGCATCCTGCCGGCACCTCCGTCGACCCGTTGCCGGTCTGGATCCGTTGTCCGGGTAAATGCAAGAAACCCGTCGAGACGATGCGTTGCGTCAGCAAGGCGGAGATCCCAGTCCAGCCCGGCCGTCAACGCAGGCGCCTTTCGCTCGCGCGCAACCGAGGTGAAGATACCTCCGACATACGACCCTTCCAGCACGTCCTGTCGTGCCCTCAGGACGTTGTAGTGAATCGCGGGATCCAGAGGAAGGTCACGCACATCACCGGTTGCACTCCTCACGGACGAATGTTCCCTTCGCGTCACCGCTTCCAGGACACCGATGGACAGGCCCCGGGATATCCGGCCCGAGAGTTTTGCCGCTCCCAGAATCGTCGCGTGTTGCGGAAGAGATTCCACGCGCTCTTCATCGCTGATGTCGACCTCATCCGGACCGATGCCTCTCCCGATGCGTCGGGAATAGAACATGCCCGGGCCTGCTCCATCGCCACCAAACGTCGGAAAGCGGAGGATCTGCATCCCTTCGACGAAGAAGGGGCGCCGTTCCGGATAGAAGGTCTCGAATGTCGAGAGATTGAGGACCGCTGGATCCGCTTCCACCTGGCCGAAGTCCGGATTGATGGTGGCATCGAGAATCAGGCTGTTCCCGAGTCCGATCTTCAGAGTCAACGCCGCCGGCGAACGTGAACGTGGACCGTCGGTCCATGATGTCGGTCCCCGGCGTCCACGCCTGTCGCATCAACCCGAATGGAAGGACCTCGATACGGTGCGGGGAGGGAAGATTGCGCAGTCCGCGAAGATGCCCGAACCGGGATACGAAACCGCTTTCGCTTTTCGGAACATGGGCCCATCGGAGAGATTCTCGTTTCCGGGAAATGTAGCGTGTGAAGTTGATCCCCCACACCTGTTCTGCGCTATCGCTCTCGCTCGCGTGATAACGGAGGACGGAAAACGGGATCAGGACTTCGGCGATCCATCCCTCCGGGGTGATGCGGGTGTGCACGTCCCAGACGACGTCCCAGGACGCGTCCTCCCGTTCACCGTCGTCGTACTGGATGATATCCACTTTGACGCCGGACACGTTGAAGGTAAACTCGTACGCGGTTCGCGCATCGTGAAAGGAATCGATCCGGATAGATCCGATGTCCGCTTCCGATTCGTCATCGCGCCGGGCAAGCCGCCTGACGATCCCCGAAGGCTGGCTGTCATGATAGACGCACCCGAAATACAGGGCGTTGGCATCGTACAGGACGCGGATCTCCGTCGCCTCCGTGGCCGGTCGGCCGTCGTCAGGATCGCGTTGGATGAAGTCTGTGGCAGGCGTTGCTGTTGCCCATGCCGGTTCCGTAAGCAGGCCATCGATCACGGGAACCGTGGAAACGCGGATTGCTGTCACTGTGCGGGGATTATCGCCCGCAACGGCTGCAGCGGGCACCGTACACCACAGGAGTGCAAAAAGAAGCAGAATTCGCAGAATCAAACCTCCGAGGGGCGGGAAGTATGGTCTAAGATAGTCATCGCTGATTTGAGAAACAACGCGGTTGATGAATTCACCCTTTTTCCCTATCTTTGCGTGTTCATCTCGCCAGACCATAACGTGCGCATCCATGTTGCTTAGTCTCGTAACTACTCATAGAGGAAGGGAGAACCATGAAGAACGTCTGTAGAACCCTTGGGCTGTCGATCGGGGTGCTGCTTGTCGGCCTGTTCATGATGGGCTGCGGCGGGGAGAAGCAGGTTGTTCCTCTGCCCGTCGGTCAAATGCAGGAGTACCGGGATCCGATCTACCGCTTTCATTTCATGTACCCGCAGGGCTGGGTCGCCGGGGGTGATGCAGGCCGGCCACGTGTATATAATTCTCACGAGGCCGGGCAGAGGTTCCTGGATCCTCTGGGCCAGTATCCCGACGGTGTCATGATCGCGGTCGACATCTTCAAGACCGAGAAGCCTCAGGAGCAGAAGGCCACACTGATTGCGGAATTGGCAAATTCCGGCCGCATCGTCGGCAAGGAAACACCGGCTACGGTCGGCGGCAAGCCGGCTTTCAAAGTCCCCTATACCGCAAACTTCAGTTCGAAGGTACGGGAAACAGGACACCACATCTATGTTCCCATCGACACTGTCCTGTACGATTTGTCGTTCTCGGGATTTGGCGACCTGTACGCCTCTCATGCCGCGATCTTCGATTCCATGGTCGCAAGCTTTGCGTTCCCGCGCCCAGTGGTGCCCGGCCGCGACCAGACACTCCCCTCGGACAGCTACACGTCGTACGATGCCGGCATGTTCACATTCGAGTATCCCGACAACTTCAATTTTGTCAATGTGCCAAAGGGATCCAACGTTCTGACGCTCGGTCTCCGCGGTGTCCGCCAGGACTGCTCCATCCTTTTCCACGTGTTTGGTGCGAAAGGATTGACGCTGGAGAAAGCGTTCAACCAGAACAAAGGGAAATATTCCGGTGCATCCACCGGCACGACGACGGTTAGTGGGATCCCCGCCATGACCCTCACGTACGCGCCCACGCGCGAAGTAGAACGCCGATTCATTTTCGTCGTCAAAGACGACAAAGTGTATCGTGTGACCTTCGACTGGTTCAGGCCGCAGCGCACTGACTACCTTGCCGCATACGACAAGGTTCTCAGCTCACTCAAGTTCAAGTAGTCGACCATGGACCAGCATAGTATCACCACAGCCTTCACGCTCGACGGGTATCGCATCGTACGAACACTCGGTGTCGTGCGAGGAATCACCGTGCGATCCCGTTCGATTTTCGGAACCCTCGGCGCCGGCATTCAGACGATCTTCGGCGGAAATATCTCGCTGCTCCAGGAGCTGTGCGAAAAGACCAGGCAGGATGCATTCGCGCTGATGGTCCAGCACGCTGGAGAGATCGGGGCCAATGCCGTTATCGGCATGCGGTATGACGCAAATGAAGTGATGTCCGGCGTCACTGAAGTCCTGGCGTATGGTACGGCGGTGGTCGTCGAGCGAGCCTAGACCTCGCCTCCCTCCGGCCACACTACTCCCATTCCTTCCCTCTCCGGCATGCGCCGGGGAGGGGAGCGGGAACAATGAGAGACATGAGCCGGCACAACGGTTGACGAACTCCAACTTCCCACGGAACGCGACCATGCGGAACCTCCTCCCGATCCTTGCTCTTACCGCCCTGATATCCTGGGGCCTCGTATCCTCCTCAGCCCAGGATCGAAAGATCCTCAGCCCGCGCGACTCGATCGTACTGCGACTCGACACCAGCACGATTGCCGTGACCTACAGCCGCCCTTCGATGCGCGGTCGCGTCATTATGGGAGAACTCGTACCATGGAACAGAGTCTGGCGCACCGGGGCAAATCAGGCAACCCACCTCAGGACGGATTTCGACATGCGGCTGGGTTCGGTCCCCGTCCCTGCGGGCACCTACACGCTCTGGACGCTCCCCTCACGCACCGGCTGGAAAATCATCCTGAACAAGCAAACCGGCCAATGGGGAACCCAGTACGATGAGCGACTCGATCTTGCCCGGTTCGAAGCTGAGAGCCGGATGCTTCCCTCCCCTGTGGACACCTTCACCGTCGTGCTGGAATCCACCGGCCGGACGACGGGCGTGATGAAGCTTTTGTGGGAGCGGACAATGGTCACGACACCATATGAAAAGGTCGCGCACCTCGGGCCGCTCAGCCCGCCGGATTCCTCGACAATACGGTTCGGCGGCCGGCGCCTGACGGTCCGTTACAGCCGTCCCTGGATGCGCGGAAGAACAATCTGGGGTGTTGTCGTCCCCTTCGATACGGTCTGGAGAACCGGAGCAAATTTCGCGACGACGCTCGACCTCAGTCGTGACGTGAAGATCGGTGGCACCAGGCTCCGACGGGGAGTCTACACACTCTACACCATCCCCTCCGAACACTCATGCACACTTATCATCAGCAGTGCCCGGGGAGGCGCTCCTCCCGTCTATCAACCGGAATTCGATGTGCTCCGCCTGCCTATGGAACGCTCCATCCCCAGGACCCCGGTCGACCCGTTCCGCATCTGGTTTGAGTCTTCCGGGAGGAATTCCGTCCTCTTGAAACTCGGCTGGGCCGACAGGGTGCATGCGATACGCATCCAGGTCCCGTGACCGCCGGACAACCCCGACCATATCCCGCCAGGTTGCTTCTTCTGCCATCCTGGCGTACATTGATCCAAATGACGTTCTCTCCGTTCATTCATGAGACCACGCAATGGATATCCACGGAAAAACCGTTCTTGTCATCGGTGGATGGGGCCTTGTAGGCTCAGCAGTCTGCCGGAAGTTCATGGAAGAAAAGCCGGGACGTATCATCGTCACATCGCTCGCTGAAAGCGAAGCGCGCGAAGCTGTTGCCGACCTCGAGCGCTTCTACCCTCATGTGGGTCGCGGGTTCTTTGTCCCGTGGTGGGGCAATATCTTTGTGCGGGAAGAATTGAAGGACCTTCCCCGCGATCGGATCCTTGCAAGCAAGCGCTACCGTTCAATGATCATTGAAGACATGCTTGAGGAGCTCAGCGGACCCGTTCTCAAGCGGTCAAGCCTGTACCGCCTGATGCAGAAATTCAAGCCGGACATTGTCGTCGACTGCGTGAACTCCGCAACGGCAATCGCCTACCAGGATGTCTTTCAATCGGCGCGGCGTGTGCTCAACGAAGTCAAAACCGTCAGGCAGTCGCGCAAGCCGAAGACCGACGCGCTGCTGGAGGTGACCGAGCAGCTCCTGTGCACACTGTACGTCCCGCAGTTGATCCGCCACGTCCAGTTGATGTACCGTTCGATGCAGTTGTCCGGCACGAAGATTTACGTGAAGATCGGGACCAGCGGCACCGGGGGAATGGGACTGAACATTCCGTACACGCACAGCGAAGAGCGGCCATCCCGCGTCCTGCTCTCGAAATCTGCCGTCGCCGGTGCGCACACACTTCTTCTGTTCCTCATGGGCCGGACGCCCGACGCCCCGATCACCAAGGAGATCAAACCCACCGCCGCCATTGCCTGGAAAGGAATCGGATACGGCGAGATTGCCAAGCGGGGGAAACCGATCCCGCTCGAAGATTGTCCCGTCAGCGGGGCTGTGAAGCTCCAGAAGCACCTCACCCTTCACCAACCGGGCGTCGCGCAACCTCGCGGGGAGAACCTCCGGTCTGTCTTCATCGACACGGGGGAGAACGGGTACTTTTCGCGGGGGGAATTTGAGGCGATTTCGACCCCGGGGCAGATGGAGTTCGTGACCCCGGAAGAAATCGCAGAAAGCACCGTCTTTGAGATCCGGGCCGGCAATACGGGACACGACATTATCAATGCCCTGGACAACGCCACGCTGGCACCCACCTATCGCGCGGGGTACATGTTCAGCGGAGCTCTGTCGGCAATGCGTAAACTCGAACAGGAGCATGGCGTGGATTCTGTTGCCTTCGAGATGCTCGGCCCCCCACGGCTCTCGAAGCTCCTGTACGAAGCATACCTGCTCAAGATCTGCTTCGGTGACGTGCGCACGGTCGCCCGCACCGAAACACGCATCCTGAGCAGACGCCTCCTCGACCTGATCGAGGCGGACGATCAGCTCCGTTCCCGGATCATTTCAATCGGGATTCCCATTCTCCTGCCTGACGGAAAATCCCTCGTCCGGGGTTCCATGATCAAGATCCCCGCGTTCCGCAGCGAGCACCAGCTTCCCATTAATCCGACGGCGATCGACCTCTGGGCGCACGACGGCTGGGTCGACCTCCGCGAACAGAACATGAAGCTCTGGCGATCCCGCTTTGCCCAGATCATTCGCGAGGTGGAAAGTCTTCCGGAGTACGAAACGAGTTCGCGGACAATGCACAACCGGGAATACTGGAAGAACCTCACGGAGATCGACCCCGGAAAGATCTGCGGGTGGATCTTCACATTCGAAGAAAAAGGAAAGCGGATGAAGGCCTGAGATTGTCATGGACGACGTTCAACAAACCACACCGTCACATCCGCCGTCACCGCCGGCGTTAACCCGCCCAGGAATCCTGATAGTCGAAGACGAGCGCATCGTGGCCGGCGATCTGCGGTCACGACTCCATCGGCTCGGGTACACGGTCCTCGACACCGTATCCACCGGAGAAGACGCCGTCCGGGCAGCCGGACAGCAACACCCCGATCTGGTGTTGATGGATATCCGCCTCGAGGGAGACATGGACGGAATCGACGCGGCTGAACGCATCCAGCAGCGCTTCGGGATTCCGGTCATCTATCTTTCCGCATACGCCGACCGTACGACGATCGAGCGGGCAAAAGTCACCGAACCGTTCGGGTACCTCCTTAAGCCTTTCGAGGACAGCGAACTGCGCACCACGCTCGAGATGGCGCTCTACAAACGGCAGACCGAAAACCAGCGCCATGCCCTCAAGGCACAACTGGTCGAGGCCCAGAAGATGGAATCGATCGGTACCCTGGTAGTCGGCCTCGCACACAACCTTAACAACATCCTCGCAATCATTCTCGGGTATTCTTCACGCCTCGAACGGACCCTGGACGATCCCGCAAAGGTCTCCCAGAGCCTCAATGCCATCAACCAGGCCGTTCGCCGGGGAGCGGCATTGATCCAGCAACTCGTCGGCGTAACAACCAAGTCAAACCTCGAGTTTGCATCCGTCAACGTGAACAGCGTTGTGCAGGACCTCCTGCGGATGGTCGCCGAAGTCTTCCCGAAGACCATTGCGTATGCACAGCACCTGGATCCCGCGCACCCGTCTATCCTGGCGGATCAGAACCAGTTTCATCAGGCCCTGCTCAATGTCCTGCTGAATGCGCGTGATGCCATGCCGCACGGGGGGACCATCACCGTGACAACCGGCAGGGTAAGCGGCGCGACGCTCCGTTCCCGCTTTCCGAATCCACAGGACGGAACATATGTCTGCATCAGTATTCAGGACACCGGAGAGGGGATGGACGAGTCTGTCACGCACCATATCTTTGAACCATTTTTCACGACCCGCGACCGCGCAATGTTCAACGGCCTCGGTCTCTCCGTGGTCTATGGCATCGTCTCAAGTCATCACGGCTTCGTCACCGTGGACAGCACACCCGGAAAAGGAACGACGGTGACCCTGTATGTCCCTGTGGAAACCAGTATCAACGACTTCACCGCACCGGATGAGTTGACGCTGGCGCCGGGGATCAAAGAAACGATTCTCGTCGTGGAAGATGAGGAGATGCTGAGAGCCCTGATCCGGGAAGTGCTGACGCGTGCAGGGTACGATGTGCTGGAAGCCGTTGACGGCAACGAAGGTGTTACCATGTTCCGTACCTATCACACGCGCATCAACCTCGTACTGCTCGATTTGGGCCTTCCAAAAGTGTCCGGTGATGACGTGTTCACGATGCTCCGTGCGATCAGGCCGGACGTCAAGGTAGTATTCAGCACGGGATACGTCAAGAAGGAGAAGACGGAAGAATTGTTGAAACTGGGGGCGCTGGGAGTCGTGCACAAGCCGTTCACCGTGAACGACATGCTCAGCACACTCCGCGGCGCTCTGCGGGGCAGGCCGGTCGGAGAACAGCTGGACACATGACCTAGCCGTTATCCTCCACGCGATAGGTGGGGTTTGTCGGACGTATGGCGTCATGGAGGCGCTGCAACGACCTGTACGCATCCTGACTCCCCCTCCGCGCAGCGATACGGTACAGGCGGACGGATTCTGCAAGCCGGGGGGGGACACCGACACCATGTTCGTAGCAATACCCGAGGGCCACTTCGGCGAGGATCGACCCATCCTCCGCTGCCTGCCCGAGTGTTGACACCGCCTGCTTCAATGTCAGCGAGTCCTGCGGGTTCTGAACCTGAAGGACGGCCAACCGGATATCCGCTTCCCGACTTCCCAACGCGCTTGCCCGTTTCCAGAGTCTGACCGCCTCGCCTGTATTCTGCGGCATCCATCGTCCGGCGTACGCGCACAGACCCAACTCGACGAGCGAAGGGAGGTGATCCTGTTCGGCCCCCTTCCGCAAGAGGCGGACCGCCTGCTCCGGGGTGAGAAGGGCTTGCTCCTGCATCAGGACGGATTCATAGCCGAGCGCGAGAAGCGCCACCCAGACATACTGCGCATCGTTGTCGCCCTTCCGTGCGCGCGTACGGATCTCGCTGACCACGCCGTTCTGGTGGACAAGGTTCCAGAGAAGGCGCGCGGCCCGGGGCCAGTCCATGCGCACCGCCCGCACATAGTAGCCACACGCCTGCACGACATCCCGTGTCCCATCGGCTCCCTTTTCCCGGTACCGGCCAAGAACTGCAAGGGCTTCCGGGCTGCCGGTGGCGGCTGCAGCGGTGATGCCCCTCCGGCGGAGCGAATCAACGGACAGATCCGCGTCCAGCATGCGGGCGAGTCCAAGCGATTTGCGGAGTTCGGGGTCGCCTCCCAGGGCAACCGATTTGACAAAAGCATCCCCAACGCGTTGTGTGGCCGTGTCTCCGGCGTCCTCGCTGAGAAACGGTATCGCTTCTGAGGGAGTTCCATCGCCCGGTTCAATCTTTGCGGTGTCGCGGGCAATACTCTTCTCAAGCTGTGGCACGGCTTCTTTGGCTGGTTCAAATCCGTTTTCAGCTGCCCGGCGAGCCCACGAAAGGGCCCGGCGATAATCACGCGGCACGACGAGATTGTCAAGATAGAACAGCGCAACGGCAAATTGCGCATCCGCCATTCCTGACTCTGCGCATGACAGGAACGCTTCATACGAAGTAAAGGGATTCCACGACTCTCCCCAGCCGTGGTACCGGAGAATACCGAGATTGAAACGGGACGAGAGCATGTTGCGGGCCGACGCCTGCTCGAACCAGTATGCAGCCTGAACAGTGTCCGCCTCAACGCCCCGGCCGAGCATGGACCGCACACCCAGTTCGTGCTGCGCCACAGGATCGCCGCCATGGGCCTTCCGCGAAACGAGAAATGCCTGCCAGATTTCCTGAAGAGCGTCCGATTGTCTGAGAAGGGGGGGAGGGGGGACGACACGATTCTTGAAAACCGGACTGTACGGCCGTTCCTGTTGGGCGGAGAGCACTGCCGTTGCTGTTCCCAGTAGTACCAGAATACCGGCTACCCGCAGCCCGCGAGAGTTCAACGACATCGTCTTATTCGTACCGCAAGGCTTCAATCGGGTCCAGGTTCGCAGCCTTCCACGCAGGGTAGACGCCGAAAACCAGTCCTACAATAGAGCAGACGACAATACCAACAATCGCCCAATCCCAGGGGATAATCGCTGGCACCTCGAGCAGCAGTCCGACGACGTTGCCGCCCAGGATCCCCGCGATGACACCGATGATCCCTCCGATCTCGCAGAGTATAATTGCCTCGATCATGAACTGTGCGAGGATGTCGCGCTTTTGTGCTCCGATCGCCTTGCGGATGCCGATCTCCCGCGTGCGCTCGGTCACAGACACAAGCATGATATTCATGATGCCCACGCCGGCGGCGAGCAGCGCGATGGAACTGACCAGCAGAACGCCGAGCCGGAGGTAGAGCGTGAACTCGTTGAACTGGTTGATGAGAGAGTCATTGGAGAAGTACGCGAAATCATCCTCGGTGCCGGGCGGGACCTTGCGGGCCGTCCTGAGGATGAACCGCACCTGTTCGATCGCATCCTCCACCACCTCACGGCTCTTTGCCTTCACCATGATATTGACGCTCCGGCTTGCCCTGCCGTACTTCTGCATGAAGGAGGTGATGGGCATCGCAACGAAATTGTCCTGGTTCCCACCCAGGGCGCCTCCCTTCTTCGCAAACACACCGATCACCTGGTAGATGGATCCGTCGACGCGGACCCGCTCCCCGATCGGATTGATGCTCGGCGGGAACAGCTTCTCTGCGAGCGCATTGCCGAGGATGACAACATCTCTCGCCAGCTCAATATCCTGCAACGAGAGCGATCTGCCGTTTTCGATGGTCCAGTCGTTGGTAATGAGGCCCGCGAGGTTCTCGCCGGCCACGGAGATATTGGGGTTCGTCTTCTCCCCTTTCCACACCACCATTTTCCCGAATTGCCACATTTCGATGCCGACGGCCTCTGCCAGGGTGGCCCGTTCCTGCACCAGCTCGGCCTGCTCAATGGTAATGTCTTTCCGGTTCCTGAACCGGGCCCGGTCCCGTGGCCCCGTGTTGAACGCTGGATACTTCTGCACCTGAAAGGTGTTTGAGCCGAGCTGCATCATCCCTTCCTCGATGCTGTTCCGCAGCACGCCCACTCCGGTCATCACGGAGATGATCGAGAAGACGCCCACGGCGATACCGAGCAGCGTGAGGAGAGACCGGAGCTTGCTGTTGCGAATGGCCGACAACGCCATCTGAAGGCTCTCGCGAAAGGTCGCCCACTCCATGGCCAGTTTACTCATAGCGAAGTGCCTCCACGGGATCCATTTTCGAAGCCCGGTAGGCCGGCAGGAAGCCCGACACAACGCCGACAACGAGCGAAATGACGATGGAAACAAAGACCACGGACAATGGCATGGCAGTCGGTAACACCTGATCGACGATCAGACTCAACGGAAACGAGATTGCCAGTCCGACCAGCCCGCCGAACAGGCAGAGGGCTGACGCCTCGATCAGGAACTGGAACAGTATCGAGCGCTGCCGCGCTCCAATGGCTTTCCGGATACCGATTTCCCGGGTCCGTTCGGTCACCGACACAAACATGATGTTCATAATCCCGATTCCGCCGACAAACAATGCCAGACCGGTAATGAACAAGCCGATAGAGGCGATGACCAGGCTGATCGGCGCGAAAGTCGCGGTCAGCAGTTCCTGCTGGTTGATGTTGAAATCGTTTGGTTTTCCGGGGGCGATACGGCGCAGTTTCCGCATGATCCCTTCGATCTCGAGCTTGGCATCATCCATCTGTTTGAGATCGTTTACCCGCACCTGGATTGTGACGTCCCGCCGCCTGCCGCCGAAGTGGCTCTGGAACGAGAGCAGGGGGACGAAGACGCGGTTGTCCGACGTGAAGACACCAAACAACCCTCCCTGCTTCTCAAAGATGCCGAGCACAGTATACGGATGTCCGGCCACGCGGATGATCTTTCCGATCGGGTCTTCCGTCGGAAACAGCGTCTCCGCGATATTGGCGCCGATGGCGCATACAGGTCGGCCGCCGTTGGATTCCTCGGCAGTGAAGAAGCGACCATCCTGCAGCGTCACACCCGCGGCATTCATGTACTGATTGGTGGTCCCGCTGATGAATGCATCCTCCATGCTTTCATTGCCGCGATACACACGCCGGCGGGTTGCAATGACCGGCGCGACGGCATCGGAGAAGAGTGACTGCCGTTCGATCTTTGCGGCGTAGTCCGCTTCGAGCATCCTGCGGTTGCGGATCGTCGCCCAGTCCTCATTTCCCACCCACGGAAACCTCTGGACATACAGAACATCCGTGCCGAAGGCCGCTGCACTCCGCTCGAATGCCCTGTTGACCCCTTCGATCGCGGTTGCCATCAAGGTCACGGAAACGATCCCGATCACGATGCCGAGGGTGGTCAGCACCGACCGCATCTTGTTCGCGCGGATGGCGCCGAGCGCAATCAGCAATCCCTCTTTGATCTCAGTGAATAGAGCCATCCCCGTCTCCCATTGGTATCACGAAGCACCGGCCGCCGCGTATGTCTTGCGGGCCCGGACGATTTCATCCGTCTCGATTTTTCCGTCGCGCAGACGAACCACACGATGGGCATGCGCGGCAACGTCCGCTTCATGGGTCACGAGGATCATCGTGTTGCCCTGATGATGGAGTTCTTCAAACAGCATCATAATCTCTTCGCCCGTCTTGGTGTCGAGATTGCCTGTCGGCTCGTCGGCAAGGATGATCGAAGGATGCGTCACAAGCGCCCGGGCAACTGCAACACGCTGGCGCTGCCCGCCCGAAAGCTCATTCGGCTTATGGTGAACCCGGTCGCCCAGACCCACGTGCCCCAGTGTCGCCAGCGCCCGCTCTTTCCGATCTGTGGAAGATATGCCGGCATAGATTAACGGCAGCTCCACATTGTGAAGGGCGTCCGATCGCGGAAGCAGATTGAAGGTCTGAAACACGAACCCGATCTCCTTGTTCCGCACCCTCGCCAGTTCGTTGTCGTCCATTTCACTGACATTAACGCCGTTGAACTGATACATCCCCGACGTGGGCGTATCCAGACACCCGATGACGTTCATCAGGGTGGATTTTCCGGATCCCGACGGACCCATAATGGCCACATACTCGTTCTTGGCAATCGACATGGTCACCCCGCGGAGAGCCAGCACCTGCTCCGCTCCTCCCATGTCATACGTCTTGACGATATCTTTCAGTTCAATGACGTTCATGTTACGTACCCTCGCCGGTCTTTCTCACCCCGGTTTTTTTCTGTTCTTCGATCCGGACCTTTGTTCCATCTTCGAGCTCGCGGTTGATGGCCTTATACGTCCCCGACACCACCTGGACCCCTTCGCCGATCCCCTCGGTGATTTCGGTGTATGTATCGTCACTGATACCCCTTTTCACCGGAACCGCTTTCGCCGCACCGTTCTCCACGATGAACACGATCTCCTTCGGTTTGTCCTCTTCCTTCCTCTTCGGTGCATTCGAAGCGAGGACCACGCCACTCTGGCCATCCCCTTCCCCTTCTTTCACTTCCATCTTCGGCATCCGGGTCGTGACACTCTGAATGGGAACAGTGAGAACATTCTGCTTGGTCTCGGTCTGAATATCTGCAGTCATCGACATACCCGGGCGGAGGGTGATTCCCGGGGTCACGATGCGCATCTTGACTTCGAAATTCGTGACTTCTTCCTGTGTGCCCAGTCCTTTGGACGTGGCCGTATTGGCGATTTCATAGACGACGGCGTTGACCTTCCTGTCGGGGAAGGCGTCCACCTCGATCTTGGCGGTATCGCCTACAGAGACGAGGATGACGTCATTCTCGCTGACGTCGACGCGGGCCTCCATCCGGGAGAGATCGGCAATCGTCATGACATCAGTCCCCTGAAACTGAACCGTCCCGAGGACACGCTCGCCGAGTTCGGAGTTCAACTGGCTCACCGTTCCATCCATCGGTGCAAGGACAATAGTCTTGCGAAGGCTCTCTTCGGCCTGGTTCAGCGAGGCCGTGGCCTGTGCGAACGTCGCCTTGCTCGCCTCGTAGCTCGCACGTGCCTGGTCAAATTCCGATTCCGAAGCCAGTCCCTTCTTGAACAGTGTCTCAACCCGCCGGAATTCCGGCTCGGTCCTGCTAAGACCGGCTTTGGCCTGCAGCAAGCCTGCGGAAGCCTGGTCGCGCTGCGCAGCGTAGAAGTCGGGTTTGATCTTCATCAGAAGGTCGCCCTTCTTCACCCGCTGCCCTTCCTTCACCGGCAGTGCCACAATTTCACCGCTCACTTCGGGCGTAATTTTTACCAGCACCTCGGGCTGGATCTTTCCTGTCGCAGTCACCATCTGCGTCACAGTGCGCGCAGCCACCTTCTCCACCTGAACCGTGATCACCGGCTCCTTCTTGCTTCCGAGGAAGACAACAAGCGCAAGGGCGATCACCAGTACCCCGAGGACGGAAAAGATAATGATCCGTTTTTTCGATTTCTTACCGTTCTTTGCCATTCGTGGATCTCCTTCCAATCCTTTAGTAGACCCTCTCGCCGAGGACGTATTCTACGTTGCGTTTTGCAATAATATAGTTATACGAGGCGTTGACGACATTTGCTTCAGCGTTGACGAAATTCGCGCTCGCGACCAGAAGGTCAAGCAGGGTGCCGGCACCGAGATTGTACCGCTCTTCTGCGATCTTGCGGTCTTCCCTCGCCGACGTCATCCCTTTCTGGCTTACTTCATACTGCTTCATGGCAGCTTCGAGGTCCAGGAGGGCTTTCTTGACTTCCACCCCGATGTTCCGCTCGGATTGTGCGAGAGTCAGTTCCGCATTCCTGCTGGTCGCAATCGCCGACTGGAGCGCCTGATTGGTCGCAAATCCGTCGAACAGGGTCCAGCTCAGGCGTACACCCCAGGAGAGAGTCTTGAAATCCAGCAGTTTTCCGAATTCTTCGTTGTTGGCATTGATTCCCGCGAAAGCGCTCAGCGATGGAAAATACCCCGCGCGGGCAATCGTGATACCGGACGAGGATGCGTCGAACGATTTCTTCGTGCCAAGGTAGTCCGGACGATACGTCAACGCCGTTGAGGTCAGTGAACCCAGGTCCCGGTACTTCGATCGCGTGGAGGCGATATCCGTTGAATCAATCGACGTGGAAACCGATTCGTCCACGAAGGCAAATTCCTCTGCAACGCTCAGTCCGATGAGAGCCACCAGGTCGGCTTCCGCCTTGTCAAAGGAATTCTGCGCATTGATCATGCTCAGTTCATCAATGGCCACCTGCGACTGTTGCCGGTACACGTCCGCGAGAGAAAGCGCCCCGACCCGGTTCGATTCAATGATGCGTTCCAGCTGGCGGCGATCCCGTTTGAGATTCTCTTCGCTTACTTTCACCAGCTGGTCGAGCCGCAGTACGTTGAGATACGAGCTTTCCACCTGGAATACGACCGATTGGCGTGTCCGTGTCGCGGAGAGCTCGGTCGCGTCCGATGTCGCGTTCGCCCGGTTCAGATTGGCTTCGCGTTCAAATGAGTCGAACAGGAGGAGATTGGCGCTGAGGTTGCCGGAAAAGCTCCCTGTCGTCTGCTTGGTGGAGGATCCCGGAATGGGGATTCCCTGCGTGTAGATCGGTCCCTCGGTCTGGCTCCGGGTCCATGCCCCCGTAGCGCCGAGGCCGGGCAGGTAACGTCCGTAAGCAGCAAGAACCGAACTCTTCGCGGCATCAACGTTGTTTCGTGCCTGCATAGCGCTCAGATTGCGCTCCAGGGCGATCTGCGTTGCCTGTTCCAGGGTCAGCGTTCGTGGTTGCGCAGGCAAAGGAACAACCAGCAGGATGAGCGCGACACTCAGGGCGATGAGACGCACGGTCATGGTGTACTCCATATCTTCATGATTGTGAGACGAAAGGTCAGGAAAAGTGGGGGAAAGACCCTCAGAGTATGAAAAACACGGGAAAATCGACGATCGTTCCTTCGCGAAGACCCTCTTTTTTCCTCACTTCTTAGACGGGAAAAGGCGTTCAAAGTTTCATGGGAGTGGCAAAGAACGGAGAATATCCTCTTTAATAGAACGAAGATACTCCAGCGCCGCATCATGCTCGTTTGGGATCCTGCCATCGAGAATGGCCTCCTCAATGGCCTTTTTCAGAAGCCCGACGCTCTTCCCCTGGGGGATACCGCACACCGACATGATTTCGTCTCCCCGCAGCGGAGGCTGCCAGTTCCTGAGACGGTCCTTCTCTTCTACTTCCCGGATCTTGTCCATCACGATCTCGTAGTTGTTGAGATAGCGGCGAACAAGGGCGGGGTTTTTTGAGGTGATATCGGCGCGACAGAGCTTCATCAGATCATCAATGTGCTCACCGGCTTCGAACATCAACCGACGCACGGCGGAATCCGTCACGCCGTCATCCACCAGCACCATAGGACGGAGATGCAGGCGAACCAGTTTCTCGACATGGGGGAGGGGATCATAGGGCAGGCGCAGCCGCTGGAAGATCTTCTTCATCATACGGGCCCCGATCTCTTCGTGACCGTGAAACGTCCAGCCCACACCCTCCTGATACGCTTTCGTCCGGGGTTTTGCTATGTCGTGAACCAGCGCGGCAAACCTGAGCCAGGGGTCATCCGTCGTCCGCGCGATGTTGTCAACCACCGTGCACGTGTGGAGAAACACGTCTTTGTGATGATGGTCCCGCCGCTGATCGATGCCGGCCATCTGGGCGATCTCGGGAAAGACGATGTCCAGGAGCCCTGTCCGGTGCATGAGGAGCAGACCGATGGAGGGTCTGGCCGTCGCCAGCGTTTTCAGAAATTCTTCGGTAATCCGTTCCTGTGAGACGATACGGAGCCTCTCCTTCATCGCACCCACGGCCTCAAGCACTGCAGGCTCAAGGGTGAATTCCAGCTGCGACGCAAAGCGGATCGCCCGGAGCATGCGGAGAGGATCGTCATCAAATGTGTGCTGCGGATCCAACGGAGTCCGGAGCCGCCGCGCCTCAAGGTCGTCCCGGCCATGAAACGGATCATGGAGGCTCCCCAGCGTCCTGGTGTTCAACGCAACAGCGAGAGCATTGACGGTGAAGTCCCTCCGGGAGAGATCCTCACCCAGCGTAGCAGGCGAGACCTCCGGTTTGCGGGACTCACCCGAATATTTCTCCTTCCGCGCGCCGACAAACTCCAGCTTTCCTCCCTCCAGAGGGATCATGGCGGTCCCGAACCGTTCGAACGTGACCACCTTGCCCGCGCCGAGCCCCGGGGCAACCGCATGCGCAAACGCGATGGCATCGCCCATGACGAGAATGTCAATATCCTGGACGTTTTTGCCGAGAAGGAAGTCCCGCACGTACCCTCCGACGACATACGCCTCCACTCCGAGGCGGTCAGCCTCCTTCCCCAGATGCAGCAGGAGTGGATGGTCAATCACGATATGGTCGCGCTTCTCCGGCATCTAGACGGGCACGTTTTGCTGACCGATTTTCTGCATGATGTCCATCGCAACCACGAGCGCTCGTGTCGCGTCCTCAGCCGTCACGACGGGAGCTGTCCCCTGGCGCACGGCGTCGATAAACAGCTGCAGTTCGTAGCGCAGCGCATTCACTTCGCGCGGTTCCGGCTGTTCATACATGATCTTCTTCCGGTTCTTGCCGATTCCCATTTCTCCGAGGACCATCGCTCCGCGGACATCAGGACTGCCTTCCGGGACCAGCCGGAAGACTTCTGCCATTCCCTCGGAAAAGTCGAGGGAGATATATGCGTTGTGTTGAAACATGCGCATCTTCCTCATGCTTCTCTGGGAAATCCGGCTCGCGGTCACATTTGCAACGCAGCCATTCTCAAACTGCAATCGGGCGTTCGCGATATCGATGGTGTCCGAAACCACCGCCACTCCGCTGGCATCGATTCTGCTGACGGGCGACTTGACGAAGGTCAGGATGAGATCGATGTCGTGGATCATGAGGTCGAGAACAACCGCCACATCTGTGCCTCGCGGCTTGAACTGCGCGAGGCGGTGCGACTCCACGAACAGCGGGTGGAGCGGAAAGCCGTCCAACGCGAGTATTGCAGGATTGAATCGTTCGATATGGCCAACCTGCACGGTCGTCGCATGCTCGCGCGCGAGGGCACACAACTGCTCAGCTTCAGCAATGGTCTCTGTGATCGGTTTTTCGAGGAAGACATGGATCCTTCGCCGGAGTGCTTCCTGTGCAACTGCGAAGTGGGTCGATGTCGTCGTGGCAACGGTGATCGCATCCACCCGCTCCAGCAATGCTCCCAGCTCCGAGAAGGACGTCACACCGTAGGCCGAGGCCACCGCCTGGGACTTGCCGGCATCCGTATCGAACACCCCGACAAATTGTGCCCCGGGTATGTCCGACACCATCTTCGCATGCAGCGCGCCGAGATGGCCGACCCCGACCACACCTATCCGTACGTGTTCCATGCACTGCTCCCTGCCTGAAATTGTGGGCCCATCACGATGTTCTCTCGCCGGGCACGGTCCCGTCCACGTGGGAACGGCACCAGGCAAGAAACTCCGGCACCGTGTCAAAGACCAGGTCCGCTCCGGCCTCAACAACGCGCTGACGATCGTACGCATCCCAGAGGACAGCGGCCATCGTGACTCCCGCGCCGCGGGAGGCACGGACATCTGCCATAGAATCGCCGACCATAACGGTTTCTCCGGGTGGCACCCCGAGGCCCGCAAGGACCTGTACAAGCCCGTCCGGATCGGGCTTGTGACGCATGACGTCGTTCCCTGTGACAATCATGTCGAAATAGCCGGCAATCCCCAGGATCTCGAGCGTTATCGACGCTGTCCTGCGCCCCTTCCCGGTGAATACGGCCAGCTTGATTCCGCTCTCATGCAACAACCGCAGCCCTTCATCCATTCCGTCATGCAGCCGCGCCAGAGCACGATGATGCTCCCTGTAATACGCACACATCTCATCCATGATCGTCGGCACACGTTCCAACCCGAACAACTTCTCCACTGCACCTTCCTCGGGGGGGCCAAAAAGCCCGATGATCTCCGCCGGAGTGAATGCACGCCCGAGATGCCGTTCCGCAACGTCGTTGAACGTTGCAAAAATGAGCGCATTCGTGCTGGTCAGAGTACCATCAACATCAAAGACTACACAGGAAAGCCGCGGGGGTATGCGCATTGTTCCAGGACGATGTGAATGGATTGCCAAACATATAAGATACGCAAGATGGCTGGGAAATTCAATTACCCTTGCGGTTGCAGGCTGCTCTTCGTACCTTAGTGTTCCCCTCTTATGAGACCCTTATGAATACCTCCTCCGGGAAGAAACAGATACTCCTGCGCAAGAACGAAGACCGCCGAATCCGAGCGGGGCATCCATGGGTATTCAGCAACGAAATCCGGCAAACGCTCGGGTCTCCCCTTCCCGGCGATGTCGTCGAAGTCCATGACGCCGGAGGGAAGCTGATCGGCGTCGGATTGTATCATCCCAATTCCCTCATCGCGTGCAGGCTCTTCTCGACAACACCGCGAGAACCTGACGCACTGTTCTTCCATGAGCGATTTGCCCAGGCTGAAAGGCTACGTGCCCGGTTGTTTCCCGAAAGTCGAGTCTATCGGCTTGTCCATGGGGAGGCGGACTTTCTCCCGGGACTGATCATCGATCGGTTCGAAGACTTTTTCGTCGTGCAAACCTTCGCCTTCGGGATGGATCTGCGGCTTCCTCTCATCTGTGACGTGCTGGAAGAGCTGTTCCATCCGGCCGGCATCCTGGAGCGGAACGAATCGTCACTCCGGCTCCTCGAAGGACTCCCTCTGCGCAGAGAAGTGCTCCGCGGAACTGGAGGAGTAGTCCGGTTCGATGATGGTATTGTCCGCTTCACCATCGATCTCGGAGAAGGTCAGAAAACGGGCTTTTTTCTTGACCAGAGAGCCAACCGCCCGCTTATTCGCCCTTTCAGCCCCGGGAGCCGCGTGCTGGACTGTTTCTGTAATGACGGCGGGTTTGCACTCCATGCCGCGTCGGCCGGTGCGGCGGAGGTCGTCGGCATTGACAGCTCCGCGGAAGCGATCGGACGCGCGAAGGCAAACGCACAGGCCAACGGGCTCGCACATGTCCGCTTTGAAGAGGCTGATGTGTTTGCCTCCCTGAATACGATGGCCGCCCGGGAGGAACGATTTGACGTCGTAGTCCTGGATCCTCCCTCATTCACAAAGAGCCGGAAGACCGTACCCACGGCAAAGAAAGGGTACAAGGATCTGCACAGGAGTGCCTTCCGTGTTCTTGTCCGCGGTGGAACGCTTCTCACTGCCTCCTGTTCGCACCACCTTCTCCCGTCGACCTTCATTGACCTGATTGCGGAAACGGCACGCAAGTCAAACCGGGAAATCCAACTTCTCGAGTGGCGGGGAGCATCGCCTGATCATCCCACCCTGCCCACCGTTCCGGAAACACACTACCTCAAGTTCGGCGTCTTCAGGATCCTCTGATTGCTTTTGCCCTGCCAAGAACCTATTTTGCAGAGCAGATGTTGTAGAGAGAGAACGATCGCGAGGACACCATGAAACACCACAGCCGCTGTTTCAGGTTCATACTTCTGTGCTTGAGCCTGGCACTGCCGGTCCTGGCCACGGCACAGTCACCCCGCACCACGGGATGGGAGCCGCGGGCCACGTCGGATACACTCCAGGCGGGAGCCCTCCCCGCCGACCCCACCAGCCCTGATCGGTATCCCAATGTCTGGAGTCTCGACATCCTGATCTCCAATGATGGCTTCGGGCTGGGCGGCATGTATCGGCGGTCGTTCACTGAAGATCTCTCAGGGTTTATCGGCCTTTCAATCTCCGAGTCGAAAGACGAGCGTGAGTTCGAGTATTTCGACCCGTATTTCGGTGTCTCGTACACTCCCGGGAAATTGAACCGCTTTCTCGTTCTCCCTCTCATGGTGGGTATCCAGTATCGCCTCTTCCGGGAAGATATCGTGGATACGTTCCGCCCGTATATCAATGCTGCTGCCGGGCCGGCTATGATCTATCAGATGCCGTACGTGAACTTTGTGTTCCACGATGACGGGTACATCGAAACCCAGCAGGTCGAATTCTTCAAGAGCCTGGGGAAAGGACAACCGCACTATACGGTGGGCGGATACGTGGGATTCGGGGCGAACTTCGGCACCGAACGGTCGAATGTGTTCGGCATCAATTTCCGGTACTACATCACGTACATGTTCGGCGAAGGGCTCCCGTCGCTGTACAATTCACGTACACGGGAAGTCTCGACAACCAAGAAGAACTTTGGCGGGTTTGTCATCAGCCTGAACGTTGGCGTGGCAGTATAGAATGGCGAAAGGCACTGGCCGTCGCGAGGGATCTCCCCTTCACCCGTCGTGAAGCCAATGCCTTTCAAGTTTTCTGACACGGTCAATATACAATCCTCTCCTCTGCATGTCCGTGACGTGCGTCACGAAGCTCTCCACTGTCACCCCTGAGTGAACATCACGCGAGTTATCGACGGGCGGATTTCTTCCGGCGGGGCGGCGGCCCGGCGTCAAGGACGCCGGCAAGATGCCGTCCGGTGTGGGACCGTGGTTCGTGGGCGACCTCTTCCGGGGTCCCCGCGATGACAACGTTCCCCCCTTCGTCTCCCGCCTCCGGACCAAGATCGATGACCCAGTCCGCACATTTGATCACGTCCAGGTTGTGCTCGATGATGACAACGGAATTCCCGGCATCCAGCAGCGCGTCGAAGCAGGTGAGGAGTTTCGCAATGTCGTCAAAATGCAGACCGGTGGTTGGCTCATCGAATAGAAACAACGTGTGCTGATCCGCAGGTGGAGAGGCCAGGTGTGCGGCAAGCTTGACACGCTGTGCCTCACCGCCCGACAATGACGTTGCAGGCTGCCCGAGCCTGATGTACCCGAGGCCGACATCCCGGAGCACCTTCAGGCGTTCTGCGACCTTTCTCCCGCTCGCTTCCTGACCGTAGAACGCAATGGCATCGTCAACGGTCATCCCAAGCACGTCGTCAATGTTCTTCCCTCTGTACCGTACGTCCAGGATTTCTTTCTTGAAGCGGGTCCCCTTACAGACGTCGCAGATGAGATAGAGATCTGCGAGGAACTGCATCTCCACCTTCACGACGCCGTCTCCCTCGCATGCATCGCACCTGCCGCCGGGGACGTTGAACGAAAAGGCTCCGGGTTTAAGACCGTGGACACGTGCTGCAGCCGTCCCCGCAAACAACGTCCGGATAAGATCAAATACCTGGATGTACGTCACGGGATTCGACCGTGGCGTTCGGCCGATCGGGGACTGGTCGACCATCTCCACCGCGCTGAGATGCTGCGCACCCACCAGTTCCCGATGGATTCCCGCCTTCCCCGACCCGGTTCCGAAGATCCGGAGCAGACCCTTGTGCAGAATCTCATGCACAAGCGTGCTTTTGCCGCTCCCGCTGACGCCCGTCACACAGACCAGAGAGCGGAGCGGAATTGTAACATCAACATCTTTGAGGTTGTGTTCCCGCGCACCGACAATCGTGAGCGCATAGCCGTTCACATCACGGCGCGAACCGGGGACTGGAATACTCTTGCGACCCGAAAGATATGCTCCGGTCAGGGAGTCCGGGTGCTGCAGAATCTCTTTGTACGTTCCATTGAAGACCACCTCTCCCCCGCGTTCGCCGGCGTGGGGTCCCATATCCACAATCCTGTCGCTGGCACGCATCATGTCGGCATCGTGCTCGACAACAATCACCGTGTTCCCCGCCGAACGGAGTTTTTGAAGGATGCCGATCAATCGTCCGTTGTCCCGGGGATGAAGACCGATACTTGGTTCGTCCAGGACGTAGACGGCACCGACCAGTGACGAGCCAAGGGAGGTTGCGAGATTGATCCTCTGGGATTCCCCTCCGGACAGGGTGCCCGAAAGCCGGTCCAATGTAAGATAACCGATGCCAACATCGTCGAGATAGGCAAGCCGTTTTTTCAGTTCCTCCAGAATGCGGCGCGCAACCGTGGCTTCGTAGGGCGAGAGCGTGAGATTCTCGATAAAGTGCCGTGCCCGGTCAATTGTCATCCGCACAACATCGGGAAGACGGGCATCGGCGACGCGGACATTGAGAGCCTCCGACCGCAGACGTGCCCCGTCACACAGCGGGCAGGTCGTGTACGCCCGGTACCGGCTGAGCAGGACCCTGTAGTATATCTTGTACGCCTTCTTTTCGACCATCCGGAAGAACGGATCGATCCCGTCAAAACCGTTCGTCCCTTCCCGCAGGAGCGTGAGTTCCTCCTCCCGGAGATCGCGAAACGGAACGTCAACCCTGATCCCCGCGTTCGGAGCAGCACGGAGGAGAGCACGAAGGTATTCACGGAATTTCGGCGTGGTCCAGGGCTGGATCGCTCCCCCGCGCAGGGTCTTTCCTTTGTTCGGCACAACAAGATCCATGTCGATCCCGATGGCACGACCAAACCCCTGACATTCCGGACACGCACCGTAGGGGTTGTTGAAGGAAAAGAGGCGGGGATCGGGCTCTTCGTACGTCAGATGGCAATCGGGACAGGCGAAATTTCTATTGAAATTGAGACGCTCCGGGGGGTCTGTCAGCACAACGGAGGCCAGTCCTGCGCCCGAGGCGAATGCCGTCTCTACAGAATCGGCAATCCGCTCTGCGTCGTCCGGACCTCTGTACACCAACCGGTCAACGATGACGTCGACATCGGCGGGGCGTGTGCGGGTCGGGACACGGGCTTCGTTGAGATCGATCATCGCACCGCCGATCAACACCCGGAAGAATCCCTCTTTGGTCAGGTTTGACACGGCCTGCGACAGCTTCTCGTTCGGATGGATCGGGAGCGGAAAGGTGACATACAGCCGGAGTTCCCGACAGCCCAGTGCAGCGAATCGCTCCTGCACGGTGTCGGAAACGGTCTGCACGGAGTCACGCTCGACCAGCTTTCCGCAGTTTGAGCAGTAGGTCCGGCCGATCCGCGCGAAGAGCAGACGGAGATAGTCGTAGACTTCTGTCGAGGTACCGACGGTTGACCGGGGATTGCGGGTATTGGCCCGTTGTTCGATGGCCATGGCCGGCCCGATCCCCTGGATCAGGTCAACGTCCGGTTTGTCCATTCGCTCAAGGAACTGCCGGGCATAGGAGGAGAGGCTCTCCACGTACCGGCGCTGACCTTCCGCATAGATTGTGTCGAACGCGAGGCTCGATTTCCCCGAGCCACTGACGCCGGTCACAACGGTGAGGGTGTTCCGGGGAATCTCGAGGGTGACGTTCTTGAGATTGTGGACCCGGGCTCCCCGGATGAGAATGCTGTCAAACACTGTAAGAGGAACATCATTGATGGTGGTACAGGCGTGACCAACCTACGGTTTTCGGCGAGGAAATGCAACAAACAGCGCGGCCCCCGATGCCGCGTGGACACCGGGGGCCGCAAGACGATGCTGTCGTTTCTACCCTAGCGCACCGTTCCACCAAACGTATAGCCCATCGTGTTCGGGACATTCGGCCCGGTAATATTGATGACGATATTCACCGGAGTCGCATCCGTGATGCTCCAGGTTCCGTCTTTCAGCGTAAAGGAGAAATCTGTTGTCCCGGGACCGGCAAAAAGAACATCGTTCAATTCAATTGTACCGTTGGAGCCGAAGACAATCGACACCTGGTTCTGCTGCTGTCCCTGCGTCGGTGGAGGCGGGATCAGCGCGGACACCGAGATCTTTGTCCCGGCCGCAAGCGGATGGCCGTAGGCATCGGACACCTTGAATGTGAAGTTCTGTGACCCGGCGTTGGGGATATCGAATGTCGTCGGGTTCACGGCACTGATCTGGCCTATGCCGCTCCAGAGGATGAGCGTGCTGTCCTGGACAACCACGCCCCCCTGTCCCAGCGTCCGCGCCACAACGTAGTGGTACCCGTCGCCGTACACCGGTGCCGCAAATGCTCCGAACGGATCAGGGTTTCCACTGTACAGTGTCACCATGCCGAACCCGTTCTTATCCGTGAAGACGGTGGGTTGCACCACCCCCGCGCTGCTGCGGAAGTAGACTGCAGTTCCGGGGACAACAGGGTTGCTGTACATGTCGCCCACCAGAACGGTGATGATATTCGCCTGTCCCAGCCAACCCAGGGCAGGGAAATTGTGCACTTGTGCACCGATCGAGAAATGGGATTGCACTGGGAATCCGCCGTTGATCACAAGGCGCACGGGACTTGATATAATCGTCCGACCGCCGACGGTCGTTGACGCCGTGACCTGCACGACCCCAGACCGGGTACCGGCGTTGAACGTGGTGTATGCCTGACCTGCGGCGTTGGTTGTCACCGACGACGGGGAGGTGTATTCACCCCCGCCAGGTCCGTTGGTGGACGTGAACGTCAGCTGCACCGCATGAGCAGCGTCGATCGAGAGACCCAGTGAGTCCCGCACTTCCCATGCGAGCACCGATGTCTCTTTGTCCCCGACGCCGTAGACGGACACTTCCTGAGGCGTTGCCCCGAGGAATGCGATCGTCTGCGCGATTCCGCTCGTTGTCCCGCCCGGATTGACGACAGATTTCGGGTGCAGGGCGATATTCAGGACCACCACCGTGCCGGGGCGAACTGACACCATGATCGTAGTATCCCGGTAGCCTGTTTTGCGCAGCGTGACGGTGGCGGTCGCGATGCTGTCGGTCGCAAACGACATCCTGAACCCGCCGTTGGCATCCGTGCTGGCGGTCTGGATCCCGCTGGAGACACTCTGTGCCTGCACGGCGACATCAGCAAGAAACACGAGGCTCGAGGCGTCCGTCACAACTCCGCTGACGACCCCCTCCCCCTGCGATGCTGTCGTCTCGTCGCTCTTACATCCGGCGAGCAGCACCGCCATCACTGCCGCGCCCGCCATCAATAGTCCTGTCCGTAACATCGAAGTTCCTCTTGTGCTAGTGGCTGTTCTCACGCCCGATTCTTCTTATCGCCCCCCCCGGATATTCCTGTCGCGCTTCATGTTCTCTTCGCGCCACTTGTCGTACAAATCTTCCTCCTTCGTCTTCTGCGTGATGCGTTCCTGCAGTGTCGGCACCAGCTCGGCCTTGAGCAGGATCACGAGTTCCTTCTTGTTGATCTCTTCCCTATCGTACCCGAACAGATAGCGGAGACCGAAGACATACCAGGGAAGGTCCTTCAGAAACGGGACGCCCGAACGGGTAGTATTGACCTCATTATTGTACAGACCGCCGATGATGGTTTCCTCACCGTCGAGCAGGAGCAGATTGGTTTGCGCCTGGGTCTTGTTGATAATCGTGCTCACCGCACCAGGCGTGACCGAACTCCGCTCAATGTCGACCGCGACATGGATGAACGGAACGCCCTGTTCCACAATGACCTGTGGATTGACCTTGATGATGGTGCCGGCGCTATAGAACTTGTCGATCAGGTTCCCCGCGAAATCACGTTCCCGGATGGAAAAATCCTGGCCGACCTGAATCCGTCCGTCCTCGCCCGAGCGCACGATGAGCTGAGGACCCGAGAGGATCTCGCCGAGTTTGTAGTCCGAAAAGAATTTCGCCACGAAGTTCATGTTGGCAAATTTCACTTTGGGCGTGACTTCTGTCTTGAAGATGTTCTTCGAGACATCCTCTGCACCGTTGAACTCGGCACCGATGGAATAATCACCGGTGCTCTTCATGAAGGTCCAGTTGATCCCCACCTCTTCCAACTTTGACAGGTTCACCTCGAAGAAGATAGCGGAGAGTTTGATCTCCCTGCTCCGGAATGTGGCGACTTCTTTCTGGATCTCGGTAGCGACTGCGCCGCCGGCCACAGGACGCCCGCTGCCAACCGGGCCCGCCAGTTCTCCCGTCGTGCCCTCCGTGATCTGGATGTAGCTCTCGAACTCCGAAAACGCCAGCCCGTTCTTCCGGCAGATGGTTTCGAGTGCTTCGCGCCAAGGGAAGCCCTGAATATCGACGTTGATCGGCATCGTGCGCCGTTCGGTGTCAATGATGATCTTGCCGGTGGATTTCTTGCTGACTTCGCTGATGATTCCCAGCGCTTTGTCCAGCGTCGTCGACGGAGCAAGCGAAACAAGCTCCTGGGGAGGCGTGTAGCTGCCCATCCCTTTCCGTTCCGACTGCGTTTGCGCGTCGACCGACGGCCCCGCCGCCCACAGCAGGGCGATCACTGCAACAACGACTGATGCTTTCATACGCTCCTCATCCTATGGTGTCTGACCTTTTTGCTGCGGGCCGTACCGTATTTTCAACTCCACTTTTTCGATTATGCCACCCTTGTTCAGAGTACACTCGAGACGCCCTTCTCCCGGATCGATCTTCGTTACGTATCCCAGGTACACTTCATCGCCCTCACGCAATGTCCGGATCGTGTTCGTCTGGTCGAGGACGAAGGCCTTTCCCGGGATTACGGCGCGCACATCCGACCGCTCGATTTCGACGAGTTCGTGGATGTTGGCCGGCAATCCGGCGGAAATAACAGGGGCGAAAGGATCCATGGTCAGAACATTTGGCGCAATGGACCGGTCGCCAAGCGAATTCGAAAGCTCGGAGACGGACGCGAAGTACGCGTTGACGGTCATGTCAAATGTCACCAGCACGCCTCCCTCGTCCTCGGGAGTTGGCGCGACTTCCAGACCCTTCAGGGTGATCGTCTCCACCTTGTAGAGCCGGCGGTCATTCTCGAGATACCAGATGAACCGGTAGAGGTTTTCAAATGGCGCCTCCCCCCTCAGGACGTACGTGTTGAATCCGTATGTGCCCATGGAGGTCGTTCCGGTGTACGCCATGTCGAGCTTGACCTCACCGCTCAGATCGATTAAACGGCTGAAGTACGCGTAGCTCTGCGCGGTGATGTCGACGGGAGGGATGTCTTTGTTCCTGGCTTCCCACCGCTTCTGGGTGTCCGTCAGCACCGCGCTGATATCATTGAATTCATTGACGAGGTTCGGCGTGTTCTGCAGCTCGTCGTCAATCTTCTTGATTTCCGTTTCCAGGGCTTTGACCTTCTTCGGAAGATTGAACGCCCGGATATAGGTACCAACCGCAAGGATCAGGAACAGCATGATGCCCAGGGCGATACTATTGCGAATCTTGTATGACACGGTCTTTCTCCTTTCCGGGAGCTGATTACTGCGAAACCGCCGATGCGGCGGGAACCTTGATCCGGTAGCGGTACACCGTCTGCTTCCGGATTTCCTGCACGTTCACTTCCTCCAGGAGCGCGTCGCTGAACAACGCCGACATCCGCGGAATCCTGGCCCGGTATGTCGTAAATCCGTTCATGAGCATGTCCGGCTCCTTGCCTGCCGTCAGGTCCGTGAGCCAGATGGAATTCAGGTCTTCGACGCCATGACTCAATTGGGTCAGGACCTTGCTCCAGCGTTCGCTCCCGGGAACGAGACTGTCATACAGCGCCATGGAAGACCTGTACCGGGTGAGCTGGTCTTCGAGCGCCTGAATGGAGTTGGACAACGTCATGTTCTCGGCTTTCTGGCTTTCCTTGAGCACGAGGGTCCCCCGCAGTTCCTTGATTTCCCGCGACTTCTGCGTGATCTGCCAGGTGAACAGGAAGGTCGTAATGAACAGAAGGAGCATGAGCGCATAGCCGTGCCACGCCAGTTTGAACACGCGTTGACCTTCCTTCACCGAAGAGGGAAGGAGATTCACGTGATAGAGCGCTGGACTGGCGGTATCCAGGGTCTGCATTGCTGCACCGATCGGCACAGCAAATTCTGATATCATTTCCTGCTGTTCGGGGGTCAACTGGCTGGCATCGAGCCGGGGCGTTCCCAGGTATTCGATTTCCTGGTCCGGCAGCTGCTGGCAAAGGAACTCCTTGAATCCGATGCGCCGGCATTCGCCCGCGAGAATGATACGACGGATCTGCGGGATGGCCAGATTATCCTGCTCCAGCAGTAACCTGCTGTATACGGTGTTCTGCAGGTTCGGCGAATCGTACCCCTCGCCGATAATCGGCGCGAACTGGTGGAAATGTTCCCCCCGCATGAAGATCAGGCGCGTGAATTCGGTCCCGACATAGATGACAACCGTGACGTCCTGGGGCTCGATATCGTAGTTTGCACGGACGAGGTTCATCAGGGAGATATCGGAGGTCTCGATCCCGGAAATCAGCGGGAGACGGTCGCCGATAAACCCCTTGATGTTCTCCAGGGCGTTGATGAGGCTCATACCGTCTTCGCGCACCACGCACAGGAGATTCCCCTCATCGGTCTTGATGGCATCCAGCGCGTCTGCAGCAGGCTGGAACGCTCGTGACGAGCGTAACTCGGTAAGGATCCGCTCCTTCAATTTCTTCCCCTGGAGTCCAAAGTCGCTTTCCAGCAGATGATAGTAGATCGCGGGTTCGGACAGACTGTAGGTCAGGGAATACTTGTTGCGCGGGTAGTTGGCGATCAATCCGAGAAGAACGGCGTTGTTGTCGTCGTTGCCGCCGTCGATCGGCGTTTCCGTGGGTGCAGGGGGCGCGAAGGCAAAGGCATCGACCCCGTCACCCATTGCGGCAGCCCCCTCCTCAACCAGCTTGTGATCGTGCAGCTTCACTGCGAGAGTGGCTGATTTCAAATCTTCGATGACGATGTGCCTGTGCTGGAGCGAGAGATGGGCCAGCTTGATGTCCAGCCCGTCTACGAACAGCCCAAGTACCGTCTTTCCCCGACCTTTCGCTGTCGCCATGGTTCCTGTCTTCCTGATGTGCGTCCCTGCAATGCCCCGGTCAATCGCCCGCCGGAGCCATATTGAGTAGTTGCTGGAAGCGCCGTTTGTTGTTTGCCGCCACCAACGCGTTTTCCAGTGAGATCCGTTTCTGCATGTACATCCGCTTCAGGTCCTGTTCGAGGGTGATCATACCGACATCACCCGTCTCCGCCATCATCTGATAGATTTCGCCGGTGTTGTTGTTCTTGATTGCCGCGCGCACCGAAGGGATCATCACAAGCACTTCTTTTGCAAGGAGGAGTTTTCCTTCGAGGCTCGGCACAAGTTTCTGGGACATTACGCAGCTGAGGGTGTCGGCGAGACGGACGCGCACACGTTCCTGCTCCATCGGGGGAACCTCCCCGATGATGCGGTCGATCGTCTCGACCGCCGAAGCGGTATGCAGCGTCGAAAAGACTTTGTGACCGCTATCCGTGATTTCCAGAGCGGTCATGATGGTGTCAGGATCACGCATCTCTCCGATCACGATGATGTCCGGGTCCTGCCGCAGGGCCTGAGTGGCCCCCTCTTTGAACGAGAGCACATCGCGCCCGACCTCACGATGGCGTATGATGCACCGGTCGGGCAGATGGACGTACTCGACCGGCGAGGCGATGATGACGATATGGCCGTCAACTGTGTGGTTGTTTGCGTCGATAATGCTGTCCAGCGTCGTGCTCTTCCCGGATCCGGTGATGCCCGTAATCAGAGTCAGACCCTGCGTGGTGTGGGCCAGGCTCAGCACGCGGGTCACGTTCGGATGGAGCTCGAGCCCCTTGTACGGGCGGATCACGTTGTTGATCGCGCGCATGTTCATGGCAAGGTGGTCGAGGTCGAAGGAAGCATTCGCACGGAAACGGTACATCCGATCCCCATCCAGGATGCTGTAGGAGAAGTCCAGATTTCTGTTCTCGTACAGGAAGAGGCGCTGGCGTTCGATCAGGATGGTCTGAATGAGGACGTTGCATTCGTCGAGTGTGAACTTGCCCAGATCCCTGCTTGGCTGCTTTTCTCCATACACGCGGTACCAGACGTGGCCTCCGGTGCCGTACCCCCCGAGGTCGATGTCGGATGCGTTCATCCGCGACATGTGCATCAGGTAACTGTCCATAAGTTTCCGGAGCGCTGTCCGCTCGGCCGGAGACAGTCTCGACACCATGTCGCCGATCAACATCTGCCGCTCCATTCCCGGAGCGGTGTCCGGAAGCGTCGCGGTGATCTCCTGAAGCATCTTTATCGCTGTCTCTATCATCCCCCGAGCTCCACACGATTATGCGAACTTCTACTGGTCAAGACTCATGCCATCCTTCTGCCGGCATTTTGCCCCATCCGCGCTGTTACCAGCGGGTTTCTGACCTGACGTGAGGCCAATATTAGCCACCTCTTGAATATTCGTCACTATTCATACCATGCAAGAATTTCGTACGCATTCGTTGTCGGGAAAAAAGGAGGAGCCGTCGTTCGGAAACGCTCGTCAAAGCGTATGTTCACCATAAGCCCCTTCGTTATCGACGAGTTCGTTGTCGCGGCGATGTCCTGCACCGTCCATCCACCAACAGTATACAGGGTGCCAAGGGCTCGTGAGTTGTAGTTCTGAACCTCGATCGCCTTCGCGTAGCTGAACAGTGACGCCATGACGGTAAAATTCGGTCCCCCCCCTGAGCCCGTGTTGTCCGCAATGGTGATCTGGTTGTGGGCAACGATGCCCAGCATGTCCGTCGAGGTGGGATCCACACGGGGATCGGTATTGTAGGTGAGGTTATTGGTAATCACAACCTGTCCCTTGCCGCTTCCCGTTGTGTCGAGAGAGCCAACCGTGTAACGCCCTTTGACGTTCCCTTCCACGTAGACTTTCTTGTCGCTGTTGGTGAGCACGATGGCTCCGTTTGGTGCAAAGGAAGAGAGCAATGAAGTGGTGTCCGGATTGCTCCCCTGCCGCCACGTGATGGAATCCCCTTTGAATTTGAGATAGAGGTCCTTGTTTCCGGTAAACAACTTGCCGCCGCTGGCCGCTTTCTCGCGGAGTTTGTCATACGACTTGTTCAACGGGATGCTGACGCCCGATTCGACACCCGCGTTGAAGATCGGATGCCCGGCCCAGGATGTGCTGTCAACGCCGTTGAGCGTGGTGACCTTTCCGCCGAAGTACGGGTACCCGTGTGTCCTGAGTTTACCCTGCACATGAACCGGGCCGAACATCGAGTCACCCGTGGCCCAGTAGACAGCGGCAGCCGACGTTCCCGCATAGACCGCAAACTTCGCAAAATTGCTCGGACGGAGGATGACCAGGATCGTGGCCGTGCTGTCCATATAGGTGGCCGTGGAGCGGAGGGTCAGGCGCGGATCCCCCGTCAACGGATCGACACTGCTTGTTGAATCGATGGTGACGACGAAACTTCCCCCACCGTAGCTCACCGGCGTTGTATAGCCGGGGAACCAGGCATTGCCGTTGATCAGCGGCGGGTACAGAAAGAGGTAGTTGGCAGCCATGTTGGCGCCCGCAATCGCAATGTTCCGCGTCGAAACATTCTCGTAGTACCCCATGGCGTTGTCATATGCCTGCACGCTCATGTCCGACAGCAACATGCCGCTCATGAGCAGAAGGGCTGTATACCCCATGACCAGTAGAATCGATGCTTTCCCCATATGTCCCCCTTACCTGTTCCGATAATTGCGCGATGACAATCGCATCTGTTGCCAGAACGCCGATGAGTACTGCGTGTTGATCGGCGCCGTTTCGACCAGCTCTCCGGCCACAACGTTTTCGACGACCAGGGAAATCTGAATTGTCTGGATCTTCTGCCGGTTCGTACCGGTAACCGGAGCGCTCAATTCGACACCCGCATAGTCAAAATACCGGAACCGGAAGGACGTTACCCCCAGATTAGACCCCTTGGGTGTCGCGTCATTCACGACACGGTAGAGTATCCGGTCGCGGGGATTCATTGTCGACGACAGTTCGGACGTTGGGCCGATGTAGTACGAGACGCTGTCGATATTCCCGTCGGGCCCGGCCCCCGTCATATCCACATCGGTGAGGAACCGCAACGATGTCGAGTCGGCCACGAGGATTGCTTTGGTCGGGTCGGGAATCTTGTTGGGTTCTCTGCAGAAGCCAATCTTCCGGAAATCGTATTCGAGCAGCCGCGTGAGTTCCACGAGATTCTGCTGGACCAGCAGCTCTCCCCCGTAGGTCTGCATATTTTCGGAATTCGCCGTCCCGACCCGGATCGTCGTCAGCAATAACCAGCCGAAGAGAACCGTGGAAGCGATTAAATCGATAATAACCTGTGAGCCCATAAACGTTCTCCCCTGTCTGGATACCTAACGGAAATACCAGTAACTGTACACGGTCGTGAAGACGAGGGTATCCCTCATGTACGGGCTGGAGACCCACACACGGAGCCGTTTGTGGTACGTACGGGCGACCGACTTTACGACCGCATTCGATGAAATCTGGACATAGTCGACGGTGTCCCGCACCAGGAAGTCCGCGGAACGGAAAAACACACTATCGCCGTTAATCCATCGAGCTTGCCCGTTGTAGTCGTCGAAATCATCAAAGGTCGCAAACGTCTCACCCGTCTCCGCCGCCAGAACGCTCGAGAGCGCTGTTGTGCTGGCGATGTCGCTCGCGATGGTCTTCTCGTCGAACGCCTTGCCCGAGGCCATTTCCAGTTCGGAGATACCCAGCGAGTTCGCCATGATCATGTATTCGGTGGTTTCGACGGAAGAGCCGCTGTCCAGAGTGTTGCCGTTCATGATCAGCAGAGTGGTCCCGAGAAGCCCGAGGGCCAGAATGCTCAAGAGTGTTTGTCCGAGTCCCATAGCCGTTAGTCGTCCGTTGTGGCTGATGCGATTTCTTCGAGTGTCGTCTGGCCGTGCATGATCCGCTCGATACCCGACCGCCGGAGGGTCCACATGCCGTCACGCATGGCCTGTGCGCGGAGGCTGTCCTCATCGACTTCGTCGCCCGATTTGGCGATCATGTTCCGGATCTCCCGGGAGAAATAGAGAGCTTCATGAATGGCCGCGCGCCCCTTGTATCCCCCACCGCATTTGTCACATCCCTCCGCTTCATAGATGGCGTTCTCGTCGAGGTCCTTGTCCGTGAACCCGAATTTGATATAGACGTCGCGGTCGATCTGGCTTTTGGGAACCTCACGCTTGCAGAGCGGGCAGAGCGTGCGCACGAGCCGCTGCGCAACGATGATGTTGATCGCATACGCGATGAGGAACGGCTCGATTCCCATCTTGTAGAGACGTGCGACCGCGCTGGGCGCGTCATTCGTGTGCAGCGTCGAAAACGTGAGGTGTCCGGTGTTGGCAAGCTTGATCGCAATTTCCGCTGTGGCCTTATCGCGCATCTCCCCGACCAGGACGATATCCGGATCGTGGCGCAGGATGCCGCGGATGGCCTGGTCGAAATTCATCTTCGGCCCGATGCGCAACTGCCGGGCTCCGCGGATGATATACTCCACGGGGTCTTCCACCGTCAGGACGTTGACCGTCGGGTCGATCACCTGGTGGAGTGCGGCAATCAATGTCGTACTCTTGCCGCTTCCTGTCGGGCCCGTCAGAATCACGATTCCCTGTGGCTTGTGCGATGGCCCTGTGGAAAAAGTCGCGCGCCGGCCCCTGCAGTCCGAGCTTGCTCAGGTCGGTGATCACCTTCCGGTCATCCAGCACCCGGATGACGATACTTTCGTATTTGTGGCGGAACTCGATGCCCACGATCGGCATGATCGAGACGCGGAACCGGATCATGTGGTCATCGATCAGGCGCTGGATAAACCCATCCTGCGACATCTCCCGCTCGAACCGGTCCACATTTTTCGACCGGTCCTTGACGACCGCCGCCACCGCTTCCGGCATGGTCTCTTTCCTGCACATGCCAGAGCTTGCAGATTGCCGTCGACCCGGAACCAGAACTCCGTCCGGTTTCCTTCCTTCGCAATGATGTGGATGTCGCTTGCACCTTGGCGGACCGCTTCGACAAGGGCGCCCTCAACGAGATTGACCAGCGCACTCTTGCTGATTTCCGCTTCGAGCGCGTCCTCGTCGAGCGCATTATCGTCTTCTTCTTCCTTGACCTGGATGCCGACCTGCGAATTCTCCAGGAGCTTCAGGAATTCATTCTCCGGCGGAATGACCTGTTCCATAAGGCCCTGCAGGTCTTTCAGACGGCAATAGGCGACTTCATACTTCTTGGCCGCCGAATTCGCGCGCGATCAGTGGAATCCGGCGGTCGGTGGGATCGGCCGAGATAATGATCAGCTTGTCCGGCTGCTTGTCGTCGAACTTCAGGGGGAGCATGCGCGACTGCATCAGCATGTCGCGGATACTCGGGGTCAGCGCGTCGACGTACTTCCTGATGAAGTCCAGGCGGTTCTTCTCGATGGCCTCATCGGCAAGATAGATTTCCCGGAACGCGTACAGGTCCGCCACTTCTCGAAACACCGCATCATGATCTGCGCCGAAGTCATTGACGAGGATCTGCCCGAGATTCCTCCGGTTCTTCTTGTCCTCGGAATCCTTGACATGGAGCGACTTCTCGAGCGTCTCATAGTCGATCACGCCCTTCTTCAGAAGCGCGAACCCGATTTTGTCGGTTATGTCAATGGGCGGCATGGCATCAGTCTTTTCAGGTCACCGGTCGCTCAATACGGAGTTCGAGAGCCTGCCCGGCGGCAGGATTCTTCGGTCTGATGGTGGCCGTCTCGGATGAGACAATCGTCAGGGCCGTCAGCACCACCATGATGATCATCGAGATCCAGAGCTGTATGAACTCGATGACGTTTTTCATCTTGTAGGTCGTTTCCTTTTCATAGTACTCCGCAAGCTGCAGCGCGGTGTTCTTCACCGTACCGGTTTCCGCACCGGAGTGAAACCGGGAGATCGCCGTCTTGGTGAAGACACCGGTCGCTTCGAACGCCTCCGTGATCCCCGCTCCCTTCTGGACCATGAGCGGAATCGCGATCGCTTTGATGCGTGTTTCCATATACTTGTTCCCGCAGGCTTCCGAGGCCATCCGGATCACCTCGATATTCTCCCCCGAGCCACTGTACAGCGCGTAGAAGACGCGGCAGAAGATTTCGATGCTGGTCTTGTGCAGGAGCGCCCCCAGAACCGGAATGCTCCACATGTACTTGTCGCGGATGAGCCTCCCTTTCTCCGTGGAGAAAAACCGGAACGCGAGGATCGACGGGATCAACGCGGCCAGGAACAGCCAGAGGATGTTGTCGACAAGGAAATCGCTGATGGCCAGTGTCGCCTTCGTCATCGGCGGAAGATCTATCTTGAATTTCACAAACAGTTTCGCCGTCGCGGGAAAGATGTACCCGACGTAGTAGATGACGGCCCCGAACAGAACCACAAGGGTGATAATTGGCGTGATAAGAGCGCTTTTCAGGTTCTTCTTGAATTCCGTCTGCCGCTCCAGGAACTTTGCAGTGCTTTCGTAAATCTCCGCCATGTTACCGCTTTTCGACGCAAGACCGAGCATGTGAGCGGTGAACCTGCCCAGCACCGCTTCGTGCTTGACAAACGTTTTCTCGCTGTCCCGCCCCTGCTTCAACTCCATATTGATATCTTTGATGGCCTCACGGAGGGTGCGGTTCTCGATGTCATTCACAAGAAGCTGGAGAATTTCATTGAACGGAAGCTTCTGCCGGATAAGGTCCGCACTGACCCGGACGAATGTCACGATCTCCGTGGACGGCGGCTTGGCCTTGAAGTCGAACAGGCGCTTCTGGATGCGGATGACCCGGAACCCCATTTTCTGGAGCGCATCTTCGACCTCGGCCCGCGTGAAGGCCTTCTGCTCGCCCGTGATCGGTTTTTCCGCTCCCCGCTGGACTTTATACACCCAGGTGGTACGGGGAATCACATGCAGGAGCTTGAACTTCCGCTGTGACGCCAGCTGTGACGCCTTGTTTTTTGCAGTCCGCAGTGAGTCGGCCTCAAGGATACCCTGGACCGGCTTTCCGGCGATCGTTATTCCCTCAATTCTGAATTCTGGCATCGTCTTACCCCTTGCATGTTGCGTCGCCAAACACGAATAGGGACCATCCCTCCCCCTGTTGGCCTGGCCCACCGCCGATGTCCGGACCCCCTCCGAACACCCTCAGACCAACGTGGGGAAAAGATCCCCTACGACAACCCCCTGACGGCACTTCCTTGCTCAGTTCAACTCGGCAACCGAAACAGAATCAATGGTCACCGTCATCGCCACCTTTACCGGGTTCACCTGGTCATATCCTGTTTCAATCCCCACTCCCTTCTATCGTCGTCGATGTCGTCGTCGCCGCGGAGATCGTGATGATCCCGTTCATGTTCGTCATCGCGGGTTTCCCCAGCGAGAACCCCTGGAACGACCCTCCGCCGCCACCGAGATAGCGTGGTCTCCGCTGATAGACTTGTGCTTTCGAGGCGTAGGCTGAAAGATCGCTCGCAATTGCGTCACGATTCGAAGCCGCAGCATTGTCGGCGAACATGATGATCCCGACGGAAATCATCAGCCCGATCATCAGCACACCCACGATCAGCAACAACAACTGCTGACTGCCCATGGCTTCTCCGCACTCCTCTCAGATCAAACACGCATGGGGGGCCTCCCGTATGGAGGCCCCCACGATTGGTGCACAGCATCAGTGAATAATGACCACACTATCAGCTTTGGTATTGGAGACAAAGATATCCATGGTTACATAGTTCGTACCATCGGCCACTTCGGTACCGACACCGTGAAGCGTAACCCCTGTCGCCGTACCGGCCGATGTGATCGTATAGGCGCCGTTGGCGTTCGAACCACGGTTGGTCAGCTTGCGCAGACCTGCGGCATCGGCGGTCAGTCCGACAAATGAGTTGCCACCACCACCAAGAGCGGTCGGGCGGCGATAGAACTGCTGCGCACGGGCGGCCAGGTTGACCAGATCGTTGGTCACTGCATCACGGTTCGCACTCACTGCGTTGTCCGTAAACATGGTGATACCAACGGCCACGGCGATACCGACGACGATAACGCCAAGGATGATGAGCAAAAGTTGCTGCTGTCCCATGTGAAGCTCCTTTATGTATGTTGGTGGTGATGTTGAACTAGCGCAAAGCGACTTCGTTCGTTGAGCTCTAGAGGTGCAAGCACCATGCCAACAGCGTGGGGAGGGGAAATCTTGTCTTTTCCGGGCACATCGAGACGGGACGCGTTACGAGGGTGTAACTCTGTTACCCCGGAGGTAATTCTTACCGTGTGAAATTGTATGTATGGACGAGCGATATGGGGGGAACTCGGAGATCGGGCTCCGGGAAGGGATCTGGAATGTGGAAGAGGTTGATGTCAGCGCAAAAACTGGAGCATTTCCTCGATGCTTGTTCCACCACGGAGAAGACGCTCAATAGCCTGGCTGCGCATCGGTACCATACCGTCCGCGACCGCCGCCGCTTCCAGCGCCTCCTGGTCGACCCGCTTCTGCTGGCTGAGCAGAACCGACCGCACCGCAGGGCTCATGTTGAGTGCTTCGTAAAGTACCCGTCTTCCAACGTATCCCTGGTGGCAGTTGATGCATCCGACTGGCCTGTGGAGAGCGAGATTCTCCGTAGTGTGCTCGATGTTCAACGCCTGCAGCCGGCTTGCCCCATCAGGCATCGGCTTTCTGCACCGCTCACAAATCGTCCGTATCGGATGCTGTGCAATAACGGCTGAGACAGACTCCGAAACATGAAATGCGGAGCCCGTTGTTTCGACGAGATGGGCCAGTCCGTTGGCGGCGTTGCGGGCAGAAATGCGCGCAAGAACAAGATGGCCAGTATTCGCCAGTTTGAGCGCTATTGTAGCCACTGACTGCTCGGTGAGATCCCCGAGGACGACAACATCGGGATCCTGGTCCAGTATCACGTCCAGCGCGTCGTGCATCGTCAGACGCGGATTCACCTTGACCTGACGCGTGCCATCGATGATGTACTCGACATGTTCCTGCACGACCACAATGTTGATCGCGCTTTTCATGATCGCATGAACGACGCCCGTCAGCGTCGCGGAAACTCCGCCCCGGAGCAGACCGGCAAACACGATGAGCCCACGCGACACGGCGAGTCTCGACTGAAGGGTCTGGAGCGAATACGGATCCAGCCCCAGCTTGTCTATCCGTGGAACAACGTCCGCATCACGGTAGACACGCATCACAACAGATTCGTAGCGCGACAACGGCTCCCGCGTAACAATGGGAATGACAGAGACCGAAAACCGGATCGACGTGTTCTCCACGATCCGCTGTATCACACCTCTCTGCGATGCGTGACGTTCGTACCTGTCGATACCCACCGATTGCTCTTTCACGGCAGTGACAACCGCTTCACACCGCACATCCTCGATCGAATGCCAGAGCGAGAGATGTCCGTCGAGCCTGAAGAGAATGTCGGTCTTCCGTGGACCCCGTGGGACGATATGGATCTCCGAGGCATTGCTCCGCATGGCATCCAGGAAGACCCCGTCGAGCTGGGCCTGCATTTTCCCCCGGGCAATTTCCCTGTCGATGGTCGCTTCGAGATCAACGTTGCTTGTCTCTGTCGGCGCCGCCACAACCGGATGAGACGGCACTTTGTCTTTGCCCGACTGCAGATGGTCCCAGTAGTCGTTCCACTCACTCTCCTTCATGTAGCAGATTTCAAAGCGCTTGAAAGGAAACAGACGGGCAAGTTCGTGGATTTCCCGGTCCGCCGGATTCGGCGTCACAAGCACCACCTTGTCCGGCTGGTTTTCCGCCAGGTCGAACGGCAGCAGTTTTATTTGGAGCAGACTTTGCAGCGACTGTTCGGGAAAACCCTTGATGATCTTCTGTATCTCCGAAGGGAGAAGGCGTCTGATGGGATGCTCTGTGAGGCTTATGGTCCGGAATGCATAATATTGCGCAACTGCCTGACGCAGAGCTTCACGGGGAATCTGAAACACCTCTTCCAGGATTTCCGGAAAACCGCGCTTGTCTTTGTCGTTTTTTCGCTTCCAGTCGGATGCTCCGATTGCCTGTTGCTTCGTGATGACACCGTTTTTAACCAGGTGTTCAAGGAGCGACGCCATGGGCGGCCGAGGAGCGGCCGGGACCGGTCTGAGGTTCTGGGTTGTCGAGTCGCTGTTTGGATAGTCCATTGAAGGCTTCGCTACGCGCTCCGTGATTCCTGATTACTGTTGAGGGTGTCGATCAGAGTGAGAACCTTGTCAATGGGCGTGGTTTTGCTGAAAAAGAAATCGATCTCGGGGTCGACCACGAGATTGCTTGTATGCTCGTCATCGTAGCCGGACATGAAAATGAAAGGGATTTCCTGCGCGTCGGTGAATTCGCGCACATAGTCATGGAACCGGACGCCATCCAGCGTCGGCATGAAGACATCGGAGATAATAAGGTCTATCCTGTCAAATTCGAGGGTTTCCCGCGCCTGCTTGCCGTTTTCGGCAATGACCACGTCGTAACCGTGGACGCGCAGGAGGTCTCCCATAACATCAAGGAACCCCCGTTCATCGTCGACGAGAAGGATTTTCATACCAAGCCTGTTTCTTCTGGAACTATCGCACAACTGAGCACTGCTTCGTGGGCCCTGTAGGACTCGAACCTACGACTCGCAGATTATGAGTCTGCTGCTCTAACCAACTGAGCTAAGGGCCCCTCGGAATGCTGGAAAGGGCGGCGCGGACGCTGCTCTGTAGAATATACAAAACGCCGGGCTTCGCGGCAAGAGGGAGCGACCGGCATGTGCACGCGTGCGGGGGCTGCTAGCCTGGACTTTGAGTACAGTTACTGTCTCTTCGCACGCCCCCCCTTGGTGGCCATGTCTGTTCATGCGCCACGGCACAGCACAGTCTGTGCGGGGGATGTATATTCCCAGCACACACCAGAAGTACATCACGGCGGGTCCCTACCCGCATTTGCTGTCGACATCTTCTTCAGGGAGAATCGCCATGAAAAAGGCAACCCACGCGGACGCCATTTTAATCGCCCGTTCGATGAATATGAAGGTGGAGATTGTGTGGGACATCATCGGAGGGATGAACTATGCGTCCTATTCCGAGCTGGTGATGGCCGTCCTGATCTGCCTCAAACCGCTGCCACTGGAACGGTTCACATCGTCGGACCAGTAAAGAGACCGGGCAATTCAATAACGGAGATCGAACATGGCCATACCTACCCGACTCGCTACCCATGCAGAGGCGGTCTATATCGCCCGCGCCCTGAACCTGCGCATCGAAACCGTCTGGCAGATCATCCAGGGCCTCCCCTTTTCATCCTTTAACGAACTGGAACTGGCAGTCCACGCCGCCTTCCTCCCCCAGACGCACAGAAGCATCCAGCAGCCACAGGCCTGATCGCACCGCCTGCACCACTGCCGCAGGCCTCAGACGATTTGACATCGTCGGCGGAAATATGTACCTTGAAATGCAACCCTCTGCTCGACCCGCCCGAGGTTCTGGGACATCAGCGTTTACTCGCCGGGGCACGTTCTGCAACCTGTTCCGCAGGAGGCTCACATGGCAAAAGGCAAACATATCCTGCAGCACTGCGCGCATTGCGACCGGATGGCCAAGATGGAACTCATCGGGACCACGGATCAGATGCCCGACCGGTCATGGTACCGGTGCACACGGTGCCGGCATGCGTCGCTGATCAACATCGAGGAACTTCGCGCCGTTGAAGAGGCGGCAAAGAAGAAACTCGACCGGACGGAAGCCGCGGAGTATCACCCCGAACAAACCTATCGGGTCGGCGAGGCAATTTTTCATTCGGACTGGGGTGACGTCGGCAAGATCATCTCCAAAGAGCGCACTTCCGGCGGGGGCAATGCAATCGTCGTATCGTTCGAGAAGCTCGGCGAACGCAGGCTCCTGGAAAGTGTCGTGGATGGTCCGGACAATCTTGAATGACCGAAGGGAGGTGAACACGGTTGGTCGGCATCGTGGTCTCTGAAAATGAACCCATCGATCGTGCCATTAAACGCTTCAAGAAGAAGTATGAGCGTTCGGGCGTGCTCAAGGAGTTCAAGAAACGTGCGTACTTTACCAAGCCATCGGTAAAGAAGCGGATGAAACGCCTGAAAGCTGTACGTCGCGCCCTGCGCAACATGGCCGAACAGGCCTGAAAAACACAACAGCCCACAACACCGTGGGCTGTTCCACACGAGATCGGCCTGTCCCCCGCCCGTCATCCCACCTCGACCGGCTGGGGAACAGGCCGATTCCTTTGTACGCCGCGCCTCCTACATCTGCGGCATCATCCCTCCGGAATCTCCATCACCTGTGTCTTTCGCATCCGCTTTCCGCTCCTGGACCTCTTTGCGGATTTCCTGCGCCTTGCGTTTCAACTCATTCATGTGCTTACGGACCCGCGTTCCCGCCGACTTGTTCCCCTTGTCGTAGAACTTGGAGAAGTCCTTTTCGAACGAGGCCACAAGGTCCTTGAGCTCCTGTAATCTGTCCATTGATTTCCCTCCTTGCGAACTGAGTGTAATAGTTATCTAGTGTTTCTGAGCGCCCGTGCGTATTCGCGGCGCAGGAGGGCCATCGCCTCTTCACGGCGATCGTACAGCCGCTTCAGACGGCGAGGCTTCCGGCGCGCGAGAGCGTATGAGGTAAGAATTGGCATCGCAACCGTGGTATCGAGATACACGACAACCGTGTTCGGGAGTTGGTCAGGATCGACTTTCCCCCAGCTGACCGCCTCGGCAGGGGTCGCTCCGGATACTCCACCCGTATCCGGTCGGGCATCCGTGACCTGAAGGAAGAAGTCGTGCCCCTTCTCCCGGATCTTCAAAACTTCCTGAATCTGCGGCTCCGTCTGCAGGATGAAGTTCTTGGGAGACCCTCCTCCGAAAATAACCACCCCGCTCCTCCCTCCCCCACGCTTGGCCCGTAGCACGAGCGCCGCTGTCTCGTTCACGTCCCTGAGCACGTCAATCCGCAGGCCGAACCCTGATAGCGCCGTTTCTGCAATATTCATCCCTATTGAACTGTCCCCCGGCGATGACGTGTACACAGGAACCCCGCACCGGTAGGCAGCGGCCAGAATGCTCGTGTGCGGGCTCCGAAGGGCCTTCTCGCGCTCGGCGACATACCGCCCAAGCTCATAGTGCAGTTCGGATGTTCCCATCTCCCGCTGGAATCCTGGATTCCGGAGGACCGTGCGGAAAAACTCATCCGTGCTCAGCAAAACCTCGTAATCAAACAGAATATCATAAATCCGGATGACCCCTTCTTTCCTGAGCAGCCTGTCATCCTGAAACGGCGTGCCTTTGTGCAATGTGTGCCCGATTGAAAAGTGGGTGTCGTGGTAAAGATTTGCACCCGTGCTCACAATCCAATCGACGAAGCCATGCTCGATCAGCGGGACCACACACCCCCCCCCAAGCCCCGCAGGGGTCAACGCCCCGGTCAGGCTCATCCCGACTGTCACGTCTTTTGCCAGCATTTCCGTGCTGAACAGCTGACACGCTTCACTCAGCCGGCCCGCATTATATGCCTGAAAATAGCGTTCAACGAGGGGGACAACTGAGATATTCGCGGGAATGGGCCTGGTGTTAATGGCCTTCCCTTTCAGAAATCGGCCCTTATGAGCTTTCATTCAATTAACAGATGAGAATACAGGGATAACTTCACTTTCGAACAAGTAGTCGAATCTGAATCAAAAACGCAAGCTTTTTTTTGCTTGACAGAGGAGCGGAAATTCCTTATTTTTATTTGGACTAATTCTAAATAAGGCTCTATCCATGAATGCTGAACACGCCCACAACGCGCTGCAGAAGTACCTCAAGGCGCAGGGAAATCTCAGGTCGACTCCCGCACGTGCCGCCGTGCTTGATGCGGTCCTGCAAAGCCAGGGACACTTCGATGCCGAAGGCCTCTACTACCGAATGATCTCCACCGGCACCAAGATCTCAAGGGCCACTGTCTACAACACACTGGACCTACTGCAGGACTGCGGGCTGGTTTCAAAATACCGTTTCGCGGAAAACAGCTCACGCTACGAAAAAGCATTTGGCAGGCCGGACCACCACCACCTGATATGCCTGGAGTGCGGTGACCTGATCGAATTTGTGAATGAACGCCTCAACAGGATCCAGGAAGAAGTCTGTGACGAGAAAAACTTCCTCCCGCAGAGCTCGAGCCTGCAGATCTTCGGAACCTGCGCAAAATGTAAGAAACGGAAAGGGTAGGAACAGCTCCGTATGCCAAACAACGCAATTGCACTGACTTTGCTCTCTCCAGGAGAATCGGGAATCATTTCGGGATTTGAGGGGATCCACGGTCTCACACGCCAGCGGCTGCACGAGATGGGACTCCTCCAGGGGACCCGAATCCGTCTGGTCAGACGCGCACCCCTTGGCGACCCGATTCAGATCCATTTCAAAGGGTATCACCTCATGCTCCGCAACAGTGAAGCGTGCGGCATCTATATTCTCAGAGAACCGATCCTATGAGAGACGGCCGGCGTCACGCCACCAGAACGAAGACCATCGCGTTTGTCGGGAACCCAAATTCGGGCAAGACGACCCTCTTCAACGCGCTCACGGGACTTCGGCAGAAGGTTGGCAATTTCCCCGGGGTCACCGTCGAGAAGAAAGAGGGAAAGATCACGCTGCAGGGAGGGTTGGATGCGACGCTGATCGACCTCCCCGGGACCTACAGTATGCATGCCGCCTCCCCGGATGAGCTCCTCGCAACTGATATCCTCCTCGGGCGAACAGATCACACCCCGCCTCCCGACCTGGTAGTATGCGTGGTCGATGCGACAAACCTCGAGCGAAATCTGTACCTTGTGGCGCAGCTTCTCGACCGCCAGCTTCCCCTCGTGGTGGCATTGACGATGATGGACCTCGCGACACAGGCGGGGATTCGCATCGAGAAAACGAAATTTTCCGCCCTGCTGGGCTGTCCCGTGATCCCTGTCGTCGCGCACCGCGGCCAGGGTCTCGATGATCTCCGCGCAGCAATGGAGGCGGACCTTCCGACCGGGAGTCGGCCCCTCGAAGGGTCTCTTCCTGCCGTATTCGAACGGGAAAGGCGGGACCTCCAGGAACGGCTCATCACATCCTACCATCTCTCTCTCCCCGCCGCGACTCACGAAGCTCTTGTGCTCCTGACATCGCCGGAAGCTCTCTCTGCCCGGACGAACACGTACGATCCTTCATTCCTGGAACAGGCAGGCAGGCAGGTCGAGAAACTCGACTTTCTTGGTATCGACGGCCAGACGGTGCTCGTTGAGTCGCGCTATGCCTGGATCCGCTCGATCATCGCCGAATCAGTTCACACGCCGGAACGCGGAACGCCCACGATCACAGACCGCATCGACAGGATCGTCACACATCGGTTCTGGGGGTTTCTCATCTTTCTCCTGGTGATGGGGCTGATCTTTCAGAGCATCTTCAGCTGGGCCACGTATCCGATGGAGTGGATCGCCGCTGGATTTGACTGGCTTGGCCATGAACTGACCGTGGCCATGCCCCCGGGCGATCTGCGTGATCTGATTGTGAACGGCGCGCTTGCGGGTGTCGCCGGCGTCGTGACCTTTCTCCCCCAGATTGTATTCCTCTTTCTGTTCCTCGGTTTGCTCGAAGACAGCGGATACATGGCACGGGCGGCATTCATCATGGACAAGCTGATGGGCAAGGTGGGCCTGCACGGCAAATCCTTCATCCCGCTGCTCGGTTCATTTGCGTGCGCGATCCCCGGCATCATGGCGACGCGTACGATCGAGAACCCAAAAGACCGGCTTGCAACCATCATGGTTGCCCCTCTGATGAGCTGCAGCGCCCGCTTGCCGGTCTACTCATTGCTCATCGCCGCCTTCATCCCCGGCGTCACCGTGCTCGGCATTCTCTCCCTGCAGGGCCTGACGCTCATGTCACTCTACCTCTTCGGCACGATCATGGCCCTCGCCGTCGCATGGATGTTCAAGAAGACCCTGCTCCGCGGCGCATCCCCGCTGTTCATCATGGAACTGCCACCCTACAAAATGCCATCGCTCCCGACGGTGTTGTCACAGACTTGGGAACGTTCCCGTGCGTTTCTCAAGACGGCCGGAACAATCATCCTGGGTGTCTCCATCCTGCTCTGGGCACTGGCAACCTATCCGAAACTGGAAGCGGATTCGACTCCCGCAGCACAACTCGAGCACAGTTTTGCCGGCCGGGCAGGCAAAACCCTCGAACCGGTACTGCGCCCGCTGGGGTTCGACTGGAAAATCGGCATCGGCCTGATTTCTTCCCTCCTTCAGCGCGAAGCGTTTATCAGCTCCATGGCAACGATCTACAACCTCCAGCACGGCGACGATGACCGCGGCACCGTTTCGTTGCGGGAGGCGATGAGGAACGACCGTAATCCCGACACCGGCGCAGCGGTGTTCACACCGCTCACCGCGGTCTGTCTGATGATCTACTATGTCCTCGCCATGCAGTGCCTGTCCACCGTGGCTGTCGTCCGCCGGGAAACAAACAGCTGGAAATGGCCGGCCTTCCAGATCGCGTACATGACGGCGCTGGCCTACGGAATGACGCTCGTCGCCTACCAGGCCGGGACATTCATGGGCTGGGGAGGAGGATAATCGATGGATTGGCAGGAATCAGCAGCTCTCATCATTGTCGGCGCTACGGCCCTGCTGATGATCGGCAGCCGCCTTCGCCGGCGATTGTCAGGACGTCGCCCGTTGTGCCCGTCGGGGTGCGACTGTCCGGCCCGGACCCCCTCAGACACGCACGCCTGACACCTGGACCGGCGCTTTGCACTTGAATTCCGGGGGCACAACATGTATCTTCTATCACTCGATGACTACGCAGGAGATGAGAAGGTGACTGAGACACAGAAGACCGCGATTACCGAAGACCAGGTATACGATGCCCTCAAGCAGTGCTACGATCCCGAAATTCCCGTGAACGTGGTGGATCTCGGACTGATATACGACGTGAAGATCATTGACGATTGGATCGGCGTGAAGATGACCCTGACGACACCGGGGTGCGGGATGAGCGGGATGATCGCGCAGGATATCAAGAACCGGGTTCTCCGGCTTCCGGGTGTGAGGGAAGCTGATGTCCGCATCGTGTGGGAGCCCGCATGGACCCCCGAGCGGATGTCGCCCGAAGCACGGAAACGACTGGGATTCGGGGTGTGACGATCGTCGCCTCCTGGCTGGAGGCAGGTCAGGTGGGTTGAGAGAGGTGTAACAGGGCGCGGAGCTCTTTGAGCGCCCGGAAGTCCGCATCAGCGTCCCGCCAGAGCGTCAGGAGTCGGTCTCCGATCTCCCTGGTCATCGCGAGGTCCCCTCGACCGTTGTAAATTCTGACCAGCATCATCAGAGCCTCGGGGGAATTCGGATTCACTGCCAGCGCGCCGTCAACGGCGTCCAATCCCCCCTCCCATTCATGCCGGGCCACAGCGATACGGGCAAGGTTGACGTACACTGCCCCGCGGGTGAAGGGTGTGGACGCTTCCAGGGCATTACGGCATTCGGCTTCAGCCTCATCCAGTTTTTCCTCCTCCGTCAACAGCCGCGCCCGCAACAGATAGTATCCCTGTACCAGATGCGACTCGCGCATGTTCCTCCGGACCAGCTCTGCATTCAGGCTGTCAATCGTCTCCCACGCTTCGCCGAACCGCTTCATCTTGCCGAGCGCGAAGACGAGCCCGTACGCCGACCCGATGTAACTTGAATCAATGGCGAGGGCGGCGCGCAGCTGGGAAACCGCATCGCTGTACGCTCCCCGTTGATTGTCCAGGTACGCACGCTGGCGCAACAGTGTCGCTTCCAGTCTGACATTCCGGGGCAGGAGGAGAACGGCTTTTTCAAACTGCGCTTCCGCATCGCGCAAGCGACCCTGGATCGTATACACCGTCCCGATCTCCCGGACAGCATACCAGTAGTCGGGTTTGAGCTCCAGCGACTTCCGGTATTGCTCCAGGGCTTCCGTATAGCGACCGGCCCGGACAAGAATATCCGCATAGCTCGCGCGCGGGTCCGCCTCCTGCGGGGCCATGTGGATGTACCGTTGCATGTACGCAACAGCTTTGTCCTGGTCGCCCAGGATTGAATAGGCATACCCGAGCGACATTACTCCAAGCGCGAAACCAGTGTCGCGTTTCACGCCTTCTTCGTACGTCTGGACCGCGGCTTCATAGTTCCGGTCGATCTCGTAGAGGAGGCCGCGAAAGATGTACAACTCGCTGTTCTCCGGATACTGCAGGAGAAGCGAGTCGGCAAGCTTCGCCTCGGCGGAACGGACTCCGCGGATGCGGTATCCCCACAGGCGGATGAAGCGCCGTTCTTTGTCGGTTGCATTCGCCGAGAGCTTCTCGGCACGCTCGAGAGCCCGGAGCGCCTCATCATGGTTGCTGGTATAGTCATAGGTGAGGGCCAGACGCCCCCATGCCACCGCGAAGAGGGAATCAGCCACGACGGCCTTCTGGAGGGAAACGAGGGCGTCCGCGTAATAGAACTTCTGCCAGGAGGCGGTCCCTTCCTGGACGAGCCGGATGGCCTCCTGCGACTCCGTGCTCCACTCCCGCCCGGCCTCACATCCCGCAAAGAGGAGGAGCGCCGCTGCAAGCGCGAATCGTAGAGTGTGTGTCGGGTCCCGCTTCATCGTTATGCCCCGCCGCGATCCGGTCCCCCCGGGGTCTCAGTGAGAGCACGGAGCTGGGTGAGATGATCGTCGATCCTGCTGATCGACTGGTTCAGCAGGCGGTAGTATTCGTTCCGTTTCTCTTCATCCGGGTTCGTTGTCTCGAGAACATAGATCGCCATGCGGATGATGCCCAGAGGATTGCTGATGTCGTGTGCGAGCTTCCGAATACCCCGGTGGATGTCGTCGAAGCGGCGCGCCAGGGCCTCGGCCTCTGAAGCATGCCGGGGGTCCATGTTGGATGGTGTTTCGGTCATTATGGCCAGCGCGCACTTTCAACATTTGTGATTTCCCGCAATAGGTCCTTCTTTGTGAAGCTCCCTTTGCTGACGAGCCCCGAGACGTACGAGCCGAGCTGCTGCTGAAGGTCATCGTCGACATCCATCGAGGTCAGGACAATGATCGGGATCCCGCGCGTCGCGGGCATCTGTTTGAGTTGGTGCGCGACGGCGAACCCCGACATCTCAGGCATCAAAAGGTCCAGCAAAATCACATCCGGACGTTCCCGGGCCGCCACTTCGACCCCTTCCTTTCCCTCCACTGCCTTCAGCACACGGTACCCTTCGTTCTCAAGGATCACCTGTACGAGATCCGTCGCTGCACGGTCGTCGTCGACGACGAGCACTGTGGGTTTGATCTCGTCGTTCGAAGGCAGGACGTGGACGCGATCAAGCGCATGAATCAGGTCATCCCGGTTCACGGGCTTGACAAAATACTCCACCGCCCCGAGGCTGAACCCCAGGTTCTTCTCGTCTACTATTGATACGATAATAACGGGGATTTGTTTACAGAGAGGGTGTTTTTTAAGCTCTTTGAGGACCTGCCAGCCGTCTTTCCCGGGCAGGATCAGATCGAGCGTGATAACGTTGGGGTGGAGGCGTTTGGCCAGCTCCACACCATCGTCCCCATTCCGGGCGATTTCGACGCGATAACCGGCCGATTCTACGTGCATTCTGAGGAGCTCTCCGGCCTGAGGAGAATCCTCGATGAGAAGGGCCAGCGGCTTCTCTCCCCCCTCTTTGCGCCAGTTTTCGCGCTTGAGGGCATCCAGCAGCATTCCCGCCTGCATGATACGTTCCGAGGTCGCATCAACCATGAGCGGGATCCTGAAGGACATTGTCGTCCCTTTTTCCCATTCGCTCTCGGCCCAGATGGTACCACCGTGAAGTTCCACGAGCTTCCGGGAGATCGCCAGGCCGAGGCCGATACCTTCGCGGTTACGGCTCCTCCCGCTCGACGCCTGCCGGAACGGCCGGAAGAGCGCGGGAAGCTCCTCGGGCCGAATACCGATACCCTGGTCCTGCACCCGGAACACCAGTTCGTTCCCCTCGCGCCGCGAAGAGACCACCACCTCTCCCCCCTTGTGGCTGAACTTCACTGCATTCGAAACAAGATTGATCAGAATCTGCTTGAATCGTGTCTGGTCGACAACGAGGTCGTCGACCTCCGGGTCAAAATCGAATGAGAGTCGGAGGGATTTTTCCGCTATCGGGGGAGCAAGGACACGGCGGACCGCATCCTCGAAGTACGAAGCGGGATAGCTGGCGATATGCAAGTCGAGCTGACCCGCCTCGATTTTGGAAAGGTCCAGGACGTCGTTGAGGATCTGCTGGAGATGCTTCCCGCTGGTCTGAATATTTTGCATGAATTCCTGCACGGTATCCGGCGCCAGCGTTTCCACCTGCGTGGTGAGCAGATCCGAAAATCCGATGATCGAGTTGAGCGGAGATCGTAACTCGTGGCTGAACATCGCGAGGAACTTCTTGAGCGTGTCGCTCGCCTCCAGCGTCTTCTGCGTCTGCGCTTCCAGCTCCAGGTTTTTCGTCCGGAGTTCATCAATGAGACGCTTCCTGCTCAGGCCGATTGCAATGTCGTTGCCGACGACACTCAGAATCCCCAGTTCGTCTCTGACATAGGCCGGGTCCTTGATCGTCAGCACCTCGATCACCCCCTGAATATCATGCTGAACGACCAGCGGAAGGGCGATGAGGGTCCTGAGGTTGAGACCCTCCAGGGAGCCCCTGAGCAGGCGGCCGACAGTTCCTCCGTCAATCTGGTCCGTGATGACGGGTTCCTTACGGAACGCAGCCTGACCCGCGATGTACGGCGTGGCTTCGGTCACCGGCTGGTGTACCATATCCTGAGGAAAATCGATGTCCAGCGAAACCGGGGCGACGAGCCGGATTTCATTCCCGCGGGGATCATACAGATAGACACACACCAGGTGTGAGGGGATCTCGAAAAGTGCTGCAATCACGTCCGCAGTTCGCTGGCAAAGATCATCGAGACGATGAGAGCTGTTGACAGCGCGGGAGATCTCGACCAGCAGCTCTTTCTGACGCTGGTCCCGTTTTCGTTCGGTGATATCCTGAAAGAACACGGAAACACCGTCGTCCGACGGGTAGATGCGCACGTCAAACCACTTCTCGAACCGTTCATCCCGATACAGCGTTTCAAAACTCTGGTACGTGCGCGTCTCCATCGCAAGGCGGTACTTCTCGCCGAGCTGGGCTCCACGTGCGTTCGGGAACACATCAAAGACATGACGACCCAGCACCTCGGGCGCTGCGTACCCCGTTCCCTCTTCCGCCGCTTTGTTCCAGTACGTGATGACGTACGCGGCATTCATGGCGAAGAAGCCGCCGCTGATGCTGTCGAGAATATTTTCGGTGCGAAATTCGTTCGGCATGCGTGTCTGAGGCACCTGATGTAGTGTCAGGGGGGGAGAATGTCGTCCCCTAAATACTTACTTTTCAAGAGAAATGCAAGGGGGCATCAAGCGATACTTGAAGACCGCACGGTTGGTCGCGGAACGGTGGTGTGGTCGGTGGGCCTACGGAATGCGCGGAGAACTCAACATCGTCAACGCCTCCTGATACTTCAGGGCCGTTGTCGTGACGACATCGGGCGGCAGGGGGGGGCCCGGGGGACGTTTGTCCCAGTTCAATGTCAGAAGGTAGTCACGCACAAACTGCTTGTCAAAACTGGGCTGGGCTCCTCCCGGCGCGTAGGATGCGAGGGGCCAGAACCGCGATGAGTCCGGCGTCAACGCTTCGTCGATCCATATCAGCGCTCCATGAGCGTCGAGCCCGAATTCAAACTTCGTATCTGCGATAATGATGCCGCGGGTGCGCGCATAGGCTGCCCCCTCGGTGTAGATCTGGATCGAGGTCTCCCTGACGGCACGAGCCAGATCTTTCCCAATAACGTCTTCGACCTGCGCATACGTCATGTTCTCGTCGTGGACACCAACCTCGGCTTTGGTGGTCGGCGTAAAAATCGGCTCCGGCAACTGGTCGGATTCTTTCAGGCCGGCAGAGAGCTGGATGCCGCACACTGACTTCGAACGCCGATACTCGGACCATCCTGAACCGGAAAGATACCCCCGCACAATGCACTCGACCGGCAACGGAGTGGTCTTGTGCACCAGCATGCTCCGACCCGCAAAGACATCAGGATGCGAGCGGAACGGTTCAGGGAAATCCCCGGTCTCGACGCTGAGCAGATGGTGAGGGACGACGTGGGCGAGTTTCTGAAACCAGAAGGCGGAGATCTGGGTCAGGACCGTTCCTTTGCCGGGTATGCCGTCCGGCAGAACAACGTCAAATGCGGAAAGACGGTCGGTAGCGACCAGGAGAAGCCGTTCCCCGATGTCGTAAATGTCACGGACTTTCCCCTGCTTCGTTGGCACAAACGGCGGCGTTCCAGTGGAGACGATGACGTGATCAGGCATCAGGAACCGGCCTTCGCTTTAACGATCAAAACTGGCGCCGAGGATCTCTTCGATCGTACCCCGGACAATCGTGTTGTTGGGTGGAATGGCCGTCGACGGACGACTGATACTTTCGAGCTTCAGGCCGCGCCATTCTTTCTCCATCTTGTGGCTGACCAGTTCCTGCACTGCTTTGACCAGGCTTTTGGGCTGGACCTTTCCTTTGCGCAGGGGGTCGACGAAGAGATCGACTTTGATCTCTGTGCTGGAGATTCGCGTGGGGACGAGCATGTAGTTAATGGATCCGGCAGTGCGCCAGGAATACGTTCGTTCCACCTTGTTGAAGGTAGAAGGGATGTGGAGCAGGGTCCGGTCGTCGGCACGCGGGACAAGTGTTAGCGTGACACGTTCAAACTTGTGTTGTTCACGGGATAGAGACATGGTGAGTTACTCCTCTGGAAGCCGGCTTTGAACATCAGCACCGTTGTGTGGTAATATAGCCACAATCGTCAGCCGATGCAAGACCGGTTCGCGTCCATTCTATCTGCTGTGACGCAGATCACATCCTTCATCACATCACGCCCCCTATATTCTGTGTTTTGGATCACCGGAGAATGATGTTTCCTCTCTCAGGGCGCTGGTGAGAAAGGAAAGATACTCGTCGCGGGATATTTCCATCGCGCCGAACCGGAGGAGGTGCGGAGTGAGAAACTGGATATCCAGGAGTGAATAACGCCGGGAAATCAGCCGTTCAACAAGAGCCACCAGGGCCACTTTCGAAGCATCGCGCACAAGGCTGAACATCGATTCCCCGAAAAACGCCCCTCCCAGGGCAACCCCGTACAATCCCCCCTGAAGGTGGGCTCCCTGCCATGCCTCGATGCTGTGCCCGTACCCCCTTTCAAAGAGGGCTACATACACCTCTATGATTTCGTCCGAGATCCAGGTGTCATCCCGATCCGCGCACGCACGCATGGTGGCCTCGAACGCCGTATCGACCCGCAGTTCGAACTCCCCTTTTCGCAGCGTCTGCCGGAGGCTTCGGGAAATGTGAAAGTCCGACAGTGGGATGACGGCCCTGGGGTCTGGGCTGTACCAGAAGATTGGTCCGGTTCGATTTTCAGCCATAGGAAAGAAACCGCTTCTATAGGCCTGAATCAGCACGTCAGGCGTCAGGACGGGGCGTTTGGTCCTGCGCGTCATTTTCGTTCCCGTTCCGGAAAGGTGGAGGTTCAGGAGTCCATCAGCACAACGACCTTCCCCACCGAAAGGCGGTTTTGAAGATAGCGGTGGGCTTCGACGATCTGATCGAAGGGAAAGGTCTTTCCTACAAGCGGCTTGATGACCCCCAGATTGTACCACGTCAGCAATTCGGTCGCAGCCTGTTCAAAATACTTCTCATGTCCCGCGATCAACCCGAGATTGAAACCAAATATACCTTTGTTGGTATGAATGAGGCTTGGTGGGAAGATGGGCTTCATCTGGTCGTAGGCGTTGGCGATCATTGTACGGGTCAGGTTCCCGTCCGCGGTCGTCATGGAGGAGACTCCAAGCATAAGGTACCGGCCCATCGGGGCGAGCAGGTGCCAGCTCTTCTTGAAGACATCCCCCCCCACAGAGTCCATCACGACATCGATGCCGTATCCGTTGGTGATCTGCTCGATTTTCTTCTCGAAGGCCGAGGTAGTGTAGTTGATGACGTGATGGGCGCCGTACGAGCGGGCAATGGCGACCTTTTCGTCGGTCCCCGCCGTGGCGAACACCTCGGCATTGAGATGCCGGCCGATCTGCAGGGATGCAAGTCCGACACCGCCCGCGGCGGCATGAACCAGCAGCCGCTCGCCTGTGCGGAGGTTGGCGAGGCGAACGAGACCATGATAGGCGCTCAGCATCGACACCAGAAACGAGGCGCCTTCCTCATACGTCATCTTGTCGGGTATAACGGTCGCGTAGTACTGGTTGACGAGCACAAACTCCGCATGGCTGCCGAGTTTGCAGTAGCCCATGATCCGTTCCCCGGCCGCAAACTTGTTCACCCGGGTACCGACCCGGACGACGGTTCCGGAGAATTCCAGGCCCGGGATATAGGGAGGCTTGGGAGTCCCGGGGTAAGCGCCAAAGCGCCCGACGATATCCGCAAAATTCAATCCGACGCACCGGACCTGGACGAGAACCTCGTCCGGTCCTGGGTCCGGGACGGGTGCTTCGCCGATTTCCAGCACGTCCGGGCCACCATATCGCATGACGAACGCCGCTTTCATCGTACCTTTCCTCTCCTCACCACGTACTGGTCATACATCCGTTCCAGCCTCCGCTGGGCCACCACATCCAGATCTTCATCATCCTTGTCCCGTTTGACGTACATCGTGAAAAGCTCTTCTTCATCCCGTCGCATTCTATGGACATAGTCGCGGAGTTCGAGAATCATCCGGTGTTGTTCATCATGGGTCATAGGCAGGGTCTCCTTCACGATGGTACAAAAAAAAAGCACAAGCGTCAAACCTGCGCCATTCTTGCATATCGTCGAGAGAATGCGTACCCTTTTCACACACAAATCGAGAGGCCGATGTCCACGACCGCTGCCGCAGCCCTGAAGCTGATCCGACCGAAACAGTGGATCAAGAACGTCTTTGTTCTCGCTCCTCTGGTCTTTGCCAAGGAGTTATTCCTTCTGGATCCTCTCCTGCTGACGCTCAAGGCGTTCGGCGGATTCTGTCTGACGGCCAGCGCGATCTACATTATCAACGACATGATGGACGTCGAAGCCGACCGGGCCCATCCCCAGAAACGAAACCGTCCTCTCGCCGCCGGGACGATATCCATCGCGACAGCCTTTGTCATCCTGGCCGTTCTGCTCGCCCTTGATCTGTTCCTTCTCTGGGGGATGCCGACGAAGTTTCTCGTGATCGTCAGCGTCTACTTCTTGTTGAACCTCGCCTACAGCTTCAAGCTAAAGGAGATCTTCCTTCTCGACGTGTTCATCATCGCTGCGGGGTTCATGCTGAGGGTGCTGGGCGGAGCATACGCGATCGGCGTCATCGTTTCGAGCTGGATCGTCCTCTGTACACTTTTCATCTCTCTGTTTCTGGGATTTGCGAAACGGCGGGGTGAGCTGGTTGCTGCGAAGTCTGCGGGGACCTCATCCGAACGAAAGGTACTGCAACACTACCGGGTGGAGCTGCTGGATCAAATGCTGACGATTACTGCCGCCGGAACGGTCATATCCTATGCCCTGTACACCGTGGCCAACCGGACACTGGAAGTGTTCGGGACAGACAAGTTGATCTATACGACCGTATTCGTGATATACGGTGTCTTCCGGTACATGCATCTCGCCTTCACCACGGACACCGTCGAGAACCCGGCAGCCGTTGTGAGCACGGACTTTCCGATCATCGCAAACGCCGTGCTGTGGGTGGCATCGTGCATCACGCTGATCTATTTTGCAGGAGCAATCCCGCTCCTCCACTGACGCGCTCCCGTTTGAACCTCCGGGCAACCAGCCGCCGCCGTGGGGGCAAACCTCGCACTGCAACGGGCTCCTGGCACTTGCCCCATTGCGTACGACCCCGGACAGAACACCCGGCAAGCCTCGCAGGGGCTAGTTCAGACCGCAGGACCCGCCACAGCACCCGCCGGTTGCGCAGGAAGGAGCATCCGGCTGGCTCCCCATGCTGATGCTGGGGGCCGACAGAAGCCGCGTATGCTTCGTTGACTCACAGTCGGGACACACCACATCTTCCTGAACCTCCCGCACTTTGTGGAAAACGTCGTAGATCGTACCGCAGTCATCGCACTTGTAATCGTATATGGGCATTGATGTGTCCCTGATGGTTGAAGAACGCTGATTCTCCACCCAATAGGATGCGGCAATATCCCAAAAGGGTCAAGAAAAAAGAGGGATGGGAGTTCCCCTGTGACCCATATCACGACCGCCAATCGGAAAACCTCCTTCCTTGGGTGAAAACGATGATATCAGGAGCTTTGGGGGCAGAATTGACTTCACTTGGTGATTTGGGTATATTCCGTCTGCCGGCATTGGCCTGAAAGTTCCGGAACCCCCGTCTTGGCAGGCGGTGTTATCAATGGGGAAGGTCAGAGAGGCAATACGTTTCATACGAAAAATGGGGTCCTGAATGGAAGGCAATTTTTCTAACAGAGTGCAAGATGTAATCCGCCTGAGCCGTGAAGAGGCGCTGCGCCTCGGTCACGACTATATCGGGACGGAGCACCTGTTATTGGGTGTCATCCGGGAAGGCGAAGGAATTGCAGTCAAAATCCTTCGCAACCTGGGTGTGGACCTCTACAAGCTCAAGAAAGCGATCGAAGACACCGTCAGAACGTCTGGCGGAACCCTGACGATCGGCAACATACCGCTCACAAAACAGGCCGAGAAGGTTCTCAAAATCACCTACCTCGAGGCCAAACTGTACAAGTCGGATGTCATCGGAACGGAACATCTCCTCCTTTCCCTGCTGCGGGACGATGACAATATCGCCGCGCAGATCCTTCACCAGTTCAACATTCACTACGACGTTGTTCGGGGCGAACTGGACAATATCATCAGCGGAAAGCCTTCCAGCCCGCAGCAGCACCAGCCTACACCCGAAAAGAAGCCCGAAAAATCCAAGACACCGGTGCTGGACAACTTCGGACATGACCTGACGAAGCTTGCCGGGGAAGACAAACTGGACCCGATCGTCGGCCGGGAAAAAGAGATCGAACGCGTCGCCCAGGTGCTGAGCCGCCGCAAGAAAAACAACCCGGTGTTGATCGGCGAACCGGGTGTCGGCAAGACGGCCATCGCCGAGGGTCTCGCGATGCGGATCGTCCAGAAGAAAGTCTCCCGCGTCCTGCACGGACAAACGCGTTGTGACGCTGGACCTCGCGGCCCTTGTGGCAGGAACAAAATACCGGGGGCAGTTTGAAGAACGGATGAAAGCCGTGATGAACGAACTGGAAAAGGCCAAAGACGTCATCCTGTTCATCGACGAGCTGCATACGATCGTTGGCGCAGGGGGCGCGTCCGGATCGCTTGACGCCTCCAACATGTTCAAACCCGCCCTCTCCAGAGGCGAACTCCAGTGCATCGGGGCAACGACCCTGGACGAATACCGTCAGTACATTGAAAAGGACGGTGCGCTCGACCGCCGGTTCCAGAAAATCATGGTGGACCCGACCAGCGTCGACGAGACCATCCAGATCCTGAAGAACATCAAGCATAAATACGAAGAGCACCATGGGGTCCGGTACGCGGACAAGGGGATGGAATCCGCAGTCCGCCTCAGCGACCGCTATATTACTGACCGGTATCTCCCGGACAAAGCCATCGATGTCCTCGATGAAGCCGGCTCACGCGTTCACCTGGCCAACATCCACGTCCCGAAGGAGATCCTCGATCTCGAAGGGGAGATCGAAAAGATCAAACAGTCCAAGAACCAGGTCGTCAAAAGCCAGAACTTCGAGGAAGCCGCCCGGCTGCGCGATCTGGAAAAGAAGTTCCTGAGCGACCTGGAAATCGCAAAACGCGAATGGGAACTGAAGGCGCAGGACACCGTCCACGAGGTTACCGAAGAGCACATGGCTGACGTGGTGGCGATGATGACCGGGATCCCTGTTAACAAGATTGCGGAATCCGAATCGGCCAAACTCCTCAAAATGGAACAGGCTCTGAAAGAACAGGTCGTCGGGCAGGATGAGGCAATTGCGAAGCTGACCAAGGCGATCCGCCGGACACGTGCAGGCCTCAAAGACCCCAAACGGCCTATCGGTTCATTCATCTTTCTGGGCCCCACGGGCGTCGGCAAGACGGAGCTCGCGAAGGCTCTTGCCCGGTATCTGTTCGATACCGAAGATGCTCTGATCCGGATCGACATGAGCGAATATATGGAGAAGTTCAGCGTCTCCCGCCTCGTCGGAGCACCTCCAGGGTATGTCGGTTACGAAGAGGGTGGCCAGCTTACAGAGAAAGTCAGGCGCAAACCGTACTCGGTCGTCCTCCTCGACGAGATCGAGAAGGCACATCCCGACGTCTTCAACATCCTGCTGCAGGTCCTTGATGACGGTATTCTCACCGACAGCCTTGGACGGCGCGTCGATTTCAAGAACACCATCATGATCATGACGTCGAATATCGGGACGCGCGATCTCAAGCGTGGCGGTGGCTTCGGCTTTGGATCGGGCTCGGCAAAAGACGAATATGGCGCCATGAAGTCCACTATCGAAGAAGCCCTCAAGCGCGTGTTCAACCCTGAATTCCTGAACAGGGTCGACGACACAATTGTCTTCCATCCGCTCGAGAAAGACCACCTCCTCGAGATCGTTCAGATCCAGATCCGCGAGCTGACCAAGCGCATCGCGGCACAGGGCGTGGCCCTTGAGCTCACCAAATCTGCACGCGAATTCCTTGCGGAAAAGGGGTATGACCCATCCTACGGTGCGCGACCTCTCCGGCGTGCGGTGCAGAAGTATCTCGAAGACCCGATCGCAGAGGAGCTCCTCAAGGGGAAATTCAGCGAAGGGTCGGTGATTCGGGTGAAGATCAACAAGAAGACCGGAGACCTCCGGTTCGCCAGTGCTCTCACCGAAAAGGGCGACGGGGATGTCGAAGAAGAGGAAAAGTCAGCTGATGTAAATTGACAGCGGTGCACCGGCGACCGCGGACATGATCCACGATAATCGGAAACCCCCTCTCTGTGGCAGGAGAGGGGGTTTTTTGTATCACTGCCCTGACTGACCACGGGTCATCTCCACACAGAGTTCCGCCAGCTCTTCGATCCCCAGTTGTGTCGCCCCCATCATCACCAGACGGTCAGTCTCGGCATCCCGCACCGTAACAACCTTCTTCCCCCTTGCCACCGCAGTCGCAACCAGCCCGGCCACTTTTCCCCGGTCGCGGGCGTAGGGAACCAGGAGAATGTCGCTCAGGACCGCCACAAACGCGTTTCTATCCCGGGCCAGCGATGTGGTCACGCGCCGTTGGGAGGACCTGAACGGGGACAAAAGGGCAAGACGCTGCTCGGCCAGGGCTGGTTTCCAGAGTGCCGGGAGAGCCCGGGGGTGCAACCGCCGACCGGGACAATAGGCGACCGGGACCCGGCGGGCAAGAAGCACGTCCAGACACGTTCGCTCCATCGGCGAATGAAAACCGCCGATAAAGGTCGGGCCGTCGGGCTGCATCCGCCTGACCAGGGTGTATGTGTCGAGGACGATAGAGCCGGGGCACCGCGACGAGCAGACGATGCCTATCCCGGGTCTTGCCAGAAGGCCGGCGTTCCCCATCAGTGACACTGCCGGGGGGGCGTAGGCGGCCATGCCGTCGAACAATGAATCACCACTGCACCATCGTTCCCACTCTCGGGCTCCTGACGGATACGCGGGATTCCCGTCGACCAGCACAGTGAGGACGGGGATCGCGGAAAGACGGGAACACGAGGATTCAGGGTCAGACATGGAAGCGCCTCACCAGTGTTACACGGTGAGGCGCAAAAGGACGATTCCCGGAGGCAGATGCTCTGCCGTGTTCGTCAGCGTCGTTCCTTCCGGTCTTCGGCGTGGTGCTTCAAGACACGGGCCTGCGCCAGGAAAACCACCTCTTCCGCTATGTTCGTGGTGAGGTCTGCCACCCGTTCCAGGTTCCGGCTGACGCGGATGAGGTCCAGGCCCTCTTCGACAGGGAAGGATTGCGACTGGATCATCTCGATCACCTGGCGGGCATTGGACCTGTTCAGTTCATCGATCTGGTCATCACGCTCGCACACGGACCGGGCCAGCTCCGGTTCGATGTGGAGAAACGCATCCAGCGCATCCCGCAGCATGGCGCGCGATTTCTCTGCCATGGTGGGGATTTCCAGGAGCGTCGACACGTGCGACGAGACGGAAAGGGTCACTGCGGATTGCGCGATATTGACCGCGTGGTCGCTGATCCGTTCCAGGTCGTTGTTGATCTTCTGCGCAGCGATGATCAGCCGCAAATCGCTTGCGACCGGTTTCTGCAGTGCGAGGATGTCAACGATGGCGTTATCGATCTCCAGCTCCAGATCGTCAACCCGGCCGTCGGACTGGATCACCTGTTGTGCAAGCGGAACGTCCCGCTCGCTGAGGGCGCGGATGGCAGTAAGAAAGTTGTCCTCCGCCATGCTTGCCATTTTCATCAGCATGGTCTTGAGGCTCTCGAGTTCGCGCTCGAAGTGTCGTTCCATAGGCGTCATCCGCACATGTATGCGGCCTCCCGGCTCAGCCGAAGCGGCCCGTGATATAATCCTCGGTTTGTTGTTGCCGCGGTGCGGTGAAAATCTGTTTGGTTTCACCGAATTCCACGATCTCCCCGAGATACAGGAAGGCGGTGAAGTCGCTGACGCGCGCCGCCTGCTGCATGTTATGAGTTACAATAACGATTGTGTACTGCTTTTTCAACTCACGCATAAGCTCTTCGATGCGGAGGGTGGCAATCGGGTCGAGCGCGGAACAGGGCTCGTCCATGAGTATGATCTCCGGCCGCATTGTCAGGACCCTCGCGATGCAGAGGCGTTGCTGCTGCTCGAGCGACAGCGAAAGAGCGGAATTCCCCAGCCTGTCCCGCAGATCGTCCCACAGCAACACGCCGCGCAGCGCTTCTTCCACCACCGCCGTGAACTCATTCCGGGGGCGGGATCGGTGGATTTGGAGCCCGAACGTGATGTTTTCGGCAATGGAAATCGGAAACGGATTGGGTCGCTGAAAGACCATCCCGACCCGTTTCCGGAGCTCAATCATGTCGGCCGTAGGCCGGAAGATATCCTCGCCGTGCACGCGGACTTCACCGGTCACGCGCACGCCGTCGATAAGATCGTTCATCCGGTTGAACACGCGGACCAGTGTCGATTTTCCGCAGCCCGACGGCCCGATCAGAGCGGTGATCTTCCGCTCCTCGATCTGCAGGTCCACGTTCGTCAGGGCCTGAAAATTTCCGTAGTACAGATTGAGCCCGCGTGTCTGTATGATCACATCGCCCATGGACTATCCGAACTTGCCCGTGACATATTCGTCCGTCCGCGAATCCGACGGTGCAGTGAAAATCTTCTTGGTCTCATCAACTTCAACCATCTCCCCCATCAGAAAAAACGCCGTCCGGTTGCCCACGCGCGCTGCCTGGGCCACGTTGTTTGTCACCAGCACGATGGTGTACCGGTCGCGCAGGACGACCATCGTCTCTTCGACGCGGGCCGTGGATATCGGGTCGAGGCCCGACGTGGGTTCATCGAACAGGATGACCTCCGGCCGGCTGGCCAGCACGCGTGCGATGCACAAACGCTGCTGCTGTCCACCGGAGAGATTCATTGCCGGCGCGTTGAGCCGGTCCTTGACTTCGTCCCAGAGGTAGGCGTCCCGCAAGCTCTGTTCGACGATCTCACCAAGTGTCGTCCTGTTCCGCTCCCCGTGCATACGCGGGCCGTAGGTGAGGTTGTCCGCAATGGACATGGGTAACGGGAACGGGAGGGCGAAGACAATCCCCACGCGCGCACGGAGATCTTCCACATCCATCCGATCGGTATCCTGGCCGGCAAGGCGGATCGTCCCGGTCTTTCTGTACCCTTTGTTGAGCTCATTGAGGCGGTTGAGCGTCTGGAGGAATGAGCTCTTGCCGGAATTGGCCGGGCCAATGATCGAGAAGATCTCGTTCCGCCGGATCTCGATCGAGAGGTCCTTGAGGACGCACACGTCGTTGTAGTAGACGTGCAGATGCTCGACAGCGATGTGCGTCTGCATGGCGTCACCACCTCTTCTTCTTGCGGAACTGATACCGGAGGATGATGGCGGCAAGGTTGAGGAGCAGGACGAGGAGAAGGAGGACGAGCGCCGTTCCGAAGCGGTATTCTTCCCGGATGCCTGGAACCTGTGTGGAGATCACGTACAGGTGGTAGGGAAGCGCCATTGTCTGGTCGAACACGGACTTCGGAAGCGTCGGAAGATAGAAGGCTGCGACGGTGAAGAGGATCGGCGCGGTTTCCCCGGCCGCACGCCCCAGGCCGAGTATCGTTCCGGTCAGAATGCCAGGGAGCGCATGGGGAAGCACAGCATGCCGGATCGTCTGCCAGCGGCTTGCCCCCAGCGAAAAACTCACGATGCGGAAGGAACGGGGAACGCTCTCCAGGGCCTCCCGTGAGGCCGTGATAATGACCGGAAGGATCATAATCCCGAGGGTCAGCGAACCCGACACGATGGACACGCCGAAGCCAAAGAAGACGACAAAGATCCCGAGACCAAAGAGCCCGTACACGACCGATGGGACCCCCGCGAGATTGACAATGGCCAGCTTGATCAGCCGGCTCACCGCATTGTCGCTGGAGTACTCGACGAGATAGACGGCGGAAAGGACGCCAAGCGGCACGGCGAAGGCGACGGCTCCCAGGACCAGATACAGGGTCCCGAGGATAGCCGGAAGGATACCCCCTCCGTTCATGCCGTTCTCCGGCATGCCAAGAAGAAAATCCAGATTGAGCGCCGACGCACCTTTGGCAAAGATGATGGCGAGGACGACCAGGACCGGCATCACCACCAGGAGGGTGCATGCAAAAAGGACACTAAAGGCGATACGTTGTTCTGTCCGGACGTTCATCGTGTGCGCTAGTGCCGTGTCGTCTTGTTGAGATACAGGTCTGCGATGCCGTTGATGACAAACGTAATCACGAACAGCACGATCCCGATGGCAAACAGTGCAGCGTAATGCTCGCCCCCCTGAACACTTTCCCCCATCTCCGCCGCGATAGTTGCGGTGAGCGTGCGGACCGGCTGCAGGAAGCTGGTGGGAATGAGGGCCGCGTTGCCGGTCACCATCATGACGGCCATGGTTTCTCCGATCACTCTGCCGATCCCGAGCATCACCGCGGCGAACATCCCCGGGCGGGCAGCGTAAGCAACGATCCGCCACGTGGTCTGCCACTTCGTTGCACCCATGGCTATCGCGGCTTCCCGGTACTGCCGGGGAACTGCAGTCACGGCATCTTCGGCAATCGAGACGATCGTTGGCATGGCCATGAATGCCAGCGTGATCGACCCGGTTAGTGCGGTCAGGCCGGTTGGAAGTCCGAAGACCTCTTTGATAAACGGCCCAAGCGTAACCATGCCGATAAAACCGATGACCACTGATGGAATGGCCGCAAGGAGCTCTATACCTGCTTTCAGCACTTCTTTCGTCCTGGGCGGGGCAATCTCGGCAATGTACAGAGCGCTCGCGACACCGATCGGCACCGAAATTGCGGCAGCACCGAGAGTGACGAGGGCGGATCCCAGAATCAGCGGAAGGACCCCGAACCGTGGGGGTTCAGATATCGGGTACCAGTACTGTCCGAAGAGGAAATCCCAGGGACGGATCGTCAGGAAGACCGAGAGTCCTTCTTTCAGCAGAAAGAGAAAGATGAGAACGACAATAACGATCGATGTGATCCCGCTGAGCAGGATCACCTTTTCGATGATCGCTTCCCGGATTTTCCTCAGCGTCATGGCGTTACTGGGCAATCACCGGCACAAAGTCGATGCGCTTCACGACCTCCTGGCCGGCGGGAGAGAGAACGTACTCGATGAAGGCTTTTGTCAGTCCTGCAGGCTCCCCTTTGGTATACATGATCAGCGGACGCGAGATAGGATACGTCCCATCCCGGACCGTCGCAATCGATGGGAGGACAGACGGAGCATCCGTTCCGGTTGCAAGTGCGATGACCTTCACGCCCGGAGAAACATACCCCATCCCGTAGTAGCCGATGGCGTCGGGATTTTGTGCGGCTTCGTCTGCGATGGCCTGAGAGCTCGGCAGGAGCAGCGCTTCCGGCGTGAATTCCTCCTTGGCGTTGGCATCGCCGTGGCGGAGTACATGCTCTTTGAAATAGACATGGGTTCCGGAGTTGACTTCGCGGGAGAGGAGGACAATGCGGGCGTTGCGTCCGCCGACAGCGGACCAGGATGTGATCTCGCCGGTATAGATATCGGCGATCTGGGAGAGTGTCAGGTGTGAGACGGGGTTGGAGGGATGCACGATCACCGCCAGTCCGTCGAGTGCGACCACAATTTTCCGCGGCTCAATTCCTTTCTGGCGTGCAAGGGAAATTTCCGCGCCTTTCATCTCCCGGGAAACTTCGGCGATATCACAGGTATTACTCAGAAGAGCGCTGATGCCGGTACCGGAACCGCCGCCGGTGACGGCAATGGAGGTTTCCGGATGCATCTTCATATAGTCCTCCGCCCACGCCTGGGAGAGGTTTACCATCGTGTCGGATCCCTTGATCTGAATTGTTGTACCGGATGTGTCACGTTGACGGCTGCATCCGGCGATAGCAAGAAGGGTGGCGCACACGAGCGCCGTGGTGATCCGGAAAGGGGTTCGAAGATTCATCGGGCACACTCCTGCGAGGGACAACGCGGTGGTTCTGTCTTTTGCACGTGAAGTCAAGCGCGAGCTACGTGGAACATAATATACGTTTTTGGGAGTTCACCCGCCACTGATGGAGACCTCGTGCGGCACACCTGGGCCAGGAGGATCCCTGGCGGCGGCCCCGAATGGGACATGGAGTTTCGATCACCGAAGAAGAAGCAACCTCGTACTCGCATGACGTATCACCCGTGAGGCGCCGTGCCCGCCCGTCGCAAGCCTGCAGAGATAGAGTCCCGAGGCAACGGAGGTGCCGTCATCACTGCGTCCGTCCCACTGAACGGCCTGTGATCCTTCCGCTACGGCGCCCCGAATCAATGTCCTGACACAGGTGCCGTCGATGGTGTGGATGGTAATCGTCGCAAGCCCTGGCTCCGGTATCACAAACTGTATGGTGGTTGACGGATTAAACGGGTTGGGGTAGTTCTGGATGAGAGCCACGGCATCAGGTGTAGTCGGGTCTGACGCGGCTGCTGCCGTGAGGGCGAGGCCGTGCGGCCCGCCGAAGGGAGGTGGATACAAGTGGCACACCCGGCAATCCCGCAGGGGGCCGGCAAATCCCTGGAGCCTGATGCTCTGGAGATTGTCGTTGCTCTCCCGTGATGGAGTGAGGGCATGCGCGCTTCCATGGCAGGCTGTGCAGGGAGTTCGTCCGTGTCCCAGCGACTGCGAAAAGAGCATACCCTCGGGTTCGGAGAAAGTAGGTCCGTGGCAGGTCCCACATCGGGGCTCGTCGCGCCAGGGTTTCCGGCCGGCCGTGATCGAGGCAGACACCGTGTCCATGGTGCCATGGCAGTCCTGGCAGATCATCGGCTGGGCAATCCCGACGCGCATCACGCCGCGGAAGAA